>JBCDFS010000096.1:0-1502 GCA_039177645.1 Pseudomonadota bacterium | reverse complement strand
CTTTAGTGATTCTGCATAAGGACCGCCGACGATGATCGAGACGCCGTATCTACTGTTTCTGGGGGACGCTCCGGACATGCTCGCTGCCAAAGTAGCGATTGGTATTCGCGACTGGCGTCCGGACCATGCCGTCGGGCAAATCCGCCTGCCCGGTTGTGGCGCCGATCTTGGACTGACGGACTTGACTCTCGAAGAAGCCAAAGAGCGCGGTGCCAGGACACTTGTCATCGGTGTGGCAAACCGTGGCGGTGTGATTTCGCCTGCTTGGAAAGAAGTTCTGATTGCTGCGCTCAATATGGGTTTTGACATTGCATCTGGGCTTCACAACCTGCTGCGCGACGAGGGCGATCTGGTTGCGGCGGCGCAAACCCACGGCACAACGCTGCATGATGTGCGCGTGCCATCGGTGGGCTATCCGATCGCCAATGGAAAGAAACGCACAGGCAAACGTTGCCTTGCGGTTGGCACCGATTGTTCGGTTGGCAAGATGTATACAGCCATGTCGATGGAGCGGGACATGATCGCCGCCGGTATGAAGGCCACATTTCGCGCGACCGGGCAAACGGGCATCCTGATTACAGGCTCCGGTGTGCCGCTCGACGCGGTTATTGCAGACTTCATGGCTGGCTCTGTCGAATATCTCACCCCTGACAACGACCCCGATCACTGGGATCTGATCGAGGGACAGGGCAGCCTCTATCACGTCTCTTATTCGGGGGTCACCATGGCGCTTATTCATGGTGGTCAGCCCGACGCGCTTATCCTCTGTCACGAACCCACGCGCAGTCACATGCGTGGATTGCCAGATTATACGCCGCCGAGCCTGGCGACTTTGCGGGATACGGCGTTGCCGATTGCACAGGTCGCCAACCCGAATTGCCAGATCGTCGGTATATCGATCAACACACAGCATCTCTCGGAAGCAGATGCGAAGGCGTATCTGGCGCGCACCGAGGATGAGATGGGCCTGCCCTCGACCGACCCTTACAAGTTCGGCTCGGACAAGCTCGTCGCCGCGCTCGCCGCGATCTGAGGCGCGCGGGATGCAGGTATCCGTCACCCGTGAGGTGTTTCGACTGGCGCAGGTCTTTACGATCAGTCGCGGCTCACGGACCGAGGCGCAAGTTTTGACTGTCACGGTGAGCGATGGCGGGCATACCGGACGTGGCGAATGCGTACCCTATGCGCGCTACAACGAGACGCTCGAGAGCGTGACGGCAGAAATCGAGGGACTACCCGACGCTTTCGACCGCCAGGCGCTCTACGATCTGCTACCGGCAGGGGCTGCGCGCAACGCCGTGGATTGTGCGCTTTGGGATCTGGAGGCAAAGCGCGCGGGACAGCGTGTTTGGGAGCTGGCGAATCTTCCCGCGCCGGGGCCGGAGGTCACGGCCTATACGCTCTCGCTCGACACGCCCGAGGCGATGCAGAAACAAGCCTCCGAACATGCATTTCGTCCCCTGCTGAAGATCAAGCTTGGCACGCCAGACGACATGCCCCGT
>JBCDFS010000095.1:0-1507 GCA_039177645.1 Pseudomonadota bacterium | reverse complement strand
CGCCATTTCCTTGAACCCAAGCTTCGCACAACCACGCATCGCCTTGGGTATCGTGCTCTCAACAGACGGGCGCCATCGGGATACTTGCGATGCATTGGAAGAGGCCGGTCAGCTTAATCCAGATGACCCTCACAATTACTCGATTCCTCGCTTTTTATCCTTCGCATATGTCGCTCTTGGCGACCTTGATACAGCAGAAAAGCATTCACGAAACGCTATGGGCTTCGCAAGCGACAGTCATCTTGTCCACGTTGCGCGCGTAGCTGTTCTCGGTCAGCGGCAAAAGTCCTCCGAACTCCAACGTGCGAGCCAAGCATTGCTCTCCATAAAACCTGACTATTCGATCCGGACTGCTGCGATAGACTTCGGTACGATGCGTGATCAGAACCTCAAAAAGAAACTTCTTGATGGTGTTCGAAACGCAGGCATACCGGAGGAATGATGCTCAAACGCGACGACATGCAGCCGTTTCAACACGCTCAGTGGAGTCTATTGTCAATTGAACGTCGGTGCGTAACCTCGGGCGATTGAAGTAACCATTGCCGTCCGTGTCGATTTATGGACTTAAGCTGAGCCTTGTCGCCTGTGCCGCAAGAAATCACAAGCTTAGAAACCGACGTGTCCTGTTACGCCCGAGATCCGCTGTGATGACGTAACGCGCTGAAGCCCGGGCTTCGCCACAGTATCCGCGGTGGCTCCCCAGCCGGCTCACTCCCCGAGTGGGTTCTGTGGGTTTGAGCGACCGAGCCGCTCGTCCTCGTCAATCAGGTGTTGCGCGCGTTCAGCCGCCGGGCCGTAGCCGCCGCCGCCCGGCGTTTTGACCCGGACGCGATCGCCGGCCTTGAGTGGAATGTCTTGCTCTTTCGACAAATGCTCCGGCGTATACATCGCGCCGTCGCGCCAGACCTCGACCACATTGGGCGCACCATCCTCACCACCCAGCGCTCCCTGCGGACCGAAGCGGCCGTGATCCATCACAAAGCTTGCCTGGGCGGTCCCCCGGCGAAGCTCAATCTCATAGTCGAGCCCCAATCCGCCCCGGTGCCGGCCTGCGCCGCCAGAGCCCTCGCGCAACGCATAACGGTGATAGAGGACGGGAAAGTTCTGCTCCATGATTTCCACCGGCGGCGCTTTGGAAATGCCAATGGTCGAGCAGCCATTCGAGAGCCCATCGTGATCAGCATTGCCGCCATAGCCACCGCCCGACAGCTGGTACATCACGAAGTCGCGGCCCGACTGGGGGTCGTGACCGCCAAGCGCAAAGTTCCCACTGGTCCCCGCAGGCGCTGCGGTGACACGGTCTGGCAGTGCCTCCACAAGCGCGGCGAAGACGGCCTCGGCAATTCTCTGGCTCACTTCGGCAGCGCAGCCCGAAACTGGGCGTGGGTAGTGCGCGTCCAGAAAGGTGTCTTCAGGCCGACGCACCTCGAGCGGTTCGAATGCGCCAGCACTGATCGGCACCTCTGGAAAGATGTGCCGCATCGCCAGAAAAACCGACGACAGTGTG
>JBCDFS010000094.1:0-1509 GCA_039177645.1 Pseudomonadota bacterium | reverse complement strand
CTAATCATGCTCTTTGATCCGATCCGATATCTTTCGTTTATCTGGGTCGCAATTTCAGAGCAGGCACTGGGGATCGCTTATGGCTTCTACATCTATTCGATCTTGGGGCAGTTAACCACCACACAGCTTATCGTTCAGGCAGCTGTCAATGGGGCGTTGCTTATTGGGATGGTACTTTTGTGGTCTGGTCTTCGGCAACCGTCCGCGCCGTTACAGGGCGAAAATGCGATCTGATATCGCTTTGATATCAATCGCTGCGCTTTTAGATCGACCGACGATGAGAACGGTCGTTGGTGTGTCGCTGCTTTATGGCAGGATGCCCACACCGTCCTGACTTTGTCTTCAGCCCGCCCGATTGGGCCAACTACCTGATCCGCGCTTCGGTTTCGGCGTTAAAGAGCATCGCGCGGTCGGGCTCGAAGCTGAGACCGACCTTGTCACCAATGCGAGAACGCTCATCACCGCGTTCTTCAACGATGATCTTTTCGCCCGTGGGCGTGACGAGATAGGCGTAGGAGACGCCGCCCAGCGCCTCGGTCAGTTCGACCTTGTGGGTGTCGCCCTTGGTGATGAGCAGGTGTTCGGGGCGCAGGCCGATTTGGACCTGCGTGCCTGCAGAGGGCATGGTGACGGGTAGTTTGACGGTTTCCTTGAGGCCTGGGACGTCGATGCCTTCCGCGGTGATTTTGCCGTCGAGAAAGTTCATGGCGGGGGAGCCGATGAAACCCGCGACGAAGCGGTTGTCGGGGTCGCGGTAGAGATCCATGGGCGCGCCGACCTGTTCGATGCGCCCTGCCCTAAGCACAACGATCTTGTCGGCCAGCGTCATCGCTTCGACCTGATCGTGGGTGACGTAGATCATCGTCGCGCCGATTTCCTGATGCAGGCGCGCGATCTCGACCCGCATCTCGACGCGCAGCTCGGCATCGAGGTTGGAGAGAGGTTCGTCGAAGAGAAAGACCTCTGGCCCGCGCACGATGGCGCGGCCGATGGCGACGCGTTGGCGTTGGCCGCCCGAGAGCGCTTTGGGTTTGCGCTTGAGGTAGTCGTCAAGCTTGAGGACCTTGGAGGCGGCGGCGACTTTCTGGTCGATCTCGGACTTGGGGTGGCCGTTCATCTTGAGGCCGAAGCCCATGTTTTCAGCAACGCTCATATGTGGGTAAAGCGCGTAGGTCTGGAAGACCATCGCGACTCCCCGGTCGGAGGGGTCAAGGCGGGTCACGTCACGGGTGCCGATATTGATCTGGCCTTCGGTCGTTTCCTCTAACCCCGCGACCATGCGCAAAAGGGTGGACTTGCCGCAGCCAGAGGGGCCGACGAAGACGCAGAACTCGCTATCGTCGATCTGCAGATCAATGCCGTGGATGACCTGGGTTTCGCCGTAGCGTTTGATGACGTTGGAAAGAGTGACTCCAGTCATATCAGGATCCTGCGGTTGTGACTTGGGATGGGAAATGCCACGCGCCTGCTTCCTCGGCGATGGCGAGGGCGGCGGCGCGGATGTCGGGG
>JBCDFS010000093.1:0-1517 GCA_039177645.1 Pseudomonadota bacterium | reverse complement strand
CGGAACCGAAGGACACATGAATGTCCCGAACCCCCAAGATGATCTCGCCGCGGGGAAACACGATCAGAAATCCATCGCCGAAAAGAAGATCGTGAACAGACCATCCACCACGATGACCAGGAAAATAGACTTAACAACTGCCGCTGTGGTGCGTTGGCCAAGCGACTCGGAGCTTCCACCAACCTTCAAACCTTCCACCGCAGCGACCAGCCCGATGATGAGCGCCATAACCGGCGCTTTCGCGAGCCCTACGGCGAGATGACGCGCGGAAATATCCTGCGTCAGCGTTTCGATGAACTGGCCCGGCGTCACTCCGATATAGATGCTCATGACCACCATCGCGCCAAGAATACCCGCAATATTGCTTAATAGCGTCAGGATGGGCAGGCAGATCATAATTGCCAGCAGGCGCGGAAACAGCAGCACGCCGACTGGGTTAAGACCCATCACCTGCAGTGCATCGATCTCTTCGCGCATCTTCATTGTGCCAATTTCGGCAGTGATCGCACTGCCGGAGCGACCAGCCACCATGATCGACGTGAGCAAAACGCCGACCTCTCTAAAATGCAGTATACCGACGAGGCTGATCGCCAGAAGTTCCTCTCCGTAGAACTTCATCTGGTAGGCGCCCTGCTGAGCGATAATGCCTCCTATCAGAAAGGACATGACGAAAACGACGGGAACCGCGCGCCAGCCAATCTGGTCGATCTGGTTGAGGATCGACATGATGCGCAAACCGCGCCCGGAGTTATTGCCCGGTGTCCGAACCCGGACGGCGGAGCCCAAGATGTACAGCGCCATAAGAGCATCGCGACCAGCGTCGATACCGATTTCACCGAGGCGCACGATCGGTCCGCGCCAGCTTGAGTTCTCAGTTGGAGGATCGCTTTTCGGCCGGTCGCGGCCGTGAATGACTTCGATCAGTTCTCGTCGACGCGGATCATCATCTTCGTGGGTAAAGGCGATGCCTGCATCCTCTACGCGCTTTCGCAAGCGCTCGACCAGCCAGGCACCCGACGTGTCAAGCTGCGTCGTTTCAGTCGTATTCAATACCATACTTCGCGCGCCATCGGTGGAGAACGCGCGGATGTCGTCGTCGACTTCTTCAATAAAACCGAGGGTCCACGGTCCCGATGCCGTGACCCGAACCTTATTGCCATCACGAGCAAAATCGACTTTTGCCGGACCGACGAGTTTTGCGAGGTGATCGGGCGGTGACACTTCTAGAGTTCCAATGCCCGCTTGAAAATCGCGTTATCGACATTCCCACCGGACAAGGTGGCGACGATGTATCGACCCTTCGTTTCGAGCTTTCCGGTCAGAATGGCAGCCAGTGCGGCAGCTCCACCTGGTTCGAGTACAATCCGCATCTCGCGATAGGCAAAGGCCATCGCGGCCAAGGCATCATCATCGGAGATCACAAGGCCCGGTCCGACCTTGCCACCGCATATAGCAAAGGATTTCTCACCCGGCATGGGCGTCACGATAGCATCGCAGATGCTCGCTTGTTGCGAGTT
>JBCDFS010000092.1:0-1574 GCA_039177645.1 Pseudomonadota bacterium | reverse complement strand
GCTCGCCACCGGGGATGTCGGCCTGTTCAAGGGCAAATTGTGGACGCAGACTCCTGCGATCCACCGCTCCCCGCCGATTGAGGGGACCGGAGAGCGGCGCTTGATCCTCGTGCTGGACCCTGCACGCGCAGACTAACGAGCCGAGCCGGAGCCAGAGAACACGGTCTTCACGCGCCCGCCGACCCAAGTGTCGTCGCCCCGAAATTCGATCTCGATCCGGCCTTCGCGCCCGATGCACGTGCCTTGCGCGGCACGATAGCCGCCTTCGACGAGGCCCATCGATTGTAGCCATTGCGCCACGGACGCGTTGAGGCTGCCTGTCACAGGGTCTTCCAGCAGCGCGCCATATTGATCGGAGAAGAAGGCGCGCAACTCATAGTTGATTTCGTGCCCTGTGGGGTGAGGGCCGACCAGCCCGACATCCAACCGTCTGGGATAATGGCGCGGGGGCTTCACCTCCAGCACCGCCTCGGCGCTGTCGAGCAGGATCGCGATCCAGCCCGGGCCGTTGTCCGCCCAGCTCGCCGCGACGATCCGCGCGCGATCAATCCCGAGCGCGGCAATGATCTCGTCCAGTTCCGCTTCGTCCACCGGTCCGCTTTTGATCAAAGGTGGCGCCTTGAAGGACAGGAGATTAGCGTCTGAAGCGTCCCGGCGAATTTCGACCAACCCCGCTCCGCATTCCTGCACCACCACACCGTCGCGCTTGGGCTTTCCCCCCGCGTTCAACCACGCTTGACACGAGCCAAGCGTGGGATGCCCGGCGAACGGCATTTCTCTCTCAAGCGTAAAGATGCGCGCGCGGTAATCCGCATCCGGGTGCGTTGGCTTAAGCAGAAAGGTGGTTTCAGAGAGATTGAACCATTGCGTGATGGTCGGAAAGATCGCGGGTTCAACCTCATCCGCGTCCAGCGCCACCGCCACCGGGTTTCCCGAAAACGGCCCACTTGCGAAAACGTCGACCATGGAAAAACGCATGGCTCTATCTCTCCTTCTTCCTTTGCACGCCTCTTCCAAGGATGGGGCTCGCGACGCAAGATGAGAGTGTAGAAAGAGGCTCGCCGGATTGGTATGGTCCAACTCTCTCGGCCAACATCATGGAAGGGGTAGTCGCATGCTCGCAGTGGAAGAACTTGCGCCAGACGTGCATCGGATCACGGTCATGGGCGCGTTTCAATACGCCGACGCGGAGAAGTTCATCGCGTTTGCCAAGGAACGCCTGGAAGGCGAGAACGGCGGTAATGTGCTGTTCGATCTGACTTCGATGGCCGATTTCACCTTCTCGGCGGTCAGCGATCAGATGATGCACATCCCTTCGCTGTTGAAGTTCGTCTATTCGCTCGATCGGATAGCCATCATTTCCGACGAAGGCTGGTTGCGCAGCGCGGCGCGCTTGGAAAGCGTCCTGCTGCCCGGCGTCGAATACCAAGTCTACGACGACGATGAAGCCGACGCCGCGCTGGCCTGGGTCACCGAAGAGGTGGATGACCCGCACCTTGACGCCTTCAGCGAGATTGACGTGGGTGACCCATCGATCGCCGCCTTCCAACTGGCCGGCCGGCTCGACACCGCCG
>JBCDFS010000091.1:0-1587 GCA_039177645.1 Pseudomonadota bacterium | reverse complement strand
GCCCATCATTTGCGCGGTTCCGCGCAGCCAATCGGGCCCGCCAACAATCGCATACCGATCAATCTCATCAATGAGGCTCATCTTCGAGCGCATAAGGCCAAACTCAAACAGCAGCTCGGCCTCAAAACCGTGCCAGCTTTTGATGACCATCATGAGGCTGGAGCAATCCGGGTCCTTGAGGCGCGCTTCGACCATCGCAATCCCGCGCTCGCTTTCAGCGGAATCGAGCCGTCCAGCCAGTTGGAAGGCGGCGATCGATGGGTCACCCACATCCATCTCGCTGAAGGCGTCGAGGTGCGGATCATCGACTTCCTCGGTGACCCAGGCCAGCGCGGTGTCGGCTTCATCGTCGTCGTACACTTGATATTCGACGCCGGGCAGCAAGACGCTTTCCAAGCGCGCCGCGCTGCGCAACCAGCCTTCATCCGAAATGATCGCAATCCGATCGAGCGAATAGATGAACTTCAAAAGGGAAGGGATATGCATCATCTGATCGCTGACCGCCGAGAAGGTGAAATCGGCCATCGAGGTCAAATCGAACAGCACGTTGCCGCCGTTCTCGTTTCCTAGGCGTTCCTTGGCGAACGCGACGAACTTCTCCGCGTCGCCGTACTGAAACGCGCCCATGATCGTGACCCGGTGCACGTTGGGCGCAAGTTCTTCCACTTCGAGCATACGACTAACCCTTCCATGGTGTTCGATGATTGGGTTGGACGATACCAATCCGCCAAGGGTCTTTCTACACTCTCATCTTGCGTCGCGAGGCCCAGCCTCGGAAGAGGGGGTCTCAAGAAGAAGGAGAGATAGGCGCATGCGCTTTTCGATGGTGGACGTTTTTGCGAAGGGCCCGTTCTCGGGAAATCCGGTGGCGGTTGCGCTGGACGCGGACGAGTTGGATCCGGCGATGTTCCCAGTCATCACGCAATGGTTCAATCTCTCTGAAACGACCTTTCTGCTGACGCCGACGCATCCGGATGCGGATTACCGCGCGCGCATCTTCACGCTTGAGAGAGAGATGCCTTTTGCCGGGCATCCGACGCTGGGTTCTTGCCAGGCGTGGTTGAGCGCGGGCGGAAAGCCCAAGCGCGAAGGCATGGTGGTGCAAGAATGCGGCGCGGGATTGATCGAGATTCGCCGGGACGCCTCGGACGCGAGCCTTCTCTCGTTCAAAGCCCCGCCCTTGATCAGAAGTGGAGCAGTGGACGAGGCGGAGATGGACGAGATCGTCGGCGCGCTTGGGATCGACCGAGCGCGGATCGTCGCGGCGAGCTGGGCGGATAATGGCCCGGGCTGGATCGATATTCTTCTCGACAGCGCCGAGGCAGTGCTCGAGGTGCGGCCCCCGCGTCATTATCCCAGACGGCTTGATGTCGGGCTGGTTGGCCCTCATCCGGCTGGGCACGAAACCGCCTACGAATTGCGAGCGTTTTTCTCCGATCAGCATGGTGCGCTGCTGGAAGACCCAGTGACCGGAAGCCTCAACGCGTCTGTGGCGCAATGGCTGAAATCGATGGACCTCGTCGAAGGTGGCTATCGCGCCGCGCAGGGCACATGCATCGGGCGCGAAGGCCGCATCGAGATCGAGTT
>JBCDFS010000090.1:0-1589 GCA_039177645.1 Pseudomonadota bacterium | reverse complement strand
CGGAGCGGATGTCAAAGAAGTGTCCAAAGGCATCGGTCTCGACGGCCGGATCGGCAATAAATTCCTCCATGCCGGGCCGGGTTATGGCGGGTCATGTTTCCCTAAGGATACTTCTGCCTTGGCCCGGATCGGTCAGGAGTTTGCCTCCCCGCAGAACATCGTCGAGACGGTGATCCGCGTGAATGACGGGGTTAAGCTGCGGATGATCGAAAAACTTCGCGCACTCTGCGACGACAGCTTCAACGGCAAGAAAGTGGCCGTCTTCGGCGTAACCTTCAAACCGAACACAGATGATATGCGCGACGCGCCATCGCTAACGATTGTGCCCGCCCTGGTGGGCGGCGGCGCCGAGGTGCGCGTGGTCGATCCCCAGGGGAGGCGCGAAGGCGAGGCGTTGCTTCCCGGCGTGATCTGGTCCGAGGATCCCTATGATGCGGCGCGAGAGGCCGACCTTGTGGTGATCCTCACCGAGTGGAATGAGTTCCGCGCCCTCGACCTGACCCGGCTCCGCCAGAGTATGCGCACGCCCCGCATGGCCGACCTGCGCAACATCTATTCCGGGGATGATGCCGAGCAGGCCGGGTTTGAAGCCTATAGCTCAGTGGGTCGCTAGCGCTCATCGCAGCACGGTCATCAAATCGTAAGCTCTCGGAAGACCGCTTAGAGATGGCTCGGAGGATGTTCATCGACATCCAGAGCACGTTGATGGTAGCAGTCTTGCCGCCCAACCGGACATTTGAGGACCTTGGCTCATGGCCGCTTTAGATCGTTGGCAACCTCCTCGCCCGGGCTCGTGATTGTCTTTTCGATCGCCCAGCCTCCCGCCTGCCCCGCCATCACGTGCACCTTCGGCAAATCCTTGCGGGAAAAGCGCAAAACCGGAAAATACGGCTCGCAGGATCATGGAAACGCGTCCGATGCCGGTCACAACAACGGAGCTCGGCGGCAAATCGCGGCGACGGAACTCGGCGTGATTCTCGTCGGCAAAATTGCGCCTTGCGGGGGTCATAGGATGGATATGTGAGCGAACGTTTACCCCTCGCGGACAATCCGCCAGCCTGAGGGGAAACTGTCGTACCGCCGGTTCATTGCGCTTGTTCGGCCCTTACACGCGCGTTAGACGCGCGGGTGCTTTCTGTTTTCGTCTCTCGTGGATACCCATTCAATGACCGCCCCGATCCTTGCGCCTATTGCTGAACTTTATGTGTCCTATGACAGCGCCCAAAAGCTAAAGCTCGAAGCTGCTGAATTGCCGTCTTGGGACCTCACACCGCGGCAGGTCTGTGATCTGGAACTGTTGATGAATGGGGGCTTCGCGCCCCTCAAAGGGTTTCTCGACGAAGAGGATTACACCTCAGTCGTGGAGACCATGCGGCTGAAGGACGGCACCCTTTGGCCGATGCCGATAACACTCGATGTCAGCCAGGCGTTCGCCGACAGCGTCGAGCCGGGCCAGGACATTGCCCTGCGGGACGCTGAGGGTGTGATCCTGGCAATACTGAGCGTCAGTGACAAATACATGCCGAACAAGGCGCGCGAGGCCGAGAAGGTCTTTGGCGCTGACGATCAGGCCCATCCGGCGGTCTATT
>JBCDFS010000089.1:0-1618 GCA_039177645.1 Pseudomonadota bacterium | reverse complement strand
CGGCAATATAGGCTTTGAAGTTTGCGCCGGCCTGGCCTGTCAGCACCGAATTTGGAAGATCATCGACAAGAAGGACGTTACCGGGCTGGAGATAGCCTCGGGCCAGTCCGAGCCTTGCGCTGAGATCGGGATCAAGACCCGGTGAGAAAGAGCCGTCGAGGATCGTATCGATCCCGTCCGGCATGGCGCGGACATCCTCGCTCGCGTCGGCCAGCTCCAGCGCATCCCAAAGTGCCTCATCGGTCGCGAACGCGTGGACGAGGCGCAAGTTCTCGGCAACGGACCAGCCGAGGAATTCCGGACGCTGCGGGACGTAGGCAACCTGGCGGCGCACAGCGCGGGGATTGAGTTGGCGCAGGTCAAACCCGTCTAGCTGGACAACACCCGCCGATGGGCGCTGAAGCGAGTGCAACAGCTTTAGCACCAACCCTTTATCGATCCCGTCGGCGCCCACCAGCGCGACCGCATCGCCAGGTTCTGCGTGGAAAGAGAGGCCGCGGAACGCGTCGCTGACCGCATCAGCAGGACGGACGGCGACATCTTGAAATGACACACGCCCCAAGACGCGAGGCATTGTGGCAAGGCGTCTTGAATACTCCGTTTCCCCCTCAAGCTCCATGAGTTCGTCGATCTGAAGGTTTGAGTTTCGCAACTGTTCGGACCGGGCCACCGTGATGGACAGCCAGTAGAACGGCCCCAATATTCTCCAAACAATCAGAATTGACGCCACGAGTGCGCCAGCTGAAACGCTCCCACTCCAAACCAGCAGCACACCAAACCCAACCGTTGCGACCGCGGCAAGGGTCGTGACTGTTTGCGCGAGGGTTTCGGTGATGGTCGACAACCACTTCAAATGAAGCTGCGCCATTGTTTCGCGGCCCATCAGGTGCCGATACTTGTCGGACCACTTGTCGACGAGACCCAGCGAGCGGATGTCGATGAGCTTTTCCAGTGCATCGATGGCGAACTGCTGCCGCGCCGAGCTTGTTCGTGCAGCGATATGGACGGCGGGCTTGATCCGTCCTCGCATGGCGAGGAAGAGCGCGGCGTAGACGGCAATGGCGCAGAGCGGAACGAACGCGAGCGGGCCCGCAATGATGAAGATGGCGGCGAGCCCAATCACCACAAAGGGCATATCGAGCATTCCAATAAAGGGCGCGCTGGCGAAGAAATCGCGGACCGATTCGAATGTCTTCACCCGCGCAACCTGCGCGCTCACGGATGCTTTCTGCGTTTTCTCCGGCGGCAGGTCGAGGAGGCGTTCAAAGATCTTCGTTCCGACCACAAAGTCGAGCCTCCCCGAGAACCAGCTCAGAGTTGAGCTTCGAATGGTTCGCATCCACCATTCAAAACCAAGGGTCAGCGCGAGGCCAACGGCCAGCATCGGGAGCGCCGCAGGATTACCAACGCCAATGACGCGGTCGTAGATGAGCATGATGGTGAGAGGAACGCCGAGCGCGATGACGTTGACGAGGCAGCCCGCAACCAAGATCTGACCGAACAGCGGATAGAATCGAACTGTCTATCAGTTCTACCGTCGGCAGAAAGCGGCCCCGGTCATCCTGGTGATCGTCTCGATGGGCGTGATGTTTGTAATGAACGGGATTGTACGCTTCAT
>JBCDFS010000088.1:0-1627 GCA_039177645.1 Pseudomonadota bacterium | reverse complement strand
TCGAGCAGGGGACCCCATCGGCGCTCTACAACACGGGCAGCGAAAACAGCTTCTTTTGCGCAGTCCCTGAAACCGCCGCCTACAACTCCGCCAAACACGCGGTATTGGGCATGACCGAGAGCCTTCGCGAAGATTTGCCTGGACACGTCCACGCCGGCCTGATCGTGCCCGGCTGGGTCTACACGCCGCTAGGGCCAGACCAGTTCATGAAATGGGGCATGGATGTCGAGGCCTATGTCGACATCATCTTGCCCCAACTCCTCGCCCGCCGCCGATTTGTCGTGAGCCACGGCTATAACGCAGTGCGGATCGGCGAGCGAATGGACGCGCTGATGGAGAGTTATTCCGAACACGCACTTTCCGTGGAAGAGGATGCCAAACACGATGTGCGGCTGGTGTTCGAAAAGCTACGCGCGGGTTCACTCCGTTAGGCTTATATCAGCCCCAGCTTCTCCAGCTTCGCGGCCATTTTGCCAGGCAGTGCGTCGCCGATGTCCTCGCCTTCCGCCAAATCTTTGGGAGGCTCGCCTTTGAGGTATCTCCAACCCTGATGCGCGCGCTTGGGGCGGGGATGGACGCGGATCAATTCGGGCTCCAGTTCGATCCGCCAGCGCCGAGTGTCCTCTTCTTGCGTGAAGCCGGTGATGACCGAGCGCGCCACAATCGAATGCTGATGGATCCAATACAGCGATCCGCCGATGCACTCTTCCCACTTGGTCGGGCGATACTTCGTCGTCAGATAGGGGCGCCTCCTCCCAGCGTACCAGCTTTCGATATCGGCGTAGCTTTGCGCGCCAAACGCAATCTTAGTGAGGTGGAGGGGCATGATAGCGAAGGTAGGGCGATGCCGCCCACGCCTCAACCCATCGGCACAAGCCCACTAACAACCGCGAGGCCCAGAAAGGCGAAAAAGCCCATCGAATCGGTGATCATGGTGACAAACACTGAGGAAGCGACCGCCGGGTCTTGCTTTAACCGGTCGAAAATCACCGGGACCAGCACGCCCGCCATGCCCGCGATCACGATGTTGATCACCATGGCCAGGGCGATCACGCCGCCCATCATTGGGTCAAACAGAAACGCCGTTGCAAACCCGATCAGGATGGCCACCGTACCCCCGTTGAGCAGGGCTACCCGCAATTCGCGCCACACGATTTTCCACGTGTTGGCGCGGGTCAATTGATTGGTGGCAATGGCCCGCACCGCCACCGCCATCGTCTGCGTGCCCGCGTTGCCCCCAATGCTCGCAACAATCGGCATGAGGACTGCGAGCGCGACTAGCTTTTCGATCGCCGTCCCGAAGAACGCGATGATCGCTGAAGCCACAACTGCGGTGCCCAGATTGGCGATCAGCCAGCGCACGCGGCTGGAATACGCCTCGCGGATCGGCTCGTTGATGTCGCCATCACCCGCACCCGAGAGAAGCAACGCGTCCTCTCCCGCTTCTTCGGAGATGATGTGGACGATGTCATCCACCGTCATCTGCCCGACCAAGCGACCGCTTTCATCGACCACCGCGGCGGAGATCAGTGCGTACTTCTGAAACATCAGCGCGACCTCTTCCTGATCCATCGTGACCGGAATGAGGGTCTGATCGCGTTTCATAACGTCGGTGAGTTTGACCGAG
>JBCDFS010000087.1:0-1686 GCA_039177645.1 Pseudomonadota bacterium | reverse complement strand
ATATCAGCCGTCGGACGAAGAGCTGATCGACACGCTCGACATCGACAACGCCAAGGTTCGCAAGGACCAGATCGCCCGGATTGAACGCGTTCGCACGAACCGCAACGAAGAGGCCTGCCGCGCCGCGCTCGCCGCGCTCACCGAGGGCTGCAAAGCGGGCGGAAACGTGCTCGAGCTGGCGGTCAACGCCGCGCGCGAAGACGCCACTTTGGGCGAAATCTCGTCGGCGATGGAAGAGGTCTTCGGCCGCCACGACGCTACGCCCAAGCCCGTCAGCGGCGTCTACAAGACCGCCTACGAGTTCGACCAGCGCTGGGCGCAAGTCACCGACGGGGTCGAGGCCGTGGGTCGTCGCTTGGGCCGAAGCCCTCGCATTATGGTCGCCAAAATGGGCCAAGACGGCCACGATCGCGGCGCCAACGTGATCGCCAGCGCGTTCAGCGACATGGGCTTTGAAGTGGTCTCGGGACCGCTGTTTCAGACGCCCGCCGAGGCGCGCGACATGGCGCTGGAAAACGGTGTCGACGTGGTGGGCTGTTCAAGCCTCGCTGCGGGCCACAAAACGCTCATCCCCGAACTCATCCGCCTGCTTAAGGACGCGGGTCGCCCGGACATCAAAGTCACCGCCGGAGGAGTGATCCCGCCGCAAGACTACGACTTCCTCCGCGAAGCGGGCGTCCAAGGCATTTACGGCCCCGGCTCCAACGTGGTCGAGTGCGCGGCGGATATCCTGACGATGCTGGGTCACAATATGCCGCCCTTGGACAGCGTGATGGACGAGGCGGCGGAGTGAGTGTCGCTAGCCGGTCAATACCTCAAGGGCTGCACAAGACATTCCTTTTGGTTGCATACGGATTGGCTGGACTCTCTCTTCCACTTGGATGGCTTTTGGTTCCGATGTTGAGCAGTTGCCCAGCGTGTGGTTCCGAGCCTTGCACACCTCTTACTGAGCCGATGCAGTGGGTAATTTTTCCAGGCCTCAGCCTAGGCTTTTTAGTCGTCGCCTTCTTGCTAAGGTACCTCCTGAAAAGAGAACAGAAATGACTAATGCCCCAATCCGCACCGACTGGACCCGCGAGGAAATCGCGGAGCTGTTTGACCTCCCGTTCACCGAGCTGCTGTTTCAAGCCGCCAGCGTCCACCGTGAGAACCACCCGCCTGAGCAGATCCAGCTGTGCACTCTGCTCTCGATCAAAACCGGCGGGTGCCCGGAGGATTGCGGCTATTGCTCACAGAGCGTCCACGCCGATAGCGGCGTCGAAGCCTCCAAGCTGATGGATGTGCAGGCCGTGCTCCAGCGCGCCGCGCAGGCTAAGGATGCGGGATCCCAACGCTTTTGCATGGGTGCCGCCTGGCGCAACCCGAAAGACCGCGACATGCCCGCGATCGTCGAGATCGTGAAGGGCGTTCGCGACATGGGCCTCGAAACCTGCATGACACTGGGCATGCTCGAGCCGCATCAAGCCGAAATGCTCGCCGAGGCCGGGCTCGACTATTACAACCACAACATCGACAGCAGCCCCGAGTATTACGAGCGCGTGATCTCGACGCGCGATTTCCAATGCCGCCTGGACACACTCGATTATGTGCGCAGCGCTGGGATCAATGTGTGCAGCGGCGGGATCGTCGGCATGGGCGAAACTATGGTACCCGTAAAATTGGCTCTCATGCTTCCCTGAGGGGTGT
>JBCDFS010000086.1:0-1700 GCA_039177645.1 Pseudomonadota bacterium | reverse complement strand
CAAGCCGCAGCCCGCATGGCAGAGAAGGACTTCATGGAATTCACTTTGGAGGATTTGGATTGATGAATTTGGTTTCGAAACCTGCATGGTGGCTGCGCTCTACGGCACTCGTCGGCGCGTTGTTTATCCTGTCGCCGCTCCCGGTCAGCGCCCCTGCCGTCGCCCAAGGCGTTCCGACCGTCGATGCTCAAAACATCGCACAAAACATCCAGCAGCTTCGGCAGATGATCGAAGACGAGCTTCTGCAAAACGAGCAGTTGCTGCAACTCCGCGAACAACTCGCCACACTCACGGACCAGCTTGCCGAGTTGCAGCGCACCTATGAGGCCCTGACCCGGCTAGCCGAACTTCCCGAAATCATCCGCACTGAGATGGAGGATGAGCTGAACGGTCTTCTCGATCAGGAGTTCGGGGACATCATCGCAACAATCGAGGCGATCCGCACAGGCGATTTCTCAGGCCTGACAGGCTCAGGTGCCAGCGAGATCGAGACCCAAATGGACCGTGTCCTTGCCGATCTTGGCTTCGACGAGGACACGCTCGCGGAAATGGCGCGCAGCGGCAATCCGGGCGCAGAGCGCATCGCCACACAGGCGACGACAGGCGCGCTCGTCTCGGCGGCTGCACAAAACAGCTATGACGATGCCGGGCAAAGCCTCGAGCGCGTGGAACGCCTTGTTGGCCTCATCGACGACATGGATGAACTCAAGGAAAGCGTCGACCTGAACACCCGCGTCACAGCCGAGCTTGCGATTGCGCTTGTCGCGATGTGGCAGCTAGAGGCGGTCCAGACCGTTGGGGATGGCACGGGCGGCGTCATCGATGCGGCAACCATCGCCGAGGAACAACGTTTCATGGAGTTTACCCTCCCAGAACTTCGCGCGGAGTGAGGGTGGGGCGTTGGACGAAGAACAGGCGATCATCGAGGAGGAACTGGTTTACGGCGCGCTCAGACGAGAACGCCTCTGGCAACGACTTGGCTTGATTGGTCTCATCTTCGGCATTGTCGGATGCCTGAGCGCGGCCGCTGTTGCAATCCTCGACGTCGATCCGCCGCCTGTCGTCGTGCCCTACGATCCCGAAAGTGGCTTTGCCCTTCCGGAGGCGTCAGTCGGGGCCACGACCGTCACCCAAAACCAAGCGATCATCGAAGCGGAGGTCTTCCGCTATGTGACCGAGCGCGAGGTCTACAACCAACTCGATAACGATGTCCGCATCCGGCGGGTATTGGCGAGTTCCGATGGCGCCGCAGCCGCCTCCCTTCGACAAATCTGGAACTCCGCCAATGCCGAGTACCCGCCGACCGTCTACGGACCGAATGCCCGGCTTGAAGTCGAAATCCTCAGCATCAACCGGATCGGGACCAATCGCGCGACCGTCCGTCTGCGCAAGCGCCTGACGTCGATCAACGGAGTCCAGACGGGCCACTTCACCGCGACGCTCCTGTTTGAGTTCCGCCCGGAAGAGCGCCGCTCCATCGACGAGGTCTGGACCAATCCCTTTGGTTTCACCGTCGTCGAATACGCCATCCGCTCTGACAGATTGGAGAACTGATTTGTTTCGTTTCTTGGTCGCCTATTTGGTTCTTCTGATGTCCGCAAGTAACGCCGTTGCCGAAGCTGTCCCGCGCGGCGGCCCCAACGACAGCCGTGTGCGGATCGCGACCTATCAGGAAGCCCAGGTCTATCGGCTCAGCGTCT
>JBCDFS010000085.1:0-1728 GCA_039177645.1 Pseudomonadota bacterium | reverse complement strand
TCGGCACGCCGTGGTTGGAGTACGACGTTGCGGCCGCGATCCAGTCAGCCATGGCACCCGCCTCATTGATGCCTTCCTGCAAAACCTGACCGGTTTCGCTTTCTTTGTAGAACATCATCTGATCGGCGTCTTCGGGCGTGTAGTTCTGCCCCAGCGGGTTGTAGATGCCCACCGAACGGAAGAGCCCTTCCATCCCGAAGGTGCGGCTTTCATCCGGCACGATGGGGACGACCTGCTTGCCAATCTCCTTGTCCCGCAGGAGCGTGGTGAGCACGCGAACAAAGGCCATTGTGGTCGAGATTTCCCGATCGCCCGTGCCTTTGAGCTGGGTGGCGAACTTCTCCAAATCCGGGATCTTGAGCGATGGCGCATCCGAGAAGCGTTTCGGGAATTCCCCGCCGAGCGCTTTGCGCTTGTCTTCCAAGTAAGCCTTCTGCGCGTTGTTGAGAGAAACAAACGGCGCTTTGGGCAGATCCTCGTCTGACACAGGGATGTCAAAGCGATCGCGGAACGCACGCAGCTGATCCTCGGCCATTTTCTTTTTGCTGGTGGGTGGTGTTTTGCCCCTCACCGGCCGTGCCCATGCCGTAGCCTTTGACGGTTTTCACGAGCAAGCAGGTGGGTTTGCCCGTTGCTTCACTCGCTTTCTTGAAGACGGTGTAGACTTTCTCAGGATCATGCCCGCCACGGCTCAGCGACCAGATTTGGTCGTCGGTCCAGTCTTCAACCAGGGCTGCCGTTTCCGGATACTGACCGAAGAAATGCTTACGGATGTAGGCACCGTCCTTGGATTTGAACGTTTGATAGTCGCCGTCGACCGTCTCATCCATCAGCTGGCGCAACCGCCCGCTCGTGTCCTTCTCCAAAAGCTGATCCCAGCCTTTGCCCCAGAGCAGTTTGTAGACATTCCAGCCCGCCCCCCGGAAATCGCCCTCTAGCTCTTGCACGATCTTGCCATTGCCCCGAACGGGACCGTCCAGTCTCTGAAGGTTGCAGTTGATCACGAAGATCAGATTGTCGAGCCCTTCGCGGACAGCCAGATCAATCGCGCCCCGGCTTTCGGGCTCATCCATTTCACCGTCGCCCAGGAAGCACCACACCTTGCGGTCGGCCATGTCGATGAGGCCGCGATTGTTCATGTATTTCATGAACCGCGCCTGGTAGATCGCCATGAGCGGGCCGAGGCCCATGCTGACCGTCGGGAACTGCCAGTAATCTGGCATCAGCCACGGGTGCGGGTAAGAGGACAGCCCCTCGCCCGACACCTCGGAACGGAAATTTTCCAGCTGCTCTTCGCTGATGCGGCCTTCCATGAACGACCGCGCGTAGATGCCGGGGATCACGTGGCCCTGGAAGAACACCAGATCGCCGCCATGAATGGCCGATTTCGAGCGCCAGAAGTGGTTGAGGCCTACATCATACATCACCGCCGAGGAGGCAAATGACGCGATATGTCCCCCATATTCGCTGCTGACCTTGTTGCGGCGCACCACCGTTGCCATGGCATTCCAGCGATTGATCGTGCGAATCCGCCATTCCATTTTCAGATCGCCGGGGAAGTCATACAGATCATCCACGGGGATCGTGTTCTGGTAAGGCGTGGTTGCCGAAAACGGCAGGTTGGCACCGTGGGCGCGCGCCGTCTGTACGGCCTTATCGAGCAGGTAATGCGCGCGGTTGGCCCCGTCGCGTTCGATGACGTCCTCAATGGCGTCCTGCCATTCCTGG
>JBCDFS010000084.1:0-1729 GCA_039177645.1 Pseudomonadota bacterium | reverse complement strand
TACAGCGCCGCCGCCGCGCGGCCCGGCGCGGTCACCGCGATGGTCAACTATTACCGCGCGCTGGTTCGCGGCCGACGATTTATCCAAGTGGGCGATGGCCGGGTTGAGGTGCCGACCTTGATGGTGTGGGGCGATCAGGACGTGGCGTTGAGCGTCCATGGCACCGAAGGCACCGAGCAATGGGTTCCTGATTTCACGCTCCGCCGTCTTCCCAACGCTTCGCACTGGGTCCAACAGGACGCGCCCGAAGAGGTGAACGCGATTTTGCAACAATGGTTGCCCAAAGCTTGAAGGCTGCTCCTGTTCACAAGGATAGAACCGATATGATCCGTATGTCGCTTGCCCTGGCCGTTTCACTCCTAGCATCGGCTTCTTTGGCCCAATCGCCCACGACCTCCGGCTACACGCTCGATCCAGCAGGCGATCTGTCCGCGATGCTTGATTGTTTCGAAGCCGAAAGCAAAACGCTGATCTCCGCGCATCGCGGCGGGCCTTCGGCGGGGCTGCCTGAAAACGGGATCGAGACGATGGATGCGATGATGGCGGCGGTTCCGGCGATCATGGAGATCGACGTCGCGCAAAGCAAAGACGGCGTCCTCTATTTGATGCACGACCGTACGATTGACCGCACGACCATAGGCACCGGCCAAACTACGGATCTGGCGTGGGACGCGATCAAGGATCTCAACCTTGTGGACACCGCTGGATGGGTAACGCCCTACAAAGTGCCCACCTTCGAGGCTGCGCTCGATTGGGCGAAGGGCAAAACCGTGCTCCAGGTCGATTTCAAACGCACTGCCAGCTTTGAAGACACCATCGCGTTGATCCGCGCCAAGGACATGGCCGATCATGTCATCCTGATCGCCTATTCGCAGGGGCAAGCGACAAAGCTGCACGAGCTCGCGCCCGAAATGCTGATTTCCTATTCAATCTCAAAACCGGGCGACCTCGACGAGATTGTCGGGGCGGGTGTTCCGGCGGACCGCATCGTCGCGTTCACCGGGACGCGATTGGCGCGCCCCGATCTGTTTGCGCTACTCGACAATCAAGATGTCGAAGTGATCTTTGGAACGCTGGGTCGCCCCTCGGTCTCCATCGATGGAGTGATCGAACGCTTTGGCACGCCCGAACGTTACGCTGAGCTGAGCGAAGGCGGAGTGGATGTGCTAGCGACCGACCGTGGCCGCGCGGCGGCGAGGGCGTTGGGCGAAGCGGGCCGTCTGCCCGAAGTGGGCCAATGCGGGGTCGACCGCAGCGAGTGATTGTGGCGGCGTGCTGGCTCAGCCGAAACAGGTAAGAGGTGCAGAATGAACATCATAAGGGCAATCGTGGCATTGGGGTGCACTACGGCGCTGATCGGCTGCGCGTCGGCAACTGGAGAACTGAGGGGCCACCTCAGATCCTTTGGCATGAACAATGACGAGGCGCGCTGCGTCTCGCGTGAACTCGACGACAGCCTGAGCACCCAGGAAATCCGGTCCATCAATCGCGTCCTCGAAGCGGGGCGGGATGATCGTCGCTCGCGCCCGTCTCAGGTCATTCGCGCGGTCCAGTCGCTCGACGATCCCAATGTTATCAGCGCGGTGGCGCTGGCAAACGCGGGATGCCTGCTTCTCAACTAAACCTTTGCGCTCTTACGCCGCCTCTTCCACGTCCTCATCTTCGGGCGCGTCCAAAAACTCGCGGATCGCCTCCAAACTCTCTTCCTTGTGGCTGAGCAGGAACAGAT
>JBCDFS010000083.1:0-1737 GCA_039177645.1 Pseudomonadota bacterium | reverse complement strand
TCGCGACAGCGGGTCCATGATCGTGCTGCTGCCCATCGAGGACGCCCACGCCCTCGCGCCGGATGTGTGATGGCGCGGAAGCGCAAGGGATTGAGCGCCGAGGATAAAGCGCTTTGGAAGCAGGTGGCAGCATCGGCCACTCCGATGCATGCGCCCAAATCCTCTCCAACGCTGACCGAAAGCGCCCCGGCTAAACAGCAACCACGTCCCAAACCCACGCAAAAGCGGCCGCTCTCATCGTTCCAGATCGGCCAGAACGCCACTCCGCAGGATCTCGGACACCATCTAACGCCGTCGGTTGCCGAACGAATCAACGAGGCCCCGGTGCGCATGCACCGCGCGACCTATCAAAAGATGCAGCGCGGCAAGCTCAAGCCAGAGGCGAAGATCGATTTGCACGGCATGACCCTCGCCCGTGCCCATCCCGAACTCATTGACTTCATGATGCGTGCCCATGCCAAAGGCGCGCGATTGGTCCTCGTGATCACCGGGAAAGGCCGGGATCGTGACGAAGACGGGCCGATCCCGATCCGCCGCGGAATCCTTCGGCATCAAGTGCCCGCTTGGCTTGCTGCCCCGCCCTTGGGCCAGATCGTTTTGGACATCCGCACCGCCCATCTCCGCCACGGCGGCGAGGGCGCCTATTACGTTTATCTCAAGCGGATGCGCTAGAGCACGTAACGGCTGAGATCGGCGGTTTTCATCAGCTCGCCCAAATTCTGATCAACAAAGTCCGCATCCACGGTCACGCCTTGCCCAGCCTTGTCTGGGGCTGAGAAGGACAGATCTTCGAACACCCGCTCCAAAACGGTGTAAAGCCGGCGCGCTCCGATATTTTCAACCGTCGTGTTCACTTCTGCCGCGATCCGGGCCAGCGCCTCGATCCCATCATCGGTGAAGGTCACCGTCACCTCTTCGGTGGCCATCAACGCGGTATATTGCCGGGTCAATGCGTTATCAGTCTCGGTCAGGATGCGGACGAAATCCTCTTCGGTCAGCGCGCGCAGCTCGACCCGGATCGGCAAGCGGCCCTGCAACTCCGGCAGGAGGTCCGAGGGCTTCGCGATGTGGAAGGCGCCCGATGCGATGAAAAGGATATGATCGGTTTTTACCGCGCCATGTTTGGTGCTGACAGTGGTGCCTTCGATGAGGGGAAGGAGGTCACGCTGAACCCCTTCGCGGCTCACATCCGCGCCCCGTGTCTCTGAACGCGCCGCAACCTTGTCGATCTCATCGATGAATACTATGCCGTTCTGCTCAACTGCGCGGATCGCTTCCTTGGTGACGCTTTCCTGGTCCAGAAGCTTGTCGGCCTCCTCGCTCACCAGGATCTCATAGCTCGCAGCTACACTCATCCGCTTCCGCGTCTTGCGGCCGCCCATCGCTTTGCCGAGGAGATCGCCGAGGTTCATGCCGCCCGGCATTCCCCCCATACCACCCGGTTGACCCGGAATTTCAAACATCGGGAATGGATTGGAGCTATCGGCGACGTCAAGCTCGATCATCGTGTCGTCAAGCTCTCCTGCGCGCAGCTTCTTGCGGAACATGTCGCGGGTTTGATCTCGGGCATTCTCGCCTGCAAGGGCCTCGATGACGCGCTCTTCCGCGGCCTCATGGGCCCGGCTTTTGACGTCCTCGCGCATTTGATCGCGGACCATGATCTGCGCGGCATCGACCAAATCTCGGATGATTTGCTCGACATCGCGGCCGACATAGCCGACCTCAGTGAACTTCGTC
>JBCDFS010000082.1:0-1748 GCA_039177645.1 Pseudomonadota bacterium | reverse complement strand
GTCTGCTACAATGACAGACATTCGCACATTCGCCCTCTCCCGCATGGCAGACTTCAAAGCGCCGCGCACCGTTGTAATATTGGACGAAATTCCGAAAGGGGCGACGGGTAAAATGCAGCGCATCGGGATGGCTGAAAAACTTGGATTGGCTTCGGGTACGTAGAGGCACGGACGATGAAAATCTGCATTTTCGGTGCCGGCGCGATCGGCGGGTACATGGGCGCGAAACTCGCGCAGGCTGGCGCGGATGTAAGCCTTGTCGCGCGCGGTCCTCACCTTGCCGCGATGCAACGTCAGGGGCTTACGTTGATCGAAGGTGGAGCAGACCCCGTCACCGTCCCTGTCATAGCTTCCGACCGCACCGAAGACCTCGGTCCACAGGACTATGTGATCGTCACGCTGAAAGCGCATTCTGTGCCTTCGCTCGTTCCGCAGATTCAGCCGCTTTTGGGAGCTCACACGACCGTCGTTAGTGGGGTGAATGGCGTTCCCTGGTGGTATTTTCACAAAATTGGCAGCGCGCTCGAAGGTACGCGGCTGGAAACAGTGGATACCGGCGGTGTGCAATGGGATGGGTTTGGCCCAGATAATGTGCTGGGATGTGTTGTTTATCCGGCCGCCGAAGTCAGCGCGCCCGGCATTGTGCGCCACATCGAAGGCAATCGGTTCTCGCTCGGCGAGCCGGATGGAAGCAAGTCGGACCGGGCGATAGCGCTGTCGAACGTCTTGAGTTCTGCCGGTCTGAAAGCGCCCGTGCGGCCGCGGCTTCGGGACGAGATTTGGGTGAAATTGTGGGGCAATCTGTCGTTTAACCCGATTTCCATGCTGACGCACGCAACGCTTGATGTGTTGTGCAACGATCCAGGTACACGCGCAGTCGCCCGTTCGATGATGGTCGAGGCCCAACAGGTCGCTGAGACACTTGGCGTTAAGTTTCCGATTGATGTGGACCGGCGCATTGATGGCGGCGCGGCTGTTGGTGCGCATCGGACATCGATGTTGCAGGATCTCGATGCAGGGCGCGCGATGGAAATCGACGCCTTGATCGGCTCTGTCGCGGAACTCGGCCGGATAACGCGCGTTGCGACGCCGACCATTGATGCGGTGCTGGCACTTGCTCAGCTGCGCGGGCGCGTGGCCGGTCTCTACGGGGCGTAGTCTTTTGAAAGCCGTGTAACCTCGAATTGCCCTTGCGTAAGCACTCTGAATGCGCAGCCCCAAAGCATTTCGAATGCTAAAACACTTAGAGACCAACCTCAGACTGAGCTACTCCCCAATCCTTGGACGGTTTTCGGCGTAGATTAAGCTCCTCTTGGGTCCTGCTGATCGGGTCTGGTTTCGTCTTCTCCGAGCCATTAGTCCACGGCCGGGGGCTTGCCGCCAAGGGCGGAACTTGGGCCCTTTCGGGTGTAGGACGCGATCTATTTCCGGGCACCGGCCTTCGCCTCTGACCCGGTTTCCCAGGCCTGCAGATAGACGCATTCGTACTGACCTGCCCCCCGATGCTCCCTCACTTATAACGAGAGTCTGCGTGTTTGATTTTCATATTCGTCGTTGTCGGATTGGGCAATCGCGCCGGGCGCGGAGCCCTCAAATTGCTCAAGCGTCCGGCGCGCTTCTGCGGGCGTTTGGTTTCCCAGTGATGAGTGTGGTCTGATGTGATTATAGTCGTACCGCCAGAGCGCCAGCTTGCGCCTTGCATCGTCCAGACTGTCGAACATCTCTTCGTTCAAAAGCTCATCACGCAG
>JBCDFS010000081.1:0-1804 GCA_039177645.1 Pseudomonadota bacterium | reverse complement strand
CCGTCGTGAGCCTCTGAAACCGCGTCAAGAATGCGGTCCCAGATGCCGGCCGCTCGCCACCGGACAAAACGATTGTAAAGTGTCGTCCGCGGCCCGTAGCGCTCCGGCACATCGCGCCAGGGCGTCCCCGCTCGGAACCGCCACAGGATGCCGTTGATCACGCGGCGGTCATCGACCCGCGCGACGCCCCGCACCTTTGTCGGCAGGAGTGGCCTGATGATCGCCCACTCCGCATCGCTCACATCATGCCGGTCCATCGCGGCCTCCTCGCATCACCTGGAACGAGCAAACACCAACAGCCTTGATGTTCGCTTTATGGCGCCACGACCTAGTCCACGTCCGACAAGACCGTTGGGGGGATTGCTGACATGAGCGAGCGTTCGACTGTGAGCCTCCCCAATCACGTCACCCCAGAATAGTTCGCCGAGCACTTCGGCTTCTCAGGTCGAAACGTGCGTGAACTGGCTCGGCGCATCGGCACGTGCTGCCAGCTCGGTAATCGCATGATCCTGTTGCCGCACCACTGCGATATGCTCTTGGAGGACTGCAAGCCATGCCCCTCAAGCTCTAGCAAAGGCCGGGCGGGAGCGTCTGGCATTACCGGGGTCCCGTTGCCGGAAGGCGACTACGCGGCGCTACGGCAGCAATGGACAAGAAGATCGCCCGGCGCGTCGCAGCCGAAATCAAAGCCTCGGCGTGGAAATGTGGTTTCGATGGCCCGGGGGGAAACGTAACAT
Organism: Pseudomonadota bacterium; assembly: GCA_039177645.1. Classification (GTDB taxonomy): domain Bacteria; phylum Pseudomonadota; class Alphaproteobacteria; order Rhodobacterales; family Rhodobacteraceae; genus Amaricoccus. The sequence goes on along the minus strand of JBCDFS010000081.1, from coordinate 1,067 downwards.
TTGCGCAGGCATCACTGGCTTACCGAAGGGCCGGTGGCGATACTTGCTTCCTGGAGCGCCTTGAGGACCATTGGCGCGACACGCCCATCAAGAAGATCAGCGCCCGCGCCATCCGCTAGGATACTGTACCCCGCTGCGAAAGGTGCCACGCGCAATCGGCAGGTTATTGTGCCGTGCATGGCTGTGATCAACCATGCCGCCGAAGTGGAATGGTGCCGGAAGATCTCGGTTCGTCGGTTCGAGGTTGAGACTAAGCCCAAAACACCTGTCACTATGGCGTGGGTGGACGCGTTCGCGGCGTGTTCATCGCCTCACCTCGGTGCCCTCTGTTTCTTCATCTACGGCACGCGTGCCAGGATTACCGAGGCACTGAACGTCATATGGGCGGACGTCGACTTTCAAACACGCACTGCTGTCATCAACCAACGTAAGGTGCGACATACCCGGGAGGCTCACCTTCCAGTTCCAGTGCTGGCGGCCATCGACAACATCCCATCGCACCAGGAGCCGTCGGACTGGGTGTTCCGATATGCGCGCCGCGACAGCGTGAAGGCGCCGTGGAGCGCGGCCTGCGCGCGGGCCGGCATAAAGCCGCTCACGCCGCACTCCTGCCGGCACGGGTTCGCGACAGACCTGTTGCGGGCCGGCGTGGACGTAAAGACTGTGGCGAAGATGGGTGGCTGTAAGGATGCCACTACTGTGTTGCGCACTTACGCCCACGTCCATCAAGAGCGGAACATCACGGAAGTGCTTTTTAGCACAATACTGACACAGCCCTCCCAGAGAAATACCGTAACAAATTAGAAATAAAGGGAACATCAGGAATGAACTTCACCCCTCATTGGGGAAGGGTGTCCCGCCCCCGGGCACTACCCAACTCCTGAAAAAAACCGCAAGCCCCGCCGGCCTTACTCATGCAGCACTGCGCAGAACGCTGCAGGAACATACCGGATCGATTGGCACAATTCTGACACAGCCAGGCCGGTCGTGTCCTCCATGCGTAGAACGAAAACGCAGCCAGGGCGAGGATCCCCGGCGGCGTCAATCGTAAGTCTAACGAGTGGCAT
>JBCDFS010000080.1:0-1812 GCA_039177645.1 Pseudomonadota bacterium | reverse complement strand
TGCCGTTCCATTGGTCGTAATGCGATCCGCCAACCGTCTTGAGCTTACTGTCGGCGTTCTTCGCGTCTTCGAGCAGGATCCACTTCACTGCACAGACTGTGCATCGTGGCTTTGTTGTGCAAATCCATCTCCTTTTCAGATGTTCCGAGATCGATGTTTTCGCAGTGCCGTCCCCTTGCAAGCGCGAACACCAGGAGGCGCGCTTGCCGCTGGAGGCGTCTGGGAGGATTGGCGCGAAGCGGGATGATTGGGGGACTTGCAGAGGGATGGCCCTTGGATTGAAGGGGGATTGCGCGACCATGATCAGGGTCGTGTAGATGATGATGAAACAGCCCTTGCGAGCTATTCGGCTGGCCCGGAGGACGGGCCCTCCTACCGCACTTTGGTCCCGCCATGCGTCAGCAATGCCTCCATCGCCGTATTCAAGGCACGCTTTGTAACGCCTTCGTGGTGAGGATGCGCCGGGAACTGGCGAGGGGCATGGTTCGGCCCATTACCTCGGTTGACGCGCCGGCCTTGCTCCGTGAACTCATCAGGTAACTTGAGAAACACGCGCTCGGCCTTTGCCCAGGCTGTGATCTTCTTGATGCTATCAGGGCCCGCGGCGGCAGCGAACATCCCATCCCTCCATGCGACAGCCAGCTCGTCGCCGACCGGGCTACAATTTGCATTCTTGGTTGTGAGCACGCATTTATCCGGGCCGGGCTCGTATCCGTCGACGACAACGCGCGATACATATAGTCGAGATCAAATGCTGTTGTTCTAAGCAGTTGAACCCGGTGTGCCGCCGCTACTCGCGATCCCAGTGAGCGATCGATGACTGATAAGCATCACCGTGCACCTCTGTCGTATGGCGAGATCATGGAAAGTGCTTACGAACTGGCGCGCTTTCACACGATCATTTTCGTTTGACGGGTAAACGTCAGCGAACGTGGCAATCAACATCAGGACCGGCTGCTCTTCAGCTGCACGATCGTCCAGCTCATCGGTTAGCTCTGACCCGAGAAACTGAAGTCGTGCTTCAAACGCCAACGGGGCGTCCTCGCCGGCGAGCGATCTGAGCGTCAATCCCTCAAGGTCAGTCTAGCTGCGGCTTCAACGGTTAAGGACTTCATCGGTTCGCCGATGGGGCTCGTCATCTTCGGCTGACAAATGAATGATATGATCTCCGCTACGTCACACCCCAGCCGAAGCTGTTCAGCGCGAGCGGCGACTGCCGCAGTCGAACTCCTCACAAGTGCGGGGCGGCAACGAAGGGAGCGGTCATCTGCGCTCACTCGCACTGGCCTCAGCATTAACTCGCACCCGGCCCCGTCATGTCGAGCTTGCATCCAGTTCTCGGCGCCGCGAACGCTGGCAGGCTTTGCGCGACTGCGGACGGTGAGCTGCGATGCTTGCGCCCATGCGAAGGCTAACAATCAGATCATCTAGGTCAGCGTGGAAGTCCGACCCCGCGAACACCCTGAATGTCATCACATCCATTCCCCAGATTTCTGCCCGCCGGAACGTCCGCAATCATGAGATCTCTGTATGACACTTTGGTAGCGGCAATGGGTGGGCAGAGTACTAGAAACGCCAGCGTTTTCGACGCTCGGTTGAGCGCCGGTCAGAAACGTTGCTCAATTGAAACCTGAAAGCTGTTCCGTGCCCTTAGGGAGTGTCAGCTCCCCCCACCGGCGGAAACGCATCCACTGTTTCGGCATGGGTCCGGACGAATGATGCAAATGCCGAAGGATCCACGCTGTATCCAACAGTGCGCATCGGTTCGACCACCTTTGGCTTTCGCGCTGTGAGGCCGGTCGCCTCGGCTTC
>JBCDFS010000079.1:0-1815 GCA_039177645.1 Pseudomonadota bacterium | reverse complement strand
CGATAGTTGAGGCGCGTCTGGGATTGCTTGGGCGGCGGGGTCGCTCCTGCCGCTGCAAAAACCTTCTGGATGTCGACGGGCTGAAAATCGACCTTGGCGCCGGCTTCAGCCGCGATCCCCATTAGCCGTTGTTCGCCGAGGTAGGCGTACCCGGAAATGGGAGCATAGAAGTATGTGATGGTTTCCATGAGCGCTGCCCGTCATCGCCGCCTGAAGCCGCGACGGATGCTGTTGCTAAGGTTCAGTGAAAGACTGCAAGGACTGCAAGAAAAACGGCGCGGGCCAATATCCCGCGCCATGAATGGCTGCGCTCAGTAGGGCAGCCCCTCTTCGATCGGCAAAGCCGGGTCGCGGGACCATTCATTCCAGGAACCGAAATAGATCTTCACGTCCTTTACCCCGGCTTCCTTGAGCGCGAGATAGGTGTTGGATGCGCGCGCACCCTTGAAACAGTAGAGCGCAACCGGCGTATCCGGCATGATGCCAACGGTTGCGCATTCCGCCAGCACCTCCTCCTTGCTCTTGATCATCGGACCGGACGGTGTCGGTTTCATCATGCGATACCACTCGATCCACTTTGCGCCCGGAATTCGGCCCTTGCGTGGACAGAAATCCTTGCCGTACGGCGAGGAACTCTCCGCGATCCATTCATCAATGTCGCGGACATCCAGTTTGACGACGCTCTCGTCCTTCACCGCCGCAAGCATGTCCTCGACGCCCATCATCAGACCCATGCCGGTCTCCGAGGACGGGAAGGTTTTGGGTTCAGGTGCTACCGGCTCGGAGGAGACGGGCAGTTCCGCGGCCGTCCAGGCCTCGAAGCCGCCGTGCAGAACCGCGATATTCGGATAGCCCAGATATTGAAGAAGAAAATAGCCCCGGCAGGACTGACCGAAACCGGAGTTCATAGATTGCTCGTAGATGATCGCCGTCTCCTTCCCGGAGAGACCGACTGCACCAAAAGCGTCCTCGAACTTGCCCTTGAGTTCCGCAATTCCCTCCGGCGAAGACGTCGCCAGATACGTGAAAATGTCATGCACGTTCACAGCGCCCGGAATGTGGCCCGCCGCATAGGACTCCGGGTCCCGCGTGTCGATAACGACACAGGGCACCGTCTCCATCAGTTGCGCGACTTCGGCGGGGCTGATCAAGGGGGTGTCAGTCATGCGTTTCTCCTTCTCACTCTGTAACTTGTCTGGAGGTCATTCCGGCGGTGATGAATGCTGTCAGGCTGCGCCGAAATCCGCGAGCATCTTGCGGAGCTGCTTGGTCGCCGGGGTCACGATTGCGACAAAATACGCTTCGCGGAGGCGGCGCTGCGCGGCTCCCTGGCGGACATAGCCCCGTGCACCGCAATGGAGCATTGCAGCATTGGCCGCGGCGACGGACAATTCTCCCGCAGCCAGCCGTGCCTTGATGACACGGATAAAATAGGCCGGGTCTTTGTCGAAAGGCGTTTTTGAAAGCTCAAACACTTCCGCTTCAAGCTCGGCGAGCCTGTCCCGGAAATAGTCCGGCTGTTCGGGCAGGTAACAATTCACATGGGACAGGGTTGTTCCGGCCTGTTCCATCAGTTCGATGCAGTTTTTGATGAGGCCGAACGCCATGCCGGATTGAAGCAGAATGAAACCCGCACGGATACGCGGAATGTAGTCCGTCACCGGGTCAGCGAGGATGTGCTTTTCCGGAATGAAGGCTTTGCGGAACTGGATCGCGAATGTGCGTGTGCCATCCATCGCAACGAATTCGTCGTTTGCAGTGATCTTGACCCCCTCGCCGAAACATTCGGCAACTGCCATGACCATCCTGGGCGTG
>JBCDFS010000078.1:0-1833 GCA_039177645.1 Pseudomonadota bacterium | reverse complement strand
TTGCGCCGATATCTCAAGCGCACAGCTTTCGCGCAAGGGCAGGATCAGGATCAAAATGGCGCCGAGAAATCCGAGAAAGACGGTTTCGGGGATCTCACGTAGAAAGCTGGCGCCGAGGTAAATGCCTGGCAGTGATGCGACGGTGAAATGAATCGCCGGTTTCCACGCGATGGTACGCCAATAAATGAAGACCCGGGAAAGGTTTGCGCAGATGGCGTAGACCGCAATCAGCGGAATGACCGCCTTGGGCCCGACAACGGGCGTCAGTACAATAACGATGATGAATGATCCGCCGAAACCGCCGACTCCGCTGACCAGCGCCCCGGCGAACGCTGCGGTCGCGATCATGGCGTACTCGAACAGCATCGCGTTTTCCTCGCAACGTCAATGCGCCATCAGCACCGGTATATCAGCATGTCTGAGCAGGTGGCTCGTCACGCCACCCAAGAGCCTCTGCCGCAAGCGCGTATGTGCATAGGCGCCCGTGACGAGGAGGTCGCAGTCGTGTTTGGCGGCCAGATCAAGGATAGCAGCACCCGGAGATGCCGCGGCGTCTTCGAAAAGCCGGATTTGAGCCGAAACACTATGATAGGCGAGATAGTCTGCCGCGCTTTTCGCGTCCGGCCGACCCGTCGGCAGATTACGCCCCGTGGCAATCACAACGTTCGATGCGCGCGTCAAGAGTGGCAGCGCCTGCTGTACTGCGCGGGTGCATTCCAGCCCGCCATCCCACCCGATCAGGGCCTTGCTTATCTTGATCTCCCACATGCCGCGGGGCACCAGAAACACTGGTTTGCCGGTGTGGAGTATTGCTTCTTCGAATGTGACTGTCGCCTCTCCGGATTTCGAATGCGGGATGATTATTAGGTCGCTGCTCCGACCCTGAACTGCGACAAGCTCGCTGCGTGCCCCCTGGATCTCGCGCCATGACGCGGTTGGCAGAGCGTCTTCTGGCCGGTCGGAAATGGAAACGCCGTAGTCTTTGCACAGAGCCGTGAAATGCTCGCGCAGGTCGTGTCGACCCTGTTTCGCCTCGCCGTCAATGATCGTCAGGAGCTGCTCTCGCACAGGAGCGGAGACACCAAGAAGCTCTGCTCCCAGCAAATCGCTCGGTTTTGACTGGGCAAAGATCACCTTGAGGTGGGCGTCGAAGTAGCGGGCAAGGGAAAGCGCCCCGCGCAATCGCTCGATCTCGTTACCGCGTGAGTAGACAGGCATCAAAAGGACTTTGGGATCCATGAGCGCTATTCCCCTCCCGCGATGGCTGCCAATGTTCTGATGTTCTCGACGCGCTCGAGGCTCCAGATCGCCCTGGCCAAGGAAGCCGATGCCGCTTCCCCGAGGACCGGTACCATCAACTCAAGCGCTTTCGCCTCGACATCTTCGGGAGACATCGGGTTGCCCGGCGTACCGTAGACGACCTTGGTATGGTGTCTGAACCTGGTTCCGTCCCTGGTGCTTATCTCGAGAACCGCCTGTCGAGCCGGACGGGCGCGAGAGAGCTCTGGTGACGGAATAGCCGTCATCTTCGCGCGCAACGCCCGAACTTGCGGATCGCACATTCTTACCTTGTCGTGGCTTGTCTTGAACGTCGCGCCACCGTCGATCAGCGCGACCGCCACCATGTGCTGAAGGCAGACATCGGGCATGTCTCGGTTGTCTACAATAGTCAGCCGGTCGTCGGGCATGATGAGGTCGATCTTGTCGATGGCGTCGACCTCAAGTCCCCGTTTCAGAAGCTCCATTGCCGCATCCAAGGCCGCCTGGATCGGAGAGCCGACGCACCATTTCTTTATCGAGGCTTCCATGATCTCGAACCGGGTGCCGAGACCC
>JBCDFS010000077.1:0-1846 GCA_039177645.1 Pseudomonadota bacterium | reverse complement strand
TGCGACGCGCGCGCGGGCCTCCAAATCATGAAAGATCCCCACAATGGCCGCACCATCGGCCTTGGCTTCCTCGATAAACGAGAGCACCGTCTCCCTGTTTTTGGCATCGAGACTGGCGGTCGGCTCGTCTAGCAGCAAGGCAGGATATTTGTGGGCGAAACCACGGGCGATGTTCACGCGCTGCTGCTCGCCACCGGAGAAGGTGGTTGGCGACAGCTCCCACAAGCGCTCGGGGATGGCGAGACGGGACAACAGCAAGCGCGATCGCGACCGTGCATGCTCGTCCTCCTCGCCGACTGCCAGCAGCGGCTCGGCCACGACCTCGAGCGCTGGAACCCTAGGGACAACACGCAAGAACTGGCTGACATAGCCCAGTGTCGTTCTGCGCAAAGCCAAAACCTCACGCGGCTCGGCCCGCGTAATATCAAGCCCGCCAATAACCACGCTTTCAGCCTCGGCCAGATAATTTCCATACAGAATGCGCATAACGGTTGACTTGCCGGCGCCCGACACACCGGTCAGGGCGACACATTCACCGGGATTCACCTCGAAGGAGCAACCGGTCAGAACGGGAATGGTCGTACCGCGTTGATTGTGAAGGGTGAAGCTCTTGCTGAGATTGCGGACCGTGATCATGGGTTTGCCTAAACCTGAAGGACGGAGGAAACGAGCAACTGCGTGTAGGCATGCTGCGGGTCATCAAGCACCTGATCAGTGAGCCCGGTTTCGACGACGTTACCGTCCTTCATCACCATCAGCCGGTCAGCGAGCAGGCGCACCACCGCAAGATCATGGGTAACGATGATGGCCGACAAACCCATGGTCCTCACAAGGCCGCGCAGAAGGTCAAGCAACCGCGCCTGGACGGAAACGTCGAGGCCGCCCGTCGGCTCGTCCATGAAAATCAGGCGAGGCTGCGAAACGAGGTTGCGCGCGATTTGAAGGCGCTGCTGCATCCCGCCAGAGAACTGCGCCGGACGATCGTCCATGCGGTCAGTATCGATCTCGACCCGGGCCAGCCAATCAGAAGCCGTCTGACGAATAGCGCCATAGTGTCGTGCGCCCACTGCCATCAGCCGCTCACCGACGTTGCCCCCAGCGGAGACCCGCATGCGCAAACCATCCCGGGGATTCTGATGTACGAATGCCCAATCCGTACGGCCCAGCATGCGTCTCTCAGGCTCGGACATGGCGAGTGTATCGCGCGGGCCGTCCACCCGCGTATCGAAAACGATCCGCCCCACGTCCGGCGCCAGATGCCCGGCCATGCAGTTAAGCAAGGTGGACTTCCCCGAGCCCGACTCGCCGACAATCCCCATCACCTCGCCGGGATAGAGCTTGAACGACACATCGCGGCAACCAACCCGGGCACCATAGGATTTGGAGAGGTTGTCGACCTCAAGCAGAGGGGTCATATGGCGATCCAATCTGTCAGATTCCCGCCGCTTCGGCGATCAAAGGTGAAGTAGCAGCCGCCTTTGGGATGCGTTTGGTCCTGGTCGCGGGTGATTGGAATCCCGGCGAGCTTGCAGCGCAGCAACGTGCCCACGCCGCCATGGGCTACGACAAGAACATCACCATAGGGTGCTTCTTTCGATGCCGCGCCGACAGCCTCAACAATCCGGGCTTGCGCGTCGCACGCCCGTTCCCAGCCGCGAACAGAGGTCTCTGGATTGGCGAAGAATTCTTCCACCACGGGCCAGAAAGCATCGGGCGGCAGAAAACCTGTCGCGCTGCGATCATTTTCGCCCATGGCCGGTCGAATATGGACCGGTAGGTCGCGCGCAACGCCAACCGGTTGAGCAGCATCCTTGGCTTTCTGCTCATCGCTGGCGAAAATGGACGT
>JBCDFS010000076.1:0-1850 GCA_039177645.1 Pseudomonadota bacterium | reverse complement strand
CGCTCAGCCCGCTTCAGATACTCGCTCGCGGTCGATTGCCCGATCCCGAGGCTCACCGCGATCTTCCGCGTCGTCAGCCCGGCCGCCTTCAGCCGCAGGGCTTCTCCAATCTTGCGCATCGGCAATCGTCTCATTCCGGGCTCTCCCCGCTCTTTTTAAGAGCGCGAGGCTACCCCGCTGCACGATCGCTCGAACCGCGTCTCTCAGCCGGATCCCGGGTGACCGGGGAGTCCGGAATCCGTGACCGGACTAAATCGGAATGGCTGAACAGATGCTATTGGAACGCCTGACCGGATGCGCCCGGAATGCGCACCCGATACGACGCCTTTTCTCTTTGGAGCGGCTACGCACGCGAAATGAAGCCCTAGCCGCTTGCGAAGCGGCAATGTCCAACCCGACAACAACAAGTTGGCAATGCCGGTCAAACTGCTGAGCCAGCGGCTCATGGCAAGGGACTTCGACCGCCAGGCCGCCGGGCTCCAGGTCTGCATCGCCGTCCTGAACGGCTCCACCGCGCTCGGCATCCCGGTCACGGAGACTGTGGGATAAGTTTGCCCGGCGAAGGGGCAATCTCGCCCATCACCTGATTTGTTCAGCAAAGCCGCGTCCGCCGTGCAGCACGTCTGATGATACGGGTCTCCGCCAATTTCAAGTGAATTGATCCAGGTCATGTCAAGTTGGCCATCCTTAATTCTTACTGTTTTTATCGGGAAGGGAGGTGCCAATGTTGGAGATACAAAACCTCACTGTGGCAATTGGCGGCAAGACGATATTGGAAGGGATCGACCTGACCCTTCCCGAAGGTGAATTGCACGTGCTGCTCGGCCCGAACGGGTCCGGCAAATCGAGCCTTTTGGCCACGATCATGGGCCTGCCGCCATACGAGGTTGTCGAGGGTGCGATCCTTTTCGGCGGTCAGCCGATCCAAGAAATGGACCTCTGTGAGCGCGCGCACCTGGGCGTGGGCCTTGCTTACCAGCGCCCGCCCAGCCTTGACGGTGTCTCTATCCGCAGCTTTGCCGAGGCGCTCGGCGCATATCAACGACTGGAAGCCGAAGCTGCTGCGCTCGACCTACCCAGTTTTCTAAGCCGTGATATGAATGTCGGTTTCTCCGGCGGCGAGATCAAACGGTGGGAGGTCCTGAAACTCATTCTGCAAGACCCGCGCCTATTGCTCTTCGACGAACCCGAAAGCGGCGTCGATTTGGAGCATGTCATTGCTGTCGGCGATGCCATTGCCCGCATTGTTGGCGCACCGGACCAGCAGGGGCGGACCTGTTCCGGCCTCGTCATCACCCATACCGGCCTCGTCCTGAACCATGTGAGGGCCGACCGCGCACATATCATGCGGGAGGGGCGGATCCTCCATTCCGGCGACCCACATGCGCTGTTCGCTCACATTCAGAACTGCGGCTACACCGTTCCTGCGGCCTGACCCAAAACGAATGATACCGAAAGGAATTCTCAAATGGTTGGAGGCACGGACCAAAGCCCGCGAGGCGAACTGACAAACGAGGAGCGCGACATCCTTCACGAAGTCGGGTTCGAGGACTTCTCTGACCGCGCCGCAACCGGCATTCTGACCGATGATTACATGCGGCTTGCGCAGTCAAACGATGCGGGCGTCGAGATCATGCCGCTGAACGAGGCGCTGCGGACCTATGACTTCGTACAAGACTTGATGTTTGGCCTCGTCTCACCCGATGAGAACGATCATATCTCCATGGTGGCAGAGCATATGCACGATCCGCTTGGTCATTTCATATGGGTCAAACCAGGCGCCAAGGTAAAATTGCCGGTGCAAAGCTTCACGCTGCTTGAAACGCCTCAGGGGCGACAGTTTACCCATG
>JBCDFS010000075.1:0-1863 GCA_039177645.1 Pseudomonadota bacterium | reverse complement strand
GGCATCATCGACCAGGTCGATGCCACGCGGATCGTGATCCGGGCGACAGCCGATCTCGAACCGGGCGATCCGGGCGTCGATATCTACCGGATGCGCAAATTCCAGCGGTCGAACCAGAACACCTGTATCAATCAGCGTCCGCTGGTGAAAGTGGGCGATCTCGTTGGAAAAGGCGAAGTCATCGCCGATGGGCCATCGACCGATCTGGGCGAGTTGGCACTCGGCAAAAACGTCGTCGTCGCCTTCATGCCTTGGAACGGGTACAACTACGAGGACTCAATCCTGATCTCTGAACGGATCGTGCGGGACGACGTCTTTACGTCGGTCCATATCGAAGAGTTCGAGGTCGCCGCGCGCGACACCAAGCTCGGGCCAGAAGAGATCACTCGCGATATTCCCAATGTCGGCGAAGAGGCGCTCCGCAACCTTGATGAGGCGGGCATCGTCTATATCGGCGCCGAAGTTGGGCCGGGCGACATCCTGGTGGGCAAGATCACCCCCAAGGGCGAAAGCCCAATGACGCCGGAGGAAAAACTGCTCCGCGCGATCTTCGGGGAAAAAGCGTCCGATGTCCGCGATACCTCACTGCGTCTGCCGCCGGGGGACTATGGGACCATTGTCGAGGTGCGGGTCTTCAACCGTCATGGTGTCGATAAAGATGAGCGTGCGGTTCAGATCGAACGGGATGAGGTGGAACGCCTCGCCCGCGACCGGGACGACGAACTCGCGATCTTGGAGCGCAACATTTATGCGCGTCTGAAGGACATGGTCTTGGGCAAAGTTGCGGTGAAAGGCCCTCGTGGCGTGCTGCCGAACTCGGAGGTCACCGAAGAGCTTCTTGGCATGCTCACGCGTGGTCAGTGGTGGCAGCTTGCTCTTGCGGAAGAGGCTGATGCGCAGCAAGTTGAGGCTTTGAACGAGCAATATGAGGCGCAAAAGCGCGCTCTCGATGCCCGTTTCGAAGACAAGGTCGAGAAGGTCCGTCGCGGCGACGATCTGCCTCCGGGTGTGATGAAGATGGTCAAGGTCTTCGTTGCGGTGAAGCGCAAGCTGCAACCGGGCGATAAGATGGCTGGTCGTCACGGCAACAAAGGCGTAATCAGCCGCGTTGTGCCGATGGAGGACATGCCATTTCTCGCAGATGGGACACCGGTCGATTTCGTGCTGAACCCTCTTGGGGTGCCAAGCCGAATGAATGTTGGTCAAATCTTGGAAACCCATATGGGCTGGGCCGCCCGCGGTTTGGGAATGAATATCGGTGAGGCGCTGGAAGAGTATCGGCGTACCGGCGATATGAGCCCCGTTCAGGACGCGATGCGGATTGCTTATGGCGATGGCGCGTTTGAAAACGGCATCGATGAGATGACCGAGCAGCAGTTCATGGAAGCGGCGCAAAACGTTGCGCGCGGGGTCCCGATCGCAACGCCTGTCTTCGATGGCGCGAAAGAGCCCGATGTCAATGATGCGTTGATGCGCGCAGGCTTTAGCGAAACCGGTCAGTCGGATCTCTATGACGGTCGCACTGGCGAGCAATTCTCGCGCCCTGTGACCGTCGGGGTGAAGTATCTGCTGAAGCTGCACCACTTGGTGGATGACAAAATCCACGCGCGCTCGACCGGACCCTACAGCCTTGTCACTCAGCAGCCGCTGGGCGGTAAAGCGCAGTTCGGTGGCCAGCGTTTTGGAGAGATGGAGGTCTGGGCGCTGGAAGCTTACGGCGCGGCCTACACGCTGCAGGAAATGCTCACCGTCAAATCGGACGATGTGGCGGGTCGGACCAAGGTCTACGAGTCCATCGTCAAAGGCGAGGACAATTTCGAGGCCGGCGTGCCGGAGAGCTTCAACGTGCTTGTCAAAGAGGTC
>JBCDFS010000074.1:0-1921 GCA_039177645.1 Pseudomonadota bacterium | reverse complement strand
TCTCCCCGTTCTTCACGCAGATCGTGACGGGTGCGATTATCCTGATCGCTATCTGGCTGAACACGCGCATCTTCACAGCGAGCTTCTCGTTCAAATCCAAGGTGAAAAACGAGCGTGAAAGCGGAACGGGGGCATCTACCCATGCAGACCCGGTCGAGCCGTCGGCACAAACCCAGAGCGATGGATAGCGGGGCCATGCAGACGATTTCCAGCAATGATGGCCGGGCAATCGAGGACTTGTTCGGTCGGCCCAAAGCCCTGATCGGAATGATCCATTGCCCGCCGCTACCTGGCGCGCCGCGCTATCGCGGTGCGAGCATGGAGATGATTATCGACGCCTGCCTCAGCGATGCGCAGGCGCTTGTCTCCGGTGGCATGCATGGGCTGATCGTGGAAAACCATGGCGATATCCCCTTTTCGAAGCCCGAGGATATCGGCCCCCATACCGCCGCCTGCCTGTCGGTCATCGCCGACCGTCTCAATCAGCGTTTTGCTGTGCCCCTTGGCATCAATGTTCTTGCCAATGCGCCCATTCAAGCTTTTGCCACCGCCTGTGCGGCGGGCGCAAACTTCATCCGCGTGAACCAGTGGGCCAACGCTTACGTGGCCAATGAGGGGTTCATGGAGGGCAGGGCGGCTGAGGCCATGCGGTATCGCTCGCTGCTGCGCGCCGAGCAGATCAAAGTGTTCGCCGACGCTCATGTGAAGCACGGCAGCCACGCCATTATGGCCGACCGTTCGGTGGCAGAACTCACGCGTGACCTGGCGTTCTTTGATGCCGATGCCGTCATCGCAACGGGGCAGCGAACGGGCGACAGTGCGACGCTCGATGAACTGAAGGAGGTGGCCAGCGCCACCCATCTGCCGGTGCTTGTCGGTTCTGGCGTGAACCCGGACAATGTCGGTGAAATCCTCTCGGTGGCGGATGCGGTGATCGTTGCGTCGTGCCTCAAGGAAGGTGGGGTTTGGTGGAATCCGGTTGAGCCGGAACGGGTCCGAGCGTTTGTAGATGCCGCCAAGCCTGCCCTCGACAGGGTTGCATGAGCCTTTCCGGCACGATCCTCGAACGCAATGAAGCGGTTTTGAACGCGATGCTGACCCATCGCTTTGTGGAGGATGTCTGCGCCGACGGGTTACCCATTGAGGTCTTCAAGCGCTACCTCGCCTACGAGGGTGCATTCGTTGAGACAGCCATTGCAATCTTCAGTTTTGCGACAGCGCGCGCGCCTGACATGGACGCCAAACGATGGATGATTGGCGTTCTGGACGCGTTGGCCAACGTGCAGGTGCCCTATTTTGAGGAGCGCTATCGCACGTTGGATATCGAACGGCCGGACACTTTGCCGGACGATGCGCGCGCCTTTGACAGGGGAATGCTTGAACTTGCCGAACAAGGCAGCTTTCTTGACATCCTGACAGCGATGTTTGCGGCGGAATGGATGTACTGGACGTGGTGTAAGCGCGCTTCAAAGATCGACCTTTCCAACCAGGATCTTGCTGCGTGGATCAGGCTGCATGTCGATGATGCGTTCGCTGCCCAAGCGCTCTGGCTCAAGGACGCAATAGACCGCTACGGGGTACCTCAGGATAGTGATCGTCTTTCCCAGGTCTTTGGCACGGTGACAGCGCTCGAAATACGCTTTCACGATGCGCCCTACGTCGCGAGGGACGTCGGATGACCCATAGATTTTCCAGTACCGTCATGAGTGTATTGGGGCCCGTTTCGGCTGACGGACTTGGCCCGACCTTGATCCATGAGCATATCCTCAACGATTGCACATGCTGGTGGCGGGGCTGCGATCCGACCTTCCAGTCGCCCATCCGCGATGTGCCGGTGACGCCCGATATTCTGTGGCAGCTACGGAATGATCCGTTTGCAAACAAGCACAATTGTGCGCTTGACGACGAGGCGCTTGCCATC
>JBCDFS010000073.1:0-1928 GCA_039177645.1 Pseudomonadota bacterium | reverse complement strand
GGGCCCAATGCCAGCGCGCCAGAGGGCGCGCATGATGGCAAACCGGTCCCCACTGCCCAGGAACTGAGGGCACACGCGCAGGCGCATGATCTCGCCCTGCGGTACGAAAGCCGCGTTCTGGGAAGCTTGTCCCAGGATGACTTTCCCTGCTTGGCGCTGCTTGCGAGCGGCCGGTGCGTCCTGCTCGTCGCTCGTGATGATCATGGTCAGTTTCGTGTCGACCGCTCGCGCGATGTCGCTATCTGGGTGGACGGCGCCCAGCTTCAAGCGCGTTATTCCGGTACGATCTTTTTCCTTAAGCCCAAGGTCCGGGTGGCGACATCCCAGGCCGCGACGGCCCGCATCGGTGCGGGCGGTGCTGATGTGGCATCGCAAGGCGGGCCGACTGCCGAAGAGGCTTTATCGGATGCCAAAGGCCTGTATCGCAGGGTTTTTGACTTGTGTCTTCACGATGAGCGGCAGGCGCTTGGGAAGCTCGGTCTGGCCGCTGGCCTTTCCAACCTCCTGGTTCTCGCGCTGCCATTCTTCACCATGGCTGTCTATGACCGTGTGATCCCGCATGGTGCCATGGAGACGCTGTGGGCGCTCTCCATAGGTGCGTTTATTGCGCTTGCCGTCGATCTCACCTTGCGGATTGTGCGGTCGCGTTTTGCGGATGCGGTATCGTTGAAGATTGGCCTTGATCTTCAGGCCTCCCTTTATGACAGGCTGATGGGGGCAAAACTGAGCGAGGCGCCCCGCTCCCCCGGGGGCTTGTCGCGGCTGGCGCAGGAGGTTGACGTCATCACGCAGGCGGTACCGCAATTCTTCATTTCACTTGCCGTGGATGTGCCTTTCTTCCTAATCCTGCTATTGCTTTTATATTCGCTTGGTGGACCTGTTGTTGTCGCGCCGCTTTTGGGCGTTTGCGCGCTCCTTGCCGTCCATATTTATGCCCATGTGCGGGCGCGCCCGTCGATTGAAGCGGCGGCGGAGTTCAACAGGCAGCAATCCAACCAGTTGGTAGAGACATTGGCCTCACTGCCGACTGTCAAAGCGGCCGGCGCATCAGGTGAGTTGCTGCGCTCATGGGAGCGGACGGGCGATGATGCCGGTTATGAGGGGCATCGCACGCGACTGTGGCTCAACATGACCCACTCCTCTCAGATCATCATCACACAGTTCGTTGTGGTGCTGACATTGATCATAGGCGCTTATCTCGTTGCCGGCGGTGCGATGACGGTTGGCGCACTGGCTGCCTCGACGCTGTTGGTCGGGCGGTCTCTGTCGCCGGTTGGCCAACTGGTTGGTCATGGCGTTCGTCTCCTGCACATGGTGCCAAGCGCTGATGTGATTGCCCGTTTGATGGATAGTGAGCAGGAAGTAGGTGGAGAGAGCAGAGCGGCCCGGCGTCGTGCCCTCAGCGGTGCGATCGAAGTCTCCGGATTGTCGTTTGTCCACCCTGGGGCCTCTCGCCCGACGCTTGAAGGATTGAGCTTCTCCATTCAGGCGGGGGAGCGCGTGGCGGTCATTGGTCGTATTGGTTCGGGCAAATCAACATTGCTGCACACGCTTTTGAGGCTGCACGAGCCAAGCTTTGGCTCGGTTCTGTTCGATGGTGCGGATGCGCGCCAGTTCGCGCCTGACCATATCCGTCGACACTTCGGCTACATGGCCCAAGACAGCATCCTGTTCGACATGAGCCTGCGCGAGGCGATCACGGTCGGTCTGGGTTCTGTGTCGGACAAAGCCTTTGAGCGTGCCGTCCAGCTATCGGGTGTCGCAAGCTTTGCATCGACGCTATCGCAAGGCTACGCAACGCCGGTCGGACCACGCGGCAGTTTCCTGTCTGGTGGTGAACGTCAGGCCGTCGCCTTGGCTCGTGTCTTGGCGATGGAGCCGGCAGCATTGCTGCTTGATGAGCCCACAGCGTCGATGGACAATACGCT
>JBCDFS010000072.1:0-1942 GCA_039177645.1 Pseudomonadota bacterium | reverse complement strand
CTCAGCAGGCCGCCTGCCCCTCTTCGCCAATATCGGCGCCGCACAGGTGGATCCGGCATACCTCGCCGTGGGTGCAGCCGGTGCTACCGCAAGAGCCCTCAACGACGCCGCCACACGCAATGCCGCCCAACGTCTCTCCGCCGGTGTTCTTGCGGGCCGCATCGACCCATTACGCCCGCCCCGTGCGCAAGGCAGCATCGTCCGTGGTGGTGCAGCCGTGGGCGCGGATTACTGAAGAGCCGAATGGTGGTGAGACCTCCATCGACTCTACTCGGACAGCCCGCGCGCGCGTGCGTGCACATCATGGACTTTTGAACACGGTTCACGCCTGAGGTAAGTGACATGCTCCGGCCGCATCGAAATCCCATCTTGGCTCAGCTCGGCTGGCAGCTCGACGAGAACGACCTGATTGTCCTGCCCAACGGCCGCCGTCAGAAAACGCCCGAGGAGTTCGAGGAACTGCTCGCCCGGGGACGGACGCGGATACGCGAGACCAAAGCAAAGCTAAGCAAGATGCGACAGCAGCGCCGGGCAGAGCGGCGTTGGCGTGAGGAGGCCGAGCCCTGCGGCGCAATGACGAGAAAGGGCACGCCCTGCAAGCGAAAGCCCGTCTACGGCAAGAAGCGCTGTGCGAACCATGGCGGGCTCAGCACCGGGCCGAAGACCGAAGAAGGTAAGGAGCGCATCAGGGAGGGTCAGAGGAAGCGCTGGGAAAGGGTCAGGGCTGAGAAGGGACAGCTCCCAAAGCACAGTCAGTGCCATCATTCGGCCAACTCAATGGGCGACCTTCAAGGGCAGATTGAGCCGATTGAAGGGAATGATTGATGCGCGCCGTTCTGACTGTTTGCCTACTGATGCTGGCGGGTAGCGTCACTGATTCCTGGGAAGCCCGCTGTCAACGATAGTTGTGCAATCAAGCGCAGGCAGAATCGCCGTGAGTGGCTGACAATATCGGAGAAGGGTTTCCCGAGGCCTCCTGCAGCACGAAGGTCGTTTGTGCGAGACGGAGGCGTTTGCCGGCATCTACGACTTCGTCAACTGCGGCGGCGGCCAACCCAGGCGAGTGACAGCAGACCGGCCAGCGCGAGTGGCAAGCCGGCTGGAAGCGGAACATCGGAAGCACTGGGCGAGACTGGGCCTGTAAGCCCTCCGATAAGAGCAAGCCCTGTTGGCGGGCCAACCTGCGTCGAAACAAGTGTCACCAAGTCAACCAGGAACACTGCATCGAGGCTTGAATCTGCTGCAAACAGTGTTCCGTCCGACAGAATTGTGAGTGCTTCTTGTGGCACCGAGTTGGTCGGCGACCCGATAGCGGTCACTGCAAGAGAGCTAGGATTGATGGCAAACAGATCGCCGGAGTCAGCCGCCAGAAGCGTGCCCGCACCGAATGTCCCCGCCGCCGTCGTGACGGGTCCTTGTGTGACTGTCAGGCCATCGATGTCAGCAAGGCTTATCGTGCCCAGCAAAGTCGATGCCCCGGTGAGCGGGTCTATGGTGAAGAGTGAGCTTCCGCCACTGGCGAAGAGCGTTCCATCTGGAGCGAATGCCAGTCCCTCTGGCGAGCTTGTCACGGACGATGTGCCAACAACCGTGCCTGCGCCGCTTGATGGGTCGATTGAGATGAGCTGGTTTGCCGTGGTAATTCCGAACAGTTCTCCGGATGGCGACGCGGCTAGTCCGCTAACCGCAAAGCCGATGTCGCCCACCAACGCTGTTGCGCCTGTGTCTGTGTCAAACGTGAACAAATCGGTGCCGAACTGGTCGGTGGCAAACAGCGTCTCCGATCTAACATCGACTGTCCCAAGCGTTAGCGCGAGCACACTTGATGCGACGAGACGTCCGATCATTTTCTTTCCCCCAATCGAAGCCCGTACGAGCACTGCTCCCGTGGCATCTTCGGGTGGGACGTTATTGAGGCACGGTGATACCGTCAACGCTACCG
>JBCDFS010000071.1:0-1984 GCA_039177645.1 Pseudomonadota bacterium | reverse complement strand
GAGCTGATCGCTGCAGGGAAGGCCTACGCGGCTCACGGCCATGTTCTTTATCACATTCCGAGCTTCCCGGCTTATGGCCGACTGTCAGGGGCGCAACCTGACGAGATGCTCGCGGGCGCGCGTGTGGAGGTGGCACCTTGGAAGCGCGACCCGCATGATTTCGTACTGTGGAAGCCATCAACGCCAGAGCAGCCTGGGTGGGACAGCCCCTGGGGGTATGGTCGGCCGGGATGGCACATTGAATGCTCGGCCATGATCAGGGCTCACCTGGGCGAAGGGATTGATATCCACGGGGGCGGGATCGATTTGCGGTTCCCCCACCATGAGAACGAGATCGCGCAAGGAACCGATTCACGCTTTTGGGTGCACAATGGGCACGTGACCGTGTCAGGCTCAAAAATGTCAAAGTCGCTGGGAAACGTTCTTCTGGCGCGCGACCTCCTTAACGACGCGCCCGGTGAAGCGATCCGTTACGCGCTCCTTGCCGCTCACTACAGGCAGCCGTTGGATTGGACATCTGGCACTGCGCGTTCTTCTCGGGCGTCGCTCGATCGCCTCTATGGTGCAATGCTTGGCCAACCAGCGTCGCAAGCGCGTGATGAGGATCTGCAACCGGTACTCGCCGCTCTCGACGATGACCTGAACACCCCAGCCGCATTGTCTGAGTTGCATGCGATCGCGAACCGGCTTCACACCAGCACCGATCCGGCGCGGCAAGCCGAGCTCGCCGCTGCGTTGAAACAGTCGGGGGCGCTGTTGGGGCTCCTGCAGCAAGACGCGCAAGCCTGGACCCAAGCAGGTGCTTCCGATGTGGCACGGATCGAAGCCTTGGTTGTGGAACGTCGACACGCCCGTGCGCAGCGCAACTGGTCCCGCGCGGATGCGCTGCGTGGTGAGTTGTCAGCGCTCGGGGTCGAAGTGGAGGACACAGGCGGTGAGAGCCGGTGGCGCGTCCGAGCATGAAGAGTACTACGAGCAAGCGTGGTGAAGAGACTCACGTGGAGTTGCTGCCGGGTTTGCGCCGGCAGAATGGACCATTGTCCGCCTGAGATGTTCTGGGGGGAGCTGCCAGCGGGATAAACCGGCATCACGCCGCCAACGGTCTACAAGGCGCTGCCGATCTTGACGAAGATTGGGGCGGTCATCGGATTGAGTTGCTGAAAGTTTGCGTCGCTTGCCAGTGTTGCCGTCATCCCCAGGCTTCCATCATATCGATGTGCAACGACTGCGGGGCCGTTGACGAGAAAATCGCGCCAGAGCTCCTAGACAAGCTCTCAAGCGCAATCGCGGAGTGCGGGTTCACGCCCCTCCGTCATGGGATGGGAGTTCACGGGGTCTGCGCGGCTCGCGGCGCGAGATAGGCATCCTCTTGAGGCAATCACACACCATTTGCGGAGCTTAGCAATGACGAACCAGAATGACGCGGCCCATTCCGAACACGTGGCCCAGTCCCAAGACCACTTCCGCTGGCGCCATGACCATCTTGAGGCGCTGTCGATCCTCAAGCGAGCCGAGGCGGCAATCTTTGCGTACCAAGCGCGAATTGTGTCACACGAAGCCGAAATCGCGCGGCATGAAGAGCAGATGGAAGATGGCCATGCCGACGCCGAAGTGCCGAACGCTTCGACCGAACACGCACACTTCGCCAAGGCCCATGTGCATGAGCACAACGACGGACTGCTCGCTGCGATCCGAGCCCTGGTCCCACATCTGACAAGAGACGGCTAAATCGCAGCACTTCATCATTTCATTTTTGCTCGACATGGCGCCTTGACTTGATTGTCCGTGTCGAGGTGTTCCGGTCCGAAGCGCATTTTCTGATTAGCCAGAACTGTCCAACACGTGTCCAGCCCGCTGGGGCTGGGCCACTTTCGGGTGAGTTCTCTAATAGCGTTTCGGGCACTGGTGGACGCATATCGAGGCTCTGATGGGGTCGGATGCGATTATACTGTCGACGCCATATGTCGATGACGATCTGGGCCTG
>JBCDFS010000070.1:0-2019 GCA_039177645.1 Pseudomonadota bacterium | reverse complement strand
GGTGCATCCCCAGCACTGGCCGGAAGACCTCGACTACGCCGGAAAGAACGTCGTCGTGATCGTCTCCGGTGCAACAGCGATTACGCTGGTGCCTTCTCTGGCTCAGGCCGCGAAACATGTGACCATGCTCCAGCGCTCACCGACCTATGTGATTTCCCGGCCGGCCAAGAGCCGTGTTGCGAATTTCATGCGCCGACTGCTTCCCGACACATGGGCCTATCATCTCACGCGCTGGCGGCACCGCATGGTGCAGCACGTCTTCTATCGGCGCACGCGCACGCATCCTTTGCAGGTGAAGGACTTTTTGCTGAAGGATGTGCGCAAGAAGCTGGGACCTGATTTCGATATCGATAAACACTTCACACCTCGCTACAATCCCTGGGATGAGCGGCTGTGCTTGATACCTGATGATGACCTTTTCAACGTCCTGAATTCGGGCGAGGCGAGCGTCGTCACCGATACGATCGAGACGTTCACGGAGACGGGTATTGAGCTCTCCTCGGGTGAGCATTTGGACGCCGATATCATCGTCACTGCGACCGGGCTGAACCTCACCTTGTTGGGCGATATGGCCATCAATATTGATGGCGATCCGGTCGAATTCGCCAAGCGCTGGACCTATAAGGGCGTTGGCCTGTCCGGGGTGCCGAACCTGGTCACCACCTTCGGATATCTCAATGCAAGCTGGACCTTGCGCGCGGACCTTATCGGCAAGTGGATCTGCCGTCTGATCAACCACATGGACGAGACCGGGATGCGCCAGGCGACGCCCACCGTGCGGCCGGAAGACGAAGACATGGAGCCACAGCCCCATTTCGGTGAATTCACCTCAGGGTATCTCCAGCGCATCATGCACCTGATGCCCAAACAGGGCGCACATCCGCCCTGGACGAACCCACAGAACTACGTGCTCGAACGGAAGATCTTTCTCAAAGGCCCGATTGATGATGGGCATATGGTATTCAGTCATCCGGCTGAGGCTGAGGTCGCAATGAAGGTGGCTGCGGAGTAGGGGAGGTCGACATGATGAAAGCCCTGCGAGGTCTGGGGACAATCGTTGCTGTCATCGTGGCGCTTCTTCACCTTGGTTTCCTTGTCCTGGAAATGTTCCTCTGGACCGAACCATTCGGATTAAGCGTGTTCGATATGACGCCCGAAGAGGCCGAAGTCTCTGCCGTGCTGGCCGCCAACCAGGGACTATATAATGGGTTCCTGGCCGCCGGCATCCTCTGGAGCCTCATCCGCGGGCTTCAAGAGATGCTCTATTTCTTCCTCGCCTGCGTAATAGTCGCCGGTATCTATGGCGCGCTCTCGGTCAGCCCGACCATCTTTCTCGTGCAGGCATTGCCGGCCAGTGTGGCTTTGGTTCTGTTGTTGGCAACACGGACGGCGCAATGATCATCGTCATTGGAACCGCAGACGCTGCTGCGGGGCAGGAAGACCGAGTCCGCGCCCTCAGCTTGGAACACGTCCATCGCTCAAGACAGGAACCAGGCTGTATTCGCCACGAGGTGAATGTGGATTGTGAGCGCCCAGGCCGGTTCGTTTTCGTGGAGTATTGGCGCGACATGGACGCTTTGAATGCTCACTTTGCCCTGCCCGCTTCAAGAAGCTTTATGGATGAGCTTAGGCCGCTTCTCGCGAGCGCGCCAAGCCTGGAGATTTTCCAGTCCGACGCTGTAAACTGACGGCTGCGACGGCGGTTGGATACCAAGACGCGACGGAAAACCCAAGGCAATCCCGCGTATTATGGGGCCAGTGTCAATGAAATATACACAACCCAAAGTGTATACATTCTTAGGGTCGTTGGTATTTGAGTTGGCGTCGTGGCAATCACAGCACTTCAAAATGAAGTTCCTCAACAGCTAAAAAGTGCCGAACAGCGGCGATTACTGTCGCGTGTTGCGCTAACAATCTCTCTTATATTGGCAATATACCTTTGTATTGTCTCGATTGTTATGCCGGTCTGGACGGTCGGAAAGTTCATCGCGGCGCTGGCTGCGGTCCTCATCGGCAGTC
>JBCDFS010000069.1:0-2025 GCA_039177645.1 Pseudomonadota bacterium | reverse complement strand
TTGGAACCAATGTTCGACTCAGCTCATAGTCGGGCCGCGCTTCGACGTCTTCGTCATTCATATCCGGCCGTGGCCAGCGCGTTCGGTGCACAATGCTTTGACATCAATGAGGTGGTCGGTCCTGGAGCAATTGATGGCATACATTTCGATCCCGATGCATTGAAGCCGGTTGCCATAGCGCTCGCTCAAGCTGTCCGAGACTTGCTCTGCGCTCAGAATACCTAGGCTTGCACCGAAATCCAAAGCTGAGTTTCAACGAACCCAAAAGTGTCTGCTTTTCGAGTACTGGCTGAGAGTTGGCTTTTGCTAGAGCGTCGTAGTTGGTCTCGAAGGCGACTTCGCTGGTGCTCTCAAAAGCGGTGGTTCTTGCGAACCGTCATTATGTGTTGTGGACACACACAAACACTTCCGGATGAGCACCTACGTCTCCAACGTGCTTCGCGGGGCTCACCGCGGCTCACAGACAAAGCCGGAGTCATCGCCTCTATGAAAAAAGAAATGGCCGACAAGCCCGCCGCTTGGTGACGCTGCGACCCAGCCGCGCCCGGAGCGGTCGTCGCGCTCGTCGAGGCCCTCCCATGAGAACTCCGCGACTGGCTTTCCCTCGCGAGTGACATAGCGAATGTCGAGCCAGGCCTTGATGGCGATGAATCCCATCTCACCGTCTTCGCCATCGATCTTGAGGTATGCCGGCCGGACTAGGTTCAGTGCGTCGCAATCCCAGAGGTCCATCTCTGTGATGCGCCAGCGACCCTGGAATGGCGCTGCCTCTGCCGGTGCTTTACGGCGTGCCATCGCATCCTCCACCCTTGGGTAGCAGGGTATGGAAGGACAACGCTGGCAAGGCAAGTTTTGGCTGAGCGATGTGAGGCCCAGCGCTTTCGAGTTGCATCTGTGAACAAACTCACGGAGCCGCTTGCAGCGCTGGCCAGACCAGATTACCCGATAAATGCACGCTGCGACGCACACGCGAGAAGCAGTTATTCCCGACAAATTAGTTCGGCGTAGATGAGCGGTATTTGCTCGCTTCCACCCGCTGCAGCCAATGCAACCGCCGGCACCGCGCGGAGCCATCTCTATGATGAACCGGATCAAGCGCGCCATTCGCGAGTGGCTGGGCGTTGAGCCCGTCGTTGACGACATCGCTCGCGACGAGGTTGGCCAACTTGGCTCGGAGTTCGATCGGCGCATTGAGGTTCTTGAGGACGACTTGGCCGAGCGGAAGGAGTTTCTGCGCAGCCTCGAAGATTCGGGCGCCCTTGGAGTTGGCCCGCCTCTCAACCTAGGCTGCCGCGCCCATCCCTCAACGCTGCAGCCCGTCCCCGGCAAGCTGTTCATGCGGATGCGCCCTGGGTCGTGACCGACCAAACCGTCGACATCACACGCATTCTCAGGCGCGCCCGGTTCGCCAGACGGGATAAACGGATCGCAGCAGATAAGGCCGAAAACC
Source organism: Pseudomonadota bacterium (assembly GCA_039177645.1). Classification (GTDB taxonomy): domain Bacteria; phylum Pseudomonadota; class Alphaproteobacteria; order Rhodobacterales; family Rhodobacteraceae; genus Amaricoccus. The sequence continues at coordinate 575 of JBCDFS010000069.1, read as the reverse complement.
AAGGCTGTTCCTGCGAACAGGAAGCCCGATCCGCTGAAAATCAAGATCAATCAAGAAACAATCAAGTTCGCCCAGGGAAATCAAAAAATGGCCCATGGCGGTAGGCGCGAAGGCTCTGGACGCCCGAAAGGGGCTGGCCTTGAAGTGCGGCTGCCGAGCGAGATGCGCTATCTCGACGGCGTTCTGGACAGCACCCCGTAATGAGCGCGGTGTCGCTGTATAAGGTGACGAATGTCTCGGCTGGTCCCCGAGGCATTCACACCGCTCACGGGCCTCGCTACTTGCAGGCCGGTGATGAATGGGTCGGGAAGGTGTCGGAGGTGGAAGCCGCCGGCGCTTTGTCGACCGGCTATTTCACCGTCGAGCTTGTGCCCGGCCAGGAAGTGGAAGGCGAGGGCGGCGACGACCGTGCAAGCCAAATCGCTCTGATCATCGCCGATCTGCCCGAAGACAAGTACACCGCCGAGGGTGCACCGATGGTGGACGCCATCAACGAAGCGCTCGCCGAAGGTGTGGAGCACGTCACCGCCGCCGAGCGTGACGCCATCTGGGCCTCGCTCAACGAATGAGCGGGT
>JBCDFS010000068.1:0-2036 GCA_039177645.1 Pseudomonadota bacterium | reverse complement strand
TACATCGAACCGATCACCGTCGATTACGTGGCCCGGATCATCGAAAAAGAGCGCCCAGACGCGCTGCTACCGACAATGGGCGGCCAGACGGCTTTGAACTGTGCCCTCGGCCTCGAGCGAGAGGGCATTCTCGAGAAGTATGACGTTGAGCTGATTGGGGCACGGGCTGAAGCCATCAACAAGGCTGAGGATCGAGAATTGTTCCGCAAGGCAATGGACAAGATCGGCCTCGAAAACCCGCGGGCATCGATCGTGGCCGCGCCGCCAATCCACGACGAAACAGGCAAGATCATCGGCTATGACCGCATCGCAGGACTGTCGCGCGCGATGGACGTTCTGGACGAGGTTGGTCTGCCTGCGATCATTCGCCCGGCGTTTACGCTCGGCGGCACGGGCGGTGGCGTGGCCTACAACACCGAAGAGTACCGCGAAATCATAGAGCGCGGGCTGGCGGCGTCACCCGTCGCACAGGTTCTGGTCGATGAGAGCCTGTTGGGGTGGAAAGAGTACGAAATGGAGGTCGTTCGCGACAAGGCGGACAATGCCATCATCATCTGCTCGATCGAGAACATAGACCCAATGGGCGTCCATACCGGCGATTCGATCACGGTTGCGCCAGCTCTGACCCTGACCGACAAAGAGTACCAGATCATGCGTTCAGCCTCGATCGCAGTGCTGCGCGAAATCGGGGTCGAGACGGGCGGGTCGAACGTCCAGTTTGCTTTGAACCCCCACAATGGGCGACTTGTTGTCATAGAAATGAACCCGCGCGTGTCGCGCTCATCGGCTTTGGCGTCGAAGGCAACCGGGTTCCCGATTGCGAAAATCGCGGCGAAACTGGCTGTGGGGTACACGCTGGACGAGTTGGGCAACGACATCACCGGCGGCGCGATCCCGGCGAGCTTCGAACCGACGCTGGACTATGTCGTCACCAAGATCCCCCGCTTCGCTTTCGAGAAATTCAAGGGCGCCGAGGCGACTTTGACCACAGCGATGAAGTCCGTGGGTGAGGCAATGGCCATCGGCCGAAACTTCCAGGAGAGCCTGCAAAAAGCGCTGTGCTCCCTGGAGACTGGGCTCAACGGGCTGGACGACATCGCCTTTGAGGATGAGGGCGCCCTGCGCCGCGCGCTGTCTGTTCAAACACCCGACAGGCTGCGCATCGTTGCACAAGCCATGCGCCAAGGCTTGGGCGTGGAGGAAGTCCACAGGATCACGAGCATTGATCTCTGGTTCCTGCGCCAAATTGCCGAGCTGGTGGAAATCGAATCCAATGTGCGCCGCGACGGGCTTCCGGGCGATCATGCCGGGGTCCTTGCTCTGAAAGCGAAGGGCTTCTCCGACGCGCGTCTCGCCGCCTTGTGCGGCCAGACCGAGGCGCACGTCCGCGACGCACGCCACGCTCTTGGCGTTCGTCCCGTTTACAAGCGGATCGATACGTGCGCTGCGGAGTTCGAAGCCGCGACCCCGTACCTTTACTCCACTTACGAAACTCCGCCTTTCCGCACACCGGTCGATCCGGGCGATCGTCCGGGGTGTGAAGCGGGTATATCGGATCGCCGCAAGGCCATGATCCTGGGCGGCGGCCCCAATCGCATCGGCCAAGGGATCGAGTTTGACTATTGCTGCTGCCATGCCGCCTTCGCGATGGCCGAAGTCGGCATTGAGTCGATTATGGTGAATTGCAATCCAGAGACGGTCTCGACCGACTACGACACGTCAGACCGGCTTTATTTTGAACCATTGACCCGTGAACACGTGCTGGAAATCGTGGCGCGAGAACAGATGGCGGGCGAACTCGCGGGTGTCATTGTCCAGTTTGGTGGGCAGACACCGCTCGGCCTCGCGGGGACGCTGCAGGCTGAAAACATACCCATCCTCGGCACTTCGCCCACCTCAATCGACCTTGCGGAAGACCGCGAGCAGTTCGCGCGCCTGATCGACACGCTCGGCCTGCAGCAGGCGCCTTCGGCGACGGCTCGAACAATCGATGACGCAATCGCGGTGGCCGAGCGCCTCGGCTATCCCGTGATGGT
>JBCDFS010000067.1:0-2046 GCA_039177645.1 Pseudomonadota bacterium | reverse complement strand
TGGCACGTACCTGCCCGCCTTTCTGGACGACTGCTCCAGAATCTGGCGGGCGTCCCAAAGCTCCTGAGCTGAGTAGTACCGGCGGCCGCCACGGTTCTCTTGAGGCTCCGGAACCGTTCCCTCAGCGTGAACCTTCCGCATGAATTGGCCGGACACACCTAAGAGTTCCGCCACCTCTGGCGCAGAGAACTTGCGAAGAGTCTTGGTGCTGTCTGGCGCAAATGCAGAAAGGAGATGCTCGCGGATCGCGGCGTTCAAGCGCTGAGAAATATCGCCTGCCAATGCAGACGGACGGTCGGTGGAAAGCGGTGTCACGGGAATCACGCGGTTGCCTCATTTTCGTAAATGTGGCGTTTTTCACGCCACTTGAAGCCAGAAGCAGTGATTCAGTGCACTAAGTCAAGGAATTTCGCCTATTTAGTGCCTAAGTGACGGTGCGGAGACTACATGCGCCAACGAGCGAGAGCAATGGTTTACAGCTGTAAACGCACGGGTGAACCCGGTGTAGTCGCATGCACCTTTGACCGGCGTTCGAAAGTTATCCAAGCTAAATTTGCCAGCAAGCGTTCACACTAGCGCTAAGGATTGCAACTCAAAAGTCCTGAAGCCAACAGGCTTGGGGGCAGCGATAGGTCCAAAGTGCGCCCATTTTCGGTCGTTCCGACAATCCTCCATTGCTGCTTAAGTCTGACAGGGGGGAAGGGCAGGGGGGCGCCGCAGAATCCTCGTTTGAGGAAGCTTAACGGCAAACGCACGATCACCTCCAACAGTACTATCGGCCAGGGCCGCACATACACCATTAGAGCATACAACTGGAACGGAGGCGGCTCATAATAGAGGTCGAGCACTGCGTCTTGAAGAGCCGGAGCAGTCTTTCACGCCCCATAAGGGGTGTATAAAGCGGACGGAGCTGCTCTTCGCCGCAATGTAGCGAATGTCCTCTTATCTTGATCGACATTCCGGTCGTGGAAAACCTAAAGTCCAGATTGACCACACCATGTCTGAGGTAAATCAAGTTGAACCCGAAACGTTTTCCTTACCCCGGTTTAGGCCGATGTGAAGCCGTGGTCTCAGATGGCATGGCCTACGCCGTCGCAACTGATCCGACACTTTCAGCCGGGATCGAGGCTCAGGCCCGAAACACGTTTGAAGAACTTGATCGCATTCTTAGAAATGCCGGCAGCGCTAGATCAGGTCTGCTTCAGGCTACTGTTTATTTGAGCAACGTTCAACATAAGCAGGCCCTCGACCCGATCTGGCTCGATTGGATCGGGCCGGAAGAAAACTGGCCACAACGCGCCTGCGTCGGCGTCGATCTAGATGATGGGTGCTTGATAGAGATCGTGGTAACCGCAAAGACGTCATAGCGCTTCAAGAGCGGACTTTAGCGCACTGCGCAGCATCATATAATTGGGCTCAAAGCGGCGCTGCGGCACCATCTCAAGCCGATCTGATGACAAGTAGGCGGACAAACCAGCCATTTGATGAAGGTCCGCTTTCGGTCCCGGACCTATAGTTCGACCAAGCGCTCTTCGACCGGTGACGATTGCACGATGGACGAGTTGGTCGCGCCGAAGGGCACGATCCGGTCGATAACGGCCTCCATCTCGGCCACGTCGCGAACATGCGCCCGCGCAACGAAGCAATCCTCGCCGGACACACGATCACAAGCAACGATCTGGGGTGTCTCCTGGATCGCCTCGATCATGTTCTTCATCTCGCCGGGCAGCGGGCGCGCGCGGATAAGGATCGTCAAGCCGTAGCCAAGGCGAGCCGGGTCGATGCGCGCGCCGTAGCCCGTGATGATGCCCACATCCTCAAGTCGCCGCACACGGTCCGCCACGCTTGGGGCTGACAGACCAACGCGGCGCGACAGCTCAGCGCGGGGAATACGGGCATCCGCGCACAGCTCGCGCAGAATCGCGGCGTCGATGCTGTCTAGACCGATTTCTTCGGATCGAAGGCTACCTGATGTTACATCCTTCTTTCTTGCGCGCAGTTCGGTCAATGACATATCTAATCTCCATATCGGAATCTGTTTCCACC
>JBCDFS010000066.1:0-2056 GCA_039177645.1 Pseudomonadota bacterium | reverse complement strand
GATGGTCGGATCTCGCCCCAACAGCGCAGCGGCCATGCTCATCGCGCCACCGTTTGGCGTGCCGAGCATGATCAGCCGCGAGCCGTCACGCCCCAGCATGCTCTCCCACACGTCCCGGTGGTCTGAGATCATCATGCGGGCAACAAGCCCACCCATAGAGTGGGCCAAGAGGCGGATCGCGGGCGGCTCGTGGGAGCCATCCCGATTGCGGGTGTCGTCAAGCACGTTGCGAAGATACTCGGCTAAACGGGCTGCTTCATCGCGAATGGACTTACGCCAATCGAAGTCGAAGACCACAACATCGTGTGTGCGCTTCAGTTCTTCCGCGAGCCGCCCATAGTAACGGCTGAAGGCGCCTTGCGGCTCAACCCCTTCGCTCAGGGTCCCATCCGGCCTCGCGCCAATATCCGCGAGCCCGCCGCGCAGCATCCGGAGCGGGTTCAGCCAGACCCAGCGTGCATATTTCGCAAGGTGACTGCCCATGATGCCCGGGAGGATGACGCACACTGGGCGGAAGCCACCTGCCCGGTCGCTGCGCACAATAGCAGCGCTCCGATCCCCCGGCTCCTCTAACAGCAGCCCGACTTCGAATTCACTCCAAGCCATCGTTCCGGGTTGAGCAGGATTTGCCGAACGCGCCGACGGGCGACCGCTGCGGTCAGCGGCTGCGGGCTCGCCAGAGCCTGTCAGAAGATCGACGACGCGGTCGGCCGTTTTGGCGTTGCTAAAGTAGGAGAAGTGGTTGACCTCAGATCCCCGGTCGAGCAGGACCGTCGGGCGATGGGCCGGCACCCGAGGCGTTCCGCCAATCATCGATCCAGTTTGCACAACAAAGTCATGGTCACGGTCAAAGAAGAGATCGGTGGCGATCACCTTCAAAGATTGAAAAATACCGGATGGCTCCACGTCGCCAGCGATCACGCTGAGCGGCGCATTGACGCGAATGTCTGACCGGTTGAGCATCTTCACGAGCGGCGCCCGCGGCATCATCGCTTCAAGACCAGGAAACACGGTCGCATCGCTCTTTGTCGCTACAACCGCTTTGACAAAGTTACGAATGTAACTTGCCAACTTGCCCTGCCCGCCTGGAACCAGCTTCGTCAGGTTAAGGAAAACCGACAGAAAAAGGTCGAGCCGCTCGCCGGCCAGAGGCGTTCCTTGGAGCGGTGCGGCCACACGTACAAAGCTTTTGATGACTGGCTTTTTCTTTCTGAGAAGAGCTTCAAACTCGGCCAGTTGCGCACGCTCTCCCTCGAAGACATCAGCTGCATCAGCGCGCGTTTTTTCAAAGAACGCAATGTCTTGATTGTCGATAAGTGCGTCGCCCTCGCCTTCAGCATTGGCTGGCACGGTCCCATCACGGGCTGCACGCACCAGAAGTTCGCCAACCATGCCGCCCCGGGAGTGTGACAGCATGTGCAGTCGCGCCCCTTCTGGCAGAGCATTGAGGAGATCTATTGCGTTCTTAAGCGGATTCTCGGTAACCGTCTTGTGCTCAAAAGCATAGATTTGCGAAACACCAGATTTTATGAAGTGATTGGCAAGTTTGCCCCATTGCCCCTGCATCGCCTGAACGCTGCCAGCACTAGGAGGGGTTGCCTCCCCTTCGCTCCCGGCGGGATGCTCGGGAAAAAGGTCACCGAAACTGCCTTCCGTGGTGGAAAAGGTGCCATGAAGTAGAACCAAGATGTCTTGGTCTGCCGGTGGCGTTTCGTTTGCGCCGAGCGGAACAAGCTGCGATGGGCTGATACAGCGCGACAGCTTCCCTTCATTTATCAGCTTGTCCTCGATCGCGACGGCGGCCACCTTCGCCGCCAACTCTCCCAAGCCCTCGCCGGTCCAAATCCTGTAGAGGCGCACAGCGTGATCTTTGAGGCCACGGTCGCTGCTTTCGCCGTCCATGCGCTGGGGAAGCTGAATGACATCGTCCGCGTCTTGTCGACCAGCAGCACGCTGCGTCGGGAGAATGCCGAGGTCTTCGGCGCGCCCAAAGACAACCAGGCCGTCGGCAAACTCCACCTCGACAGCGTGGTTGTCGTCGATCTCAACAATTTCG
>JBCDFS010000065.1:0-2066 GCA_039177645.1 Pseudomonadota bacterium | reverse complement strand
CGGTCCACTCGATATGGGTGGCCATCTCGGCAATGACGGTCGGGAAGGCCTCGGCCAGAACAGCGACGGAGGCGTCCCAGTCCTGCGCCTCGATCTCGGGCTTGAGCTCGGCCGGCTCCCGACCCGCATTGTCATCGAGGAAATTGTCCGCCTTGATCACTTCCAGCGGCTGGGTCGCGGCGACAAAGATCTGGATCAGCAGCGTATCGGGATAGAGCGCGACGGGCGCGACCAGCGTCTGTAGCTCCGCATCGGTCAGGAGCGCATCCTGCGGCGCTTCGCCCTCGGTCGTCTCCGCCTCAACCGCCTCGGTCTCTGCCGGGGCCGCCGCCTCCTGCGCGTTCCCGGGCACCGCCAGAAACAGCGCTGTGCTTGCCAAAAGCGCTCGGATCATACCTGCCTCCCCGCTATGCGATCGTGTCGCCCAACCGTAGCGGGGCAGCAGAGCCCGCGAAAGCCCCAAGGCCGCGCCTTCCGCCACGGAAAACGCCCCGCCGGAGGTTGTCCGACGGGGCGTTCCTGTTTGGAGCGGATCTGTGGTTGCCGGGTCCGCGTGCTTAGTTCAGGCGCGGCGTGCCCTGAGAAGGCCCAGCCCGGCCAGCCCGGTCAGTCCCAACAGCAACCCTCCCGGCAGCGGGATAGGCGCGACCTCCGCAAAGCCGGCAAGCGAGGCGCCGCCGGCGACGATGAGTGTATCATCCGGCAAGATGCCGAGGCCGGAGAATGTTCCGGAAATGTCCAACCCGTCCGATGGCGGCCCGAAGCGCCCATCGGCGGTAAAGTCGAATAGCTCGTTGATCAGCGGACCAAGGGCATCGGATTCAACGGAAATCCCGCCGTTCATAAAAATGAACGCATCGGCAAACTCGAGACCCGGGACAATCTCTGCAGTCAGTTCGATGTCGATATCGTAGTCGACGGAAACAGGAATGGGCGCGCCTGTGGGATTGGTAATCTCGATCGCGAAGAAGGCAGCCCCGAGAATATCTGCGAACCCGAATGGATCCGTTGCGGACAGGCTGCCGATAAATGACGCCTCCACATCGAGGGGATCGCTGATGACGAAGGGATCCGGCAGCAATGCGAAGTCCACGAGCCCGGTGCCAATCTGGAAGGGATCAAAGAACGAGTCCGCGTCCAGCACCGAGACCGTCGCGCCCGGCGCAGTGATGGTGTAATCGACAAAGATGTCGAACGTGGCGTCGGCAGAGGACGCGTGGCCCGCAACCGGGAAGCTGGCGCAGAGCATCGCAGCAGTGAGGGCGGGGCGGATGTTAATCATGACGGAACCCTTTTAACGTTTGGTCAACAGTCACATCGAAAGGGGGAACCTGTCAACATTCCAGGCTTGATCGACGCGCTCGGCCCGGCACCCGGCGCCCCCTCTCAATCACCCTCGCGCAACCGCGCCTCCAGCCGCGTCTTGAGCCTTTCTGCCCTGTCGAAATTATTGCGCATGTGCTCGGGCTCGAAGACGCGCATAGCGGCGGTCACCGCCTCCAGCCCGGCCCGCAGATGAGCCACCGAATTCGCGCGAGTCTCATGATCCGCGAGGTTCTCCTCGGCGATAGCGATATTCTCCATCGTCTCCGCCCAGTCCACTGGATGCTCCGCCTCCGTGTACACTCGCTGCGCCGCGCAATAGGCCGCCACCGCCTCGGCCAGCAGCGCCGCATTGGCCTTGCCGCCAAGCCCCGCGCCTTGAACCCGAAGCGCGAGGCCAAGGTTGTTTTGCGTCATCGCCCAGTCCACCGGATGCTCCGCCTCCGTATACACCCGCTGCGCCGCGCGATAGGCCGCCACCGCCTTGGCCAGCAGCGCTGCGCCCGCCTCGCCGCCAAGCCGCGCACCCTGATCGCTGAGCGCGTTACCAAGATTCACCTGTGTTGCCGCCCAGTCCACCGGATGCTCCGCCTCCGTGTACACCCGCTGCGCCGCGCGATAGGCCGCCACCGTCTCAGCCAGCAACGCCGCGCCATCCTCGCCGCCGAGCCGCGCGCCTTGAACCCGAAGCGCGAGGCCAAGGTTGTTCTGCGTCATCGCCCAATCCACCGGATGCTCCGTCT
>JBCDFS010000064.1:0-2099 GCA_039177645.1 Pseudomonadota bacterium | reverse complement strand
TCCAACACCGTTACGGCATGGCGGGGTTCTGGGCATTGATCGCGGGTTTCGCCGTGACACCGCTCCGGGAATGGACGGGGATCAACCTGATCTGCTGGCGCCGCGCCTTGGGCCTGACCGCCTTTCTGTTCATTACGTGTCACCTATTGGTGTGGCTGCTGCTTGATATTCAGTCGATGTCGGCCATCGGCAAGGACATCGCGAAACGTCCGTTTATCACGATCGGTATGGCGGCCTTTGTGCTCATGGTGCCGCTTGCGTTCACCTCAACCAATTGGGCGATGCGTAAGATGGGCCCTGTGCGCTGGCGCAGGCTTCACAAGCTTATGTACGCAGTCGTCGCGCTAGGATTTGTACACTACCTTATGCAGGTACGCGGGTTTAGACCCGAGGCAGTGGTTTATACGGCGATCATCGCCGTCTTGTTTTTGGCGCGGTTCAACTTCGTACGGCGACGCGCGAAGTGACCGGGACCGGCCAGTTGGTCTGCAAAGGATACGAACGGAAAATGCATACGCTTACGGCAACCTTGATAGCCGCAGGTTTTCTTGCGGCGGCACCGCTAAGTGCGGACATGATCCGCGTCTCGAACCATGTCGGAAACATGATCGCCGATATGGAGGCTGAAGAGACGATGATGAACGAGCAGGGTGACCTGGAAACCTTGCGTTTTGAACCGTGGCAAATGCTGGGCGAAATGTTCCAGCGCGACGACGTCGTCTATTTGATGCGCCACGGGCCGACCGACTGGAGCAACCTCGACGTCAAGAACGTCGCGCCCGAGGATTGCGAGAACCAGCGCGTGATGAGCGAGGCGGGCAAGCAAGACATGCAGAATCTCGGCCGCATTCTGGCCGACAATGGGATATTGCCGGGCGCGATCGTGGTGAGCGAATGGTGCCGCAATCAGCAGACGCTGGAAAACCTCATGGCGGGCTTTGAGGCGGCGGAACCCGGGATCACCGATGGCATACCCGTTGAGACAAGCGAAGATCTGAACCTGCTTCTGTCCTTGCAAGGCGCGCCCGACGTCAGCGACCTGCGCGAGCGGATTTCGAACTGGAGCGGATCTGGGGGCAAGGGGCCGCTGCTGCTGATCAGTCACTTCACGAACGTGGAGGAGCTGACGCAGTTCACGGTGTATGAAGGCGAGGTTCTTGTTCTCGACCCGAAACGCGACAATCGCGTCTTGGGCTACTTCCGGCTGTCGAGCGCGAAGCCCGATATCGGGCATTTTCAGAACTGAGCACCACATAACGCCACGGGAACGGCTGGCGCGGCCGCCGTGGATGTCTTGAACCGGCCCAAGAATCGCCCATCTGTATAAAGCAAGCCAATCCGCGCCATCCGACGCGTGAGTCTGTGGACAAGGCTGTGGAGAAGCGCAAAACGGCGCTTGTCGCTGCGGAAACGCCCGGTACTGAGTCGCTCCAATCGCACCTGACAATGATCAAATCGGCGGGTTTTGCGTGTGAGTTGTGTGTCTAAAGAACTGTTTGCAGGTGATAATCCAAGTTTCTCCGAAAAAATGTCATCTTTCTGAGAAAAAGCACTTGCAGGCCCACACTCCGATCCGTAAATACCCCTTCACCGACGCAGCGGAGACGCTTCAACGGGGCACCGGACTGCCCGAAAGGGCAAGAAGGGAACGACAAACAGAGACATGAGCGAGCGGGTTGCGCTAAACAAGAATGGCGCGCCTGTGAGTTTTTGCCTCTACGCTCTTTGAAATCGCGAGTATCTGAAGAGATATGTGGGCGGTTTGGTCCAGATCGATGGATCAACATACTGCATATCGGCTCACTAGACCTCTGGTCGATGATGTGAGTGTCAGCTTCACTGTTTGGCGGCTTGCGTTACTTCGGTAACCAAGCACATCAAACAGATGACGGACCCTGTTTTCACAGACAGGGGACGATGTGCAGAGGTTCGAACGTCAAGGATAAGCTGGCAACAGCTTTTCAACTTGAGAGTTTGATCCTGGCTCAGAACGAACGCTGGCGGCAGGCCTAACACATGCAAGTCGAGCGAACCTTCGGGTTAGCGGCGGACGGGTTAGTAACGCGTGGGAACGTGCCTCTCTCTACGGAATAGTCCCG
>JBCDFS010000063.1:0-2108 GCA_039177645.1 Pseudomonadota bacterium | reverse complement strand
TCGTATCTCAACAACCGGCCCGCGGTGGCGCTTGCCTTCTTCCAGCGACCCGGGACCAACGCGCTGGAAGCGGCGGCGGAAATCCAGACCACGATGGAAACGCTCGCTCAGGATTTCCCGCCAGGTCTCACCTACGATATCGTCTACAACCCGACCGACTTCATCGCCCAATCCATCGACCGCGTGTACCGAACGCTGTTTGAGGCGATGCTCCTGGTCGCCCTCGTGATGGTGGTGTTCCTGCAATCCTGGCGCACCGCGCTGATCCCGCTCCTTGCCATCCCAGTCTCGCTGATCGGTACGTTCGCGGTCCTCTTCGCGCTTGGCTTCTCGCTCAATCTCTTGACGCTGTTTGGGTTGGTTCTCGCCATCGGCATCGTGGTCGACGACGCGATCGTCGTAATCGAAAACGTGGAACGGAACATTGAGAACGGGATCCCGCCGCGGGAGGCCGCCCACCGGACCATGGACGAGGTGGCCGGCGCCCTCATCTCCACCACGCTTGTGCTGGTCGCAGTCTTCGTGCCGACAGCGTTTGTGCCGGGCATTGAAGGCCGGTTCTACATTCAATTCGCGATTACGATCTCGGTCGCCACAATCATCTCGAGCTTCAACTCGCTCACGCTGACACCGGCCCTTGCGGCAATCCTGCTGAAACCGATCGACCACGAAGCGAAGCCGGGGTTGGTCGGGCGGTTCTTTGGGCTCTTTGCGCGAGGGTTTAACGCGGCGTTCGATGCTCTGATCGTCGGTTATTCAGCGCTCATTCGCATCCTGATCCGGGGCTGGGTCCAGCGCATTGCCATGCTGCTCGTCTTTGCCGGGCTCTTGGCGGGCACGGTGACGCTCCTGCGCGCGACACCCCAAGGGTTCATTCCGCCTATGGACCAGGGCTACGCCATTGTTGTGGTGACGTTGCCAGACGGAGCGTCGCTGTCGCGAACGGACGCGGTTGCGAGGCGGGCGTCGGAAATCATGATGGAAACGCCTGGTGTCGCTGATGCCATCGCGTTCGCAGGTTTCTCGGCCGCCACCTTTACCAACGCCACAAACGCGGCCGCTATCTTCGCCCCTTTCGACCCGTTCGATGAACGCCTGCCGCAGGGGCTCACCGCAAACGCCATCATCGGGGACCTGTTTGGCCGCCTCTCCTTGATCCAGGAGGCGTTCATCATCGCGGTTCCTCCGCCGTCTGTCCGCGGGATCGGCAACTCCGGCGGTATCAGGTTGCAGTTGCAGGACCGCCTCTCGTCCGACGTCTCGCGGGTGCTCGAAACGGCCTTTCAGCTGATTGGCATGGCCAACCAGACGCCGGGGCTCGTGGGTGTCTTCACCACGTTCTCCGACTCCAGTCCGCAGTACTTTCTGCAGATCGAGCGGGACAAAGCGCGGATGCTGAACGTCCCGCTTCCGAACATCTTTGACGCGTTGGCGATCAATTTTGGATCTTCGTACGTCAATGATTTCAATGCGTTCGGTCGCGTCTTCCAAGTTCAAGCGCAGGCAGATGCCGACTTTCGGGAGAACTTGGGCGACATCTTGCGCCTGAAAGTGCGGTCCAACTCCGGCGCATTGGTCCCGCTCGGCACAGTGTTGTCGATTCGCGATGCCTCCGGGCCGTCTCTTGTCCAGCGCTACAACATGTTCGTGTCGGTGCCCATCCAGGCCACACCGGCGCCTGGCACGTCCACCGGAGAAGCGCTTCAGACGCTGGAGCGCTTGGCCAATGAAGTGATGCCCGCTGGCATGACCTACGCGTGGACGGAGCTTGCCTTCCAGCAGACCCAAGCCGGCGATGAGGCGGTGTTCATCTTCGTTCTTGCGGTGCTGTTCGCCTTCCTCGCAATGGCGGCGAACTACGAAAGTTGGATGCTGCCCTTTGCGATCATCCTAATTGTGCCGCTTGGCGTGTTTTCGGCTCTGGTGGGTGTCAACTTACGGGGTCTCGACAACAACATTCTCACCCAGGTCGGCCTCATCGTCCTTGTCGCCTTGGCGGCCAAGAACGCCATCCTGATCGTCGAGTTCGCCCGCCAGCAGGAGGCCGAAGGGCGCTCGCGGGTGGAATCGGCCATCGAGGCCTGTCGCATTCGCTTGCGGCCGATCCT
>JBCDFS010000062.1:0-2129 GCA_039177645.1 Pseudomonadota bacterium | reverse complement strand
GCAATCCCGATGACGATTATCGTCTCGGCCATCAATCAGCGGCTCATCGAAGAAGGGCTTCGCCTTAAGGTGTCGCTCATCGTTGAAAGCGGACAGATCAGCTCCTCTCACCACATTGCCTGCGCCCTCGGATTTGGCGCAAGCGCGATCTATCCCCTCGCCGTGCGCATGCGGGCCGAGGGCAAGTTCGGAAAAGAAGCCCGCGAGGCCTTTGGAAAGTTCAAAAAGGCTGCCGAGAAATCTCTTATGAAAACAATGGGCAAAGTAGGACTTTGCACCGTTGAGAGTTATTCCGGCGGTGAATTCTTCGAGCCCAATTTCCTGGATACAAACGACCCGGTATTCGCGAAGTATCTGCCGAACATGCACTCCCCGGTCGGCGGTGTTCAGTTCTGCACAATCGCGCAATCCGTCGCCGACTGGCATGAGCGCGCACTTACCGTCAAAGAGGAAGCCGACATCCCGATGCTTGGCCTCTTCAAGGAACGCGCTGAGGGAGCGGGGCACTCCTACGGCGTTACAGCGGTGCGCGGCTTCGTTGACCTCACCGAAGAAAAACTGACCTTCGCAAATGAGGACGAAGAAGCCGAGGAATTCCGTCTGCTGACACTTGGACAGATGGAAGATGCCTTCGGCGCTGATGGGTCTGCATTCGAACATACAAGTTTCGACCGTCTGACGCCGGAGCAAATCGACAATTTTGACATTACGGAAGGCTATCGCGCTTTTTCCCGCATGATGGCAGAAGAACGCAATCGTCGCCCGGCCGCACTGCGCGACGTGCTCGCCTTCCCCGCAGACATTACATTCCTGACGGCTCCCGAAGACATCAAGCGCGAGATGATGCTCTTCAACAGGGCGGGGAACCTCGATTTCACCATTCGCGGGCTCAAGGTGGAAACGCTGGAAGGTGGAGCCTACTGCATCACGCTGACGGGTCCAAAAGCCGAAGATATCAGCCGACTGGATGCCCTCCGACAGACGCTGGTTGAGCGCTTCGGTGACGACGTCCAGAATCACTGGATTGAAGGCGGTGCGCTCCACGTAGAGGTGATCGGATGGGCCGAGGATTATCTCAGCCGCATCCGCCCGGCACCTGAGCCCGTCCCACTGAAAGAGGTACAGCCGGCATCGGAGATCACGCCGCGCCTCGCATCCGGGGCGATGTCCCATGGAGCCCTCGTCGCGCCAGCGCACGAGGCCGTTGCCCACGGCACGAACATGGCCGGTGGCATGTCGAACTCCGGCGAAGGCGGCGAAAACATCTCCCGCTACGGAACCATTCGCGCAAGCCGTATCAAACAGTTTGCATCCGGACGGTTTGGCGTCTGGGTCGGATACCTCGCTGACGCAAACCTCGAAGAGATCGAGATCAAGATTGGCCAGGGTGCGAAACCCGGCGAAGGCGGACAACTGCCCGCACCCAAGGTGACGGTGGCGATTGCTGCAGCGCGTGGCGGAACGCCCGGTGTCGAACTTATCAGCCCCCCACCTCACCATGATACCTACTCGATCGAGGATCTGGGACAGCTGATCCATGATGCGAAAGCCGCCCGGGTGCGCGTGATTGTCAAGCTTGTCAGCTCCGAAGGCATCGGAACCATCGCCGTTGGCGTAGCGAAGGCGGGAGCCGACGTTATCAACGTGGCAGGCGGCACAGGTGGCACAGGCGCCGCGTCTGTCACATCCCTCAAATATACAGGCCGCGCGGCAGAACTCGGCATCGCCGAAGTCCATCAGGCACTTTGTGTGAATGGGATCCGCCAGAAAGTGGTCCTGCGATGCTCAGGCGCAATGCAGACGGGCTCGGATGTGGTTAAGGCTGCCCTCCTCGGCGGTGACAGTTTCGAGTTCGGCACCACCGCCCTCATGATGCTGAAATGCGTCATGGCGAAGAACTGCAACATCAAGTGCCCAGCGGGCCTGACCACGAATGCAGAACTCTTCGACGGAGATCCGCGAGCTCTTGCCCAGTATCTCCTGAATCTGTCCCATGAAGTTCGCGAGATTCTCGCATCGATTGGACTTCGCTCGCTTGAAGAAGCCCGCGGTCGTGCAGACCTGTTGCATCTCCTCGATCATCCTTCTTCAGTAGGACAGCTGAATCTGCGGCGTATGCTCGTCCATGT
>JBCDFS010000061.1:0-2137 GCA_039177645.1 Pseudomonadota bacterium | reverse complement strand
CGGCGACACCATTACCGATGAAAAGAAGCCGACTGCGCACATGCTGCCAGGCTTCAAACCGGCCCAGCCGGTCGTCTTCTGCGGCCTATTTCCAGTCGATGCAGCGGACTTCGAAGATCTGCGCGCCGCGATGGGCAAGCTGCGCCTCAACGACGCGAGTTTTTCCTTCGAAATGGAGACGTCCGCGGCCTTGGGGTTTGGCTTTCGGTGTGGCTTTCTGGGACTGCTCCACCTGGAGATCATCCAGGAGCGGCTCGAACGGGAGTTTGGGCTGAACCTTATCGCCACCGCGCCTTCGGTCGTCTACGAAATGGTCATGCGTGGCTCCGGCGATGTGCTCGAAATGCACAACCCGGCCGATATGCCAGACGTCATGAAAATCGAGGAAATCCGCGAGCCGTGGATCACGGCCACGATCCTGACGCCCGATGAGTATCTTGGTCCAATTCTGAAGCTCTGCCAGGAGCGGCGCGGCGTTCAGAAAGAGCTCAGCTATGTCGGCGCCCGAGCGATGTTGGTTTACCAGTTGCCGCTCAACGAGGTCGTCTTCGATTTTTACGACCGGTTGAAATCGATCTCGAAAGGCTATGCCAGTTTCGACTACCAGATCACCGGCTATGAGGCCGGAGACCTTGTGAAGATGCAGATACTGGTAAATTCCGAGCCCGTCGATGCGCTCTCGACTCTCGTCCACCGCAGCCAGGCGGAGCGGCGGGGCCGCGCCATGTGCGAGAAGCTCAAGGATCTCATTCCTCAGCACATGTTCGTCATCCCGATCCAAGCGGCGATCGGCGGGAAGATCATTGCACGCGAGACCATCCGGGCGCTGCGCAAGGACGTGACCGCCAAGTGTTACGGTGGCGATGTAACCCGCAAGCGCAAGCTTCTGGAAAAGCAGAAGGAAGGCAAGAAGAAGATGCGGCAGTTCGGCAAGGTCGACATTCCGCAGGAAGCCTTCATCAAAGCTCTCAAGATGGACGGTTAACGCGTTGTTAACCTTTGGCAGAAAGGCGGTCCGCTCAACCGTCAGATGAACAAGCAAGTCCCCTGCGTCCAAAAGTAGGGGCAGCAAAGTCTGCACTTGCGTTGAGGTACGCTTCGCGTTCCCAGTCTGGTTGCTTGATTACGAGACGGAGCGTCGCGCGATCTGTCCCCGCCACCACCTGCACCATGCTTGTCGGGTTTGCTCGCACTGTACACCCAACATGTCACCAATAATGACAACAATCGCGCCCTAGCCGGTCTGACTGTGACCAGGGCGCGGTCGCTTTCCGCGAACAAGTAGCGTCATTGTGAGCGTCCAAGCGCTAGCGCACTTTTTTGGCTATCGGCTGCGCCGCTTCGCCCACGACCACCAGCACGCAAGCCTCCAAGATCACAGTCTCACCGCTTTACTTCGATGCAACGCTCTGTCGGTTAGTCTGCTCAGACCATTGTTCGTCGGGTTGAACCGGCAGCCTCAAGAGCTTCGCAGACACACGCGCTGACCATGATCCAAACCTACACATCATCCCTCGCGCGCCGGTCGAGGACGCTGTTTGCCGCGATTATAGCGTGCAGCGTGATCGTGGGTATCGATGGGGCTGCCGCACAATCGAGCGCTCCACTCTATCCGCCGCTTCCCATACCGTTGAATCCTCTGTCGCAAGGCAACCCGGTTCCGGTGCTGGGGTCCCCGCACACATCGGCGCGCGTGGGCGGTCCACGGTTTCTTGCGCCGGCCCCCGTACCCCGTCCTCGTCTTGAGACCCGGTGGAGCCCCTCTTCTCTGCTCTCACCTTTTGCGCCAGCCGCCCCGGCGGCCACAATAGTTGGAGCGGCCGCCAGCAGTTGCGCCGCCCAGCTAGCGAGCCTCGGCGTTGTGTTCGAGCGCATAGGATCGGTGCAGGGCGCTGGCCGATGCGGGATCGATGACGCCGTGCGGGTGTCCCAAATCGGCGGGGCGCGTCTTGAGCCGTCGGCGACGATCAACTGCCCGACGGCCGTGGCATTTGCCCGCTTCATGCGCGAACAGATCACACCCGCTGCCCGCCAGCATTTGCGGGCGCAACCGCAGACGGTCCACGTGGCTGCGTCTTATGTGTGCCGAACCCGTAACCACCAGCCGGGCGCACGCTTGAGCGAGCACAGCTTTGGT
>JBCDFS010000060.1:0-2139 GCA_039177645.1 Pseudomonadota bacterium | reverse complement strand
TGGCGTCCGACGCTCCGCCCGCTTGCGGTCGTTAATCGCGCGCGACGGAAGGATCGCCTCCGCACAGTCATCAGGTCGGTCCGGACGACCGGCTCGTGTGCGAAGGAATTGCGAGTATGGCCGATGGAGCGAAAGCGGGGATACATTATTTTCACACACCTTCAGCTAACTCTCTCTTGTCATCCCGGGCTTGACCCGGGACCCAGCGAAAACTTCGCGCGGAGCGCGACCGCATATATAAAAAGGGTGCTCAAAGCGCGGCTCGTTTTGCTGGGTCCCGGCTCGTGGGCCGGGATGACAAAGAGTGAGTGGGTAGGCCGCCCTACTCCGTATACGCCAACAATTCACCCCGAATGACATACCGCAGAATATCCGCCACCCGCGCACTCGTTTTTGCCACAGCCAACGCGGCGGCGTCGACCTCTTTCAGGGCGTGCGCGTGGTCATCTTGGTGGACGATGATGAGCGCCTTGCCGAGCGCGGAGGCGTAGCCCGCGTCAAACGCGGCGTTCCATTGCTTGTACTTCTCGCCAAAGCGCACCACCACGATGTCGGCATCGCCGATCAGCGTGCGGGTGCGGATGGCGTTCATCTGCGCGCCCTTACGGTCGTGCCAGAACTTGTTCTCCTCCGCGCCGAGAATGGCGACGCCGCAATCATCGCTCGCCTCGTGATGGGTGACGGGGGCGGAGAAGCGCACGGGCAACCCGGCCTGTTCCACGCCAGCAGCGATTTCCTCGCGCCAGTCGGTATGGATTTCACCGGAGAGGTAGACGTTCCAAGTTTTCTCGCCGCTCATGTCACTCACCCTGAAATTTTGGAGAAATCGGCTACGGTGCCGGTGGCATCGCGGATACGACGCATGAGCGCTAGGCGGTTGGCGCGCACGGCGTCGTCCTCGGCATTGACCATCACCTCCTCGAAGAAGGCGTCCACCGGCGCGCGCAGGCGGGAGAGGAAGCTCATCGCCTGTTCGTAATTTTCGCTCTCAATGGCGAGTTTCGCCTGCGCCTCGGCTTCCTCCAGCGAGTCGAACAGCGCCCGCTCGCGGTCGGTCTCGAACAGCGCGGGGTCGACGGTCTCGGCGATGGCCGTGCCCTTTTTCTCCTCCGCCGCAAGAATGTTAGCGGCCCGCTTCGTGCCCGCCAGCAGGTTCTTGCCGTCGTCAGTGTCGAGGAACGAGCCGAGGGCTTCAACGCGGCGGGTGATAGCGAGGAGGTCGTTGGATGTGGGGGTGATGACCGCATCAATGAGATCGTGGCGAGCGCCAGAATCGCGGAGATAAACTTTGAGGCGGTCGTGGAAGAAAGAAAGGAGGTTGAAGTATCGAGCACTTAAAAAATCTTTCAACTTCATAGCGTTCTCTGACGTGTCGGTCATTCGCTCCAAGAGGTCTAGTTGGAGATCGACAACGTGAATGAGTGGAACGCCCACTTCGGACAATCCACCAACGTCAGAGACAGCCTTCGCCTGCATTCGACGTGCGCCTTCTTGGACAACCTTAAGGAAATGGAACCAAGGAGCTTCTGAAAGATCCAACTTCTTTCCATTTTCGAGAATAAGCCGGATCACCCCAAGCGCTGCCCTTCGCAGCGCATAAGGGTCCTTGCTGCCCGTTGGTTTCTCATCAATGGCCCAAAACCCAGTCAGCGTATCCAACTTATCCGCCAGCGCCACGGCCACGCTCACCGGCTCCGTCGGCACATCATCGGTCGGTCCAAGCGGCGAGTAATGCAGTTCTGCGGCTGCGGCGACTTCCGGCTTCTCGCCCGCGATTTCTGCATACTTACGCCCCATCGCGCCCTGCAGTTCAGGGAACTCGTAGATCATCTGGCTGTTGAGGTCGGCCTTGGCGATATACGCGGCGCGCTCGGCATCGTCGGGGTTCGCTCCCACCAGCGGGGCGAGTTCGCGCGCGAGCGCCATGATGCGGCGGACGCGGTCACCCTGGCTGCCGAGTTTGGCGTGGAAGGTGACGTCGTCGAGCTTCTTCACCCACGGGTCGAAGCCTTCATTGTTCACCGTGTGGAGGTCGGTTTCCCAGAAGAATTTCGCGTCCGACAGGCGGGCGTTCACCACCTTGGCGTTGCCGCGGGCGATCTCCGCGCCGCCATCATGGGCGTCGATATTGGCGACCAG
>JBCDFS010000059.1:0-2174 GCA_039177645.1 Pseudomonadota bacterium | reverse complement strand
TGCGCTCGGTCAATGCCGTCTCACTCGCACCGGATGCACCTCCAAAAGCGATCGTCGGCGAAGTGATGCGGCGTTTCTGGAATGCGCGTTCCTCAGCCGCGCGGCGTTCGAGTTCCGCCAGCCGCCGTGCCTCTTCCTCGCGGCGGAGCCGTTCTTCTTCCCGCGCACGCAATTCGTCCTCAGTGGGGCCGATGGGTGCCGGAAGGGGCCGGTTGGCCTCAAGCTGCGCAAGTTCGAGGTCCATGCGGAGTTGCTCCAGCTCGCGATCGCGCGCCGTGAGCTCATCGCGAAACTGCTGTTGTGCGGCTTCTGACGCCGCTTGCAGGGCCGCGATCCGGGCTGTCAGCGCATCAATGGCTTCGGCGGCAGCCGTGTCTTTCTCCACGACAGGTTCGGGCGCGTTGCGCAATTCCTCGATCTGCGCCTGAAGGGCGGCGAGTTGCGCCAGAAGTTCTGCATTGGGCTCCACCGGTGCGGGTGCGACCAGAACGACTTCTGGTTCGGGCGGGGCGAGGGTTTCGATGGCACCGAACCCGTCGCCTTCGTTTTGGAACACATCCGGCGTGGCCGTGGGCAGGGCTTCTTCCTCCTCGGGCTGGGATAGGAGATAGAGCAATGCTCCACCTGCGCCGATCACGAGGACGACGACCAGTGCGAGCAGGGGCGAGCGTCGCGGGGCAGGGGGCGAACCTGCGCCTTTGCCTTGCTCGAGGGCGGCGAGACGTTTCTCGAGGTCCGCGTTTCCGGTGTCGCTCATGATCCCACCCCCGCAGGCGGTGTGGCCTCGATACAGACAACCTCTTCCCCGATCCTCAACACCCATTGCCTGTTCACCCCCGAAACCCGGATCACGCCGTCCTCGGTGGCCTGCGTGTTGACCGTCCGTTCGCGACCATTTGCGGAGCGAAAGATCGCGGGTACCGGCGCGTTCCGCGGGAATTCGAAATACGTGAAGGTCCCGTCATCCCAGACGCGGGTCGGGGTAAACTCGGTGCGCGCGCTGGCCCCGTAATTGTAATTCGGGGCCTGGGCCGCGATGGCACGTGTGGGCCGTGTATTGTCTTCGGGGTAGCGGAACTGGACCACGTAAAAGGTCGGGCTGCGGGTCTCCTGAACGTTAAAGTAATAGCTGCGGCGGTTGGTATAGACGGTCACATTGGTATGGACGCCACGAGCCACGGGCTTGATTGCGAAGGCCTGGCCGCCCGGAACGCCGTCGATCTCGAAGCCCTCCGTGTCGCCGGCAATGATCGAGCGGATGCTTTCGCCCTCGCCAAACTCGATGGTGGTCACATGGGTCAGCGAGACGTTGAGGCGATAGACCTGGCCCTCCTGGTAAGTGGCCAATCGCACCCGGTTGTCATTGGGGCCACCGCGCGGGATGGCCTCGGCGAAGGCGAGGCCGGGCAGCAGCACAAGCACAATTGTTACGAGGGCCTTTTTAAGCAAACTAATTCTCCAATCTGTCGGAGCGGATGGAATATTCGAGGACCGTGAAGCCGAAGGGATTGGTCCAGACCTCATCGATGGAGCGGCGGGTCTCAGGGCGGAACTCGAAGAGCAGCGTGGCGGTGAAGAGCCCGGTCTGGACGCCGTTGATGGATGTCAGGCGTTTGCGCAGGCGGACCGTGGCGCGGTTGGTGCCGATGCGATTGATGCTGAGGATTTCGACATCAAGCCGGGCATTGGGACCATAAACCGTCGGCGGGTAGTTCTCGTTGGCGCTGTTCCAGATTTGGCGCAACCCGCTCTCGGCAGCCCCGTCCGAGCGACGCAGAACGCTGCGGATGCGGAGATCGTTGTCGAGCTGGTTGTAGACCTCGCGGTCGGTCACATAACGAAAGACTTCCGCTTCGATGATCGCCTGGTTAGCTGTGACAGACGTCGCGCCCACCGAAGCCTCGGGCAGGGCAAAGCCGGTGGCGGGATCATAGGGCACGACTACTGGCGGCGGGTCGACATCGAGGATCGCGACAGCCGCCGCGCTCAGGCATCCGAGAATGCCGAAGATGAGCCCGATGAGCCCAAGGCGCTGCCAGAGCCGCTCGCGGCGCAGGGCACCGTAGACCAGCTCTTCTTCGATGATTTCCTGTTCACTCGCCACGCGTTACACCTCAAGTCAGTCTGCGCGCAGATCCGGCAGCGTGAAGTCCATGAAGCGCTGTTCTTCGGCA
>JBCDFS010000058.1:0-2185 GCA_039177645.1 Pseudomonadota bacterium | reverse complement strand
ACACGCTTGCGGAAATGGCCCGCAGCGGTAATCCGGGCGCAGAGCGCATCGCCACACAGGCGACCACAGGCGCGCTCGTCTCGGCGGCCGCACAGAACAGCTATGACGATGCCGGGCAAAGCCTCGAACGTGTAGAACGCCTCGTCGGGCTGATCGACGACATGGATGAGCTTAAAGAGAGCGTTGACCTGAACACCCGCGTCACAGCCGAGCTTGCAATCGCGCTTGTCGCCATGTGGCAGCTCGAAGCGGTCCAGACCGTCGGGGACGGCACGGGTGGTGTGATCGATGCCGCCACCATCGCCGAGGAACAACGCTTCATGGAGTTCACCCTTCCGGAACTGCGCGCGGAGTGAGGGTGAAGCGTTGGACGAAGAACAGGCCATCATCGAGGAGGAGCTGGTTTACGGGGCGCTCAGACGGGAACGGCTCTGGCAACGACTTGGCCTTATCGGTCTGATCTTTGGCATTGTCGGATGTCTGAGTGCGGCAGCCGTCGCGATCCTCGACGTCGATCCGCCGCCCGTCGTCGTGCCTTACGACCCCGAGAGTGGTTTCGCCCTTCCGGAGGCATCTGTCGGTGCAACAAACGTCACAGAAAACCAGGCCATCATCGAGGCGGAGGTCTTCCGCTACGTGACCGAGCGCGAGGTCTATAACCAACTCGACAATGATGTCCGCATAAGACGCGTGCTAGCGAGTTCCGATGGCGCGGCAGCGGCTTCCCTTCGACAGATCTGGAACTCGGCAAATGCGGAGTACCCGCCAACTGTCTACGGACCGAATGCACGGCTCGAGGTCGAGATCCTTAGCATCAACCGGATCGGGACCAATCGCGCGACGGTCCGTCTTCGCAAGCGTCTGACGTCGATCAACGGGGTCCAAACCGGCCTCTTCACGGCGACGCTCCTTTTTGAGTTTCGCCCGGAAGAGCGCCGCTCGATCGACGAGGTCTGGACCAATCCCTTCGGCTTCACAGTCGTCGAATACGCCATCCGCTCTGATAGATTGGAGAACTAGGTGAAGCCCTACCTCGTTGCATTTGTTTCTCTCATGCTTTCGGCAAGCATCGCTGCTGCGGAGGCCGTCCCACACGGCGGTCCCAACGACAGCCGCGTGCGGATCGCGACTTATCAGGAAGGCCAGGTCTATCGGCTGAGCGTCTCGCTCACCCATGTCACGACCATCGAATTCGGCGAAGGTGAAAGCATCCGGTCGATTATTGCGGGCGACACAAAGGGGTTCGAGATCGACGGCATTCCAGGCGGACGCGCCTTTGCCATCAAACCCCTTGCGCGCGGTGTCCATACCAATGTCACGGTCTACACGAACCGCCGCAGCTATTACTTTAACGTTCAGGAGGCCTCGAACCCGACCTTCTACGTTGTGCAGTTCCGCTATCCGGACGAAGAGCAACGCCCGCAGAACGCAATCGCCCAAGCTGCCCCAAACTACAATTATGAGGCCAGTGATCGGTTGGAGTTCACGCCGCTTCGTGTTTGGGACGATGGCACCTTCACCTACTTCCAGTTCGAGCGAAACGCGCCCGTGCCGGCCATCTTTCGCTACTCCAACGGTCGAGAGCGGACGGTCAACACGCAGGCCACCGAAGACGGTGTGATCCGCGTCTCCGGCGTACATGACCAATGGGTGCTGCGGATCGGCGAAGAGGTCGTTTGCATCCAGGCGTCTCCGCCAGCGGGGGTCTCGTCATGAGCGACACCAACGCCGATCTCGAGAAGCGCCTCGCCGCGCTGGAGCAGGGAAGCGGGCGCGGCACGTCGGCTCCAGCGAGACGATCAACTTTACTTGCACTCCTTATCGTCGGACTCATCGCAGTTGGCGGTGCTGTCCTCTACTTCCTCGCGCAGCCCGATGAAGAGGTGGCCCTCCCCACGGCCACACCAGACGAGTTCCAGCTGGAAGGCGATGGCTTTGGCGAGATCGAGCCCTTCGTCCCACTTCCGCCCCCTGATCCAGAAGTGGTAATTGTTGAAGCTGAACCCACCGAGCCAAATGCCGAACTTCTGGCGCAGCTGGAAGCGCTGCAGGCGCAGATCGAAGAGCTGCGGAATGCGCCGGATCCCGTTGTACCTGAAGACACTGCGGCTGCTGAAGCGATCGATGCGCTCACGGCGCAGATCGCGGCCCTGCAAGCCGCCTCGGAAAACGCGCAACTGCTGTT
>JBCDFS010000057.1:0-2250 GCA_039177645.1 Pseudomonadota bacterium | reverse complement strand
TAACATCGCCATGTTTCGTGTTTGTCTGTTATCTGCTGGAAAACAGTAGGTTATGCGTCGATGAGTGTGCTGTTTAATATAGCCGTTTCACAGTTGCTGAAAGGCAGGTGGCAGGCAAAAGTAAAAACACAAATTGAGGGGAACCGAACTGCGCAGCTGACGGCAAAGCTCGCGAAGGTGGCTGCACCCGGTCGACCGCGGTATGCCGTCAATTACTGAGACATCGCCGGATTCCATTTCGTGATTCAGCCAACCGGGGCAGAAGTCGTTCGGACTTACCTTCCGTTTGGGCCGCGCGCGGGGCGCGCAGGCGCTCACAGAAAACAGGCGGATACGCGGATCTCACGGTGGAGCATGCGAGGCAACTTTCACTCTACTGGGTCTCGACAATCCGCAAGGACGGCGATCGTGCGGTCGACGGGAAAGAGCTGCGCGAGGATCCGCGCATGGACGAAGTCTTCGAACGCTACCGCAAATAGCATGCTGCGCTGCTGCCCGAGCGGGGCCGGAACGTGTCAGGGAACAGCGCGATCATCGAGCAACGGCTGCGCCCAAACCTTGGCTGATGGTGACGACGTCGCTCGCAGGCATCGTGCCGAAAG
The DNA here is from genome assembly GCA_039177645.1 of Pseudomonadota bacterium. Taxonomy (GTDB): domain Bacteria; phylum Pseudomonadota; class Alphaproteobacteria; order Rhodobacterales; family Rhodobacteraceae; genus Amaricoccus. Next base: position 1,648 of record JBCDFS010000057.1, on the reverse strand, counting down.
GTGCGTTTCACTTCTTAGACAATGCAGGTCCCGCACGAGACTGTGAGAGGTGCGTCCGGACGTTGGTATCGCGTTGATCGCGTTCGCCGAGCGGCATGGGGTCGGCCATTCACCGGGTCTTATCCGACGGCCTGGCAATGGATGCACCGAAGGTCCGCGCTGCCTCTAAGCTCGTTGAGCGCGCGTGGGCGTGGAAGTTCCGCTTGACCTCAATAACAATGCGCGTGTTGGGCTGCACACCAATGGCGGCGGCCAGCGCTGGGAAATCGATCGTGCCAAATCCAGGTGGCGCATGCATGTCGCCGATACCCAACCATTCGCGTTCGCCTGGGTGTTGGGTGGAGATTGTCGCCGGTAAGCCGGTGCAGTCGGAGAAGTGGATGTGTCCGATGTGGGGGGTCAGTGCCGCGCAAGCGGTGTTGATGTTGAACCCCATCAACCCGGCACCCTGCTGGGCGTGGCTAACGTCCAAACACGCCATCACTGCGCCATGGCTCAACGCCTCCAGCTGCCCGGCTAACTGTGCGGGGTCCAGCGCATAAGACCACTCGGCGCCGGCTAGGACCCGGGGATTGGGTGATATGTTCTCGTACGCAATGCGCACGCCCAGTTGTGCTGCGCGGTCGGCAACCGTCGACAGCACATCGCGCTCGCGCGCCAATAACTCGGTGCTAGAGGTCGCCCAGTCCTTCGGATGGACCCGCCCGGGGTGGAGGACCACGACGGGCGTGCCGGTTTCGCCCGCGAGCGTGATTGCAGCGAGCGCCGCGCTGACGTGCAGATCAAGATGGGCCAAGTCCATGAGGTTGATGGCGATAGGCGCGTGCTGGGAGTAAGCGAATTCGTAGCGTCCCAGGATCGCACGCAACGCTTTGACGCGGGCTGGGATGAGCCGGCCCGAAACCACCACGTCGAGCCCGACGGCGGTGATCTCACACGCGTCGCAACCAAGCGCTGCGAAGCTCTCAAGCTCGCGGTCCAGCGCGTCCAGATCGCCGTTCATATCTCCGGTGTTGAAACCTACGCCACAAATGTCAGCCGGCATTGTTTTGCTTCACTCCATGCTTTGCACGCTGGGACAGGCTTGCAATGCCAAGCTGGCCGTTCCCGGCTCGACACCGGGGGGGCAGCCTCCTCTCAACATCACAAAGAAAACCACCTCGAATCCGCAATATTGCGTGAAATTTTTATGACAGTATCGGCATGCACAGACAATTTCACACGGGTTTCATACAGTATAAGTACGTTCATCGACTAGAAATCTAAGATGAAATTCTTGATGATCTGTAGAAAAGAAAGGAGAAGGTGATGGCAAACCGAAACACGGTTCAGCGCTGGCTCGCGCACACATCTGTCGTGCTCAGCGCCTTTGCAATCGCAGCGCCGTTAGCTGCAGCTGAAATCGAAGACTCGTTGGTCATCCGCACCGATGCTGACGACGAAGTCATGAGCTATCTGGTTGAAGTCTTTGAAGAAAAGTATCCCGGCGTCAACGTGTCATACACGACCATGAACAGCATGGAATCGCTGGTCAAGTCGTTCAACGAAATGCCTAATCCGCAAGCCGATATCCTCACCACGAAGGCTCACTTGCTCATCAAGGGCAACGACGACTCGATTGCGAAGTCCGGGGAGCCGATGCTCCAAG
>JBCDFS010000056.1:0-2259 GCA_039177645.1 Pseudomonadota bacterium | reverse complement strand
TGTGCTTGGCGCGGATCGTGTCGTGACTGCCATGGCTCATATTGAGTCGGAAAACGTCGGCTCCCGCTTCGTGCAGCGCGCGGATCGTTTCATAATCCTGTGAGGAGGGGCCGAGCGTGGCGACGATTTTTACATTGCGATGGCGTCTCATAATAGTCCTGGCCCGTTCCTGATCTTGCGGCAAATCGCGTCTGACGACGCCATTCGCTTAATACCGGTTTCCATTTGGCCTTCAACTATCCTAAGGCAAACCAAAATGTACCGACGATTATGACCTATCATCCTTTTTTCGAAGATGGCGCTCATCGGCCTGGGAAATGGCTGGTGACCTGCGATCATGCGACCAACACGGTTCCGCCTTTCGTGGGGAACGGGTCTTTGGGCATTGGCGAGGATGATATGGCGCGCCACATCGCCTACGATCCCGGGGCGGCAGGTGTGGCATGGCAACTCGCCGTGGAACTGAATAGTGCCTATATAGGGTCGAATTTCTCTCGATTGGTGATCGACCCGAACCGGGGTGAGGATGACCCGACGCTGGTCATGAAACTCTACGATGGCACGATCATTCCGGCGAATCGGTATCTTACCGATCAGGACAGAACGGAGCGCCTGGAAAGGTGCTACCGACCCTATGATGTCGCACTGGACCGTCTGGCGGCCCGGATCTCGACGCCGATAATCGTATCGATTCACAGCTTCACGCCCCAATTCCGTGGGCGCGCGCCCCGACCTTGGCATGTCGGCATCCTTTTTGCCCGGGACGAACGGCTGTCACGCCCTTTGATTGACAGGCTCCGGGAGGATACTCGGCTCGTTGTCGGTGAAAACGAGCCTTACACCGGCGCACTTGCAGGTGATGCTCTGGATCGGCATGCGGTCTCAAAAGACCGACCGCACGCGCTGATCGAATTGCGCAATGATCTGATCAAAACTGAAGCCGAGCAGGTGGCTTGGGCCCAGCGCCTCGCGCCCGTCCTGCTGCAAGCGGCGGAGGATGCCGGGCTTGTCTAAAGAGGAAACGCTTGCGCAGCATTGCCGTTGCCGTCCAATTTGAAACAGGAAAGGATCACACCATGCCGCATATCGTCATCGAGCATTCCCCGAGACTGGACGCCAGCCACGATCTGCAAGCCTTGTGTGACGCGCTCTGGGATACCTTCGCGACCCATCCGAACATCACCGCGCCGGACACCGTGCGTGTGCGCACGATCGCGTCAACCGCCAGCCGGATCGGCGTAGAACCGCAGAGCTTTGCCCATGCCACGCTTCTCCTGCTTCCGGGCCGTGACGAGGAGACGCGCCGGGGGCTTGCAGAGTTGATCCTGAACACCCTGGATGAATTCCTGCCGGATGTAGGCAGCCTGACCGTACGTGTCGATCATCTCGAACAACCCTATATCAAACGCATGCTCGCACCGGTGGAGGACGTGGCCCATGGATGATCAAACGAAACTTGAACTGGAGGCTGCGGCCTTCAGGACACTGCGCGCGCACCTGATGGAAGCCCGCACGGATGTCCAGAACATCGATCTCATGAACCTTGCCGGTTTTTGCCGGAACTGCCTGTCGAGGTGGTATCAGGAAGCGGCGAACGAGCGCGGCATCGAGATGAGCAAAGAGGAGGCGCGGGAGATTTTCTACGGCATGCCGATGTCGGAGTGGAAAGCCAAATACCAGACCGAGGCGAGCCCGGACCAGCAAAGAGCGTTTGAGAAGAGTTTTGCGGAAAACGTGAAGAAATAGGCTCTATGCCTGCCGATTAACGAATTCTACAATGTGCTTTGCCACGAGGTCGCCTGCCTCGAGCAGCAAAGAGTGCTTATAGCCGTTCAGAATGACAAGCTCGGACTTGGGCAGGGCCTCGGCGATCTGTGAATTGAGCCGCGGGTTGCACCCTCCGTCGTGTTCACCTGTCAGCACCAGAGCGGGCGTCGTGACCTCGTGAAGCCAGGGTGACATTTCAGTCCCGGCATAGATCCGAAAGACGTTGAGGAAGACATCTGCATCTGTGTCGATCACCTGTTGCAGACGCCGCTCCACCACATCGGGGTGCTCGGCAATGAACGCATCGGTGAACCAGCGGTCGGTCAACGTGCCCAGTACTTGCGGAATGCCCTTCTCTTCCATCGCCTTGACCACAGCCCAGACCTTGCGGCTGTCCTCGTCTGTGCGAAACGCGGCTGTGGAGAGCAAACCAAGCGACAGGACACGATCCGGATACCGTCTGGCATAGGCCGGACCGATCATTCCGCCCAG
>JBCDFS010000055.1:0-2273 GCA_039177645.1 Pseudomonadota bacterium | reverse complement strand
CACTGATCATCACGACTGGAAACGGTAGGGTGTCGTCCACCTGGAGTGCTCTTAAGACATCAAAGCCCGAGGAACCGGGCATTTTGAGATCGAGGAACGCCAGGTCCCATTGGCTCGCTTCCTTGGCTTCTGACAAAAACGCGTCACCGCTCGGAAAGGCAGCGACATCCCGCCCATCGGCCTCGAGCACCAAAACAGCGCCCTCGCGAACGGACGCGTCGTCATCGACCACGGCAATACGCATCAACCCTCCTCCCGCGGAAGTTCGAGGCGAAAGAGAGCACCGCCTACCCCGTCCGCCTGCGCGCCAGGCGCAACATAGGTCAATCGACCGCCGTGCGTCTCGGCAATGGTCCGACAAATTGATAATCCTATGCCCAAGCCCCGGCTTTTGGTGCTGGCGAAGGGCTCGAACAGCCGCTTCTCGAAGGCCTCATCAACTCCAGGGCCATTGTCGAGCACTTCAACGGAGGCCATGGCGCCGCCCGCGCCGCGCACGTGGACTTGCGGTTCGGCATGGCCTTCGGTGGCATCGAGGCTGTTCTTGATGAGATTGACCAAGATCATGCGAAGCTGCGTGCGGTCGCCGAAAATATGATCATCGGGTAGCGCACCTACAGTAATCGCGCTCGGTTGAGACTGCACCACGCGGCAGAGCTCAACGGCTTCATTGACCACCGCGGCGATGGAGAAAGTCTCCTTCTCGCCGTCGGTGCGTTCCACCATCTGCCTAATGCGGCGAACGATGCCGCCCGCCCGCTCCGCCTCGGTGCGCACGCGGGCGAAGAGTTCCTTGGCGCGCGCCGGGTCTTTATCCAGCTGCCTCTCTGCCGCCACGAGGAAGAGGTCAATCGCTGTGAGCGGCTGGTTCAGCTCATGGGCCAGCGCTGCTCCCATTTCGCTGACAGCAGCATGGCGACCGATCAATTCGAGCTGGGCTTGAAGGTCCTGGGCCCGCCTTTGAGCCGCGGTTTCCTCCGTCAAATCACGGATGATGCCGACAAAGTAACGCTCTCCAGCGTCCATAAACTCGCCCACCGAGAGATGCATGGGAAAGAGGCTGCCGCCTGGCAGTTGGCCCTGCACCCGCCGACCGATGCCGATGATCCTCGCCTCACCGGTTTGCACGTAGCGCTCGATATAGCCGGAGTGATTCGAGGCATGGTGGGTGGGCATGAGCAGCTCCACCGGCTGGCCGAGCATGTCTTCCGCCGATCTTTGAAAAATCCGCTCCGCCGCGGGGTTAAAGAGGCTGATCCGTCCCCCGGTATCGATGGACAGGACACCGTCAACCGCCGTTTCAATCAGCGCCCGAAGTTGAGACTGCTCATACATCAAAGGAACTTTAGCCGACCAACCTGTGCGTGTGGAACTCTTTTCACAGAACACCGACATCGGTTGCGACGGGATAAACAAGCGCGGGTTACGCTTGACGGCATGCACGGCGAGCTTTAACCGCCGAGGCTCCCTTAGGGGACGCGCGGGTGTAGCTCAGTTGGTTAGAGTGCCGGCCTGTCACGCCGGAGGTCGCGGGTTCGAGCCCCGTCACTCGCGCCATTGGTCACTCAGATGAGTGCCAATGATAAAAGACCTTCCAACCCTCTTGCCGCTGTCCAGGTTATCTTGGAATTGATGGGCTGATGGCAGGCGCCTGGCGCGCTGCCAGAGACTATCGTTGCGATCAACGAGGGTTCTTGACCGCATACTGACGTGTGGCGGGGGTTGAGTATTATACTGATGTTCCATGCGACAAGTGAGCATTGGGAAAACGCTTGAATTGTCAGCGACGAAGCCTAGGCTCGTTGCGAATGATTAGCAGTACTGGCCGTGCCTGGAGCACCCCTCATGCCATGGCGACGCTTCTTGGTCTGTCGTCGACCTAGCGCTGTCGGAAGTCGACAATCCAGCGGGGAGGATACGTGATGGATGACGTGCCGCGCCCCGCAACGCTTGTGGCCGATACCCATACAGTTCTCGACTACGGGACGCCCGTCAGCCCACCCGAGGAAGCGCAAAGCCCGATCAGCGTGCTTTATCAAGAGTATGCTGCCGAGCTTGCCGAGGGCCTTCGCAAAAGATTTGGCAACGGTCCGCCCGACCCCGACGACGTGGCTCAAGAGGCCTTTCAGAAAGTGCTCGAACGGGGTGATCTTTCGACAATCAAGAACCTGAGGGCGTTCTTATGGCGGACGGCGCGCAACCTGATCCTCTCGTCAAAGCGCTCTGATCACCGACGGTCGGCCTATGATTTCGAAATTGAGCAGCTTTTTTTT
>JBCDFS010000054.1:0-2291 GCA_039177645.1 Pseudomonadota bacterium | reverse complement strand
CACGCAAGGAACGGCGGAGCTGGAAACACGCGAGTTGCGCGTCCATTACGTCGGTGGGGCCGATCAGAACAACATTGGCCCGGCCAGTAGCCAGGGCTTGCGACTTCTCGAGGCCATCGGTGCTGTTCGCATTCGCTCGGAGCAGGAATATGCGGAGGGCGATCAGGGACGGTTCGACTTTGTTACCGAGACGATCACCTTGACCGGAAATGTGCTGTTGCAACAGGGCGAAAACCTGCTGCGTGGCCAACGCCTCGTTGTCGATCTCGCCAGCCGCGAAAGCCGACTTGAGGCCGCGCCAAGTGCCGGCGCAGGCTCACAGCGCGTTACCGGGGTTTTCGTTCCGGGCTCCGACCGCTAGATTTCCTTTCTATGGGGTTGGTTGAGCGTTCAAAACAAATAGTCACAAGAGCCTGGGAAGCCGGTCCGGGTGAGCTCTTCGCTCGCGCCGCTCTGCTGGCAACGCGTGACCCCGTCGAGCGTTTTGGCCGCAAGATCGATGCGGCGCTCCACAAGGAGTTGGGACCACAGTTGGCCAAGCCAAAGGCGGCACCAAACGGCCATCTCAATGGCACCGCGAACGGCCACCAGACCTATCCGGTGAATGGAAACCAGGAGGTGCCAGCGAACGAAGCGGTACCCTCAAACGGCAGCCAACCGGCCTATAATTACGAAAACGGCCTGGATCCGCGCCCGAACGGCTCCGCCGCCAAAGCGCGCGTATTGGGCGCGTTAAACGGTGCGCAGGCCATCGCTACTTCACCAACCGCCGTGACCGGGGAAGCCGGTAGCCTCGTCGTCGCAGGTCTACGAAAAAGCTACCGCGGTCGCACCGTGGTCAGTGATGCAGGGCTGACGCTCAGGCGGGGCGAAGCGGTCGGACTGCTGGGGCCAAACGGGGCCGGTAAGACCACAATTTTCTATATGATCACCGGCCTTGTCTTGCCCGATGCCGGCCTCATCCATCTGGACGGGCAGGACATCACGCACCTTCCGATGTATCAGCGGGCGCGGCTCGGAATCGGATACCTGCCGCAGGAAGCATCAATTTTCCGCGGCATGACCGTCGCGGAGAATATCATGGCGGTACTGGAACTGGTCGAGCCCGACGCAACAAAGCGCAAGGATGAATTGGACGCACTGCTGGAGGAGTTCTCAATCGCCAAGTCGCGCGACACGCCTTCGATCGCCTTGTCGGGCGGCGAGCGACGCCGCTGTGAAATCGCCCGGGCGCTCGCAAGCCGCCCAGCCTACATGCTGCTGGACGAGCCATTTGCGGGAGTCGACCCAATAGCTGTGGGCGATATTCGAACGCTGGTGCGCCATCTCACGACACGGGGCATCGGGGTCCTGATCACCGACCACAATGTTCGCGAAACGCTCAACCTGATTGATCGTGCCACGATCATCCATTCGGGTCGTGTTCTCACCGAGGGCACGCCCAAGGCGATCGTTGCGGATCCCGAGGCCCGCCGGCTCTATCTTGGTGAAAGCTTCACGCTTTAGCTTCCAGTTACGACAATCACGCAAAAAGACCATATGCGTCGAATTCGCTTGGCATGAGGCTTGCTAAGGGCACATTGCTTGTCGCATATCCCTGCCATGGGTCTGTCGCCAAAGCTCGTTCTGCGCCAAAGTCAAACGCTCGCGATCACGCCGCAGCTGATGCAGGCGATCAAGCTGCTACAGTTTTCATCGCTCGAACTCTCCCAATTCATCGACAAAGAACTGGTTCAGAACCCGCTTTTGGAGCGTGATGAGCGTGCCGAGGGTCCGATCAATGGTGACAGCGAATTTGAGCTATCCGAACCCGTGAACGGGTCCGGAACGGAAGAGACCGCAAACCTGTCCTTGGGCACCCTTGATTCTGGTCCGCAAGCCATCGCGGACACTTTGGACACATCGGCTGAAAACGTTTTCCCCGAAGACCCTGCGCAAGGAGCGGCCCCTGCGACCGATGGTGAGCGAGCTTTTGGTATGGGGATGGGCAGTGGTCAATCGGTCGCCGAGCGACCCGACTTCGATCATTACATCAGCCGTCCAGAGACGCTCCATGACCATTTGGGAGCGCAACTGGCAATAGCGATCAAGGATCCCAGCGCCCGTATCATCGGAACGATGCTCATCGATGCCATTGACGACAACGGCTATTTACAAACATCGCCCGAGGATGTCGCCGAACGCCTGCAAGCGCCGCTCGCCAAAGTGGTTGACGTCCTGTCTCGCATCCAGCGTTTCGATCCGGTCGGCATCGGTGCGCGAAACCTGGCCGAGTGTCTCGCGTTGCAGCT
>JBCDFS010000053.1:0-2301 GCA_039177645.1 Pseudomonadota bacterium | reverse complement strand
TCGGCGGTGGATGGTCGGTATGACCCAGCAACAGCTTGCGGACCATGTCGGAATCAAGTTTCAGCAAATCCAGAAATACGAGACCGGCATGAACCGTATCAGCGCGTCCCGTCTCTGGGAGATCGCCGAAGCGCTTGATGTTCCCGTCAACTACTTCTTTGACGGGTTGGACTCGGAAGAGGCAACTCCTCCTAAAGGTGAGCCAATCCAGGGCGATTTGATGTCCGACAAGGAAGCACTGGAACTTGTCCGGTCCTATTACTTGATCCCGGAGAACCAGAGGCGGCGACTTTTTGAGCTCGCGCGGGTCCTTAGCGACGCAGCCTGAAAGCCGGACGATACCGACAGGTGACAGGCACGAGCCCCGTGCCTAGGCTCACCCCATGACTTCCCAAATTTCATATAACCAGGCCGGAAACGACACGATCTTCGGAATTCCGGCGGTCGCGGAGCGTCTCGCCGATGCGGCCCGTGGCGTCACGCTCGAGCGCTTTCGCGACGCCTCTCTGACGGCAACAAACAAGGCCGAGAGAGGCTTTGATCCGGTGACGGTTGCTGATCGCGATTGCGAGAGTGTGATGCGGAAGATGCTTGAGGTCTTTCGCCCTGACGATGGCATCCTGGGCGAAGAGTTCGGCGAGAGGCCATCCCGCTCCGGGCTCACATGGGTTCTCGACCCGATCGATGGCACCCGTGCTTTCATGTCGGGCGCGCCAACCTGGGGGGTGTTGATCGCGGTGCAGGACGACACCGGCCCGGTTTTTGGCGTAATTGACCAGCCGCATATCGGAGAGCGCTTTCTTGGCGGCATGGGAACGGCCCTGCTGAAGGGGCGCGATGGATCAAGGCAGCTGGAAACCCGCGCGCCGCGCCCGCTGGAACAGTCAACGCTCTTCACCACTTTCCCCGAAATCGGGACACCCGATGAACACGCCGCTTTCCGCAGGGTGGCAGACAGGGTGCGACTCACCCGGTACGGAATGGATTGCTATGCTTACGCCCTGCTCGCACTTGGGCAGATCGATCTCGTGATTGAAGCCGGGTTGCAGGCTTACGACATCGCCGCACCGATCGCGGTGGTTGAGGCTGCAGGCGGTCTGGTGACCGACTGGAAGGGAAAGCCGGTGCACCACGGGGGCGCTGCTGTCGCGGCGGCCAACCCCGAAATCCACGCCGAGGCTCTGGAACTCCTGCAGGACCACAAGGGTGGCTGAGTACCTTCTGAAAGGGGCGGATATCCTCGTGACGATGGATCCGTCGCGTCACGAGATAGCCGGTTGCGACCTGCGCATGAAGGGTGGCGTGATCACGGAGATCGGCACGGCGCTGGAACCCGGCGGAGCAGAAGTGATCGGCGTTGCCGGCTGTGTCGTCACACCGGGACTGATCAACACCCACCACCATCTCTACCAGACACTGACGCGGGCGGTCCCCGGCGGGCAGGACGCGCTTCTTTTTGGCTGGCTCCAAACGCTCTACCCGATCTGGGGGCGTTTCGGTCCGGAGGAAATCCGTGTCTCCGCGACCCTAGGGCTGGCGGAACTGGCGCTGTCCGGCTGCTCCCTAAGCTCTGACCACCTCTATGTCTTCCCGAATGGCGCGAAGCTGGATGACAGCATCGACGCGGCGCGCGAACTCGGCGTGCGGCTGCTCGCAACTCGCGGCTCCATGAGCATCGGCGAGAGCGCGGGAGGGTTGCCGCCCGACAGTCTGGTGGAACGAGAGGGCGCGATCCTTGAGGATTGTGTCCGCGTGATCGACGCGTTCCACGATCCGGCGCCCGGAGCTATGATCCAGATCGGGATCGCGCCGTGTTCGCCCTTTTCTGTCAGTCGGGAGTTGATGCGCGACGCAGCACTTCTGGCGCGGGACAAGGGCGTGCGGCTCCACACGCATCTTGCCGAAAACACCGAGGACATCGCCTATTCGGAGGCGCAGTTCGGTTGCCGTCCGGGGCAGTACGCGGAGGATCTTGGCTGGACAGGCGATGATGTGTGGCACGCCCATTGCGTAAAGCTCGACGCCGGTGAGATCGATCTTTTCGCGCGTTCGAAAACCGGGGTCAGCCACTGCCCCTGCTCAAACTGCCGCCTTGGCAGCGGCATCGCGCCGGTACGAGCGATGCGCGATGCCGGCGTCCCCGTTTCCTTGGGCGTGGATGGCTCGGCAAGCAACGATGCCGGCCACCTCCTTGACGAGGCGCGGCAGGCGATGCTGCTTCAACGGGTGGCGAATGGCGCCGATTCACTTGGCGTCCGCGAGGCCTTGGAGATCGCGACAATCGGTGGTGCCGAGGTGCTG
>JBCDFS010000052.1:0-2317 GCA_039177645.1 Pseudomonadota bacterium | reverse complement strand
GCCAGCGCAAGCCATCGCGATTGATGAAGATAATCCCACTCAGCACGCGTCTGTCATCGACCCGAGGCCTGCCATGTGACTTGGAAAAGAAAGGCGCCAGACGGGCCATCTGCGCGTCGGTCAGCCAGAAAAGGTCGCTCATATCACCGCTCCGTTTTCCAAGCCGTGAACCACGCGAAACGACAGAAATCAATGCATCCTGACCCTAGCTAAGTGCAAGGAATAAAGAGCCGATCCTGCGCCCACGGGATCGGCTTTATTCATGGAAACTCCTGTCATTACCACTTTTGAAAGGAGCTTAATGATGAAAAAGCAATCGAATGGGAATAGGCCTATGTGGGATAAAGAGCCTGCTTTACGCCGTGAAAGCGGTCGGTGCTGGACGCTGGCGGACCTTGCTTAATTCGCAATTCTCATAAGCGGCCTTATTCTCACGCCCGCGGCGCTATTTTCGCTGAGCGAGGAATCTGGAGCACTTGCCGCCCTCAAGAACCTCACCGTCGGGGTGATGGCGGCGGGCGGTGCGTTTGCGGTGGTGCGGTTCAGTTTGACGGGTCTCGCGAACCTCCATGCGCTTAATCACACGTTAGCCGGGATCGCTGCGCTAGCGTCAATCGCCATCGCTGGTTTGGCGCTTTCCCTCAGCTCGCTCACCGGCCTCACTTTCGGTTCAGTGGAGGCAAACGTCTACGCGGACGCGGGCCAGGAGCTATCGATTTACATTGATGCGACGAATGAGGCGGCGCTGGCGGTGGAGCGGGTTTCCCCGGCCGTCACGGGTCTCGCGAGCAATATCGACGCCACAATGTCCTGCGAGATCACCGAGTCGTGCCTGTCGCTAAGCCCGGCGCGAGGTCGGGGTCCGATGACGCGCGCTTTGGAGAGCTATCGCGGGACGGCCGAAACCTCAAGCGAGCAACTTCGCGTCGTGGCCGCTGAGCGCGAAGATCACCTTGAGACGCTCAATGAGCTGAGCAGCGAGTACTTTGAAGTCCTGGCGGATAAATCGGCGTCCATGTCGCGCCGCTGCGCGCCTCCCCAGGCAATCTACGGCGAGGTGAAGCAAACCAGTGCTGCCTTGCTCGAAGCCATGCCCATCCATCTGGTGGCAGCGTTTGCGGATGTGGACCTGTCACGTTTTAGTGCCGCCCCAAGTGCTTGTTTAGGCCACTTTTCTCTGGAATGCGACGAGGCTTTTCCGGCCCAGTGCTGAGTGACGGCGGCGGGGATTGTAGAAGCCGTTGATGTACTGGAAGATGGCCAATTCGACATCTCTGCGCGTGTGCCACGACCGTCGCCACATCAGCTCCGCCTTGATCGTTTTGAAGAACGTTTCGACGGCCGAGTTATCGTAGCAGTTGCCCTTGCCGCTCATCGACACCTTGAATCCATGCTGGCGTAGTAACTTTTGGTAATCGTGCGAGCAGTATTGGCTGCCCCGGTCGGTGTGGTGAATGCAGCCCTTCGGCGGCTGGCGTAGAGCCACAGCCATCTTCAGCGCCCGGATTGCTAGGTCCCGCTTCATGCGATTACTCACCGCCCAGCCGATGACGCGCCTTGAATGCAGGTCCAAGATCACGGCGAGATACAGCCAGCCCTCACGGGTCCACACACAGCTGATGTCCATTGCCCGGCAGGGTATTCGCGCAGCGAATGTCCCGAGAGGGGCCAGCCCATTTCTGATTGGGCATATCTGCATGGAATTCCCGGTTCAGCAGATTTGGCGCGATGTTGAAGGCGTGGTTGCTATCGGTCGTTACCTTGTATTTCTTTGATCGTTCGACGCGTATACCATTCTCACGCATCAATCTGCCAACCCGGCGATGGCCAATATCCAGACCCAGCTCTTTCAATTCTTCAGTCATCCTCGGCCTGCCGTAGCTGCCCAGGCTGAGGCGAGACTGTTCCTTGATATGCGCCAGAATCACCATGTCTGTCCGCTGCCTTTGGCTTGCCGGACGGCTGCGATACGCACGAAAGCCTCGTTTGCTCACATCCAGCACGGCACACATCCGATTCGCACAAAACGCATCGCGGTGTTCTTCAATGAACTTAAACCTCATGGTTTTTGGCCCGCGAAGAACTGCGTTGCCTTTTTTAAGATCTCGCTCTCCTCCTTGATAATGCGGTTCTCCCGTCGAAGCCGTTCATTCTCTCGGGCAAGGTCGAGGTCCATATCAGACACGACGTCCGTGTCACGATGTGCCGTCACCCATTTGTTCAACGTTGACAAGCCAACACCCAAATCAGAGGCCACTTGCTTCCTGCTCAGACTACTCGTCAGCGCAATCCGCACCGCATCAGCGCGGAATTCGTC
>JBCDFS010000051.1:0-2359 GCA_039177645.1 Pseudomonadota bacterium | reverse complement strand
TGGAAGCAGTGGATGTCCAAGGCTTGGAAAGCGGATGGCCGGACGATCAGCATCGATCTTCACCCGCTGGCGAAAGACCCGGTCGATCTGATCGATCACCTGCTTGCGTTCCGGCCCGATCTACTGGACGAGGTGCGCAGCAACCGGGTGGAGCTGGATTAGACATCAAGCCAACCGTGTCACCAAGCGTCACCCTCGGGCTTGTCCTGAGGGTCCATGCAATGGTTGCGCCTGTGCTGTTGCTGCACGCTTAGCGTGGATCCTCGTCACAAGAGCCTGCCCCGGGCTCGTTCCCGGGGGCGAGGATGACCTTCGGGGGTGTCGCCTATCCCTCGACCTTGGACAGGTCGGCGATGGCGCTGATCTCAGACCGCACGCCTTCGAGCAGCGCGAGACGATTGGCCCGGACCTTCTGATCCTCTGCGTTCACCAGCACCGCTTCGAAGAACGCATCGATAGGCGCGCGGAGCGTTGCCAGCGCCTGCATCGCGGCTTCGTACTCGCCGCCGGCGACCGATGCATGGGCCTTGGTGGCGGCATCTGTCAGTGCCGTATGGAGCGCGCCCTCTTCGGGCTGCTCGAACAAGGACGGATCGACTGAATCCGTAATGTCCGTGCCCTTCTTGGTCTCGGCGGCGAGTATGTTCGCCGCGCGGTCGTAGCCAGCTTTGAGGTTCTGCCCGTCATCGGTCTTGAGGAGCGCGGAAAGCGCTTCGGCTCGACGAACGATTGCGAGAATGTCCCCGCCGATTTTCCCCCCACCCTTAGTCCCTCCCCGCAAGGGGGAGGGAGACGACGCGGCATCACCGGTGGCCGATTCCCCTCCCCCCTGTGGGGAGGGGTCAGGGGTGGGGGTCAAAGCCGCATCGACAACGTCATGGCTAATGCCCTCATCGCGCAGCGCCACCTTTAGGCGGTCGATGATGAAACCCATGAGATCAGCAAAGGAGGCTGGGTTGATGCCATTTGCGTCTCCGGTGAGTACGCCCAGATCAACTTCCAACTCATGCTCCCGCACAAGCCTCACCACCCCCAACGCTGCCCGGCGCAGCGCATACGGGTCCTTTGAGCCCGTCGGCTTCTCGTCAATCGCCCAGAAGCCCGTGAGTGTGTCGAGCTTGTCGGCCAGCGCCACGGCGACGGCCACCAAATCGGTGGGCACCGAGTCCGACGGGCCTTGCGGCTTGTAATGGTCTTCGATGGCCGCGACGACCGATGGGTCTTCGCCCTGCAGCGCCGCGTAGCGCGCGCCCATGAAGCCTTGTAACTCGGGGAACTCGCCCACTGCCTCGGTTTGCAGGTCAGCTTTGGCCAGCTTCGCCGCGCGCTCGGCAAGGTCGGGATCGGCACCGATTTCACCCGCGATTGTGCGCGCGAGAGCCGCGATACGCGCGATCCGCTCGCCTTGCGTGCCCAGTTTCGCGTGGAAAATCACGCCCAGGCTATCGAGCCGCGCCGCGCGCTGATCGAGCGGCTTGGCGAGATCGAGGCCCAGCGTCTCCGCGCTTTCGTTCAGCTGCTCAATATCGGGCAGCGGCGCTTGGTCGGTCTGCCAGAAATAGAGCGCATCGGCGAGCCGCGCGCGGATCACCCGCTCATTGCCGGCGACAACAGCCACGCCACCATCATCGGGCACGATATTCGAGGTCAGGAGGAACTTGTTCGCCAGATCGCCAGTCTGACGGTTTTGTTGGGGATCGCGCAGGACGAAGCACTTCTGGTTCGCGCGGATCGTCGCGCGGATAACGGCATCGGGGATCTGCAGGAACGCTTCATCAAACGATCCCATCATCACGACCGGCCACTCGACGAGACCGGCTACTTCTTCGAGAAGGCCCGGGTCTTCGACCAGTTCCAGCCCTTGCGCGAACGCCAGATTGCGCGCCTCGGTCTCAATGATCGCCTTGCGCCGTTCGGGGTCGAGAACAACTTTCGCGGCTTCAAGCTTGGTCTGATAGTCGTCAAGACGGCGCACCGTGAACCGCTCCGGTGCATGGAACCGATGACCTTCCGTGGTGTTGGACGCGGTGATGCCGCCAACCTCGACGGGAACGACCACAGGATCTTCGGTCTCCGGCCCGAACGTGCAGACGATTGAATGCAACGGGCGCACCCATTTCAGCGAGCCGCTGCCCCAGCGCATCGATTTCGGCCACGGGAAGGTCTCGACGACCTCCTTCACAGCACCAGCGATGATCGTCTCCGCATCCTGCCCCGGCTTGGTGATCTTCGCGACATAAAAGTCGCCCTTTTTGGGATCAGACGCAACCTGAGCCTCGTCAATCGAAGAGAGCCCAGCGCCGCGAAGGAAACCTTCGATAGCCTTGTCCGGCGCACCGACGCGGGGGCCCTTGCGCTC
>JBCDFS010000050.1:0-2395 GCA_039177645.1 Pseudomonadota bacterium | reverse complement strand
GCGCGATGTATACGCCGGAGCATTTGTCGAAAGAGCAAGACATTCCACTCAAGGCCGGCGATCGCGTCCGGGTCAAAACGCCGGGCGGCGGCGGCTACGGCCCGGCGGCTGAACGTGCGCAACACCTGATCGACGAGGACGAGCGGCTCGGTCGCTCAAACCCACAGAACCCACTTGGGGAGTGAGCCGGCTGGGGAGCCACGTCGGAGACTGTGGCGAAGCCCGGCCTTCAGCGTGTTACGTCATTACAGCGGATCTCGGGCGTCACAGGACACGTCGGTTTCTAAGCTTGTGATTTCTTGCGGCACAGGCGACAAGGCTCAGCCTAAGTCCATAAATCGACCTGGACGGCAATGGTTACTTCAATCGCCCGAGGTTACGCACCGACGTTCAATTGACAATAGACTCCACTGAGAGTGTTGAAACGGCTGCATTTCGTCGCGTTTGAGCATCATTCCTCCGGTATGCCTGCGTTTCGAACACCATCAAGAAGTTTCTTTTTGAGGTTCTGATCACGCATCGCACCGAAGTCTACCGCAGCAGTCCGGATCGAATAGTCAGGTTTTATGGAGAGCAATGCTTGGCTCGCACATTGGAGTTCGGAGGACTTTTGCCGCTGGCCGAGAACAGCCACGCGCGCAACGTGGACAAGATGACTGTCGCTTGCGAAGCCCATAGCGTTTCGTGAATACTTTTCTGCTGTATCAAGATCGCCAAGCGCGACACATGCAAAGGATAAAAAGCGAGGAATCGAGTAATTGTGAGGATCATCTGGATTAAGCTGACCGGCCTCTTCCAATGCATCGCAAGCATCCCGATGGCGCCCATCTGTTGAGAGCACGATATCCAAGGCGATGCGTGGTTGTGCGAAGCTTGGGTTCAAGGAAATGGCGCGGTTCAAGGCCGCATAAGCCACGTCATATCGGCCCTGTAGCGCATAGCCGCGCCCCAGTGCCAAGTATCCAAGTGCTTCCTCATCATCCAGCCTGATAGACAACAGAGCGAGTTTGACAGCTTCTTCGATATGGTACCACCGATCGTTGGCATCAAAATGGTACCATTTGAGAAGAAACACGTACGCAAGCCGCGCGGAGGCCGCGACAAAGTATGGGTCAATCTCTAGCGCAGTCTTGAACTCACGCTCTGCCTCTACCAGTCCTTTCACGTCAAACTGATACAGATGGCCGACGCCTCGGTGGTAGTGATCCCATAAATCGAGTTTTTGGTTTGATTTTCTTTGTGACCGCCGAGTTTCATTTCGAGTGATTGCCGTTTCAACGCCCGCAGCGACTCTTGTTGCAACACTGGTTTGGACAACTTGAATGTCCTTCGCATTCTCATTGTATTGGTGTGACCAGGTTTGCTCACCGGTTCGCGTGTCGCTCAGCCATGCCGCGATACGGATTTGATCATCTGACGCTCTGACGGTGCCCTCAACAATATATCTGACGTTCAGTGTTTCGCCGATTTGTTGAATGCTCGACGTGCGATGCTTCGGATCAGAGAGTGCGTTCCGCGGGACTGTTCTCAACCAGCGATGACGGCCGACGAGGTCAGCAATATCATCTCTGATCCCAGCAGAGAAGAAATCATAATTCCGGCTGTCGGTCGCGTTTGAGAATGGCAGCACCACTATTGAAGGCTTGCCAGCGCTGTGATCGTTGGCCGGTGGTTCGTGAAACTCTGGCCGCTCCGTTTCCGGCTGTGCCGGTTTGATGGGGACCTCTGGGTCCATCTCAGTCGCACCGGTCAGCGCCAGATCGGCAATTCCACTCAGGGGGCCGCCCACCGAACGCGTGAAGAGTTCAGCCCGCCCAAAATCACCAAACGATAGATCAGAGTGCAGCACATGATTAAGAGCTGCCGCAATCTCCGGAATGTTGCGGTCTTGATAACCGGAGGCGCCGAGAGCGGCGCAGATTGCGGTTGGGTTATCCTGAGCAAGGCCCAAGACATCCTCATTGAGGCGGCGCGGGTCCCTCGCTCTGATCAGCACGATCGGCGACACGCACATACTATTGGTGACGAGCGGAAGCTGCTGTGCGGAGAGAAACCCAGTGAGCACCAAGTTTCCCATCAGTGGCAGAGTCAACGATAAAGAGATCGCGGTTTCG
Source organism: Pseudomonadota bacterium (assembly GCA_039177645.1). GTDB lineage: Bacteria > Pseudomonadota > Alphaproteobacteria > Rhodobacterales > Rhodobacteraceae > Amaricoccus. Next base: position 281 of record JBCDFS010000050.1, on the reverse strand, counting down.
CCATTCTTTTCGGTCAGCACGGCGAAGTAAGATCCGGCCCGCGCGGTGATCACCCCTTCAAAGGTCTGCCATGCGCCGAAAGCACTGTCCTTTAAGACGGCGTTGCACAACCCAAGATCATCAACGCTGAACTCCGCGAAGCCGACGCTGGTGCGTTGGTTATAAGCGGCGACACGGGACCTGGAGAGGCTGATATAGGTCCCCGCGAGCGTGTTGCTTGCGGTCCGGTCGCGCGGATCAGAGCCCCGTTGGTCGACATAAGTCTGAAACTCTGCGGGCGT
>JBCDFS010000049.1:0-2443 GCA_039177645.1 Pseudomonadota bacterium | reverse complement strand
CAGTTGGATGCTTTTGACCGGCAACGAAGACGCTTTGGCGCCGATTATCACAACCATTCATGATCTGGTCGATGAGATCGCGACCGAGGAGGTGAGCGCGCAGGACGACCATCAGCAAGTGCATCGTGACACGCTGAACCTTGTGTTGCTGGCGCTGGGCGATGCGTTGATCGGGGCGGCTTTGGCGAAGTCGTTGGGCCTTCCGCGCGACGCCGCGCGCGAGCGCGCTCAGCAAGCTCTCGAAGCGTCAGTCGCGCGCTATCAGACGACCTGATTGCCTAACCGGCGATACCAGCGCTTTGCCACTCGGGCAGCTTCTCGGTGACTAAATCCGACACTCTGAGATGATCCACCGCTAGGCCTAGGTCGAGATAGGCGGCTTTCTGGCGCTTTTCGTCAGAAGCGCTGAGCGGCACCACTACCAATCGGCGATTGACCTTTTGCCGCCAATTCATGCGGGCGGTGTTTTCCTGCCCGACATAGCAACCCTTTTCAAAGCTCACGCCATTGAGTTCGACCGCGTTGGTTTCGAGCCACAAGATGTCGGCGAGCTCGGCTGTTCCTTCGGGGACACCAAGGCTGAGACGATGCGCGAGCCATACTGCGTCCACCGGCTCTCCCTCGGGCGCACCTAGCCAGCGAAAGCCCAGACTAGGCAAACGCGGGTCTGCGATCGCTCCTTCCATCGGATCAACAGACCAATGCACGCCCATTTCGTCGCGGCGGGTAATTTCGATCGGTCGGCGCAAGCGGTACAGCGAGAGACGCTTTGCGAGATCGTCCGCCACCGTCGATTCGCAATCGAGCAGAAGCCCGCCATCCGCGCCCTCCCAGACGAGAAAGTCGAACATCGCCTTGCCTTGAGCGGAGAGCAAGGCGGCGTAGACGGGCAAATCGCCCGAGACATCGTTCGTCACCAGTCCTTGAAGAAAATCGCGAACATCCTCGCCCGTCTCACGCGGAGCGATCTCGATTACGGCACGGGCCGAGAGAAAAGTGGCGGTCATCGTGTTCTAAACCCTTTTCGCAATCGCTTCGGCCAGGTGTTGGCCCAGCTGAGGTCCTTGGACGGGATAGAGATAGGGTTCGATGAGCTCGGCTTCCATAACCGCGAGGTCGCCATCGTCCATGCGCAGCATATCGATACGCGCGTAGAGCGGCGTTTCAAGCGGGATCGCCGACAAAATGGCCTGGGCCGCCTTCAAATCGGCGGGCGAGGGGGAGAACACTTCCTCAGTGCCGCCGTAGAGCGATTGGATGCGATAATCCCCCTTCGCGGCGCGCTTCACCAAGGCGTGGCTGAACGCGCCGTCGATGAAGATGAAACTCAGCTCGCCTTCGGTGGCGATTGTTGGGAGAAAGGGTTGGAGCATGGCCGGCTGGTCAAACACCCAATCGGGTCCGGGAAGACTGCTGCGCCTCACCAGCTCTTGCCCCTCGGCCCCGGCGCCCACCTGGCGTTTGACGACGATGCGATCGCAATCGAACACCTCGAAGGCTTCGCTGGCGCCTTTCACCGTCACGATCTCGCGCCAAAGGGTCGGGATCGTGCGCACGCCAGCCTCTTCGAGCTCGCGCAGATAGGTTTTTGCGATGTTCCAGCGGACGAGATCGGGCGCGTTGCACACCTCTATGCCCTCCGCCTCAAGCGCGTAGAGCTTGGCGAGGAAGTCTTCGGCGCGATCTTGATAGTTCCACGCGGTCCCGAGCACCGCCAATTTGACGCCGTCAAACGCGTCCATCGGCGCTTCCCAATCCACCACGCGCAAGGCAAGTCCGCGCGCTTCAAAGGCAGGTTTGAGCGCTGCGATCATCAGATCGTGTTCGAAGGCGTCGCCGCGGCGCTCCACGGATGGGTTATCGTGGGAAGGCACCGTCGTGGCACAGGCGAGAAAGGCGATGGTCGTCATATGGGCTTGGCGTGTAAGACTCTCTTTGCGCACTGGAAAGCCCCGATGCGAGCGACTAGGTGGACACCATGACCGAGACGCTCACGATCCGCCGTCCTGACGATTGGCATCTGCATTTCCGCGATGGCGATATCATGCGCGAAGTGGTCCCTTACACAGCACGCCAGTTCGCCCGCGCTATTGTGATGCCCAATCTTACGCCGCCGGTAACAACCACCGAACTTGGGCGCGCCTATCGCGACAGGATCCTCGCCGCCGTCCCTGAAGGCGTCCGCTTTGAGCCCTTGATGACATGCTATCTCACCGACGACACTGACCCGGATGATTTGGCGCGCGGGGCCAAGGAAGGCGTGTTCACAGCGGCCAAGATGTATCCGGCCAACGCCACCACTAATTCCGCCAGCGGTGTGACCGATGTCGAAGGCATCTACCCCGTGTTTGAGCGGATGGAGGCCGAGGATATCGTGCTCTGCATCCACGGCGAGGTCGTGGACGCGGATATCGACGTGTTTGACCGCGAGGCGGAGTTCATT
>JBCDFS010000048.1:0-2452 GCA_039177645.1 Pseudomonadota bacterium | reverse complement strand
TTTCTGGCACATGTCGCGCGCTATCGGCAGGCCGAAGCCTCCGCAGACGACGTCGCCCAAAAAGTCCAAAAGGACGTAGTCGAAGTCCCAGTCATGAAACCCCAGTTTTTCAAGGGTTTCAAAGCCGTGAATGATGCCACGTCCACCGCGGCCACGCCCGACCTCGGGGCCGCCAAGCTCCATGGCAAAGACACCATCGCGCTTAAAGCAAACATCCGAAATCGTTACGTCGACACCGGCGAGCTTTCTCGCAGACGCCGTTTCGATAATCGTTGGCGTCGACCGGCCACCAAACAGGAGCGAGGTGGTGTCGGATTTCGGGTCGCACCCGATCAGAAGTACCTTCTTACCCTGCTGCGCCATCATGTATGACAGGTTGGCAAGCGTGAAGGATTTCCCGATCCCGCCCTTGCCGTAGATCGCAATGATCTGCGTCTCTTTCGTCACCTCACCGGTATGCGGCGCTTCCGGTTCAACCGCCGCCTCAGCGGATAGGAAATCCATCATGGTCGGCTTCATGCCGCCATTGTTTTTGCCAGGGTGGGCATTCATGCGGCCGCCCTCCAATCAAGGACAGTTTTAAGGCACGACACGTCTTCGAAGGTCGTGTGGTAAGCGTCTTCGGCCTCGGATGGCCGGAACCGGTGCGTGATCAAGCCTGATAGGTCGAGCGCGCCGCTTGAGATCAGATCAAGAACCGTGCGCAAATCGTTCGGCTTCCACTCAGCAGCGATCCGGAAGCGCGCCTCCCGCATGAATGCAGGTGGAAAATCAAATGCGAGCGGACGATCATAAAAGCCTGCGAGCACGATTTCACCACCATGCTCGAGATGCGGGACGAGTGCGTTTATGCAGTCTGGGTTGCCGGAAACGTCATAGATTGAGCGCGCTTCACCCAACGGCTTCTCGTCGGGCGCCGCCGCTGTGTAGCCGTTTGTGCCAGAAAGCCGATCAGGGTTCTTGTCCCACACTCGCGGCGCGCCATGACCAAGGGCAATCGTCAGTCGCGCAAGCAAGCGCCCAAGTACACCATGACCGACAATGATGTCCGGCGGACGCACGCCATCCAGCGTCAACGCATGATGCGCCGTCGCCGCAAGCGCGAGAAGCACGGCCTCCTCGCCCATACCATCGGGAACTGGGATTAATTTCTCATGCGGCACGATCACGTGGGAAGCAGCACCACCGAAAAGACCGCGAATGTCGCCGAAACACCGAGCGCCCGGCACAAAAACCAGGTCGCCACTTGCAAGGTTTCCAGCACCTTTTGTGACGCGACCGACTGATTCGTAACCCGGTATCAAGGGGTAGCCGAGACCAGGAAACGGCGGCATGCGACCAGACCACAAAAGCCGCTCAGTACCGGTCGAGATACCGCTCCAAAGCATCTCGACTTCAACATCAGCCGAAGGTTCGCCGACAAGCACAACAGGCCGAACCGCGATCCGACCCGGCTCATCCATCACAACGGCTTCAGCTTTTTTTAGCGTTGGCACCGAGTGTCTCTCATCCCTCTGAGCCGCTGTCGTCCCGCGGCATTCTGTCATCACGCCACTGTAAAACTACGGAACCTGATGTCAAGTTAGCTTTACAGCTTACTCTGTCATTTTTTGCAGACAAGCGTGCGCGTCAACAGAGGAGACTTCGAACGCAACAGCCGGACCTGTTGAAAGCCGGCATTTCTCAAAAACTCTGTCAGCGTTTTGGGGGATCGGGACGCCCCCGATCGCATGGCCAAGAGGTAGAACCCGAAATACGCCGCGCCCATTGCTTCGGCGCCTGGCGTTTCAGCCATCGGCTCTGAGACGAGGAGCGTGCCGCCGCTTGGAAGTGCGTGATAGACAGCGCTGAGGATCGCCTCGACCGACCGGTCGTTGTGATCATAAAGGACCCGCACCAGCGTAACGAGATCGGCGCCCTGGGGAAGCGCATCGGCAAAGAGGTCGCCACCATGAGCAATTGCGCGGTGACCTAACCCAGCACCGTCAAAACGCTCTGCGGCCCTTGCGGCAACCGCTGGAAGATCAAAGACCGAAACTGTTAGACCGGGTGCACGGTCGGCGGCCGCAATGGCGAAAGCGCCCTGACCGCCGCCGACATCCAACAATTGCTTGTGTTTTGAAACGTCGTAGTTATCGAGGATTTCAGTCGCGATAAACTGCTGCGAAACAGCCATCAGGTCGGAGTATTCGGCGACTTCATCGGATGAGAGATCGCGTGAGCCGTCTTGCCGTGCATAGGCCCAGAAGTCACCGACGCGACTCGGGGCCTCGTTCGATCGCAAGAGCGCGATTGGATCGGAAAGGTCCGAGTAGAGAAGCGCGTGATGGCGGATCATCGCCAAAACGCCGGGGTTCGCCATCAGAGCTGCGCCGAGATCACCAAGCGCATATCGCTTATCGCTGACGCGCTCGACAAGCCGGAGTGAAATGGCGCCGTCAAGCAGGCGTAA
>JBCDFS010000047.1:0-2456 GCA_039177645.1 Pseudomonadota bacterium | reverse complement strand
GCCTCGCGGCCATTGTCGGGATCTTCCAGTTCAGCGGCAATTTCCTCTTCGTTTATCACGCCGAACTCTACGTGACGTCTGGCATCGTGGCGATGATGTTTGGCCTGTTGATGGTGCCCAACGCGCTTTTGGCTCGGGTGTTCTTGGGGGAACGCGCGCATGGCGGATTTGTCGTGGGAAGCGTCGTTGCCATTGTCGGCGTGTCTTTTCTGCTGTTCCACGAATGGCAGGCCAACCCCAACGCGGGCGTTGTTGGTGGTAATGTTGCGCTTGGGATCGTTTTGGCGATGTTCGGAATCTTGGCGGCTTCGTTTGCAAATGTGGTGCAGGCCAATCCGACCGGGCGCGCGGTGCCTATGGTCAGCCTGCTCGCGTGGGCGATGCTGTACGGCACGACCTTTGATCTGGGCTTCGCTGCGCTCACCGCCGGACCGCCGCCGCTGCCGACCGCGCCGGAATACTGGGCGGGCATTGTCTATCTGGCGCTGATCGGTTCGGTGGTCACCTTCCCCCTGCACTACAATCTGGTGCGCGAGATCGGAGCGGGCCGAACCGCTTACAATTCAATCCTCACAATCTCAGTCGCGATGCTGCTTTCGACGCTGTTTGAGGACTATCGCTGGACGTGGCTGACCGCGAGCGGGATGGGGCTGGCGGTCGTTGGAATGGTCTTGGCCCTTCGCTCAAAGCAGCGCTGAAAGGCCTTCAAAATAGGTCGGATATCGGGGAACCCAGCCCAGCACCCGCTTCGCCTTGCCGTTGGCCACCCGGCGGTTCTCAGCGTAAAATCCGCGCGCCATCTCGGATAGATTTGCTTCTTCGAGACTTTCGAGAGGCGGCGGCTCAATCCCCAAAAGCGCGCAAGCGTGCTCGGTTACCGCGTTGCCGCTCGCGGGGGCATCATCGCCCAGATTGTACGCACCCGATGGGGCGTTTTTTATGAGAGCGGCCACGACGCCGCTTACAATGTCATCAACATGGACCCGACTGAAGACTTGCCCCGGCAGATCAATCCGCCGCGCGCGTCTGTCTCTCACGCGGTCCAACGCGCTGCGCCCCGGCCCGTAGATACCCGGTAGACGAAAACTGCGCGCGCCCAGTCCAAGCCACGCCTTGTCGGCTTCGGCCCGCGCGTTGCGGCGTCCGGCGCCCGTTTCCGCGACGGTGGGTGTGCTCTCATCAACCCACGCGCCGCCAGCATCGCCATACACTCCGGTGGAGGAAAGGTAGTAGAGTTCGCCTCCCTTCAAAGCGTTGCCATAGGCGTCCAGCACGGGATCGCCGCCGGTCTTCCGGTCGGGCGGGACGCTGGAGAGAATATGCGTGGCGCTCTCAATTGCGGCGAGAACGGCTGGCGAATCGCCAAAGTCGAGATCGCCTGCGCTGCCCGTGGCCGAGACCGTCCATCCGCGCGCTTCCATCGCCGATTCTATGCGTTTTGCCGTGTAGCCTAGGCCAAAAATGAGCAATCGAGACATAACACGAGCCTGTGCCGCTAGACGAAGCGCAGAATCAATCTAAATCGTGCGTCATGGATATTGCATCAGACCCTATCGCCGCGACCGACACCCCCACTCCGGCTGAGCCGCCCGTGATCCGGCGCGAGGACTACGCGCCTTTTGCTTGGACGGTCCCCGAGACGAAGCTGGCCTTTGATCTGGGGGTTGAGAAAACCACCGTCGTTTCGACTCTGAAGGTGGAACGAAACGCCAAGGCGGAGCCAAGCCAAGAGCTGCGTTTGAACGGGGACGGCTTGAGCGCGCTCAGCGTCGTGATCGATGGAGCGCCTTCTGAAAACTGGACCATGGATGGGCCTGATCTTGTCATCACGCTGCCCGGCGAGGCCCACGAAGTCTCGATAACCACCGAAATCGCGCCTGATAAGAACACGGCTCTGATGGGGCTTTACGCTTCAAACGGGATGCTGTGCACGCAATGCGAAGCCGAAGGCTTTCGCCGGATCACGTTCTTCCCCGATCGCCCGGATGTCTTGTCGACCTACAGCGTGCGCATGGAAGGCGCGAAGGACCAGTTTCCGATCCTGCTTTGCAACGGCAACAACACCGCGAATGGCGATCTGGATGATGGTCGCCACTTTGCCGAGTGGCATGATCCGTGGCCCAAGCCGTCTTACCTCTTCGCGCTCGTCGCGGGCGATCTCGTTGCGCATTCGGGCCCCTTCACAACGCGCTCGGGCCGTGAGGTCGAGTGCAATATCTGGGTGCGCCAAGAAGACATCGACCGCACCGACCACGCGCTGAAATCGCTCCACCGGTCGATGAAATGGGACGAGGAGGTGTTCGGGCGCGAATACGATCTGGATCTCTACAACATTGTCGCCGTGTCCGATTTCAATATGGGCGCGATGGAGAACAAGGGCCTCAACGTCTTCAACACGAAGTATGTGCTCGCTGACACCGACACCGCGACCGACGCGGACTTTGACGCGGTCGAAG
>JBCDFS010000046.1:0-2483 GCA_039177645.1 Pseudomonadota bacterium | reverse complement strand
GGGTGTTCGATAAGGCCCCCGAAAGTTTAGACACGGGTCCTAAGCGTCCGGCGATTATCCACTTTTCAGGGGCAATGGTCGTCGAAGGCGCGGCCAGCCTCCATCCATTGTACTCGTTCCCGCCCAGTGGGCTCGACCCCGACGCGATGGAGCGCATTCCGTTTGCAATCGAACCCGGTGGACCGACCCCTAGTGACGTTTTCCCCGGCGCCGAAAACGCGTTCTTTGAAGTCCCCCTCGAGAAGCGCGCCGCCTATCACGCAATGGCGGTGCTTGTGGCTAACTTTGCTGCCCATATCTGGAATGACACGGCCGCAACTTTTGCGCAGACCTTTCCGGATGCACCGGACGATGCGCTCGCGATGCTTGTGGATAGTTGCGCCGATCGCTTTCGCGAGGCCCCGACAGACTCCATGACTGGACCGGTGGCGAGAAGGGATTGGGAGACTGTTGCCGCTAACCTCGAGGCGCTCAACGACCATCCCAGTCTTCTCAACCTCTACACCGCGTTTTTGACGGCTGCGTGGCCGGGCTATCTCGAGAAAGAGCATGCTGAGAAAAAGTCGCCGTGAAGAACGGGCCGGTCGCTAGACAAAGAACGGTTGGGGTACCGTCTTTAGGTGATCGTGGACGCGAGCCCAATCGAATGGACCAAACGCCTTTCGCCGCCGCACGGTAGAGGGTCCATATCGCTTGAGGATCGGCGGTGAAGCCTTATTGAGCTGCTGCGCTGAACAAGAGGGGATCGGGGGCCAGTTTTCCAAAGCCAAAACGGCTGATTAGCTAGGGGATAGTGGGCCTGGGAGCAATTCTTAGATCCATTTACGGTTCTGCGCGTATTTCGGCTTGAATGCTGGGCTAGTTTCCTCTATCCGCGGCGCTCAGATTTAATCCTGGCCAAAGAATGCATTTCGTCGCTCAAACACCATTGAGCTGAAGATTGCGACTTTGCCATGGAACGAGGAGGCCGGCATGGCTGAGACCGATATTTTCGCATGTGAAGTCCGGACCAGTTCCGGCAAAGGGAACGCGCGGCAGACACGCCGCGATGGCTGGATTCCAGCAGTCCTTTATGGTGGCGGCGGTGATCCTGTTGCTATCCGACTGAAGTCAAATGAGGTCATGAAGGCCTACAACGCTGGGAGGATGCGCGCGCACCTCGCGAAAATCGATGTTGTCGACGAGGATGGCCTTCAGCCAGTGATTGCCCGTGATGTCCAGGTCGATCCTGTACGCGGGTTTCCGATCCACGTGGATCTGATGCGTGTGGATGAAAAGACCCGCATCGACGTGGAGATCCCGGTTAAGTTCCTGAATGAGGAAAGCTCGCCTGGGATCAAGCGTGGTGGGGTGCTCAACGTTGTGCGCTACGCCGTCGAAGTCTACGCGCCAGCAACAGCTATTCCCGAAACGCTTGAGGTCGACATTGGCGAGCTCGACATCGGGGACACGGTTAAAATCTCCGCGTTCAACCTTCCCAAGGGTGTTGAGCCAAAGATCACCGACCGCGATTTCACGGTCGCAACCATCACAGCGCCGTCGGCTGTCCGGTCAAGCGAAGGTGGCGCATCTGACGAAGAGGGCGACGCCGAGGCAGCGCCTGCCGAGGGAAGCGACTCCGAATAGATCCGGGGTCCCCCGCGTCTACCTGTGCTGGCGGCGGCGCTCTATTCGCAATCGATCGCCTAAGGAGCATTGAAACACATGCAATTGCTCGTTGGTCTGGGTAATCCGGGGGCGAGCTACGCGCGCCAGCGGCACAATGTCGGCTTTATGGCCGTCGATGGGATCGCACAGCGGTACGGTTTCGGGCCGTGGCGGGCAAAATTCAACGGTGATGTCAGCGAGGGGCGGCTCGGTACCGAGAAGGTACTGCTTCTGAAACCGACTACGTTCATGAACGATAGTGGGCGGTCTGTTGCTGCCGCTGCAAGGTTCTTTAAAATAGAGACACACGACATCGTTGTGTTCCACGATGAGCTGGATCTCGCGCCCGGCAAAGTGAGAGTAAAGACCGGCGGGGGCGTCGCGGGGCACAATGGCTTGCGGTCGATCGAAGCGCACCTATCCAAAGACTTCAGGCGTGTACGGATTGGAATAGGCCATCCCGGCGATAAGTCCCGTGTGTCCGGTCATGTGCTCGGTGATTTTTCTAAACTCGACCAGGAATGGCTCGACCCCACTCTCGATGCCATTGTTGATGAGGCGCCGTCGCTCAAAGATGGTGATGCGGCTTATGCTGCGGCAATCGGGTCCTACCTTGCGGGAAAGATGCCGACTAAAAAGCCAACAGAAAAAAGCACCAAGAAAACTGACATGCCAGGGACTGGGTCAGTGGGTGAGCCGGAAGGTCGACACGCGAACAGCCATCCGTCTTCTCGCGTTACAGAAGAGGAAGGTCGCCCTCTTGGCACGGCTCTGGGCGATGCCTTGCGCCAACTGATAAAGAAGTAGAAACCAAAGAAAACTCAAGCACGCGAAAG
>JBCDFS010000045.1:0-2491 GCA_039177645.1 Pseudomonadota bacterium | reverse complement strand
TTCCAAAACAATGGAGCAATCCGGGCCGCATCACACCTACCGATGTTCTCGCGTGCCCATCGCCGAATTGGATCGGGAAACCCGAGACGCCACGCCACCCGCGCCAGAGGTTCAGCACTGAGATGAATTGGTTTTCTACCCCAAAAAGTGTGAGCAAGGACCGCAGTACAAGCCTCTGCCATCGAATGCCTTGTAATCAGGTCTAGCTGAAGGCGTGGTCGCAACACATAAGCCGTTTGTTGGCGTCGCGGCACCTTCGCCGTTCTACCACCTTCAATTCGACTCGACAGGAGTTTGGTACAAGTGAGTGAGAGGAAGGCAACGTCCGAGCGCATCAAAAACATCCGCGAGACATGTGTTTGGTACGGCGTTGAGAAGAAACCCAGCTGTGATGAATGGGCTCCACGCGTGAAACATAGTTCGAATGTCTCGATGTCACCCAGATTAGTAGCGCGCTTAGATGGTAGAATATCTCTTACGCGTTGATTCCGCCCTGGCCGCTGCGATCAGGAACCCGGCACGACAATTGACCAACATGGTACAACGAGCTTGGCCAACATAGCGCCATCGGCAACAAGCCGCTGAGCTTGCTGATAATTGGTATACATTTGGCTGAACGCCTCAGCTTAACACCCGGCAAACTCCAGAGAGTGGCGCACATTTCGAGATTGCCCCATGCACAAGAAATTCGCACAATCTTTTGCCAGTGTCTTGGGAGTCTCTCTATATTACTTAATCGCTGTGTCTCAGTTTATTTTAAGCTTTGTTCTTCAGTCACCGTGGGGTAGGCGCGGAATTAGAACGGGACTTCCAGCCTAAGCGATCCACCATAGATCGTGTCATCGCTTGACAAGCTCGTGAACGCGCCTGCGCGCAGAACCGCGTGGTCCTTTGCAAAAACGTCGATCCCACCGGACAAGTCGAAGAAGGTGGTCGCGATATCCGTGCTCGTGTCGAAACCGTCCACTGCAGCGCCCGCGTCGGCAAACTTCGCTGTCAGGCTTGCGCTCGGGCTGTTCAGATATTGCGTCAGCCCCACCGTGACGTTCGGGCGGAAGCGTAAACCATCAAGCGCCACCAGTTCGGTGCCGAACTCCACGGCCGGCGATAGGCTCACATAGGTCTCATCGTGGGTGTCGATCGACAGGCGCGTTCCGGTGGCGCCGTTCTCGCTGAAGTTTGAGCCGAACACGTGGTCAACGCCCAAGTCCACCCGCGGTTTCAAGAAAGCCTTTTCGGAACCGAAGATGTAGGCGGCCCGAACGCGGCCGCCGAGCGACCAGACGCTCTGGTCAGCGTCGACGCGGACTCCCGGGAACGGTTGACGGTCGATGTCGTAATTGCCGTAACCCAGACTGGATGACACCCCGAACTCGAGCGCGCCGAAATGGCGCTTGGCCGAGAGCCCGGCAAAGACAGAGTGGCCGTCGCTGGAGGCCGCCGCGCCGGAGACATTGAGCCGCTGCCACTCATAGCCGAGCGCGCCGCCGATCGTCCAAGCATCGCCAAACGCCACTTGGCCGCCGCCGGACACTGACCATGCGCTGCCGTCGTAGCCGAGATTGTCGGACGTGGCGTCGCGCTCAAAGCCGGCGCCGCGGGCGGTGGCGAAGACGCAGCTGCCGTCGGCCAGGAAGCGCACCGCGCCGGTGCCTGCGCTGTCTGCGCAGCTGAGCAGTTCCTCCTGGAAGGCCCGGAAGGCTTGGACAGCACTCAGCTGATTGTCGAGTGCCACTTCAGCGCTCAGGTTGTTCACGACGCCGGCGTAGTCGTTCGCGGTTTCGAGTGCGATGAGATCTCCCGCGAGATCGACATCCAAGAGCCCCGCCTCGTAAAGGTCCTGCAGATGTCCGGCGAGGTTGGTCTGGTTGTCGTTCAACGCCGCGGTCGCATCCGTGTTGGCAAAATCGATATCGAACCCGATGCCGAGACTGTCCGATCGCTCGATCAGGTGGTAGCGGGCGACAATGGACTTGGTCACAGCAAGACTGTCACCGATCGTCAGACCGTCCTGCGCGGTCAAAATCGTCTGGGTTTGCGCGCCTAGAACCGGCGTCCCAAAGCCCGTGAGCGAGACCTCGACCGTGCCATCCACTTCAGCCGTGCCGGTGATGCCCACCCGATCGATGGCGCCCTCTTCAGCATTCACGTCAATCGCGAGAGTGCCATTCTGGGTTTGCGTAAAGTCCCCATCAATGACAGTCATCGCGGCAGTCCCATCACCGCCAGGTGACAAGCGACCAGCGTTGGTGAATTGTCCTGTATCGACGCGAGCACCGGCATTCACAACACCGCCGCGCGTATTGAAAAACTCAATCGTGCCGGTCGTTGCGGCCGCAGCCACCAGGAACGCCCCGTCGAAGTCTTCGCTATCTAAGCTTGTGCGTGCACTTTGATCACTGTCACATGGGGTGAGGCCGCTGCCGGTCACATTGACCACACAGCCCGTGACCGTGCCGCCGTCGTTGGTCACTGTCAGCGCGTTGGGACC
>JBCDFS010000044.1:0-2493 GCA_039177645.1 Pseudomonadota bacterium | reverse complement strand
TGCCAGTCTGAACACCCGGGTCGCGGACCGCTCTTTGTTCGCGGGGCAAGCAATAGACGGGCCTGCCATCGCTGAAGCAGACACAATACTGTCGGACCTCACAATCGCTGTTGCTGGTGCAACGACGGCTGCGGACGTCGAAGTGATCGTAGATGCTTGGTTTGATACACCTGGCGGTGGGTTCGAGACCATCGGTTACCTCGGAGCGGCCGAAGATCTTGCGCCAATGGCATTGGGACTCCAAGAAGCAGCAGACTTTGCGCTTCGCGCTGACGATCAAGCAGTCCGAGACATGTTGAAAAGCTTTGCCATGGCGTCATTGGTCGCCGAAGGCGCGTTTGCGTCAGATATCACGGAACGCGCAGAATTGCTTCGAAGCGCAGGTGAGCGCATGTTCACAGCGAACGATGAATTCAACGCTCTTCGCGCAAATCTTGGCGTGGTTGAGGCAGAGATTGAAAACGCGTTGGTGCGGAACACGGCCGAAACGGCTGCGTTGGAATTGGCGCAGGCAGAGATCATTGCAATTGATCCGTTCAAGTCTGCAACAGACTTAGCCGCGGCAGAAAACCAACTGGAAATGCTCTATGCGATTACAGCCCGGCTCTCTCGTCTAACGCTTGTGGATTATCTACGATGATCAGATTTGCGCTGTTGATGTCGCTCATTTTTGCCGGCCTTGCTCAGGCCAACCCAGTCCGCATCAAAGATCTTGTGGAGTTTGATGGTGTACGCGGCAATGATCTCGTCGGGTATGGGTTGGTTGTGGGCCTAAACGGCACCGGTGACGGCATTCGAAATGCGCCCTTCACAGAAGAAATCATGTCAAACATTCTCGAGCGGCTTGGCGTAAATGTCACCGGAGAACAGATCAGGCCAAAGAACGTCGCGGCTGTTCTGGTAACCGCTGAGCTGCCCGCATTCGCCCGTATTGGTGGCACGATTGATGTCACCGTCTCCGCAATCGGGGATGCATCAAGCTTACTTGGCGGCACACTGATCATGACTCCGCTGAATGCCGCCGATGGCCAAATTTATGCTGTATCTCAGGGAACTGTGATCGCTGGGGGTGTTGCTGCCGAAGGCGAGGGCGCGGCAGTCATTCAAGGCGTTCCCACGGCGGGTGTCATTCCGTCGGGGGCACGGGTCGAGCGTGAAGTTGAATTTCAGTTTGGGTCATTGGCCCAGGTCCGTTTAGCGCTTCGCACAGCTGACTTTACGACGGCAGGGCGAATAGAAACCGCGATAAATAGAGATTTGCGCGGAGACGTTGCGCGCATGTTGGACGCTGGAACGGTTGTTGTCGATATCGGCGGAACGAACTCGATTTCCCCAGCCCACGCGATGGCTCGGATTGAGAACATTCTGGTCGAACCCCAGCGACGCGCTCGGGTGGTAGTGGATCAACGCTCGGGCACCATTGTCCTCGGCGAAGACGTCCGCATCTCTCGGGTAGCGGTGAGCCAAGGCAACTTGACACTTCGGATCCAAGAAGAACCGATTGTTGTCCAACCAAATCCGTTTACGGATGGCGAGACGGTTGTGGTGCCACGCACAGAAGCCGACATTGAGGAGGAACCTGGAATTGGTTTAGCTGAAGTCCCAGACGGAACGTCACTCTCAGAAGTGATTGCGGGACTGAACGCGCTCGGCGTTGCGCCCCGCGACATGATCGACATTCTGAAAAGTATAAAAGCGGCTGGCGCATTGCACGCCGAATTCATCGTCCGATAGTCACGCATGTTGCTTAGGCATGTGTGCTGGTTTGAGCCGCCGGAGGGCGAATACGCGGCTCCGCAAGCTTAAACAGTGTGAAGCTGCCACCTTAGATGGGGCCTGTCGCGTCTAGAGCGGGTTCCACGATCCCCGATTCATCGAGGAGATTCACGTCCATTTCTTGATGTGCGATTCTCGCTTCAAACAAGATATGGAGGCGAGAGCATGTTACGGGCCTAATCCATCGATCTTCGCGAACGGGTGCTGGACGCGGTTTCAGCGGGGAGTTCTGCGCGCGGTGCAGCGGCGCGCTTCGGGATCGAGGTGGCGACGGCGGTGCGTTGGATGTCCCGCTGGCGCGAGACCGGGGAACGTGGAGCGCGGCGGCAGGGCTATCCCAAGCGCTCGATCCTCGATCCGCCCGAGGCGTATCTCCTCGGCCTGATCGAAGAGGAGGTCGACATCACGCTTGACGAGATGCGCGCCCGGCCGCGCGACGAGCGCCGGGTCGAGGCGGCGCGGGTCATGATCTGGCGGTCCTTCGACCGGCGCGGGATCACGTTGAAAAAAAGATGGGCCATGCGGAGGAGCGGGACCGGGAGGATGTTTTCGCCTCTCGCCTCGCCTGGTTCGAGAGCCAGCCCGATCTCGACACCGAACGGCTGATCTTCATCCCCTCTCGATGGGGTGGACGCCCCCTCACGGCATCGCTGTGCCAAGGTAGCGGTGTCGAAACTTGCTACGAGGAGGAAGCGTCCATGGAAAAGGTTAGCCTTG
>JBCDFS010000043.1:0-2550 GCA_039177645.1 Pseudomonadota bacterium | reverse complement strand
CGCTCCAAACGGCGAAACCGCATCGAGATCGTGTTCGGCCGGTTGACGGATTGGCGCCGCGTCCCAACCCGCCACGACCGATGCCCGAGGGTCTTCCTGTCCGCCATCGCGCTCGCCGCAGCCGTCATTTTCTGACTATGACGATCAATGAGGCCGGAGCCCAAGAAGGGGCTTCGCTCGGGATTAATTGCCTTTGTGCAGACGCAATGCAAAACTCACTGACAGGAGAGTCTTTAAAGGTCGACAGGATGAAAGCAGCTAAGCGAGGGTTGATTGCGGTATGTGCTCTACTCGGGGCGGGAGAGATTCATGCGCAATTGATAAGCGATTCGTTCAGTTCTCAGGCTGCCGGACCCGAAACGGCATCTGTTCAATCCATCGTTGGGAATTGGGAGGGCTATCTTCGATGTGGCGGTCGTGGGTGGGCTGTATTCCATGACATCTCAGAAGATAACGGCAGGCTCTTCACGGCCGGGATTTTTGCGCGAACCAGTAGCAATAAACGAGCTGGTGAAGTCTTCTTGGTCGGCGAATCGATTGTGATCGATATGGAAGATCGAAATGCCTACGATTACGAGTATGTTCTCAAAGACGGCAGTCTCGTCGGCTTCGCTCGCGGCGAGAAGTGTACCACCAGGCTGTGGCGTGTAACGCCCTAGCCGTTCTATCCTGGCGTGCCCATTCCGGCTGTTCCGGCCAGTTGTTCCGACGGCATCCGCCCACTGATACCGGGCTGTCCGCCCACCTGTGGTGCGCCGCGTTGAGGCGTGAGGGTTTGACTCTCAGGTTGCTGTTTGTTCGTCACCGTTTGCCTTGGTCTTGCGCATCGACTGTCCGCTGAGGTCCAGCGATAGGCATTGTGCACGATCCGGTCGAGGATTGCGTCGGCGAAGGTGGGTTCGCCGATGAGGTCGTGCCATGTGGACAGCGGCAACCGGCTGGTGATGATGGTCGATCCCGCCTGGGTGCGGTCTTCGACGATTTCCATCGGGTCGCGGCGCTGGCTGGCCGTCAGCCGATCCGGGCCCCAATCGTCGAGGATCAGGAGCTGCGTCTTCGTGAGGCTGCGAAAGAGGCGCGGGAAGCGACCGTCGCCATGCGCGCGTTCGAGTTCGTCGAAGAGCCGTGGCAGGCGCTTGTAGAGCGCGGTCACGCCGGTGCGGCAAGCGGCCTCGGTGAGCGCACAGGCGAGCCAGGTCTTTCCCACCCCATGAGCCATTGGAACGCCATTGGTCCGAGTGACAATGGCGAGGCCCGGTGATGATGACGTTGCGCGTCTCGGCGATCCATTTGCCGGTCAAGAGGTCCTGGAACAGGGCTGTGTCGAGGCCATGACGGGCGCGGTCATCCACGGTCTCGGGGCAGGCTCCAACGTGGCGCAGCCGGGCCGTGCGCATGGGGCTCTCGAAGCGCTTTGTCTCCCGGCTGGCGGTCTCCCGGTCGATCGGAAGGCCAAGCCATTCTGTCGGGGTGAGATCGGCGCTGCCGTCGCGGTCTTGCAGTTCGGCAAAGGCTTCTGCCATGCCGTCGAGCTTCAGTGCCTCGAGCTGATCCAGGGTCGGACGATCGAGCATGATGTCTCCTTGTCAGTGGACGCAATCGGCGCGTCCCGCCGAAGGCGGGCCATTCTTGAACGGCGCCCGTTGGGGGCGTCCCGCCGAAGGCGGGCCATTCTTGAACGGCGCCCCTTGGGGGCGACGGTTGTTGGGATGGGTGATCGCGGGCATTCGCCATTGTGCTCGAACCAATGGCGCACAAAGGCTCATCGTGGCGTGGGTGCGAGGGGCGCGATCCAGACCGTTCTTCGAGACATGGACTGCAGCGATGAGGTGGAGCGGGCATGGATGGTCAGCGCGCGCCCGCAAGCCGCTTCGAGCCGCTCGCGGCCGAAGGTTTTGGCCAGGCGGATCACCCCAAGGCAGGTTCAAAAGCCCTGCTCGGGGTGGCGACGTTCGCGCATGACGACCTCGACAAAGGCTTCTGTCTGCGGGCCAATTCGCGCGGCCTGCCGCCGGATGCGCTCCGGCGTTAAGTCGGCGCGGAACCGGTGATTGGGCGGTATGTGCTCGCGGCAGGTCGAATGCTGGCGGTTGCCGGAGGTGCGGGCATGGGCGGCAACCCTCTGGCCGCTATGGAATATCTCAACAGTGCGGGCGGTGATCCTTGCCCAGAGCTTCTGCCGGAGGAGTTGATGCGGAACCGAGTAATAGTGCCGCCCGATATCGACGTGGTCGTCGAGCCCGACGCGGCACCGCTTCCATTCAGCATAGGTATACGGCTCGGCGGGCAAAGGCTTCAGGGCCGGTTTGTCGATCTTCTCAAATAGGTCCCGGCGGCTCGCGCCCAGGTGCCGGGTCACCTTGTCGTTGAGCCGGTCCCGCAGCTCCCGGGTCGCCGCGTTGTGAGAAAGGCGGCGCAATAATCGGCCGCGTTGATGCCCGGGATTGGCCCGGGAGGGCGGCGTAAAACCCCGCCGCTGCTCGCCTCCGGATCGAAAGGTCCGGAGGCAGGAGGATGTACGGCGTGGAATTGTACGGGCTTGTCCGTCGT
>JBCDFS010000042.1:0-2588 GCA_039177645.1 Pseudomonadota bacterium | reverse complement strand
TGGGCGTCCCAATCCCGCTGATGGCGCTCGCTGCTTTTGCCGCAATCGCGGCGCTGTCCGCTCTTTCTTTAAAGGACAAACACGCATGAACCGTCGTGGCCTCATTCTCTTTGTAGCAGCACTAGGCGCCGCCGCTTTCGGGGGAGCAACTTGGTATGTCAACCGCCCTGCCCCGGTATCCGAGACAGAAGCCGTCGCCCCGGAATTGGCAGAAGCTCTGATACGGCCCTACTCTCCTATTCTTGGTCCAGAGGACGCGCCTGTAACCATCGTCGAGTTTTTCGATCCCGCCTGCGAGGCCTGCCGGGCGTTTCATCCTATTGTGAAGGACATCATGGCTGAGCATGGCGATGCCGTGCGCGTCGTCATCCGCTACACGCCGTTTCATGGTGAGGGCTCGGAAGTAGCCATCCGCGTTCTTGAGGCCGCGCGCATGCAAGGCGTCTTCGAACCTGTATTGGAGGCTGTCCTGCGGGATCAGCCCCAATGGGCTTCTCATGGCGGCATGCGGCCGGAGTTGCTGATCGGGATAGCAGCATCTGTCGGACTGGATCCAGAAGCAGCGCAGGCGCAACTTCTTGCGCCACAGACAACCGGCGTTCTCAACCAGGATCGCGCCGATGTAGAGACCGTCGGTGTGCGCCAAACACCGACCTTCTTCGTCAACGGCAAACCGCTGGATCCATTTGGGGAGGCGGAGTTGCGCCGTTTGGTGGCAGATGAAGTCACGGCGGCCAACAGTTGACGCATGAGAGAAAAGGGAAAATCAAAGTGAAGACAGTAATCTATGGCCTGATGGCCGCCCTCATGTTCGCATCAAGCGCCGCAATGCCCGCTATCGCTGGTTCCGAGGACATTGTCGTCGAAGATGCCTGGGCGCGCGCGTCAATCGGCGTAAACCGTCCGGGGGCCGCGTATATGACAATCCGCAATACAGGCGACGAGGCTGTGACACTGACCGGCATCCGCACAGATTTGGCGATGATGCCTGACATTCACCAGTCATCCACAAACGCCGAAGGTGTCAGCTCTATGGCCCCCGCAGGCGAAATTGAGATTGCGCCGGGTGAAGCTGTGTCACTAGAACCGGGCGGCCTGCACGCCATGCTGATGCGCTTGCAGCGATCAATGACCGAGGGAGAAAGCTTCTCTATGACCCTCGACTTCTCGGACGGCGGTGAAATTGCAGTCGAAATTCCAATTCTAGGTATTGCCGCGCGCGGTCCAGAGGGCTGATGACCCGGCGCACGGCCCTCAAGTATGCCTTCACAGGTATCGCGGCGATTGCCCTGACACTTGTTGTCGGGTGGTGGCGGGTTGATGGCCCCGGTGCGCCCGAACAGACGGAACTTCGACCGGTCGCCCTATCCAAAATGGAATTCCGCCTCTCCGATCACGAGGGAAACGAGGTTGGACCCGAAACCCTAATCGGCAGCCCGACGATGGTCTTCTTCGGCTTCACCTACTGCCCAGACGTTTGTCCGACGACATTGTCGGACATCTCCGGCTGGCTTGATGTCCTCGGCGAAGAGGCGGAGGGGATGAATGTGGTGTTCATCACCGTCGATCCGGAGCGGGATACTATCGAGGCGATGGCCGAGTATGTTGGCTACTTCCATCCATCGATACGCGGGTGGACTGGCCCGGAAGAGGAAATTGCGCGCGCGGCACAGGGCTTCCGCGCACGCTATGAGCGGGTGCCGACCGACGGCGGCGATTACACCATGAACCACACCGCCAGCGTTTTCCTGTTCGACGCCGAAGGCCGGTTCACCACCATGATCGACTATCACGAGCCGAAGGAATTCGCGGTGCCGAAAATCCAGCGTGCGCTCAATGAAGAAACTGAGGGGGCAACATGAAGATCAGACGAATCACGGCAGGCTTCGGAATTTTCGCGGCACTAACGGCCGGGGGTTTGGCAATATCGGGTATCTGGTCGAAGGATCCGGTCCCTCCAGGTCTGGCCGCTGCCACCGCGTGGTCGCCAGCTCAGCTCCAGCTTCCCACATCTATTGAAACGGCATTGCCGCTATTCGCACAACCAAGTGCGGCGCCCGCAAGACCACTCCAGCCCATGCCACAGCTGAATGTCGCGATCGCAGATACTCTCTTACCGACGATAGAACCTCCGCTCGCCAACTGGTCGCGCGAAATCGCAAGCGGCGAAACGCTCGATGCTGTTCTCGAAGCGGCGGGTCTATCAGCAGCCGACCGTGCCGAAGTCGCTCTGGCCCTCGGTGCGGAATATGATCTGAGGCGACTTAGGCCGGGGCACTCGGTCACCGTTGTCTCGACGATGGACGGCAGCCCGCGCAGCGTCGCTCTCTCCGTCGAGGACGGTGTGCGGATCGAGGCGATCTTTGGCGAAGAGCTGGCCACGCAGGTCGTGACCCCGGATCCCGAGTTCATAACACTGGCGGGCGAAGCAGTGATCGACAGTTCACTTTTTGCCGCGCTCGAAGACGCTCGGATGCCCGCCCGCTTCGCTGTCGATCTGGCACAGATGCTGGGTGGAACCGTTGACTTCCGTCGTGAGATGACCGGCGGAGAAACGCTTCGGCTACTGTGGCGCGAGGCCCGTGTTG
>JBCDFS010000041.1:0-2606 GCA_039177645.1 Pseudomonadota bacterium | reverse complement strand
CGGCGCGGGGGTTTGAAGGAACAAGCATCGGGCCACCGAAAAGCTCGGGGATGCGCAACAAGCCGACGATAGACGGGATGAAGGAGTAGACGAAAACGGCGACGAGAAATGCCCACTCGCTTCGGGTCAGGACGTGCATTTTGTAGGTGACTTTCTTTGAGGGATGGGAGCCGACGGCCATGCGGGACCGCCGGACGCACAAGATCAGGCGGGATATCTGATCGGGGCTTGCATAGATGCCACCAGAGGAGCGAACCGCGACCATCCAAACCAGAGGATTGCCAGAAGCGTCGCAAGACCAATGATCAGAAAGAACACATCGTCGGGGTCGATTGGCGGGGTGAACAGAACAAGTGCCGCTGTGAAGAGAACAGCAAAGGTATTCACGACCCTGAGCGCTCTGCGAGAAAGGACATGGGGCAGAAGCACCATGAGGATCATCACCTCCACGGCAAACCCGCCATAGAGCAGCAGCTCATCTGTGATCTGCTGGCCGAACATCTCGCCCGCGAGAACCCAGTCCATGTAGCCGGGTGAGAGGAACTGATGGATATCGCGGAAGATAACGTTCATCAGGAGGAAGACCCAGAAGGCCGACAACAGGGTGCGTGGGTTTTGGGGAAGATCTACGTTTCGCATGTTTCTGACTTTCGTTTTGCTGGATGGTGTTGGTGAGGGTCCGGGTCAGGCCGGACGCTGCGCCAGAATGAAGGGATTGAGGCGGCCTTTGCCGAAGTACCGGCACTCCACCAGATCGAAGCCCGCCGCGATGAGCGCCCGGCTGACATCGGCCTTGCGCAGCGTCGTAACGGGCGGGGCAAACCCAAGCGCGCCGAGCGCCCGAACGAAGAGCCGCAAACCATAATGCGCGTCTCCGAGGCAAACGGTCTTTGACAGGAACAAGCCGCCGGGTTTGAGCTGGCGAAAGACCGCGTCAAGGACCGCCGGCACATCCTCCACAAGGTGCAGCAGGCTGAACGCCATGACGACATCAAACGGTGCTTCCGGGAATACCTCGGTGGCATCCGCTTGCAGGAACTCGACGTTGTCGATGCCTGGGGCGGAGCGTTTGCCTTCAGCGATCTCGATCATCCCGCGTGAGATGTCCGTCGCTGTGATCTCAGACACTGCGGGGGCGAGGCTGAGAGCCGTACTCCCCGTCCCACAACCGATCTCCAGAACGCGATCCTCGGCGCGTAAGAGTGCCCGAACGCGGTTGAGTTTTTCTTCATAAGCAGCCGGATCGGCGACGGGTTTCTTTGCGTATTTCGGGGCGATCTTGTCCCAGAATTTCCCCGTGTCTAAATGCAGTATTGAGGTTTGCATGGTGAGCGTCTCCTTGTCTGGCGCTCACTTAGCTGTGCATTAAGTCACTATGAATTGTCTGAATTCTAACATTTGGTATACGTCCATGTATGAACTGGGATACGATCTCCTTTGACTGGAACCAAGTGCGGGCCTTCCTTGCGACCGTCGAGGAAGGCTCGTTTAGCGGTGCAGCTCGGGTTTTGAAAACGACCCAGCCGACGATTGGCAGGCAAATTACCGAGCTTGAGGCCAGGCTTGGTGTCACGCTCGTGGAGCGCAGCGTGCGCGGCCCGAAGCTGACGGAGTCCGGTCGGGATCTTCTTGATCACGTTCAGGCCATGGGCGACGCAGCGACGCTGATCTCCATGGTGGCGGAGGGCAAATCGCAGGAGGTCACCGGAGAAGTCACTGTCACCGCGACAGACCTGTTTTCTGCGTCAATGCTGCCGGGTCTTCTGGTGCCACTTCGCGCAACGGCGCCCGGCGTCAGAGTGAAGATCGTTGCGTCGCGCGATATACAGAACCTCACTCAAAGAGAGGCCGATATCGCGATCCGCCATGTGCGGCCAGAGCAACCAGACTTGATCGCGCGACACGTTGGGGACTTTCGCGCAAATCTCTATGCCGCGACATCGTACCTCGATCGGATGGGCCGCCCCAAAGCGCCACGGGATGTGGCTGCGTATGACTTCGTGGGCAATGCCGATCCTGAACGGCTCATGGCGCCTTTGCACAACATGGGCATCCCAGTTCACGCTGACCGTTTCGTTATGTCCAGCGAAAGTGGCGTGGTTGCCTGGGAACTTGTGAAAACGGGTTTCGGTGTGTCGATGCAGCCCGAAATTCTCGGTGACGAGGAACCCGGGATCGAGAAAGTTCTGCCCAAGTTTCCGTCGCTGGAGTTCCCCATCTGGCTTGTGACCCACCGAGAATTGCAAACCAGCCGCCGCATAAGGATCGTCTTCGATTTGCTCGCGCGCGGCCTGTCCGATGCCATGCGAAAAGCGCAATAACGGGCACCCGCTGTCCGCTTGCGCCCCGTCAGGTTGAAAGGCGAGGGTTCCACTTGATCCTCAGACGTCGAACGCCGTGGTCATTCTGTCTCAAGACGGAATTTAAGGAAGGGTTCCCCATCATACTTGACCTCGTCAATCTGCCGCGCGCCAAGCCTGCGAAGCGCGCCCAGATTTTTGCGAGACGGCGGCAAAAGAAACGTCACGAACGGAATACGGTCGTCAGCGATAGCAAATTCAATGGCTTTCCTTGCGATGCGGCGGCCCAGTCCGAACGCCTCCGGT
>JBCDFS010000040.1:0-2642 GCA_039177645.1 Pseudomonadota bacterium | reverse complement strand
CCGGGAAGACTAACCAGGCTCTCGACACACGGGGCCAATGCAAAGGAGAGAGAAATGTCCAGTCAACCCGCAACCGTCCTGACCGGATGCCTCGCACCCATCGACAAGGATGGGCTTGAAGGCCTGATTGAGAAGGGCAAGTCCGATCCGAAAGCGGTCAAGACGCTCAAGTGCAAGACTGTCGCGGAAGGCAAATTCAGGCACGCGAACTACATTCGCGATCTGGAACCTTACATCGTCGACGAACCGCCGGGCCTTCTGGGCGACGACACGGCTCCGAACCCCTCCGAGGCCTCCCTGGCGGCTCTTGGCTCCTGCATTGCCGTCGGCCTGCATGCCAACGCAATCCACCGCGGCATCACGATCAACTCCCTTGAGGTGGAACTTGAAGGCGATCTCAACATCACGGCTGTTTGGGGCACCGGCGATGTTAGCGAGAAACCGGTCGGCTTCACCGATGTCCGCCTTATCGTTCACATGGACGCCGACGCACCTCATGAAACCATCGACGAGTTGATCGCTCATGTCTGCCAGTGGTCGCCGGTGTTCAACACCTTCTCGCGCCCCGTCAACATGGTTGCGCAGTCTGCATGAAACACAGCGCCCGCCGTCTCCGGCGGCGGGTTTCGCCAGCGTTTGTGAATCCCAGTAGAAGGTGAGTTGGTCCCATGAATATTCAGCCCATGCCCCTTGCCGCATCAGCGATGGAAGAGCCGTCGATTGTTGACAAAGTCGCCAACCTGGCCGCGTCCGATCTCGCGCCACTTGTTCTGGATATCGACCAGAAGGGGCACTATCCGGAAGCGTTCATGCGGGCGATCGGCAGGCACGGTGCGTTCAGCGCCCACGCCTCCATGGATGGCGGTACGCCGGATCTGGAAACCTCGATCCGGGCAATGTCGGCGGTAAGTGAATACTGTACCTCAACGGCGTTTTGTGTCTGGTGCCAGGACGCGCTCGCCTGGTACATCGCCACCAGCGAAAACGATTGCCTGAAACAGACGATCGGCAAGGACCTCACGAACGGCAAGGGGCTGGGAGGGACGGGCCTTTCCAACCCGATGAAGACAATTTTCGGCATCGAAAAGCTCAAGCTGAAGGCCGAGAAGGTTGATGGCGGGTATTCCGTGACCGGCACATTGCCCTGGGTCTCGAACCTTGGGGACAATCATCACTTCGCTATCGTATTCGCAGTTCCTGGCGACACGCCCAGGATGGTCATGGCAGTTGCCGAATGTTTCGGCGAAGGCGTCAAGATCACGGCAAACGATGAATTCGTTGCGATGGATGGCACTCGCACATTCGCGATCCAGTTCCGCAATGCCTTCATTCCGGAAAAACACATCCTCGCTGATCCGGTGACGGACTACATTCCGCGTATCCGCGCGGGTTTCATTCTGCTTCAATCCGGCATGGCGTTCGGCCTTATCAAGAACTGCATCGAACTGATGGAACAGGCCGGAACAACGCTGTCGCATGTGAATTGCTACCTGCCCGAACAGCCGGACTATTTCCGGGACAGGCTTGCCGAGCTTGAAGCGGAAGTGTTTGAGCTTTCAAAAACACCATTCGAGAAAGACCCGGCCTATTTCATCCGTGTCATCAAGGCACGGCTGGCTGCGGGAGAATTGTCTGTCGCCGCAGCCAATGCCGCAATGCTCCATTGCGGCGCACGGGGCTATGTCCGCCAGGGTGCAGCGCAGCGCCGCCTCCGCGAAGCGTATTTTGTCGCAATCGTGACCCCGGCGACCAAGCAGCTCCGCAAGATGCTCGCGGACTTCGGCGCGGCCTGACAACCGTCATCAGCGCCGGATTGACCTCCAGACAAGTTACAGAGTTAAAAGGAGAAACGCATGACTGACACCCCCTTGATCAGCCCAGCCGAAGTCGCGCAACTGATGCAGACAGAGCCCTGTGTCGTTGTTGACACGCGGGACCCGGATTCCTATGCGGCGGGCCACATTCCGGGCGCTGTGAACGTGCATGACATTTTCACTTATCTGGCGACGTCTTCGCCGGAGGGGATCGCGGAACTCAAGGGCAAGTTCGAGGACGCCTTTGGTGCAGTCGGTCTTTCCGGCGAGGAGACGGCGATTATCTACGAGCAATCCATGAACACCGGTTTCGGTCAGTCCTGCCGGGGCTATTTCCTGCTGCAATATCTGGGCTATCCCAAGATCGCGGTGCTGCATGGTGGCTACGAGGCTTGGACGGCCGCGGAATTGCCCGTCTCCTCCGATCCCGTATCGCCTGAACCCAAAACCTTCCCGTCCTCGGAGACCGGCATGGGCCTGATGATGGGTGTTGAGGACATGCTTGCGGCGGTGAAGGACGAGAGCGTCGTCAAACTCGATGTCCGCGACATTGACGAATGGATCGCGGAGAGTTCCTCGCCTTACGGCAAGGATTTCTGTCCACGCAAGGGCCGCATTCCCGGCGCAAAGTGGATCGAGTGGTATCGAATGATGAAACCGACACCGTCCGGTCCAATGATCAAAAGCAAGGAGGAGGTGCTTGCGGAATGCGCAACCGTTGGCATCATGCCGGATACGCCGGTTGCGCTCTACTGTTTCAAGGGTGCGCGCGCATCCAACACCTATCTCGCGCTCAAGGAAGCCGGGGTAAAGGACGTGAAGATCTAT
>JBCDFS010000039.1:0-2682 GCA_039177645.1 Pseudomonadota bacterium | reverse complement strand
CTTCGCGAAGTAAAGATCGCCATCAATCGGGACCAGCACGCCAGAGGCATCACTGGCCCATTGATAGGTGATAATGCCTTTGAGGCTCCCCACCCGCTCACGCTCGCGCTGCATCTTTTCGTCTTCGGAAAGCTCACGGCCCGATCCCACGGCTTCGGAATCAACCAACATGCGCCATTCGCGCGTCTGCAAGTCAAAACCCCACAGATCATAACGCGCCGCATCCTCAGCCCGATTCCGCAACAGCGTCAGATAGCGACCGTCAGGCGAAAACTGCACCGCACGCGGTGAAGAGCCATTCAAAGAAGGAGAAGCAAAAACGCGCTCAAAGGTAAGCTCTGGGGTGTCAGTCATATCGTCTTTCGCAAGAGCAGTGGTGGAAAGAAGCGCAGCGCTGGCGGCGGCAAGAAGTAGGCGCATCGGGTGTTTTACCTCAGTTGTGGTAGCGTTTGTTCAACGCTTGGCTTGTTGAGAGAGTTCCTCGCAACGACAAGGGACAAACACAAGCCCCGTAGACGAAAAAGGGCGGCTCCAACCGGAACCGCCCTTCTCTAACTCGCTTATGAAAGCTCTTACTTCTTCGGAGCGTTCTCACGGCGCTCGGCGATACGCGCACGCTTGCCGGTGCGGCCACGCAGATAGTAGAGCTTCGCACGGCGCACAACGCCGCGGCGCACAACAGTGATGCTGTCGAGGATCGGTGAGTAGAGCGGGAACACACGCTCCACACCTTCGCCAAAGCTCATTTTGCGCACGGTGAAGTTGGAGCCCATGCCACGATTTGAACGCGCAATCACAACGCCTTCAAAGTTCTGCACACGCTCACGGTTGCCTTCTTTAACCTTCACACCGACACGAACGGTGTCGCCTGCGCGAAAGTTTGGAATTTCTTTTTCAACCTTGCCGATTTCTTCGGCTTCGATTTGCTGGATCAGGTTCACTGGTCCGTATCCTTATCTTTTCGCCGCGCGCCAGAGGCAGACTGGACCCGAGCATCACTATAACGCTCCCATAAGTCCGGCCTGCGTAACCGAGTGATCTCTTGCGCCTTCGCTTCACGCCAAGCCGCAATCTTCGCATGATCCCCCGATCGCAGCACTTCGGGGATCGTGCGCCCTTCCCATTCCTGAGGTCGGGTATAGTGCGGATACTCAAGCAAGCCGTCCTCAAACGACTCCTCAGTCCCACTAGAAGCCGCGCCCATTACGCCGGGAAGCAGCCGAATGCAAGCATCAAGTATGGTCAGCGCGGCTGTTTCACCGCCGCTCAGCACGATGTCGGCGATGCACACCTCTTCGATTTGCGGCCGAGCTTCGAACAGACGCTCATCAAAGCCCTCAAACCGGCCGCACAGGGTGGTCACGCCAGGGCCGCTCGCGAGTTCGCGGATGCGGGTTTGCGTGATGGGATTGCCGCGCGGGGTCATCGCAAGGACCGGAGCGCCAGTGGTGACACTGTCCAGCGCTCGCGCCATCACATCGGCCTTAAGCACCATCCCTGCTCCGCCCCCAGCAGGCGTGTCATCAACCGTGCAATGCTTATCCGAGGCAAAGTCGCGCGGGTTGACCGTCTTGAGGGACCAATCACCCCGCTCCAGCGCTTTGCCTGCGAGGCTAGCGCCAAGGGGACCGGGAAACATCTCTGGGTAGAGAGTGAGGATGGTGGCGGCGAAGGTCATGGTTCTATCCATTCGCCGTGTTCGAAAACTTTGGCAATATGGCCAAGCTCCAACCGTTCAAGTGCAGGCTTTCTTGGAACAGCCGTTTCGCCCCAAGGAAGCCGAAGCAGGTCCCACAATGCTGCGAATAGTGCCAAAATTGGCACAGCCTCATCGAAGCAAAGGAATCTGTCCCACGGCCAGTATCGCACCCAATCTCCGTATCGATCTACGATTTGGAGCACGAATTCATCGCTATCATCGCCGATGATCTTCAAGTCTTGATCCAGAGCACTGTGCAAGGTGGCCTCGCGAATTCCGAAATCTTCCTTTGTCACCCAAAGCAAGAAATCCTCGGCCGACAACGCAGCCGGTGGTGACTTTCTACGCGTTGAAAAGAACCCCATCCTTCGCCCTCGTATCCACGCTCAGCTCAAATACATCAGGCCGCGAGTAATGGCCGTCGGTATCGAGGCTGGTGAGCCCCTGCCCGCGCTCTGACAGGTCGATCTCAGCGTGCAAAATCTCCTCGCCCTCGCCTGCCTCAGCCAAAACCCGAGCGTCGGGAGCAATAATCATCGAACCACCGCGATTAAGCGCCTCGCCCTCAATCGCCTCGAACAGCTCCTTCGCCTCAGCAGAGCCTCCAACTCGTTCCAACCCATCAAACAGATCATCGCGGTTCTGCACCAGCCCTGCGGCAAGGACAAAGCAGCGCCCTTCCATCGCATAATGCCGCGAGGCCAGTGCATATTCCTCGCGGACCGTGGGCCAGGCCGCCACATGCGCCGCCTCGCCCAGATTGTGCATCGCTGCGCGGGCAAGCGGCATCCAGTGCTCCCAGCAGATGAGACTACCCACATTGCCCCACTCCGCCTCATGCGCGCCCAAAGTCGAGCCATCACCGCGCATCCAAATCAGGCGCTCGCCATGGGTGGGGACCAGCTTGCGGTGGTCGAGCGGCGGCAGGCCGGGTCGGAACAGCAATTGGTTGTTGTACAGGCTAGAGCGAAGCCGCTCATGCG
>JBCDFS010000038.1:0-2710 GCA_039177645.1 Pseudomonadota bacterium | reverse complement strand
TGCGCAAGGCCGCCTGCTGGATCGCGAGAGGCGAGTTGCTGCCATAGAAAGCTGCACCATGGCCCGTGAGTGACAGGTTAGCATTCGCGAGGAGCGCCGGATCGATCGTGCCCAGGGCCTCAATGCCACCGATCCGAGAGAGGTAGAGGTTGTAGCGTTCCGGGATAACCTGGACGTAGTGCTGGGTCTCCGCGAAGGGTGGCACGCCACCATATTCAAACACGCGTCCGGGGCCGGCATTGTATGCCGCCAGCGCGTTGATGATGTTGCCGTCAAAAGTGTTCAGCTGCGCCGCGAGATAGCGCGCGCCACCTTCGACCTGCAGATAGGGGCTGTTGTAGTATTCCGGGTTGATTCCAAGATCACCCGCTGTCGTCGGCATGATCTGGGTGAGGCCAAATGCACCGACGGGCGAGCGCGCCCCAATCGAAAACCGGCTTTCTTGCCAGATCAGCGCTTGCAGTAGCGCACGCCATTGGATGACGGACAGGCCTGCTTGACTGATCCCGGGCCGCCCATGGGTTTCTTGGGCGACCCGGATGATCAGCTGCTCGATGTTTTCGCCTGCATCCCCGAACATGAGGTCGTCACCGGGATTAGGGTCCAGATCGGCGGTGCCGTAGACGGCCTCGACTGACCGCGCCGCATCGCCACTGCCACCTTCAAGATCAGAGACCATCGCGGGCAGACCCTGACCGCCAAAGCTGGTCTGGGCGTCCAGAATGCGCTGCAGGACGGCCAGTTGTTCTTGTTCGATCTCGGTGAGCAGTTCCTGGACGGACAAGGTCTCGCGCTGGATACTGAGATCGGTCTCGCGATGGCGGGTCTCAACCAGATCGCGTGCGGTCAAGCCGCCGTCGTTCACGGGCACACCTTGGGCGAGAGCGGAAACCGGCAGCAGAAAGACCGCGAGGATATGGAGCGGCCTAAACCTCAATGCCCGACTCCGCGGTCTCAAGGGGCGTGAAAACGCAGTCCTGCTCGATCGGAGCGATAGCCGCGCTGAAGGCAAAGCAATTGACTGTCGGTTCGCGATACTGCGCGCAGGCACTCAGCGATCCGACTACGGCAAGAAGGAAAAGGACGCGGATCATGAAAGCCTCCAGAAGTCGCGACGGTCGCGATAGTCAGCCCCCACAAGCGCTTCACCCTTTTCCATGCCCCCGAGGATCGTGAGGTAGGGGCCAAGGGCGGAGAGATCGGCATCGACGACAACGGAGCCCGTGTCGTCGCGCACGAGGGCGAGGCGGCTCGCGCTGCCCGTGTTCAAGAGCACGTCGAGCTCTTTTTCGTGCAGATTGAGCATCGCGTAATCGGAGGCATGCGCGCGGATGTTCGGCAGCAAGATTTGGGTCGGGACCGCTTCGACAATGGTCTTGCCGGTGCGCGTACGTTCAAGCTGGCTGGCGTATTGGGTCATCATGACCGCGACGGTGTTTTGCTTCCGGGCTGTCACGAGCCAGTTCGAAAGCCGCTCTGCGAAGTATGCGTTGTCGAGCGCCTTCCAGGCCTCATCGATAACAATGATAGTTGGACGCCGATCTTCGATCTCCCGCTCGATCCTCTGGAAGAGATAAGAGAGCACCGCCATGCGCTCTTTCTCACTCTCGCTGTCGAGAATGCCGGTCAGATCGAACCCGACCACGTCACCTGCGAGCGAGAAGGTGTCTTCAAGGCTCTGGCCGAAGATCCAGCCGTAGCGGCCGTCTTCAGTCCATTCGAGAAGACGCTGATGCAGATCGCCGTTGTCATCAGCCGAGACGAAGAGAGAAGCAAAGTCTTTCCAAGTCCGCAGCTGCGGATTGGCTGCGCCCGCGTTCTGACGAACGACCTCCTGAATGCGGTTTGTTTGGGCCGGCGTCAGCGGTTTGTCCGCGCGGTAAAGCAGGGACGCCAACCAGTCCGACAGCCAGGCGGTGCCGCGCGTGTCGATCTCCGTCCAAAGCGGGTTTAGCCCAGTTGCCTGTCCGGCCTTGATGGAGGCATAGCGCCCGCCATTGGCGCGCACGGCCATTTCCATGCCGAGGCGATAGTCGAAGACAAAGATGCGCGCGCCACAGCGCCGCGCCTGAGTCATCAGGAAGGCCGAGAGGACCGACTTGCCGGAACCAGGGCGGCCCAAGATCAGCGTGTGCCCGCTGGTGGGTTCTTTCTCCGGCGAGCCCTGCTCGTGATAGGAGAAGCGATAGGCACTTTGCTCTGGCGTCGGAAAGAGCGTGATCTCTTCCGACCACGGCAGTTGATGCTTCTCCTTACCGAGCTGTGTACGGTGCAGAGCTGCGAAATCTGCAAAGTTACGATTGGTGATCGCGCTTGCGCGGACGCGCTTCGGATGGTTGCCCGGATGCTGGCTGAAGTAGTGGGTCTTCGCCGCCATGCGTTCGCCGATCATCTTCACGCCTTCGGCTGCGGCGGCGTTGACGATCTCGGCGCCGAGGGTCTGAAGCTCTTCAAGGCTGTCGCAGAACACGGTGACCACCATGTGGTGTTCGCCGAAGCTTTGGCGCTTGGCCTCAAGATCGTCATGCGCGATATCGAGTGCTTCCAGTAGCGAGAGCGCCGCGTCTTGGGAAGCCTGCATCTGTCGCTTCTGGCGCTTGATCCGCCCCGCCATCAGGTTCGAGTTTATCGGCGTGAAGGAATGGGTGACGATCATGTCGACCGGCAGGTTCAGCATGTCGAACATCGTGCAGGTCGTGCCCTCGGCATA
>JBCDFS010000037.1:0-2805 GCA_039177645.1 Pseudomonadota bacterium | reverse complement strand
GGTGGCGTCAGTCAGCTCTGTCACGACGGTCCATGTGCCGTCGTCTCCCACGATACCGATGCCCGCTTGGCCATCTACCGATGAAAACAGCGTCACGGTGGCGCCGGGCTCACCGCCACTGCCGTTCCAGATCTGCGCCAAAGCGTTGGTAATGCCGTCGCTGTTGCTGATGCCGGTGTCAGAGCCCGGGAACAGGATCGGCACCGAAGGCGGATTGGGCATGTTGCTTCCGATGACTGTCTGCGTGGTGAACTCCCCGACGGTAACAAGCTGCGCCCTGACTTCAAGCAAGAGTTTAATGATCTCCAACACGCGACCTTGAGTGGATCGCTCTCAAGACCCGCTTTGCCGTTGATTGTTAAACTGGGTTTCCCAGTTGGCTCCAGTCAGTGCCGGGTAGCGCCGATGAGACTGGCAGGCGAGCATGAAGTGGCCGTGCTGGGGCGAAGTATGGCAACCGTCAGCCCGAGATGAGGACCGCGAGCTCGGATCGAGCTTCGCATGGCGCCCCGCAGCCGCCTATTCGGCGCACCTTTCCTGTCAGCCCGAACGGATGCGCGCGGATGATGTCTTCCTCCGATCACCCGCAAGCCGCTTCGGCAGGTGGCCCGCGGGCCGTTGATCCGGTCGAGGATGCTCGCAAACACCACGCGCGGTAGCGCTGCCTCGGCGAGCTGGAAGATGGCGTAGCGCGCGTGCCGCACGAGCCGGGCGCCCGTCTTGACCAATCGCCTCCGAATGAACGCCCCCAGCAGATGCTGTTCCCGCCCGAGCGACAACAACCGAAACGAATTCGCGCATTTGCCGATCATCTTGCCGACCCCCTTAGAGGAGTAAAGCGCTCTTGGAATGCAAGGGTTGTCGTTGCGCCCACCACTTTTGCGACCGTGCGGCCGGCACCCACTTCGAGCTGCGCCTTGCCGGCGCACATGAAAACGGCATCGCGAAACCCAATTACATAAACTATACCCTAGCTAATGCTGATGCTGCTGCAGCCTTAGCGTACATCTGTGCCCGCTCTATGTATCGTCCCCAACTCCTGAAAGATCCGTATCAAGATTAGCCGCTCCCGGCTGCTGCGTACGGCGTTGGCGAGGAGGAGTCGGTCAAGCTCATCAGACCAAGGCCCGAGCTTGGATTGCGGCTTAACACTGCACTCTTGAGTGAATGCCGTCTCCTCGGATCGCGGCACTTTACGCACCGTCCTGCGAGATAGCTTCAGCTCGCGGCAGATCTGTTTGATCGCTTTGCACTGAACGAAGCACGCGCGCCGGATCCTCGCAATCGTCTTCACAACCAGCATCCCAAACCCGGCTCCCAGATCATCCCTGGAAGCACCGTGGGCCCCCGCTGCAGAGGGGTTCCTTTTGGAGTTCGATCACCCGTGAAATGCAGTGGGCCCCTTGGGTCGGACGTTTTAAGTGGAATGAATTGACCTTAAGCACCGAGCTTTCGAAGAATGAAAGCCATGGTGAAGGACCGATCCCACATCATCGAGTTTAAGCGGCAAGTCGCACAGGAATATCTGGCTGGCGAGACCTTGCATGGACTGTCGAAACGTCACGATGTTTCTGGGAACCTGATCCAGATCTGGGTCGAGAAACACGAAACCGGCGCATTCGACGATGACGCCCGTGCCGCCGATCTGTTTCAGGCCTGCGAAGCGCGGATCGCGGCTTTGGAGCGTCTGGTCGGGAAGCGAGCGCTGGAGCGTGAGTTCCTAAAGGGGCTCTGCGGCTCGAACCACGGCCGAGAGGCGCCACCATGTTCGTGGTCGCCGGACCCGAAGCCTCTCTCTGTCGCGCAAGAATGCCGTCTGATGGGGATCCCTCGCTCCACATACTACTATGCGCCGAAGCGCGCAGCCGATGATACAGCCCTCGTCGAGGCGATGCATGGGATCAAGGACGAGTTCTAGGCCTACTACTGGCGATGGATGCAAGCGGCGCTCGGCCAGCAGGGGTGGGTTGTAAACCACGAGAAGCTGAAGCGGCTGATGCGCGATTATGGGATCAACGCCCGAAGGCGGCGCCGCTACGTCGCGACCACCGACAGCGATCAAGACCAGCCGATCTTCCCGAACAGAGTGAAGGAGATGATCGTCGGTGGGCCGAATCAGCTCTGGGCGGCCGACCTGACCTACGTCACGGTGGCCGTCGGCTTCGTCTACGGCGCCGTGATCATGGACGCCTGGTCCCGTCGGATCATCGGCTACGCCATGAGCCGGCGGATCGATGCGCGGCTTACACTGGCTGCGCTCGAGGCGGCAATTACGCTGCGCAAGCCGCCCCCCGGGTTGCGTGCACCACGGTGATCGCGGGTCGCAATACGCCGCCGAGAAGTACCGCAACCGCCTTCGCGAGGCGCAGCTCATCGGGTCCAATGGCGCGGCGCGGCAATCCGTACCACGACGCAATGATGTAAAGCCTGATGAAGACATGAAGGTCGAAGGCATCTATCCGCTGGACTTCGAGACCGTCGAGGACGTTGTCGAGCAGCTCCCAACCTTCATCAAAAAAATACAACGCCAAGCGCCTCCACTCCTCGCTTGGCTATCTCAGTCCCGAACAGTACGAGAAGCAAAACGCTCGGCCGCGTCTCAAAGACGCCGCCTGATCGCGTCCGGCCCAAGGGGCCCACTCCAAAGCCGGGGGAATTCCGACACAAAGGTCACAGCCTTAGCCGCGCTCGAATAACGTCCAGAAGACCGACAGTCGGAAACCGGACGTATGCGCTTCGACCGACCGGACACGAAGCGGCGTCCGAAGAACCTTCAATATCAAGGGTAACAAGCGCTTGAGCGAT
>JBCDFS010000036.1:0-2954 GCA_039177645.1 Pseudomonadota bacterium | reverse complement strand
CGTAGGCGCCGGTCAGTATACCCGTCGGGCCGTTGTAGCCGTTCGACGGGTACCAAATCTGCTTGATCATGTGGCCGGTGAAGCTGATGCCGCCAAAAATCCCCGTGTCCGGCGCCTCCCAAAAGCGCGTGCGAGCCTGCCAGCCATACTTGAAGCCACCGCTGATGAGGAGGCTTGAGACATCGTCGTAGAGCGCTTCCCCCGCGACGTTGGTGAGGTCCATGTCACGCATCAGGATCGGCACGCCGGTCATGACCACGTAGTCGAACGCGGCATTAGCCTCACCGTCCGGTCCGCGAGTTGTGACGTCAATAGGGCCGGCGGTGGTGCCATCACGCGTGAGGCCGATGACGTTGTGGTTGAGCTTGATGCGGGTGTGGAGTGGCGCTCCGCCAACAGTCTCGGCCAAGAATGCCTGCCAGATCATGTCCATCCCGCCGACCGGCTCTAACAAGGGGAGCTGCCAGTCGAGGTGCGCGCTGTCCATCACGTCAGCCCAGATTGAGCCCTCCGCCAGCATTTCGTCGAGGCTCAGCTGAGGTGCCATGATACCTGAGTTGGTGCCGGCGCCGGGGACGACAGCATAACCCGCGCGACTACTTCCGGCGAACCGACCGCCAGCGGAAAGATCGCCGAGCGAAACAAGGAACGACTTCAGCTGAGTCTCTATCGCCCTCGCGTTGCGGGCCTGTGCGCGGGTGAGCGCTTCCCCTGCGTTCAAGTAGAGAAGCTCGGAAATGTGGCCGAGCATGTCGTACAGGAACTGGCGAACCTGGACCGGCTTACCCCCATTGAGGATGGCCGACTGCAATAGATTCCCTTCCGACACGAACAGATAGGGCGCCATCTCGACACCAAACTGTCGGCAATAGTGAAGAATGCCGGTGTGGATCGTAGGGATGCGGCCCGGACCGGCGTTAAAGTGCATGTCGAAGTAACCGTCACCGATGCGGTGCGGGTGGAACCGCGCGGTTTGCGCCGGTACTTTGGCTCCACGGACCTCGGCGGGGATCGTGTCAACATAGGTGAAGTCGGTGAGGTTGGGGTATCGGTCGATCGCCCACGCTTTGTAGTCCGGATCGGAGGGGCGCACGGTGAGGCTGCGGCCCCCATAGCGGCTCTCGGCCTCGAAAACGGTCACATCAAAGCCCCCGCGCAGGAGTTCGTAGGCCGTGGTGAGACCAGCAATGCCAGCGCCGATGATGGCAACGCTCTTACCCGCGCCGATGCGCGCCGGAAGCTGCGGGAGGGATTGCGCGACCGCAGGTGGGGGGCGAAGAAGGCCACTGAGAACAGATGGATGCCAAGTTGCGGCCGCTGCCGCCGCAACGAGCCCGCCCTGCAAGATCCGGCGCCGAGTGCGTTTGGCCGATGTAATCACGTGTCCCCCGTGCGCCTGTTCTCGCCTCGCGCGCCTCTATCATACGGTCCCGGTTGTGGCACCACCCGGAAAAGAGCGATACCTGGAGACATTGCGCCCTCGCTCGCCGCATTAGCCGCAGATATCTAACCTTCTGTAATCCTCTTCTTTTGTGAAATGGCAATAAAGACTGTAAATAACACTGACTTCTATCAAAAATCTACAAATACCTTTATCCTAATGTATACTTTAGCTGATTCAGGCATATCTTTCCAGATATACATCAAGTGAACCGTTGCTGGTCAGTGATGGAACCAATTCCACGAGATCTGCTTAGCGTGCGCGCCCCTGGGGAGCTAATAGAAGACGTGTCCGTCGGCGGATGTCTTTCACGACCTGCGTTGCCGATCGCGCCTGTCGTCCCGGTTTCTGTCTCATTTCCACTCCTTGCCGGTGACGACGGGGCAGAAACCCTCCGTTACAAATTCACCTCGGGTTTTCCATGAGCGTTGACGGGGGACACTTGGGCATTGACCGACATTCCGGCGAAGGTCCGCCGTGCGTCCGAATCGGTCAGCTCAAAACCTGCGAGCTTGCCGGCGGAGGGCTCCAAGCGGACACGTCGGGCTGCACCTCAGTGCAAACCGACCGCTTGGCGAGCGGCGGGATTACAAGCGCAAGGAGGGTCCGACCGAGCGCGCCCCGCGAAGTGGAGAGACGGTTGAGCGCCTTGCTGGCGCTCTCCCACATTCAACTCAGTGCAGCCTCGATGTCTGCGTCGCCTCCCAGGACATTCCGCAACGTCTGGAAAACTCGCTCACTGCATGCGTCCCCGCCATCCCACCCTCCGGTTAGCCTGATGCTGATGGCGACGGAAGCGGCCCATTCCCGTCGCGACTGGCCCGGATAATCGCTGTGGCGTCAACAATGGGCTGCATGGCCCACTCGCAGAGCCTCGCGCACTTCTGCTCCCAGGCGTCATAGGTATCGCTGCCAAGCGACGGCTCCTTCGGCCAGTTCGCCTCAATGTGCGCTTGCCGCTGCCGCCACTCATACCAAGCCGTTTCAATTGGGCCGGGCTCCGTCGCTGCACTCGCTGACGACCCCGCGCACACACCCGCCGCTCGGCCTAGCAGAGAGGTCCGACGGGTCACTCTCGTTTCGACTGGTTGCGCCTGACTTCGCTTCTGGTGGAGAGTACATGGAAGGCAGCGATCGGAATGCACGACAAGATCATAATCGACTGATTGATCTTATTGGTGCGGGGCGGCTGCATATAAACACTCCAAACCATTGATACGAAGGAATAAATTTCGACCAAGACCTAACAATACTAATAAAAACACTACCATTTACATTTGTAATAGCCGGCAAAGCTATGGCGACTTTGAGTATCAGGAAGGTTCGTTCCACGCCGCCGGTCGATGCCGCTAAGTTGCGCTGTGTAGCCCGCTTCGACTAGGTCGGTTTGTGGCACATTCTCCGATAATCTACTTTCGTTAGAACGGAATCTCCAGCCGGAGGGATCCGCCGTAGATGGTGTCATCGCGCGAAAGGCTGGTAAAGGCTCCGGCGCGTAGGACAGCGTGCTCCT
>JBCDFS010000035.1:0-3083 GCA_039177645.1 Pseudomonadota bacterium | reverse complement strand
GCGCAATTCGTTGTGGGTGTCAGACCCGATGATGACATCGTCACCAGCACTGCCGAGGACGTTTTCAATGTCGATGAGCCAATCGACCTCAAGCGCGCCCGTCCGTTGAGCAAGACCGTAGCGCACGCCCTCCGCGTCGATGGACTGCTGTAGCGTGATGACCCAACCGGTCTGCGAACCATCGTTGAAGTAATCGATCGTATCGATACCGGAGCCGCCATCGAGTGTGTCGAAGCCGGTGCCGGCCACAAGCCGGTCATCACCCTCCCCGCCAACGAGCTTGTCGTTCCCACTGCGGCCGTAGAGTGTATCGTTCCCGTTGCCGCCGTCTAACGTGTCATCGCCGCCGCCGCCGTCGGCATAATCGTCGCCATCAAAGTAATTGGATCCCAGGCATTTCGGAATGAAACGGTCATTGCCATCATTTCCATAAAAAACATCGTCGCCCTGGTACGCCCAGAACGTGTCATGACCGTTGTTGCCGTGAACGGTGTCGCTGAAGATTGAACCTTGAACGAAGTAACCGCCGCCACCTGGCGGCACGTGATAATTCATCTGTTCGCTATGACCTTCGGGCGGGCAGCCGCCGTCGTGGTCGAGAGTGACAATAGGCATCTCGAACATCCCTTTGGGTGCATTAACAAAATGTCACGTGGGATTGAATTGCGGCGACTGTGTGGGAGATCCACGGGCATCAAGCAATCCTGTGATCTATGTCACAATAAATATTGACTTCTTGTGGTTCATGGTTTGAGGTAAATTTGGCGAATCTATTGAGGCACAATCAGTGGATCCGGCGACCTATGTCGCCTGTATTGAAAACATGCTTTCGATTCCGGCTGCATGGCTTAATTTGAACGCTCGCCCGTGTCTCGATATTCTGCCGGTCAAGGTATTGCGGCAGACCTCTTTCGACCACCGCTGCGCACCCGCCTGAACCCATCAGCGTCAGGACATATATTTGTCGAACCAGCCGATCATTCGCTCAGGGTGCTCTCCAAAGTAGTTGTAGCCGTCGAATCTGCGTGACGTTCCATCAATCCAAAACATTGATTTCTCTTGGGTCCCCAAGAGTTCGAACGTGCGCTCTCCGTCCTGCGGCGTGGTCCAAGCATCGTCGTGGACCTGAACAATAAACGTCGGAACATTGACGGCGGCGGCGAAGAGATGAGGGGACATTTCTGCGTTCGTGAATCCACCAAGTTTTCGCTGCTCAAAGTCCATCACATCCATGTACTCACCAACGCCCTGCAATTGAGCAAACGTGCCCATGAGTGCAGACATGGAAACCACGAGAGGGCTCAGCATGCACAAGACGTTCGTAAACAACTCAGGATGCCGGGAGAGCGACTCGTATTGCGCGTTGCCGCCTGTGCACTGGCTGTAGAGCCCGAGCTTCATTGCTGAGAGGCGAGGGTGCGCGTCGACATACGCTTTGGCGCCGACACAATCGCGCCACTCATATCGACCAATACCGCAGATTCCACCGTTCGCTGCGCCCGAAAGACCATGATTGCGCAAGTCATAGGCCAACACATTGTATCCGGCGCGGGAGAGGTGTGCGATGTGCGCGACAAAGTCGATTTCCAGATCGTCCACCTGGCTCCACGGCGCACCCCAGTGACCCGTAAACCCGGACCGGCTCATTGGCATCGGGTGGTTCATGATGATGAGGCGGTCGCTCTCCCCGCCGGCCGCCGGCACGTACCACCCCTCGAGCGGAACACCGTCGCTCGACGGGAACACAATCGTCTCCCAGGTGTCGATCCCATGATCGGATGGGGTTTTGTGGACTGGTGTGCGGAACGCAGGTTTGACGGCGAAGTGGGCGAGGGCCTTCACCACGGCAAGCTTATCCTCGGGGATGCTGGCGTCGGGCATACGGTTCTCCGGTGTATCAGGTCACACGGTCACGTACGGTGCCAGAGGCGATGCCAGAACGGCGGATCCTATCAGAGTTATGCGCATTCCTCTCAAGGGTGCGGTAATCAGGCCGAAAAATGGGCTGAGATATGTCAGTATCGATCATGGTCAGAGAGAGCGCAGCCATACCAACAGAGCTTTTCCATAACGTGGTGACCCTGAGGGACGCGCAGAAAAGCGCTCACCCCATGGGATTTGTCGAAACCACGCTCCCGTCGGTGCGGCTGTTCTGGGCAGACGGTCCGGTCGCGCGCGCGCCACTGTCCTACACACCGGGCATAGCAATCATCGTATCCGGCCAGAAGGTCGGCTACTTCGAAGACAAACAAATCACTTACGGGCCAGGTCAATACTTGGCGGTCGGTCTGCCGCTCTATTTTGAGTGTGAGACCCACGCGTCTGTCGAGGAGCCATTGGTTGGGATCTTCCTCAGCATGGAGACGCAAGATCTCCACCGCCTGTCACAAGACATGGCGTTGCAAGATTTACCTCGACTACAGGCCCAGCCAAGTCTCGGGATCGAACCTCTTGCGATGACCGCGCCATTGCGGGAGGCCGTCACGCGCCTATCCGGTCAGCTCTTGGCTCCAGCGCAAGCCGCCGTGCTGGGACCAGCAACCGTACGGGAGGTGTTCTTTCATGCTCTGCAGGACCGGCATGGTCGGGTGCTGGCAAGCCAAGCCCATGTGTCGCGACCGGAAGCACGCATTGCACGCCTTCTCCGGGACCTTGAGCGCGATCGCGACGCATTTTTGGGCGTGCCGGAGCTTGCTTCCGCGGCCGGTATGAGCCCAGCGACGTTCCACCGTCACTTCAAAGCCGTCACAGGGGCCTCGCCTCTCCAGTACCAGAAGCGGAAAAGGCTGATGCGCGGGAAACGAATGCTGCTTTTCGAGGGGGTGAGCGTCGCAGAGGCTGCATCTGCGGTCGGCTATGCAAGTTCCGCGCAGTTCAGCCGTGACTTCAACGCCTATTTCGGGACACCGCCGAGCCGGGCTCATCTTGCGCCTTACCCGATCTAAGCGGCAGACAAACCGAGATTTAGCCGCAACCGAACGCACGAGTGGCGTCGGTCAAGATTGGAGCAGATCGCCTCGGCTCAAATCGCTGGCAAGGTGTGTCAGCGCGGGTTGGCGTTGATAATCCTTGCATTCTCTGGC
>JBCDFS010000034.1:0-3550 GCA_039177645.1 Pseudomonadota bacterium | reverse complement strand
TTCCCAGTACCCGTCGGGCCCCACGTACCCCTCTGCTTTCGGCAGCGGGCTGGCGGCGGCGGAGTAAAGCCAGATATCGGCATTCGGGTTCGAGTAGTCCTCGGAATACTGAACGCCCGTGGTCATATCCATGACTTCGCGAACTGTCGCGCTGCCAAAGGCGCTGTCGCCAATCTCGGGGATCACGTCGCGGACCAGAAGCGTGTCGTCGAGAACGCCTTCCTCGACCAGGATTTCGCCCAGAAGACCGGTGACCGACTTGGTCATCGACATGATGGCATGTTTGCCGTCTTCCTTGAGGCACCCGAAATAGCGCTCATAGACCACCCGTCCTTCGTGAAGGATGAGCATCCCATCGGTGTAGTTGGCGTAGAGCGACTCTTCCCAGGTCATCTCTTCTTCGCCATCCATCGGCATGAAGGTCAGAGCGTCGATCTCTTGCCGCATGTCGGCGAATTCGGCGGGCGGCAGATAGTCCAGCGGGACCGGCGCTCCAATACCGCGGCTAATCTCCTCCGTGGGTAGAAACTCGCGCAGATGGCAAACCGACCAGCGCAGCCTAGGAAAGCTGAAATAAACCGAATCCGGCTGTGTAATGATCTTGTCTGGCGGCGGCGGGAAACCCTGCATCCAGCCCATAACATTGGGATCGGAGTCCTGTGCCGAAAGCGGCGCGGATTGCGCGAATGCGCCAGATGGTGCGCCAAGTGCCATAGCAATCCCCGTAGCCAGTGCGATGAAATTAGAAGTTGACGACGACATTGATGAATCTTCCGGTCCAGGGGTCTGCGTCTCCGCCGACCACGTTGTCGATCCCCGCGCCAGGAAACGAAACCGAGACACCGGCTGTCAGGAATGTGTTTCGGTTGATGATGCGGCTGTATTCAAGGAACAGATCGTCGGCGAGATGCGCATTCGTGACGCCCGAAACCACATTCCCATTGATATCCACGCGGGTTGCCTGGCCGAACTGGACCGGGCTGTTCAACTCGTTGGCCCGGATATGGGAGTATCTCAAAGTCAAAGTGTCCTTTTTGGTTGGTTGCACACGAAGCGCCAATGAAAGGGCATTCACGTTCGAGTTGATGAATGTCGATGCGGATTTCGATCCGGTCGCCCAGGCACTCGGACTGCCCTGGTAATAGAGCGGATCAAACCGTTCGAGTTTCGCTGTGTTGGGATCGTCACCTGAGAAAGTCTGATAACCCAGTGTGAAGGTCGGCGACCAGGCTGCATTTGCAAACGTATATCCTGCCGTTACACGGCCAGCCCAAGCTTCCAAGTCGATCCTGTCGTTCCATTGATAGGCAACTTCACCGGTGAACTCCCAATTCTCCAGTGCACCGGCGAACGGGTTAGTTTTTCCGTAGAGACCAAGCGTATTGGTGCCCTCACGTGCGCCCGGCGTCACCGTCGGAGCACCAATCCCGCCAGGGGCCGCCTGCGGATAGGGCGAGTCCGAGTTGAGCACATTCACGAATGTCGCGCCAAGGTATCCGCCAGCCGGATCGTCAAACCGGATATCCAGACCGGCAAGCTCGTTGTTTCCGTCCGTAGAAGGCAGTTCGTTGGGGTCCAGGTAGAAGGCTGTCCCGGTAACATTCCCGAAGGACAAGCGTCCGATGGCGGCCATCTCCCAAGCTTTGCGCGGGCCCAACTTCAGCGCGCCCCGCTCGAAGCCACTTGTGGCACCATTTGCGATCAGCATCCCCGTGCCAAGCGTCAACTCACGCGGCCCCAGCGATAGATCGTATGACAAGCCGCCTCCCAAATCGCCACGGAATCCGAGATAGGCCTCCTCAAGCGTCGTCGCGCCTGTATCGCCTGTATCAAAGGCGTCTGTCCCCCATGTGTAGGACGAGACGGCAGAGAGCTTGCCATAAAAAACAGACCCGGAATCAAGCTGAGTCTCGAAACTCAAGCCGGGCTTGATGTAGCCTTCCAGCCACTCGGTGTCCGGGTCAAAACCACTGCCCGGTGCCGTTGTTGCCGCGAGGTCCCAAAACAGATTGTCTTCAACGACAGCATTCAAGCCAAACTGCAAATGTCCACGCACGGTTGTCCCGTTAGCATCATAAAGTAGCATCGGGTCGCGGTCTTGCGCAAACGAGGCACTCGCCAACGCGCTGACAAGGAACGTATATCCGAATATCCAGTTGAAGCCACCGTGTGTTCGGCGGGCATTCCCTGCAACAATTTGCACCACGACCACTCCAAGAAGAATTGTAAAAGATGAGATCCCCAAAACAGATTCAGTGGGACGATCAGGTCGAGACAATCTCGGATGTATCACGATACCCCTCAGATGGCACATGTTCTTGCGAATTTGCAGGTTTGCGAGGCGGAAATCTGCCACGTGGCGAACGCGGGAGGGGGCGAGGCAACCGTGTTCGATGGCAGTGGTGCGGCCCGCCGCGTGAGCGCCAGGACCCGGTGCCGTCGAAGGAGGTTGCCCGAGGGGCGAGGGCCGCGCCCTCCCCCTGATACCGGCTGTCTGCGCCCAACCCTTTGGGCAAGTTGAAGTCAATAATATACGATTGCTAATCTTGATGAATTTCGGCACAAAGAGATAACTCCCGTTTCTTCAAGAGCATCCGATGACCGCGACTATAGAGATCGAACCAAATGTGACCACCGAACAAGGCCTTCGCGCGCTTGCCGAAGAGGGCCATACAGTCGAGGTGCTCTGCAAGGTCGATCCGGAACGCAAAGGGCCAAGCTGGCATGGCCTCTGGATCATGCGGACGGTTGGGAGTGACGGTCAGGAGAAAATTCTTGTCACCGCAAGGACGCGCCTGACGCAGAATGCAATCAAGGTTCGCGAATTCAAGACGGCCACCGGCGTGATTTCGTTTCTGGTCGGTGTCGGCTTCTCTCAGGCGAGCATTCCCATGAAGAACGGGGAAACGAGTTCTCATCGCCTCGTCAGTGACTGAGACCTGGATCACGGTCGATGTCACGATCCTTCTCGACCTCCTGCTCCTTCTCCTGGTCGCGCTCGTCCTCGATCTCCAGCCGCTCACGCGGCTTGTTCAGCACGTCTTTCAGGCGCTCGTTCACGGAGGGCTTGCGGTCCTCGCGCCCAGTATCACCTGCAAGCTCAGATTCGCTGTGACCGTCCAGCTTGTGAACCGCCGCCTGACCGTCGCGACCGGCATCCTTTTCCATGATCTCCTTCAGCCGCTCCCGAGCATAATTGCGGCCTTCCGGTTTCGGCGTGTCGTCCTCGTCCCGTGACCTGTCCACGACACGCGCGAGACGCTCCCGGAAGTCATTCGGGTTTCGGTCGCGGTCGCGATCTTTTGCAGTTGCAGCCCTGAGTGCTGCCAGACCGGCGGACACGCGCCCCTGCCCTGCATCCCGCTCCGCCCCATAGGTCTCCCGCGCGATATCCAGACGCTCGCGCATCTCGCGGAAAGCGGCGCGGGCCTGGCGAGCGGCATGGACGACAGCACCACGTTCGGTGACCGGGACGTATTCCCGTCCCTGGCGCTCGGCCATCGCCTTGGCCCGGCGCTCCATGGAATTTGCCGCCGGTCCCAGCTTCAGC
>JBCDFS010000033.1:0-3696 GCA_039177645.1 Pseudomonadota bacterium | reverse complement strand
CTGGAAGGCGCTCGACAATGCGTATTTCGCGGAGCGTTTGTCGAACTGGCTCGTGACCGCGAGGAAGCAGAACACCGTCGCGGTCATGATGACCCAATACGCCAGCCAGCTCAAACGCACGCGCACCGGCAAAACCATCGTCGAAGCGGTCCCGACGCAAATCCTGCTGCCGAACATCCGCGCCCATGCCTCCGACTACGCGATGCTCAATCTGCAGGAGAAAGAGCTCGACGTGCTTTTGAACACCGGCAGCGCCAGCCGCCTCGCCCTTGTTCGAGACGATACAGGCTCCGTCGTCGTTGATGCCGACCTTTCTGCCCTCGGCCCCTTCCTTACGATCCTTGGAGGCATGGAAAAGGGTGAGGCGCTTGTGGGTGCTGACTATCGCGACCGTCCTGACTTCTGGAGGCTTGCATGATCCGCACCCTATTCCTTCTCTCTCTCGTCGGATCGCTGAGCGCCTGTGCGCAGTACCGCGAACCGACCGTCAATTGCTTTGCGTTCCGAGCGGCGGTCGCGCCCGTTGAGCCGGATTGCATATTCACGCCCTTGGAGACCACGGAGGCGAACATTGAGGTCTAGGGTCCTCCATATCGTCGCGGCCTGTCTGCTTCCGGTCTCGGGCCTCGCCCAAGGCGTGCCTGTGAACGATAGCGGTTTGACGGCCCGCGATCTCGTCGAGACCCGCCACCGTGAGACCGATCTCGGCATTCAGCGCGAGACATTGTCCGTTCAGGAACTCCTGACCGAGATCGAACAGGAGCAGCTTGCGGTCCTGCAGAGGATCCTCGACGCCCAAACCAGCTTCGGCGGTCAGGGCTTGCCCGCGATGGTCTCGGATCTCGAAAACGGAAGTGGCGACGCGGCGCGATCTGTCGAAGCGGTCTACGGCACCGGCGATCTGGACCCCAATCCCGGCGGCGATCTCATGTTCGGGGATGCTGGCGAGAATATCGAGCAGCTGATCATCCGGGTCGCCCAGGAAACCCACGGGCGGCCCGGGATCAGTCAAGCAGGCCTGTCCGTCGTCCAATGGCGCGCCCTGCTCCAAGCCCTGATCTGGCAGGAAAGTCGGTTCTCGATTGGTGCGCGCTCGAGCGCGGGTGCATTTGGCCTAACCCAGATCATGCCAGGCACGGCGGG
Source organism: Pseudomonadota bacterium (assembly GCA_039177645.1). GTDB lineage: Bacteria > Pseudomonadota > Alphaproteobacteria > Rhodobacterales > Rhodobacteraceae > Amaricoccus. Next base: position 2,553 of record JBCDFS010000033.1, on the reverse strand, counting down.
TGATCTCGGCATCAACCCTGAATACTACAACAGTCCCTACCTGCAGGTCGAAGGTGGCGCGCGCTATCTCGCAGCACAGCTTAACACCTTCGACGGCAACATCATCAACGCCCTCGCGGCCTACAATGCCGGACCAGGGCGCGTGTTCGAGTACGGCGGGGTTCCACCCTTCGCAGAGACCCAACACTACGTTCAGGTCATCCCGGAGCGTTACAACCTCTATCTCTCACGGATCGGCGGCATCGAAGCCCTGGGTACGATCGATCCGGCGCTCCTTGCGAATGCCAATCTGTCGCTCACCGGCCATGGCGCTGCCTTCTATGGAAACAACTCCCCTGTCGCGATCCAGCAGGCCGCCCTCCGTATCCGGGACATCGTGATCCGGATCGGCCAGACCGAGGACATCCAGGAAAGCATGGCGCTCAACACCTACGCGCGCGCGGAACTCGTCCGCCTCATGGCCGCGCGTATCCGTTTGCAGGCCGCGCGAACTCAACCCCTGAGCGCTGCACAACTTCAGCAGGCCGCGGCGCGCATGGCGGAGCAGAATTTCATGGAATTCACTTTGGAGGACTTGGATTGATGAGTTTGGTTTCGAAACCCGCACGGTGGCTACGCTCGACAGCGCTCGTCGGTGCGCTTGTGGTCCTTTCGCCGTTTCCGGTCAGCGCCCCTGCCCTCGCCCAGGGTGTTCCGACCGTCGATGCCCAGAACATCGCGCAGAACATCCAGCAGCTGCGGCAGATGATCGAAGACGAGCTTCTGCAAAACAAGCAGTTGCTGCAACTCCGCGAACAACTCGCCACACTCACGGACCAACTCGCGGAGTTGCAGCGCACCTATGAGGCCCTGACACGGCTGGCAGAACTTCCCGAGATCATCCGCACGGAGATGGAGGAAGAGCTTAACGGTCTGCTTGACCAAGAATTCGGGGACATCATCGCGACCATCGAAGCGATCCGGACTGGCGATTTCTCCGGGCTGACTGGCTCAGGTGCCAGCGAGATCGAAACCCAAATGGACCGGGTGCTGGCCGATCTCGGCTTCGACGAGGACACGCTCGCCGAGATGGCCCGCAGCGGCAATCCAGGCGCCGAGCGCATCGCCACACAGGCGACCACAGGCGCGCTCGTCTCTGCAGCAGCGCAGAACAGCTATGAGGATGCCGGCCAAAGCCTTGAACGGGTCGAACGCTTGGTCGGCCTGATCGACGACATGGATGAACTCAAAGAGAGCGTTGACCTGAACACCCGCGTCACAGCCGAGCTTGCGATCGCGCTCGTGGCCATGTGGCAGCTCGAAGCGGTCCAAACCGTTGGGGATGGGACGGGCGGTGTGATTGATGCCGCGACCATTGCCGAAGAACAACGCTTCATGGAGTTCACCCTTCCCGAACTTCGCGCAGAGTGAGGGTTGAGCGTTGGACGAAGAACAGGCCATCATCGAGGAGGAACTGGTCTACGGCGCGCTCAGACGGGAACGCCTCTGGCAGCGCCTGGGTCTGACCGGTCTCATTTTTGGTATCGTTGGATGTCTGAGTGCAGCCGCTGTCGCGATCCTCGACGTCGATCCACCGCCGGTCGTTGTGCCTTACGATCCGGAAAGTGGCTTCGCCCTTCCCGAGGCCTCCGTCGGGGCAACGACCGTCACCGAAAACCAAGCCATTGTCGAGGCGAAGGTCTTTCGCTATGTGACCGAGCGCGAGGTCTACAACCAACTCGACAACGACGTCCGCATCAGACGCGTGTTGGCGAGCTCAGACGGAGCCGCAGCAGCTTCTTTGCGGCAAATTTGGAATTCGGCAAACGCGGAATATCCACCGAACGTCTACGGGCCGAACGCGCGGCTGGAAGTCGAGATCCTCAGCATCAACCGGATCGGCACCAATCGCGCGACAGTCCGTCTGCGCAAGCGCCTGACGTCGATCAACGGGGTCCAGACGGGCCTCTTTACCGCGACTCTCCTTTTTGAGTTCCGCCCCGAAGAGCGTCGCTCGATCGACGAGGTCTGGACCAATCCTTTCGGCTTCACGGTCGTCGAATACGCCATCCGCTCTGACAGATTGGAAGATTAAGTGAAGCCTTATCTGGTTGCATTCGTTTCTCTCATTCTCTCCGTAGGCATTGCTGCTGCGGAAGCCGTCCCCCGCGGTGGCCCAAATGACAGCCGTGTACGGATCGCGACCTATCAAGACGGGCAAGTCTATCGGCTTAGTGTCTCACTCACCCATGTCACGACCATTGAGTTCGGCGAAGGCGAGAGCATCCGGTCGATCATCGCAGGCGACACGGAAGGGTTCGAGATCGACGGCGTGCCAGGCGGACGGGCATTTGCGATCAAGCCACTCGCACGCGGCGTCCATACCAATGTGACGGTCTACACGAACCGCCGGAGCTATTATTTCAACGTCCAGGAAGCGTCGAACCCGACCTTCTACGTAGTGCAGTTCCGTTATCCGGACGAGCAACGCCCTCAAAACGCAATCGCCCAAGCCGCGCCGAACTACAATTATGGGGCCAGTGAGCGGCTGGAGTTCACGCCGCTCCGTGTTTG
>JBCDFS010000032.1:0-4860 GCA_039177645.1 Pseudomonadota bacterium | reverse complement strand
CGACGCCGCAGGCCTATATGGCCTCGGTCTCTTGGCAATATCCCGAAGACGAGCTGATCGCACTCCGCCGTCAGAACGATCGCGCTAAAGCAAGCCTCCCGATCGGGCGCAATGTCGATCTCGACGACCTCAATTTCCGCTACCGGATCACCGGCGATCGCGCGCCCTGGCGGCCGCGCCGCGCCTTCGACGATGGGCGGCAAGTGTTCATTGAGTTCCCGCGCCGGATCGGCCAGGGCGAGATGCCGCCGCTCTTCGTGATCGGACCGGAAGGTGACGGTCAACTCGTAAATTACCGCATCCGCCGCAACTACATGATCGTCGACAGGCTCTTCGCTGCTGCGGAACTGCGGCTTGGGGATCGCCAGCGCGTGGTCCGGATCGTGCGAACCGATGGGGTGCGGCGCTCCGCGGAGCTGGAGGACCGTGTGGTGTCAGCTTGGCGTCCTGATGAGGACCGCTGAGCTATGACCGGGACCGAAGACCAGCAACCGGACGAGCGCCGTGGCGACCCGCCGCGCTCGGAACAGGATATCGCCAAGGAACTGCGCCTGCGGCCCGATCCGCCACGGGTCATGCGGCTCTCGCGCAAAGCCATCACTGTCCTAACCGTCGCAGGTGGGCTGGGTATCGGTGCGATCCTGATCGTTGCCTTGCAAGGTTCCGACCCAGGCGATGGGCCGTCAGAACTCTTCTCGACCGAACGGGTCCAAGAGGCCGAGGGGCTTCTGGGTCTGCCGCGCGACTACGCGTCGATCCCGCAGCTCGGGCCACCGCTTCCAGGAGAACTGGGACGCCCGGTCCTGTCCGCGCAGCGGCGGGGTGAGCCCGTGCCTGTCGTCCCTGCGACCGGCCCCGCCGTCGATCCAGAAGAGCAACTGCGCTTGCAGGAGGCAGAGGCCGCGCGGCTCGCGACGCTCTTTGCCGACGCGAGATCGAGTATCGCGGGCGCCGCGCCTCAACAGGCAGTACCAGGAACATCTCCGGCGCCCGGTTTACAAAGCCTGTTCCCGGCATCGGCTGGGCAAGCACGACAACCCGACACGACGGAACGACAAGAAGCCTTCTTGGATCGCGAGGTCGACCGGCGAACCACCACCGCGGACCGGCTGCAAAACCCGCTAAGCCCCTACGTTCTGCAAGCGGGATCGGTCATCGAAGGCGCGCTCCTGACCGGGCTGCGCTCCGATCTTCCCGGACAGATCACCGCGCAGGTAACCGCCAACGTCTATGACAGTCCGACCGGACGTTTCCTGCTGATCCCGCAAGGCGCGCGCCTCCTTGGCGAATATGACAGTCGCGTCGAAACCGGCCAGCGGCGTGTCCTCTTGGCGTGGACCCGGCTGATCCTGCCCGACGGACGTTCTGTCGTTCTTGAGCGCCAGCCCGGGACCGATCAGGCGGGATATGCGGGTCTTGAAGACGGCGTCGACAATCATTGGGGTCAGCTGTTCCGCGCAGCCGGTCTTGCCACGATCCTCAACATCGGTCTCGAGACCGGCGAGGATGGCGGCGATGAGATCGCCGAAGCGATTCGAGACGGCACGCAAGACACGATCGGCCGTGCGGGCGAGGCTATCGTCCAGCGCCAACTCAATATTCCGCCGACGCTTACGGTCCGGCCAGGCTTCCCGGTCCGTGTGATGGTGACGCGCGACCTGATCCTCGAGCCAAAAGGAGATGCCCAATGAGCAAGTTGAAACTGGGCAACATCCGCGATGACAAGCCGGTCAAACTGACAGTTGAGTTACCCGCACAGGTGCATCGCGATCTGACAGCCTATGCCGAGATCCTCGGAGCTGAAAACGGGCAGAAACTTGAACCCACCAAGCTCATCGCGCCCATGCTGGATCGATTTATGAAAACCGACCGCGGGTTCGCAAAACTCAGGAAAGAACGCCGTTCCGTTTCGCCTCGATCCGCGCCAAGCTCATGAAACGGCGGAGGGCCGGGTTGTCGTTCTCTGGTCGCCAAGTGATAGAAAAGGGCACGGACTGTCCGACGTCACCAATCGGGATAAACGCAACATTTGGGTACGAAACACCAAGCCAGTGATCGGCAACGAGACTTGCGCCGAAGCCCAGTCCAACAAGCGTCATAATACCCTCGCGCGCCAATCGATGCCGACGAACCTTTACTGTCTGACCAAGATCACTGACTTGTCGCAAGATGTAATCGTGTATCTCCGGGCCCGGTTCGTCTGCACTCACAATGAAAGTCAAGTCACGAACATCCTCCCAGGCAATTCGCGTACATTGAGCCCATTTGTGATCAGCGGGAATGGCCAGATACACCGGTTCGCGAGCAAGCAGCAAACCGTCTCCAACTGCTGGGTCTGGCGTGCCAGCCGCCACAACTGCGTCGAGACGGCGATGACTTAGTTCCGTTAGCAATTCGCTACGATTGGACTCACAAATACAGATTTCCACATCTTGATGCTCTCTGACAAACGCGCTGATTAGATTTCTCAATGGGCCTCGAGACATGGATGCAATGATCCCAATCCGAAGCTGGCCGCCGTCAGCTCTCCCGGCCGCCTGAACTGTCTCAATGGCAAGTTCAAGATCGCGGAGTATTGATCGTGAACTCGAAGCGAACTCGAGTCCCGCTTGAGTCAGGCGCGCTCCGTTTGGTCGGCGCTCGAACAATGAAACGCCCAGTGTGTCCTCAAACTTTTGGACGCGTCGGCTCACCGCTGATTGGCCAAGGCCCATTCGACGCGCTGCCTTGTGAAAACTCCCAGTTTCGGCGATGACCAGCAGCGTTTCGATGTTCTGCAATCGAACAGAGCTCCTGAGTGTTTTGAAAGGTGGTCGTTTTTTTGGGGGGCTTTGCACAGCTAACGTCCAAGAAGCAGTCTTAAGACCTTCACGACGTGAGCACTTGAACCGGGCCAGAAAGCAATGCCATCTCTATCTTTCTCAATGAAAACAAGCGTATCGAGCGATGCTCGCGTCGAAAGAAGGCAAGTACATTGCGCTGCTATGTTCAATAACCAGTCACAAAGCGAAAGCCGAAGATGGAAAGGCAACATAGAGAGTGGAAAATTGATGCTGCTCATAAAGCTGACGCCGGTCTGGTTAATCTTCCGGACAGGGCATACCTGCCGTCGTCCAGAGCGCCATGTCTTCTAAGTGAGCTTGAAGACTGCCGGGTGGGGCTTCTCTCCCTGGACCGGGGTCAAAGCTCCATGCAATAAAGCCAAAAAGCTCTGCGTCGTGAAGAATGTGTTCAACCAACCCTGCCGCGTCACGCCCCCCATTTCGTTCAGGATCGCGCATCTGCCTACAGATCTCTGCGCTCGATTTGTCGATCCACTGAAATTCGACAGGTGCAAGCTGCCAATCCATGCCGGTTCGCGGAGCGGCGTGAGGTAGCGTCTGCGGTTCGGCCGATGTTTGATGGCAAGCGTTACAGGACAATTGACCGGCACCGATGCGGCTGTCGCCGGCATTGATTGCCATGCCGTGCGGCCGCCGTTGCCCGTAGCTGGGGCCAGACCAGACGGGGATGTTGTCGGAACCGACGTGACAGTTCACGCAACGTGGATGGCTGGCGACGTCGTAGATGCGGTCCCAAGCATTCAAACCCTCGTCTTGGTCGACCGTTCCAGGGGAGGGTAGATTGGACACATCCAACCCATGGTCGCCATCGGAAGCCGCAAAAGAGGCCACGCAAAACAACGCCGTCAGTCCAGCAGACAAGAAAAGGTACCGCATTCAGCGCCCCCTCAAACGAAATCGATGAATTTGTTGAAAGGCATCTCGCGTAGCCTTCGGCCCGTCGCCGAAAAGATCGCGTCCGCCAGGGCCGGCGACGCCGGTGCGCTCGATGGCTCACCCAAGCCCTGAACATGCGGGGCATTGCCGACAAGCCGGGTATGGGTACGGGGGCACTGGTACAGGCGCATGCCCTCGAAAGCATGGTAGTTGGTCTGGATAGGGGCGTAGTTCTCATAAGTGAGTTCGCAATTCATCGCGTGACCCAGGCCCCAGATGGCCCCACCCACCAATTGCGCCTCCGCGTTCACCGGGTCGAAGACGGTGCCGCAATCGGCCGCAATCCAGATATCATCAATCTTGATACCGCGTTCCGTCAGCGTGACGTCAACGACCTCGGCCACAGGGACATGGTGAGAGTGACAAAAGGCGACACCGCGCCCACGCCCCGGACCGATGTTCGGGCCAGACCAGTTCGACATCTCGGCCACAGCCTCAAGCACGCCCCGTGAGATAGGGTCCGACATTAATCGCAGACGCTCCTCCAGCGGGTCGGCCCCGGCTTCATGGATTAACTCGGACAGGAAGCTCTCGTGGAAGAACGCGTTGGAACAAGCCCCAGGTGAGCGCCAAGAGCCGATCGGGATCAGATCGGGCGCGCGGTACCCGGTGGCCCGATAATTCGGGATCTCATAGGGCTGATCATAAGCGCCCCATACGAGGAGTGTGTCGGGTCCGGGCGGGACGATGAAGACCCGCCTAAACCAGTTATCGGCCAAAGATGGGCTAATGGAGTCGATGTCAAAGGTATCAACGCGTCCTTCGGACACTGTCCCACGCGCACGCGCAAGGTGCAGCGGGCGCGGAAAATCATGGGTCATGTCCTCCTCGCGGCTCCAGGTGGTTTTCACCGGGGTGCCGGGCATCGTCATTGCGATCTCAATTGCCTGCAGGGCGTAGTCATGATCCAGGCGGCGACCAAAGCTCCCTCCGCCCATTACCGCGTTTACGGTAACTTGCTCGGCATCCAGCCCGGTCATCTCCGCCGCTGCATCCCGGATTGCGCTTGGAACCTGCGTGGTGGTCCAAATCGTGACCTGATCATCCTCCACGAGGACGGTCGCGCAGAGCGGCTCGAGTG
>JBCDFS010000031.1:0-5658 GCA_039177645.1 Pseudomonadota bacterium | reverse complement strand
TGAGGCCTCGAGCATTTCCCAACGTTCGGTGTCGGCAAACCTCTCGAAGAACACCGCTTCTGCGGCGTCCCAAGAGGGGAAACGCGTCTCACAATTGCAGGCGCCGGTTGCGACGATGTGCTCGAGGTTTTGCGCGCGGTAAATGTCTTGGACAAGGACGCGCTGGTACGCCTCTCGCGGGGCAATGTTTTGCATCCAGTCCGGTTCGGCGGTTCGGTCCACGCAGACGTCAGGTGCATTCTCCAGGCTTGGAACGAGATCGCTTTGGCCGAGGGCAGGGATTGCGAACGACGCAGCCAAGATTGCCGGAAGGACACCTCTCTTGCTCACCCGATGGCCCCCTCTGCCTGATCGATGCCGATCTCTCGCTTCAAGAAGGCCGTGTGCCCAACATTCGCAAACTCTGAGGTGCTGACCGCCACCACTTCCCATCCTTGGCTTCCGCGTAGGTTCAAATCCTCCTGCATCTCGATGAGGCTAGTTTTGCGATCCACTGGGAAGGTCACGATCTGATATTCGAAGCGTTTCATGCGGCCACCTCCGTCTCGATCTCGGTTCCAGGCAGATAGAATTCGGTGATCCCGCGTTTGCCGCTTTCGCGCCCTGCTTGGATGATCACGTCGATTGAGCTTTCGATGTAAGTCACCATGTCCTGGTAGGTCATCGGGATCTCCGTCTTGAGGGCAGCGATAGCGAGGCGCTGAACTGCCAGCTGTGGCGTTTCTGCATGGAGCGTCGTCATTGATCCGCCATGGCCGGTATTGATCGCTTCGAGGAAAGTCATGGCCTCCTTGCCGCGGACCTCGCCAAGAATGATCCGGTCCGGACGCATGCGGAGCGTGGCTGTCAGGAGAACATCGGCCGATTGGAACTCTGCGTCCCGATTGGCGATCAATGTGACGGCGTTCGGCTGTGTCGGCAGAAGCTCCGCAGCCTCCTCGATTGTGATGATGCGTTCGTCGTCTGAGACGTAGGAGAGGATCTTCCGCGCGGCGACGGTCTTGCCAGTCGAGGTGCCACCCGAGACGATCATGTTGAGCTTATTCTCAACGCAAAAGCGCACGGCGGCATAGATATCGCCTGCCGCAACAACCTCCCGCAGCGCACGATTCTTGTCCTGGCGGAGGGCTTCCAGCTTGCGCTCTTCACCGTAGAGGTACTGCAACTCGATCTGGTCAAGCGGCAGGCTGGAGAAGAACCGCAGCGAGATCGACGTGCCATCGGTCACAGCGGGCGGCGTAATGACCTGGGCGCGGATCGGGCGGTCGCGATAGGTGATCGACACAGACACGATGGGCTTGTCCTTGCTGAGCGTCGTATTGGCCCCGGACGCAATCTGATTGCTAAGATCGCGAAGCTCGGTTCCGCTGAGGGTTTGGTCGAGCCTTCGCATGAAGTGATCTCCCTGGAATTCACCCCAACAGGTACCGTCGGGATTGATGCAGATCTCGATCACTTCGTTCCGACTGGCATCGGCCAGTTTGTCGAGAGAGGTCTGGAGATAGCTAAGCGTCATGGTTCAGAAGATTTCCAGATCGCGGTCGACCATGACGGTGACGCGCGCACCTTGATCGACATAGATTACGGGACCGATAGACAGGTACTCGCCAATCACACTATCGGTGGCGTCGGCCAGGTCATCGCCGACATCTTCGAGCACATCCGCTGCGGTTTCGTCTTCGATCTCGCCGGCTGCAACAGACGGTGCCGCAGAGATGATCGAGATGAGGGCGGCCGAGCCAAAGCGCTCGTCGAAGCGCGTATCGACAAAGCCAGAAACGCCGGAGCGTCCCAACTCATCTCCGCCAAACGAACTAATCTGGATGGTCTGGTCCGTTGGAAGGATGATCCGGTCCCAGGCGATCGTCACCCGCCGCTGTGCGATCTCAAGACCGGAGCGATAGCGCCCGATGAGGCGCGATCCGCGCGGAATGAGGAGGCGCGTGCCGTCGTAGCTGTAGACATCCTCGGAAATGATCGCGCGGACTTGGCCTGGCAGGGAGCTGTCGAGGGCCGTCTCCATAATCGCCTGGATCATCGTGCCCTGGATGACGGTGTTCGAGGGGTTCGCGATGACCTCGGCCTGAGTGACCGTGGCGGGCAGGGCGCCGTTCAAAACGAAATCCGTCACTTCGCTGAACGTGCGCTCGGCCAGCTCACCTGAAGACGGATCGCTGCCGACACCGCCAAACGCGATGACGGGTGACGCGATGCGCCGTTCTTGAAACGCGCGTTCTTCTTCCGCGCGGCGCTGTAGCTCGGCAAGTCGCCGGGCCTCTTCTTCTTGCCGACGGCGTTCTTCCTCGCGGGCGCGCAGTTCATCCTCGGTTGGACCGAGCGGCGCCGGGGCAGGGGTCGCAGCTTCGAGGCGTGCCAAGTCGAGGTCCATCCGTAGCTGCTGGAGCTCCCGGTCACGCGCGGCGAGTTCTTCCTGGAATTGCAACTGCGCGTTTTCCGAAGCGGATTGCAGGGCGGCGATCTGAGCCGTCAGCGCATCAATCGCTTCTGCTGCTGCAGTGTCTTCGGGAACGACCGGCTCCGGCGCGTTGCGCAATTCTTCGATTTGTGCCTGTAGCGCTTCCAGTTGAGCGAGTAACTCGGCGTTGGGCTGCGCGGGTTCGGTTTCGACGATGACCACTTCTGGATCAGGAGGCGGTGGCGGGACGAATGGTTCGATTTCGCCAAAACCATCGCCTTCGAGTTGAAACTCGTCGGGTGTGGCCGTGGGGAGAGCCACTTCGTCTTCGGGCTGAGCAAGAAAGTACAGGATGGCACCGCCGACTGCGATAAGCCCGACAACAAGGAACGCAAGCAAAGGTGATCGTCTCGCCGGAGCCGACGTGCTGCCTCCACTGCCCTGTTCCAGCTCGGCCAGGCGCTTTTCGAGATCGGCATTGTTGTCGCTCATGACGAGACCCCCGCCGGCGGGGTGGCCTGAATGCACACCACCTCATCGCCGATCCGCAACACCCATTGGTCATGCACACCGGAGACGCGGATCACACCGTCTTCGGTGGCCTGCGTATTTGCCGTCCGCTCCCGACCATTGGAGTATCGGAAGATCGCAGGCACGGGCGCGTTTCGCTCGAACTGGAAATAAGTGAAGGTGCCATCGTCCCAGACCCGGTGTGGGGTAAACTCCAACCGCTCGCTGGCCCCATAATTGTAGTTTGGGGCAGCTTGGGCGATTGCGTTCTGAGCGCCTTGCTCTTCGTCCGGATAGCGGAACTGCACAACGTAGAAGGTTGGGACAGAGGCTTCCTGGACGTTGAAGTAGTAGCTTCGGCGGTTCGTGTAGACCGTCACGTTGGTATGCACACCGCGCGCGAGCGGTTTGATGGCGAAGGCCTGCCCACCCGGCACGCCATCGATCTCGAAGCCTTCGGTATCGCCTGCGATGATCGACCGAATGCTTTCGCCTTCGCCAAACTCGATGGTCGTGACATGGGTCAGGGAGACGCTCAGCCGATAAACCTGCCCTTGCTGATAGGTCGCGATCCGCACGCGGCTGTCATTGGGGCCGCCACGAGGGACCGCCTCCGTCAAGGCTGCGTTCGCAGGCAACATAAAAACCAAAAGAGCGACCAAGAAACGCAACAAGTCAGTTCTCCAATCTGTCAGAGCGGATGGCGTATTCGACGACCGTGAAACCGAAGGGGTTGGTCCAGACCTCGTCGATGGAGCGGCGTTCTTCGGGGCGGAACTCGAATAGAAGCGTCGCTGTGAATAGGCCCGTCTGGACACCATTGATAGAGGTCAGACGCTTTCGCAGCCGGACGGTCGCGCGGTTGGTGCCAATCCGATTGATGCTGAGGATTTCGACCTCGAGCCGTGCATTCGGTCCGTAGATAGTCGGCGGGTATTCCGCATTTGCAGAGTTCCAGATCTGCCGAAGGGAGGCCGCGGCTGCCCCGTCCGAACTCGCCAGCACCCGCCGGATGCGAACATCATTGTCGAGCTGGTTGTAGACTTCGCGCTCGGTCACATAGCGAAAGACCTCGGCCTCAATGATCGCTTGGTTTTCCGTGACCGTTGTGGCCCCGACCGAAGCCTCTGGGAGCGCGAAACCACTCTCGGGATCGTATGGCACGACGACGGGCGGCGGATCGACATCGAGGATCGCGACGATCGCTGCGCTGAGGCAGCCGAGAATTCCAAAGATCAAACCGATCAAACCAAGGCGCTGCCAGAGCCGTTCTCGCCTGAGCGCCCCGTAAACCAGTTCCTCCTCGATGATCGCCTGTTCTTCGTCCAACGCCCTTACCTCACTCCGCACGTAGTTCCGGAAGGGTGAACTCCATGAAGCGCTGCTCTTCAGCGATCGTTGCGGCATCGATGACACCGCCTGTGCCGTCCCCGACGGTCTGCACAGCTTCAAGCTGCCACATGGCGACGAGCGCGATTGCAAGCTCGGCCGTCACCCGTGTGTTCAGATCGACGCTCTCTTTGAGCTCGTCCATGTCGTCGATGAGACCAACGAGACGCTCCACCCGCTCGAGGCTTTGCCCGGCATCGTCATAGCTGTTCTGCGCTGCGGCAGAGACCAGCGCGCCTGTGGTTGCCTGGGTCGCGATGCGCTCGGCACCCGGATTGCCGCTCCGAGCCATTTCGGCGAGTGTGTCTTCATCGAAGCCAAGATCGGCCAGCACGCGATCCATCTGGGTTTCGATTTCGCTGGCACCCGATCCTGTCAGGCCGGAGAAGTCACCTGTCCGAATTGCTTCGATCGTGGCGATGATGTCGCCGAACTCCTGATCGAGAAGACCATTGAGTTCTTCCTCCATCTCCGTGCGGATGATCTCGGGGAGTTCGGCTAGCCGGGTCAGGGCCTCATAGGTACGCTGCAACTCCGCGAGCTGGTCCGTGAGCGTGGCGAGTTGTTCGCGGAGTTGCAGCAACTGCTCGTTTTGCAGAAGCTCGTCTTCGATCATCTGTCGAAGCTGTTGGATATTCTGGGCGATGTTTTGGGCGTCGACGGTCGGAACACCCTGGGCGAGGGCAGGGGTGCTGACCGGGACCGGAGACAGGACCACAAACGCACCGACGAGCGCTGTCGAGCGTAGCCATGATGCGGGTTTCGAAAACAGGGCCATCAATCAAGATCCTCCAGAGTAAACTCCATGAACTCCTGCTCCGCCATGCGGGCTGCCGCTTGCTGAAGTTGTGCGGCGCTGAGGGGTTGGGTGCGCGCGGCTTGCAGGCGGATGCGCGCGGCGATGAGCCGGACGAGTTCGGCCCGCGCGTAGGTGTTCAGCGCCATGCTCTCCTGGATGTCTTCGGTTTCGCCGATCCGGATAACGATGTCCCGGATGCGCAGGGCGGCCTGCTGGATCGCGAGCGGCGAGTTGTTGCCATAGAAGGCAGCACCATGCCCCGTCAGTGACAAGTTCGCGTTGGCAAGGAGCGCGGGATCGATGGTGCCCAAGGCTTCGACGCCGCCGATCCGTGAGAGGTAGAGATTGTAACGCTCGGGAATGACTTGGACGTAGTGCTGGGTCTCTGCAAAGGGTGGCACCCCGCCATATTCAAACACGCGCCCCGGTCCGGCGTTGTAGGCCGCAAGAGCGTTGATTATGTTGCCATCGAAGGTGTTGAGTTGTGCCGCAAGATAGCGTGCGCCACCTTCGACCTGCAGATAGGGACTGTTGTAGTATTCCG
>JBCDFS010000030.1:0-5703 GCA_039177645.1 Pseudomonadota bacterium | reverse complement strand
CCGTCCAAGGTAATGGCTTCGCGGCGGCGGTCGATGCGACCTGGCGCGAAAAGCTAAGGAGCGCGGGTCTGCGGGACAAGACCCTGACGCTCACCATCCTGCATCGACCGCCGCCAAAGAGTTTCCTGGGGTTTATGGGTCGCAGCGCACCGGAGCGCTTCAAGGAAGAGACTGCCAAACACGTTCGCCGCCTCAAGGAAGCCGTGGGCGTTTTCACCTCAGGTTTCGCAGACTTAAAGCCACGCGTGCTCGATGCACCCTCCGGCGAGCTAATCGGGTTTCTCGGAGCGTTGAACACCGGCCAGGAGATGCCCCTCTATCCGGCCAATCGCTTCGGCTGTCTCGCTGCCAATGTGGCCAACACCCGTGTGACCTTTTTCGACGAACACTTTGAACTCTCCGAAGGCGTCGTCGGTCATCGCTACGGCAAGAGCTTCACTATTGGCGAATATGCCGAAGGGACGACCTGCACGATGTTCGACATGCTGAACCTGCCGGTCGACATGATCGTCACCCACTCCTTCACGCCGATCAACTCGAACCTTATGGCCGGGCGGATCAAACGCCAGAAACGGCAAATGCAGGCCTCGCAGGACGCGGCGCTCTCGCTACTGGAAGCGCTCGACATTGCCCATGATGATCTCGAGGCGAAGCGCCAGAGCTTTGGTGAGCACCACATGGTAGTCACCGTTTTCTGTGACAGCCTTGACGAGCTGCAGACCCTCGGCGCCGAGATCGTAAACGCTGCCGCGGCTGAGGGCGTGAAGATGATCAGCGAGCGAATGGCGGCGAAGACCCACTACTTCAGCCAGCACCCGGGCAACCAGCCAAAGCGCGTTCGCGCCAGCGCGATCACCAATCGTAACTTCGCGGATTTCGCAGCACTTCATCGCACTCAACTTGGCAAAGAGAAACATCAACTGCCCTGGGGTCAGGAGATCACGCTTTTCCCGACGCCTGAGCAAAGTGCTTACGGCTTTTCGTATCACGAAGAAGGCTCGCCTGAAAAAGAACCGACCAGCGGGCACACATTGATCCTCGGTCGCCCCGGCTCGGGCAAGTCGGTCCTCTCGGCCTTCCTGATGACCCAGGCGCGGCGCTGCGGCGCGCGCATCTTCGTCTTCGACTACCGGCTCGGCATGGAGATGGCCGTGCGCGCGAATGGAGGGCGCTACGCCTCCATAGAGGCCGGACAGGCAACTGGGCTGAACCCGCTTTGGACGGAGATTGACAATCGTGGCACAGCCTGGCTCTCGGACTGGTTGGCCTCCCTGCTCTACCGCGCGGACAAACCGCTGATGCCTTCCCAGACAAACCGCATTCAAGAGGTCGTCCGACAGAACGCGACAGCAGCCAATCCGCAACTGCGGAACTGGAAGGACTTCGCCTCACTCTTCGTTTCCACCGATGACGATGGCGATCTGCATCAGCGCCTCCTCGAATGGACCGAAGACGGCCGTTACGGCTGGATCTTCGGCCAGAGCCTCGAAGACACGTTCTCGCTCGAAGGCGATGTGGTCGGGTTCGATCTGACCGGCATTCTCGACAGCGAAAGCGAGAAAGAGCGCATGGCCGTGCTGTCCTATCTCTTCCGCCGCATCGAGCGGGAGATCGAGGACCGGCGTCCGACCATCATTGTCATCGACGAAGCCTGGAAGGCGCTCGACAACGCGTATTTCGCGGAGCGGCTTTCAAACTGGCTCGTGACGGCACGGAAGCAGAACACCGTCGCGGTCATGATGACTCAGTACGCGAGCCAGCTCGAACGCACGCGCACCGGCAAGACCATCGTCGAAGCAGTCCCAACGCAAATTCTGCTCCCGAACATCCGGGCGCATGCCTCGGATTACGCGATGCTCAATCTGCAAGAGAAGGAGCTCGACGTGCTTCTCAACACCGGGAGCGCGAGCCGACTGGCACTCGTGCGCGACGATACGGGCTCCGTCGTCGTTGATGCAGACCTCTCTGCCCTTGGCCCCTACCTGACAATCCTTGGGGGCATGGAAAAGGGTGAGGCGCTGGTAGACGCAGACTATCGCGACCGTCCTGACTTCTGGAGGCTTTCATGACCCGAGCCCTGTTCCTTATTGCCCTCATCGGATCGCTGAGCGCGTGCGCGCAGTATCGCGAACCGACGGTAAATTGCTTTGCGTTCCGTGCGGCTGTCGCACCTGTTGAGCAGGACTGCATCTTCACGCCCCTCGAAACCGCGGAGACGGACATTGAGGTCTAGGGCCCTCCATGTCCTGGCGGCCTGTCTGCTGCCGGTCACTGGCTTCGCGCAAGGCGTGCCCGTCAACGATGGCGGGCTGACCGCGCGCGATCTCGTCGAATCGCGCCACCGCGAGACCGATCTCAGCATCCAGCGCGAGACCCTATCTGTTCAGGAACTCCTGACCGAGATCGAACAGGAGCAGTTGGCCGTCCTGCGGAGCATCCTCGACGCCCAGACCAGTTTCGGCGGCCAGGGTCTGCCCGCGATGGTCTCCGCTCTCGAAGGCGGAAGCGGCGATGCGGCCCGGTCAGTAGAAGCGGTCTACGGCACCGGCGATCTGGACCCCAATGCCGGCGGCGATCTCATGTTCGGGGATGCAGGCGAGAATATCGAGCAGCTGATCATCCGAGTCGCCCAGGAAACGCATGGGCGGCCCGGGATCAGTCAAGCGGGCCTGTCTGTCATCCAATGGCGCGCACTTTTGCAAGCGCTGATTTGGCAAGAAAGCCGCTTCTCTATTGGAGCACGGTCGCTCGTCGGGGCCTTCGGGCTCACTCAGATCATGCCGGGCACCGCCAGCGATCTCGGGATCAGCCCGGAATATTACAACAGCCCCTATCTACAAGTCGAGGGCGGCGCGCGCTATCTCGCGGCGCAGCTCAACACTTTCGATGGCAACATCATCAACGCGCTCGCGGCCTACAATGCCGGACCAGGGCGCGTGTTTGAGTACGGCGGGGTGCCACCCTTCGTAGAGACCCAACACTACGTTCAGGTCATCCCCGAGCGTTACAACCTCTACCTCTCCCGGATCGGCGGCATCGAAGCCTTGGGCACCATCGACCCAGCACTCCTTGCGAATGCCAACCTGTCATTCACGGGCCATGGTGCAGCCTTCTATGGCAGCAACTCGCCCGTCGCGATCCAACAGGCCGCCCTGCGGATCCGGGACATCGTCATCCGGATTGGCGAGACCGAGGACATCCAGGAGAGCATGGCGCTCAACACCTATGCCCGCGCCGAGCTCGTCCGCCTCATGGCCGCGCGTATTCGTCTGCAAGCCGCGCGCACCCAACCCCTAAGCGCCGCTCAACTCCAACAAGCGGCGGCCCGTATGGCGGAACAGGATTTTATGGAGTTCACATTGGAGGACCTTGATTGATGACCCTGATTTCGAAATCCGCCCGGTGGCTGCACTCGACTGCGCTCATTGGGGCGCTTGCGATCCTATTGCCTCTTCCGGTCAGCTTCCCCGCTGTCGCGCAAGGTGTTCCGACCGTCGATGCCCAGAACATCGCGCAGAACATCCAGCAGCTTCGGCAAATGATCGAAGACGAGCTGCTGCAAAACGAGCAGTTGCTGCAACTCCGCGAACAACTCGCTACCCTCACGGACCAACTCGCGGAGTTGCAGCGCACCTATGAGGCCCTGACCCGGCTGGCAGAACTTCCCGAGATCATCCGCACCGAGATGGAAGAAGAGCTCAATGGTCTGCTTGACCAGGAATTCGGAGACATCATCGCCACAATCGAAGCGATCCGGACGGGCGATTTCTCTGGATTGACGGGTTCGGGCGCAAGCGAGATCGAAACCCAGATGGACCGGGTATTGGCCGACCTAGGCTTCGACGAGGACACGCTCGCGGAAATGGCCCGCAGTGGCAATCCAGGTGCCGAACGCATCGCCACGCAGGCGACCACAGGCGCGCTCGTCTCGGCCGCGGCGCAGAACAGCTATGACGATGCCGGGCAAAGCCTTGAACGCGTGGAACGTCTCGTCGGCCTGATCGACGACATGGATGAGCTCAAGGAAAGTGTCGACCTCAATACACGCGTGACAGCCGAGCTTGCGATCGCGCTTGTCGCGATGTGGCAGCTCGAGGCGGTCCAAACCGTTGGGGATGGGACTGGCGGTGTGATCGATGCGGCAACCATCGCTGAAGAGCAGCGCTTTATGGAGTTCACTCTTCCAGAGCTAAGAGCGGAGTAAGGCGTTTCGAATTTGACCAGTGAACAGAGACATCGGTTTTCGCGTTCGAGCGCAGCGAGAGGCAGCGAACAACCGATCCAATTGAATTCGAAACGCTGAGAGGGTGGAGCGTTGGACGAAGAACAGGCCATCATCGAGGAGGAACTGGTTTACGGGGCGCTCAGGCGGGAACGGCTCTGGCAGCGCCTAGGTTTGATCGGTCTGATCTTCGGCATTGTCGGATGTCTGAGTGCGGCCGCCGTCGCGATCCTCGATGTCGACCCGCCACCGATCGTCGTGCCGTACGATCCTGAGAGTGGTTTCGCCCTTCCCGAGGCTTCGGTCGGGGCCACAACCGTCACGGAAAACCAAGCCATCATCGAAGCTGAGGTCTTCCGCTACGTGACGGAGCGCGAGGTCTACAACCAACTCGATAACGATGTCCGCATCCGACGGGTGTTGGCGAGCTCTGACGGTGCGGCGGCTGCCTCGCTGCGGCAAATCTGGAACTCCGCCAACGCCGAGTACCCGCCGACCGTCTATGGACCGAATGCCCGGCTTGAGGTCGAGATCCTCAGCATCAATCGGATCGGCACCAATTGTGCGACCGTCCGACTGCGCAAGCGCCTGACCTCGATCAACGGCGTCCAAACAGGCCTTTTCACGGCTACCCTACTCTTCGAATTCCGACCTGAAGAGCGGCGCTCCATTGACGAGGTCTGGACCAATCCCTTCGGCTTCACGGTCGTCGAATACGCCATCCGCTCTGACAGATTGGAGAACTGATAAGTGCGTTTCTGGATTACAAGAATGAAAAATATGCTGACAATGTCCCGAGAGCGCGCAGCGCGGCAGGGTATTGGCAGCACCATACTATCCGGAAACGCACAGTCGTTCTTAGTTGCCTTTTTGGTTCTTCTGATGCCTCTGAGCCCTGCCTTCGCGGAAGCCGTGCCGCAAGGTGGCCCCAACGACAGCCGCGTGCGGATCGCGACCGATCAGGAAGGCCAAGTCTATCGGCTGAGCGTTTCCCTCACCCATGTCACGACGATCGAGTTCGGTGAAGGCGAGAGCATCCGTTCGATCATTGCCGGCGATACGGAAGGGTTTGAGATCGACGGCGTACCGGGCGGGCGGGCCTTTGCCATCAAACCGCTTGCACGCGGTGTCCATACCAATGTTACCGTCTACACGAACCGCCGAAGCTACTACTTCAACGTACAGGAAGCGTCGAACCCGACCTTCTATGTCGTGCAATTCCGCTACCCGGAGGACGAGCAGCGCCCTCAGAACGCAGTCGCGCAAGCCGCGCCGAACTACAATTATGGGGCCAGTGAACGGCTGGAGTTCACACCCCTCCGTGTCTGGGATGATGGCACTTTGGAGTTCCCCCGGTTTCGTGGACGGTTATGGGCTTGGAGACTCCAGCCCTTCAGCGGCATTCCTTTCGTATTTGATGGGTGACTTGTAGCCCAAAGCTGAATGTCTGCGCGAGGGGTTGTACCAGCCTTCGATAAACT
>JBCDFS010000029.1:0-5704 GCA_039177645.1 Pseudomonadota bacterium | reverse complement strand
GTGGCCCCGCTCTCGCCCACTGATTGGAAACTGACCTATGACGGGGTGAACGTCTCGTTGCACCCCTCCATTGGCAATTGGAGCCTTCCATGTCGATCTCACTACGTGATTAAGCATGGCAAGGTCCGGTGGGCTGGCGATTGGAGCGAGGAACAGGTCGCGAAGGGAAGACGGCAGGATAGAGCATCAAAGAAACGGTACTATGGCGAGGAAGAAAAATCCAAATCTCATGAGGCTCTGGAAAGCTCACAAGAGTATCGAAATACAAAACGCGAGAATGGCATTCTAGTTCGAATTTTGGCGTGGATGCGCTCCTTGCGCTAAGCGAATTCATGGAAATGTCCGCTTCAAGGTGTCATCGGCCAAATCCATGCAACCGCAGCGAATGACGGCTTCCCGCCCGTTCCGCCAAAATCGACCTACTCATCGGTCGTTACATAGCCGCGCCGGCACTTCGTCTTCTCCAGCTTTACGAGCGCATCGACAGCCTGCTCTACGTCCGGATATGTGATGGCCATCACACGACCACGCGTACCAATCCGCCCCCAACATCTGACAACGGCAACCTCACCAAAGAGGGTAGGCTGGAGCGTGATCCCATAGAACCGCGCAATGTTCTCGGAGGGAACAATTCGGACAGGGTCCAGATGGGTGTTGTCGCTTTCGGTCATGACACGAGGATCGGACAAATGCTCCACTTCAGTCCAATTATGTTTCTGAATCCAACTTCAGCGCTTGATTCTGGATTGTGATGGATCGGTTGCCCTAGGCCACCCCTACTATTGTTCGCCCTCCTTTGCCAGCGCCTCTTCATCTTGACGTTCAGAAAAACATACTCTATTTCCTGACATGGAGTTAGGCCATGATCACGTCAAAAATCAAGCAACGCATCGTTGGAAAGGGCCAGGGCGCCATCTTCGCGCCGTCGGATTTCCTCGATATCGGATCGCGCGCGAGCGTGGATCAGGCGCTGTCGCGCCTCGCGTATCAGGGTGTGATCCGGCGGTTGACGCGTGGGCTCTACGACTATCCCAAGCAAAGCACGCGTTTCGGGCTCTTGGCGCCATCCGCCGATGACATCGCCCGCGCAGTTGCCCGGAAGGACAACCAGGTCCTGCTACCCTCGCCTGCGATGGCGGCGAACCAGTTGGGTCTATCCACCCAAGTGCCGTCCAATCCGACCTACATGACCGATGGTCCGACACGAACCAAGAAGATCGGACGACAGGTGATCCAGTTCCGCAACGCCTCTCCGAAGACAATGGTTGGAGCCGGGTCTAAGACGGGCACTGTGTTTCAGGCGCTACGCTATGTCGGAAAGGATCGTGTCGACGATCAAGTAATTGGCAAGATCGCCCGCACGCTGGATGCCAAGGATCGGGCGCAGCTTGCAAAGCAAAGTCGACATGTTCCGGCGTGGATGCATCCTGTTGTTCAGCAAATCGTGGCACACGCCTAAACATGGACGCCTTTGCAAACGACACGTCTGCAAACCGCGATGAAGCATTCCGGCAAGCGGCGGCGGAACTCGGCTTTGCCAAGGCGATTGTCGAAAAAGACTTCTGGGTGTGTTGGTCGCTCCAGCACCTTTTTGCCCTGCCTTCTTTTGGACATCACCTGATTTTCAAGGGAGGCACATCGCTTTCGAAGGCCTATGATGTCATCCACCGGTTCTCTGAAGATGTGGACCTATCGCTTGATCGCGCCCAACTCGGGTTCGAGGGTGACAGAGATCCTGAGAGCCCCGACCTCTCGGGCGGCAAACGCAAATCGCTGCTACAAAATCTTCAGGAGGCCGCCGAGGCCACTGTGGCAGGCCCACTGCTCGATGAAATCAACACCGCTTTCGCTACGCGCCTGGACCAGCCATTCTCGCTGCAGATCGATGAAGACGATCCTCAGACATTGCTGTTCGCCTACCCATCTCTCAGCGGCGATGATCCAGGCTATATCAAACCAGTTGTACGATTTGAGTTCGGTGCAAGAGGCGCACAGCTCCCGGCTGAGCATCGGACACTTTCAACCTATGTCCAACAAGCCTTTCCCGATCTGCCCGGACTTGCCGTTGTTGACGTGCGCACTCTCGGGATCGAGCGAATGTTCTGGGAGAAGGCGACGATCCTGCACATGCTCTTCCATCAAGACGCGGACAAACCGCTCGCTGACCGCATGTCTCGGCACTACTACGACATGGCGCAACTGACTCAGCACGACGCCAAGGCGCGCGCTTTGGCCAACCTCGACCTCTTGACCGAGGTTGGCCATCATAAGTCGGTGTTCTTCAAGGCGGCCTGGGCCAGATATGAAGACGCCAAACCAGGATCGCTTCGCCTCACTCCGGGCGACCAGCTAGAGACCGCCCTCCGTAGGGACTACGCCGGGATGCGTGAGATGATCATGGGCGACGCGCCAATCTTCGATGATGTGCTGAGCGAAATCGCAGCGCTGGAGGCGGAGATCAACGCTGCCTGACCTCAAAAGGCCTGGCGATTGGACGTCCGGAGCCCGATAATTGGAAGGCGCAACTCGAAATGATATGCAACGCCGAGCGCTCATCGTCGATACCGACGGCCTCACCATTTGTCCGTTAGCTTCGTCACGAATTGTCCGATTGCGACAACACTATATAACTCCAAACCCCGCATCTTCCAGCTGCTCCCGATCCGGCAGGTCCTGCAGTGTCTCCAGATCGAACGTAACAAGGAACTTTTCCGTGGTGACATAGGTATACGGCGCCCCGCGCCGGGGCGAACGTGGCCCACTCCCGATCAGCCCGCGCGCATGCAGCCGCCCGATCAGCTCGCGACTGATCTCTTTGCCGAAGATATCCTTCAAGCCATCCCGGGTGATAGGCTGGTGATAGGCGATTGCCGCCAGCACGGCGACATCGAATTCGCGCAGGTCGAGGTCCTGGTCTCCGGCATCCGCGGCCGTCCGGATCGCCGCCGCATAGGCCGGCCGGGTCCGAAGCATCCATCCACCGGCGACCTTGGCAACTTCAAACGCGCGTCCCTCGAGATCAGCCACAAGATCGTCGATCAGCAGATCGACCGAGACCCCCTGCCCCACGACGCGCGCCAGGTCCTCGCGCGGCACGGGTGACGCCGAGGCAAACAGAACCGCCTCAATCCTGAGCATCCATTCATGCCAACGCAGATCGGCTGGCAGCTCCTCCAGCTCCCGGTCCAGCACCTGATCTGCGTGATCCTTAGCCATGGCTTAGATCCCGTAAAGCCGGAAGGTGTCGCGCCCGGTCAACTCGCGAACAGCGCCGAGCTCCACCAGTCGATCACAGAACCGCCGGGCGGCGCGATCGGACCGGAGCGAAGTAAGGGCTGTTGGTGCAACGACGTCTCGGTTCAGTAACAGGGCGACAGCCTCGTCGGATCCCTTCGCCCGAAGCTTGGGCGCGATGGCCCGAAGCCGCTCGGCGCGCCGGGTTAGATCGGCCGCTTCTCGCGTTGCCTCGGTCGCTGCCGCCGCGATTGCCCGATGGCAGGACCGTCGCAAGTCCGCGCCCGACTTTCGCAGATCCACGCGCTTCAGACCGAGCGTCAAGACCGGCAGAACATGGCTCCACGCGAGGGCCTGCGCCAAAGCCGCGTCCGCCAGGATCAACGCCGACGCGGGATCGCGTGGCCGATCCGCGAGAACCGCCTGCAGCACGGACGCAGCCCGTGGGACCCGTGCCCCCTGCCCCGCGTCCAGCCACGTTCCGATCTGGACCGCGTCGATTTCGCGCAATGCCTGATACAGCGCCTTCACAGAGATCGGCCGTTCCACTGAGCGCAGCCAGGTCAGATACACCTCCCCCGCTGGTCCGGGGCTGTCACCGGGCTGCAGGAACGCCGCCGCATCCCGCAACTCCCCGGCCCGTTCGGGGCGTCCCTGATGCGTCACGCAAACCTCTGCCGCCCGTAGCGCCAAACGTGCCCGCAGCAAGGTCTGGGGCACGTCGTCCCGGCTCAACACAAGATGCAGATGACTGAGAGCCGTGCCCGACAAAAACGCTACATCTTCAAGGGTTTCCGCGTGGCCTGAGGTGACCCAGGACGGCATCCGAGGTAGGGTCTCAGTGTTGTCAACGAGATCATGGTGGGCATAGGTCATGCCACAGTGCTATCCAATGACGGCGCTTTCGTCTACAATTCGATGCAACAAGCGCCGCACTCTGCCAGATAGATATATGTCCAATAAGTTTGCATTATCGGACATAATTGAGATAAACTCCGAAACATGAGTAAATTACACGAAAATCCGCCCTCAGACGCAGAGAAATCGAGCTCAGCGTCCACTTACACGACAGATGGTGCTCAGCGCGGCAAGAGAGGCCCCGAGGATGACAGCTCAATCGCCCTGCCTCCGCATGTCGCCGGTTCGGGCAGCCTTGATCAACTGGTGAACACCGCGCGGGACTACGCAAAGGCCTCTACGGCCGAGAACACCAACAAAGCTTATGCTGCCGACTGGAAGCACTTTGCGCGCTGGTGCAGGTTGAAAGGCACAGAACCGCTGCCGCCCTCGCCAGAGATGATTGGGCTGTATCTGACGGATCTCGCAGCGCCGACAGGCACCACCCCTGCCATTTCGGCTTCAACAATCGACCGCCGTCTGTCCGGCCTCGCCTGGAACTACGCCCAACGCGGTTTCTCGCTCGATCGCAAAGACCGTCACATCGCAACTGTGCTGGCCGGCATCAAGCGCAAACACGCCCGCCCGCCGTTCCAGAAAGAGGCCATTCTCCCGGAGGACATCCTCGCCATGGTGGCCACCCTGCCCTTCGACCTGCGCGGGCTCAGGGATCGGGCGATGTTGCTCCTGGGATACGCTGGTGGGCTGAGGCGTTCCGAAATCGTCAGCCTCGACTACGGCAAGGACGACACGCTCGACAACGGCGGCTGGATTGAGATCCTTGAGGACGGTGCGGTGCTGACGCTGAACGCCAAGACCGGTTGGCGCGAGGTCGAGATCGGCCGCGGATCCTCGGAACAAACCTGCCCTGTTCACGCTCTGGAACACTGGCTGCACTTCGCCAAGATCGACTTCGGGCCGGTCTTCGTCCGGACCTCTCGCGATGGAAAGAAAGCCCTCGATACGCGCCTCTCCGACAAACATGTCGCGCGACTGATTAAGGCGACGGTGCTTAAGAGCGGCATCCGCACTGACCTGACCGAAAAAGACCGCCTTACGCTGTTCTCTGGCCACTCGCTGCGTGCCGGTCTCGCGAGCTCGGCCGAGGTCGACGAGCGCTACGTCCAAAAGCAACTCGGGCACGCCTCGGCCGAAATGACGCGCCGTTACCAGCGTCGCAGAGACCGGTTCCGGGTGAACCTGACCAAGGCCGCGGGGCTGTAAGCTCTCCATCACGCCGCCTGTCCGCTGAGCCGGCCATAGAAGCTCCGCTCGAGATGCAGCTCCCCTGCCCCGGCCTTTTCCGTCATGCCGCGCAGATACCCACCGGCCGAGGACACTTCACCCTTCGCGTGTTTGTCGAACACCAGCGCCATCGCCGCCGCGGCCATCTGTTTGCCCATGACCTCCTGCGCCGCAATCCAGGCATGGTCCGAGATCCCGATGATCTTTTTCAGATCACCGGCAATTCGGTACAGATCGCCCCAATCCCGGAGATATCCGCACATATTTCGCGACCAGAACGCGAATTCCGGACAGGCTTGCATGACCGTTCGGACATCCACGGCCATGC
>JBCDFS010000028.1:0-6114 GCA_039177645.1 Pseudomonadota bacterium | reverse complement strand
TTCCGCTCCCTGAAGCCCCAGATCGTGCAAACCGAATGGGAATTTCCGGTCGTTGCGGAGTTGGCGGTGTCCCAGCTTTGTATGATCAATTCGTACTGATGGCGCGGGAGGACCGCGTCGTAGGTGCCAAACCATTCCCACCTGAGAACGCTGCCCTCTGCCGATATGGGATTTTGCTGGTAGAGCATCTCGAACTTGGCCGTGCCAAGCTCGAGGCGCTTTTGCTCCAGGAAGTCGAGACCAAAGCGTTGTGGGAAGAGGGCCGTGCCCTTTTCTCGCGCAATGGTACGGCCATCTCCAAGATCGATCTCTTCGTCCTCTTCGGCGATGGCGGGAAAGTTGAAGTGCGCAAAGCCCCCGGCGCTTAGGAGATGGCCGGCAGGATCGTTCTCGTGCAGGCGCTGGTGAATGCAGATCACGAAGCCACTTGCAGGATCAGTGAGCCGCGTGAGCAGCGCGCTATCAACATAGTCGATCACCCTCTCTCGTTCCGTCTCCGACCTCGCCTCCATCGCATCAAGCAAGTCGTCGATGATGATGGCGTCGGCGTCAAAGCCCATTGTGGCGACCCCGGCGGTCACGGCCATGCGTATCCCACCCGCGGTTGTTCGAAGTTCTGTCCCCGTGGATCCAGCCGCAATCCGCGTGGCGGGAAAGATACGCAGATACCAGTCGGTTTCCATAATGGCGCGCGTGGCTTCGGTGTGCATCCGCGCGAGCCGCTGGGTGTGACACGCGACGAGAACCTTCGCTGTCGGATCGTGACCCAGAAGCCAAGCCGTAAACGACACAGCCGAAACGGTCGACTTAGAGTGGCGCGGCGGGAGGTTGATGACGGCGTTGGATTGTCGTCCCTGCCGCGCTTCCTCGAGAATGTGACACAGGGCGTCGACGTGCCAATTGGGAATATATCCCTCCTCACGACCCGCATTTTGCGCCGTGAAGACTTTCCATGTGAACGCGGTGAACTCCGTTCGCAACAAAGCCTCCAGCGTTGAGCGTTGCAGGCTTAGTTCTGAGATCGTCATTCTTCATCACTCCCGTCTGCGTCTGGCCTCCAATCGCCTGCACGGGCGCGTTCGGCGAAGTGGCGCAGGATATCGAGATCATCGGGCTGCAGTCCCCGCGGTTCCGTAGCAGGTAAGGCAGGCGTCTCGGCCGGACCGAATAACTCAGCGTCGAGCCTCAACACCTCCGCTATCGCCTTCGGATCGCCTTTCAAAGCTTTGTTGGCGAGCTGCATCCCGAGGGCTTCGGCCTTGGAGACTTGCACCTCTCGGCCTTCTTCTCGAATGGTTACCTTGCGGGCCAGCTCGCGTTTCATACTTGCGCGGACACCCTTGGCGCCCTTGGGCCGCCCCTTGCGATTGCCGGACTGTCCCGGCCGGAACTGGGTGTTTCGGGGCGGACGGCCATAGCCGACCTCGTATTGAGGATCATTATCAGACATTCGCCCGCTCCTTTTCCTCAGCGACCACCGCAGCGGCGCGTTGATCCCAGGTCTTACCGGTGCCGGCATGAATAGCCCTCTGTCCGGTCATCTCCTGCCAGCGCCGGATCGTGACATCGACGTAAAGGGGATCGAGTTCGATGAGACGTGCACGACGACCAGTTTTCTCGGCCGCGAGCAAGGTGGCGCCAGAGCCGCCGAAGGCATCGAGGACAAGGTCGCCGCGATGACTGACGTCCATCAGGGCGTCGGCGACGAGTGCTGTTGGCTTGACCGTGGGATGGTCGGCGAGGTCAACATCACGGGTTTTGCCGAAGCTGTTGACCCCGGCATAATCCCAGACGTTGGTCCGGTTGCGGCCGTGCTTACCCAGTTCGACATTGTTGATGTGTGGCGCACCGGGTTTCTTAAAGACGGCAATGAGCTCATGCTTGGAGCGATAAAGACTGCCCATGCCACCATTGGTCTTGTTCCAGACGCAAAGATTGAAGAGGTTAAAGCCTTGTGCCTTGCCAGCGGCAATCAACTCCTCAATATGGCGCCAATCCATGCAGACCATGGCAATGCCACCCTCGGCTAGGCAAGTTGCCGATTGCGCCGTCACCTGTTTCAGGAACGCCCGGAACTCAGGCCCCGACATCTCGCCCGAGGCCATTGCAAACTCGCGATGGTCGCTGCCGTTGCCGCTCCGGACATGGCCATTGACGGCCACGTTGTAGGGGGGATCGGTGAAGACCAGTCGGCAGACGCTGCCTTTGAGAAGCGCTTCATAGCTTTGCGATTCCAAGGCATTGCCACAGAGTATGTGGTGATCGCCGAGAATCCAGAGGTCACCGGCCTGTGTCACTGGCGGCGTCGCTGGATCGGGCGCTTCGACAGTCTCGGGTACCGCGGCTGCGTCGTCCCCCGCACCCGCAATGATAATATCGATCTCGGGCATTTCGAACCCGGTGATTGCGAGATCGAAGTCGAGCTCTTCGGCAAAGCTGAGCTCCATCAGCTCTTCAAACTCAATCTGTAAGCTCGCCTCGTCCCAATCGGAGAGTTCTGCGAGCTTGTTGTCGGCGATGCGGAGCGCCTTGATCTCCGCCTTACTCAGGTGATCGACGACAACCGTCGGCACTAACTTGAGTCCAAGCGCCTTGGCGGCCTCGTATCGGCCGTGGCCAGCGATGATGACGCCATCGCGATCAATCAGGATCGGCGTCACAAAACCGAACTTGGATACCGACTCCTTAAGCTTCGCAATGGATTTGGCCGTGTGGATGCGATTGTTATTGCCATAGGGTTTTAGTTTATCAATCGGTGTCTGAACCACCTTTTCGGCCATCCAGATCGGTGTGTCGGATGCCTTGGAATCGTGATTTTGGTCTTTGTTCGACATTCCTGTCTCCATTCATCTTGCCGCGGGTGCGGCGTTACGTGAATGGATCGCGTCAGGAGATCGGAGAGAGCATAAATCAGCAACTCCCCGGACCTTGCGATCCGAGTTGTTGCTCCCGCTTGAATGCTCTCGGCGGGAACGAACCGTTCCCCTTGAGTGCTGCCAATAGACTTGGAGCAATGTCCCGCCCGAACCATCGAGCGGTTGGGGATGATATAGCCAGCATCGGCACCACGCGCAACCCCTCAAGTTGAATCATGGACACGTAACACTCTGTTATTGCGAAGAATTAGGGGTGTGCTAGCGGATCAGCTGCACCGTCTCAGATTTCAGCTTTTCACTTGCAGAAACGACTGGACTACGGCGCCCAACCACGCATCACTGGTCCCGCGCCCGACCCATTCGGGCCCTCCTCGGTACAACGGCCGACATCCTGCCGGTCAAAGAACAGAGGAGCAATCCATGCCCAAAACCAAACAAACCAAATCCGCCAAAATCCAGGCCATGCTGCGCCGCCCGTCAGGCGCAAGCTTTGAGGCGATCTGCAAGGCAACCGGTTGGCAACAGCATTCTGCCCGGGCGGCGATCAGCACCCTGCGCAAATCCGGCGCCACTATTGAGCGTCGTTTGCCGGAGAAGCCCGGCGCTGCAGCCAACTATCATATGGCGGCCGAGGCTTCGTCGTGACGGTGCTCGTCGATATCCGTGATCTCGAGGCAATGTCACGTAGGGACCTGCTGCCGCTCTGGCAGCAGGTCTTTGGAGGCCCGGTCCCGAAAGGACTAAGCCAAAGCATTCTTCGTCGCTTTCTGGCCTTTGAGCTGCAGACACGCCGCCAGGGCGGGCTCTCGACCAAGGTGCAAAAAGCCTTGAAGAAGGATCCGGGGGCCGAGCCAAAAGCCCAAACCGCCGCTCTCAAACCAGGCGGGCGCCTGCTCCGGGAATGGAACGGAACAACGCATGTGGTCGATGTCACCGAAGATGGGTTTCTCTGGGAAGGCGAGACCTGGCGCTCGCTTTCGGCCATTGCGCGCGCGATCACTGGCGCGCATTGGTCTGGTCCGCGCTTCTTTGGCCTCGTTGGAAAGGCTTGCTCGTGAGCAAGACCACCATCCGCTGCGCCATCTACACCCGCAAATCTTCCGAGGAAGGCCTCGACCAGGAGTTCAATTCGCTGGATGCTCAACACGAGGCCTGCGCGGCCTATATCGCCAGTCAACGCCACGAGGGATGGAAGCCGCTCACCCCCCGCTATGACGATGGCGGGATCTCTGGCGGCACCCTGGAGCGACCCGCCCTGCAACGCCTTCTAACGGATATCGACGCTGGGCGCATAGACATGGTGGTGGTCTACAAGATCGACCGGCTCACCCGGTCGCTGGCGGATTTCGCCAAGCTCGTCGATCGGCTTGAAGCCCCAAATTTCTCCTTCGTCTCTGTCACACAGGCCTTCAATACGTCCTCCACAAAGGGGCGGCTGACCCTCAACGTGCTTCTGTCCTTCGCTCAGTTCGAGCGCGAAGTCACTGCCGAGCGCATTCGCGACAAGATCGCTGCCTCCAAAAAGAAAGGCCTCTGGATGGGCGGGCTGGCACCGCTTGGATATGACCCCCATTCGGAAACAGCCCGGAGGGAACTCATAGTCAACGCAGAGGAGGCCCAGACCGTTCGTCAACTCTTTGTTCTTTATCTTGAGCGTGGATGCCTTAATGCCACGGCACGTGCCGCTGAAGGTCTAGGGCTGCGCTCCAAACATCGCGCTTTTGCCAGCGGCAGAGAACAAGGTGGGGGCGTTCTGAGCCGTGGACAGATCCACAAGATCCTGACCAATCCGGTTTATCGCGGCCTGATCCGGCACAAGTCCAAGACCTGGCCTGGCGCTCATCCCGCCATTGTCGATGAAAACCTTTGGGTTCAGGTTCAAGAGAAGCTGCAAGAGACCAGCGCACGCCGCCGCGGGGTTGGCAATGCC
Organism: Pseudomonadota bacterium; assembly: GCA_039177645.1. Taxonomy (GTDB): domain Bacteria; phylum Pseudomonadota; class Alphaproteobacteria; order Rhodobacterales; family Rhodobacteraceae; genus Amaricoccus. Next base: position 1,308 of record JBCDFS010000028.1, on the reverse strand, counting down.
AAAACATCCAACCCCAGCACCCATCCAACCGCGCCGCTCCTGGGTAAGATCCGCGATGACACAGGTGATCTGCTCACCCCGACCCATACCCAGCGCCATGGGCGCCGGCTGCGGTACTACGTCTCGAATCGATTGGTCTCGGGTCCACGCGATCCCAAAGCCTGGCGGTTGCCGGCACCGGCCTTTGAGCGGGCCGTAGCAGCTGCAGTTACGGATCACCTGCATGCCAAGGCACAGGTCCATGAGGTCGTTCAGAACTGCTCCGTTGCAGAGACCATTGTGCCTACTGAGCGGGCCGCAATCCTTGCCAAGACGATCCAAGCAACGGGCGCTTCAGTCGTGGCACCTTTGATTGCTGAGGTTGCGCTTCAGCAAGGAACGCTCCGTCTGAATCTCAATCCCGACGCCCTCGCCGCAGCCCTGAGTATCGATGCCGCCGGTCTTCATCCCGGTCTCATCTCCTTCAAAGCCCCCTTCACCTGCAAACGGCGCGGGGTTGAGATGCGGATTGTTGCAGGCGAACACCGGCCGGAACCGGACCCGGCGATGATCAGGGCGCTGCAAAATGCGCACAAATGGGCAACCAGAGTGAAGGCGGGGTGCGCGCTGAAAGAGGTCGCGAGAGCAGACGGATTCTCAGCGAGCTACGTCCGGCGGATCATCCCTTTGGCGACGTTGTCGCCCCGGCTGCAGGCAGCGATCGTGACCGGCGCCCAGCCGCTCGATCTGACGCTAGAAAGGCTGGTGCGCAACCGCCTGCCACTTGGGTTCGAGGATCAGGAAAAGCAGTTCAAGCTGTCGATCTAAGTGGTTCCCTGTTCGGCGAAACGACTTCCCTGATACTGGCGTGGATTTCCCTGTTATGAGCGATAAATTCCCTGTTCCGGCGCTTAGGGAATTTGCCTTTAACCAACTGTAATTACTAAGGAAATAACGGCTGAAATCGCGAGAAACACACCAAAATTGGCAAAATTCCCTGTAAATCGCCTGTTATCAGGGAATTTGCCAAAAACCGCACCGCGCAATCTAGGCATCTGAGACGGGCCCCGGAAGTGGGCCATGATCGCACTCCTCGGTGCGTCTCTCTTAGAGGGCAAGTCTCATAAGCCGCGGAACGGTCGCGGGCATTCCAAACCAAACGTGCATGGGAATTCGAGACCGGGCTCGGTGGCGGAGACGAAGGGATTCGAACCCTCGAGACGGTTTCCCGCCTACTCCCTTAGCAGGGGAGCGCCTTCGACCACTCGGCCACGTCTCCGCCGCCGGGTCTATCAGCGCAAGCGGCGGAAGAACAAGCGCGAAATCGCG
>JBCDFS010000027.1:0-6149 GCA_039177645.1 Pseudomonadota bacterium | reverse complement strand
TGGCGCTGCCGCGATCGCAGTGGAAGCATCCGGGTTTCTGGAAAGCCACCTGCAAGCAAGAGATCGATGTAGTCTTTACGGCCAAGCGGTGTCGGCTCCGCAATCTGCGCAAGGAAAGGCGCGTCCTGCATCGCCCAATCGATCAACCGACTTACAGGCGCTCGGTTGATCTCGGCCACCGACAACGGCCAGAGCTTGAGCGTCCGCATCCGTCCAGCGAGTGAGTCCGCGACCTCAGCGGCGGTGAACACGTTGGAGGAGCCCGTCAGCACGAACTGGCCCTTCCGACGATTGTTGTCGACGATCTTCTTGATGGCGAGCGCGAGCTTGCGGGATCTTTGTGCCTCGTCGATGATGATCGGTGAGGCGTTCTGATCCTCGGCGAGACTCATCAATTGACCTTCGGGATCCGCGTCCACAGCCGCCAAGACAGCCGCATCATCCAACGTCAAGAAACGGCCCTCATCGAACAGGTCCCGAACGAGTGTCGTCTTTCCAACCTGTCGTGGCCTAACGATATTAACCACACGAACGGACGCAAGGGCCTCACGCAACTCCGGCGTGAGGTGACGCAGCAAGTATTCGTCAATCTCACTCATGTCACGAGTTGACCAATAGAGACTTCACGAAATGTCCATTACATTTCGCACGGTTTGTCCGATATAGTTCTCACCAAATAACCACCGCTGTCACCCACTACAACGCGCCTAGCCCCGCATCATCAACCTGCTCCCGATCTGCCAGATCCTGGAGCGACTCCAGATCGAACGCCGCGAGGAACTGTTCTGTTGTCGCATAGATGCATGATGCGCCGCCCCGCGCCGCGGCGAGCGCGGGCCGGTTCCGATCAGGCCGCGGATATGTAATCGCCCAATGAGGTCGCGGCGCATCTCCTTACCGAAGATGTCTTTCAATCCGTCCCGTGTGATTGGCTGGTGATACGCCATGACGACCAGGACTGCGATGTCCTATTCGCGGAGATCAAAGTCCCCGTCGCCTACAAACGCCGCCGTCCGGATCACCGTTGCGTAAGCAAGCCCCGTCCACAGCATCCAGGCGTCAGCAACGCTCGCGATCTTATAAGGCCGATCCGCCATCTCAACCGTCGGATACTCGATCAGCAGATCGACCGACACCCCTTTCCCCACCACCCGCACGAGGCTCTCCTGCGGCACCGGGGAAGCACTGGCAAAGAGCACGGCCTCGATCCGCAGCATCCATTAGCGCCAACGCAAGTCGGCAGGCAGGTCATCCAGCTCCCGGTCCAGCGCCTCCTCTACGTGATCTTTTGCCATCGTTCAGATCCCGTCGAGCTAGAATGCGTCCCGACCAGTCAGCTCGTGCACGGCGCAGAGCTCCACCAGTCGGGCGCAGAACCTGCGTGCCGCGCGATCCGACCGGAGCGACGTGAGCGCCGCCGGTGCGGCAGCGTCCCGGTTCAGGAACAGAGAGACGGCCTCGTTCGCTCCTTTGCCCGGAGCTTCGGTGCAATCTCCTTCGAGCGCGCCGCACGTTGGGCAAAGTCGGTGGCCTCCCGCGTTGCCTCGACCGCTGCAGCCGCAATCGCTCGATGGCAGGTCCGGCGCAGCTCTTCATCCGATTTACACCCGCAGGACCGTTATGGCCGATAACCCAGCACGCGGCGGCGCTGGGCTCGGTGCTTCAAGGGGTCGCTTTCGCGAAGCTTAGCCTGTGACGTTGCCGGGCGTGCCCCCGGCAGGATCGCGGTCAGGTTCTCTATCTGGGCCGTCCGGATCGGGATCGCGATCAGGGCCGTCGGGATCAGGATCGCGATCAGGGTCACGGTCCGGGCGATCCGGATCAGGGTCTCGGTCCGGGCGATCCGGATCAGGATTGCGGTCCGGACGATTGGGCTCACGGTCTGGCCTGTCATCGCGCCCAGGCCGATCATCCTCCGGATCGCAGGGCGGCGTGCCTGGAATATCGATGCACTCCTCTTCGTCCGGGGGCAGGCACGGAGAGCCGGCAGAACCGTCCGCGAGTACGCCGCCGTCGGTGCAGCCAATGACGCCGCCGAATTTGTTAAAGATCGGCTCTGGCAAGATCGGCTGTGGAGTGGGCGCCGGGGCGCATGCTGCCAGAATTGGCATCACAAGCGCTGCGCAAATTGTTTTTGAGTTAGCCATGAGGGGCGTCCTTCTAGTCAAGTTGCACGGCGATGTCACACGGGTGCAGCGCCGCTTGATCTGAGGTCGCATGGCACTTTGTCTGCCCGGTTTCCTGGGGCGTATCCGCCTGTCGCAATTGTATCAGGCGCACGTCTGAGTCCCGGGTCAGGGGGCGTGCCGCGCATGGGCGACTGCTCTCAAGGGGTCACCGGAGTCCTGCGCTTCGAAATCGCGCCTCCTTAGAAACCGCTGACACCAAAGAGACGGTGCGCAACGTCTTTTTGAGCCGTGGAACTGACACGTTTTCTTAGGCGGCCTCTATGCCGCCGGAGACAGTTCTTGCAAAGGAGACACATCATGAACTCGAAAATCTTCCTCGCGCTTGCGGTCCTTACGGGCCCCGCGCTCGTACCAACCACTGCTGCGGCCGAGTTTGAGCGCACGGTTGTGTGCGCGGACGGCTCTGTCCATCACCTGTCGGGGGATGAGATCACCGACGATATGGTCTGCGCCAGTCGCGGCGGGCTGTCCCCGTCTCAGATCCCGACCGCGGGCGGGATCAAACAAGGCGGCCAGACGCTGATTAAGCCCCGACCGCCTCGGCAAGGTGTCGCGACGCTCGCGCCGCAAAAAACCCAGATCGAGCGCTCAGCACGTCCTTCGCGCTAAGCGCACTGACACGGAGATCGAAAGACCCCGGCCATCTGGTCGGGGTCTTTCCTTTGCAGCCGCTGGGTTTTGATGAAAAAAAAGCCGCCCCCAGCATTGCTGGGAGCGGAGGTGCAAAGACCGTGAGTGGAGGTTCTGCCGTTGTTGATCTGGCGAGCGGAGGCGACGTTGGGAACATGCACTCGCGGGATAAAGATCACACAGGTTTGGGCAGTTCGGCCTTTGGAAGTGTTGATCTAGCGGCTCACATCGCGCGCTGGTTTGCCACCACCGGTGTCGCGGGCCGGGGGATTACCGCTTCCGTCGCGCGTGCCAGAGCCGCCCCGATCGTCACGGGCAGGCGGAGAGCCACCCCCATCTCGTGTATCCGGGCGCCCCTTGTCGCTGGGCTTGCGCGATGGGCGGTCGTCATCACGGCGATTGTTTGGAACCGAGATCGTCATTTTCTTCGGCTCGGGCGGTGCAATCGTGTTGTGTAGGCTGGGCAGCGCCATGCATTCCACACTCACTGGATAGAGGGTCGACGCAGACCCGATGTCGCGCCTCCCGAGCGCCAGGCTATTTGGATTGGGCGTCGTGTGCATTCGTTTCGTGACCACGACGCTTGCCGAGAAGGCAGCCTTGGTGCTGAGCGACCAATTCTGGGCCAGTACCTGTTCCTTCGTCCAGCCTTGAGACATCTTTCTAGCGAGGTTGTAGTTGCACTCTTCTACGGGGTTCCGCGGGAACCATTCGACTTCAGTCAAGACGAGCGGATACCCGTGATTCCAGACTTTCTCGCGGCTGTTGCCGCTGCCGACCTCACTGTACGCGTAGCGGTAGTGCCAGTTTCCCCCGGAGCTCTCCAAGTAATTCGCCGTGGTGGATGCTTCGACCTTGAGACCCACGATCCGTTTGTTGCTTTTTGCCTTCGCGTGGGTCTTCAGCTTGAAAACCTTGGAGGTCGTCGTTGTGGTCGTATAGCCGCTATCATTGGCACGGACTTTGATTTGCTCTGTGTCAATGCCCGAAGGCTTGTAGCTGAATTTCTCGATCCAGTCCTTCGCCGCAACCTCGGTGGTCACTGAAGCGAGCAGCAAGGCTGAGGCAGCGATTTTAATGAAATGACCTTTTCTCATCATTGTCTCCTTGGGACGCGAGCGCGTTGTGCGATCGCTTGGGAGAGCTTTTGCAGGGCAATCGTGTCTGCTCGACTTTCGCGATTGTCTCGTTTGTAACTGTGTTTTCACGCACCCCACGCGGAGGCCACTTTAACATCGCGGTTAATCAATTCGGATCCGGGGCTGTGGATGCATCCTACCGGGTATTGCACCTGCTATCGAACAAGGCACCTTGCAAGCAACGTGGAGCAGCTTCGAACCTAGCGGCTCGCGAAAAATCAAAAGACAGTTCAGCTAAAGACGTAACCGATGCCACGCACTGTGCGGATCACTTCGGGCTTTGTCGGGTTCGGTTCGATCTTGCGGCGGATGCGGGATATCCGCAGGTCAATCGATCGATCAAAGGGCTCCCAGCCACGGTCATGGGCCTGTTCAAGAAGCTGGTCCCGGTTGAGCGTCCGACCGCGATTTTGTGCAAAAACTCTCAGTAGGCTGAACTCCATGGCGGTGATAGCGATCTCGTCGCCATCGGGGCCAAAGAGCCGCGCGCCATCGAGATCCAAGCGGCAGTTGCCGAAGGCAATGGTGCCACTGATCCGTTCCGCCTCTTCCTGTTCCACCATTTGGATTTCGCTGCGCCGGATCGCCGCTTTGACGCGGGCCTGAAGTTCGCGCAGGTCCACCGGCTTCGTCAGGTAGTCATCGGCGCCGAATTCAAGGCCAAGGACCTTGTCCACCACGTCCGACGCCGCGGTCAGCATCATCACGGGGACCTTGTGGTCACGCCTGAGATCGCGAAGCGCCGTGAACCCGTCGGTGCCTGGCATGCGGACATCCAGGATGATCAGGTCCGGCTCGCCTTCGGCCACGCGCGCGGCGAGCTCGTTAGCATTGGCCGCCTCGACCACCTCATAGCCGCATTCCGAAAGGTGATCCTTGAGCATTCGGCGGAGCGGTGCTTCATCGTCGCAGATCAAGATCGAGTTTTGGGTCACTGTGATCCCCCTCCGGAATTTGAGGCCAGCCGCAATAGGGCCATGAGCTCGGATTTGATGATGGGTTTTTCGATATGCGGGCGCCCGGATGCGGCAAAGAACGCAGCAACACTCTCGCTCATGGCATCGCCCGTCACAAAGGCGATCTTGCGCGCGGCCTTAGGGTTGAGCTGTAACAGCGCGTTGTAGAATGCACGGCCGTCCATGTCGGGCATCTTGAAGTCGCTCAGGATCACGTCGAATTCCCTTGTAGACGCGAGCTCAAGCGCCTCCCGTGGGCTCGTCGTCATCGAGACGATAAAACCGTCCTCCATGAGCACGTCTTCAAGAAGCCTTGCCACGCCCTCCTCATCGTCAACCACGAGAACAGATTGAACGCCAACAACGGATGTCTTGCGATCACTTGCCTGCACGCGCTCTTCGGCATTGGCGGCGGCACTGAGCCGCACAAAAAAGCTCGTCCCTTTGCCGGCCGCCGAGACAAGTTCCAGAACACCATCGTGGCTCTGGATAATGCGATGGCTGAACGCGAGGCCGACGCCCGTACCCTCCCCCACTTCCTTGGTGGTAAAGAAGGGCTCGAATATGCGGCTTTGGATTTCACGAGGGATACCGGGCCCGTTGTCGCGAATTTCCAGCACGGTTTCGCCGCGCTTTTTGTCATGGAAGCTGCGCACACGGATTTCGCCGGCAGCCCGAAGCGGCTCCACCGCGTGGCCTGCATTGATGATCAGATTGGAAAAGACCTGCGCCAGTTGGTCAAAATCGCCCGATACCAGGGGAACGGTGTCGTCGAGCTCCGTGATCACGCGCGTGCCGTTTGTCTTCAAACTATAGCTTGAGACCTCGAGAGCCGTTGTCGCGATTTCATTGAAAGAGCAGAGCTCGACCTTTGCGGGGCGCTGCCTCGCCATGGCCAGAAAGGTCTTTACGATCTTGGCGGCGCGCTCCGCCGATTGGCAGATGAGTTCCACGCTTTCGTTCAGCATCGGGTCGTCCACCTTGCCTTGCAGCATCTGACTGTAGCCAAACACGACAGAAAGCGGATTGTTCAGTTCATGGGCCACGCCCGCCAAAAGCTCACCCAGGGCCGAAAGCTTTTCATTCTGATGCGCGATTTCGCGGCTTTGGGCGAGCTCTTCTTCCGCCTTCAGGCGCTCTGTGATGTCCGTGAATTCCAGAAGATAGCCGCCCAGGCTTGTCTTGTGGGCGTTCGCGATGAAGCGGCGGTCGGTGGAGTCAATCGGGACGTTTTG
>JBCDFS010000026.1:0-6762 GCA_039177645.1 Pseudomonadota bacterium | reverse complement strand
GTCGGGCAGCCGGTAGAGATCGTTGGCGGGTCCCAGCGCCTGGGTAACCTCCTCGTGGAGGCAATCGCGAATGTCTTGCGGGGTGGTGTCGGGGGGAATGAAAATGATCGCCTGCTGGAGTGTTTCTTGCTCGGACCATCGGGTTCGGGCTGTGTTGCGCTGCCGCAAAAACTCGCTCCAGCTCCGAACGCCCGGGACGATAAAACAGGCGGCGTTCGGAAACAGGCGCGCAAGTTGCGCGGCAGGAACGCCCTCGATCAGGATTTGCGCCGCCGCTGGGTCATCGGTCTGCTCGATATCGAGCCGCGCCTCACGCCGCAGCCTTTGCAACAAGGCGGCCAAATCGCCCCGGTAAGGTTCAAGCCGGGCATCCCCCATATAGACCCGCACCGGCATCTCGTAGCGCAGAAGCCCGTCGAGCTTTTCGCCGTTTTCGAGCCCGAAGGTGAGATCGGCAAAATCCTCGGCGAGATCCAAATTCGAGCGCGCCACGCCGACCGGGCGCGACGTATTGTCGAAGCGTACGCTCGACACCGTCACCTCGGTCCTCTCCGGCACCGCGCAGGCCGAGAGCAAAAGGCTCAGCCCCAGGCCCGCCGCGGGCAGGCCGGGAAAACGTCGCATCATGGGGCGGCCCGCCGGTATTTGATGAAGGGCGTTACGGTGCCGATCTGATCGTAAAGCGCGCGCGCATCCGTGTTGAAATCCTGTGTCAACCAATACACATCCGCGGCACCCGCAGCCTGGGCCGCCTCGAAAACCGCCTCCATCAACCTCCGACCGACACCACCCTTTCGCGCTGATTTCGAGACAAAAAGATCTTGCAAATAGCAGACTTGCGCAATGTGCCAGCCGTGCCGGTGATAGATGAAATGCGTGAGCCCGACCGCCTGCCCGTCATCGTCGGCGATGAAGCCATGGTAATCTGTCACAGCCGGGTTGATCAGCCGCGCGAACGTGGAGGCATAGATTTCCTCGGGGCGCTCGGTCTCATAAAAGGTGAGGTAGCCGCGCCAAAGCTTCCGCCACTGCGCCTCGTCGGCAGCCTCAATCGGTCGAACCCGGATCACGGGCGCCGTTCCAGCGCACCGCGCTTTATTGGATCAATCCCGATTTCTCGGCTTAGGGGCGCAAGCGCTTCGCGTTGGAGCGCGTCTTGGCGCGGATCGGGCGCAATGCGGCAGTGGCGATGCTCACCGGATCGGCCCCGCGCGCCGCGGCGACGGCTGCATTCTCGCCCGCCGCAGCAAAGGCCGTGGCTTTTTCCATGAACATTCCAATGGCTTCCGGCCCGGTCATGGAGCCTTGCGACATCTGCGCAGTGCGGCGCGCAATGACCTCGGCAGCGGCCATATTCATCTGTCCGTATTGCACGGCGAACTTTGTCCACGAATTCACGGCCTGGACCGAATAGAACGGAACCATCATCACTGTCTTCACTTTCATATGTTTGCTGCATTGCAGCATACGCGCGAGCGCGCGATTTGTCATCTAGCATTGTCATTATCGGCTGTCTCGTCGTGCCATAAATGCCAGTCGCTCAAAAAGATGCACGTCCTGCTCGTTTTTTAGCAGGGCACCATGCAGCTTCGGCAAGCTGTTCTTGGTCTCGCGCCGCAAATCCTCTGCCTGGAGGTCTTCGGACAGGATAAGTTTAAGCCAATCAAGCACTTCGGAGGTAGAGGGCTTCTTCTTCAGCCCCGGTGTTTCGCGGATCTCAAAAAACTGTGTCAGGGCTGTGCGGACGAGATGCGGCTTGATCCCAGGAAAGTGTACGGCGACGATTTGGGCCAGTGTGTCCTCGTCGGGAAACCGAATATAGTGAAAGAAGCACCGGCGCAGGAACGCGTCGGGCAATTCCTTTTCATTGTTCGAGGTGATGATCACGATGGGTCTGGTCTTGGCGCGGACTGTCTCGCCGGTCTCGTAGACATAGAATTCCATCCGGTCGAGTTCCTGCAGCAAGTCGTTGGGAAACTCGATATCTGCCTTGTCGATCTCGTCGATCAGCAGCACAATCTTTCCGTCGGCGCTGAACGCGTTCCAAAGCGGGCCCTGCCGAATGTAGTTCCGCACATCGTGGACGCGTTCTTCGCCAAGCTGACTATCGCGCAAGCGGCTCACCGCATCGTATTCGTAGAGACCCTGGATCGCCTTGGTGGTGGACTTCACGTTCCACTCGATCAAGGGCAGCTCCAGCCCCGCCGCGATCTGGCGCGCGAGCTCCGTTTTGCCGGTGCCCGGCTCACCCTTCACAAGGAGCGGGCGCTCCAATGCAATTGCCGCATTGACTGCCACGGTGAGATCCGCCGTCGCCACATAATCGTCAGAACCTTCAAACCGCATCACCACCCATGCCCGATTGCTTCGCAGACAGCGGAGGCTAGCAGTGTAAGTCGCGGCTTCAAGGCGATAAGTGCGACATTGCGTGGAAAAGGTTGAGGTGGGCGTGATGATGCTGCGGCTTAAAGCAATGGCAAATCGTTCGACGCTCCAAGAAAATCCGCCATTGAATTGGCGAGGCTGATCCTGCCCACAGATCGGCACGCGGCGCCCGGCTCCACTTCGGCGCCGACATGCCTGCGTTTTTCGGCTGAGGCGGGCTTATTGGCAGCATTGGGAGCACGTAACGCACCTTCGCCTCCGCGCCGAGGCGGAGTGAGCCAAGCTATCGTGAAGGCCCGCTTTTTACTGCGAAAGCTTGCGATCTTTCTCGTGACAAGGTGTCGGAAACCCGATATCGGGACCGCGAGAACCGTGGTCGGCAGAGCGGTGCTAACCCTTCGCGTCTGCCCGCAGGAAGTTCGAGTTAGTCGAGGTATCCGGATGAAGGCCGAGGCGTCTTTCGAAGTCGATTACAAGCCAAGCGACGACGAACCCTTCATGAATCCCCGCCAGCAGGAGTATTTCCGCCAGAAGCTTCTGGATTGGAAAAATGCGATCCTCCTGGAGAGCCGGGGCACGATTGAGCATATGCAAGAAGGCACCCGGAATATCCCCGATATCGCGGATCGTGCCAGCGAAGAGACCGACCGCGCGCTGGAGCTGCGGACCCGGGATCGCCAGCGCAAAGTCGTCTCCAAGATTGATGCGGCCCTCCGCCGTCTCGAAGATGGCAGCTATGGCTTCTGCGAGGATACCGGCGAACCCATCTCGCTGCGTCGCCTGGAGGCCCGGCCGATTGCCACCTTGAGCCTCGAAGCTCAGGAACGCCACGAGCGCAAAGAACGCGTCCACCGCGACGATTAGGGCGCGTTGCCCGGCACAGCGCGTCGGCCTGCACTACGGAACCCGAAGAAATTCGGTCAGTTCTTGGCGCCTAGGACTAACTACAGATCGAAAATTCGCATCGCGCGCTCGCCAATGCGCCCCAGTTTCACAACCCGCCACGCCAGAAGTGGACCCAGAAGCGGGCCTAGCTGATCGGCGCCTCGCAGGTGAGTGGCGCGTCGGTCACCGCCGCCATGTGCTGGATCAGCGGGATGCGATCATCGGACGGGGTCTCGATCACGAGGATCTCATCGCCCACCCGCGCATGCCGGAAACAGGCAGTCCCGTCGCTGTCCCAATGGAAGCAATAGACCGAATCCGAATAATCCCACGTGCCGGACATGCAGCGCCCGTCATGGAGCTGCAGCGTCACGTAATTGGTGCCGGGATAGTAGTATTCGAGCGCCCAGAGCTGGCCATCGATGCGATAAACCAGGGTCTTGCCCATCGCCATCGCCGTCCATTCTTCCAGCGGAATGTCCTCCGCGCCCTCCAGGAACGGCGCCTCTTCCACTGCCTGCGACTCGGTCGCGAGGGCCCAAAACGGCGCGAACAGAAGCGACAAAACACATGCGAGACGACTGATCATGGTCGCGAAATCCGGTCCCTGACGACACACCACACAAACCATCGGCCAAAACCGGCCGGTCAAGCGCAGGCATCGGCGCAGCGCCTGCCCACCCCTCCCGCTTAACGCTATGTTTGTGAAAGTGCCAGCAAAACAATCGTTATGGATAACGGTGTCACAAGAGCTTGGGCCGGATACGCATGGGCCGCAATGGCCGCGATCGCGCTCGGATCCGCCATCGGTCTCGGCCTCGCCATCCCAGCCCCCGCTGCGGCGGAGATCCGCGGCGTGCCCGAACCGCTCGATGCCGACACGTTCGACATCGGCATGGTGCGCGTCCGGCTCCACGGCGTCGACGCGCCCGAACTGGCCCAGACTTGCGTGAGCGCCGAAGGCGGCTCCTGGCCCTGCGGCGCCATCGCCGTCGAACGCTTCGCCCAAATCACCGGCGGCGGGCCGATCACCTGCATCGGCCGCGAGCGCGACCTCTACGGCCGGGTCGTGGCAAGCTGCAAAGCGGGCGGAGAGGCCGGCGGCGAAGACATTGCCGCGCGTCTCGTCCGCGAAGGCCTCGCCTGGGCCTACCGCGAATACAGCGACGATTATGCCGAGGCCGAAGCCGCTGCCCGCGCCGAGGGCATCGGCATCTGGCAGGCTGAGACCCAGACCGCCTGGGATTTCCGCGCCGACCGCTGGCAGCGCGCCGCCGCTACAGCGCCGCAACCCGGCTGTCCGATCAAGGGCAATATCAGCGCCAAGGGCGAGCGGATTTATCACACGCCCTGGTCGAAATACTATGGCCGCACCAAGATCAACGAGGCCGAGGGCGAGGCCTGGTTCTGCGACGAGGCAGAGGCCGAAGCCGCCGGGTGGCGCCCCGCCGCCGGGCGCTGACATCTCGGGCCCTTTGCCCCGCGTATCGCTGGGCAGCGCTTGTCTACCGCGTCACGCTGAAAGCGTGCCTCTGGCACGACAACAGGCGCATTTGCACCCGCCAAGCTAACGACTTCGACGTCTCCATTTCGAGCTGTCCGCATCTCGCCCGGCGGTTACGCCGGGCAGCGCCGACCCTCCCCCAGGGAGGCGCTTTCGCGCCCCCAGGGCCGGGCGCTGCCCTCCGACAAGTTCTCCCACAAACCTGGAATTCTCCCGCCCAGCGTCTAGCTGGGCTGCGCCTGACTGCCCCCCGGCAGGCGCATTCTGCGCCCGCCCAGGCAGGCTCCGCCCAACATGTCTAGCCAAAATTCACCGCATCTGCGCCCGCCCATTCAGGCCCCGCCCATCGACCCCGCACCGGAACAAAATCGATGAGGATGCGTCCGGCCCGAAGGTGGGCGCAATCGCGCCCGCCTGTGGGGGCGGGCCGGGCGCGATCCGGCGCTGTCGCGCCGTCGGGCGACATCCTAACGCCGCGCACCAAACGCCCCCCGCACCCGCTTGACACACGCCCCGCGCACATCGCACCTTCCCCAGCGCAGGGGAGCATTTCATTTGGCGATTTTCGAGACCTCCACATTCCTCACCTTTGCGAGCCTCCTGCTGGCGGCCCGCAAACTCGCCCTCGACCCCGACCTCGGCAGCAAGGGCGAAGCGCTCATCGCCTTGATCGACAACGGCCGAGCCCTGACCAACGCCCTCAAAGACAGCGGCCTCACGCCGCTCGCCCGCGAAATCGCGAAGGCCGCCGAGCAGGCCGACCGCATCACCCATCCCGGCCCGGCCCTCGACGACGCCAAGGCGATCTTCGCCCAAGTCGCCCCCAGGGCATTCGCCGATCCGTCGATCTTCGCTCAATCCAACCTCGACGTGGCGACCACCACCGATGCCATGGTCGCGGCCATCCTGGCTTCGCCCGCCGCCCACGACTTCCGAAGCACAACGCTTGCTGAGCGCTACTTCCGCGAGGTCTGCTGCCTGACACTCAGCACCATGCTCGCGGACCGCGCCTATGTCGATTCCATCAGCCCGGAGCTTTGGCGCGAAAGCCTGAAGCGCCAAGGCATAACGCTGGAGATCGTAAAGGAGATCAAGGAGGACACCACCGAGCTTCTCGCGCTCGTCCGCGAACTCCACACCATCAAGACCACGACGATCCCCGAGGACACCCTCATCGCGATGGCGCGCAAGATCCGCCCGCGCGTCGCTGACAAAGAGGAGGCGCTGCGCGAGTTGGACCGCGCCGCCGATCTCGCCGCCGAAGCCATCACGCGCGGCGACCAAGGCAGCAATGTGGATGAATTCGTCGATGGCGTCCTGCGCCGTCTGGCGGAAATGACCCGGCAGGGCCGTCTCGATGAGGCAAAAACGGAAGCCGATGACGCGGTGGATCGGGCAGAGGCGGGGCTGCTCCAGCTTCTTGATGCGGCAATCAACCAGCATATCCTTGCCGCCGATGCGCAAGGGGCCGCCCGCCAGATCGCGCGCAAGGTCCTGCTTGAGTGTGCGGACGCTTTGGATTTGTTCGAGGCGCTTCGACGAGAGCGAAAGGTCTACTACGAGCGCGGCAGGGATCAGGGACTGCGCCTCGACCTGGAAATCGCTATCGCGCTCGCCGAACGGTGTCTCAGCGCCGCCCATGGGCCGGATCAGCGCGGGGCGGCCCTCAATGATCTCGGCACCGGGCTTGCGATCCTCGGTGAGCGGGAGAGCGGGACGGCGCGGCTGGAGGAGGCGGTTGTGGCCTACCGCGCGGCGCTGGAGGAACGGACGCGCGACCGCGCCCCGCTCGATTGGGCGATGACGCAGAACAATCTGGGCAACGTGCTCCGGACCCTCGGCGCGCGGGAGAGCGGGACGGCGCGTCTGGAGGAGGCGGTTGCGGCCTACCGCGCGGCGCTAGAGGAACAGACCCGCGACCGCGTCCCGCTCGACTGGGCGATGACGCAGAACAATCTTGGCGCCGCGCTTTGCAACCTCGGCACGCG
>JBCDFS010000025.1:0-7197 GCA_039177645.1 Pseudomonadota bacterium | reverse complement strand
CCCGGCTAAATCGGCCGCGGGGTCGCGGGGCCGGGCGCGGGTGATGATTACGCTCAACACCCCCCCCCCCACCAGCCCCGGCGGGGTCTGCGCGATGCCCACACCCACGGCCGCAAGCCGCGTGCTCATGCCGTGTCGCGGTTCAGGCTGCGTGCGTCGAGCTGGCGGTGAAACCAGAACTCATAACCGCCCGCGCCGTTCATCGCCACGTTCAGAGCTGGCTGATAGAGCGGGATGCGCGGCAGATCCTCGATGGCTATGGCAAAGAGGCGCTGGACATTGGGCGCGTATTGCGGATCGTCCATCGGAAGGTGCAGGGTCTCGGCGACGAGCGTCTCGACCTCTTCATTGCGGTAGTTGGAGGAATTGAAGAGGTTGCCCTCCACATAGGCCCAGAAGAAGTAGTAGTCGGGTGTGTCGAGCCAGCCGCCGAAATTCTCCAGATGAAGCGGCAGGGATTTCTCGACCAGGGCCGCTGTGCGCCAATTCGCGCCGGGGATCTTGTCGATGGTCGCGGTGATGCCGATCTTGCCCAGTGCTTCCTGGAGGAGAAGGGCCGTGGGCTCCATCCAATCGGCCAGCCCCAGGCTGATCGAAAGCGGCACCTCGAACCCCTCGGCAAAGCCAGACTTTTCCATATGTGCCTGTGCCTGATCGAGATCGGTCGTGTAGGGGAAGCGCCGGGGCCAGGCGATATCGTCGATGGTCTCCGACCCGCCCCAGAGCGGCGCGCCGCGCCCATAGGCTGCAGCTTCGAAGATCGCCTCGTAGGGCACGGCATAGGCCACGGCCTTGCGGACATCGGGGTCCTGGAACGGCTCGAAGTTTGTGTTGAGCGCCACGCAATGGATGCAATTGGCGATGGGCGTGGAATGGACCTTGAGCGTGTCGGCCATTTCGGCGGCGTCGCGATTGGGAATGTCGAAGGACATCTGCACATCGCCGCGTTCGATCAGGGCGCGGCGGGTCGCGGGGCTTGGCACTTCGCGCAGGATCACCCGCTTGACGGCGGGCAGCGGGCCGCCTGTCCAATCGTCGTTGCGCTCATAGACGAGCTGCTGGCCCTGATCCCAGCGTGCCACCTTGAAAGCGCCGGAGCCCGCGGGCGTTTGATGCAGGTATTCCATCGCCCAGGGGTCATCCTCGGTGGCATTGGCCTTTGCCACCGAAGAGTTGATGATGAACGGGACCGGCACGGCGAGATCGGGCAGCGCGAGCTTGGAGGGTTGATCGAGGGTGATCGTGAATGTCTCGGCATCGAGCGCGGCAAACTGGTCGGGCCGGGTCATGCCGCCCGCCTTCATCTGAACGCTCGGGAAGCCGCCGACGCTGACCGCCCGGTCGAAGGACCATTTCACGTCTTCCGCCGTTACCTTGGAGCCGTCCCAGAACCGGGCCTCCGGATTGATCTTGAAGGTGAGGACGAGCCCGTCCTCGGACACTTCCCAGCTCTCGGCGAGTTCGGGCTCAAGGGTGCTGTAGTCGAACGAGAGATCGCCGGAAGGGAGCGTTTTCGTGCCGAAGCTCAACAGCCGATCATAGCAGTTGACCGCCACCTGATAGCTCGCGCGGTTGGTCCCGGTGCGGTGAAGATCCAGGCTGTTGATGGTCTGTCCCGTCACCACGACCACCGTTTCAGACGCTTGCGCCTGCGCTGGCATCGCTTTGAGAAACGGCAACATGGCCGCGCTGATGCTGGCAGTCTTGAGAAAGGCGCGTCGGGACGAGTGCATAGGGATCTCCATCTGGCGAAACGGTTAACGCCAACATGACAGTTTCCGACCTGTTCCGGAAATGCTATTAATTCACTAGAGCGGTGAATTTTTTGCCTCACTTAACCGAGGCGTTCCCGCGCTGCCAGAAAGGACCCTATGCGCCATCTCGAGACGTTTCGCCTGATCGCCGCTGTGGCGCGCGCGGGCTCGATCCGAAAGGCGGCGGAGGACGCCAATCTCACCGCCTCGGCGCTCAATCGCCGCGTCGCGCGGTTCGAGGAAGAATTCGGCAGCCCGATTTTCGAGCGTCTGCCCCGTGGCGTGCGGCTCAACACTGTCGGTGAGTTGGTGCTACAGCATTACCTGGCGCAGAAATCCGACCTCGCCCGGCTCAAGAGCCAGATCGCCGATCTCTCCGGCGAACGGCGGGGCCATGTGACGATTGCCTGTTCGCAGGCGCTCTTGCCCTATTTCCTGCCCGAACAGGTCGCGCGCTATCGCCACGACCATCCTGGCGTCACTTTCTCGATCAATGTCCGCGATCGTGAACAGGCCGAGCAAGAGCTTGCCCGCTTCGCGTGCGATCTCGCGCTGGTCTTCGAGCCGGTGCACCTTGTCGATTTCGACGTGCTCCATTCCGTGCCACAGCCGGTCTGCGCCGTGCTCGCACCTGACCATAAGCTTGCCGAGCACAACGTTCTGCGGCTGCGCGATTGCCTGGACCACGCCCATGTGGCGCCGTCGATGCGTTATGGCGTGCGTGCGCTCATGGATCTCGCGGCCAAGCAGTCCAACCGGGCGCTGGCGCCGGTTGTCGAGACGGATTCGTTCGAGCTGATCCGTCATTATGTCCTGCACGAACATCTGGTGGGGTTTCAGATTGCGATCGGCCTGCGCCCGGAGCGTGGGATTGCCATCCGCCAGATCGCGGAGGTCGACTTGCCGCACGGGCACCTGCTTCTGGGGCAGATGAAGGGCCGGGCACTGCCGGTCGCCGCCTATCGGTTTGCTCAACAGGTGGCGGCAGCCCTCGATGCGCTGCCCAGAGCGGCGTGACCACCCGGCGCAGCGTGTCTCGCTTCGTGTCAGACGTGTCAAACTGGGTTGGGAAATTTGGAGCGGGCGATGGGATTCGAACCCACGACCCCAACCTTGGCAAGGTTGTGCTCTACCCCTGAGCTACACCCGCATCCGTGCCGGGCATATAGTCAAATCGCGGCGCCCGGCACAAGGGCGAAAATTGGTGCGGCAGCTCTTGGCGTTCGGTGGTGCCGCACTCTGGCTTTGCAAGCGACAGCTCGGGTCAGACCACGCGAAAGTTTGCCGTAATTTATTGAAAATTAGCGATTTCTCTCCCCTGCTATGAGAGAGGAGAACTTATGGCCAATTTTTGAGATCACCTATGGATTCAATCAAAAATCGGCTTATATGTATGTAAAACAACTTATGATTGCAGAGTCGCCGGAAGGAAATGTCGAATGACGGGCCAAAGCAATCAGACTATTGCGGCACTGCTGAGATTCATCGCATCCCGATTGGACGTAAAGGCAATCGGAGCCTTCCGTATTGCGGGCACCAGCGCGACCTTCTGGGACGGCACCGATGCATTTCACTACCAATGGGCGCGACGCACGGGTGCGGCGGCTCGGTTAGGCTCTAGAACGGGCTCAGCCGCTGGCGCCGCTCTCGTCCCTCATCCTGACGCATTCGCGGGCGATCTCCAGACACTTCCCGACCAGATCGAAGCCGCGATCACGGATGGACGCGCTCAGCGGCTGGATCCGAAATGCCTCGGCATCGCAGCACCTTTTGCCGCAGTCATGCCGGTTTGCGTGGATGGTGGCGTCCGGGCGTTCCTGCTGGTTCTCAGCAATCGGCGCCGTTGGCTCGGCACTGGCGCGGCCTCTGCACTGCGCGACGCGGCGGATATTCTTGCAGATCTCATTGCCAAGGAAGAGGCGGCGGGACCACCTCAGCACGGCGCAATGCCGGTTATGGGCGGGACTGGGGATGCGTTCGCCGATTCAGGCCCTCTTTCGCATCCAGAGGCGCTGCGCATGATCCGGGAGATGCCATCGAGCCGGGCATTGGGCGGCAAGGCGGTTCTGATGCTGGATATCGACCGCTTTCGGGCGCTGAACGAAGCGCTTGGGGCAACGGCGGGCGATTACATTCTCTCTTGCCTTTATGAGCGCCTCTCAGGCGCTGTTGGGCCTGAGGATCGGCTTGCCCGGCTAGGCGGCGACAGATTTCTTGTTCTCACGCGCCGGACCGGCACCGAACTCACCCAGTTCGCTGATCATCTACTTGCCCGGGTCGCGGCTTCGCTGCAAGTGGGCGGGAAGCCGGTGGTGATGCAGGCGACAATTGGTCTTGTGGACGTAGCCGCCGAACGCAATCCGCCGGCCGCGACGCTTTTCATGCAGGCCGACAAGGCCTTGCGGCGGGGCAAAACCGAAGGCGGCGCGCGTATTTGCCTCCATGATCCTTCGCACGATGCGACTCAGCAGGAGCAAAGCCGCCTGGAGGTCGATCTTGGCGCGGCGATCCGCGCGGAGCAGCTGCGGCTTGCCTATCAGCCCTATGTCAGTTTGCTCGACGGGAGCATCGCCGGTGTCGAGGCGCTGCTGCGCTGGCAGCATCCCGGGCGCGGGGAGTTGACGCCGAGCAGTTTTATGACCCTTGCCGAGACATCCGGTCAGATCCTGCCCATCGGAAGCTGGGTGTTTCGCGAAGCGCTTTGCCGGGCGTCTGAATGGCCGGACCGTGTTACCCTGTCGGTGAATGTCTCGGCGCTCCAATTCCAGCAGGCTGATTTCACCACGCAAATCGACACGGCCCTCGCGCTCAGCGGTTTTCCCGCCGAACGGCTGGAGATCGAAATCACCGAAACGGTGCTGATGCGCGACGATCCCGAGACGCTCGGTCTTTTGCGCACGCTCATCGCCCGCGGCATTCGGATCGCGCTGGACGATTTCGGCACGGGCTACAGCGCGCTCTCATATCTCGCGCGTCTGCCCCATCACCGCATCAAGATCGACAAGAAATTCATCGACGATCTGGAGAACCCAAGCACCAACAAGGTGATCCGCGCCATCGTGTCCTCCGCGCGTGCACAGGGTATCTCCGTGACGGCCGAAGGGATCGAGACCCAGCCACGGCTTGATATGGTGCGCAAGATGGGCTTTACCCACGCCCAAGGGTTCCTGATGAGCTTGCCGGTCGAGGATCCCAACACGTTTCTCGATCCTGAGAGCCAGCGCGCCTCGGCTTGAGCCCGCCGCCCAACCTGCGAGCCTATCACGAGGCTTGACGCGCTAAGCTGGATTGCCCAACAAGAGCGCCGCAGCGGCGCCGCGTTCGGAATACCGCCGCCGATTGGGTTTAAGCATCAAAAGGGGGTGGCACTTGTCTAAGAAGCTCTTGGCCGAGTTTTTCGGCACATTTTGGCTCGTTTTCGGGGGTTGCGGCAGCGCGGTCATTGCAGCCGGGTATCCCGAACTCGGCATCGGCTTTATCGGTGTCGCCTTTGCCTTCGGCCTTACGGTCCTCACCATGGCCTACGCTGTTGGGCCGATCTCGGGCGGGCATTTCAATCCGGCTGTGACCCTGGGGCTCGCCATGGCCGACCGCGCCGAGTGGAGCGATGTGCTTCCCTATTGGGGGGCGCAGGTCGTCGGCGGCCTGCTTGCGGGCGGATTGCTGTTTCTCATTGCGACCGGCACGCCCTTCGACCCCTCTTTTGGTCCCGATTGGGCGCCCGGCGGGTTTGCCTCGAACGGCTACAACGCAAACTCGCCCGGGGGATATGGCGTCGTGTCGGCCTTCCTGATCGAGGTGATCCTGACAGCCTTCTTCCTCATCGTGATCCTGGGCGCTACGGCCCGTGGTGCACCGGCAGGCTTTGCGCCGATTGCCATCGGGCTTTGCCTCACGCTCATCCACCTGATCTCGATCCCGGTCACGAACACTTCGGTCAATCCGGCGCGCTCGACAGCGGTCGCGTTCTTCGCCGACACGAATGCCGTGGCGCAGCTGTGGCTGTTCTGGGTTGCGCCGCTCCTCGGGGGAGCGATCGGCGCGCTGATCTGGACGAAGCTGCTCGCCAGCGACGATAGCTGACACCGGGCTCGGCCCCCACGCGGGGCCAGCCTTGCCTTGGCGGCGCGTTCCGCCAGGGCTATGGTCTCGGCATGGAAGATCATTCGCCAACCGACGCATCGGAGACGCTCGTGCACGATCCCGAGGGTGGGGTGCCGCGTCTCTTGGAGATCATGGCGCGCCTGCGGGATCCGTCGCGCGGGTGCCCCTGGGACATCGTCCAGACATTCGAGACCATCGCGCCCTACACGATTGAGGAGGCCTATGAGGTGGCAGATGCCATCGAGCGGGAGAGCTTTGGCGAGCTTCGCGACGAGCTGGGCGATTTGCTCCTCCAAGTGGTCTACCACGCACGGATGGCCGAAGAGGCGGGCCATTTCGACTTTGCCGCAATTGTCCGGGCGATTTCCGACAAGATGGTTCGCCGCCATCCGCATGTCTTCGGCGAGGAAAGCCGCGAGAAGAGCCCCGAGCAGCAGATGCGGGACTGGGAGACGATCAAGGCCGCGGAGCGGGGCGAAGTCAACCGTCGCGTCAGCGCGCTTGACGGGGTCGCTGCGGGCTTGCCTGCGCTGACCCGTGCGGTCAAACTCCAGAAACGCGCAGCGCGGGTCGGCTTTGACTGGCCCAACGCCGAGGAGGTTCTGGCAAAGGTCGCGGAAGAAAGCGCCGAATTGGTCGCGGAACAGCGCGCGGGGCATGCGGAGAAGGTGGCCGAAGAATACGGCGATCTGCTCTTCGTGATGGCCAATCTCGCGCGGCACCTGGATGTGGATCCCGAGGCGGCGCTTCGCGCGGCCAACGCAAAATTCACCCGCCGCTTCCAGGGTATCGAGGCGCATCTGGCGCGCGATGGCCGCAGCCCGGTCGACAGCGATCTCGCCGAAATGGACGCGCTTTGGGATCGGGTGAAAGCGGCGGAGGGCTGAGACCCGCCTATTTCTAAAGATGTAATCAGAAAAGCTGAAGTCGTAGCCAAGTCATCGATCGGTTAGGATAAATCAAAGTGTATCAGCATAAAAAATTCATGATCAAGAACGCCATCAAGCATATTGGCACACAGAAAAATAGATAGCTGTCCGCATAATATCACCAATCGTCATCGTCCTGTTTGTCAATCTCTGACGGACTACGAAAAAGAGAAATCTGTGTGCGCCTCGCTTCTGCCTTAAGCTTTGCTTCGTATATATTGATTTTTTCTCTTATCTTATTAAAAAGTGCACAGGTGCGTCGATATTCAAGTACGTGTCTGGTATCAGCTATCTTTTCGATTTGCTCACTAGACACACCCCGTAGATCAGTATCTTCAAGTGTGTTTTCACTCACAATAAGGTCTTCTGAAAGCTGTGATCCTGCCCTTTTTATTAATAAATTGAGCTTT
>JBCDFS010000024.1:0-7214 GCA_039177645.1 Pseudomonadota bacterium | reverse complement strand
CTTCGGTGCTGGCGGAGATCTCCACTGTCTCTTGGTCTGGCTGTTGATCGCTCTCTACGGGTGCTCCGCCGTCATCATTTGCCGCTTCCTCCGCCACGACGGGGTCTGTCGGTTTTGGCTCGGACTGTTCCTTCTCCTCAACCGCGTCGTCGTCGCGATCTCCAGTTTGGGATGACGCGTCATCTCCACCACCGTCATCATTGCCTTCGCCACGGTTACGCCCCCGGCCGCCGCGTCTTCTGCGGCGACGCTTGCGTGGAGCGTCTTCGGTTTCATCATTTGCGGCGCGGGTTTCAGACGTTTCCGATTTTGAAGGCGTGACTTCGGCGATCGCCGCTGCCAGTTCAGCTTCGGCAGCTTCGGGGTTGTCGAGCATTTCTGCCGCCACCAGCGAAACGCCATCCAGAAAGGCTCCGCCATCTTCCGGGATAATATCGCCCTTGGGCCTGGTCAGGGTCTCGGGATCGATGGGTTCAAGCTCAGGCACATCGGCCACCGCCTTGACGGTGTCGACATCGCTCTCCTCGCGGCGACGTCTACGACCTCCGCGGCGTCCCCTGCGGCGACGCTTGCGACGTCCGTTGCCGTCGCCTTCATCGTCATTTGCCGAAGAGTCGTTGTCGCTTGAGGAGTCCTCATCCGTCTCAGTTTCCTCTTCATCAATGACGTCGAGGTCTGCACTGGTATCGGTTGGATCAGGAGGAGCCGTTTTGCGGCGATTCCGCTTGGGCCGGGGCTTGGCATTCGGGTCTCTCTCCGCGTGGATCGTGAAGTCTCCGGCGAGCAGCGAGTCCGAAGAGGTCACGGTGATCGCAAACCCGGCCAGCTCCTCGACGGCGGCAACAGCATCGCGCTTGTGGTTGAGCAGGTAGAGGGCGACGTCCGTCGGTGCTTCCACGGTGATCGATTTCAGACCGCCCGTTGCTGCACGCGCCTCAATGGCGCGGAGGAGCTGCAAGGCGGCGCTGTCGACACTGCGGACCCGCCCGGTGCCGTTGCAGGTAGGGCAGGTGTCTGAGGTCGCCTGTAGAAGGCCTGCCCGGCGGCGCTGGCGGGAGATTTCCATAAGGCCAAACTGGGAAATTCTTCCACATTGAACCCGCGCTCTATCGATTTTCAGGTGATCTTTCATCGCCTTTTCGATTGCGCGATTGTTCTTGTTTTCATCCATATCGATGAAGTCGATCACGACCAGACCGGCGAGATCTCGCAAGCGCATCTGGCGACAGGCTTCTTCTGCCGCCTCGAGGTTGGTCCGCAGGGCGGTCTGCTCGATATTGCGCTCTCGGGTCGCCTTGCCGGAGTTCACGTCGATAGCCACCAGCGCTTCGGTCTGGTTGATGACCAGATACCCGCCGGACTTCAGGCGCACTTCAGGCTTGAAAATGCTGTCGAGTTGTTCGTCGATGCTGTGATCTACAAAAACGGGAACGGGGTCAGTCCAGTGCTTCACTTTCCGGGCCTGGCTCGGCATGATCAGCCGAGCGAGATCCTTGGCTTCCCTGTAGGCGGTTTCGCCCTGAATCAGGACTTCTTCGACCTCTTTGTCGAACATGTCCCGCATGGCGCGGTGCACCAATCCGCCTTCCTCGTTGATCAGGCAGGGGGCCATCGATGAGAGTGTTTTTTCGCGTATCTTGTCCCAGAGCTTGATGAGGTAGTCGTAGTCGCGGCGAATATCGGTCTTGGTGCGCTTTGCCCCAGCCGTGCGGACGATGAGGCCCATGCCTTCTGGCATGTCCAGCTCGCTGACAATCGACTTCAGTCTCTTGCGGTCGGCGCCATTGGCGATCTTGCGGGAGATGCCGCCGCCTCGAGGGGTGTTCGGCATCAGGACGGAGTAGCGCCCTGCCAGTGACAGATAGGTGGTCAGCGCGGCACCCTTGTTGCCGCGTTCTTCCTTCGCCACCTGGACGAGCATGACCTGGCGCCGCCGAATGACCTCCTGAATCTTGTATTTGCGGAGGTAGGAATTGCGAGGCGGCCGCTTCTTGCGGGAATTTCCGCGGCGCGTGCTTTCTGCCCTGGCCTCGTCTTTGGAATCCGGGTCGTCGCCATCGCCTGACGCATCATCGGAGACATCCATATCGGTCTCGTCAGATGCTTCTGCATCCGTATCGGCGTCGTCCTCTACGTCCTCCTCGGACGCATCGTTTTCGGCGTCGTCGCCATCGCTGTCATCATCGTCTTCATCGACATCGTAGTCGTCGTCCTCATCCGCCGCGGCTTCCTCAGCGGCGGCTTTGAGGAGGGCTTCCCGGTCAGCTTGCGGAAGCTGGTAGTAATCGGGGTGAATCTCCGAAAATGCGAGGAACCCATGGCGGTTTCCGCCATACTCAACAAAGGCCGCTTGCAGCGACGGTTCAACACGCGTCACCTTAGCGAGATAGATATTGCCTCTGAGTTGTTCCTTTCCTTTTGTTTCGAAATCGAAGTCGTCAACCTGTTGATCCGTAACAACGGCGACCCGGGTTTCCTCCGGGTGGGCCGCGTCGATCAGCATGAGCTTTCCCATGTAATCGTACCTTGTAGTCCGGCCGCGCTTGGCGAGGGATTTGCCTCAGCGCCTTATGCGTCTGGCCAGTGTCTGTTTTTAGGTGGAAACCGTCGAGACGACGCGACAGAGCGCCTTGGCGCACCTTGGAATCGCTGTCTTTGCCGGCTTCGGTGTGCATCTGTTATCCGTTTTCCGGGGCCCTTCGTCGAGCGGCGCCAAGAGGCGAACCAAAACCGGCGAGGGCAGGGAATTCGTCCATGTGGCTGATTGATCAGCACAGGCTCTACATGGATGAGAACGGACCGTTTGGGAACCCCCAAGAAGAAAAAGCACCAGAGTGTGAGGATGAACGGCTTTGGCGGGGGCGAGTACATGTTCGGTTAATTTGCCCGGTGGCAGAAACTGATCCAGCTTAAGTGGAATACCCGCGTTTGAGAGTGCATTGCCGTTGTTCTTGCCAGCCCCTTTTCTGCGATTCGCCCTGGCTTTAGCCTTCGCGCTCGTCTGGGCAGGCGGAGCGTTTGCCCAGATCGATTCGGTTCGCGTCGTCGGGGACGGTGACGTCACTCGGTTGACGCTTTGGAGCAACGCGCCGATTGAGGCCGACACATTTCTCACAGAAGCCGCATCGGTCCGTCAGGTCCTCCTGGCAGTGGAAGGCGTCGACACCGCAAAGACAGGTCCACAGCAGCCGGTCACACTAGCAACCGGCGTCGCCGGCTATGGTTGGCAAAACGGGTTCCTGGCGTTCACGCTTGACAAGCCAATGATGGTCTCTCGCAAACTTGAGTTGCCGCCAGCTGGCGATGAACCGCGTTTTCGTTTGGTGATCGACCTGGCCGCCGTATCATCAGCACGGTTCGACCATGCTGCGGCGCGAGCAGCGCCATCCATAGCGAGGCATCTCGCCAGCCTAGCGGATTCCCCTACCGAGACCTTGGCAACCCTCGATCCAGCCCCTGCGGGACGGGACGTGGTGCTCCAGCCCTTCACCGCTCGCGACGAGTACCTCATTGTGATTGATCCCGGACATGGCGGTCGCGATCCGGGCGCTGTCTCCTCTAACGGACTGAAGGAGAAAGACATCGTCCTTTCCGCTGCGCTCACACTCCGCGACATGCTTGAAGAGACCGAGCGCTTTCGGGTGCGAATGACGCGTTCCGATGACCGCTTCATCGAATTGGGGGATCGGGTCAGTCTTGCACGGGATTGGGATGCTGATCTCTTCATTTCGATCCATGCAGATGCTGCGCGAACGCCCGATGTTGCGGGCGCGTCTGTCTATACGATTTCGGAGCGTGGGCAGCGCCGGATTGATCGGGAATCTGAGCGCAACAATTGGCAGCTCGATTTTGAAGACGAGGTTTCCGACGAGGTTTCCGGAATCCTGGAGACGCTGACCATTCGGGAAACGAAATCAAATTCCGGACTGTTTGCGGAGCTTCTCCTGCCGGAACTGGCCGAGGCTGGCCCGGTCTTGAGGAACACACACCGCAAAGCCGGCTTCTATGTATTACTCGCTCCAGATGTCCCGGCCGTCCTCCTGGAAATGGGATTTCTGACCAACCCCGAGGACGCTGACAGGCTTGCCGATCCAGAGGGGCGCACGAAGTCCATGGATGCCGTGGCCGACGCGATCACGCTGTATTTTGATGAGCAGGATCAGCTTTTTGCTTCAAACTGAGGCGGAGTGTGAGCGGCATGACCTGCAAGCGCGGTCTTTTCCCACCCAACACGCGGCCCTATTCTTGTCCCATTGCCGTGCGAATCCCGGCCCACTAAACTAACGGTCGAGTGGCGTCACTTTGCACGGATTAAACTGAGGTCAGTTTTCAATGGCTACTGCACAAAAGCGACGGTTCCTGAGTTGGGCCTTGGTTCGACGGACACTGATATTCTTCTCCATACTGGGTGTGCTTGGCATAGCGGGCGTGGCGCTTGTGGTTGCCGCCTTGTCGCGCGACCTGCCTACAATCCAGAAACTCGCTGAGTATGAGCCGCCGATCACATCGCGCGTGCATGCCGGTGATGGCCGCTTGATCGCCGAGTTCCAGGGGATGGGCGACGATGGAACGCCGCAATACCGCGTTTATGTCCCGTATGAGTCGATCCCCGAGAATGTGATCCAGGCGTTCGTTTCGGCCGAGGACAAGAGTTTCTTCGTCCATGAGGGTATCGATTGGCTGGGCATGGTGCGCGGCGTACTGAACAGTGCGCGCAACAAATTGACCGGGTCGGGCGGTTTGCAAGGCGGCTCCACGATCACGCAGCAAACCGTGAAGAACATGCTTCTGACCCGGGATCAGACCGTGGTCCGCAAGATCAAGGAAGCGGTGCTGGCCCGACGCGTCGAGCGGACCTTCACAAAAGGTGAGATCATGGAGCTGTACCTCAACGAGATTTATCTCGGCGGGGGCTCCTATGGCGTTGGGTCGGCTGCATTGGAGTACTTTGACAAGTCGCTGCCTGAACTCGACCTCTCGGAAGCAGCGATCCTTGCGTCACTCGCGAAAGCGCCGGGCACCGTGAACCCGTACACGCGGCCCGAGCGTTTGCTTTCGCGCCGCAATTACGTCCTCGGTCGCATGGTTGAGGATGGGTATGTCACCCGTGAGGAAGCCGATGCGGCTATGGCTCTACCGCTAAGCACCAAACGTCGCTTCCGCGGGGATGAGTACCAGGCTGCGACCTACTTCGTGCAGGAAATCCGGCGCGATCTCCTCGAAACCTATGGGGAGGATGCACTCCATGACGGTGGGCTTTCCATAAGAACGACCATTGACACCGAGCTGCAGCTCGCAGCCACGCGGGCCTTGCGAGAAGGCCTGGTCGCCTATGATCGTCGCCAGGGATACCGCGGGCCCTTAAGCGAGATCGCGCTCGATGGAGAAGCCCTGCAAACGCTGGCGGACTTCAGCATGCCGTCTGGTCACGGCACATGGGAAGCGGCCCTTGTCACCGGACTCAATGCCGACGGGACCGCTACAATCCGCCTGGCCGACAATACCGAAACCGCACTGTTTGAAGAGGATGTGTCCTGGGCCAAGGAGACCTACGAGCGGAGCGGGAATGCCAATGGGCTTCTGGCGGGTGATATTATTCTCGTCGAGCTTACCCGGCGTCCTTCGGATCTGACCGAAGAAGAACTGCTTGCTTTGGAAGCCGAGGATCGTCCTTCGCCCAAGCGGGGTTCGGCGCTTGCCGTTGTCGATGACCTGACCGAACCGGTTGGTCGGGCGAGCCTGCGCCAACTGCCGGAGATTGAGGGCGCGCTCGTTGCCATGGATCCCCATACAGGTCGTGTCCTCGCGATGACGGGAGGCTTTTCCTATTTCCGCAGCGCCTTCAACCGCGCGACCCAGGCAAACCGGCAGATTGGTTCGGCTTTTAAACCGTTTGTCTACGCGGCTGCGCTGGAGCGGGGCTACACGCCCACGTCGCTTGTTCTGGATGCGCCCTTTGTCGAGTTTGACGTCGAGGCTGATGATTTCTGGGCGCCAGGCAATTATGCCGAGGGCCGCTTCTATGGCCTCTCAACTATGCGCCTTGGCCTGGAAAAATCTCGAAACCTCATGACGGTGCGGCTCGCCCAGGATATCGGCATGGAGGCTGTTTCCGAGTTTGGGGAACGCCTCGGAATCTATGACCGTCTCGATCCCTATCTCGCCATGTCCCTCGGCGCGGGAGAGGCAACCATGATGGATTTGGCCCAGGGTTATGCCGCCCTGGTCAACGCCGGTAAGCAGGTTGAGCCCATTTTACTGGACCGTATCCAGGACCGCTATGGCGAGAATTTGTGCGTTACAGACCCGCGCCTCGGATACGGCCGGGACGATGCGAGTGTAGACCTGATCCAGGTCGGTGACGCCGTATGCCAGGTCGCAGCGTTTGACGCGAGCGCCCCCGACAACGCGCCAGATATCGCCGGCAATCCCGTCGGACCCATCGATAGTGTATGCCCCGATTGTAACGATCCCGCGGGATGGCAGGGGGGAGAGCCCCCGCTGCTGCCAGATACGCGTCAGCAAGTGCTAGACCCCATCGTTGCCTACCAGGTGGTGCACATGCTCGAAGGGGTGATCCAGAGCGGTACAGCCACGTCGGTTCGCCGTAAGGAGGGCCTCGAGGAGGTGCCACTGGCAGGTAAAACCGGGACGACCAATGATTACAAAGACGCTCTTTTCTTTGGCTTCTCTCCCGATCTCGTCGTCGGTATTCGGGTCGGTTTCGATACGCCACGCACACTCGGCGAGGGCGAAGGCGGGTCTGTCGTTGCGGCACCGATTTTCTCAACCTTCATGCAAACCGCGATGAAAGACCGCGAAGCACTACCCTTCCGCCGGCCCCCGGGTGTGAGCATGGTGCGCATAGATGCGCGGACGGGTACGCTGCCAACGCCATCCACGGACAGCGTCATTGAGGAAGCCTTCCGGCCAGGCACAGAGCCCGGTTTCCGCTTCGACGATGATGAAGGATTGCAGATCTCCGGCAGCGGCGGTGATATCTTCGGCCGGTCTGTTGCCAGCGAGGATCCTGTTTTTCCGGGCGCGCCAGGCGAGGCCAAGCCGGATGACATACCGGGCTCACTCGACGAACTCGGCCTCGGGACACCGCAACCCTTGCCAGAGCCCGGCGAAGAGGTTGTGGCTGAGCGCTTGGGCGATACGTGGTAAGCGATATCGGCCAGTCTTGACGGCGCAGCCGGCTGGTTCCATCT
>JBCDFS010000023.1:0-7591 GCA_039177645.1 Pseudomonadota bacterium | reverse complement strand
CTTCGACATGCTGGCTCCAGATTCTCGGATGATTTCAATGCCCGTATTTTCCGACGCATCGTTGAACAGCGCCTTGTCCTGCGCATCCCCATAGCTGCCACCCCAGGACACAACCGTGATGGGCTCTGCCGTGGCGGCACCAGCGAACAGAAACGACGTGACAGCTGTCACCGCCAAACCGGCCCCTACGGATTTATGCTTACTTGTCGAAGACTTCATTCTAATTCCTCCCAAAAATTGGTGTTCTCACCTTATAACTTCAGAGCATAGGCCAGCGATGAAAGACCTGTCTACTTGTTTGATTAGGCGTAGTGATTTGCAGCACAAGCGGTTCGGCCGATCTCGCAGGTGGCGAAAGACCGAGATCCTCGCCTCTGGTCACCGAGAACCATTTTTCAATCAGTCGCAGTAAACAACCGGCGTCTCAGCGCTCTTTTCATTCCCTCGCTAGATTTGCGAAATGTGCCGGATTTTGAACGTCCTCCTTGGGCTCTTTCTCACCGTTGGCCTGCGTATCGGCGAAGATCCGGTCTTGGGCGGCGAACGGCGAGCGCCCTCCGCCGCATTGGTTCAGATGTCGTTTCTCTCGGCGATACTCAGCAGATTTTCAAGCTCGACGCCCAGGTATCGCACCGTGCTGTCTACCTTGGTGTGACCGAGCAGAAGCTGGACGGCCCGGAGATTGCCGGTCTTTCGGTAGATCTCCGATGCCTTGGTCCGGCGCTATGAATATGTGCCGTAGCCGCTCGGTTCGAGGCCGATGGCTGACACCCAATCTCGAACGAGCCTGGCGTACTGCCGGGTCGAGATATGCGGTGACGCATGAAAACGGCCGGGGAACAGATATCTGCATCCCAGCATCTCGGATTGGTCTAACCAGGCAACGATGGTTTCTCGCGTGTTCTCAGACACTTCGAACTGGACGGGCCGATTGGTCTTGCTCTGAACGATCGTGACACGTTCGCGAACGCGGTCGCCGACAACCAGATCACCAACCTTCAGCCTGACGAGGTCACAGCCGCGCAGCTTGCTGTCGATGGCGAGATTGAAGAGCGCCAAGTCGCGGAAATTGCCCGCGAGTTCAAGCCGCGCACGTATCGCCCACACCTGCTTTGGTAGCAACGGGCGTTTCAGGCCGATCAGGCGGCCCTTGTTCCGGGACTTGCGTTTCGGTTTGACGACGGGACGTTGGATTCTAGGCATATCCGAGCCTCCATCCATCCCTCCCGCCACATACATCAACACCGCGTTGACCATTGATCATATGGCCAAGGGTCAACAACCGGTCTCAAAGTAATGAGATGGGCAATCGTTGCCGTACCGCCGCATGGCTGCTCCGAGCCCAAACTACCCGTTGAGGAACTGCGCAGCATTCGTCGCGATGGGCGAGAAGCAGGCCTTCGCTGCTATGGCGAATTGTTGAGATCGCTCAGATGGAAGCAGACTTGCAATGCCAGCGGCACACGGGGTTTAATTTCTGTTCGCGAAGACCACAGTGCGACGGCTTGCCTTACAAGCAAGATAAAGCTTCGGCAGGAAAAACTTGAGATTTGCCGCTTCCGAAGGTGGCAGAAAAGCCATGGCCATTTCCCTCACTCTGATTGAGACGGTCAAGGTGAAAGGCATCACTCCCCATGCCTGGCTGACTTGGGTGCTCAGTTGCATCGCCAACCATGAGTTCAACCGTCTCGACGGGTTGATGCGTTGGAGTTACGCTGGGCAAGCAGCGTAAAGGGGAGCCGAAAAACCGCGCCAGAGGCTTTTCACCGGACAGTCACGACCAGAAGCAAATGATTTCAGGTTCAGAGGAAAAAAATGGCCAAGCTGAAGCGCTCACCCGTCGTGAGCGACAGATCGCGCTCAAATATGCTGAAGGTCATAGCTATAAGGGCATTGCCGAGGGTCTGGGAATTTCGCCGGCGACGGTGCGCACGCATCTGGGTGCGATTTATCGCAAGCTCGGTGTCAGCAACAAGATCGAACTCTTGGAGGCGCTCAGCACCGCGCAGCCCGAAAGCGACGCATCCCATGGACCAAAGCCGGAGCAGACGCCGCTGCCGGTGCCGACGCCCGGACCGCAGCTTATCGGGCGGACGCAGACCCTTGCTGAACTCGAGGCCCTCTTTTGGGAGAAGGGTGCCCGTATTGTGACCCTTACGGGGCCGGGCGGCGCGGGAAAGACAACCCTCGCGCGAGAGATTGCCGCGATCGCAAAGCGCATAGGGTCTGTCTCTTACTTTGTTGAGCTTGCCCCGGTCCGCGATCCCGGTCTTGTGATCTCAAAGATTGTCGAGACACTGGATATCCGAACACCCGAGCGCAAGTCGCCGTTCGAGAGGCTGTCAGCGCAGTTGCAAGACAGTCCTGCATTCCTTGTTCTCGACAACTTTGAGCAGGTCCTTCCGGCAGCAGAAGACATAGCGCGCTTGTTGAATGCCTGCCCGAGCGTGCAGCTTCTTGTGACGAGCCGCGAAGCTCTGCATATCCGCACGGAGCTTGAGGTTGCGGTCCCACCGCTTGCGCAACCTGGTGACATCCGAGACCTCGAGGCCATCAAAAACGCGCCAGCCGTCCAACTGTTTGCGGAGCGGGCCCGTGCGATCCTTGCAGATTTCGAGATCACGGACCGGAATGCGCGGGCCGTGGCCGACATCTGCGCCCGGTTGGATGGCTTGCCGCTCGCGATCGAGCTTGCCGCGGCGCGTGTCCGCTTGATGGATCCCCCGACGATGCTGTCGCGTCTTGAACGCGCGCTTCCCTTTCTGGTTAGTGGCGCGCGGGACTTGCCCAAACGCCAGCGGACGTTGGAGCGGACGATCGCATGGAGTTACGACCTCCTGTCCGAGGGTGAGAAAGACCTGCTTCTCGCACTCGCGATATTCTTTGGCGGGGGCGATCTTCCGGCGATAGAGGCCATATGCCTTGACGCTGGCACGAATGAATTCGAGGGGCTCGAGAAGATCGAGTCCCTGATCTCGAAAAGCCTGCTCGTGCGCGTTGAGGCCGAGGACGGCGCGCTTCGGTTCCGACTGCTCGAAACCGTGCGTGAGTTTGGCCTCGATCGCCTCAATGCGAACAGGACCCATGCGCAGATCGCCAGACGACATGCGCTCTACTTTGCAGATTTCGTCGAACGCGCCGACAAGCAGCTTCGCGGCCCCAATCAACTCGTTTGGCTCAGCCGCCTCGATACGGAACATGGCAACCTCCGCGCGGCCATGGCCTGGTGCAGTGGGGAGGGGGGCGATCACGCGCTTGGTTTGCGGATTGCCGCGGATCTTGGGTGGTTCTGGCGGATGCGCGGCCATATTGGCGAGGCATCTGACACATGCGAGACACTCTTTGCGCTCTGTTCGGAACAAACACTCATCAGGGCGACAGCCTTGTGGCGTCTGACGCTGATGATTGCGGGACAGGATCCGACGCAATCCAAGAACATGGCTTATGCGCGCGAAGCGCTGAAAATCGGGCGCGAGGCCGATGACAATGGCACCATCGCCTGGGCCCTCCATGCGCTTGGCCGGGTCCAGAGCACGGCAGGAGATCATGACAAGGCGTTCGCCTCGTTCCTTGAAAGCCATGATCGGTTCGAGACGGCGGGCGATCTTGTCGGCATGGCCTATTCTGGGTGGATGCTGGGCAGCACGGAGCGGGATCGTCAGAATTTCGACGCCGCGCGGATCCACCTCAAGGCCGCGCTTCGATCTGCCGAACGCTCGGGCGAGATCTGGGCCATTGCGTCCACGATGCAGCAGATCGGCACGCTGGAATTGCGAAGTGGCAATTATGCGGATGCAACGGAGTATCTGAAAAAAGGCCTGAGCCAGTACCGCCTGATGGACGCACGCTGGGGCATGTGGTTCCCCTTGGTGCGGCTGCTGATTGCGGCGGCCCACCAGGGTCATTACGAACGCGCCGCGGTTCTTTGCGGCGTAGAAGAGGCGCTGCGCGAAGAGACCAAAAGCGACGGCGACATCACCGAGACCGATCACATTGCGGCGGCCCGCACCGCCGCCGTCGAGGCCCTGGGGTCCGAGGCCTTCGCGGAGAGGGCGGCGTTAGGAAAATCACTTTGGTACGAGAAGGCGATCGATTATGCCGTCTCGGATCGGGATGAGACATAGCACCGTCTCCTCGGTGCCCCCTTCGCCCCCGACCGTCATGGCCCGGATCAAATGCATTTTCAGCGCCAAATACTGCAAATGCAGTAGGAAAATGATGCACGAATAGGCGCAAAATACGGCAGCTGGCCGATGCCCGGGGCACGCGCACTTCCCTACTCTTGGACTCATCAAGGCAGACACATTCCAAGAGAGGATCAGAACCATGATATACAATCTGCAAAGCGCATGGGTCAAAAGCTATGACGAGGCTCCGGTTGTCACCGGCTTGAGATCTGACGGTGAGCTGGTGCAATCGGCGGCGACACCGCTCGACCTGACGGCTGTGACCCCACCATCAGACGCGACTAATTTCATCCTCAGGATCGAGGATGTCCCAGGCGAGTCAGAATCCCCGCCGACGGAAACCGTGACAATGACCTTTTCAACGATCGAGTGGGCGTATGACGAGGACATGTCCAGCCAATTGCGCGACACCACCCTAGAGGCGACGGTGCCTCAGTCATCTGATGCCAGCCCCCCAACGACCACGATTTCCACCAATTTTGAGGTGATTGAGGTCAAGTACGAGGAATTCGATACCCAAAGCCTCGATGATGACACGCCCTATGACGCCTCCGTCCCGAAAGAGTTCCGGGCCGACCTGCCGCCGCCGCCCTTCGAAGCCCAGGAGACGACAAGTGACGCGTTCCAATTCGTGGAAACCACCAGCGCTGGCGACGCGGACAGCTTCGGGCCCGATGCGATGGATTTCGCGCTGGAGAGTGATGCCCCCTACGTGAGCGGGGGCGAGGGCAATGACATACTGATCGGCGGGGACGGAACGGATGTATTACGCAAAGACGCGGACGGTTTCGTGCCGGACGCGATGGTCCTTGCGCCAGAGCGCGAAAGTCGCGACGAGGATGGCCTGCCGGACACCATTATCTGGTGTATCGACGGGGACGGAACCAGCACAGGTCCAGCCATGATCAATCCCTTGGTTGATGATTTCGCCTGGGGATGACGACCACCTGTCCTCCCAAAACCAGCCGTTCATGGAGAGCATGATGAGATATATGCAACGTGCCATCGCTGTCTCTGCCCTATTAGTATTGGGGCACCAGGCCTCGGCGATCACGGTGGCCCCGGGCGAGACCGCCTTTCTGCCCGGGACCACACTTCTCGAAACACCTGCGCTGGCCGGCAGTCTCGCGGCCAGCCAATCCACGCTGTTCGACTTTAATG
Source organism: Pseudomonadota bacterium (assembly GCA_039177645.1). Lineage (GTDB taxonomy): Bacteria > Pseudomonadota > Alphaproteobacteria > Rhodobacterales > Rhodobacteraceae > Amaricoccus. The sequence continues at coordinate 2,243 of JBCDFS010000023.1, read as the reverse complement.
AGACCCCATTGTTCATACAGGGCTGGAGCGTTGATAGTGAAATCCTGCGATCCGACGCGGATGGCGCAACGATCATGCGCCATCGCTTCGTCCAGGCGACCAATACCTTCCCGTCTTTCGCCTTCGTCGACAGCTACCGCATCTCCGGCTATGCGAGTCTCCGCACGGATGTATATTTCCGGCTGGATGGGCCAGGGGATCGCGCGCCCACCAGCGTCCGGCGATCCGATGATGGCGACATGCTGGAATTCACGTTCGGGTTCCCACTGGTAGCTGGATTTCTCCTCGACCAGATGCAAGAGACCTCCTTCGCCATTGATATTCTGACCGACGCCGACAGCTTCACGACCACTGGCGAGATGGCTGTCGACGGGCGGCTGCAGGAAGACGCGGGTACCGTGGAGCGGAGCGTGCTTCAGAGCAACATGCTGGTCCCGATCATCGCCGATCGCCCAGGCGAGCCGGGCTCGGATGTCGCGGTCGTGCCGCTTCCCGCCCCGGCCGGGCTTCTTTCGATGGCTCTATTGGGGCTTGCTACGCTCCGCCGAACCCGCCGGATGTGACCGCCCATTCAAGCCCTCGTCGCGGCCACTAGGGTCGGGACATACATGATCCTTATTACGCGGGTCATGTTGTCGGCAAGAAGATACAAGGCCGTCTCGGTGGCACCGTTTTTCAACGGTCTCATCTTCAATGGCGCGGCAACCATCTATGATCAACGGTGATGCTGCGAATGGCTAGCCGTGTGGAGTTACCGTATCAGGTTTGTTCGACTTTACCCAGATGTCAAACGCGCAGCGAAGGACCGGATAGAGGGCTGCGGCCGCAGCATTTTGGGGCGCCGCACAATGTCTCCTTTGGGCCGACAGTCTAGCACACCAGTATGCAAAAAAGGCCTTCGAGCCGTACTTGTCATGCGGCTGATGCGATTTGCGCGACGATCGATCTGAACCACATATGCGCGGGGTCTTTTTGTCGACGTGGGTGCCATAAGAGGTCCACGCTGAACTGCGGCGACGGAAATGGAGGGTCAAACTGATCCACACTTTCCGCGTGCAAGGCAGCCAGCCGGGTGGGCATCATGGCAAGCAAATCTGATCCGGCGACGACCGACGGCGCAAGCAGAAAACTAGGAAGCGAACATGTAATGCGACGGCTGCGGCCCATTTCGCTAAGGAGCTTATCGGTTGCTCCCAAGAACCCACCACCTTCCGGTGAGATAAGAACATGATCGGCAGCACAAAAGGTATCCAGGGTAAAGTCGGTTGTCCCTCGTGGATGATCTTTGCGCTGAATCACTTTGAACGTGTCAACCAGTCCCGCCCGTCGCTTTGCCTCTAGCAGCTTCATCCCAGTTACCAAGGCCAAGTCAGCGCTATCTTGTTCAAGTTGAGACCATAGGGTTGTCGGCTCGAACGGAAGAACTGCGATCCGAGCATTTGGCGCTTGGGAGGCCAGACTTTGCAGGAGGGATGTCAGGAAAACAGAATGCACGTAGTCTGTGCCAATAACCCGGAAAGTGCGGTCTGACGTTACCGGATCAAATTGCGCGCTCTCGCGCACCAACTCGTCGAGATTTGCCAAATGCGCCCGCAAGGGCTGCTTCAGTTCCATCGCTCGGATGGTCGGCACAAGCTTGCGGCCTGATGCGGCGAGCAATGGGTCGTTGAAGAGCCGACGCAACCTCGAGAGCTGGGCGGACATGGCAGGCTGGCTGATGCCGAGCTTGTGGGCCGCACCCGTAACGCTCTCTGCTTCCAGCAACGCATCAAGTGCAACCAAAAGTCCAATTTCGGATTGCGTTATATCCATGTGGATTATGTGATCCATATAAAAGATCGATTTCAGTTATAAATAGCGACCTCCTATGTTCACAGCAACACAGGAATAGGAGGCTGAATTGCAAATCGGATTTGTAGGCGCTGGCGGGATGGCGAAGGCACTGGCTGGCAAGTGGGCGAACACACACGAGATCATGTTATCGGGCCGAGACATGGACAAAACGCGCGAGGCTGCCTTGGCCATAGGCGTAATGTCCGGCACGGCGCAAGAGGCCGTCGCATTCGCGGATGTCGTCGTCCTGGCGACCCGTTGGGAAGATGTCTTTACCGCTATCGAAGCGGCGGGTGGACCCGCGGCATTCGATGGCAAGACTGTTATCGACATCAATAACCCAGTGAGTGTCGAGACGTTTTTGACCACTCGCGAGGATGGGCGCTCGCTCACCGAAGCGATTGCTGAGG
>JBCDFS010000022.1:0-16407 GCA_039177645.1 Pseudomonadota bacterium | reverse complement strand
CGCCCAATTTCAGGAGATCACCTTCCGCATCGCAGTGGCCAACAAGGCGATCCGCCATGCCAAGCCAATCACTGTGCGAGTGACGTGAACGTCATTTCAAAGACCGAGACGTATCAAATCGATGATTTGCGCACCAAAGCCAACGGGAAGCGCGTTCTCTCCATCGGCAGGTCAGTCACAGAGATCGGCTACGCACTTGGCAGTCCCAGGGGCCAAGCTGATCGGCGGCACACGTGTGATCGAACTGAGGACGACGAAGGCAAGGGTGGGCGGAGCGAGAAGTGCAGTGATCTATGCAAGCATTAGATGCAGCATAGGGCTTGTCCTTGCGCAATGGCGTCTGCCATTGTTCAGGCGCTGGTTCTGCAACCGCACGAGCAGTCGTAGCAAGAACGTGACCCCGGGGGATTTCTGCTTGTCCGATCCGACCACGGCTGCTGAGGTCGCGGCCGCTTTCCGACCGGTCTGACGGTCGTGTCTCCGGCTGTCGCTGACCCCACCCAACTGCCGAGCGCGGACGCGCTCGGTGCGGCCCTCAATGCTGTTGGCCTCGACCCCGCCGCGCCAGGCGCTGCCATCGCCGTCGCAGCCGGAGACCGGACCGTTCTGGCCGCGATCGGCGCCGCCGCACCGGACGGGCGTGAGATGACAGCCCACACCCCCGTGCGCCTTGCGTCCCTGACGAAGACGTTCACCGCGGCGGCGATCCTGCGCCTGTGGGAAACGGGGCGGCTGGACCTCGACGCACCCATCACACATCTCATGGCGCCGGAGCACGACCGAATGCTGCGTGGCGGTGGCTATGAGACAGGGTCGATCACCGTGCGGCATCTTCTGATGCATGCTGGTGGCCTCACCGATCATGCGGAGAGCCCGGACTTTCTGGGCGCCATCCTCGCCAGCCCGAGCCATGTTTGGACCCGCACCGAGCAGGTCGAAGTGTTGCTCAAGCTCGGACCGCCTGTGTCCGACCCCGGGACAGGCTTCGCCTATTCCGACACCGGCTACGTCCTTTTGGGCGAGATCATCGAACGGACCATGGGCCAGCCGCTTGGCCAAGCCGTGCGCGGCCTCCTGCGCTGGGACGATCTCGGCCTGCGGCAGGTGCGTTGGGAGGGTGAGCCGCCCGCGCAGGGACCCGCCCGCGCGCATCAGTGGATGGACGGTGTCGACACGACGTCCTTCCACGGCAGCATCGACGCTTTCGGCGGCGGCGGGATCGTCGCGAGCATTGCGGATGCGGCAAGACTTTACGCAGCCCTCGTCTCCGGAGAAACATTCGACCGGCCCGAAACCCTGGACCTGATGCTCACCGCACCCGGACATCCCGCCGGCAGCCCCTATCGGATGGGTCTGTTTGCAGGAGAGGGGGGCGGCGACGGGATTTACCGCCACGGCGGCTTCTGGGGACTTCACGCGGCTATCATCCCGCAGCGCAGGCTCGCCATAGTCTCTGTCGGCCTCGATCAGGGACATACCCAGGAGATCATGCTCATGGTCGAGACGCTCGCCCATGCAGGGCAGGGTGGTTTCTGATCGCATCGAGACTGGCAAACGACGGCTTAAGAGGGTGTCTGAGAAGTCACTTTGGGGCTAGGCGTCGGAGAAACTGGGCGCATGCTGCGATGGTGATGAGCGTCTCTGACGTCTGCACCTGGTACTCGTCGTCTTTGGACAGCCGCCGATGGCGGCCAAGCCATCCGAAAGGTCTCTCGGCGATCCGGAACGCTCGCTCTTTTCGCTTCACGATGATCAAGCGCCATTTGTTGGCCTCACGAAGATGCGGGGTCAGGGATTTGCTTTCATATCCCGCATCCGCAACCACGGAGTGGACTTTCGGCCAGAGCGCCGGCAGTCCGGCCATCAGATTGCGCGCCGACTTTCGATCTGACATGCCAGCTGGCTCGACCCGGCAGACAACCAGAACCCCCTGAGTCTCCACGGGAATTTGGCGCTTTCGCCCCTTCACGCGCGTGTGGCCATCAAAGCCGCGAACGCCCCCCTTTCGGTCGTCTTGACGGATTGGGCGTCCATGATCACGACGGTCGGATCGGGGCGCCGCCCAGCTTTCTCACGTGCTGCGCGGTGCAGCGCCCGGTGCAATCTCACCCAGAGCCCGTCACTCTTCCAACGCCGAAAGGACCACCAAACGGTCCCCCAAGGCGGGAATTCGGCGGGCAACATCCGCCATTGGCAGCCGGTTCGAAGCAGAGAGACGATCGCATCCACCGCGGCCCGCAGGTCCGTCGTTCGGGACCGCCCGCCAGGTCGTGCCGATGGGAAGTGACAGGCGATCAAGGTCCATTGGGCATCGGTAAGGTTGGTCGAGTGGTCCTGGCGCATGGTGAAATCCCTAAGTTTCCGCCATCAAATCGCCGGACCAAACCAAGAACAACACCTTCTCACACATCCTCTGAGATAGCGTACGAGGCCTCTATCCTGGTGCGCCCGCATTCGGACGGATGATCGGATCGCCCGGCTCAAGGCAAAGGTGCTCTGCGTCGCGGGCGGAGAGGGCATTCAAGTCGAGCACTTGGCAGTGCCCCAGGGGCCCGCACCGTCTGCCAATGGACGGCGGTCCTCAGGGCGAATCTACTTGAAAGCGAAGCGGCCGGCGGTGCAGGCTTTGGGTATGCAACGCACTCTATGCTTGGCCACCTTTGCCTTTCTTGCTGCTGCGCCCGCATCAGCTGACGGGATCGAGGTCGATCTGGAGCTGGTTCTGATGGTTGATGTTTCCCGCTCCATGACACCGCGGGAACTGGAGATCCAACGCCAGGGCTATGCTGCGGCGCTGCAGTCGAAAGACGTGTATCACGCGATGCAGTCCGGCCTTCTCCAGCGCATCGCGCTGACCTACGTCGAGTGGGCGGGCACTCAGGAAACCATTGTCGACTGGCGGCTCCTGGAGACAGAGGCGGACCTGCACGCGTTTGCTGAGACGTTGACGGTCGACTTCGACCCGGCCCTGCGGCGCACCTCCATCTCGGGTGCGCTGACATTCGGGGCCGATGCGATCCGAACGAATGCCTATGAGGGGCTTCGCAAGGTGATCGACATCTCTGGGGACGGGCCGAACAACCAAGGGCGCCCGGTTCTCCTGGCCCGCGAAAGCGCCCTCGCTGAGGGCATTGTCGTCAACGGCCTACCCCTTATGACGCGCGAGGGCATGGGCAGTCAGTGGCACCTCGACCGCCTGGACATCTACTATGAGACCTGCGTCACCGGAGGCCCTGGCGCCTTTGTGATCCCCGTTCTCGACTGGGAGGACTTTGCAGACGCAGTTCGCCGCAAACTTGTCCTGGAAATCGCGGGTCTGCCGCTGGAGCAAGTCCACCGTGCCCAGTACGTTATCCGAAACCCACGCGATTGCTTCGTGGGCGAAAAGATCTGGGAAGAATTGCGTCGCTCTTGGGACATGCCCTGAACCAGAGCGCAATCTCACCTAACCGGTTTAGCGTTGCTGCTGATCGATCATTCAGCGGTTCGCCTTAGGAGGGTCGGAGCATTTGATGGTGGCTACGGTCCTCCTAAAACCCTACGGCTTTGATGCGTAAATCGGCTTCGGGACGCTCTTCGGTCTTTGAGGCCGACCTCACGGAACGCGGACCGTAATCGGTTTGCGCACCAAAGCCCCGGCGGGCGCATCTGCAGCGTGATCGCCCCCTCTCGGTGATTGCAAGCAATTTCCTTTCGGTCAGTGGACAGCGCCTATGATGGCGAGCCCACCTACGACGCGACCCGCGCCGCCCGGCAGTCGGCTTCGCCGCCGCGGCGCGCGACCGGGCACAACCGTGGCGAACGACCCCGCGCCGCTCAGACCCCGGCGCCAGTCATCAGCGCGGGTCCACCCCCCGCCGCTGCCGCACCGGTCTGTCGCAAGCGCGGCAGCGGCGGGATGCCCAGCCTCTGTCCCGGACGGATCAGGTGCGGGTTCGCGCCGATCACCTTTGTGTTGGCGGCGTGGATCACAGGCCATTTTCGTTCCGACCCGTAGTAGACGCCGGACAGGGTCCACAGCGTGTCGTCAACAACGATGTCGTGATGGCGCATCTTGGCCGATTTCCGGATCGCGTCGATTCGGTCGCGGACATCGAGCGCCTGGGCCGCCGTCTCAGCATCGGGGGCGCGCACCTCTACCGACGGAATGACGTGCCAGGCAAGCATTGAAAGACCGCCGAGGCCTTCCGCCAGATGGGCAGCCTGCATCAGCACCGCATCCTTGATGAAGATCATGGGCGAGGTGCTGAGCGAGACGTTCGGCCCGAACGCCTTCTGCAGATCCGCGAGACTGCGATAGACCGTCATCCTGAAATTCGGGTCGCGGATGACCAGACCGCCGGTCCTCGAGAAGGTCGCGTAGAGGCGGTGGCCCTGCGCCCCGCCCGGCCCGAACCGGATCGAGAACGTGACGACGCCTCCCGGCGCGGCCCTCACCGCGTTCAGGGCGCCGCTGAGGGAGTTGCCCGCGGCAGTCAACGTCTGATGCGGGATCTTGAGCTTGGCCAGAAGCCCGAGCATCTTGGCGTAGTCGTCCGCGCCGCGCCCCAGCAGCAGGATGGATTTCCACTGCTGGGCCGTCACGCCCGCCTGCGCAGCCAGTTGCCGAGCGGTGACGAAGTATTTCTGGCCGGCAAGCGTCAGTGCGTTGGCCTGAGCCGTCCAGGCGCAAGAGTTCCCGACCTGGGTCATGCGCAGGAGCTTGCCGCCGCGTGAGAGGGCGGCTCCCGCACCGCCGGCAAGGTTCAGGGCACGGAGTGCATCCTGGCCGGCGCCCTTCCAGCCACCCTCCACGAACACCCCGTTGCCGAGACGGCCGACATCGACGAACACCTTCGCGAACTTCATCAGTGCCAGAGCGCTGGACGCGAAGACCATCGACCCCAGGCTGTACCCGTTTTGCTCGACAAAGCCGTCGAGCAGCTTCTCGTTCGATAACACCAGCGCGTCGTAATCGTCGGCGATGTCGCCGAAGATCGTCACATTGCCCCGTTCCGCCATGACACCAATCCCCAAAAAAATTTTCGCAGACATCTACGATGAAAGTGGGGCGCCGAGAGTGGTTTTCGTCACGTGGCCGGCGCGGTCCGTTTCGGCTTTGATGGTGTGACCGCCCACCTTGGCACACCAAGGTCTCACACCATCAAAGCCGCAGGCCTCAGCCTCTTCGAAATGCTTGGCGACACAGTCGTCTAACCCCAGCGCAGCGGGCGGCGCAGGTGCTGCTCCCTTGGATCCAATACGAGCCAAAACCAGCTCCGCAACGGCCTTAGGGCACGGCTATTGTGAGCTGCAGTTTATTCATCTCTTGGACCCACAGCGAAGGAGGCTGACGCAACGCGACCCACTGCGGTATAGTCGCTCCCGGAGGTTGGCCCATTGAACAAGTCCTTTCACGAGATCCGGCCGGGTGCCACGTATCAGGATGTGCTCGACGCGCCGCCCCACATGGTGGCGGAGCTTTTGCGCGGGCGGCTGCATCTGCAACCGCGACCGGCGTCGTTTCACACGCGCGCCGCGTCGGTCCTCGGCGTCGAGATAGCTGGCCCCTTCGACCGCGGTCGTGGCGGTCCGGGCGGCTGGTGGATCCTCGATGAGCCTGAGTTGCACCTCGGGGACGACGTGCTTGTCCCGGATCTTGCGGGGTGGCGGCGTGAGCGCATGCCGCAATATCCGGATGTGCCGGCCTTCACGCTGGTGCCGGACTGGGTCTGCGAGGTTCTGTCGCCCTCTACGCGTCAGTTCGACGTGACCGAGAAGCGGGCGCGGTACCTGGAGGCAGGCGTGCCGCATCTCTGGTTCGTGGACCCTTCGGCGCGGACGCTGGAGGTCTTCGAGGCGACCGATGCGGGCTGGCTTCTGGTCTCGGCGCGGAGGGACGATGAGCCGGTCGCTGAGGTGCCCTTCGATGCGGTCGAGTTCCCGCTGGACGCCCTCTGGGCTGAGTGACCGGGCGAGGCGGGCTGGTCTCACCTTAGTGAGCCTACCCAGCACAAAGCGACACCTTTGGCGCGCCCGGCAGGAACACCTCGGTCACCCCTCTGCGCCCATCCTCCCGCCCGAGCTGCACGATGACATCGATCGACTGCGCGACGTATTCGGCCACTTCGGAGAAGGTGAGGGGCGTTCCGGCCTGGAGCACCATCATGGCGAGGCGGGAGATGGCGCGGGGGGCGGTTTCAGCGTGGAGGGTGGAGATCGACCCGCCATGGCCGGTGTTGATCGCTTCGAGCCAGGTGAGGGCCTCGGGCCCGCGGAGCTCGCCTAGGAGGATGCGATAGGGGCGAAGACGGAGGGCGGCCTCGAGCAGCCGGGCGGTGGAGTGAGGTGAGCTCGGCGCCCGGTCGGCGATCATGGCCACGCTGTTGGGCTGGGCGGGGAAGAGCTCGAGCGCGTCCTCGATGGTGACGAGCGGTGTTATCACGCTAACCCGCCGCAGCCGCGATTATGCTGCATCGACCCCTTTTGGGCGATGGCAGCGGCCAACGTCCAAGCTTCGAAAGCCTCCAAGCGGTGGTATCTGATTTGAAGTGCGGAGCGGCGGCGGGCGGGAACAGAGAAGCGATTGCGAACGGCGGAGTGGCAGGGCACACACCTTTGCAACCCACCCGGAGATCTCCGCCCAGACGTCGTCAAGATGCCAAACATCTCCGGGTTCCGCTTGCCAGCGGCGTAGATTTCCGGCGGTTTCGGGGCCGAACTTCTTCATCCAGCGACGGACGGTCTCGTGGGACACGTCGACCCCGCGTTCGAGCAGCATCTCCTCCATCTCGCGCAGGCTGTGATTGAAGCGGACATAGAGCCAGACCGCATGGGAGATGATCTCAGGTGAAAAACGGTGGCGCTTGTAGCTGACGTGGCCGGCGGACATCGGGACGGACTATGCCGATTTCGGCGGGACTGCAAACCTCGACCGCATCAACGTGACAACACCGCTGGACGCCCTGGAGCGGGCGACCCATGACCGTCGGCCGAGGAAGGGTGGCGGGCTCGTCGCGCACTCGGATCGCGGTGCGCAGGACCTGGCCATCAAGCACACCGAGCGCCTGGCCGAAATCGGCATCAAGCCGTCGGTCGGATCGGTGGGAGATTTATACGACAACGCTCTCGCCGAGACGGTGATCGGTCTCTTCAAGACCGAACTCATCCGTCGCCGCGAACCATGGCGCTCGTTCGAAGCGGTCGAATTCGCGACCGTCGGATGGGTGCGCTGGTTCAACCATAGCCGCCTGCTCAAGGCAATCGGAACGCCCCGCCTGCCGCGGCCGAAGCGGCACACCACGCCCTGATGGCCGCCGCCGCGCACCTTAAGCGAAAACGCCTCGGGCAAACCCGAGGCGCTTCAGCGCTCCAGAGGGGGCATGTCTTACTTGATCGCGTAGTCGTCGAGCGACTTGCCGCCCTCGAGGCCTTCCTTGATCCAGACCGGCTGACGGCCGCGCCCGCTCCAAGTGAGCGTTGGATTCTCCGGGTGGCGATACTTCGCCTTTGGGGAGTTCGCTTTTGCCTTCGGTTTGCCGGAGAGATCAGCCAGCGAAAAGCCGAATTCCTTGGCTTTCGCCTCGACCGCGGCAAGGGCCTCTTTGCGCCGGTTCTCCTCGAAATCATCGATGGCTTTGGCGACCTGCTTTTGGAGCGCTTTCAGTTCGTCAAGAGAAAGCTTGTCGATCTTGGGAAGAGCCACGGGGTCAGTCCTTTGTATTTTAGTTCAGGCGGTCTTTAAGCACGAGTTGCCTCCGGTTGGAAGAGACTCCAAGGAAGATGGCCGTCTCGGTGGGTTTGGTCGGTAAGTGCCAGATTCTCCGTTTAGAAGCGGAAAGGCGTGTTTTCGACATCGGTTGCGTGACTCCCGCTGCGCATTTCCGGGCGTCGAAGGCTTGCAGACGGTGATATCCGATTTGACGTGCAGAGTGGCGGTGCGGAGGACGGCTGAAACAAGTTCGGATGCCAGAGTGGCAAGAGACAAAAGCGTTGTAGCCCGACGGGAGATCAGCACCCTTGCATGCATCTCTTGCGCTTGCGGAAGGGCAAAGCGCTGTTTTCCTGAGGTTGTCGTTTGTCCGGCCTTTGTGCGCGGTGCGTCTGATCGCTTGCCCTGATGAAGTCCGTATGCCGGGTCCTTGATCATGTTATCGGGCTCGAAGGCCCCGACAACATCACTGGGTGTCCCGGGGCTTTGGTGCGCAAATCAGATTACCAGCTTTTGAGCCCTAGCGTAGCGAGCCTCATGCCATACAAGGTCAACGGGCTTGGTGCATGGCGATGGCGAGGGTTGTATGGGATGAGTGCCGCTCGCTCTCAGGATCCAAGCCATGCCCTTCAAGCATCACAGGGCTCACCGCGACCGCATTCCCCGCGCTCACACTCCGCCCAGTTCGTCACCTTACAGCGGGCACGCGGAATGTGATCCCGGCGCGGGTCGTTGTGCTTGAAGGGCATGGACGGGGTCCCTGGTCGCTGAAGGCAGGCGCCTCGTACAACACTGGGCGTCGCGATACACCAAGGCCGCACGCTGCGACGCCGTTGGGTGGGAACATCCACTTCTCCAAGTCTCATCACGGCCACTGATACACTTTCTGACAATTTGCGACAATCTAGGGAGGATTTCGAGGCTCGACCCTCAGTAGCCTCACTTCGATGGGGAGCGAAGGGATCTGAGGCAGACGCGTCAGCACCCACGTACTGAGATCTCTGTTTTGCTTTTGCGGCGCTATAGCAGCAAAGCAGGCGGCATTTTGTGGGGCGAAAGGAGACAAAGTACAGACAGCATCAAAATGCTCTCACGGTCAGCCCGTTCCAGCATGCGTCAGACTTTCGTTCGGTTGCCGAGCGCCGATGGCCCGAACTCCCGGACATACCTCGGAGGCAGGAAACAATGTCGAAGATATTCCTATTTTTCCCGTTTGACGATTACCGGGGTAATCCAGAAATGAGAAATGAACGATCCTACTTACAAAATGCTGGTGTTATTGTAAATTTTGCTTTTACGCCAAACATGGCGAGAAGCATTGTTCACAGGATCAAACCTGATGACCTGCTTCTGATTTCCGGTCATGGACCTACCAACGATCTGCAAAACAACATGAGCTTTGGAGTCGTGGACAGATATATTCTGCCACCAAAATCTGCAACAGCATGGCAGGTCGTAAAGATCCTTGCCGAGGCGGGCCTCTCTAAGCGTCACCGTTCGGTGATTTCGCTTGCATGCCGTGCCGGCGGCGAGGCAGCGACCGTGACCGACGCAACACACGCCAAAGCCACCTTCAACAAGGCATATGGAGACTTTCAGCAACCTTATCGTGTAGCACCCGACAAGGTTCTTGCCGACTTTGGGAAATCTTACAAGTTCACCAACAGTCCCAAAGAACCCGATCCCACCGAATACGATCTAGAGGACTACGAACTAGAGGACGAAAAGTACTTTCAGCTATTCAGTCCACCACTGGCGCACCACCTGGCCACTGAATTTGGGAAGTGCGGATATGGGAATATTCAGGTTGGCGGTTTGCCGGGTAAATTATACTATGCCAATATCGGAAAAGAGCAAAAGATCGTAGCGGACCGAGTGCCATCCGGTCTGAGTGGATACATTTTCTTCCGTGCCAATGGTGTTGCGGGGAAAGCAGTTCTGGCCGATCTCGATCACATAAGGTGGTACAACCACAAAGGGTTCCCCGTCATTCCAGAACGATGCGGACCTCGGTTCATTGCCGGCAAGTGGCGGGAAGAGCAGATTGTCTTCGAAACGCTGTCTTCCAAGTCATTTGAGAAGCACCTCAGTCCCGTGCTGGCAGCGCAGGTGAGGGCCTACTGGGGCTACGACGCTTACGATGCCAAGTTTCCCGCCAGTCCGCATGAAAGGCGCATCCAGTCTAAGCCGCACGCGAAGCGCCCCATGCACGCCTACAAGCCGCGGCAGTATCGTCCGCCGCAGTAGCGCCGCCGGCCGTGACTGTCCGGTGCAGGTGCTCGGGCGCTGCTCTTGTGCGTTCCGGTGTGGCCCTGGCGTTGCCGCGCAATGCCGTGGCGCGACGTGCGGAACGGATCGATCCGCCTTTTCCAGACGCGTCTAGACCGGAAGGTGGACCTCAGCGCGGAGGCCGTGCGGCGCGCGGTTGGCCAAGCTGATATCTCCGCCGTGGGCACGCGCGATGCCGCGGGCGATGGCAAGGCCGAGGCCAGCCCCGCCGGTGCTGCGGCTGCGGGAGTTCTCGCCGCGCTGAAAGGGCAGAAGGATGGCGTTCAGCGCATCTTCCGGAACCCCGGGGCCGTCGTCCTCGACGACAATCCGGATCATATCGCCGATCCGCGCGGCGCTGACCCGAGCCGAGCCGGCGTAGAGAGCTGCGTTCCCGATGATGTTGTGCAGCAGGCGGCGGATCGAGGCTGGCCGGATCCTGGCGACGAGGCGTCCGCCTTCGATCAGCAAGACGTCGCGCCCGCGCTCTCGTTCATCGGCGACCACATCGGCCAAGATGGCCGTCAGATCGTATCGTTCGAGGTCATTCCCCCATGTTCCGTCGCGCGCCAATTCCAGGATTTCGTCAAGCAGATGCGTGATCTCCTCGACGGTCGCGATGGCGCGCTCGCGCGAGGCCGGGCAGGCGATCCCTTCGATCCCGAGGCGCAGTGCGGTCAGGGGTGTGCGTATCTCGTGGCTGATCGCGCCGAGCATCACGTTCTTCTGGTCCAGAAGGTCTTCCACCCGCCGGCGCGAGTCGTTGAGGGCCCGGACAGCCTCGTGGAACTCGACGGGACCTTGGACCCTGCCAATGCCATCGGTGTCCGGCCGGCCGACATCCTCCGCCGCGGCCTTGAGGTTGGAGAGCGCGCTGCGGACACTTCCGCTGATGACCCCGGTCCCGATCGCGCCCACGAGCGCGAAGATCGCCAGGTTGAGCAAGATGTCCTCAGCCGTGAGTGGCTCGGGCGCCGCGTAGGACGCAATCCGGCCGTTGATCCACCCAGGCAGCCCAGCGATGCGCACGGAAAGGTGGGTCTCGGAAGGCAGCCGACGCGTTCCGCCGTAGCGTTGCCGCCCCTCGCTGGTGACCCGTTCCCTCGGAGGGTTGCGGTAGCCCGCGCGGAGCTCCAACACATCGAGACCGCGCCGTTCGAGAAACGCGCTGAACTCGGCTTCGAGCGTGGGGTCGCGCGCCGGGCGCCGGCTCTCGAAGACGCTCTGGTCTGCCATCCAGATCCGCGACCGGCGGCTCACCGGAATGCTGGTGCGCACCGGCAACTCGACGCCAGGGTTTTCGAGAACGGCCTCGGCCTGGAGCGCGAACATCTCGACTGCGCGCTCCTTCATGAGACTGTGGTACCGGAAGTTCTTGATTGATGTGTCGAGCACAAGAAAAAGTACTTGAGCCAAACAAATGCCGACAATGAAAATCGCCAGCATGCGTCCGCGCAGGCTCACGTTGCGAAAATCCATCAAGCGCCGGGTCATCGTGTGTGGACATCCTCAGCCAGAATGTAGCCCGCGCCCCAAACGGTCTTGATGATCTTCGGGTCCTTGGGGTCGATTTCGATCTTCTGCCGGAGCCGGCTGATCATGTTGTCGATGCTCCGGTCAAAAACGTCGGCGACACGCCCACGGCTGAAAGTCAGGAGCTCCTCCCGAGAGAGCACCGTCCGCGGGCGCATCAGCAGAGCGTGAATCAAGTTAAATTCGCCCGTGGAGAGCGACACGGCAACGCCGTCCGCACCGACCAGGTCCTGGGTTTTCAGGCGCAAGTGCCATGCGCCGAAAACGAGGTCGCGCGTCGGGGTCGCCACACCCTCGCCGGACCGCGTGTCGATCCGCCGGAGGATCGCTCGGATCCGGGCCACCAACTCGCGCGGGTTGAACGGCTTGGTGACATAGTCGTCGGCACCGATCTCCAGCCCCACGATGCGCTCTACCTCTTCGGCACGGGCGGACAGAAGGATCGTGGGTGTCCGATGGGTCTCTTGGACGGATCTGCAAAGGCTGAGCCCGTCCTCGCCGGGCATCATGATGTCGAGCACGATCAGGTCTACTGCACGCCGCTCCAGTGCACTTCGCGCCTCCGCGGCATCCTGCGCCTCCGCCACATCAAATCCTTGGGATACAAGGTATGCGGCAAGGGGTTGGCGGATGTACGCCTCGTCGTCCACCAGCAATATGCAAGTCGTTCCAGACATTTCGCAGGCATGCTCGAAGGTCGTGGGGGAGTTGGCGCAAAGGAACATAGCATGGCACCGCGCGGTTCCCCAGAACAATCCCCGGACGAGCTCGGATGATAATCCCCCTTTATCCACCAGCGCTCATTGAGTCCCAACTGGTCCAACTGCGAAGGAGGCAGACCGGATCCAACGGATTGCGGTATGGTCGCTTCTGGAGGTTGGCCCATTGAACAGATCGTTTCGCGAGATCCGGCCCGGTGCCACGTATCAGGATGTGCTCGACGCGCCGCCCCACATGGTGGCGGAGCTTTTGCGGGGGTGGTTGCATCTGCAACCGCGTCCGGCATCTTTTCCCACACGCGCCGCGTCGGTCCTCGGCGTAGAGATAGCTGGCCCCTTCGACCGCGGTCGTGGTGGGCCTGGAGGATGGTGGGTCCTCGATGAGCCGGAGTTGCACCTCCGGGATGACGCGCTTGTCCCGGATCTTGCGGGGTGGCGGCGCGAGCGCATGCCGCGCTATCCGGACGTTCCGGCCTTCACACTGGTGCCGGACTGGGTCTGCGAGGTTCTCTCGCCCTCTACGCGTCAGTTCGACGTTACAGAGAAGCGGGCGCGGTATCTCGAGGCTGGGGTGGCGCATCTCTGGTTCGTGGACCCGTCGGCTCGAGCATTGGAGGTCTTTGAGGCCACCGATGCGGGCTGGCGTCTGGTCTCGGCGCGGAAGGACGATGAGCAGGTCGCGGAAGTGCCCTTCGATGCGGTCGCGTTTCCGCTGGATACTCTTTGGGCCGAATGACCGCGACAAGCAGGCATGTCGGCGGCGCAGCCTTCGGTTCGAAGGTATCGGGCAGAGGACCGGCGCTGCCATCGACGGGGATCCGAGCGTGCCGGCTGATCCTTTGACAGCCTCGTCGGTGTCCACCGACACCTTCGGCTGCCCCTTCAGGAACACATCGGGGCATTGCCCCAACAATAGAATGGAAAGAAGACTAAGTGGGCGCCATACATATTCTCGACAGTGATTTAGCTGGCGGTCTGACCGGTGTGGATACGCGGCCTGACGCGCGTCAAACGGGCTGAAGACGGCATCCGGCGCTGCGTCGTAGGGCGGCTGTCGGCCAGTCAGCTTCTATTGCGCCCGTAGTTGGTCCGCGAGTGTTGGACGGCGCTGATTACGGTCATGGCGAGGGAGTTCAGCGCGACCGCCCGGGCGCTGTTGGGCTTCTCGCGGCGATGGTCCATGATCTTGACCATGATCGTTTTCAGTTTCTTGAATCTATCGGCGTAGCCAGAGGAAGAGTTCGTCATCCGGTGATAGGACCGAACTGCGCTGTCGATATCGCGGATCTTCTGGCTGCGGTAATACGCGCCAATGTTGCTTTCGCGCCGCCAGGTCTCGTAGGGCCGGAGATCCGCGGTCAGCGGTGTCGGCCTCCAGGTCGGATCGGCTGCGATCTTTTCGTTGATATAGGATCGAAGCTCCTGCCGGCAGACACGCTCGAAGTTGGCGACCCGGCCGTTGAAGGCGCGGATCGCGGTTTGCAACTTCCGCGCATAGGCCTCCACATCGATGGGCGAGGTATAGACGATGTTTCGCGGGCCCGAGACAAAGGCTTCCGCACCGCCGACCTTCAGCATCCTCAGCGCCATCCCCGCGCAGCTATGGGTCGTGCTGACCTGTTGATAGACACCGCCCCACGCCTCCCATTCGAACAGGGTGACCATGTGCCCGAGATGCAGGCCAAAGCGTTGATTGCGATCGCCGGGCATGCCAATTGCCGGCAGGTTTACGACAGCGTCGGCCGCGGTGCCCCATCCCTGCGCGGTACGAAACTGCGTTGGCCGCGGGCGATAGGTGTCCGATCCGAGGGCATTTACCGTTCGCGTGCCCGTCTCGTTTGCCATATCCAAAGCATAGGCGTCGCTGGCCTGGCCTGCCCGTTCCTTGAAGAACTCATCCCACAGGCCCGTTACGCTCTCTCCGGGCCACCAGCTGATGTAGTATTCGCTGTTTTCGATGCTGGGACCGCGGAGCAGCAGGGCGGCATGACCCCTGCGTCCGAAAACGGCCTTTGCCCCCCATGAATTGCGCCAAATAAGGGCTGTCACTTCGGTCTCGAAAATCTTAATTGGCGCGATATCCAGCACAGGCAACTGATTGTTTCTGATTTGCGGCCGCGGCATATATCTACGTCTTGCAGATGGAGCGGAGAGATTTTGTTCGACCATATCTTACTCCTATCGTACAGTATTGACACGCTACTCACGGCTGGCACTTGTTCGGCCTAAACGTGTGATGGAGTCTTGCGAATCTCGGTGTCTCGAACCAGTGACGGGAGTCTCAACTTTTGTGGTCGATCCGTCTCACGGGCATTGCCAAGTTGATCGGACGCACCGTGACGGATAGGCGATCGGCATGAAAAAACCTGCTTCGACGTCGCGACGCACCGAGGCCTCAGGTCATTGAAAAAAACCGACCCACAATTGTGGTTGCAGGAAATGGCTCAGTCCCATCAAGAGAAATGGAATAGCCAGGAGTTGTTCGACCGCAAAGACCGGGTCGGTCGTCAGTGCTGTCTCGCTACCACGCGTGTGATGTGCATCTTTGAGCGTAGTTTAAACCCAAGCGAGCCATAAAGCGCGATGGCCTTATGATTGGTTGCGTAGGTATGAAGGAACGGCGTTTCGCCCCGATCTTCGATCATTCGCGCCACATAGCAGGTCAGCGCCCTCGCAAGACCCTTCCCGCGATGTCTGGGATGGACGCATACAGCGCTGATCTCAGTTAGGCCGGGTAGCCTCATGCGTTCGCCAGCCATTGCGATCAAATGTCCATTTGCTTTGACGCCGACATACGCGCCGGTCTGCAAGGTTTGGCGCTTGAACGGGCCGGGTTTCGCAAGTGCGACAAGGGTCAGAATGCCAGGCAGATCCGGAGGTGCAAGCGGCTCGATCTCTGAGTGATTATCTTCGGGCACTGGCCGGCTTGCGATCATCTGCACACCTGAAAAAGTCTCTTGCACTCGAAGGCAAGGACAGACCGGGACCGCGTCCGCCTGCATCAGCACGACCCCTTCCATGCGCTCTTTGATCAAGGCGGCCAGATCGGCATTCGGATCCCGAGCATCAGGGTCCGTTGCCGCGAACTGCGCAATGCGACGATCAAAAGCCCGAGCGGATCTGAACGCCTGGCTCAAGTGCTGCTGCCGCGTCGAAAGGGCTGCCCATGCCGGACGATCAAGGTCTCGGACCCGATCGGGCACAAGACGATCCAATATCATCGCGTAGCTCCCTTGGCGCGAGGTGTCGAGTTCACGGATCCCGCTCGACTCACCCATTTCGGAAGATAGTCCATTGGGTCTGCGATGGATTTGGCGATCACGGGTACTGGAAGCGCGTCAAGACGCTCCTGCAATGCATTTGTGCGCGCTTCCGCCAGAACATCCGTCGCGCCGCCGACCAGCTTCCCGCCGATGAACACCTGGGGAACTGTTCGCTGTCCGGTATGGTCAAATAGAGCGCGCAAGACCTGGCCACCCCAATCATCCCGTCGATAAGGCGCGCTGTCCACGTCGATAGGATGGAATGGTATGCCGGCATCATCGAAGAGCCTGCGGACGGACCAGCAGAATTCACACCATTCAAATCCGAACATCACAATTGGTCTTTTGGGATCATCGAGGGTTTCGGCCACAAAATCCCTGGCTCGCCGGGAAACAGGTGCCTGTGCCTGCGCCGGCGCACTTGACCGAGGTTTCGCAATCGTGACGGAAGACAGAATGCCTGCTTCTTCGGCGGACATTTCGTCAGAGATGTGATCAAAGAGCGGGGTCGACAGGTAGCGCTCGCCGGTATCGGGAACCATAGCGAGAATGTTTGCACCCTGTGGCGTGTGTTTGGCCAGATCAATGGCCGCTGCCACGGTGGCGCCACCGCTAATGCCGCAGAATATCCCCTCTTTGAGCGCAAGGTCTTGGGCCACGCGCAAGGCGGCTGCGCCTGAGACGGGGAGCAGTCGATCAACGAGCCCGTCTGCCAACGCATCCTCGGCAAGTTTCGGAATGAAGTCAGGCGACCAACCCTGGATTGGATGCGCCCGCGCGTTGGGGTGACTACGCGCGGCCGCGCCGTCAGGACGCCGCATTTGGACGATGCCACTGGACAGGAGTTGCGCGTTCTCCGGCTCAACCAAGACGATTTCCGTCTGTGGGCTGCGAGCCTTCAAGATCCTTGCCGTCCCTTTCAGAGTGCCTCCGG
>JBCDFS010000021.1:0-16769 GCA_039177645.1 Pseudomonadota bacterium | reverse complement strand
TGAAGGTGGCAGGAAATAGGGGGGCTTTCTTCCGCATGTCCCGTTCGAAACGACTCACCGAGCTTGAGAAGATGGAGATCGTCCGCGAGGCCGCGGCGGGCGTGTCGACTTCCGAGCTTGGTGAGCGGTTCGACGTCACGTCGCGGGCGGTGCGCTATGTTCTGAAGGCGGACGAGGAGCGGCAGAAGGATACTGCCGTGGCGACGGCGGCAGTGACCGTAAAGCTGACGCCCGAGGAGCTTGAGGCTCTTGATCGGGTGTTCGCCACAGCAAGGATCGAGACGCGCACGGAGGGGCTTAGGCGGCTTATCCAGAGCGCCGGTGGGACCTTTGTTCCGGATGTCCAATTGGCCGCTGAGATGGCGCGGTATCGGGCGTCTTTGAATGACCTGGGGAACGGGGTCGCGCAGCTGACGAAACGGATGACGGAAGCCAATCAAACGGGGCAGGGGGCAGCGGCTTTCTCGGAGTTACAGCTTGCCCAGATGCGCGGTCTGGCGCGGTTCGTTTTAGACAGCGCAGACGAGATCGATCTGCTCGTACGTCGGCGTCGCGACGCGATGCAGCTGGAGGCGACAGTGGCTCTGAGGGAGTTTGCCCATGCCGCTGAATGATGCCGTTGATGCCGTCACCGGCGAGGTCTTCCGGGACGGCTGGAGCCGCATCCGAGGCTCGATGCAGGGGCTTCATGTTGCCAAACAGAAGCAACTCATCCGCGCAGCGGCGGGCCATCGCGCGGCGGTGTTCAAGGCGATCCGGGGCGGCGGCACCAACTCCAAATCCGAGCTCTCGAACCAGCTTGGATATCTGACCACGAAGTCCACCTACATCGTGGACAGTTCCGGGTTCCTGGACGGGAAGTCGAAGCTCGAGCCGAAGGAGATCAAGGACCTTACCGAGCGCTTCTCGAAGCGCTGGTCTGCGGGGTTCAAACCGAAGCTCGGGCAGACGACCCACTTGCTCCTGTCCTACCCGATCGGGACACGCGGCGAGGATGTGCGTGACATCACGTCGAAGGTCGCTGAGCGGTTCTTGCAAACAGACGAAGGACACTTCGACTACATCATCGCGGTCCATGAGGACCGGGATCATCCCCATGCGCATATCGTTCTGAACCGGCGCTCCCAGGAAGGGGAGTTCTTCTTCCTCGGGCGGGATCACCGCTTCAACTACCACGACTTCCGTTTGGCGATGGTCGAGGAGGCCGAGAAGTACGGGGTCCGGCTGGAGGCGACCCGTCGGATCGATCGGGGTGTGGTCCATTACCCGGCCCGAACCCGCGAAGTCTATGTCGCCAAGGAAGAGGGTCGAGTGCCGGAACCACGACCTCGGGTGGGGGCAGACCTTGAGCGCGCACTGGCCGAGATCGCGAACACCAAAAAGGTCTTCCATACGCTCGCCGCGGAGGCCTCGCGAGAGGCGCGGGAAGATATCTCGGAGGCGCTCTTCCGTGCCGGAGAGCTTTTGGCGCGGGGTGGCAAACTGAACTTGGACGGAGGTGTCTATATGGCGGAAGAGCAGAGCTTTGACGATCTGAGAGTTCGGTATGCCGAACAGGTCGAGCGCGTGCAAAGCGTGATCGCAGAGAAGCCCGAGGCAGAGCGACCAGCCCTCGAGCGTCGCCTCAACGAAATCCAGTCCCGCCTCGCGCATATGCAACCACTTGGGCTGCGGTCCGTGACGCTGACCGAAAAGCCCTCCGAGGGCGGGGTCTACTCCGAGGCCAACATCGACCGCGATCAGTTGGAGCGGTTGCGTGAGCCAGATGTCCGAGCGCAGGTCGATACGGCTCTCAGAGGGACCGGGATCAGCTCTTCGGTGGTCATTGCGCGCATGGAGACAGGCGCGCAGAACGCCGCGCTTGAGCGGCAGTGGATCGCGGATGATCTGCAGCGGGTGGCAGAGACAGATGGGCTGAACTTGGAACGGAAGTCCGATCTGGAGACCGCGCGAGAGACGCTCGATCGCGCCCATGTGCAGCTTGGCATCACGCTCGAGCGTAATGAGGTCTTGCGCGATGACGGGGTCATAGAGGAGCGGCAGGAAGAGCTGTTCGCAGATCGAGGCGAACGACTGATAAAGGTCTCCAATCAGCCCAATGCCGAACGCGCTACGTCTGAGGCCCCGGGCCTGGATGGGCAGGTACAGCGCGTCATCGATCATGAGCGCGCGGGCAATCTGACGTCGCCATTCGACGATGACGCGCAGAGGCTGAGCTATCGCGAGGCCGTCGAGCGAGAACTCGACGAGGTGCAGATCGACCAATTGCGCGAGGGGGATGTCGATGTTCTGAAAGACCAGATTGAAGACCGGCTTGACCGACTCTACGCGGCCAAAGCCTACCTGAAATCCGACGCTGCGACGGCCAATAGCGAAGCCGCGCGCGCCGTTGTCGAAGAGATTGCCGACCGCGAGTACGAGTTACACCGGGCCGACCTTGTGGACGGTGAAAGCGAGCGCGGGGAAACCCACTGATGGGCGGCATGGGAAGAGGTCGTCTTGCCGTCGGCGTGGTGCTGGTCACACTCGTGGCCGTCACTATGGGTTACGTGATCGCATCGGCCGTCCTGACCTTCCGGGATCTGGGGTTCCAGGCCGAGATCGACTTCTTCTACATCGCCGAGAACTACTTCGCTTTTCAGGACGTGCGACCCAACGACTTCCGGCTGATCAACCTGATCATGGGCGGGGCCGGGGTCGTGGGCCTCCTGATGAGCCTCGCCATGTCCGGCTCGGCGCTCACGCGCTTCGGCTACACCCATTGGCAGACCCGTCGTGAGATGAAGCGCAATGGCTTCTTTGGCAAACCTGGGACTGGCTTCGTGATCGGGAAACTTGGCAAGCCCAATTCTCGCGCTCCGTTTCTTTGCTCCAAGACCTATCCCCACGCGCTGATTGTGGCACCGACCGGGCGGGGCAAGACGACAGGGTTCGTGATCCCGAACCTGCTGACCTGGCAGGGCTCGGCCGTGGTGCTTGATGTGAAAGGGGAGTGCTTTGAGGCCTCAGCCCGTCACCGCGCGGCGCAGGGAGACGAGGTGTATCGCTTCGCGCCGACCGATTGGGACGACAAGCGCACGCATCGCTACAATCCGCTTCTTCGCATTTACGAGTTGAAGGACCCGGCGCGGCAGCAAATGGAGTTGCAACTGCTGGCGACGCTGTTCCTTCAGAATGACAATGATCGCGTTCAGGGGCTTCTCAAAGGCGGCATCGACCTTTTTGTCGCCGCAGGGCTCTTGGCGTTTCAGCGCAAGCGTCCAACCTTGGGTGAGATTTACCGCATCGCGGCCTCAGGTGGGAACAAGCAGAAGGAGTACCTGGCGCGGTCGCACGAGGTGGAGAATGCGGCAGCGAGATTGATATTCACGCGTCTGGCCTCGACCAACAACGATACGCTGACCTCCTATGTTTCGCTCCTGATGACGTCCGGTCTTGATCAATGGCAGAACCCGGCCATTGATGATGCGACGGCGGTCTCGGACTTCGACTTCCGGACGATCCGAAAAAAGCCCTTTAGCGTCTATCTTGTAGTTCAGCCCCTCATGGTGAAGCCGCTCGCACCGCTTATCCGGCTCTTCTTCTCGGACCTGCTCTCGGCGCTGCAGGACAAAGAACCGGGGCCAGATGAACCTTGGCCCGTCATGATCATGCTCGACGAGTTCAATCGCCTCGGAAAGATGCCGATCGTCGCGGAGAGCATCGAGGTCCTGCGCCAATATCGAGGCCATCTGGCCGTGGTGACCCAAACCATCCCTGCGATCGATGAGATCTATGGAGAGAATACGCGACGCGCCCTGCAGGGCAATGCTGGCATCAAGCTCTACCTAACACCCTCGGATGAGAAGACCGTCGAGGAGCTGAGCAAGGCAGTCGGCAAGACCACAAAGACTGTGGTGACGCGCTCTCGCGCCGTTGGAAAAAACCCGTTCGAGGGGCGGAGCCAGTCTGAGCGGACCGAAGAGGTGTCGCTTCTGCCGGAGGACGAGGCACGTCGGTTGCCGCTTGACGAGATCATCGTCGTGGTGGATGCGCAGATGCCGGTGCGCGCGAAGCGAATGGTGTACTTTGAAGACCCGTTCTTCAAGTCGATTCATGCCGCACAGGAAGGGGAGCTTCCGTTTCCTGAGGGTCCGGTTCCGCCAATGGGTGAGTTGCCGTTAAGCGTTCGGGCGATGCCAACAGCGCCGCGGACTCCGGGACTGACAGAGCAGGATCTTGAGGCGCGAATTGCGATTGGTGAGCGAGTTGCAGACTTGCCCGTCGATGCAGATCTAAGACCGGATGCGCGTCGAGCCCGTGCGGCTATTCTGGCGGAGGATCAGCGTCAGTTTGAGATGGACTTTGAGGCTGCGGGCGAACTGAGCGTCAATTCCGCTAGTGCGGATGACGTGGCGCTCGTTGAAAATGCGCTTGGCGCCCTCGAGCGATTTGAGGGGGAGATTTCGGGCTCGCCGACGATCCGCGAGAAAGCTACTACTTCGTAAGCGCACGCTCAGACCTATTGCGGCGAAGGCCTGGAACGAGTCCAAAAAGGGTGTTGTTGTCTTGCGTCCAACTACAATTGACCTTAGTGCCCACCGACGGATGATTTTGAACTTGTGGGCCGCGTGATGAGTTGCGGCTCTAGCTCGTGCTGTTTGCGTCTTGGCTTGATCAACTGTCTCGAAAGCTGCGTTTTGTCGGAATAGTTATAACCATGCCAAGTCTGCCAGCTGGGTGTTCGTTGCCGAGTTAACGTCGAAGTTGCTTTCTGAGGACGCCCAGGTGGCCGCATGCTCCGGGCCGCATTAAATACGAACGACAAACCATTCGCGGCTGCTGCGGAAAGCAGAGAGCACAGATTCCGGACGCCAAATCGCCCCTTGTGCTCGCGGCCCGCAAACACGCTGATCGAAGATCATTTGCGGTATGCCCCTAGGCAAGCACGTGGAATTGTTTGGTGCGTTCCCGGGATTCTTCGACATCCATGGGGACCCATTCGTCGGTCTCGTCAAACCCCCGGCAGATCACCTCGAATCCGAACAGGCTCGAGATCGCTTCGGCGATATCCTTGTGAAACTTCCATTCGAACAACCGGGCTTCGGGCACCAGAAGGCGAACCACATTGTCGCCTGAGACCTCCAATATCGTGAAACCCTCGGCAAATGCATCCAGGAAGTTCTGCAATTCGATTGCGGTCCGGTCTTGTGCCTTGAGGTTCAGTTCCGCCGGAACCCGTTCAAAGAAGACCAGACGGAAAAGACGAAACACCTCTTTAATGGTCTCAGTAAGTACTCCAGAAGCGCCGGTGGTATATTGACCGTTGATGATCTTCATCTGATCGCTTGAGCACTCGACAACCGCATTTCTGAACGCCGATGATGCAAAACTCCGCTGGTGGTAGCCCCGCTGCGGGTCACCCCGCACGAAACAAAGCTCCGAAATCAGGGCCGGCTGATCGCTTCCATGAAAGGGTAGAAAGTGAAAAAGCCCGTTCATTCCACGAAGACTGCTTCCATCTGGATGAACTTCATTTCTATCGTCCAGCCTTTGGGAAAGCGTTAACAGGCGCTTCCCATCGTCCGAAACTACCACTGCCGGAAGAATGCGAAAAAGCCCCCGTGTTCCGACAAGCGCAGGCGTCTGACCGTCCTCCGCGAGTCTTCGGTTATCGCGCGCCGCGGCATAGCCCGATTTCAGAACATGCGTCCCAAGCTGTGAGACGATGGTGAAATCGCTGTAGGTTTCGGCGAGTTCAGCGTCGTATGGATCATGGTCGCTGGCATCGACCGGCGGCGTTTGGGAGCGGACTTCCTCGAAGTTTCCAACAATCCAGCGGTTGATTGGATTTTTCAAAGACTTCTGCGAGAGCCCAATGCCAGCGACCAGATCCAGAAGCGCATCCGCCACAGCCGCGATGCGTTCGTCCTTTTCCGGAATGACCGCCACGTTCCGGATCGCAGTCACGAAACCATTCTCCAAACCGACTGCCCATATCGCATCCTGAGGCCGGCCGCCGCGGGTTTGATCTTGATGCAGACTTGTTGGGCCGGATCGAAGCGGGTCGGGGCCATGTTTCGTGTGTTCGATACAACGATAGACCGATTTGATGACGTAGCGCGCATAGACGCGTACGCCGTCCTCCAGCGCGTCATTCCACTCATTCGTGGCGCGATCCGTCAGCATGAATCCGACAAGGGCATCGTTTGTCCCGATGGCCCTCATGGATGGCGCCTCCGCCCAATTGGCGGACACGACCAGACCTTGTGTCTCATGGCTCGGCGTGCCGGGCGTTTCAGAGGCCGGCAGGCCCAGTATGGCCAGAACGTTGCGAGACAGATCGGTGTTCCAGATGAAATAGGCCTGCACAAATTTGGCAAACTTCTCGCGCATGTCTTGCGATTTGGATTGCGTCATCGCGCAGGCAATTGCCGTCACGATCTCTTCCGGGTCGTCCGTCATAGAAAGGCGCGTCACACATTCCCGCTGCACCGACTCAAACGACGGTTGGTCTTTGCGGATCTCCCATAGGAAAATGTCAAAATCATCTTCCATCTCCCGGACAGCCTGCGCGCGCGCGAGTTCGGCCTTGATCCGATGCCTGGAGGCGGGCCTCTTCCGATTTCCCAAGAGCCGGCTGAGACGGGTTCGGTTTTGCGGCAGGGCTGCGATGACCTCGATCGGCATATGCGCACCGTCGCTCAGGCGGCCGGCGAGGTGGATCACGTAGGAATGGTTGCTTTCGAGCTCGCAAAGCTCCCGGTAGATGCCTCGCAGGGCCACGCTGTCGCCCATCCACGAGGCGTCCAGCCCGGCATACACGATGTCGTCGAATTTCGCGCGGATCTCCCCCTCAAATTCCGCGCCAAATTCTACGCCGGTCGCGCGCCCTTTCTCGGAACGCTCTCGCCGTTTTCTCTGGAGACGCAGAACCAGCCTCGCCAATTGCACGATACGTAGGTCAGCAAGATCGCCGACATGCTCGGTTAACCCGTCATACACGCGGAGCAAATCTTGCGCGCTGTCCTCCAGATACTGGACCGCGGGTTGATCCAGTTGGGAGTGATCCCCGGGCTCATCCTGTTTCTTGATCGCCAACCGAATATTGAGGCGCAGAAGTTCCTCGGTGCAGATTGCAAACACCTGGCTGTTGGTTTGCAAAATCCCGCGGATCTCTAGCAAAACCGTGATGTCGTCTGGTGTATATACGTTCTCTTTTCTTTGAAAATAAAGATACAGGCGCAATAGCCAGCGATACACCCAGATTTTTCGTAAATCGTCCGCTGGGCCATCATTGAAATTGTCCCGAATAGACGTAAGGCGTTTGCTTAGATCTACTCGCAGGCCCTTCAGATTGAGAGACGTGTCATAGACTCTCGGCTTCACGATTCCATAAAGAGCGACGGCCAGTATGGGCTCCGCGTATCTTTTCAGGTCGTCTGTCTGGGTGCTTTGCGTGATTTGGGAAATCGTATCCAATCGCTCGGCGACGGGTGTGCCTCTGGCCGTTTTCTCCTTGAGCTCTCGGCTCCATGCCTCAAGGGCCGGGTCTTCTTCATCCAGAATTTTCCCGAAATTCAGGATCTGATGCGTTATGCGGGCGTGGCTTTCCAAATCCTGCCAGGCCAGATGACGGCGGCTTGTACTCGCGATGGACTGGAGCAGAAGGAAGATCTTGTAGCGCTGCCGCCACACCGCTCGACAGCGCGCAGGCGCCACGCGGACCGGCTGTGCTTCCGACGGGAAGAGGGCGATGGCGGTCTCCGGCGCCCCCATGTCCTCGGGCAGTTTCAGCCAGACCGATTGCGCGAAAGCGGATGTGAATGACCTCAGAAACCGGACGCGGTGATGATCGTGGAACCGGTAACGCAGGGCCTCGTCAAGCTTCAGAAAACCGTCGAGCAATTCGGAAAGACTGCTAAAGGCGTCGGCCGCGTCGGGGGAGGCGGTCCATTCCCGGAAGGCCGTCAGAATGGAGCTCACCAAGGCCTCCAACTCGTCGAGGGGGGGCGCATCCTTCGCCGAGACTTCAACAAGCTTGTCGATCATCGTCCTCATCAGCATGTCTCGTCGGGCCGCCAAGCCGTCTTGCAACCGGGGCAGCCGATAAAGCTGGTCGCGCGTGGTTTGGTTCAGCCCGCAGAACACGAACTTCGGTAGGCTATTGTCTTGGCGAAAGAATTTCCGTTCGAGCGTGGTGATTTGTGCATTTTCCAGTCCCAGGTCACGGCCAGTATCGTTCATGACGGACCGGGGCACGTGGCGAAATGCGTCCAGCCCCAGCAGGAACAGTTTCTCGTTGTCGCTCGGCACATGCGTCCCAAAGAAGCGCTCGTAGACCACGGCGGGGTCATAGGCCTCTCCGAGGAGGAGGGGGAGGTTCTCGTAGATGATCCCCTGCACGGTTTGGGGCCGTAACGCGATCAGGTCACCAATTAGGGTCTCCAACCAATGGAATAGCTCCCAAGGCTTCCACCCGCCGTCTCGCTTTGTCAGCAGCCATCGAAGCGCATCGTCCAACACTGGGAACGCGGCGGACGCGCTTTTATCGGTGTCCTGGACCTTCTGCCGAATGGTCCCGATCAGCGATCTAGCCTCCTCATTGCTAAGGGTCTGGAGCTCATAAAAACGCCCGCTTTTCTTTAGGATCTTCGAGCTTTCGTCCGTGAGGTTCGACTGCGTGGCCAGGGCAAAAGTTACCCTGCCTTTGGTCTCACGCGCGATCTCCGAAAGCGTTCGCAGGAATCTGAGTTGCAGATCCCTGTTCGGTGTGTCGGCACTGTCGGGCGGGAAGGCATAATCCGTGATCGAAAGAAGAATTCTCTTGTGGTCGAACTGTTGGCTTGCGCTAGTCACGAAGTTTTTGAAGGTGCCAAGCAGAACCTTGTCGAGTGAGGATGGGGTCACATCACCATCGGATCCGAAATGGTCTTTCCGGTACCTTTCATATGCCTTTCGCTCGGCATTATTAGCTGCAGCGTTTCGGGCAAAGAGAACGAGGGTCAATGCCGACGGCAGCGATGAGATGGTGACGTCCATAGCCTCGGGCGTGGCCGCTCCCATTCTGATAAAATCCAGAACGGTGTTTCCGTGCCGGAGGTTGGTCACGGCGTTGGTCCCTCTTCTCAGCCAGTCCGTAGGCTGGACATTTCCGCCCGCTGTGAGGCCCTCAGAGCGCTCAAGGCTCTGGCGTTTGCGATCGGCATAAGCATACGCGAGGTGTTTGATGTCGGTCGCGATCTTGGAGCTCGGCGCGTCTGGGCCCAGCTCGTTTTCGATGTCGAGCCAAAGTCCGAAGGCTAGTTTGACAAGTATGGTATGGATTGTCTGGAGGGTCAGCCCGCGGTCTTCCAGATCGGGGTCGCAATCGGCCTCCGCGCGCAGCAGTCCGCGGATGTTGGGATCTGTTTCGTTCTTGTCCCGGAGGGTCCTGACACTTTGCCGCAGGGCCCGGTTGACCCCGATATCCGGCTCGATTGGAGACACCACGAAGACGCTCTCTGAGGATCCCGCCTTCAGTGTCTCTTTCAGGTTTTTCAGAAGATCGAACCGATTGATAGAGGGTAGGGTTGTCTGTGTCTCCAAGACCCCTTGGATCGCACGAAGGCCGGGCATTGGATTTGTCATATCGGCCTCTCTAGCTCAGCACTGATCTGATCTTTGCAGTAGGTGATCTGAGGATCAACGGATGGTTTTTCTTCGCAGGGCAAAGCTCTTTCGGATACCGTGGGATCACCGGAGATACTGGCGCGCCCTCGGTTTGAAAGCCTCAGACTCTTGAGCATAAGGCAGAGACACAGGCTGCTTCTCTGGCAGGGTTCCGAATGGTTACCACAAGTCTCGAGTCCGATCGCGCCCCTGACAACGGTGCCCCACTTCTCGCCACTCATGCGCCGCACATTTTGCAAGGCCGGTATCGAGGGTGGCCAAAGCCCTAGATTATGTCGTCTCATCCGTATCCGGCAAGGGGCTGTGGGCATAGCTTCGTTGCGCCTGGCTGGGCCGCAACCGATCCGCATCGCCTTTGTTGACGGCGTAGTAGGGTTTTGCCGCCGCGAGGCCGGCGAAGGCAGGATCATCAAGCTAATTTACCCGCCGCGTGATCACGGGTTGATCCCCGCTCAATACCAGGAACTGCTCATTCCGATCCATGTCCCGCAGCTCCCACATATCGTCAACTCCGGTGATGTTCATGGCGTCCTTGCGCAAATCGGCATTCCACAGCCAGAAAAGCTGAAGCGCGTGTGTGTGTGTTGTTATGAATGGTCTTCCATTCGGTCGGATAAAGAGTCGAGATTTGAGAAAGGTCCTGCCAGAAGCTCCAAACATTGACACCATAGCCTCGCATCAGCGTCACGGCTGAGAGGAACTCGTCCATTCGGCCCAGCTGAGAGGCGTCGCCCATCAGGAAAAGCGTCGGGATGTGAGGCCGTCGGCGCCGCAAGCTCAAGGTCGAGAGTAGCGTTGTTGTCCATAGCCGTAACAACCGTCTCTGCGAAGGCAGTTTGTCAGGCGGAGGAACCATGTGGATGGTCATCGGCCGCCCGTTTAGGAAGTCGTTTAGGTGGAAGTTGGATCCTTGTGTGACCTCCAACGCCCGCCCCTGCAGGAACTCTATCGCATTCAGGGCCGTGCTTACGACGTTCGCGCGTGCTTTCGCCTCACTTGGGAAGGCGCCATCGGCGGCCGCCTTGACGAATGTGTGTTTTGAAAGGGCCATATCCCGCGTGGTTAGGATGATGTCCTTGAGGGACTGGCTGAGCAGAAAAACCAGCTCGGCGAGGTTGGCCATTATGTTGGAAGGCGTGTTTTCTAAGATATAGGTTAGGAGCGCGCTCACCATTCGGCGGGCGGCGTTTTCCCAGACCGGGTCGCGAAGATCCGGCAGATGCGGCACAAGAGCGTGGGAGATCTGCCGTGCGAGGTCGCCCACATAGTCGGAGCCCACCTCGCGCTTTGCCCCAGGAGAGCGTCCACGAACTGCGGGGGCCAGATCCGGGCGCATGAGATCGAGCGGACCAAGTCTGTCGGAGTTTCCGCTGCCACAGACATCAAAGGGATCAAGCAGGATGATCCTTTGGCCCATCGCCTTGCGGGCGGAGGCCGTGACGAGATAGTTCTCGCTTTTCGGGTCAATCACGACGGCCTGCCCCTCATACCGCAGCAACTTCGGGATCACGGCACTCACGCCTTTTCCCGCGCCGGTGGGCGCAATCGTCATCAGATGGCCCTCGCCGCGTTGCAGGATGGGGTCCCAGTCTTCGGGATTGGCTGGGCGTGGGCGCGGGCCATAGCTGAACCCATAGGGCACGGGTTCGGGGTGCGAATCCTCCAGGGACCAGCCCAACACAATCCCGGTTTCGGTCAGGCGCGCAGGGAGCCTCGGGGGACGGGCACAGTTTGGCGCAAGTTTGTTCTGCGAGGCTAGGTATCTCAGCCCCAACGGTGTTTTTGGGGCTGACATAGATCAACTCAATCTCAACGTTATATAGCGCTTCCGGCGTCCATAAAACCGCCCTGAAGCCCGTCGGGCACCCTATCGGCGCTTCCATAAAAGACTCAGTCGGCTGGCCAAATAGCCGACAAGACAGAACCCTGAATATTCCCTTTGTCCGGATAGTGTTGAAAAAGTCCGTTTCTTGGTTGGTCTGCCGCTGATTCACTCCGTTTGAGAGTGGAGGTACGGCGATGATGGTACCGAGACAGGTGGCGCAAGGCGCGCTGTTTTACGAGTTCTCGATTGAGGAGTTCGTGCCTGTTGATCATCCGCTGCACGGCATTGATCGGTCTCTCGATTTATCCGACGTCCGCCCACTGCTTGCTGCAACTTATAGCTCTCATGGACGACCTTCGATTGATCGTGAGTTGATGATCCGGATGCTGCTGCTCGGCTATTGCCAGGGCATTCGATCTGAACGGCGGATCTGTGAAGAGGTGCACGTCAACCTGGCGTACAGGTGGTTCTGGAAGCTCGACCTGACCGATCCGGTGCCTGACCATGCTACCTTTTCGAAGAACCGGCACGGGCGTTTCCGGGAAAGCGGCATGTTCCGCCATTTATTCGAGGCGGTGCTACAGCGCCGCCTTGATGGAGGTCTTGTCGGACGCGAGAGCTTCGGCGTCGATGCAAGCCTGATCCCTGCCAACGCGAACCAAACACGCGGGATCGAAAGCAAGGAAGGGCTGCCCCACGACCTGCGCACCGGCGTGGTCGGGGAATATCTCGAAACGCTGGATGATGCGGCTTTTGGCGCGTCCACCGAAGTCATCCCCAAGTACATCTCGTCGGTGGACCCTGCGGCGCGCTGGACAGACGCAGTTGGCGGGGCAGCCTTCTTCGCCTATTCCACCAAATATGTGGTGGATTTGGACAATGCTGTGATCGTCGATGTCGAACCATCGGTTCCGATCCGAACGGCAGAAGCCCTTTCGGCGCGACGGATGATCGACCGGATCACGGATCGCTTCGGCATGACCCTAGACAAGTTAGTCGGTGATACGGGCTACGGATCGGCGGAGATGCTGGGCTGGTTGGTCGAGGAGCGCGGCATCGCTCCGCACATCCCGGTGTGGGACAAATCCAAACGAACTGATGGTACCTTCTCACGCGAAGACTTCGTCTACGACCCCGCGACCGACAGCTACACATGCCCCGGCAACAAGGAACTGCGAAGATACCGCCGGAACTTCTCCAAGCCGCGAAAGGCGAATGGCGGCAAAGACGGGTACATCCGTTACCGCGCCTCGAAACACGATTGCGACGCATGTCCACTCAAGCCGCAATGCTGCTCCGGTGACCCCGGAAGGCGTGTGATGCGATCCGTCCACGAAGCGGCTCGCGACGTCGCCCGCGATATCCGCAAAACAGATGCTTACATGACCTCGTTAATTCAGAGGCGGAAAGTCGAGATGCTGTTTGCCCACCTGAAGCGATACATCGGCGTGCCAATGATGCGACTTCGAGGACCTAAAGGCGCATACGAACAGTTCCAGCTCGCGGCCACAGCACAGAACCTCAGAAAACTCGCGAAGCTGGTCACGCAAACAGACCCAACAGGCTGAGAGGAACGGCCCAGCCGTTTTGGGCTTCGCCCATCGGTGGATCCAACCCCGACTTCTTCAACACTATCTCCGCAGAGCCGCCAATCCCCGTGAAAGAATCCAAGTCAGCTTCAGCGAAAGTCTAACGTCTTCCCAGTCGCCCAAGCCTTGCCAACTGTGCAAGCATTTGCGCACCTGTCCCTGTCGAGGGACCACTTGGGCTCACAGGCGTGTTCTCATTCACTCCCCGCCTTTGCGGCATATGCTGCACTCCAAAGAACTGCCGCGCCCTGAGCGCTGCATATTCAGCGCCGGTTGCACCGCCGATCAGATATCGGTTGTAGGCCTGCTGACTGCCACCAAGAGCCCGCCCAAAGCTGTAGGCAC
Source organism: Pseudomonadota bacterium (assembly GCA_039177645.1). GTDB lineage: Bacteria > Pseudomonadota > Alphaproteobacteria > Rhodobacterales > Rhodobacteraceae > Amaricoccus. The sequence continues at coordinate 3,359 of JBCDFS010000021.1, read as the reverse complement.
CCCCAAGACCTCCTGACAGGGCGGGCATCATTATGTTCCCGGAGATCGCACGCACGATGAACGGCGTCGCGATGATGAAGCCCTTTGCCATCAACACCATCATGAAGAACGGGATGAGCGCTCCAATGTTGGAGGCCCCTTCCGGATCGCCCAATTCCCCGATGAGCGCGGTAGAGACGCCTGTGATCGTCGCGAACACGCCAGCTACTACAATGGGGTAGATCGCAAAGGAGACGAGCGCAGAAAGCCAGCGCGCAAAGTAGTCTTTTGTCACCTCGAAGAGCGTCAGAAAGATCATCACCGGCGCGATGCCGATCAGAAGCGCGATCATGAGCCGCGAGGCGACGAGGATGAAGGCCGCGAGGCCGCCCAAGATAGACAGGAGCAAAACGCCAAGTACGTCGAGGAGAGCTCCCGCCATCCATTGGAGCTCGGACCCTGCGGCGTTGAGATAGTCTGCGAGTTCAGCAATCAGCCGATCAAACTCCTCAGCGAAGGTCCCTGAAGGGCCAGGTGTCCCACCACCCACAGATGCCACGAGCGACCCCGCGATGCCGTCGATTCCGTTCAGGAGCGCAGACGACAACGCGTTAAACTGCACCCAGTTCGTCGCGAATATCCCAATCAATCCGACCTTCACCGCCAGCCAAAAGGCCGTTCGCCCGTCCATCGCGCGGTACTGGTAAATCATATTGATGCAGACGAGCGCGAACACCAGCGTCGCCCCAAGCGCGAGGATCGTTCCAACTGTCGCGGCCACCGCGCCAAACTGGGTCTCAGCGGCTGAGTCCAGATAGCTCTGGGAGGTTTCGACGAAGTAGGTGACAACGCTCATGAACTACCTCACCAGTTGCCAGCGGCTTCGCAGATCGCCATGGCTTCCGGCCGCGCAGCGCTAGCACGACGATTGTAACCGTCCGAGGCCTCAAGCATTTCCCATCGCTCAGCGTCAGCGAACTTTTCGAAGAACAGGGCCTCCGCGGTCTCCCAGGAAGGGAAGCGCGTGTCACACTCGCAGTTACCTTCTTCGACGATGCGTTCGAGGTTCTGCGCGCGGTAGATGTCTTGAACCAGCACCCGCTTGTAAGCCTCACGTAGAGCAATGTTTTGCATCCAGTCTGGCTCGGCGGGTCGGTCGACGCAGACGTCAGGCGTGCTCTCCAGGCTTGGAACGAGATTGCGCTCGGCGAGCGTCGGGACCGCGATAAACACTGCGAAGACAACTGGAAGGAAGAAGGCCTTGCTCATGCCGTAACCTCCTCGACATGGTCGATGTCGATCTCACGCTTGAGGAAGGCCGTGTGCCCGACATTTGCAAACTCTGAAGTGCTGACCGACACCACTTCCCAGCCTTGGCTGCCACGCAGGTTGAGGTCCTCCTGCATCTCAATGAGGCTGGTTTTGCGATCCATCGGAAACGTCACGATTTGGTACTCAAAGCGTTTCATGCGGCGGCCTCCGTCTGTAGCTCAGTTCCCGGTAGATAGAACTCTGTGATCCCGCGCTTACCGCTCTCTCGCCCCGCCTGGATGATCACGTCGATCGAGCTTTCGATGTAGGTCACCATGTCCTGGTAGGTCATCGGGATCTCCGTTTTGAGGGCGGCGATGGCGAGCCGCTGGACCGCGAGCTGTGGGGTTTCGGCGTGGAGCGTGGTCATCGAGCCGCCATGGCCGGTGTTGATCGCCTCGAGGAAAGTCATGGCCTCCTTGCCGCGGACCTCGCCGAGGATGATGCGGTCTGGCCGCATGCGGAGCGTGGCCGTCAGCAGGACATCGGCCGATTGGAACTCCGCGTCCCTGTTGGCGATCAGAGTGACCGCGTTCGGCTGCGTCGGCAGAAGCTCCGCCGCCTCTTCGATTGTGAGGATGCGTTCGTCGTCCGCGACGTAGGAAAGGATCTTCCGGGCGGCGACGGTCTTGCCGGTGGAGGTGCCGCCCGAAACGATCATGTTGAGTTTGTTCTCGACGCAAAAGCGGACAGCGGCATAGATATCGCCTGCGGCAACGACTTCCCGCAGCGCCCGGTTCTTGTCCTGACGCAGCGCTTCGAGCTTGCGCTCTTCGCCATAGAGGTATTGCAGCTCAATTTCGTCGAGCGGCAGGCTCGAGAAGAACCGCAGCGAGATCGACATGCCATCGGTGACGGCGGGCGGTGTGATGACCTGGGCGCGGATCGGACGGTCGCGATAGGTGATCGAGACCGAGACGATTGGTTTGTCCTTACTGAGTGTCGTATTGGCCCCGGACGCGATCTGGTTGCCGAGATCACGAAGCTCGGTCCCGCTGAGTGTTTGGTCGAGCCTTTGCATGAAATGATCGCCCTGGAACTCGGCCCAGCAGGTTCCATCTGGGTTGATGCAGATTTCGATCACATCGTCTCGGGCGGCATCGGCCAGTTTGTCGAGGGAGGTCTGGAGATAGCTCAGCGTCATGGTTCAGAAGATCTCCAGATCGCGGTCGACCATCACGGTGACGCGCGCGCCTTGGTCGACATAGATGACAGGCCCGATAGAGAGGTACTCGCCGATCACGCTGTCTGTGGCGTCGGCCAGATCGTCGCCCACATCTTCGAGAACGTCCGCCGTTGTTTCATCTTCGACCTCGCCAGCTGCAACAGAGGGTGCTGCGGAAATGATCGAGATCAGAGCTGCAGAGCCAAAACGTTCGTCGAAACGCGTATCGACAAAGCCGGACACGCCGGAGCGGCCCAACTCATCGCCTCCGAAGGAGCTAATCTGGATGGTCTGATCCGTTGGCAGGATGATGCGGTCCCAGGCGATCGTCACACGGCGCTGAGCGATCTCAAGACCCGACCGATAACGCCCAATCAGACGCGAGCCGCGCGGGATGAGCAGCCGTGTTCCGTCGTAGCTGTAGACATCCTCGGAGATGATCGCGCGCACCTGGCCGGGCAGCGAACTGTCGAGCGCGGTCTCCATGATCGCCTGGATCATCGTGCCCTGGATGACGGTGTTCGAGGGGTTTGCGATCACCTCAGCTTGGGTGACTGTCGCCGGCAAAGCGCCATTCAAAACGAAGTCGGTCACTTCGCTGAAGGTGCGCTCCGCCAATTCGCCTGATGACGGATCGCTGCCGACACCGCCAAACGCAATGACGGGTGATGCGATGCGGCGTTCTTGGAAGGCGCGTTCTTCTTCCGCGCGGCGCTGCAACTCGGCCAGTCGCCGGGCGTCTTCCTCCTGACGGCGGCGTTCTTCCTCACGGGCGCGTAGCTCGTCTTCGGTCGGACCGAGTGGAGCCGGGGCAGGGGTTGTGGCTTCGAGGCGGGCAAGATCGAGGTCCATCCGAAGCTGCTGGAGCTCTCGGTCACGCGCTGCGAGTTCCTCCTGAAATTGC
>JBCDFS010000020.1:0-18257 GCA_039177645.1 Pseudomonadota bacterium | reverse complement strand
CCTCCCCCACCCGCCTTCCCCGAGACCCCCATGCCCGTCCTCTGCGACACTCCACTGATTATGATACGTCGGACCGGCTCTATTTCGAGCCACTGACGCTTGAAAACGTGCTGGAGATCCTGCGCGTGGAACAGGAAAATGGCAGTCTCGCGGGCGTCATCCTGCAATTTGGTGGCCAAACGCCGCTCAAGCTCGCCAACGCGCTCCACGATGCGGGCGTGCCGATCCTCGGCACCAGCCCCGACGCCATCGACCTCGCCGAGGACCGCGAGCGCTTCCAGAAGCTGCTCGTGAAGCTCGGGCTCAAGCAGCCGATCAACGGGCTGGCGCGCTCCCAGAAGGAAGCGATGCAGGTCGCGGCCAAGATCGGCTATCCGCTGGTGATCCGCCCTTCTTACGTTCTGGGCGGCCGGGCGATGGAGATCGTCCGCGATGACGCGCATCTCCAGCGCTACATCACCGAAGCCGTGGATGTCTCGGGCGAGAACCCGGTTCTCCTGGACGGATACCTCTCGGGCGCCGTCGAGGTGGACGTCGATGCGATCTCGGACGGCACGCGGGTGCATGTCGCGGGCGTCATGGAGCATATCGAGGAAGCGGGCGTGCATTCCGGCGACAGCGCCTGTGCCCTGCCGCCCTACTCGCTCGACGCCGCCATCATTGATGAGCTTAAGGAACAGACCGCGCAGCTCGCGCTCAGCCTCAACGTCGTGGGCCTCCTCAACGTGCAGTTTGCGATCCAGGACGGCGACATTTACGTGCTGGAGGTCAATCCCCGCGCCTCGCGCACCGTGCCTTTCGTGGCGAAGGCGGTGGGCTCGCCGATTGCCGGGATCGCGGCCAGGGTCATGGCGGGCGAACCGCTAGACAATTTCGACGCGAAGCCCGCGGAAACACCACACATCGCGGTGAAGGAAGCCGTCCTGCCTTTCAGCCGCTTCCCCGGCGTCGATACGATCCTTGGGCCGGAAATGCGCTCGACCGGCGAAGTGATGGGTGTCGATAAGAACTTCTCGCGGGCGTTCCTGAAGGCGCAGATGGGCGCGGGCGCGCAGCTGCCGACCGAAGGCAAGGTCTTCGTCTCGGTCAAGGACAGCGACAAGAACGGCCTCATCCTGGAAGCTACCCGCATTATGGCGGATCTGGGCTTCGACGTGATCGCCACGGGCGGAACCGCGGCCTTCCTCAACGCCGAGGGGATTCCCACAACCCGCGTGAACAAGGTCTACGAGGGCCAGCCGCATATCGTGGATATGATGAAGGATGGCGAGGTGCAGGTCGTCTTCAACACCACCGAAGGCGCGCAATCCATCACCGACAGCCGCGAAATCCGCGCTCTCGCCCTATCGGGCCGGATCCCTTACTACACCACCGCCGCAGGCGCCCGCGCCGCAGCACTCGCCATGCAAAACCGCCGCGAAGGCGAGATCGAGGTGATGTCGCTCCAGGAGCTCGTCTAGAGCACAATCGGACCGGAGTGAAACGAAGACCCGGAAGACCGGGCGCTAATGCTTGTGCGACACACCCAATCGGGTCGTGTGCGGGAATAACCCATCCGCCTCCTCATCTGGAATAGCGCAGCAGAGCCACGCCGAGGAGCGTGGTCATGGTGCTGGCGACCTTGAGGAGGCTCAACCGCTCCTTGAGAAAAACCACCCCGATCAGCAGCGCAAAAGCGATACTCGTCTCGCGCAAGGCGGTCACAAGCGCGATGGGCGCTTGCGTGAAAGCCCATGTCACCAGCGCATAGGCGACGAAGGAGGCCGAACCGCCCACAAGCAGCATGGGCAGACCAGCGCCGGGAAGCGCCCGCAACGTGTCTGGCGCGCGCCAGCGCAGAAAGAGCACCATCAGCAGGCCATTTCCAATCGCAAGCCAACAGTAGAAGCCCAAGGACGTGCCCGCGATCCGCGCCCCAAGACCATCTACAAGCGAGTAGGACGCGATGAATACCCCGGTCATGAGAGCGAGCGCCGCCGCCTTGCGGTTCACCAGCCCATCCGCGCGCCGCACCAAGGTCAGGCTGATGATGCCCGCGCCGATGATCGTGATCGCGACCAATTCCAAATCCGCCAGGACGACCCCCAGACCGAACACCGAGACGAGCGCGACGATCAACGGCGCCGAGCCGCGCGCAATCGGATAGACCTGCGTCAGGTCACCGCTCTGATAAGACCAGAGCAAGAAGAGCTGATAGCCTTGATGCAGCGCAATGCCGACGCACAGATAAGGCAGGCTCGCGGGATCCGGCATCGGAGCGAATGGCAAGAGCACAATCGCGAGCGGCACATGCCCGATCACCACCGCCGCCATGCTCAGAGTCTTGTCCGAACTTCCCTTGACCAGCGCATTCCAAGTCGCGTGCAGAAGCGCCGCCCCCAAAACCGCGATGAACACGACGCCACTCAAAGATAGCTCCCCATACGACACATACTTCCGCCCAAGGCACGCACCGCGCCGACAGCACAGCACGCCTCCCCACCCGGATCCACGACAAATCCCCGCTTACCGCCATCGCAATGCCTTCGCCAAGAGGCGGCACGGTTTTTTTTGCTCAAGCCGCACCGGGCACCCCGCGCCATCCGACTGGCCCGCCCCACAGGTGACCAGCCTCGTGCAAATGGATCAGGACCCGAGACAGTCGCAAACCGCTTGCAGGTGAGGCAAAATCGGCATTTTCTGCCTAACGCATGATCTAATGAGTGCTCAATGCACAAATACCAGCCTTGATCGCCCGGCGAGCAATTGGCGTGCCGCCTAGGCCCATGTAGGAACACCCAACTCGTAGTTGGTGTATTTGGGTCGGGCGCGTTGGGCGCATCTCGAAGACGGCCCAGACTTGTGACAGTACAGGCGCGCGTTGGGATATGCCTTTCTCCCGAACTTTTGTTGCAATCGCCCTTTTCCTCGCGGCCTCGCAAACGACGCTCGCGCAGGACACAGACCTGCGCTTCCTGACCGTCGAACGCCCGCCCTTCTCCCTCCTTGAGAACGGGGAGCCGACGGGGTTTAGCATCGAACTGATGCGCGCGATTGCACAGGAAATCGGACGAGACGTCAGCTTTTCCTTCGAGGACGAATTCCAATCCATGCTGAGCGCGGTGGAGGCGGGCGAAGTCGACGGCGCCATAGCAAACATCTCCATCACGGCCGAGCGGGAATCGATCATGGACTTCAGTCGGCCCATCTTCGAGAGCGGCCTGCAGATCATGCTCTTTGGCCGGTCCGCCGAGGCGAGCCTGTGGCAGATCCTGTTTCGGCTTGATTTTTTGTGGCTCGTCTTTGCCGGGTTCGGCGCCTTGTTTCTGATGGGCCTGTTGGTGTGGTTCGTTGAGCGCCGAAAGCAGCCCTATTTCGATCGCAACATGCGGGAGGCCATGTTCCCATCCTTTTGGTGGGCCTTGAACCTCGTCGTGAATGGTGGGTTTGAACAGAATGTGCCGCAGTCGATTGTGGGCCGGGTGATCTCCGTCGCCATGGTGGTGTCGAGCCTGTTCCTGGTGTCGATCTTCGTCGCGCAGATCACAGCCGCCATCACCATCGAGGCGATCACCGGATCGATCCAGTCACCCGACGATCTGGATGGCCGCCGCGTCGGCACAACAGTGGGATCGACATCCGCCGCTTTTCTGGACGACCGCGACATTTCAAGCCGCGAGTACAGCGATTACGCCAGTGTCATCCAAGCCTTCGAAGCCGGGGAATTGGAGGCGGTCTTCTTCGATGGCCCGATCCTCGCCTATTACCTCGCGCAACAAGCAACCGTGCAGGCGCACCTGCTTCCGCGTGTGTTCCGCCCCGAGGATTACGGGATCGCCCTGCCCCAGGGCAGCGATCTGCGCGAACCGATCAACCGGGCCCTGCTGCGCTTGGCCGAATCCGGTCGTTATGAGGAAATCCAACGCCATTGGTTCGGCGGGTTCAACTGACCCGGCGCAAAGCCGCCATCACCTAAGTTGCCGCGCGCCGCCAACGCACGTGCGCATTAGCCCTCGCTTGGATACACAACCACGCTGCGCTTGGTGTCGTCGTCATGCATCCGCCAATAGGCGGCCCGGATTGTCTCCGTCAGCGCCCCCGGCTTCCCCGTACGAACTGGCGCCCCATCGATCCGCGTCACCGGCATGACACCGCCCGCAGTCGAACTGATGAACACCTCATCCGCCTGTCTCAACTGATCGGGGCCCACATCGCAGGTCACGCATGTCACATTGAGGGTGGCGCAGATTTCCAACACACTGCGCCGGGTGAGGCCCATCAACACGCCTTCTTTGGGCGTCGAGACCGCGCCGTCCTTGACCGAAAACACGTTGAACCCCGGCCCCTCGGCCACGTTTCCGTTGCCATCCAACAGGATCGCGGTCTCCGCCCCCCGGTCATAGGCCGCATAGAGCCCCTTGATGAGATCCAGCCAATGGTAATTCTTCACCGTGGGATCGACGGAGGACGCCGGGATCCTGACAATGGGCGTGATCGCCGCGTGCAGCCCGCGCGCCATCTGGTCGGGATTGGCCACCGAACCGAACGGGATCGCGAAAGCGATGAACCGGTTCACCGCGTCGCGCGGATCGCGGCTGAAGGTGGGCGACATACCTCGGGTGCAGATGAACTCGACATATGCATTCCGCAGCCCCGACAGCGCCACGCAATTGTGCAGGATTTCAACGACTTCCGCCCGCTCGTAGGGAATCGCCAAGTGCAGCTTCTCCATGCCCGCGGCGAACCGATCAAGGTGATCGTCCAGGCGAAAGAATGCCCCGTCCCAGACATGAACAGTGTCATAGGTCGCGTCGGAATGGAGCAGGCCATAGTCCAAAACCGGGATTTTCGCCTCGCTCACCGGAAGATACTGCCCGTCCATGTAGGCGATCCCGGGCGGATACGCGCCTAGGTCGACATGCTTGGGCGATATCTTTGGGAAGTCCCGCGTCATGCCCCCGGTGTAAAAGCGGCACCGCGCGGAAGTCAAACGCGCGCCGCTGGAGACGGGCGCATCAAGGCATGCTTGACCTGGCACGGCGTTTGCGTGGTCATCGTGGCCCTTGCGCGAAAGGACGATCTCGATGGCCCACGTTGTTTTCTACGAAAAACCCGGCTGCATTTCGAACACGCGGCAGAAAAAGCTCCTCCGCGCCTCCGGGCACGACCTCGACGTCCGCAATTTGCTGACCGAAGCGTGGACGGAAGATGCGCTGCGACCGTTCTTCGCGGACATGCCGGTGGCGCGCTGGATCAATGCCAGCGCCCCGCAGGTGAAGGCCGGGCGCGTCTCCCCCGAGAGCCTCAGCGCCGATGAGGCCCTCGCAGCCATGGTCGCCGAGCCGATCCTGATCCGCCGCCCTCTCATGCAGGTGGGCGACCAACGAAAAGCCGGGTTCGATCAGGATGCGGTGGCGGCGTGGATCGGGCTCAAGACACCGGACACGCGCGTGACCGATACCTGCCCCAAAGAGCACACACCCTGAAACCTCCCGGCGGTCGCGCATGCCGCGGAAGCAAGCGAGCAACGCCCCGGATCAAAGCGCTTTCATCAGCAGAACCCAGGCATCCGTGTCGGTATCCCAGTTGCCCTTGACGCTGGGAAGGCTCGCGATCTCGGCATACCCATGGCGCTCATAGAGCCGGCGCACCCCGGTATTGTTGCTGGCAACGATGACGCTCATCCGGGCAAGCCCCTCGGACCCGGCGATCTCTTCCGCAAGGCCCAGAAGCCGCGATCCAAGCCCCTTACCCCGATGCTCCGGATAGCAGGCCAGCACATTCACATACCACGACTGAAGCGCCTTGTTTTCCAACTCCTGGAGCGGCCGAAACAAGGCGGGAAAGTCTTCGCCAATCGGTTCGGGCTCGGCCCCGATTGCATAGCCCGTCAGCCCCGCGACCGCACCGTCGCCATGGTCGACGACGACGATCTGGCCGTCGCGGGCCTTTTCGGCCTGCCGAGCACGCCCGATCTCCCAAGGATCCTCGTGGTCCCGGGCAAGGCCGGTCCAAACGTGGAAGGGCAGACCCTCACCGGCAAAATTGACGAGATCGGCGAGTTGTGGGGCATCGGCTTCGGTCGCGAGCCGAAGCGGCGAATCGAGGGGGATCAAAATAGGCTCCAGGAAAAACAGATATGAGGGGCGCCTCCATCAGCAACTTGGCCGCGCGGCGCAACCCCGCAGACCTCATTTCAGAGGCCGAAATCCGCCCTCACCCGTTCAACAATTCGGGACGTTGACCGCCAGCCCGCCGAGCGAAGTTTCCTTGTAACGCGTGTCCATATCGTGGCCGGTCTGCCGCATCGTCTCGATACATGCATCGAGGCTCACCAGGTGCCAGCCATCGCCGCGCAGCGCCAGCGAGGCGGAGGAAACCGCCTTGATCGCCCCCAAACCGTTGCGCTCGATACACGGCGCCTGAACCAGCCCCATGATCGGGTCGCAGGTCATCCCAAGGTGATGCTCAAGCGCGATTTCGGCGGCGTTTTCCACTTGCGCGGGTGTGCCGCCCAACACCGCGGCAAGCCCGGCAGCAGCCATGGCCGAGGCGGACCCAACCTCGCCCTGGCATCCAACCTCGGCGCCGGAGATCGAAGCATTGTGCTTGATAATCCCACCAATCGCCGCCGCCGTCAGCAGGAATTCGGGCACACGCGCGGCGGTTGCGCCAGGCACATGGTCGAGCCAATAGCGGATCGTCGCCGGCACGACACCTGCCGCCCCGTTGGTGGGCGCAGTCACAACGCGCCCTCCGGCGGCGTTCTCCTCGTTGACCGCGATGGCGTAGACGGAAATCCAATCATTGATGCTGTGGGGCGCCGTCAGGTTCAGCCCCCGCTCGGCCAGAAGCCCCTGATGGATGCGCCGCCCCCGGCGCGGGAGGTTGAGCCCGCCAGGGAGCGTGCCGTCCTGCGCGAGCCCCGCATCGATGCAGTCAGACATCACGCTCCAAATGCGCCGAACCCCGGCGTCGATAGCTTGAGGCGACTTTCGGGCGACCTCATTCGCGCGTTTCATCTGGGCAATCGACTGGCCCGATCGCGCCGCCATGGCGAGCATTTCTTCCGCGTTATGAAACGGATAGGGAACAGGCTCACCGCTATCTTCCTCAACCGGATGCGCGAGCTCGCCCTCGGTCACCACGAAGCCGCCGCCGACCGAATAATATGTCTCCCGCATGGCCAGATCGCCGTTGGCATCCCAGGCCGAGAGCGTCATACCATTGGCATGGCCAGGCAAGGGCGCCTCGAAGTCGAAAACGAGGTCGGTTTCCGGGCGAAAGGCCATCTGAGGCAAGGCCGGCACCGTGATTTGGCCCGTCCGGGCAATCTCCGCCAGCGCTGCCTCGGCTTTCCCCGCATCGAATTCCTCAGGTGTGAAGCCCGCAAGCCCCAGGATCGTGGCCCGGTCCGTCGCATGCCCCTTTCCGGTGAAGGCGAGCGAGCCATGGAGCCGCGCGCCGAGCCGCGCAGGCGGGCCCGCCCCTGGGATCGGATCGACACCGCCGCGCAAAGCGTCGAGGAATCGCGCGCCCGCAACCATCGGGCCCATTGTATGGCTGGAAGAGGGCCCGACCCCGATCTTGAAAACATCGAAGACGCTGAGAAACATGGACGCGATCCTGGCTATCGTCCGGCGAATAAAGACTGTTCCGCGGCGCGCGGCTTTGCAATTAGCGACAATCCTCTATGCAGCGGCGGCGTCCCGCGCGAAATGCGCCTTCCGGTCGCCCGCCATCACCCCTATAAGGCCCCAGATTGATTCAGGAGGCCCGTCGCAATAGAGCGCCACGGCTCGCCCCGGACCGCTGACGAGGTTTTCACCTGACAAGGGAAACAATCTGCGGCGCCGCAGCGAAAAGGCATCAAGCGAGGCCTTTTGAACAGAGGAGACACTATGACGGCAGCCCAATCCACTGCGGACCCGACATCGCTTTCCGCAGCGGACATCGCGAAGCGCGCCGCGGCCGCCCGCGCGCTTGATTTTGTTGAACCCGGCATGACGCTCGGTCTCGGCACCGGCTCCACAGCCGCGTGGTTTATCAGGCTCTTATCCGAACGGATCCGGGAAACCGGGCTCCCGGTGACCGGCATTGCGACGTCAAACACGACGCTTTGGCTTGCGCGCGAGCTGGGCATTCCGGTGCGCGAAATTGACACGGCCAAGGAGATCGACCTGACTGTTGATGGCGCCGATGAGATCGATGGCCATCTCAACCTGATCAAGGGCGGCGGCGCGGCGCTCCTGAAGGAAAAGATCGTCGCAACCGCCAGTGCGCGGATGATCGTTATCGCCGACCAAACCAAGATCGTGAGCACGCTGGGCGCCTTCCCGCTGCCGGTCGAGGTTGTGAAATTCGGACATACCCGGACGCAGCAGGCCATCGAAGAGATCGTTGCCAACAGCGATGTGGACGGCACGAGTGTTGTCTTGCGCCAGTCCGGAAACCAGGCTCTGGTGACCGATGAGGGGCATCACATTCTCGATCTGCATCTGGGGCGGATTGGCGATCTTTCCGCGCTCGCGCAGAACCTTGCGCGCGTGCCCGGTGTTGTCGATCACGGGCTCTTCATCGGCATTGCCGAGAGTGTGATCATCGGCCGTCAGGACGGCACCTGCGACGTGATCGACAGACCCGCGGCAGCCGAAAACGCCAGCCGCTAAAGATAAGAAACGACACGTCAAATGATAAAGAGGCGTTAGAGCATGGCAGAGAACGACTCCGGCAGCGAATTCGATTTCGATCTCTTCGTGATCGGCGGCGGCTCCGGCGGGGTTCGTGCCGCGCGCATCTCCGCCCAGGCGGGCGCGAGGGTCGGACTTGCCGAAGAATTCCGCTATGGCGGGACCTGCGTGATCCGCGGCTGCGTGCCGAAAAAGCTGATGGTCTATGCCAGCAACTTCGCCGACGCGTTTGACGATGCCGAAGGCTTCGGCTGGAGCGTGGGATCGACATCCTTCGATTGGTGGAAACTCATCTCGGCCAAGGACGAAGAAATCGACCGGCTGGAGAAGATCTTCGAGGGCAATTTGCGCAACACCGGGGTGCAGACCTTCGATGCCCGCGCCACGGTCGCGGACGCCCATACCGTTGCTCTGAGCTCCGGCGAGCGGTTCACGGCAAAGCACATTCTGATCGCCACCGGGGCGACCCCCTTCATTCCCGACATTCCCGGCGCCGACCTCGGGATCACCTCGAATGAGATCTTCGATTTGACTGAACAGCCCAAGCGGATGGTCATCTATGGCGGCGGGTATATTGCCTGCGAATTTGCGGGCATCCTCAATGGCTTGGGCACGGAGGTCATCCAGGTCTATCGCGGCCCGCAAATCCTGCGCGGCTTCGATGACGATGTGCGCAACCACGTCGCCGACGCGATGCGCGCCCGCGGCGTCGATATCCGCACCGAAGAGCAACTGAGCAAGGTCGAACGGGTCGGCAATGCGCTTGTTGTCACGCTGCAAAGCGGCGAAACGGTGGAGACGGATCAGGTCATGTTCGCCACCGGCCGTATCCCCAATGTCGAGGGTTTGGGCCTGGATGCACTGGGCGTCGGGCTGGAGCGCAACGGCGCTGTCCAGGTCGATGACTGGTCGCAGACATCCGTGCCGTCGATCTTTGCCATCGGAGATGTGACCGACCGTGTGGCGCTCACGCCGGTGGCCATCCGCGAGGGTCATGCCTTTGCCGACACGGTGTTCGGGGCCAATCCGCGCAAGGTCGATCATTCGCTCATCCCAAGCGCTGTCTTTACCCAGCCGGAGGTCGGGACGGTGGGCGTGTCGGAAGCCGCGGCGCGCGATAACGGGCCGGTGGAGATCTATCGCTCCACGTTCAGACCGATGCTCAACGTGCTTGCGGGGCGGGATGAACGGATGCTGATGAAGCTCATCGTCGCCAAGGACACGCGCAAGGTGATTGGATGCCATATCGTGGGCCATGGCGCCGGAGAGATGGCTCAGATTGCGGCGATCCCGATCGGCATGGGCGCCACGAAAGAGGACTTCGACGCGACGATTGCGGTGCATCCGACCGCCGCGGAAGAACTCGTCCTAATGCGCACACCACTCGCCTGACGGATTGATTTTGCGCCGACAAGGGCCAAGTGTCCAAGGCAAGCGGGGTGTGGACCAGAAGCATATCTTAGAGGAGCGCAGCGGCGTATGCCTTACAGCAACAACGGCGGACCTTGGGGCGGCGGCAAGAAAGGCGGCGGCTCCTCGGGCGGTGGCGGCAGCAAAGGCCCGTGGGGTGGCGGCAATGGCAGCGGCGGCGGTGGAAACCGCGGCGGCGGCGGCAGCGGCGGCCCGGGCGGGCAGCCACCAGTGCCGGATATCGATGAAATCGTCCGCAAAGGACAAGAACAACTCAAGGTCTTGATGGGCGGGCGCTCCGGCGGCGGCGGACCAAGCGGCGGCGGTGGCGGCGGAGGCGGCCAAGGCTTCCGGGTCCCGAAGCGCGCCGTGTTTGTCATCCTCGGTATCGCGTTCGTGGGCTGGCTCGTCATGTCCTTCTATCGCGTCCAGGACTTCGAACGATCGGTTGAACTGACGCTCGGCGAATGTCGCGGCGATTGCGTTGGCGGGCCGGGTCTGAACTTCGCGCCATGGCCGCTTGTGACCTATGTGATCATTCCGGCCTTCCGCGAGCAAACAGTGGATATCGGCTCCGGCACGGTGCGCGGAGCGAGCTCCGGTCTGATGCTCACCGGCGACGAGAACATTGTCGACATCAACTTCGAGGTCGTCTGGAACGTGCGCGATCCCGCACCGTTCCTGTTCAATCTGTCTAATCCGCAAAACACCATCGAAGCGGTGGCGGAGTCCGCCATGCGCGAGGTGGTTGCGAGGTCCGAGCTTGCGCCCATCCTCAACCGAGATCGCGGCGTGATCAGCCAAGAAGTGGCCGAACTGATCCAGACAACGCTGGACGAATACGGATCCGGCGTGAACATCGTGCGTCTCAACTTCGATAAGGCCGACCCACCCGAGCAGGTGATCGACGCATTCCGCGAAGTGCAAGCCGCTCGTCAGGAACGGTCGACGCTGCAAAACCGCGCTGATGCGTATGCCAACGAGCGTCTCGCTGGGGCGCGCGGTCAAGCCGCGCAGATCCTGCAGGAGGCAGAGGGCTACCGTGCGCGGGAAGTCAACTCCGCCGCGGGTGAAGCCAGCCGCTTCACGGCCGTCCTTGCGGAATACATCAAAGCACCGGATGTCACGCGAGAGCGGCTCTACCTGGAGACGATGGAAGGCGTGCTCGGCAGCGTCGACATGTTCCTGCTCGACACACCGTCGGGCAACTCGCAAGGCGTCGTGCCATATCTGCCGCTCAATGAACTCCGCGGCAACACAACAACCGCCACTGCAGCAACCCAGGGGGTCTCGCGATGAAATGGCTTCCAGTCGCCGGGATCGCCACGGCAGTCATCATCTTCCTGCTCGCCAACTCGCTCTTCATCGTCGACGAACGGCAAAAGGCGATGGTGCTGCAATTCGGCCAGGTGCGGTCGGTCAAGGAAGATCCAGGCCTCGCCTTCAAGGTGCCCTTCATCCAAAACGTCGTCTACTACGACGCGCGGATACAGGGCCTCGACACCCAGGCCCTCGAAGTCACGCCGCTCGATGACCGGCGCTTGATCGTGGACGCCTTCGCGCGCTGGCGGATCCAGGATGTAGAACAATTCCGCCGGGCCATCGGTGCGGGCGGGGTCTCCTCTGCCGAACAGCGACTGAGTTCGATCCTCCGCGCCAATATCCGCGAGGCCTTGGGCTCCGTGCGCTCCGAGGCGGTGCTCTCGCCGGATCGTGTCGGCCTGATGAACCGTATCCGCGACGAGTCGATTGTCGAAGCCCGCGCATTGGGCATCAACATCATCGACGTGCGTCTGAAGCGCGCCGACCTGCCGGAGCAGAACCTGGAAGCGACCTTCCAGAGGATGCAGGCCGAGCGTGAGCGGGAAGCGGCGGACGAGCGGGCCCGTGGTAACGAGGCAGCGCAGCGTGTTCGGGCCCAGGCCGACAGAACCGCAATCGAGATTGTCTCGGAATCGGAGCGTGACGCCAACGTGATCCGCGGCGAAGCCGATGCAGAGCGGAACAGGATCCTGGCCGATGCCTATTCAGCGGACCCGGAGTTCTTCTCCTTCATCCGGTCCATGCAAGCCTACGGGTCTGCGCTCACCAGCGACAACACCACGTTGATGGTCGAGCCGGATAGCGACTTCTTCAATTATCTGAACACGTCGGTATCGGGCGGCGCACGAACCACAAGCGCCGCTGCGGCGGCTGAATGATCCGAGACCTCGCGGTCGCGATCGGGTTCCTGGCGATCTTCGAGGGCCTTGCCCTCGCGCTGGCTCCCAACCGCGTCCGCGACATTCTCGCGATGCTCGACAAGCTCAGCGTCGGCCAGCGCCAAACAATTGCGCTGGCCTTCATCGCCCTCGGTGTCTGCATTCTGGCATTCACGCTTTAGGCCCGGATTAGACCCGGAACGCACGAATCCCGAAACCCGCCCGCATCATACGGGGCGGGTTTTTCCTTTTCGCGCGCCCCCGGCGTGACAGGACGGAAGAAGAGAAAGCCCCCACAAGATGAAATCGATCAGCCTCGCCGAGAAGCTTGCTCAGTTTTCGACCCATTGGGACCCGCATGTCGTCGCGGATTACAACGAAAACGAGATCATGGTGGTCAAGTTCCAAGGCGAATATCCGTTCCACAAACACGACACGACCGATGATTTCTTTTTCGTCCTCGAGGGCGAGATGATCATGGATATCGAGGGGGAACCGTCTCAGACGGTCAAGGCGGGCGAGCTGTTTGTGGTGCCCAAAGGCGTGGTGCACCGGCCCCGCGCCGAGCAGGAAGTGATGGTCCTGCTGATCGAACCCAAGGGCGAGCCAAATTCCGGCGACGCCGACCGCGAACCGGCGCCGAAGCCCCGGATCTGAGGCCGCTATAGCCGCACCGCTTTAACCCGTCGCCCCCCAATCACGCCGCTCTTGTCCGAGATACCTGCAAGACCCACCACATCCCAAAGCGCTATGTCGCGATATAGCGATCCCGGCGGTGATTGATCGCGATCACAAGGTTGAGGAAAACCGCGCCGATCAACGAGTAGATCACCGACCAGAGCGGCAACGTGAAGAGCGCCAGCACAAAGATCACCCCATCGACGATCATCTGCGTCCAGCCCGCGCGAAATCCAAACCGGTCTTGAAGATAAAGACCAAGGATGCCGACACCGCCAAGGCTTGCGCGGTGCCGAAAGATCGCCAGAAGCCCAGCACCCTGGACAACTCCCGCCACAACCGCGCCCGCCAGTGGGTTGACCGATCCGAATTGCAGGAGCTGCGGCTGCATAGCGGAGAGACCCGAGATCAGCGCAATCGCGGTGAAGGTCTTGATCGTGAACGGCCAGCCCATCCGGCGAATTGCGAGCCAGTAAAACGGGAGATTGAGGGTAAAGAAGACCGGCCCAAAGCCAATGCCGGTCCAGTTCGAAATCAGCAGCGCGAGGCCCGCGGCCTGGCCCGTAACGAGACCCAAATGCTGCAACAGGCCAAGCCCGAGAACCACCATGATGGTGCCCGCGACAAGCCCCTGCGCGTCCTCGGCAAAGCTATGGCGCTGTGTGGTCGGGTCAGGCGCGGCGCCGCCCTCCCGCATGGATCAGCCCGAAAGCGCCTTGTTGAGGTTTTCGTCGACCTTCTCCAAAAAGCCCATCGTCGTGAGCCAGCTCTGATCGGGGCCGACCAGCAGCGCGAGGTCCTTCGTCATGAAGCCGCTCTCAACCGTCTCGACGACAACCTTCTCCAACGTGGTCGCGAAAGACATCAACGCGATGTTTTCGTCGAGCTTGGCGCGGTGCTTGAGGCCACCAGTCCAGGCATAGATCGAGGCAATGGAATTCGTAGAGGTCTGCTTTCCGTCCTGATGCTGGCGATAATGGCGGGTCACCGTACCATGGGCTGCTTCCGCCTCAACGGTCTTGCCGTCGGGCGTCATCAGCACGGAGGTCATCAGCCCGAGCGAACCGAACCCCTGCGCAACCGTGTCGGACTGCACGTCACCGTCGTAATTCTTGCACGCCCAAACATAGCCGCCGTTCCACTTCATGCAGCAGGCCACCATGTCGTCGATCAGCCGATGCTCATACCAGATGCCCTTTTCCTTGAACTGATCGGCAAACTCGGCCTCATAGACCTCCTGAAACAGATCCTTGAAGCGCCCGTCATAGGCTTTGAGGATCGTGTTCTTGGTTGAGAGGTAAACCGGCCAGCCCAGCGAGAGCCCGTAATTCATCGAGGCCCGCGCGAAATCCCGGATCGACTCATCAAGGTTATACATCGCCATGGTGACGCCAGCGCCGGGCGCGTCGAACACCTCGCGTTCGATCACCTCGCCATCCTCTCCGACGAACTTGATCGTCACCTTGCCCTTGCCCGGGAACCGAAAATCGGTGGCGCGGTACTGATCGCCAAAGGCGTGACGCCCCACCACAACCGGCTTCGTCCAGCCCGGCACCAGCCGGGGCACGTTGCGGCAAATAATCGGCTGGCGGAAAATCACGCCGCCCAGAATGTTGCGGATCGTGCCATTGGGGGAGCGCCACATCTTCTTGAGGCCAAACTCCTCGACGCGCGCTTCGTCCGGCGTGATGGTCGCGCATTTGACGCCCACACCATGCGCCTTGATCGCATTCGCCGCATCCACCGTGATCTGATCGTCGGTCCGGTCGCGCTCCTCCATACCAAGATCGTAGTATTTCAGGTCGATTTCCAGGTAGGGCAGGATCAGCTTCTGCTTGATGAACTCCCAGATGATCCGCGTCATCTCGTCGCCATCGAGCTCAACCACCGGGTTATCGACTTTGATCTTGGTCATCGGCTGTCCCTTGCCATGATATGGAAGTATCGATGCGACGTCTCTAGCCCGAAAACGCACGCAACGGAAACAGCTTACGCGGGATCCGGCGCCTTTGGCGCAAGTCTGACCAGTTGCTGCATCTCTCGGCACAATTCGCGCCCCGCTCCGGCGCCAAGTCTCTGGAGAGCCGAGGAAAAGCCGCCCGGGAGGGATTGCCAGCGCGCAAGGTGGCGGCTACGAGGCGCAGCCTGTGGCTGGAAGGGGGCTGGAAGGAGAACTTGCTTGGCACCGATGGGATCGGACGCATCCGCAATGGGGGAAGAACGGCAACCGGTCTTCATACTGGTCGGCCCGCAAATGGGCGAGAATATCGGCGCGGCAGCGCGGGCGATGTGGAATTTCGCGCTCAGCGACCTGCGGATCGTCAACCCGCGCGACGGCTGGCCCAACCCCAAGGCGGAAGCGATGGCGAGCGGTGCGGCGCATCTCCTGGACGCCGCGGCGCTCACGGCCACAACCGCCGAGGCTTGCGCCGATCTGACCCATGTTTATGCGACGACAGCGCGAGAACGGGCGCTGACCAAGCGCATTCTGACCCCGGAAAAGGCGATGATGGACGCCCGCGAACGGGTCTCGCGCGGCGAGCGCGTGGGCATCCTGTTCGGCCCCGAACGCGCAGGGCTCGAAAGCGCGGATGTGGTGCGCGCCAATACAGTCATCACCGTGCCGGTCAACCCGGCCTTCGGCTCGATCAATCTCGCGCAATGCGTCCTGCTCCTGGCCTATGAATGGGGGCGCGGGCATCTCCCGGCGCACCCCGAAGAGCCCTCCAAGGGCGGCGCACGCCCCGCCGAAGCGCAGGAAGTGGACGCGTTTCTGGCGCGCCTGATCGGCACGCTCGACCAGACCCGGTTTTTCTATCCGGAGGCGAAGCGCAAAAGCATGATTGCCAACCTCGACAACCTCTTCCGCCGCGCGCCCCTCACCGATGCCGACGTGCGCACCCTCCACGGCCTGGTGCGGGCGCTTTCGGAAATGCCCCCACCCCACAAGTGATGCCCTAACATGACGCTTGTCGTCCGCCAGCGGGGCCTCTAGATCAGCGAGGTATGAGCACGGGCAAGCCACGCAGTATTTTCGAGGAGGTCGGCAGCAGCGATGCCGCCGCCCCAGCGCCGAAGTCAGCCGCACCTGCAAAGGCGAAACGGACGCCCGCGCGCCGGGGTATCGCGATCTGGCTCGGGATCCTCTTTGCACTCGTGACCGCGATGATCCTGGTCGGCGGGCTGACACGGCTGACCGATTCGGGCCTTTCCATCACCGAATGGAAACCGGTCACGGGCGCGATCCCGCCGCTCGATGCCGCGACCTGGGACGAGGAATTCGCCAAATACCAAGAGATCCCGCAATTCGAGCTGGTGAACTCCACCATGACACTCGCCGAATTCAAGGTGATCTATTGGTGGGAATGGGCGCACCGCCAGTTGGGGCGGTTCGTCGGCCTCGTCTGGGCGGTTGGCTTCGTGGGCTTTCTGGCGTTTCGCAAGATCCCACCGGGATGGACACCCCGACTGCTGGCCTTGGGCGCGCTCGGCGGCCTGCAAGGGGCCATCGGCTGGTGGATGGTTGCCTCGGGCCTCACCGAGGGCATGATCTCCGTTGCCTCCTACCGGCTCGCGGTCCATCTCGGCCTTGCGGTAACGATCCTGGGGCTCATCACCTGGTATATCCTGCGGCTGAGCCGAAGCGAAGCGGATCTGCTGCAAGCCCGGCGGCAACGAAACGAACCGCTCATGCGCTGGAGCACGATCTTCGCAGTGGCCATCGGTCTGCAGATCCTGCTCGGCGCCCTTGTGGCGGGGATCGATGCCGGGCGAACCTATACCGATTGGCCGCTGATGGGTGGCGAGATCTTCCCCTCGGCCTCCTTCGATCTGACGCCGACATGGCGAAACTTCATGGAAAACCCCGCGCTGGTGCAGTTCAACCACCGGGTCGCGGGATACCTTGTCGCCATTCTGGGGCTTGTCGCCTGGCTCAAGAGCCGAAAATCCTCGCTCACCAGCATTCGCCGCGCCTTCGATGCGGTCGGCGTGGTGCTCGTGGTCCAAATGGTCTTGGGTATTGTCACTGTGATCACAGCCGCGCCATGGCAGCTCGCGATCCTGCATCAGCTCGTCGCGGTTCTGTTGCTGACGCTGATCCTTCGCGCGCGGTTTGTCGCGCAGTTCCCGCCGACACAGAAAATCGCGCGCGGCGCTCCGGCCTGAGAGAACGTCGCGCGTCGTCGGTTTGGGCGGCGCCTCGGCGGCTTTGCCCTCACGATCTCTTACACAGGAACACGCGGCAACCGATCAACATCCCATCGCGCGGATCCCCCGTCTCGGGAAAGCTGGGGATATTAACCAATGCGGTTTAAGAAAATACGTTTCTTGTTGAAACGACCCCGCCTCGTCCAGCATGAGTATCGGGTGTGAGTGACCGATCCTAAGTCTGCCGGTGCGCCACGCCGGCTGGTGAATAACGAGTGTCGCGTAAAGGAACAAGTCGTGGTGTGACTGGTCGGTT
Organism: Pseudomonadota bacterium; assembly: GCA_039177645.1. Classification (GTDB taxonomy): domain Bacteria; phylum Pseudomonadota; class Alphaproteobacteria; order Rhodobacterales; family Rhodobacteraceae; genus Amaricoccus. The sequence goes on along the minus strand of JBCDFS010000020.1, from coordinate 834 downwards.
CCTGCACGCTGCAGCCGTAAGCAGCGGGACGAGTCCCGCCAAAACACACTCGTAAAACCAAGCTGACATCCCGCTCTCCTCCGGTCGACGTGACGCGACTGCAACCTGCGCCCGAAAGCTTAAGGCGCGGTTACTGCTGGCGAAAGCGCGACGGAACAACGCCTCCATGCGATGCCCGAAGCCATTTTCAGGTTTCCTTGATCCGCTATGTGCGCTCCAACTATTATATCATTCAGAAAAACGGTTTTGAAACGACTTACTCATGGATAAAGAGACTTTGCCAACCATTCTGAAAAACGTCCTGGAAGCGTGGAGATACAATCCCTATCGTCCAGAGTTCCTAATCGCATATTCTATATTCATATCTGTAGCTTGGCGATTTGTTGATGACGTAATTATACGCTCTGGGATCCAGGGAACACCAATAAAAGAAATTATTTCAGAATGGTTGGATTTCATCGATCTTTTTTTCTCTCACGGAATTGGAATTTTCGTTACAATCTTGTTTGTCGCCTGGCTTTTTTTCCGAGGCATTAACCGTAATGTTCAATTAAATCAAAGCAGGACTGAGGCACTCATAGGCAAATTCTCAGAGAAGGTTTCAGAGCTGGTCAGTCCTCCTATTAGTGAGCTCACTCGAACGACGGCACGGTATAATGAAAAAATGGATGGCCTATTCGAATATTTAAAATACGATAGGCGGCTTTTAATGATAAATGATCTAAATAAAAAAATTTCTATATTATATCATAACCTCGAATTATTTACAAAAATATCCCAAGATGCTCAGCGCAATCAATTTAATAGTAGAATAAAAGACACGAAAAGAAAGCT
>JBCDFS010000019.1:0-27731 GCA_039177645.1 Pseudomonadota bacterium | reverse complement strand
CTCTTCTACACTGATCGACGCGTCAAAACCTACGCGGACGAGAAGGCCGAAATCACGCGGCTCTGTACCTTCGACAGCGACGTCCGCCGAACCGAACTCCTCAAAGCCTGCAAGGTCGGATCGACCTGGTACGCGGCGGTCAAGGTCACAAACCTCGACGGAACACCGGTCGAGGATCGCACCTACACACCCGACAAGGATGGCTCGATCACCTTCGCGGCAGTCTTTCTGACGCGCTACGACGACGGCTGCTGGGGCTACAAGGACATGGAGGAAAGTGCGGGCCCGGTGGAATCCTGTGCACCGCTGAGCATCCTGAACCTGCTTTCCGAGATCAAGGATCCCGACAGCTACGCCCATGCTTGGCGCCAGCGCTGCCGCGACTGGGCCGACATCCCGGAGTATGAGGAGGGCGACAAGATCAGGCTCGCAAAGCCGGTGACACTTACAGACGGCAGCACCTGCCAGATCGTGACCGCCACGCACTATCGCCGCGGGCGGCAGAAGCGGCGCTGCTATCGGATCGAGGAAACCGGTGGCCTCGTCCGGCTGTCCAAAGCCTCGCTGGCCGGTTCGGCATTGCTCAGTTCAGGTAGGGCGGAGGCAAGCCCGGTACTGGCAGAGTTCTTGTTCGGGCTGACGAAAAGGTAAATCATTACAAATCTTGCTTGCGTATCTCAAATGAGATACATCAGAAACCACATTTTAGGAGACATGCCATGCCAGCCCAGACCTCCATGATCCATGTGCGCGTTGATGATCAGCTGAAGACGGATGCGTCCGAGGCCCTTGCAGGCGTCGGTCTGACCGTTTCCGACGCAGTTCGCATCTTACTCACCCGCATCGCTGCCGAGGGTGGGTTGCCTGCCGGACTCACCGCTGATCCCGATGCCTACGACGCTTGGTTCCGGGCCAAGGTCCAGGAAGCGATTGACGATCCGCGCCCTGCCGCACCGCATGCGCAAGTCATAACCGAAGCCCAGGCGCTGATTGACGGAAAGCGACGTGCCAAGACTTGAATGGAAGACCGCAGCAGTTGCTGACCTGTTGGCAATCATCGACTACATCTCAGACGACAATCCGGATGCTGCGCAGTCGCTCAAGGACGAGATCGAAGAGAAAGTCTCCAGACTACCTATGAACCCACACCTCTATCGCGTGGGTCGTATCGTCGGCACACGAGAGATGGTGGTCCGTCCAAACTATATTGTCGTGTATTCGGAGACCTCAAAGGTCGTGACGATCATGCGTATTCTTCACGCGGCGCAGCTCTGGCCCTGATCACGGCGCATTGATCCCAATGGCCAGCTTAGCCTCTTAGCTCGCGCTCCGGTAAAGTGGAGAGTGGGCGTGTTGTCCTGTCAGACCTGCAATCTGACACGAGAGGACAAGCCGATGGCTGGCACTGCCGCACGCACAACACACCCAAGACCTTCTAATCCGCTTTTGAAGGAAGCGCTCGCCCGTATCGGCCAGGAAGTCCAACACTGTCCGCTGAAAAGCTCGACCCTCGCCCGGATCATGCGAGACACCTTTGGCGGCAGCGATGCAAGCGGAGCTTGGGACTGGCGCATGGCCTACGACATGATGCAGGCCGCCACAGTCGCAGAGCTTCTGCGCGACCAAGACGCCGACGTCACGACTCTGGCTGGTACCTTCGCCTCCCGGCTCCTGACCGAGACACGCCGGTCTGAGCAGCAGATCCGCCTCCAGCAGTTCTCGACGCCGCTGCCCTATGCCGCTTTGGCTGTCCAGGCAGCGGGCATTCGCAAGGGCGAGGTCGTTTTGGAGCCGTCCGCCGGCACGGGCGCGCTCGCGGGTTTTGCAGCCCGAGCAGGCGCGCAGATCGCTCTCAACGAAATTGATCCGTTTCGTCGAACGCTCCTGGATGCTGTGTTTGAGACGACGGCAACAGACCATGACGCGGAGCATATCGACGACCTGCTGGCGCCAGACATCTCGCCGTCGGTCATCGTCATGAACCCGCCCTTCGCGTCCTCGGTGGATCGGTCTCGGGACAAACACATAGCGGCAAAACATCTGATGCCAGCGGCCAAGCGGCTCGCGCCCGGCGGACGCCTGGTCGCGATCATGCCGACCAGCTTCTCACCAGAACGCGATACAGCGCATTGGGCGCGCGTTTCTCAGATCGCCAAACCACGTCTTGCGCTCACTGTTCCGGGCCATGTCTATCGAAAGCTCGGGACAAGCGTGGACACGCAGTTCATGGTGTTCGACAAGGCCGCGGCTGACGTCGAGATTATCCGTGCCTCAATCGAGACACTCGAAGATGCTCAGCAATATGCTGATGAGATCGCCAAGGGCCGCCCGGCAGTCATCGTGGCACAGGGGCACCGTCCCATGATTGCGCGAAGGGCTTCACAAGAGAACGCTAAGTCTTCAGCACAACGGCAGTCAGTCACAAAACCACGGCCAGCCAATCCAACGACACATGCTCTGCGACCGCTTACTTTCATCCCACTCCCGGCCTCGCGAGACAATGTGCCAGTCTCGGATATCTATGCGCGCTATCGTCCACAGCGGATTGAGATCACCGGTGCGCGTGAGCATCCAACGCCGCTGGTTGAGAGCATCGCCATGGCCTCGGTCGCGCCTCCCCTGCCATCGGGTGCCGCCAACGATGCTTTGCACCTGCCCGCCCGTCTGATCGAGGAGGGGCAACTTTCCGAGGCGCAGCTCGAGACGATCATCATGGCCAATGATGCCCATGCGCGCGATCTACCTGGTCGTTTCACGATCGATGACGATCAGACGAAGCTCACCCGTGCAGACGAGGACCCGGACGCACGGGCCTACAGACTCGGCTATTTCCTCGGAGACGGCACCGGCTGCGGCAAAGGCCGGGAATGCGCGGGGCTCATCCTGACCAACTGGCTCGCAGGTCGTCGCAAAGCGATCTGGATTTCCAAATCCGCCACGCTCATTGAGGACGCGGTACGCGACTGGACCGATCTGGGCGCCTCGCCGGCCGACATCCAACCGCTCTCCAAGTGGAAACCCGACCAGCTCATCGGCATGGGTGACGGCATCCTCTTCGTCACCTATGCGACGCTGCGCTCAGCCGGCAAATGCGGCACGACGCGACTGAGCCAAATCCTCGACTGGATGGGCGAGGAGTTCGAAGGCGTGCTGGCTTTCGACGAGGCCCATGCGATGCAGAACGCGGCCGGGTCCGAAGCGGGCCGCGGAGCGAAACCATCCCAACAGGGCCTTGCAGGCCTGCGTCTGCAACTCGCCGCACCCCGGGCGCGGGTCTTCTACATCTCGGCGACCGGAGCCACGAGTGTCCACAACCTCGCCTATGCCTCGCGCCTGGGACTTTGGGGGCAGGGGGCCGAGTATCCCTTTCCGAGCCGCGAGAGCTTTGTCTCGGCGATGGAGGCCGGCGGCGTTGCAGCCATGGAAGTGGTAGCTCGCGACTTGAAAACGCTTGGCCTTTATACGGCCCGTGCGCTTAGTTTCGACGGCGTCGAATACGATGTGCTCGAACATGCGCTGACATCGACACAGATCGAAATCTACGACGCCTATGCCAGCGCGTTCCGCACGATCCACCAGAACCTCGAAGCCGCGCTGACGGCGACTGGTGTGAATAGCGCCTCAGGCGAGACAAACGCTTCGGCAACGAAAGCGTCCGCAAAGTCGAGGTTCGAGAGTACCAAGCAGCGGTTCTTCAATCATCTGCTCATGGGCATGAAGGCGCCTAGCGTGATTGAGGCCATGCGCGCGGATCGCGACGCGGGATATGCCTGCGTCGTCCAGGTGGTCTCGACAGGGGAAAGCCTTCTGAAACGCCGCCTCGAGGCAATGGACCCAGACGACGAGCTGGTTGAAGGGGCGCTCACGCCAAGGGATTATGTGCTGAGCTATCTGGAGCAGGCCTTCCCGATCCATGCGCAGAAGCTCGTCGAGATTGACGGCAACATCGTGGCCGAGCCTCTGCGCGATGCGAACGGACAATTGGTCGTCTCGCTCGAGGCTCTGCAGCTGCGCGAAGAGGCGATGGTCGAGCTGATGTCACTCGCACCGATCCCGTCCGCGCTCGATCAGATCAACTGGGCATTTGGTGACGAGGCGGTGGCTGAGGTCACAGGGCGCTCGATCCGCCCGCTCAAGTCTTCCGACGGTGCGCTCTTCATCGAAAAGCGCGCCGCCAGCAGCAATTCTTCCGAAACGTCGGCCTTCATGGATGGTGAGAAGAACATCCTGATCTTTTCCGATGCAGGCGGCACAGGTCGGTCTTACCACGCGGCGGAAACCGCGAAGAACCAGAAGCGCCGCCGCCACTATCTGCTCGAGCCGGGCTGGCGCGCCGATGCCGCGATCCAGGGGCTGGGACGCACGCATCGGTCCGCACAGGTATCGGCCCCGTTCTTCCGGGTCTGCACATCGGATGTACATGGCGAGAAGCGCTTCACCTCGACGATCGCGCGTCGGCTGGACCAGCTCGGAGCGCTCACCAAGGGCCAACGCGAGACCGGCGCACAGGGCATGTTCCGCGCCGAGGACAATCTCGAAAGCCCAATCGCACGGGCTGCGCTGCGTGGCTACTACGCCGATCTCGCTGCGGGCCGAGCTGCGGCGATGGATTATGAGACCTTCACCGACTGGACGGCGCTCCGCCTGATCGACAAAGACGGCGTGCTGCTCGAAGACCTGCCGCCAATTCAGCGGTTCCTGAACCGCGTTTTGGCCTTGCCCATCCACATGCAGAACGCGCTCTTCGAGGAGTTCACGGGGCGGATCAGCGACCAGACCGAACGCGCCCGCGCGGCTGGCACGCTCGATCTCGGCGTCGAAACCCTGCGGGGCGAGCGGATCGAGCAGGTCTCGACCGAAGATCTCTGGATTTGTCCGAAATCCGGCGCGGTCACGCGGATCATCGGATTGGATGTGACCGATCCCGTGCATGTGCTGAGCGCCGAGACGGCGCTGGATCGTCATTCCGGGAAGGTTCCGATGGTGAACCGAGCATCGGGGCGCGCAGCCCTCCTCTCCGCTCGTCCCATGCAGTTCTACGATGAGGACGTCGTCACTCTGATGCGGAAAGTCGTGCGGCCGACGGGTTCCTCCTATCTCGAGGAGACGAAGTTCGAAGCGTCGGCTTGGGAAAAGATCGAGAAGGGCGAGTATCAGCGCTTGTGGGACAGTGAGGTCGATACTCTTCCTAAGACGACCACCACGCGCCTCTACCTTCTCACGGGTCTTCTTCTGCCGATCTGGAAAGACATTCCTTCCGGCAATGAGCGCATCTACCGTGTCACGCCGGAAGGTTGTTCTAGTATGATCGGTCGCACCGTCAGTGAAGACGGCGCTGCCGCGCTACGCGCCCGCTTCATGGTCGGGGCACCGAAATCGGTCGAGGACATGCTGACCGCGGTGCGGGGGTCCACACAGCCGGTCGATCTGGGCCGGGGCCTGTCGCTCGTCCGCCGCCGGGTCGCGGGCGATGTGCGCTTGGAGATCGAAGGGGCAGATCGCGGTGCTATCGACGGTCTGAAAGCCGTGGGGTGCTTCACGGAAATCATCGCTTTTCAACTGCGGGTGTTCCTGCCGCACGGGGGCGGTGTCGACAGCGCCGCGATCCTCAAGCGGATCGTCGGCGCGACTTCCGAGAAGGCGGATCGCGCCGCCTGCAAGGGAAAGCGGGCTTCGGGTGAGGGTGCGTGGGAAAGCGGCTTGCTGGCCTACGCGCGAACCTCAAGGAAAAGGACCTAAGCGATGAACAATTCCCAGACTGACTTCTCAGAAATGATGGAGAAGTGGCGCGCGGAGCGTGAGGCCGCTCTCAAGACCGCACGAGCCGAGCTGATCGCCGCACTGCGCGCCCTCGGCGTGACTGAAGTGATCGCGGATTACGAAGGCTACGGCGACTCCGGCAATGTCGAAGACCTCACGCTGCAGCCAAACGATGTGACCTTGAATGAAGACCTGTCTCGAAAGCTGGAAGACTTCGCCTGGTCCGTTGCCTACAACCAGCATCCCGGCTTCGAAAACAACGAAGGCGGCTACGGCACGCTGACCTGGGACATCACCGCCGACAGCATCACGCTCGATCACGCGGACCGCTTTGTCGAATACTCCCACAGTTTTGGCGAGGGGCTCTGACATGGCCCATCCCCTCCACCACGCCGAAAGCTCAGTCCGCAAGTTTGGCGGCGAACCGTCCGACTACCAAGCCATTCACGATTGGATGGACGCCTCCAAAGAGCATCTGGCCCTCTTCACGCACCGTGCCCTGCGGCATCACACACAAGGCATCTTTGAGGCCGAGCGGGTCTTCGGCCTGACCCTCACAAATTCCGCCGGCCGGGTGATCCCCGTCCGCTGGATTGGCGAACAGCACGTCAAAGAAGACTGCCAAGGCCGCATTCCGAGCCTCGCCGATTGGTTCAAGCGCATCGCGCCTGAACCTTGGATGGCCAATGGGCATATCGAACAGGAATCAATTGAGACCTGTGGCGATCCACGGGAGGCGTGGATCGCGGAAGTTAGTTCCGGTCGTACCATCTTGGGACTGCGACATTGGATGGCGTGCCTCGGGCACGCGGAAGAGAGCGGCGCGCAAGGGTCCGCGTCGCACGTTGCATCCAACGCCGACGCGAGCTGCGAGGGCAGGGAGGAAAGGAAAGAAGGCTTTGGGAAGGTGTGATCCCACGAGGGGTCGAAAAACAAACTACCTGGCGCTGGTCGGAAGACAGGGCCAGGACAACCCAAAGAAGGAATATCCCATGTTCGCAGGAACGCTCACGAAAACCACAGACACCGCAACCGCCGCCTATACCGGTACGATCCATTCCAGCCGGTTCGACATCGCCATCCAGCTGGAGACCCGGCCGAAGATGTCCGAGCGCAGTCCCGACTTCGACGTGACCGCTGTCAACAAGTCGGGCCGCAAAGTGCGCATCGGGACTGCGTGGAACGAGACCGGCAATACCACCGGCAATCCCTACCTCTCGATGCAGCTCGACGTCGGCCTCGGGCCCTTCCGCGTCAACGCGGTTCAGTCGAAGGAGGCGCGCGAGGCACAGAACGGTCAGTTCGAGATCATCCCTCTTGTCTCCAACGGCACCATGAAATCCGGATCGATCTCCGGCGAGCTGACGGCCATGGATGCAGACAACGCCTTCGCTGGCTACATCGCCAACATGATGTTCGATCTCGAATTCATGCTGATCGAGAACGACTACAAGACCGAGAAGACCCATCCCGACTACCGCATCGAGGTCAGCTCGCCCAAGGGCACGCCTATCCGCGTCGGCTCGGCCTGGATGGCCAAAAGCGTTCGGACCGGGAACGAGTATGTCTCGCTCCTCATCAACACGCCCGACGGCGATTTGCGCGTGAATGCCGTGCAGAACGAGGAACAGCGCGGCGGCCAGACCTTCTCGATCATCCCCTTCGTGGACAACGGCGAACGGGAGCAGAGCGAAGGTGCAGGGCTGTCGCTGGTCGCTTGAACACCGGCCTTAGATCACAGCTTGTCGAGCAGGGTGGCTAGGTATTGAACCAGCCGAGAAGGGAGCCGCGGCAACGTGGCTCCCTTTTGTTGTTTCGGCAGGGCTGATGGCTAATCTCGCGAATAGCGGCCATCAATGCTCTGACGCGTAGAGTGCCGCCAGCGTTACCTGCGGCTCGCCACTTAACCGTTCCACCCGTCGCTATTCCTGAAACTGTTTTCGCGCCGATGCCAGTTTCACCCAGTTGCGGCCACCAAAGGCGACGAGAGCGAGGTAGATGACACCGCCTGCTACATCCGGTTTGAACACGATGGTCAGGCGTTGGCCGGACCCAACATGGCGCACGAGCCAACCTTTGAGCTTTCCTGGCAGTCGCACACCGGAGGTTGGATTAGACGCGATCGAGGCCAACAATGCATCCACTTCATCTAGGCGACGCTCTGCTGCCGCAACATCCCCATCTGTCACGTCGACAATGTGATCCACCATCCCGATGAGATCCCGCTCGAAGAACGGGTGCCGGACGAAGTGCATCAGCTTATTTGCGTCAAAGCGGCCAGATGGTCTCGGGCACTTTCCGTCACCTTCGTGGCTTCGCCAACCGGTTCCCACTGGTCGAGTGGCAGTGAAAGACGCCGTTCCAGTTCTGCCTCGAGAACGAACCTTTCGCGCTCACGCTCTACTTTGGCCTTCGCCAATTCTCCGGAAACCGCTGCGCTCATATTCGGATACTCCCCGGCCTCGACCAGTTCTTTCGCGAAGGCGTAGGCGGTATCCGTAAAGCTGACGGTCTGTTTCTGAACGCTCATCTCGGCTCCTTTGGTATTCCAATAGACTACCGCTACGGAAGTCCGTTGGCAATGGCGTTAAGGTTCACGCCAGCGGAGAATCCGACTGCCTGACGGCCAACCATGCTCGGCTCCGCGTGTCGCAAGGGAGAACAGGCCCTTGGCCTGTCGCGCATTCGGCCATGCGGCCTCACCGCGGCGTTGCACCCGGCATCCCGGTTTGCCCGGCTCGCGAGCGCGGCGCTCCCCGGCCGCTCCGCCGGATTGCGCTCCGGTCGGTTTTGGCAGGCCAAAACGCTCCCTCCCCTCCATCCGTCTCCCGCGTCCGGTCGCGCCGCTTGCCTGCTCACGTCGAGCAAACCTACCGGCACACCACACACACATGAGCGTGGAAGCATATCCTCCGTATGGCCCCCAAATCAGCCCGCCTCAAGGATCGCAAAACTTTTCGGCGAGGGCAGTGCGAGCTTAGAGCTTCGTCCAGTACGCAGCGTTGCGCCCGTTGCAACCGCCGCGCTCCGAAAACTTTTGCGCCCGGCAAGCCGGCGGCTGCGCCGTCCCTGACCCGGGCAGATTCGGAACCCAGACGTACGGCCATGCCACCACACTTCTGTGGTGGTCTGACAATTATCTGGAGAACCGACATGGCTTACGACCAAGCGAACACCTACGACACGATCGAACTCTTTGGGCTGACCGAGAAAGACGCTCATCTTCCGATCCCCGAGGATCACATCCTGACCGACAGCATCATACGCGAAACCTTCGAAGCTCTGCTCGGACAGCTGCGGAACACCGGGCTCGAGACCGAGATCGAACCGCTGGCCCACGGGCTCGCCACGATCCTGCAGCGGCGCAAGATCGTCATCGGGAAAGAACTTGATCGGACCGCCGACAAGATCGGTGCGCTGGCGAAAAGCCACGATGGATCGGAGATCGCCGAGACTGCGCTCGAAGAGGCGCAGGGTCGCTTCCTGCACCTCCGCGAGATCGTGAGCGCCATCGAGACGATGAGCGAGGCGGCCGCCGAGTGTTACGAGGTCGAAACGGGACACGCCTTCATCCCGGCGGCGGGTTCTCGAGCGAGCGCGAAGGCCCAGGAGACGGGGGCCCTCTTTGAAGCGAAGCAGCTGCTCGAACAGCACGACCGGGAAACAGCCGCCAAGTCAAAAATCGAAGGCGTGCCCCTGATTGTCTCAGGCGCAACCGACTGGACCGATATCGACGTCGTCTTCTCGACGCTCGACAAGGTTCGGGATCGGATCAAGCAAAACCGCAACCAAGAGATCTTCCTCTGCCACAAAGGCGGAAAGCATGGCGCCGAGATGATCGCGGCCCGGTGGGCGCGAGCCCGGGGTCTTCCGCAAGCGCGGTTCGACCCGCGCTGGTCAGCGCATGGTCGCGCAGCACCCTTCAAGTGCAACGATGAAATGCTGGACGACAAGTTCGCCGCAACAGGGGTCGTTCTCTTCGGCGGCAACGGGGTTGCGCTTAACCTCGGGCAAAAGGCTGAAGCGAAGGGTCTGACCGTCATGCGGGTTGCAGACCCGGCGAAGAAGACAGCGGATAGCTGAGATGTAGAGGGTCGCCTTCGGGCGGCCCTTTTGTGTTTCTCGCGGGAGCGAGGTCGCTCGTTGGCGCACTCCGAGTGCGTCATCGTCGGTCGCAATCTGAGGGAGCGCTCCAATACCGGCCATCGAACCGGTGGCGAGCTTCTGGGTCCGTCGATCCTCTTGACAGAACATCACCAGCTCCTGAGCTGCGGGGGGACGATGCTCGGGCCGGTAGCCAGAGACGGCGCAGCCAATCCGGTGTTGCGGATCTGTTGCAGACGCAGAACCGGGGCAAGCGGTCTATGGCGCGACGCATCGGTGATCCAGAAACGGGTCAAAGCAGCAATGCGTCCGGCCACCTGAGTCTCTCCTTCTTGCTCATTGATGTGGATCGCACGAGGGCGGCCCGGTCGTTCCCTCCGCTGGCGCTCCGGCAAGCACAAATACGGCTTCCACGGTTAGGCCCGCGGACCCTCCGCATTTGCGCTTGCGACCGGTCCTCATGCCCCCGTGCCGGGTGATCCCCATCGCAACAAGGAGAGACCCAGATGACCAACCACTATGTCGCCACCGTTCCCGTCAAGTTCACCGACAGCGATGGCCAGGAACGCACCCGGTTCCAGCGCGTCGGCGCGATGTTCCGCAACACCCGCAACGGCGACGGCTCGGAGTTCTTCAGCCTCAAGCTCGACTTCCCCGTCGCGGTCCAGGAGTTGGTGATGTTCCCACCGAGCGCCAAAGAACCAGAGGCGTAACCTGCCTCACGGAGGGGCCGCCTTTGGGCGGCCCTATCCCGTTTCCGGGGTCGCTGCGCCAGGGAGGAGAGCCGGGCTGGTGGCCCAACTCAAGTCATGGTTGTTGGCACCGCAAGGGGTACCGGTGGAAGGTCAGAGATGGTGCGTGACAGGGCGGTTCGGCGGCCTCAAGGGGGCCATCCGGAATAACCCTCCGGCTACGCCGTCCGGGTTTTTCCGGCAGAGATTTGGCGGGCCAAATCTGGCCGCCCTTGACCCCGCCAGACCGCCCCATCGGAGAGGGTTTGCGCCGCCCCCTCGCTTCCGTCCGAACATATGCATGTTCGGCCAGAACCTCCGGCGCGGGCGGATTGAGGGAGGCCGGAATTGGAGGCGGGGCCTTTGGCGTTGGCGCGCCTTGGGGCGCGGATTTTGCTGCCCTTCGGGCGGGGCTTCGCGGCTCCGCCGCTTGGCGAGAAGCGGAATACAAGGCCGCCTGGGGCGGGACATACGAATATATAACATTGACACATAGATATAGCATCGTATGGTAAGGGCGGCCTTGTATGAAGGTGGCAGGAAATAGGGGGGCTTTCTTCCGCATGTCCCGTTCGAAGCGACTTACCGATCATGAGAAGATGGAGATCGTCCGCGAGGCGGCGGAAGGTGTCTCGACGTCTGAGCTTGGTAAGCGCTTCGGTGTGACGTCACGCGCGGTGCGGTATGTCGTCAAGGCCGATGAAGAGCGGAAGAAAGACACCGCCGTGGCGACGACGGCCGTGACCGTAAAGCTGACACCCGAGGAGCTTGAGGCTCTTGATCAGGTGTTCGCCGCAGCCGGGATCGAGACGCGCACGGAGGGGCTGAGACGGCTGATCCAGTCCGCCGGTGGGACCTTTGTTCCGGATGTCCAACTGGCCTCCGAGATGGCGCGCTACCGGGTCTCTCTGAACGACCTGGGGAATGGGGTCGCGCAGCTCACGAAACGGATGGCTGAGGCCAACCGGACAGGGCAGGGGGCGGCGGTCTTCTCTGAACTACAGCTCGCCCAGATGCGCGGTCTGGCCCGGTTCGTTTTGGACAGCGCCGACGAGATCGATCTGCTTGTGCGCCGTCGTCGCGACGCGATGCAGTTGGAGGCGACAGCGGCTCTGAGGGAGTTTGCCCATGCCGCTGAATGACGCCGTCGATGCAGTCACCGGCGAGGTCTTCCGGGACGGCTGGAGCCGCATCCGCGGCTCGATGCAGGGGCTGCATGTTGCGAAGCAGAAGCAGCTGATCCGGGCGGCGGCGGGCCACCGCGCGGCGGTCTTCAAGGCGATCCGAGGCGGGGGCACGCACTCCAAATCCGAGCTCTCGAACCAGCTCGGCTACCTCACCACAAAATCTACGCATATCGTGGACAGTTCGGGTTTTCTGGACGGTAAGGCCAAGCTTGAGCCGAAGGAGATCAAGGACCTGACAGAGCGCTTCGCGAAGCGCTGGAGCGCGGGGTTCAAACCGAAGCTCGGGCAGACCACCCACATGCTCCTGTCCTACCCGATCGGGACGCGGGGCGAGGATGTGCGCGACATCACAGCAAAGGTTGCCGAGCGGTTCTTCCAGACCGACGAGGGGCACTTCGATTACATCATCGCGGTCCATGAGGACCGGGACCACCCGCACGCCCATATCGTCCTGAACCGCCGGTCCCAGGAGGGGGAGTTCTTCTTCCTCGGGCGGGACCACCGGTTCAATTACAACGACTTCCGTTTGGCGATGGTCGAGGAGGCGGAGACGTACGGCGTGCGTCTTGAGGCGACCCGACGGGTCGATCGGGGCGTGGTGCATTATCCGGCGCGCACCCGCGAGGTCTATGCCGCCAAGGAAGAGGGTCGGGTGCCGGAGCCACGGCCGCGGGTCGGGGCCGACCTCGAGTGCGCTCTGGCCGAGATCGCGAACACGCGACGCGTGTTCCATGCGCTCGCCGCCGAGGCGTCCCGCGAGGCGCGGGAGGACATATCGGAGGCGCTCTTCAGGGCCGGCGAGCTTCTGGCGCGAGGCGGGAAACTGAATCTGGACGGAGGTGTCTACATGGCCGAGGAGCAATCATTCGATGAACTGAGATCCCGGTATGCCGACCAAGTGGCACGCGTGCAGGGCGTGATTGCGGAGAAGCCGGAGGCAGAGCGACCGCCGTTGGAACGCCGCCTCAACGAAATCCAGTCTCGGCTTGCGCATATGCAACCACTTGGGTTGCGATCTGTCACCCTGACTGAAAAGCCCTCTGACGGCGGGGTCTACTCGGAGGCCAATATCGACCGGGATCAGTTGGAGCGATTGCGAGAGCCTGACGTCCGGGCGCAGGTTGATACCGCGCTCAGAGGCACTGGAATCAGTTCTTCGGTGGTCATCGCCCGGATGGAAACCGGGGCGCAGAATGCGGCCCTCGAACGGCAGTGGATCGCGGATGATCTGCAGCGGGTGGCAGAGACGGATGGTCTCAATCTCGAACGGAAGTCCGATCTGGAGACAGCCCGTGAGACGCTCAACCGCGCCCATGTGCAGCTTGGCATCACGCTCGAGCGCAATGAGGTCCTGCACGACGACGGCGTTATCGACGAGCGGCAGGAAGAGCTGTTCGTAGATCGGGGCGAGAGATTGGCTGAGGCAACTAGCCAGCCCGCAATCGAACGGGCAGCGTCTGAGGCTCCGCGCTTGGACGGGCAGGTCCAACGCGTCATCGACCACGAGCGCACGGGCAATCTGAGCTCACCGTTCCAGGATGACGCGCAGAGGCTGAGCTACCGCGAGACCGTCGAACGAGAACTCGACGAAGAACAGATCGACCGGCTGCGCGAAGGTGATGCCGATGTTCTCAAAGACCAGATCGAGGACCGCCTTGATCGTCTCTACGCGGCGAAAGCCTACCTGAAATCCGATGCTGCCACAGCCAACAGCGAAGCCGCACGCGCCGTCGTCGAAGAGATCGCCGACCGCGAATACGAGCTCCACCGGGCCGATCTGGTCGATGGCGAAAGCGAGCGCGGGGAAACCCATTGATGGGCGGAATGGGTAGAGGCCGTCTCGCCATCGGTGTGGTGCTGGTCACGCTCGTGGCCGTCGCCATGGGCTATGTGATTGCCTCCGCCGCGCTGACCTTCCGCGATCTGGGGTTCCAGGCCGACATCGACTTCCTCTATATCGTGGAGAACTACTTCGCGTTGCGCGATGTGCGACCGGACGGCTTCCGGATGATCAACCTCATTATGGGTGGGGCAGGGGTCGTGGGCCTGCTGATGAGCCTAGCGATGTCTGGCTCCGCGCTGACCCGGTTCGGCTACACCCATTGGCAAAACCGCCGTGAAATGAAGCGCAACGGGTTCTTTGGAAAACCTGGCACCGGCTTCGTGATCGGCAAGCTCGGCAAACCATCTTCGCGCGCGCCGTTCCTCTGCTCCAAGACCTATCCGCATGCGCTGATCGTGGCGCCGACCGGGCGCGGGAAGACAACGGGCTTTGTCATCCCGAACCTGCTGACCTGGCAAGGCTCAGCCGTGGTGCTCGATGTGAAGGGAGAGTGTTTCGAGGCCTCGGCCCGTCACCGTGCGGCGCAGGGAGACGCGGTGTTTCGCTTTGCGCCGACGGATTGGGATGACAAGCGCACGCACCGCTACAACCCGCTCCCGCGCATATTCGAGCTAAAGGATCCAGCGCGGCAGCAGATGGAGCTACAGTTGCTGGCGACGCTCTTTTTGCAAAACGACAATGATCGTGTGCAGGGTCTTCTCAAAGGCGGCATCGACCTTTTTGTCGCTGCGGGGCTCCTGGCCTTCCAGCGTAAGCGTCCAACCTTGGGCGAGATATACCGTATCGCAGCGTCAGGCGGGAACAAGCAGAAAGAATATCTGGCGCGCTCCCATGAGGTGGAGAACGCAGCGGCAAGGCTGATCTTTACGCGGCTGGCCTCGACCAACAACGATACGCTGACTTCTTATGTCTCGCTTCTCATGACCTCTGGTCTTGATCAATGGCAGAACCCGGCCATAGACGATGCAACGGCGGTTTCGGACTTCGACTTCCGGACGATCCGCAAGAAGCCGTTCAGCGTGTACTTGGTGGTCCAGCCGCTCATGGTGAAGCCGCTTGCGCCGCTCATCCGGCTCTTCTTCTCGGACCTGCTGTCTGCGCTGCAGGACAAAGAGCCTGGGCCAGATGAACCCTGGCCTGTCATGATCATGCTCGACGAATTTAATCGGCTTGGAAAGATGCCCATCGTCGCCGATAGCATCGAGGTTCTGCGCCACTATCGCGGCCATCTTGCTGTCGTCACGCAGACTATCCCCGCAATCGATGAGATCTACGGAGAAAACACGCGGCGCGCTCTACAGGGCAACGCCGGTATCAAGCTCTACCTCACTCCCTCGGATGAGAAGACCGTCGAGGAGTTGAGCAAGGCTGTCGGCAAGACCACGAAGACCGTGGTCACGCGCTCAAGGGCGGTTGGGAAAAACCCGTTCGAAGGGCGCAGCCAGTCTGAGCGGACGGAAGAGGTCTCGCTTCTGCCGGAAGACGAAGCACGCCGGTTGCCCTTGGACGAGATCATTGTGGTCGTCGATGCCCAGATGCCGGTACTCGCGAAGCGGGTGGTCTATTTTGAGGATCCATTCTTCAAGTCGATCCATGCTGCGCAAGAAGGCGAGCTTCCGTTTCCCGCGGATCCAGTGCCGCCGATGGGAGAACTGCCGTTGAGTGTAAGGGCGATGCCAACCGCGCCTCGCGGGCCCGGTCTGACAGATCAGGATCTTGAGGCGAGACTGGGCATTAGTGAGCGGGGTGCTGACATACCCGAAATTGCCGCTCAAAGAACGGGCAGCAGAAGGGCGCGCGCGGTTGTTTTGGCGGAGGATCAGCGACAGTTCGAGATGGATTTTGCGGCCGGTTCCCAGCTGAGCATCGAGGTTGCTACCGCAGACGACATGGCAATCGTTGAAGATGCGCTTGGGGACCTTGAGCGCTTCGAAGGGGAGATTTCGGGAGAACGTGCACCGGTCGAGATTACCGTTTCTGGCTAGATGGGCAATTGCACGAACGTCCGGAGGGGTAAACTCGGACTTTCATGGCGGGTGATGGAACGCGGTGAAGTCCATTCCTGCGTCTCTGAGCCGGCCCTGATCTGTATTCCAAACAGCCGCAAAAACTGTGTTGCGCTTTCTTGTTGCTCAATTTTTCGATTGTGCAACAGGGTTTTGACACATCGCTTTTCTGAGCAGTCGAGGCTACTTAAGCCGGTTTCTTGTAGTAAACTCTCCGTTTACAACACCTTACACCGCTCCAGTCGGCCGGAAGGTGTTGCGTAAGGGGACGTTTGTGCGCGGTACAATCGGTGGCTCCGCGGGACGTTGCTGCTCTTTGCTTCGGCTGCGCCGACGACTGTGGCAACAACGCAAGCGCTTCAGTTGACGATGGCCGAGAAGTTGAGTGACACTGACTTCTGATCCCACTGCATCTACGGAGATTTATCACCGCATGGCTTTCGATCTTTATGCAACGACGTTTTTGGCTGGCTTGCTATACGTCTTCATTCCAGGTCCGGCCACGCTTGCCGCCCTGAGCCTTTCGGCGACCGTTGGTCGAGGTGCCTGTGCCCGATTTCTGGGGTTTCATCTGCTCGGGGACCTGACCTGGGCCATACTTGCGATTTGCGCTATCGTCGGGATTTCGCAGACGGGACCACTCCTATTTGATTTGCTGGGTATCGTGTGCGGGCTCTATCTGATCTGGCTCGGTGTCAAAGCCTTGCGCAGCTCTGGGAGTACGCAAACCCAAATCGTCAGCACACCATGGAAATCCGGGTTGGTGTTTGGTTTCACGAATCCAAAAGCCTATCCATTTGCACTCGCTATGGCCGACTTATAACGCGCGCGATTGGGCTCGTGTTCATCGCGGCAGGCACGAAGTCTATTCTAAGCGGCACATCCAACATTCGTCTCCGCGCTTAGAAAGGCGATTTAAGCTATGAAACTGGCAGTTCTTGCAGATATCCATGGAAACTCATCTGCTTTGGCGGCTGTTCTCCAAGACATGCAGGGGCTCGGCGTCTCAACAGCGGTAAACCTCGGCGATCATTTCAGCGGCCCTCTGGATGCTTTCGGGACAGCCGAACTTCTGATGGCTCAAGACTTCCCGTCCATTCGCGGCAACCATGACAGGTGGCTGGTTGAACAAGACCCTGCCAAACTAGGTCCGTCGGACAAGGTTGCATACGCCCAATTGAACCACTCACACTTCGACTGGCTCAAAGGGCTGCCGCCCACTCTTCAGGTCTTCGAAGATGTCTTTTTGTGCCATGGCACGCCCGGAAGCGATCTGACCTATTGGCTCGAGCGTGTGGAACCCAAAGGGTCGGTCAGACGCAGCACGCTGCAAGAGATCGAAGCAGAAGCTCAAGGTCTGGACGCCACCTTAATTCTGTGTGGCCACGCGCACATTCCGAGACTCGTGCGGCTCACGGACGGGCGGACAATTTTGAACCCGGGCAGTGTCGGCTGTCCCGGATATGATGATGACACGCCAGTCCACCACGTTATGCAGACAGGCACGCCCAATGCTTCATACGCTATCGTCGAAAAAAACGTAGGTGAGTGGCTTACAACGTTCCGTTCGGTGCCTTACGACGCCAGCCGCATGATAAGTCTTGCGAGGTCCAATGGGAGGGAGGAATGGGCACGCGCGCTTGCGACGGGTTGGGTTGCAGAATGAAAACATCTGAAACCGGATCATGGCCAGTTGTGCCATTCACGTAAGCCGCAGCATCGGCCAAGATGCTCTCGGAGCAGGACAATGCGATCGCAGAGGTTGAGCCCTTGGCATCTGTTGCACAAACCAGCCTTTGCGTATCTGGCCAACGGCCCCGGCTGAGTTTGCTGGTGCAGATGATCCTTACCGAAACACGTTTGGTCACGCATGCCCCTGCTCGACCTCGACCAGAAGGGCGGCAACGTCTAGGGGCTTCAGATCCATCACCAGGTTTCCAGCCGCGTCGCGGGGCCAGTCCGCTTGCGGGCGATCCCGGTAGAGCTCGATACCGTTTCCGTCCGGATCATCGAGATAGACCGCCTCAGAAATCCCATGATCTGTCGCACCGCTGAGCTGGATGCCGGCTTCTAGGACTCTGCGCGTCGCAATGCCAAGCGCTTTGCGATCGGGATAAAGTATCGCGGCATGGTAAAGACCTGTATGCCCGAGAGGTGCTGGCATGCCACCTCTGCTTTGCCACGTGTTGAGGCCAATATGGTGATGGTACACATTGCCATCCGGCATGCGCGCCCCAAGGAACGCCGCTGCGTTTCCAACCCGCGCCTGAAGATGAAACCCTAAGACATCCTCATAAAACGCGATCGCGCGATCCAAATCGGCCACGCGCAAATGCACGTGACCAACACCTGTCCCAATCGGTGCCTGATAGGTCACGCCGCGGCTGCCTTGATGTCCGCAGCCAAGGTGTCCACGAAACCGTCCATCGTGGCTTCGCCCATGTCGACGGCCTTCGCACCACCTCCAGCAATGATTGTCACATCGGTAATGCCAATCGCTTCAAGAACGACACGCAGGTATTGCGGTGCGATATCACGGTGCGCGATGGGCGAGCCTTCAGTGTAGACGCCGCCTGAAGCGATGAGCACCGTCGCCTTGGTATCCGTCACAAGGCCTTTCCCGTCCATGCCAAGCGTCATGCCTTTGCGAACGACATGGTCGATCCATGCCTTCAGGATTGCAGGCACGTTGTAATTGTAGACCGGAGTGCTGATGGCAATCTCGTCCGCATCCAGCACCTCTTGAGCGAGCGTGTTCGACAGGGCCAGCGCTGCCCTGTCTGCGTCCGTTTGCTCAGGCGACGGTGTAAAATACGCCTTCAGCCATGGGCCGGTCACAAACTCGAGGCCGGTATCCGTCAGATCCCTGCGTTGGACTTCCCCGTCCGGATGCGCAGCTTTCCAATCTGTAACAAAACGGTCGGTCATTGTGCGCGACACGGACGCCGGTCCGCGGGGGCTGCTGTCGATTACGAGAAGTTTGGGCATGCTACCATCCTTTGATTGTGCGGTGCGAAGCGCACCGAGAAACACTTTGATGACAGCAATATCGCCTGTTCTACTTTCAATGAAAGTGATGTAAATATGATGATCTCCATCATCAGAAGAGATGCTTATGATCTCCGCTCTTACCCTCGAACAGTTACGTGTTGTGGTCACCGTTGTAGATGAAGGCAGCTTTTCTGCAGCCGCGCGGGCTTTGGGACGTGTTCAATCAGCGATCAGCCAATCTGTTTCCACGATTGAGGAGATCCAAGGCGTCACGATCTTTGATCGCTCCGCCTATCGTCCAACGCTGACAGAAACCGGCCGTGTGTTGGTTGATCAAGCGCGACACGTGTTGGCGTCCGCCGAGCGATTTGAACGCATCGCACAAGGGGCCTCCGAGGGACTTGAGGCAGAGCTACGACTTACAATCGATCCTCTTGTGCCGAGCGAGCCACTACTGCGTGCTTTGCAAGACCTTCGCGACCACTATCCGGACCTACCGATTTCATTTTCGACAGAAGCACTAGGTGGACCGTTGCGTCGTGTGCGGGACGGAACAGCGGCTCTTGGTGTTTGCACCCTGTTGCCCACAGTCCCCGACGATGTGCAAGTTTACGCCTTGATGCGCACGCATATGCTGCCCGTGGTTGCCAGATCCCACCCGCTCGCCTCTCTCGCGCGACCAGCAACAGCGACCGACCTGGCTGATCATGTGCAGCTCGTCTTGTCGGATCCCGACAATCCAAGCGGTCCAAACTTCGGGTTGGCCAGCCCGCGCGTTTGGCGGTTCGCAGACCTTAATCGTCGGTTGGACTTTCTAGCCGCAGGCTTTGGCTGGTGCCGCATGCCGGAACACATTGTGTCCGCGTATCTTGCTGACGGCAGACTCGTCCGGATTGAAGTAGAAGAAGATACTGCGCCAAAGGAAGGTCTCCCGATTTACGCGACCCATCTTCGTCAGCACACATGTGGACCGGCGACCCGGCTCCTGCTGGATCGCCTGCAATTCCACACGGAGTGATGGACGCCCCCCTGTTCGCAGACGGAACACGCAGGTAGTCTTTCGCCATGCGCCGTGACCACCGCCTTTCCCGGACCTTGCACGTTCTGATCCATATGGCCGATCAGAACGAACCCCTGACCTCTGAGGCGATTGGTCAGATGCTCGGAACGCAGGGGCCAGGTGTGCGGCGTATGATGGGCGGTCTGCGGGAGCACGGGATCGTCTTATCCACCAAAGGTCACGGAGGCGGGTGGACCTTGATGCGCCCCTTGGCCGAGATCACCATGCTCGACATTTATGAAGCGCTAGGCGAACCGGCCCTGTTCGCGCTTGGGCCCGCCAGCGACAACCCGACATGCCTGGTCGAGAAGGCGGTGGATGCCCGCCTTGGTCAGGCATTTGAGCGCGCTGCGGCGCTGCTGCGCGCAGAGTTGCAGGGCACATCGCTGGCAGACATCACTGATGATTTTCGCGAAAGGCTGAAAGCGTTCGAAAAGGAGCAATTAAGATAATCATGTAGTCCACTTGACCTTTGCCATTTCACGTAACATATGAATATACGTGATACGCGCTCAAGGCCTCATGTCATGACGGACGCATCGGCATCTCCTCAAACACGCGACAGCGGCCCTGGCGCTTTGATGACGGCTGCGGTTCTGGCGGTATCGAGTTTGACCGTTCTCGCAAATGCGACGGTCGCGCCGGCGCTGCCAGGTCTCGCCCGCACTTTTGCAGACACACCCGGAATTGAGACGCTAGCGGGCCTTGTCGTCCCTTTACCGTCCTTGGCCGTGGTGTTGACGGCGGCCCTGTTCGGGTGGGCCGCGGATCGGTTTGATCGCAACCGGATCTTAATCATCGCGCTGCTGACCTATGCGCTTGGTGGCGCTTCGGGTGTCCTCGCCCAGACCATGCCTCAGATACTGGCCGGGCGATTTCTTCTTGGCGTGGGCGTTGCAGGCACACTGACAATTGCCACGCAAATCGCCGCGGACCATTGGCATGGCCCGGACCGCGCGCGCTTCATAGGCTGGCAAGGTGCTGCGATTTCAGCCTGTGGGATCCTCTCCCTTCTGGCCGGAGGAGCGTTGGCCGAGCTCAGCTGGAGCGCGCCCTTCGGCATCTACCTGATCGCGCTGCCGGTTGCCGTCTTTGCGTGGCGGGCACTGCCGCGTCGTACCGGCACGTCGGAGAGGGTGCAAACGGCGGGTAAGGTCGCGTCGTTTCCATTGCGCCTTCTTGCGCTGACCGGCGGTCTCATCTTTCTGACAATGGTGTTCATTCTTTTGGCAGCGACGCGCCTGCCGTTTCTGCTGAATGATATCGGGATCACCTCGCCCGGATTGATCGGCGTAACACTTGCCCTAATGACGGTAGCGAGCTTTCCCGGTGGGTTCTTCTACGGACATATTCGGACGCGTTTCGAACCACCGATGATCGCAGCCGCGGCCTTGGTGCTGATGGGTACTGGGTTTGTGCTGATCGCTCAGGCGCAGGCGCTGCCGCTGGTGATTGCGGGCATCCTGACGACCGGCGCAGGGCTAGGTATGATCATCCCGAACCAAAACGTTTGGCTGATGGCCCATGTGCCCGAGACCGCCCGCGGGCGCGCGTCGGGCCTCATGACGATGCTGCTGTTCGGGGGGCAGTTCGCCTCGCCCTTTGTGTCGGCGGCGGTTCCTACCTTCACCGACCTTACCGGCGTCTTTCTGGTCTTCGCGATCTCCGTGCTCGCGACCGCAGCCGCGCTTCTGGTCGGTCAAGTCATCCCAAGAACCTCAGCACCAAAGGACAGCGAATGAAATCTGACAGGCAACCCGGCAAGATTGGAACGGACGCAGAGGCCTTTTGGGAACAGCATTACGCGTGCATGACCGGCAAAACGAGCGGTCGCCCGAGCGCGGCTTTGGTCCGGTTTGTCGAAGGGCGCGCGCCTGGCCGCGCGTTGGACCTCGGCTGCGCCCGTGGCGATGACGTGATCTGGTTGGCGCGTCAGGGCTGGGTTGCCCTTGGGGTCGATGTGGCTGAGGCAGCTTTGCGTGCCGCGCGTGAAAACGCAGAGGCAGCCGGCGTGGGCAGTAGCGCACGCTTTGAGCAACACGACCTCTCCGTCAGTTTCCCAGAAGGCACCTTCGATCTGATCACCGCGTTTTTCTTCCATTCCCCGGTGGACCTCCCACGAGACCGCGTCCTGCACCGCGCTGCCCAGTCGGTCGCGAAAGGCGGCCTTCTTCTGTCAGTGACCCACGCCTCGGTGGCCCCATGGTCCTGGTCCGATCCGGACACAGTTTTTGCAACGCCTCAGGAGGAGTTGGCCGCGATTGATCTGGACCTCAGTCAATGGCGGCAAGTCGAGGTGAGCGCACCTGAGCGATTGGCCACCGGGCCGCGTGGGGAGACTGCCGTTGTCACCGACAACATCATTGCGATGGAACGCATGTGATTCACCCCTTCTTCATGTCGCAAACCTGGCGATCACCGCCGCTTGGCCTATTTCCAACTTGTGTCGGTGAGGTTTTTCCCGACTCCGCATTCCGAAGCCCGATTGCCGCAGATGAACATTGATGGAGCCCGCAGTGTTAAGAAACGTGATCGTCACACTTTGTTTCTTGGTCTTTTCCTCGACAATGGCCCTCGCCCAATCGGCCGGCGCAACCTCCTCCGCCGAGGTCTACCGTGTGACGCCGACCAGTATGGCGATCATTTCCGATCAAACCAGCATCCTGATCGACCCGGTCGGCCCGCAGTCCCAATACAGCCAGTTCGGACGCCCGGATATCGTCGTCCTGACCCGCGCCGATCCGGAGTTTCTGAGTATCCAAACGATGATCGGTATGCTGCGCCGAGATACCGTGGTACTCGCGCCCCAAGCGGTGATCGACGAACTGCCCCTGATGATTTCGAACAACGTTATCACACCGTTCGAGATCGGCGGAACGCAGCAGGTCGATGGTATCTCATTCACCGCGCTCGAGATGGATGAAGCCAATCCAAGCGTTGCGCAAACTGTTGAACGACGGCGGGGGGATATGGGTGTTCTGATTGAAGTGGATGGCAGACGCCTACTCTTTTGATTTTTGATTAATGTTGGGGTGCACCAACGCATATCAGGCGATCACCTATTTCAGCCGCTGGCTCGATTGAAAATGATTGCCAGGCGTAGGCCTTCCGTTTTCGGTAGCTCATCCGGCCAGTGCAGGGTGGACGTTGCACAAACCAGCAATTCTTATCATCAATAGAGATCGGCTTGACGGCAATGGCTGAGCTGGCCAGAAAAGGGTGCTCCGCATTCGAAGGGGTTCTGCGTTGTGAACAAACCCGCTGGCAAAAAGCCAGTTTGTCCGGCTTACGTGCGCTAAAGTCCTAGAGTTTTGTGGCCGCTCAAGCCAATTTCAATTCGACTTAAGATTTGTCATCCATCCGGGAAACTGCTGCTGTCAGGATGCTCTGGCAGAGGTGGCACGAGACACCAATGGCTTGGTTTGACGGGCTCATAGTTGAATTGGCCCGGCGATGAGAGACGCAGTGCATTACTCAATATTTCAATCGCCCAAATCTGTTCATCCTCGATCCAAAAGAGCTTGCCAAAGTGATCTGTGATGACCTCGCCCGAGAAATCCTCAATCTGAACGTACCCCACTACCCTGTCAGAATTCAGCTCTTCTTGCGTCGGAGCCCGATCGTCGAACTTGACCACAACGTCTCCGGATCAGACATGCTTATCGCCTCCCCAGTCTTCCCAGCCTTGCCAGCTGAGCCATCATTTGGGCGCCGGTACCTGTCGAATTACCGCCGGGCGCCTTCGGAGTGGTCTGACTCATGCCCGGTCGTTGCGGCAACTGCTGGACCCCAAGCATCTGCCGCGCTCTAAGAGCAGCGTATTCGGCCCCGCTTGCTCCCCCGACAAGGAACCGGTTGTAGGCTTGTTGGCTTCCCATGGCGGCGCGAGCAAATCCGTAGCTTCCTGCCAGCCCGCCCGACAGCGCAGGCATCATGATGTTCCCCGAGATCGCACGCACGATGAAGGGCGTGGCGATGATGAACCCTTTTGCCATCAAAACCATCATGAAGAATGGGATGAGCGCTCCGATGTTGGAGGCGCCCTCCGGGTCACCAAGTTCACCAATCAGCGCGGTCGAAACGCCGGTAATCGTGGCGAAGACGCCGGCCACGACGATCGGGTAGATCGCAAAAGACACCAGCGCTGAGAGCCACCGCGCGAAATAATCCTTGGTCACCTCGAAGAGCGTCAGGAAGATCATCACCGGTGCGATCCCGATCAGAAGCGCGATCATGAGCCGTGAGGCCACGAGGATGAAGGCTGCTAGACCGCCAAGGATCGATAGAAGCAGAACGCCGAGCACATCGAGAAGAGCCCCAGCCATCCATTGGAGTTCCGACCCTGCTGCGTTCAGATAATCTCCCAGTTCGGCAATCAGCCGGTCGAATTCTTCGGCAAAGGTTCCCGAGGGACCAGGCGTGCCGCCACCTACGGATGCCACCAGCGATCCCGCAATGCTGTCGATGCCGTTCAGAATGGCAGAGGACAACGCATTGAATTGTACCCAATTCGTCGCGAATATCCCGATCAACCCCACCTTCACGGCGAGCCAGAAGGCCGTTCGTCCGTCCATTGCGCGGTATTGGTAGATCATGTTGATGCAGACGAGCGCGAACACCAGCGTGGCCCCGAGCGCGAGGATCGTACCAACCGTCGCGGCGACCGCGCCAAACTGCGTTTCAGCGGCGCTGTCGAGATAGCTCTGGGAGGTTTCGACGAAGTAGGTGACGACGCTCATGGACCTGGTTCACCAATTGCCGGCGGCTTCGCAGATCGCCAGGGCTTCGGATCGAGCCGCGTTTGCACGGCGATTGAAGTCGTCAGATGCCTCGAGCATTTCCCACCGTTCGGCGTCGGCGAACCTTTCGAAGAACAGGGTCTCCGCGGTCTCCCATGACGGGAAACGCGTGACACAATCGCAGTTTCCCTCTTCCACGATGCGTTCGAGGTTCTGCGCGCGGTAGATGTCTTGAACCAGCACCCGCTTATAGGCCTCGCGCAGGCCGATGTTCTGCATCCAGTCCGGCTCAATCGGTCTCTCGACGCAGACGTCAGATACGTTGTCGAGACTTGGAACGAGATTGCGTTCAGCGAGGGCAGGGACCGCAACGAACGCTGTGAGGACTACCGGTAGGACAATAGGCTTGCTCATCCTGTGGCCTCCTCTGCCTGATCGAAGTCGATCTCGCGCTTCAGAAAGGCTGTATGCCCGACATTTGCGAACTCTGACGTGCTGACCGACACCACTTCCCAACCTTGGCTTCCGCGTAGGTTCAGGTCCTCCTGCATCTCGATGAGGCTGGTTTTCCGATCCATCGGGAAGGACACGATCTGATACTCGAAGCGTTTCGTGCGGCGGCCTCCCTCTCGAATTCTGTTCCCGGGAAATATAACTCGGTGATGCCGCGCTTGCCGCTCTCCCGGCCCGCCTGGATGATCACGTCGATCGAGCTTTCGATGTAGGTCACCATGTCCTGGTAGGTCATCGGAATCTCCGTCTTGAGTGCGGCGATGGCGAGGCGCTGAACCGCGAGTTGCGGGGTCTCGGCGTGGAGCGTGGTCATTGATCCGCCATGCCCGGTGTTGATCGCTTCGAGAAAGGTCATGGCTTCCTTTCCGCGCACCTCGCCGAGAATGATGCGGTCCGGACGCATGCGCAGCGTGGCCGTAAGAAGCACATCGGCCGATTGGAATTCTGCGTCGCGGTTGGCGATCAAGGTGACTGCGTTGGGTTGTGACGGTAGAAGCTCTGCCGCCTCTTCGATCGTGACAATGCGCTCGTCGTCCGCGACATAGGAGAGGATTTTCCGGGCGGCGACGGTCTTACCGGTCGAGGTGCCTCCAGAGACGATCATGTTGAGCTTGTTTTCAACGCAGAAACGGACGGCGGCGTAGATATCTCCGGCTGCAACGACTTCACGCAACGCCCGGTTCTTGTCCTGGCGTAGTGCTTCGAGCTTGCGCTCTTCCCCATAGAGGTACTGCAGCTCGATCAGATCGAGCGGCAGGCTCGAGAAGAAGCGTAGCGAGATCGACATTCCATTTGTGACCGGAGGCGGCGTGATGACCTGGGCGCGGATCTGGCGGTTTCGATAGGTGATCGAAACCGAGACAATGGGTTTGTCCTTGCTGAGCGTTGTGTTGGCTCCAGACGCGATCTGATTGCCGAGATCACGAAGTTCGGTCCCGGTGAGGGTCTGGTCGAGCCTTCGCATGAAGTGATCGCCTTGAAACTCGCCCCAACAGGTTCCATCGGGGTTGATGCAGATCTCGATCACATCGTCGCGCGCGGCATCGGTGAGTTTGTCAAGGGAAGCTTTAAGATAGCTCAACGTCATGGCTCAGAAGATCTCCAGATCGCGGTCGACCATCACGGTGACGCGCGCGCCTTGATCGACATAGATGACGGGACCGATGGACAGGTATTCGCCGATCACGCTGTCGGTTGCGTCCGCCAGATCGTCGCCGACATCTTCGAGAACATCCGCTGCGGTCTCATTCTCGACTTCGTCTCCCGCAACGGAGGGCGCGGCGGAGATGAACGAGATGAGGGCGGCCGAGCCGAAGCGTTCGTCGAATCGCGTATCGACAAAGCCGGACACGCCGGAGCGTCCCAACTCATCGCCGCCGAAAGAACTGATCTGGATGGTCTGGTCGGTGGGCAGAATGATGCGGTCCCATGCGATGGTCACGCGGCGCTGCGCAATCTCAAGACCCGACCGATACCGCCCAATCAAACGCGAGCCGCGCGGAATGAGCAGCCGTGTTCCGTCATAGCTGTAGACATCCTCGGATATGATTGCGCGGACCTGGCCGGGCAGCGAACTGTCGAGTGCCGTCTCCATGATCGCCTGGATCATCGTGCCTTGGATCACCGTGTTTGACGGGTTGGCGATGACTTCCGCTTGGGTAACCGTGGCAGGTAAAGCGCCGTTCAATACGAAGTCGGTCACTTCGCTGAACGTGCGCTCGGCTAGCTCGCCAGCTGACGGATCGCTACCCACACCGCCAAACGCGATGACGGGTGATGCGATGCGGCGTTCTTGGAAGGCGCGTTCTTCTTCCGCGCGGCGCTGCAGCTCGGCCAGTCGCCGGGCCTCTGCCTCCTGACGGCGGCGCTCTTCCTCTCGGGCACGCAATTCATCCTCGCTCGGACCAAGCGGCGCCGGGGCAGGGGTCGCGGCTTCCAGGCGGGCAAGGTCGAGATCCATGCGGAGCTGCTGGAGTTCTCGGTCGCGGGCCGCCAGCTCTTCCTGGAATTGCAGCTGCGCGTTCTCTGAGGCGGACTGCAGGGCGGCGATCTGTGCCGTCAGTGCGTCGATCGCTTCTGCTGCCGCAGTGTCCTCCGGCACAACAGGCTCAGGCGCATTTCGAAGTTCTTCGATCTGAGCTTGCAGCGCTTCCAGTTGGGCGAGAAACTCTGCATTGGGCTCGGCAGGTTTCGTCTCTACGATCACCACTTCTGGATCAGGAGGTGGTGGCGGAACGAAGGGTTCGATTTCGCCAAACCCGTCCCCTTCGAGTTGGAACTCATCCGGCGTGGCTGTCGGAAGGGCGACTTCTTCTTCGGGCTGCGCGAGGAAATAGAGGAAAGCACCGCCGCCTGCGATAAGGCCGACGACAAGGAGCGCAAGTAATGGTGATCGTCTCGCTGGAGCCGACGTGCTACGTCCGCTTTCCTGTTCCAGCGCGGCGAGGCGCTTCTCGAGATCGGCTTTGTTGTCGCTCATGACGAGACCCCCGCTGGCGGGCTGGCCTGAATACAAACGACCTCATCGCCAATCCGCAGCACCCATTGGTCATGCACTCCAGAAATACGGATCACACCGTCTGCGGTGGCCTGCGTGTTGACCGTCCGCTCCCTACCATTGGAGTAGCGAAAGATGGCCGGAACGGGGGCATTCCGCTCGAGCTGGAAGTAGGTGAAAGTGGAGTTCCCCCAGTTTGATGGACACTTTTCACTTGATGAAGGAGAGTGTTTTTCATGCCGAGAACGAGGAACCCGTATCCTACGGAATTTAGGGAACAATTGGTTGGGCTGGCGCGAG
>JBCDFS010000018.1:0-38173 GCA_039177645.1 Pseudomonadota bacterium | reverse complement strand
GCCGATGCTCTGCGCGAGAATGCCGTTCGAACAGCCGGTGACGCAGCCGTCATCGCCATCCGCATCGCCGGGATAGGTGCCGGTGCCGGTCTTGATCTCGCCGCTATTGGTCAAGTTGACCGGACCGCCATTCGAGCCGTCCGCCGCGCGGCCGCCGATTGCCACGAGAGCGCCGGAGGAGCCGCCAGCACCGCCCGTGCCGCCGATGCTCTGCGCAAAGATCGCCTGTGAGCTGTTGCCCGAGGTGTGAATGGTTCCGGTATTGGTGATAATCACCGTTCCCCCGGCGCCGCCCTGGCCCCCCTCTCCGCTATCGGAAAAGAACACACCAAAGGCGTCCCCGCCCTGGCCGCCGCCCCCGCCGCTCGACATCGCCGAGATCCCGACGGATGTGTTCCCCGTGGTTGTCAGATCCGCCGCATTGGTGATGTTGATCTCTCCGCCAGCGCCCGCGCTGCCGCCCGATGCCGAGAAGGAGACGACACCGTAGCTGGCGCCCGCGGAGCCGCCATGTCCGGCCACCGACTGCGTCTTGATGGCGAAGGAGTTGTCGCCCTCTGTCTTGATCGTCGTGCCTGATGCTTCGCTCAGATCGACCGTGACGGTGCCGGAATCGCCGGTCGCGCCGCCTTTGCCACCGGAACCAATCCAGCCGCCACTCCCGCCCTCACCGCCGACCCCGCCCAGGCTGTAGGCCTCGATCCCATCCGATTCGTCAGCGGCGGTCGTGATCGTAGTGGTACCAGAGGCTGTGAACCGGACAGTGCCGCCACCGCGTCCGACCCCGCCGTTCTTTCCCTGGTCCGTCGTTGATTTCCCGCCAGACCCTCCGGCTCCGCCTTGACTGACCATAACGATGCCCGAGGATTGGTCGTCTTGGGTGGTTAGTGTTGAGTCTTCAAGAAAGATCTCGACAGTGCCGCCGAGCCCGCCATTGCCAGCGTCGCCGCCATTGCCACCGCCGCCGCCATGCCCGCGCCCGCCGTTGCCGGCGTTGGATTGCAAGGTGATTGCAGGGGATTGCGAGCCTTCGGTCGAGATATCAAGTTGGGCGTTTCCGGTATTCCCGTCGTTGATAAAGACGAACGCGCCACTCCTACCCGAGTGGCCATCACCTCCAGCAACAAAGCCGTCTCCGCCCCCACCCCCCGATCCTGAATTTGCTAAGACTTCTATGCCGGGAGCATCGTTTCCAGTAGAGCTTAGCTCCCAGACCGAGCCAGATGGGCTCGTGACGGCAATTTGGCCGACGGATCCTCCGTCACCGCCTGTGCCACCGTTGCAGCAGCTACTAGTACCACCGGTGCCTCCGGTTCCCGCTGTCGCAGTGACTAAGACCGGGGTAGTTCGAGTGCCCGTGCTGGTCACAGGGGCGGCACCGATGATTGTGATATCGCCTACGGAACTTCCAGCATGCCCGTTGCCGCCCTTGTCTGCGGCCTCGGTAGTGCCTGTCGATCCAGGGTTCCCTACACCATCGATACGGATCGCCGCGCGGTCGGTCGCCCGCACCTCGATTGGCATCGCCTGATTGAGCGTGAAACCGCCCTCAAACGGGCGGCTCGGCGTGCCAGCGATAGACACGGCCTTTCGCTCGTAAACGTCGGGATAATCTGTGGCATCAATGTCGATGCCATACTGTGGATCAGTGAGATTCAGCTTTTGCACTTGGGAGCCGGTCGCCCAAACGATCCCGTTGCCGCTGCCACTTCCCTCGGTGCCCGTGGGCGCAATGTCGCCGGTAAGACCTTGTACGGTGATCACCTGCGATTCACTCGTATTGACCAGTGCTTTGACATCGAAGCCCTGGGTCGCATCGCCCGAGCAGACGTATTCTTGGTTGCCCTCGTCAGTGCATTCCAACGGCGTCGCCATGTCTGGAAGGGCAATCCATAATGCCGTGCCCGAAAGCAGCAGGGCCGCGGTCGAAAGCAGCCGTTTCTTGTCAGCTGGGACAAAGCCTATCCGAGGTTCGCGCAGCGTCTCAGGCGACCGGATCCGGCCTTGTTTCAGGTTAGTCATCGGCTCTGCTCCCTCGCAGCTCTGCAGTCGCCGTGCCGAGTGATTCAACGACTTTGGTAAAATGGTTAACGCAGATCTGATTACGCCAGAATTCAGAGAAAACGCTAGTCTGCCGTTCCGGATTCACACTCGACGGTGGGTCTGCCGCGCGGAAAGGCGGTTTCATGCCGAGGGGGACGTAACCTGAACACCAGTGTGCGGAAATGGGTCTCTTGAATCGATCCGTTTGCTTGGCACTGGGTCGAGAGCTGCGGATCTTCTCGGGGCGTGCTTCGCGCTGGCGGATATGGCTGCGACCCAAACTGATTGGGACAGACCCTCTGGCCTATGTCGAGCAGGTCCTCGCCCCCGAGCTCCGCCCCGGCGACATAGTCATCATGGACAACCCCTCCAGCCACAAAGAACCGAGAGCGCGAGCGCTGATCGAGGCCTCGGGCGCGGAGTTGCGCTCCCCCCCCCTGAAGCCCCGACTTCAACCCGATCGCAAACGCCTTCGCCAACCGAAGGCCCGGCTCTGAAACGCCGCCGAGCACACAGTCAAAGGCCTTTGGTCCGCCATCGGCCGCAACGTCGACCTGTTCAACCCCCCCCAGAATGCGCAAATTACCTCAGCCCCTGCGGATATGATCTAGAATGATAGGCCAACGATCTAGTGGTTGAGGATCTTCGACAAGAAGTCCTTGGCCCGGTCGCTCTCGGGATTGCCAAAGAAGGCTTCGGTTTGGCGGTCTTCGACAATGGACCCCTCATCCATGAAGACGACCCGGTCCGCGACCTTTCGGGCAAACCCCATTTCATGCGTTACCACCATCATGGTCATGCCGTCTTGCGCGAGTTCGACCATCACGTCGAGCACCTCGTTGATCATCTCAGGATCCAAAGCCGAGGTGGGCTCATCAAACAGCATGGCGATCGGATCCATGGCCAGAGCACGACTGATGGCAACCCGTTGTTGCTGCCCGCCTGAGAGCTGGCCTGGATACTTCTCGATATGCTCTTTCAAGCCTACGCGGTCGATCAAGGATTCTGCCTTCTCGTTGGCCTCATCGGGTGACCGCTTCAGCACCTTTTCTTGGCCGAGACACAGGTTCGCGCGCACTGACATATGCGGGTAGAGCTCGAAATGCTGGAACACCATTCCGATCCGGGAACGTAGTTTCGTCAGGTTCGTGCGCTTGGCCGTGACTTCCGTGTCCTCGACCCGGATGGTCCCTTTCTGGACCGGCTCCAATCCATTGACGCATTTGATCAAGGTCGACTTTCCAGAGCCGGAGGGGCCGCAGACAACCACCACCTCACCTTTCGCAACTTCAGTTGTGCAATCATCCAGCACTTGAAAGTCGCTGTACCACTTTGACACATTCTCTATCGATATCATGAGGTTCTGGCCATTTGGAGCCTTCTGACGAAGAGTGATCCGGCAAAGCAGATGACGAAGTAGACGATAGCGGCAAAAAAATACATCTCGACCAGCCTACCCTCGGTGCGCGCCACGATGGACGAGACGGTCATGAAGTCACGCAGGCTCACGACAAAGACGAGGCTTGTGTCCTGAAAGAGGATAATGCCTTGCGTCACCAAAATCGGGATCATGTTCTGGAACGCCTGCGGCAAAACGACATAGCGCTGGATTTGCCAGTAGTTGAGCCCGGTCGCCTGGCCAGCTTGAACCTGACCTGTCCGAACGGATTGGATACCGGCGCGGATGATCTCGGAATAGTAGGCCGCCTCAAACATCACGAAGGCGATGAGGGCGGAGTAAAAGCCGCCAATCGGCCGCCCAATTGCGAGCGGGACTAGGAAATAGAACCAGAAGATCACGAGGATGAGGGGGACGGAGCGGATCAGGTTCACGTAGGTCGCAGCGAAAAGCGACAATGGCAGGAAGCCTGACAGCCGCATCAGGGCGAGTCCGGTCCCGAGTGCTATGCCGCCGAGGATCGCGAGAAACGTCAACCAAAGCGAGAGCTGCAGGCCTTGCCAGAGGAATGGCAGGTTCTGGATGATAACGTTGTAGTCGAAATCACCCATGCCTCAGCCTTTCGCAACGAAACCAGGGATCTTGGTGTATCGTTCAAGCGACTGGGCGATCAGGGTCGCCAAGAGCGCGATACAGACGTAGATCACTGTCGCGGCGGTGTAGGCCTCGAAGCCCTGAAACGTGAATTCCGCGATTTGCTGAGACTGCGCGGTCAGTTCGAGCAGGCCAATGGTCAATGCAAGGGATGAGTTCTTGAAGATGGTCAGGAACTCTGAGGTCATCGGCGGCACGATCAGTCGAAACGAGATCGGGAGAAGAACGTAGCGGTAGGTCTGGGCCGTCGAGAAACCGTTCGCGTAGGCTGCGGATGTGAGGCCCTTACCGACGGACTGAATACCTGCGCGAACCTGCTCGGCAACGCGGCTCGCTGTGTAGAAGCCGAGCGCCATCACGGCGGTGGTGAATTCGGGGTTTGGCATATCCCGCTTCATCCAACGCCCAAGATCCTCCGGCACAACTTCGGGCACTGCAAAATACCAGATGAACATCTGGACCAAGAGCGGCACGTTTCTGAAGAGTTCGACATAGCACGTGCAGATCAGCGAGATGGCCCGGTTCGGCAGGGTTCGTCCGACGCCAACCAAGACGCCAAGTCCGAAGGCGATGACCCAGGCCGAGAGAGCCACGGCAAACGTCCATTGCACGCCTGAAATGAGCCACCCGAGATACGGTTCTTCCCAAAGGACCGCCCAATTCCAATTGTAGTTCATCGCCCGTGCCCTCTGGCCCTAAGGCAGGACGCGGGTTTGACGCGCCCTGCCGGGGACCATGCTTTTACTGAGGCAAAGCGTTCAACTCGAACGACGCTTGTAGCAGTGGCGTTGCCGGAACCCCAAGAGGGTCGAACCACCTGGCGTAGATCTCATCGATCTCACCGGACCGAAAGACCTCTGCGAGAGCTGCCTTTCCGACCAGCTCGAACGCACTGTCGTCGCGGCGAACCATCAGGCCGTAAGGGTCGAAGGATAGGAAATCCCCAACGACAACGAAATCTTCCGGCGTTTTCGATTTGGAGATCAGACCGTAGAGCAGAATATGGTCGGTGGCATATGCGTCGACGCGGTCGGTTTCGAGGGAAAGCATTCCCTCGGCATGGTCGCGGACGGGGAGGACTTTGACATCCAAGCCGAGCTCCTCGATCTTGTTCTTGATCGTCAATTCATTGGTTGTGCCTTGTGCCAAGGCGATCGCTTTTCCTTCCAGATCGTCGACCGAACCAATGCCACTATCTTCGCGGACCATTAGCTTCGTGCCGGTCACAAAGGTCGTCGCAAGATACTCGACCTGTTCTTGGCGGGACAGCTTGTTGGTCGTCGATCCGCATTCCAGGTCAATTGTGCCATTTGCCATCAGGGCCAATCGCGTCTTGGGGTTCACCGGAACAAACTGGACTTCCAGTTCTTTCCCGACTTCTTCTGCGACGGCATCCACGATTTTCATGCAAAGGTCGATCGAGTAGCCGACCGGCTGCTGGTTCTCATCGAGGTACGAAAATGGCACGGAGCTTTCCCGGTGCCCAATTGTGATGACACCAGTTTCTGCCACCTTAGCCAGTGTCCCTGTGAATTCATCTGCCGAGGCGCTCGCGGGCGCCAGCACACCCAAGGCACCGGCAACCAAGATGTTCCGTAGCTGCATTCACTTACTCCTTGTTGAGGGTTACGCCCTGTATCCGGGCAATTCAAAGATGTCGGGATAGCCGAAAAGAGCGGCACTGCCGCCCGTGTGAAGGAAGACAACGTTCGTCATCCCGTCGAAGCATCCCCTACGCACTTGATCGATCAGCCCATCGAGCCCCTTACCGGAATAGACCGGATCAAACAGAAGCCCTTCCATCTCGGCCAGGGTCTTAATGGCTGACCGCATACCGTCGGTCGGAAAGCCGTAGCCCGGGCCAACATAGTCACAATTCGCGCGCACCGACTCCTTTGGCACCCGCACTCCGTTGCCCAAGTAGTCCGCTGTGGCGACCGCGAGCTGGTGGACCATAGCTTCTTGCTTTTCCTTTGGCGCGCGCACGCCGATGCCGAGCAAGTGGGTTTGACTTTCCATTGAAGCCAACCCCGCCACCAAACCAGCCTGTGTTCCAGAACTTCCAGTCGCATGAACCAATGCATCGATTTCGATGCCTATGGACTGTGCTTGCTTGGTCAGTTCCGCAGCACAATTGACATATCCAAGAGCGCCGACTGGATTGGATCCGCCGCCAGGGATGATGTAGGGCCGCTCGCCTTTCCGCTGCAGAGCCTCCGCGAGCAACTCCATCTCGGCAGCCATATCGGCGCCGCCGGGACGTTTCGAAATTGTCGCCCCATGCAGCTGATCCAAGAGAACATTGCCGTTCAGATTATAGTTTGGGTCCTTTGACCCGGTCCGGTCTTCCAAGATGATGTGACATGCAAGCCCGAACTTCGCGCACGCGGCAGCGGTCTGGCGTGCGTGGTTGGATTGCGTCGCGCCTTGCGTGATTACGCAGCTCGCGTCTGACGCCAGAGCGTCCGCCATCAGGAATTCCAGTTTGCGCGTTTTGTTCCCCCCACTGGAGAGGCCGGTGCAGTCATCACGCTTGACCCAAATGCGGGGCCCCCCAAGCATCTCCGAGAGACGATCCATCGGTTCGAGGGGGGTGGGCAGATGCGCAAATCGGACCCGTGGAAAAGTGTCGAGCGTGCGCTCCAGTATGCCTACTTTCTCGTTGGGCGATATTGGTCTGGCCTCTACTGCAACTGCCACGGTGATGCTCCCGATTGTATTTATTGGAAACTAGGCAACACGGCGCGCAGTGAAAAATGCTAAATTTGCAGCCTAGCCATACTTTTTATATGGCTAGGACATGGAACTGAAACTCTTGGAAGACGCGCTCATTTTGATCGAGGAAGGATCGATGAGTGCTGCGGCAGCGCGTCGGAATGTGACGCAGCCTGCGTTTTCACGACGGATCAGGGCCTTGGAAGACTGGCTGAACGTGCCGTTGGTCGAGCGCCATGCCAATCGCATCGTGCTGACGCAGAATCTGTTGGAGCGAGAGGCGGAAATCCGGACCTTACAGGCCTCTTTTCAACGCCTGAGGTCCCATGATCCTGCACGTAAACGTACCTTTGTCGTGGCGGCGCAGCACTCGCTCGCAACATCGGTGTTCCCAGAAATATACAAGAAGCTCCGTGCGTTAGATACCATCGGACCGATCCGGCTGAGAACACGCAATCAGGACGAGGTAATCGCCCTCTTCTTGAAATCGGAAGTCGACCTTGTCCTGAGGTATCAGCGTGAGGAAACGCCGCATTTGCCCTTTGACGACACAGTTTCTCAAGGCATCTGGCGACGAGATACGCTGGTCCCAGTTGTCGGGGGCGCTCTGCGTTTCACCCTCTCCCAAGATAAGCACCCAGCACCCGACACGCCGCGGCTCGCGTATCCAGGCGACAGTGAGTTTGGCAGAATGGTGAATTCTCAACGCAACGCGGACGGTCTCTTGGACCGAGACAAGATCGTGCTCGAAACGGCGTTCGCTGCGAGCGTTGTGTCATTGGTGAAGCTCGGAATCGGCATCGGTTGGGTGCCGCAATCGCTGATCCGAGAGGACCTGCGCAAAGGCGAAATTGTTCCGCTCGCGCGTGATTACGGGCGAATTCCAATCGACGTGGTTCTTTCGACTCAGAAGCGGAACGAATTCGGCAGCCACGTTCTTGCTGCGTTGCTTTCCACGGAGCCGCTTAGGGTCTGATCCTTCGGCATCATCCAGCGGAGCGAAGGTTCATTCGACTACCTTGCGACGGGCGATCACGACGCAGCCAGTGACGCCGCTCGGTCGCCCCCCCATTTCGCCTTTTGGGGGTATCGATCTCAGTCATCTCGTCGCGCAGTCCATCTCGGGAATGACGCCATTCGTAAGGATGTGCGCGAGCTTTGCGATTGAGTGCGTGCCTAGCGGTTGCAAAACGCCTGGGTCCGGAGCGGGCGGGCCGATTGTGAACGCTCGGAGACTTGCCTGGATGCGCATTTTGCGGTCCGCTACCTGCCGCAAAAGGGGTTTCGAGATCGCAAAGGTTTGAGCGCCCGGCTGCGGCGGGTCTGCCGCGCTACAGCCTGTCGCGCTAGCGGATGCTCAAGGCTCATAAGGGACCTGTCGAGCCTGTAGCGGCAGGTCAGTCAAAGGCTGGGGGGCCAGGATGTTTCTCGAGAATGTGAGCCATATTGCTGTCGGGTCGAGTGCCCATATCTGGGGGATCGATGCGGAGAACAATTCTCTGCTTTATCGGCGCGCCCCGCTCACCGGCGCTTACGAGGCTGTTGAGAGCAACATTGCCGTTCAGTCCCTCGATGTCAGCTATGACGGGACAGTCGTCGCGCTCAGCGAGGCGGGGGACGTCTACCTCTGGGACGAGACGAGTAGAGAATTCGTGCTTCGGCAGACGAGCGAGACATTCGATCAGATCTTCATCGGCGATGACACGCTTTGGGCGCTCGATGGAGAGACGCTCTACCAGTGGGACTCCAATGCGCTCGATTTTACCGCGGTTGAACTCGGGGACCCGTTTACCGGCGTTGTGCACTTCGCTGTCGGTAAGGAAGACGACTCGGTTTTCGTGGTCGATGGATCTTCGCGGTTTTGGAAGCTCAATACCTCAAGCGAGGGATGGGACCTTCTGGTCCCGGCCGACGAAAACCCCGGCATCGTGCAGATCTCGGCGGTCAACCGCGGGGAAGTCTGGGCGCTCGATGCCGATCATGGCGTTTGGCAGCTCAACTGGTCCAATTATTCCGATGGCGATCCCGACGGATCGACGGCCAGCTTTGTCAATCAGCGCGGCGCGTTGGGACTGCTCAGCAGCGATCTGACAAACCTGGCGATTGACGATAAGAATATTCTTTACGGCGTCCAGACCGGCGACACGGTGCTCTACCGGGACGCGGGTGCCTCCAGCATCGGCAATACAATCGGAGAGCAGACCAGCTCGGCTGCGGTTATCCGCGACGACACCGGAACGATGCACCTCGTCTATTCGACGGACGGTCTGGTCTATCACAGCTATCTCAGCAACGGCACCTGGGTGGAGGCGAATTCCATCTTCGGATCGGGTGCTGGCACGGATATCTCCATCGATACCGATGCGGCAGGGAACGTTTATGCCGCCTGGGTTCAGGGGGTGGGCAATGATGCGGAGGTGTGGACCGCCAAGGGTATCCGCAATGCAAACTATAGCGGCTACACCTGGAGTGCCGCGCGCGCGGTAAGCGATGACGGCGTGGAAGATTCCGACGTCACGCTGCAGGTCGCGCCAATGGGTCACGTGACGCTTACCAGCCATAAGATCGATGCCCTGAGCCGGCATGATGACTATGATATCCATCAGTTTTCCGTGGCTCCAGAGAGTGCTTTCTATCGATACGCGGAAAGCCCAGATCGGCAAGACAGCCCGACGGAGGTCGCGACGCACGATCCGCTGAGGCCCTTCCTCGAGCAGGACGCGCTGCTTGGAGGTTTCGAACTCGATAGCGATCTCGTGTTTTCACCGCTTGGTTTGGGCCTTGCGTTTAAATCCCCCAAGGGTGTCTTCGATATTCGTATCTTCGGCCGCGTCATCGCGGATACGACCAAGGAAACCGATTCCTGGTCTGTGAGCGTTACCGGCAATGCAGGAGTCAACTTTGCAAAGCTAGCACCGGAGGGCGAGCAAGACGACGTCCTACCAGACCTGAAGCTCTCGCTGATCGCCGATATTCGAGAGACCCAAGCCAATAACGAGTTGGTCGCCGGTCAGGGTTCGGCGGGTGCGCGGTTCGATTTCGCCGTAGATCTGCTTGCCTTGTTGGCGGAGTCATCGCCTGGTGCAGAGCAAGCACTGAACCTCCTCACCGGCAATGCGATATCGCTGCAGTTCGGTTTGACGGGCCAGTTCAACACATCGGGCGTGTTCTCGTGGGGATCGGTGCCTGAAGCAACGGACCCCGAGGCAAGCGAGCTTGGCGACAGCGCGAACCCCTTTCTGCTTGGGGTAACCTGGGTCGATGTTAACGGCAATGAGATCACCTCAAGCACGCCGGCATCCGATGTCCGCGCCAAAATCGGTTTTGACGAGTTCATCGCTTATCTGTTCCGGACCGCTTTCGTGGGCTTCGATCCTCAAGTGGTCTCGGGCTCGAACGGCGACGGAAGCGAAGATCTTGGCAGTTCGTCGTTCAACGCCTCGTTTCAGCTTGAGCTCTATCCTGCGGTTTACCTCGCCGCGGGTTTCAAGTCGCTAGACAGCGGCAAGGAGGTCGGGGGCTTTAAGTTTCGCGCGGGCTTTGATTTCTTATCAACAGAATCAGGTCTCCAAAAGATCACTCAGCGCGACGTCCTCGATATCCAGTTTTACAAGTTATTCTGGCGAGTTTTCGACTCTCAGAAGCAGTTTTATCCTAAGGACTCCGCGACAACGCCCACGGCGCTCCTGGCCGGCACGGTGGATTACACTGTCGGTGGTTTCGAGGCGGTCCAGGGTGATGGGGAGATCGTCGTCGGCGGCAGCGAAGACGGCAGCGCGTCGGACATCACCGATTCCGAAGACTTCACCTTCGTGTTGCTCGAGGATGGATCGGCCTATGGGGTGTATCTCCAGGAGGTCGTTGGCGAGGCAACCGAGAATGGCTGGAACACGGTTCAGACCATTGATGGCAGTTTCAACGCAGGAACCGGCCTGATCGATTGGGACGAGACGAGCATTACCGAGCTCGCCGGCAGCCTTGGCCTCAATTTCGCCCCGAAGATCTCATCGAGCGTTCTTGTCGAGAACGATCCGGGCCTTGTCGTCGCCTATGGCAATGTCTCTTCCGAGAGTGAGGAGCTTCAATCGCTCACCGACACCCCTCCGGGCAAGGCCTATGTCATATACGGGAGTTCCGTCGGCGCCGCCGCGCAGATCGATCTGGGATCGCTGGAGGCCACGCCGTCTACCGGTGTCAACGGCTTTGCCTATACCAGTAGCGCATTCTTCTATGGGATCGGCACCAGTGCGGCGCTTGTGGGCGATCTCGATGGAAACGGCAGTGCCGATTTCGCCTTCGGGGCGCCTGATGCCAACAGTCAGGCGGGCCGGGCCTATGTGATCTTTGCCGAAACCTTCGATCAGGTCACCGACATCGATGCGCTTGGCGGCACTCTTGGCTTTACCTTCAGCGGCGCGGCCGATGACGAAGTAGGGTATGCGGTTTCCCTTGCGGGCGATGTGATCGGCGCAGACGGCGCTTTTGGTCAGGACGGTGTCGACGATATCGCGATCTCGGCGCCCGGGGCCGAAGATCATGTCGGCGTGGTCTACGTCCTGTCCGGTGCCAATGACTGGACGCAGCAGAATGGCGTGTTCACGGTCGCTGATGTTGGATCGGTGCTGGACGGCCAGGTTGTGGTGGGGCCGAGCAATGTCGGACCGCTCGCCGCCACGCGCTGGGGCACGGCATTGTCCGGCGGCGAGGATCTTACGGGGGACACCCACGACGATCTTCTGGTTGGCTCGGTCGATGTTGGGACCGTCACGGTTGTGAGTGGCGAGAACGGCAGCCGGATCGAAATCTACTACGACGAATTCAATGTTGGGAACCGGACCGGCAGCGGCTTGGGCGATGTCGGAGGCTCGGTGGCGGTGCTGCCGGATATCAACGGCGATGGTCATGCTGATATGGCGCTCGGCAGCAGTTCGGGCAGCGCCTACGTGGTGTTTGGCGGCGCACTCTTCGCTTCCTATGCCGAAAACAACACCGCCACGATCGAGATGGGTAATGGCTATGACGTGACCTTGCTGTTCAACGGCCAGGATGCGGACAACGATGGAATCTGGTCCACCTCGAACGCGAATGGACAAAATGAGTTCACCACGTGGCAGATGAGGGTTCGCCAGGACGGGGCCGTCGTCGGAACAGTTGACCTGCAACAGGAAGATGGGGTCGACTTTGACTTCAACTTCGATTTTCTGAACGAGCAGGTTCTGATCAATGCGGGCGCTGGCGAGACGGATACCGCAAATCAGGTCTATGGCCTCAACATCGGTTTGAGCGACCCGGGCAATGCTTCCAGAGATTGGCTGTTGTCCTCGGACGCAGAGGCCCAAACCGTCACCCTCGCTACCTCGGCGGGCCCGGTCGCGACCCTAGACGGTCTTGGGAACACGCTGTTCGAGACAACCTCCACCCGATTTCTCTTCGATGTTCAGAACATTGCCTCCTTCCCGGAGGCGGGGTTCGAGATCACAGCCGATACCGCCCTTTCGCTCACTGTCGCTTCCGCGGGCGATGTGAATGGGGACGGACTTGACGATCTGATCGTCGGCTATGGGGATAGCACCGATGAAAGCGGCAACACGGTTCAGACCGGCACCAGCTATATCCTCTTGGGCGGAACGGATCTCACGACCGAAACGGGCCCGCTCGCGCTCGATAGCCTGACCGCCGAGCAGGGCTATGCCATACCGGTGGCGGGCGGTGTCGTCAGCGCCGCGGGCAATGTGAACGGGGATGACTTCGATGATCTCCTGGTCAGTGATCCCGGAGACAGCGGCACCAGCGATCAGGGCGGCGCCAGTTACATCATCTACGGCAGCAGCGACGGAAGTGCCGATATCGGGCTCACACTGGTGGATTCAGTGGAGCGGGAGCGCAGCGGCACCTCTCTGACACCCCTAGGCGATCTCGACGGCGATGGCCTCGACGATTTCCTGATCGGAGCACCCCAATCGGTCAGTCAGGATCAGTATACCGATGCAGCGGCCGTGGCGGAGATGACGTATGTCACCCGCAGTCTGTCCAATGACGATGGCTGGAGCGCGGACAGCTTACTTCAGAATGAAGGTGCCGAGAACAACCCGTCTCCTGGGGATGCGCCTTCGGCCCTTGCGCTGACGTCTCTAGGCACGCTTCTCGTCTGGATTGACGCAATTACCGATGGCAATGGCAACAAAACCGGCGAACGGCTCTACGGGTCGTTCTTTAACAGTGGGGCCTGGTCGGGCGATGGCACGGCGAGCGGCGCGACAAGTCAGCTGATCTATGAGACATCCAATGTGATTAGCGATGTCAGCATCGCCGATCTGGTGCCGCCGCAGAGCGGGCAGGGGCTGCTCTGGCCCACCGTCGTCTGGGTCGAGACAAACCCTGCGCAGTCAAACTCCACCACCGTCAAGCAAACCCTCTTCGATATCGAGACGCAGACGCCCACCTGGCAAACGCCGAGTATCGTGGAACCGACGATCTCGGACATACCGTCCTTTGCGCCGACGGAGTTGAGCGAGACGCTTGTCACTGGGGTGGAGACGCTCTCCGTAGAGGATGTCTATGTCACTGAGGCCGACACGAAGGCCGCGTTCGTGGTGAAGCGCACAGGCGATCTCAGCCATTGGAGTGGTGACTACAGCTTCCGTCTCAAGGATGCCCATGCGGTCCACGGTCTGGACTACAAGGGCAAGCATACCGGGACATTCAAGTTCAAGCCGGGGGAGGACACCCACAAGATCCATGTCAGGATCCTTGACGACACCGACTATGAGGGGGTGCGGGAGGATCTGCGGCTAGAGATCACGACGGCGGATCGCGAGGCGCATCTGCGCTCCAATGGTCTCGCGCTGGACCGGGAACCGGTGCTTACCGCAACGATGTCGATCGGCGATGAGGATAGCACTCCGCTGAAACTTTCCTCCATCGACAGCGGTTTCCAGATCAATGGCGAGACCGGGATTGGACTGGGCTCTACCTTGTCTCCAGCGGGAGACCTGAACGGCGACACGTTCGAAGACTTCATGGTCGCGGCACCCTATGCGGGCGATGCCAGTTTAGGGGAGGTCTATCTGATCTATGGCGCCCAGGGCATCGAGGTTACGGATTTCGAGCTCAGCGCGATTGACGGGACGAACGGACACGTCCTCATGGGCAATGGGCCGGAAAGCCTATTCCCCGGGGAAGCGCTGGCCTTCGGGGCGCAAGGGGCCACGCCGCTGATCGCCATTGGCGCTCCGGGGGTTGCCGGTGCTGCAACCCCCGGTCATGTCTTTGTCAAGCAGGGCGATTTTGCGAGCACCATGGCAGAGATCGCTTTGACCGGCACCGACTTCCTTGAGATCACCGCGGGGGTGGACGGCAACCGGTTTGGTAAGGCGATCGCCTTTGGCGCGTTCGGAGCCGATACCAACACATCTCTTGTGGTCGCCTCGAACGATGCGATCCTCATCCTCAAGGACATCACCGGGCAGGGCGCGACGGGCAGCTTAACGCTGAGCGACTTCTCAGACGCGATCACGATCACCGATAGCGAAGCGGATGGGATCGACGGTGCGCTCGCGGTGATGGATTTCAACGACGACGGATACGACGATCTGGTCATCGGCAATACGCTCGGCAATCCGCTCGTGGATGAATACGGGCTTGAACGCGGTTTCGGCGGCTATGTCGCGGTGATCCTCGGCACGGCCTCCGGCATCACGGCGCCGAACAATACCATCGATCTGAGCGATCTTGGAACATCGGGCTTCCGCCTTCTGGGTGTGACCGAGTTCACGCCGGAGGCGTCCTCGCCGAGCGGCGATCCCACCGATGGCTCGACCACCCAGTCCGGTGCGCGGCCTGGAACGGCGATCGTTGACGGTGCTGGTGCGGCCGTCGCGGTGCTCGATTTCAATGGAGACGGATCAAAGGACCTGGCCATCGGTGCCCCTGAGGCCTCGCTGCCCAACCTTGAGGGTGGCATGTATTCCGACCAACGGGAGCAGGCGGGCCGCGCCTATCTGCTGTTCGGCGGGGCGGGGGAAGCGGCCAACTGGTCATCTGGCGACCATCAGCTTGCGGACCTCTATACCAGCCGCGCTGCCGAGGGGATCATTCTCGAAGGCACGCAGAAAGCGGGCCGGCTCGGCGCATCGCTTTCCAATATCGGCTTCTTTCGCGGGAGCAATGACGAAGCCTTCAACGAAAATATCGGGATCGAAGACCTCGCCATCGGGGCTCCAGGCGTTGAGGGGGGCGCGGGACAGGCCTATGCTGCCTTCGGCAGTTTCATCAATTTCAGCGGCCTTGGCCAAGGCAGCAACGTCTTTGAGGTGGAGCCGGGCGCTGAC
The DNA here is from genome assembly GCA_039177645.1 of Pseudomonadota bacterium. Classification (GTDB taxonomy): domain Bacteria; phylum Pseudomonadota; class Alphaproteobacteria; order Rhodobacterales; family Rhodobacteraceae; genus Amaricoccus. The sequence continues at coordinate 23,032 of JBCDFS010000018.1, read as the reverse complement.
CCGGGCGTGGCGGGCGCCCTGCCGACGTTCACCTTTAAGGGGCTCTCACAGGAGGTCGATCCGACGTCACTCGCAGTTCCCGGCGCATTGGGAACAGCCGTCTCTGGCATCGGCAACGTGAACGGATCAGATCTCGCCACGACCGGCGGGACGGACCTTGCCCTCGGAGCCCCGGCCACCGATCTCGACGGCGTCGGCAAATCCTATGTCGCGACCGGCCACCCGTGGATCCAGCCTGGAGACTCCCTCGCCGTCAAAGACCTCCGATCCGACAATGGCGTTATCATGCCTGTCGCAGGATCTGTTCAACCTCTTGGTGATTTCAACAGCGATGGGTATGACGATTACCTCGTGTATCGTCTCGAGCAAAACGACTTCGCGGTTGTCTATGGCGCGTCCCTCTACGACACGGACACGTCAGATCGTGTGGCATTTCTTTCCCCACAGCTTGGCGACTTTTCTTCTTTCGATGGAGTCTTCCGAGACCTGCTGATTGCGGTTGGTGATTTCGATGGCGACGGGATCTCCGACACGTCCGGAATCGTAACAGTGGATGGCGACAACAACATCTATGTCTGGTCCGGACAGACCGGTGACTTCGAAACCGATCCACAAGGCAGGCTCCGCTCGACTTATTTTACCGAGGTGTTGAGTGAGCCGCCCACGCCACTTGGGGCGCTGTTTTCCGGTGCTGGTGACTTCAACGGCGACGGTTATGATGACATCTATTACGGTTGGGGAAGGAGCGATCTGGAACCGCCTTATCTGGAAATGTCCGTGGTCTTTTCCGCAGGGGATGCCGGGTTCGAGGAAGAAGCATTCGAAGGCTTCACCCCACTACCATTGGCGGATCCTGTCGATGTCGGTGGCGGTCTCTCACGCTACAACTGGGAGCCGTTTGGGACCGTTGACATCGACGGTGACGGCAAGGACGAGATACTCGTTCAGACCACTCTGACCAATGAAGATCAGTTTCCACAGTATCTCGGGCCGATTGCGCTCGTATCCCACGACGCATCAGGCGAGCTAACGTATTCGCTGCTCGATCTTGAGTTTCCTGGTGCAGGTTCTCCTGGGCAACCCGGCAGTGTTTTCTATCAGGGTCTCGGCACAGGTAGCCTTCCCACAGGGGCAGGTGACGTGAACGGCGACGGTGTCGAGGATCTGTTGCTCACGATCTTCGGCCTCGACGCTTCAGATAATCCTGTTGAGGCGACCTATGTTCTCTACGGCAGCACGCAAGGGGACTACAGTCTGAGCTTGCTCTACCAAAGAGGCGACGGGGAGAGCCCCGAGCAGGCCGCCATTCTTGGAGACATGAACCAGGACGGGTTTGACGACATCCTTGTCTCGCAAGCTAGCGCAGATGGCCCTGCTTGGGTGGTCTATGGCCGGGCCGACTTGCCCGAGATCATGGACGGGATCATTGAGTTGCCCGCGACCGCCGACGCTGCTTTCGATTACGGTTTCGCCATTGAAGTGCTGCCCGACCCGAATTCGGATGGGTTTGATGTTGGGAGCGTCGGGGACGCCAATGGCGACGGGCGCGCGGACTTTCTGATGTCAGATCTCTCACCGCTGAACATCACCTATACTGTCTTCGGTGAAGTGCGGGACCCGGCTGAGGGCGTGACCTATATCGACGGCACCCGCGATGACGACGTGCTGATCCAGCCCAAGCCATCGGACGATCCGAATTCGGTCTTCAGCATCAATGGGAATGAGGGGGACGACTACATTCAGACGCGGAACGCTGTCGGCACGGAGGCGTTCGTTTATGGCGCGGCGGGCGATGACATCATCGGCCTCTCAAGCGTGGATAGCAGCAATATCGGTCAGGTCGACGGCGGCTCAGGGTTTGACACGATCCTGATCAATACTGACGCCATCGGGCAGCGCAACACGCTGGATCTTCGTGAGCTTCCAGGGAAGGTCCATGGTATTGAGCAAATCGATTTGGGCCTCAACAATGCGGTCAGTTTCGATCTCAAGACGTTCCGAGATGCGACGGGCACGGCCAATACGCTGATTATCAATGGAAACGATTCTGCGGCGAAGCCCTATATCGGGGCCAATGCCTTGGGAGAATGGTCGCCCAATCCTATCGGTGAGCAGACCTTCGATGGAAAGATTTATGAGGTCTATGGCTTTACCCTGACCGATGGCACCGAGACCAACGATGCGGTCTGGCTTGAGCGTGGTGGCGTTGCATGGTCGCCGAATATTTCCGCGTTGGGGGCCGAGGGCGGTCCTGTCCGCGGCACGGTCCATGACGATACGTTCGTCGAGCTCGGCGGCCCGTGCACGAAGCTCAATCTGCGCGATGGCGGAGCTGATATCATCGACTTCGTAGACGCCACCGAAAACGAGACCCACGATAAGCTGCGCGTGCATGGCTTCGGTGAAGATGACCGGATCGATATTGGTGAGGCCATGGTGCTGAAGGAGCATCAGTGCCGCGGAAACACGATCCTTATTCTCGATTCCAACCGAGACAAGATCGTGCTGTGCGGCGTGACCGACTTCGATGCCAAGACCCAACTCATTCAGGCAGATGATGGGCTGATCTAGGGGAATTGCCTGGCATGAAGGTTCTGCATGACCGAACCTTCACACGGCCATTCGGTCTAGCGAATACTCGACCGTGTCACCGCCCTAGGGTAAGATTGGTTGCGGTGACCGAACCTGCGGAGCTGGTCGAGGAGCGACCCGTCGGCACGTTACGGGGATGCCGCCAGAATTGCCCTGCCGCGTGTGTAGAACTTTCAACGTTTCATTCGACAAAGTGTCTCACAACGGGCCCTTCCGCTCGCATGTCCAGTTTGCGGACCTGTTCCTGAAGTTCAGCGTCGCTTTTTGTGATCCGCTCGTGCTGCTCGAGATGTTCCGCCCAACTTGGCAGGTGGAATGTCTCAATCCATAGCGTGGGCTCCTCGACGCTCTGGTGCAGGTTCCATCGAGTCGCGCCATCGCGGTAGCGTTCTTTCGAGAAGGCGCGCGCCGCTGCCCTAAACGCTTCCCAGTTTTCCTTTGCAATCTGGTATTCGACGGTCACCATCGCGTGGCTGTCCGACGTATCGGTATCGGCGCGCGTTGGGGCCTGGGGCCAGCTTGACGCGGCAGTGAGATCCAGGCTTTCCCCCTGGCCGACTTCGAACTTTCGTGTGGCAAGGAGGCCAACGATCAAGCCGACCGCGGCGACCAAGAGTGCGACGGGCACTGATGTGGCCGACGCGATTTGCCCCCAGATCAACGATCCAAGGGCCATGGATCCGAAGAAGCCCATCAGAAAGACAGCGAGGCCCCGTGCCCGCACCCAGTCTGGGAGAGCCACCTGAGCCGAGACGTTGAAGGAGGTCAGGACAGCGATCCAGCTTATGCCGCCAATGAAGGCGGCGGCCATCAGGGCTATCGGGGTAGCGGAGATCGCAAGGATGAGAAGGGCGATGGCGGTACCCGCACTGCCGGTTATCACCATCTTGTCCGAGGTGAGGCGTCCCTGAATTCTCGGAAGCGCCAATGCGCCGGTGACTGCGCCTGCCCCAATGAGCGCCATCAGCATGCCATAGAGCTCGGATCCGCCGCCCTCGGCCTCGCGGGCAATCAGAGGAAGCAGGGACCAATAGGCTGAGGCAAACAGAAAGAATGCGAGCGCGCGGATCAGCGTGGCAAGCATTGCCGGATTGTGCCGGACATGCCGGAGGCCTGTGGCCATGTCCGACAGGATCGGACCGTGATGGCGAACCTTCTTTGGTGGTTCGGGGCGCCACATCAGAAGGGCTGCAATAATCACGATGTGGCTAATGGCGTTGAGGGCGAATGGTGCGGCCAAACCGACACCGGCGATCAGAACGCCGGCGAGCGCCGGGCCGATCGCACGGCTGATGTTGATGCCCATCGAGTTGAGCGCGATGGCGGGTTTCAGGGTGTCTCGTGGCACAAGCTGCGGAACGACAGCCTGCCATGCGGGCGCCATGAACGCGGCCCCCGTCCCAATCGCCAGCGTGAAGAGAATGAGCAGGAGCGGGATCATCATTTCTAGCCAGACCAGAAATGTGAGCGCGCTGACGATCCCGAACAAGGCGAGATTGATGATGATGAGCATGCGGCGTTTGTCGAGCCTGTCGGCCAGCGCGCCTGCGAAGAGGGCGAACAGAAACACCGGCAGCGTTGTTGCCGTCTGAACGAGCGTCACGACGGAAGGGCTTGAATTGAGCGTGGTCATCAGCCAGCCCGCACCGACATCGTGCATCCAGGTGCCAATGTTGGAAATCAGGGTCGCGGTCCACAACAGGGCAAAGGCGCGGTGTCCGAACGGGGCGAACGCACCTGGACGAGGTGCTGTGACGTTCGCGTTCTCAGAGGTTGACGACATTGCCGATTTCCTCACCATGTCGATCAGAATACCTAAGAAGAAAAGTCTTTAGGCGCGGAGCCCACCGGCGCGTCGAGTGTCCATCTACCATGGACCGACGGACAGGCGCTGCCACACCCTCCGCGCGGTGCAGAGTGTCCCGCTCGAGGATGTGTCCAGAAAGAACCAGGCTCTGCCAGGCCTTTGAGTGCGTCGGGTCGCGCTCCACACTGTCAATGGCGACGATATACCGAACTTTGGTGGCCGTATCGTCTTGGACTACCCGGGCGTCAGGTCTTCTTGAGGTCTTCTCTGCCATCAGGCGGACTTGCGCAAAGGTGCGGCGCCGGGAGCGCCAAAGATCGGCACAGGCGACCAATCCGGCAGCTCGTCCAACGGGGCGGGCGCATGCTGGCCAAACGCGGACTTGGCATGGACGATTTTGCCTCCGACCAGTGTCAGATCGCTTTCGATATTGATGATGTCATCCTCTGGGACCGCAAAGTAATCTCGATCGAGCACAGCAATATCGGCAAACTGACCGGGCTTGAGCTGACCCTTCTTGCCTGCCTCCCGGCTGAACCATGCGCCCTCTGCAGTCCAATGACGGAGCGCATCATGCCGGTCCAAGCGGTTCTGGGCCGACCAGATCACATCATTCCCGCGCCCCTTGCCCGAAACGGCCCAGTGAATGGCGAGCCACGGATTGTAGGAGGACACCCGCGTTGCATCGGTTCCGGCGGCGAGCGGTACCCCGGACGCCATCATCTTTTTGACGGGCATCACGTCGCGTAAGGCGTCCGTCCCGTATCGGGTTTCGTAGGCCTTTGCCTGAAAGGCGATCCGGTTTTGATAGCTGATCCCGCCGCCGAGACGCGCGACCCAATCCATGGTTTCGGTCGTGATCGTTTCGCCGTGATCGAAGATCCAATTGAGCTCTTCAAGACCCTGGCCCTGGCCGACCTCTTCCACCAGCTTGAGAAGACGATGGGCGCTTTCCTCGTAGGTGCAATGAAAACGAATGGGCCAGCGATTTTCGAAAAGGAATTCCAGAACTGGCGTCAGATCGCCTTCCATCCGTTTTGCCAGGGTCGGTCGCGGGTAGGAAAAATCTTCGAAATCGTAGGCCGAAGCGACCAACATTTCGCCGGCGCCGACGCATTTGAGATAGTCATCGCCTTGGTCCGGTTTGACGATGTCGTTCCAGCGTTTGAAGTCATCAAGCTCGAACCCCGGACGTTGCGCAAAGAGCTGGTATCCAATGCGGACCGATTGTTCGCCGCGCTTATTGAGTTCGGAGATGACGCCGTAATCGTCGGGATAGTTAAGAAATCCGCCCGCGCAATCCAGTGCGGAGGTCAGGCCCAAACCGTTCAGGGCGCGAAAATAGTGCTTCGTGGACGTGATCTGCTGCTCAAAATCCAGCTTTGGCGCCATGTCGAGCAGTGCGTAGAGCGGTTGCGCGTTGGGCCGCGCCAACGCCAGCCCCGTCGGATTGCCATTGTCATCGCGTTCGAGGCGCCCGGAGACGAAGGGTTCGTAATAATGGCTGTCAATGCCAAGCGCGCGCAGCGCTGCTTTGTTAAGCCAGGCGCGATCGTAAAGGTGCAAGACGTAGACCGGGACATCCGGCGAGACCGCATTGATTTCGTCAATTGTGGGGAGACGACGCTCGGCAAACTGGTCTGCTGACCAGCCACCCACCACGCGGATCCATTGACCGGTTGGTGTTCGTTGCGCTTGCTGCTTCAGCATGCGGAGCCCATCGGCCAGCGAGGGCACATGGTCCCAACGCAGTTCCATCGCGAAGTTATTGCCCTGGCGGATGATGTGGGTGTGACTGTCGATGAGGCCGGGGATGACACGTTGTCCGTGCAGGTCGATCACGTCGGTATCGGCGCCTTTCAAGGCCAGAATGTCAGTATCCGCGCCAACCGACAAGATCAGCCCATCGGTGATAGCAACGGCGGTTGCTGTTGGCCTTTCTTGGTCGAACGTGGTGATACGCCCGTTATACAAAATGAGATCTGTCATGCCTCCCCTCCCCCATTTCTCGATAATCGATAGTGGCGGGAACCTCCGCCCGTTCCCGCCGCTGACACTCGCTTACTCTGCGGCAACCGGAACGAGGGTTTCCCCAGAATGTGTGCCGCGTTTCGGAGCCTTGTGGACCATGGTGTAGGCGTAATCGACGCCCATGCCGTAGGCGCCGGAATGTTCCTGCACCAGGGCGATCACATCGTCATAGGTTTCCTTGCGTGCCCAGTCGCGCTGCCACTCAAGCAGCACCTGCTGCCACGTGACCGGGATGACGCCCGCCTGAACCATGCGGTCCATAGCATATTTGTGGGCGTCTTCGGATGTCCCACCCGACGCATCGGCCACCATGTAGATCTCGTAGTCCGTGTCCGACATGCAGCTGAGTGCGAAGGTCAGGTTGCAGACCTCGGTCCACAAGCCGGAGACCACGATTTTTTTCCGTCCGTCCGACGCACCCTTGGCCAGTTCATCCCGAACCTTTTGGTCATCCCAGGAGTTCATCGAGGTCCGCTCAAGCAGAGGCGCCTCTGGATGCACGTCGAGGAGTTCGGGATAGGTGTGCCCGGAAAAGCTCTCAGTCTCTACCGTCGTGATAATCGTCGGAATGCTGAAGATTTTGCCAGCCTTCGCAAGCGCGACGGTGTTGTTTTTGAGTGTCTGGCGATCAATCGACTGAACGCCGAATGCCATCTGCGGCTGATGGTCAATAAAGATGAGTTGGCTGTTTTGCGGCGTCAGAACGTCAAGGTTGGACATGGGGTTCCCTTTCTCTCTTTGAGGATAAAGCTGAGCGGTCAAGGTCGGGGCACATGCGCCGACATGCGAAGCTCTTTGACCGTGTCAGAGCATCAACTGTCCCTGTGTTCGTCGGGCCTTTGGCTGTCGGTCACCTCGAAAGACTTCAGGTGAAAGGCCTGGGCAATGGGCTGTGAATGCCCCTTGATCCATTGAACCGCGGCCTCGCCCACAAGCATTCCAAGGAGGCCGAGAAGCGCGATGATCGGCGGGGCGGGGGACCTCACTGAAACGAGACCATAGATGACGCCAATACCGACGCCGACACCAAGCGACAGCAAGTAGGGGGACCAATTCATGCTGCCACCTCGTTTGAGGTCGAGGAGAGCAGAGCCGCTAAGGCAACAGCTTCCTCACGGCGCAATTCGTGCCCTCCGTCGTGTAGCGATGTCGTCAGCTCGGCACCCTGGGCTTTCGTCCAGTTCAGCAGTCTTTCCGTCATTGGCCATGGGCAGATCGGATCGCGCCGACCGGCCGTGATTAGGATACGGCGGCCCTCGAGACCTTCGACCGGTGATGGCTCCCAAGGGATTAGGGGGTGGAGCAGACCGACACGATCAAACAGGTCGGGCCGTGCCATCATCACTGACGCGAGAATGTTCGCGCCGTTGGAATATCCAAACCCGTAGACGCCGCGTCCCGGATATCGCTTCTTCCAATCGTCGACAAACGCCGCCATTTTGGTCGTGGCGCGGGCAAGATCCTGCATGTCGTAGACGCCTTCCCCAGTCCGGCGAAAGAAACGCGCAGCACCCATTTCTGAGACGTCACCGCGCGGCGATATGACACCGCCGCCGGGAACCAGTTCTTGGGCGAGCCCGAAGAACTGGTTTTCGTCTCCGCCGGTCCCGTGGAAAGCAAACACAATTGGTGCGTTCCCCTCGGGTTCTTTTGTCAAGGCATGATAGGCCGCGTCGGTCATGAGACTGTCTCCCTCAAGCGATCTCTGGCAGCTTCCGTTCGATCTGGTCGCGATACGGCCGGTAGCGTTCGGGCAGCATCAGGGCTTGGCCGAGATGCGCGGTGTCTTCGTCGCGATCAAAACCAGGTTCGTTGGTTGCGATCTCGAACAGCACACCCCCCGGCGTGCGGAAGTAGATCGCCCAGAAGTAGTCGCGGTCGATCACCGGCGTGACCTGATATCCTGTGTCCATCAGCGCCTTGCGCACTTCCAACTGCGCCGCTCTGTCTTCGACAGCGAAGGCGATGTGATGAACGGAACCGGCACCCTGGGTTGCGTGTTGCCCACCGGGAAGTTCTTCGAGGTCAATGGTGCGCGCGGCATTGCCGCCTTCGATCCGGTAGCGCGTCACGGCACCGCTGGTTTCGCTTTTTTGGTATCCCATGAAGGTCAGGAGCTCGCCAGTTGCCGCCGCATCCCGCAGGCGCAAGCGTGCACCGTGAAATCCCAGAACGCCTTCGGCTTCGCCAACACCCCCTGCGGTCCAGGCCGTTCGATCTTCGGGTTCCGCTTCGACAAGCGCAAAGCTGTCGCCGTCCGGGCCGTCCAGCTCCAGGCGGGGTTCACCGAGGAAAGAGCTTTCGTTCAAACCGGTGACACCGGTGGCCGAAAGACGCTCCTTCCAGTAGCCCAGAGACCCCTTCGGCACAGCGAACTCGGTGACACCAACCTCGCCGGTCCCGCGTCTTCCGTGTGGCATGGAGCCAAATGGGAAATACGTCATGACAGACCCTGGCGTGCCAACCTCGTCACCGTAATAGAGGTGATAGACCTCGGGTGCGTCGAAGTTCACGGTCTTCTTGACCCGACGCATGCCGAGGGTCCCGGTGAAGAACGCGTTGTTCTCTTTTGCGTCCGCAGCCATGGACGTGACATGGTGCAGGCCTTTGATCTGATTTTTCATTTTTTTCAGCCTTTGCAATTCGTTGACGCAAATGTAAGCCATGCATTATCGATTACTATAGAAACGAATTTGCATTAACTATATCGTTCGGTATGTATAATTCTCATGCAACACGACCTGAAACCGATCCGAGTGTTTCTCGAAGTCGCGCGCCTGCAGAGCTTCGCCACCGCTGCCAAGTCCCTTGATATGACGCCTGCTTCCGCCACCCGCATCGTGGCGAAGTTGGAGGAAGATTTCGGCCAGCAGCTTCTACTGCGCACAACCCGGCAGGTTTCCCTGACCTCCACGGGTGCATTGGTTGCTGCGAGATACCAGCCTCTCATCGACGCCTTCGATCAGGCCCGGCTTGATCTCGATCGAGAAATGCAGCCGTATCGCGGGCGTCTGTCAATAAATGCCCCGATGGCATTTGGCCTCCGGCTTATGCCTGGGCTGATCGACAGCTTTCGGCTGGCCTACCCCAGTATTGATCTCAACATCCGTTTGACGGATCGGCTCGTCGATATCGTCTCCGAAATCTGCGACCTCGCCATTCGGGTTTCAGGTCCGCCGACCGACAAATCGACAATTTGGCGGAAGCTGTGCGAAGTGCCGATGCGGGCTGTCGCAGCCCCGTCGCTTTTCGACCGCTTCCCGCGACCGGAAACGCCCGACGACTTGGACCCAAGCATCTGCATGTCCTATGGCGATTCCATCGGTACCGAGATTTGGCATTTTCAAAAGGGGGGGCTGAAGCGACATGTGGCGACTGGGAGCGCAATCCACACCAACAATGGAGACTTGCTCTATCGCATCGCGCTCAAAGGGATGGGGATTGTTGTCTTGCCCGAGTTTCATGTCAGCGATGGGCTGGAGACCGGAGATATCGAGGAGATCTTGCCGGACTGGAAACTACCGTCGCTCTGGTTGTCTCTCTACTATCCGCCTTATGAAGCTTTGCCCCCGCTGGTGGCAACCTTCACCGATTTCTTTGAGGCCTATCTGGCCGATAGGGACGGATTTGAATTTGAGACTTAGAGCGTGATGCGGCGCAGCTAAGTAACGCTCAGCTACAAATAGATGCAGGCTACCTAAAAACTTTGCCAAGTTATTCGAGAAGTTCACTCGCGCAGCGCCACTGTTTCTGAGGGGCGTTCGCCGAAAAGCTTGCGATAGTCCCTCGCGAACTGGCCCATATGCCAGAAACCGTTCATGTTCGCGACTTCACCGACCGAACCCCGTGGACCGCTCGCGCCGAGCATCTGGCGAGCGCGGAGCAATCTCAGTCGCAGATAATAGCTCTTTGGACCGATATCGAAGTTTTCCTTGAACGCTCGATCGAGCGTGCGCCAAGAAGCCCCGCTCAGTTTGCAAATCTCCGGGATCGGCAGCGGATCATCGAGGGTTGTATCCGTCACATCCAGCGCTCGTCGCATCGCCCGGTCGCGCGCGCGGAACGGGCTCCGGTCGAGATGTTCCGCGCCATCGGTCATTAGCCGCAAGAGTGCCAAACCCAAGTCTTCCTCGCTGTCCTCGGGCCAGTCGCGAGCGGGAACGCTCAACAAGGAACTGATATGTGAGGCCACGCCGGCGAGGTCATTTGGGCTGTTGGACGTGTCCCATAGCCGCGCAGTGAGCGCATCATCTGATAGTGCGAAACCACACTGATCTGCCAAGGCTTGAAAGCGACCCAGGTCAAAAGACAGGACGTCCGCCTCGAAACCGGCCTCGCTCACGCAATCGAACGCGGCCCCGGCGCCAAAGCCAAACATGGTCTGCGGTGTCGCGACCTCCCCTTGCCACTGCCGCAGCGCACCTGCTCGGGATAGTGCGAACGTTACGACACCATTTGGGGATTGGCCACGCTGGTGCATGACCTCTGACATGTTCAAGCGCAAGACCGAGACCGCGCTTTTCGACCGAAACGCCAACCGTGTCTCGAGGTGTCCGGTACCCACCTGCCGAAAATCCAGCTTCCACGGTGAGAATGCCTGCAAGTCATTGGGATCGCTGAGAGGCATTTCGACTTCGACTGATTCCGCCGTGTCAGGCTCTCGCGCGTCCCCAATCATTTTGGCGAGTTTTTGATGCGGTGCATGCGTTCAGTTTGCCAATTTGCCGACAAATCGAGGACGAGATTGGCAGGAATGGCCGGTGGCATCAACAGACCAGACATCTAACCGTCGCGGTCGACCTGCGCTTGATCCGGCGCAAGCGCGGACAGAACGGGTCGTCACCTTTTTGACACGTTCCGAAATGGCAGTGCTGCTCCGGATCGCGGATGGGCACCAGCAGTCAATCTCTGCCACCTGCCACGCACTGCTCGCCGACGCCCTCTCGAATGCCGACACAGACAGGACAACAGCACATGAGAACAATTCCTAGGCTCCTTGCCTCGGCGCTGGCCGGGAGCGTCGCACTCTCCGCTCCGGGCCTTGCTCAAGACGCTCCCATCGTGCGCGACGGCGAATACCGGTATTTGGAAGCGCAATTCGCAGAGGCTTGGGCGGAGCAGGACGCCCGCATAGACGCGCGTCTCGCTGAACTGCGGGAGGCCAATGGCGGACAGCCGCCGAACATCCTCTACGTTCTCATTGATGACGTCAGCTTCGGCCAAATGGGCAACCGGGCCATGAACTACGTCACCGGGATCGACACGCCGAACATCAATGCTTTCGCCCGCGAGGGCTTGTCGTTGATGCGGATGTATACGGAACCGTCTTGCACGCCGACGCGCGCGGCGATGCTGACCGGTCGGCACCCAGTGCGGATGGGACAGGCGGAAGTGAAAGTCGCGCTGGTCGGCGAAGGCCTACCGGCGACGGAGGTCACGATCGCCGAGATCCTCAAAGAGGTGGGTTACAACACCGCCCATGTCGGCAAGTGGCACCAAGGCGATATCGAACAAGCGTATCCGCACAATCAGGGTTTCGACTGGGCGGCCTTCCCCCTGCACCAGCAGGTTCAACTGAGTCTCATGACGCGCGAAGCGATGGAGGCCAATAACATGTTGGGCTTCCATGCCACAGGGCAGTCGGGCGAGTTTGCGCTGGACCAACGGTTCAAACCTTATGGCCTCGTCACCGGAGTTGAAGCCGAAGTGGGCGGAACTGCGCGTGAAGTTGGTATCGAAGCGGGAGAGGAATGGAGCCAAGCGCATTACGAAGAAATGAATGCGCGCTACCAGCGACAGGCTTTGGAACAATTGGACCGGCTGGCCGCCGAAGAAGCGCCCTTCTTCCTGCAATACTGGCCGCTCTATCCATTGAATTTCAGCTATCCCGACCAATCGATCTCACGCAATGGCGGCTTCTTCGCGGACAAACTGCAGGTGCTGGATGGCTGGTTCGGTGAGCTCATGGAAGCCCTTGAGGCGACTGGCGAGGCCGAGAACACGCTGGTGGTCTTCATGGCCGACAATGGGTTGATGTATCACTATGAAGGACCGAGCGGCCTAAACCAGCTGATCTACCGTGGCGGTAAGACCCAGCATCTTGAGGGCGGCGTGCGTGTGGACGCGTTCGTTCGCTGGCCGGCGGCCATAGAGGCGGGTGGCGCGGCGGGCGATATCATCCATGTGTCGGACCTTTACACCACCTTCGCCCGCATCGCTGGAGGCGCCGAGTTCATACCGCGCGACCGGGTGATCGATGGCGTCGATCAAACCGCGCTGCTCCTAGACGGCGAGGGAAATTCGCGCCGCGACTACGTTTATGTCTACGAAGGCCCAGTCCTACGCTCGATCGTGAAACAGGAATTCAAGATGCACATGCCCGCACCGGGCGTGCCGGGGGCGGCGGCGCCCGTCTTCAATATTCTCCGCGATCCGCGGGAAGAACACAAACTCATCGGGTATGCACTTTGGTCCGGCGCGTCCTTCCAGGACATGGCCAAACGCCATCAATTGACCATCGAAGCGTATCCGCACAGCCCCATCGGCAAGGGCCTGCCCTATGAAGGAATAGAGAATCTGCGCCCGGAGAGCTTGGAAACGCGTGAGGTGTTCATGAGCTGGCAGCCCAAACCCGAAGAGTAATCCCTCCCGGTCAGAGCGCTCGGCCCTCCGGCGCCGCGGGCGTGGCACCTGATTTACCGGGTCTCCGCCAAACGGATCTGCGCCAGGAAAGCGGAGATACCGGCGGTCCCCGCTCCCCACAACGTTCAAGCGAGAGAATGCAATGCACCCGGTCACACGAGCGATTTCCGGCGCCACGTCCTTCATAGTTCTTGTCTTCACGGCGTCACTCACGGTGGCGGAACCGGCACCGCTTCGCGCGAATGGGACTGGCTGGGAAATGAATGTGGCTTGGTGGCTTTTTGCACCGATACGAACGACGGGCACCTCCACGATCGAAGGGCAGTCTTCGGACATTGATATGTCGCTGAGCGATGCATTGGAGGTGCTTGATTTCACCTCATCACTGCGGTTCGAGGCCTGGAACGGTCGATTGGGAATCCTGGCCGATGCCAACTTTCTCAAGCTTTCGGAAGACGGCGGCGCGACGATCGGATCCGGTCCTTTCGCCCGCGATCTCGACGTTGAGGTCGACGCCGAGCAATACTGGATCACCCTGATGGGCGGCTACAAGATCGCGGAAGGTGTCAACGCGTCGGGGCGGCCGTTTGTCTTCGATCTGCATGGCGGCCTTCGCTACAATCGCATCCGGCAAGACGTCGAAATCGAGGGGCCTGTTCGAGGTGGCTCGCCCGGCGGTACCGAGACTTGGTGGGAACCCGTGATCGGTGTCCGCGGACTCGTCGGACTGAACGACGCCTGGAGCTTCTCGGCGGTTGCGGACTTCGGCGGTTTTGGCGCCGGAGGCAATGACTTGGCCTGGTCGGCGAACGCTGCCTTCGACAGGAAGTTGTCAGAGCGAGCTTCGTTGAAAGTCGGCTACCGCTACTACAGCATCGATTTCGAGACCGGCGGCGGAGCAGATCGTTTTGGCTGGGACCTAGAGCAGCACGGACCGTTCATTGGGCTCGCTTTTTCGCTGAATTGACGATTGCCGGCTTGGATAATGCTCCCATACGAACACGTCGAACCGTTCCTCGGCGCCTACAACTTCGCCGAACGGCTGAAGACCCTGAAGCGTCTCACCATCTTCGAGTTCATCTCAGAAAAACGAACTTCAGAGCCAGGGTGCTTCAAACGTTACCCAAACCATCTAATCACGAAACTAGACATCTAGGCTGAGAGAGGACCGTGCTGCTACGCAACCCGATAGGGCATGAGAAACTTGGAGCACGAAGTGGAGCGCTTGGGGCCAAGGTCAGGGCGAGGAGGATTGCGTGGCCTTTCTCCATCTTTGTGATCGCGTTGTGCTTGCCTTCCAAGGCGCAGGGTCCCTGCTTATGATTTTCCAGCCAGAGCCATAAGCGATCGCCGAGGCCCCGGAAAAGGTGTAACTTGAACTTGTGGTTGCCTGAAGGCGCCCTCCGAAGCACAGAAGCAAGTGCTTCCACCTGCCGCTTACGACGGAATCCTCTGATTGTATTGAGATCTCTTATAGTCGCCAAAGCTGTCATCTAGGCAAAGGCAGCCAGAATCAGGCAAGAGCCAGCCTGGATATGGGGCGCACAATGCAGTTCGAAAAAACTCCACCTGTACTGGAATTGCAGACAAGCCCAAAGCTGAAGAGCCTTCGAGCCAGAGGTGCGCATGCCGCTCGGGGATGGTTTGATCGCGTCACAGCCTCTCTTGCAATGTTCTAGTGGAGTTTAGCGCCTGAGTTCTTGTTTCTTGAGCGCAAAACTCCGACCGTTGGATCCCCCATTATTCATTGGGAGAACAAGCTGATGGAGAAGCCCGATGCCCAGCGATGCCAGCCTTGTCTTTTATTTGATCGGCTTGGCCGCCATCCTCATGGCTTCCAATCGGGTCCGCTACGACCTCATCGCACTTCTCGTCTTAGTAACCCTCGCACTGACTGGCATTCTAACACCGGCTGAGGCGGTTTCGGGGTTCGGCGCGACGATCATTATCATGGTTGCAGGGCTCTTCGTCGTTGGCGAGATGTTGGATCGCACCGGGGTTGCCAGAACCGTCGGAGACGTGATCCTCAAACAAGGTCATGGCGACGAGGTGCGCCTAATGGTCCCGCTCGCGGCCGGTGCGGCATTGCTTGGTTCGGTCATGTCGTCGACAGCTGTAGTTGCAATCTTCATTCCCATCGTGATGAGAATATCTCGCGACACCGGGATCAACCCAGCGCGGCTCCTTATGCCAATGTCTTTCGGCGCGCTGATCTCTGGTATGATGACGCTCATCGGCACGCCGGGGAACATTGTCGTTTCCGACGCTTTGGAAGTTGCGACGGGCGAACCGCTGGGCTTCTTCAGCTTCACGGTCATCGGTCTGATTGTGCTTGTCGGATCGATCTTGTTCTTTGCCTTTGCAGGACGCCACTTGCTCGGCGCTTTAATGGCTGACGGCTCGGACCGTGCACGCAGATCCGACCGCTCTTTCGCCGAGATCTATCGGATCCACGGGGTCGAGCGTGTAGAGGTTATGATGTTAGAACAAGCTTATACGGGGACCGAGGCGGCAAAACTGCAACTGGCAGCACCCCGTATACTTGCGCGCCGCCGACGGGGTCCGCGCGGCAACCCGCGGACCGCACTCTATGCCGCGGGCATGGATTTCCAGCGGGGGGATCTGATCGTCGTCGCCGGAAGCGACGAAGAGATCGCCTCTTTCTCGGATCGCCCTGGCGTAACGGTCGTGAACAGCTTCTTTGAGGATATGAACGCCTGGATCGACACTCTTGGGATCCTAGAGATCATGGTTCATCCTGAAGCCAGCATACGCGGCCGCACGCTCGCTGAGTTAGATTTCCGGAACCGCTACGGCTTGGAGGTTCTGAACATCCTTCGCGGCACTGAGGCTGTTCCAGACATGCAAAACACGCCGCTCAAAGCGAGCGATCGACTGCTTGTGGCGGGCGACTGGCCCCGGCTCGACGCGATCAACGCGTCAGGGCGGGACTTCGTAATCATCGAGGAGCCGGCTGAGCGGGAACAGTCAGTGCCGAAATCCAACCTGCTCTGGATTGCGCTCATCATCCTCTTCACGATGATTGCTCTATCGCTTGGCGGTGTCTCGGTGACCATCGCAGTGACCCTCGCTGCCATCGCAGCCGTGCTGACTGGCACGCTAAGCCCCAACCAAGCCTACCGCTCAATCCGGCTTGAAACCCTAGTGCTGATCGCCGGCATGTTGCCTTTGGCACAGGCCCTCGACAAGACGGGCGGCACAAACATGATTGTTGGATCTCTGCTGCAGGTCGCTGGCGAAGACAACCCACGCGCGGTCATGTTCGCGCTCTTCCTTATGACAATGTCGCTGAGCTGGATCCTTTCAAACACTGCCACGCTTGTATTGGTCGCGCCGATCGCCATCGAAACGGCGATTTCCTTAGGTATCTCACCGATGCCATTTGCGATTGCAGTCCTAATCGCCGGGTCGGCTGGGTTCGCTTCTCCCGTTTCCAGCCCGGTTGTGACACTGGTGGTGGGACCAGGTAACTACAAGTTCGCGGATTTCCTGAAATGTGGGCTCCCAATAACCCTATGGGCCATGCTCGTCGCGGTCTTTGGGATCCCGCTCGTATTCCCATTTTGACACCAGATAGGGACCCCGGGCGTCAAGCCATCAGAGTGTTTAGTCCTGAATCGTGATGGAACATTTCTATGCCCGCACATGAAGAACGAGCTGTGGACCAGGTATTCCACGGCAGTGGTGGGTCTTGCGCGCGCGGTCCGAGCGGCGATACAGCGGTCTTCGGCTTCGGTCACTTCGTTGAGCCGGAGATACGGTTTGAACCCGAAAACGGTGGCGAAGTCGCGCAAGCGTAGCGGCGTGGAGGATGCTCCGATGGGGCCGAAGGAGACACGCTCAACGGTTCTCAGAAAAGAAGAGGAGGCGCTGGCTCCCGCCTTCCGGCGTCGTAAGTTTTTTCCACGCGAGGATTGTCTTTACACGGTTCAAGCCCATCCGATCGTGTTCGGCACGCTCACTTGAACCGCTGGCGTTCGAGGCCTCACTCCATATCGACATCGCCCAGTTGCGCAACGAAGAAAGCAAGCTATCCATGTTCGTCGCCATCGACCGCACCAGCAAGTTTGTTTTCGCCCGTCTCGTGAAGACGACCGGCAAGCTGGCGGCGGCTCAGGTCCTCAGAGAGTTGATCGAGGCGGTTCCCTACCGCGGCATCCATGCCGTGCTCACGGATAACGGCGTGCAATTCACCCGTCGGCCCCAAGGCATTCATGACCTTGGGCCATACTATTTAATCGCTTCTGCGCCGAGCACGCCACCGAACACCGCCTCACAAAAATGGACTTCAGAGCCAGAACGCTACAAGCGTCACCCAAACCATCTGATCCCGGGACTGAAGCGCTAACTTCAGGAGCGCTTGGACAGTTCGACTTGGGCATCCATGAAGAATCGGTCGCGATGTTGGTATATCCACTCGGCGAGGGGTCGATAGTATGCCGCATCGTATCCAGCACTACGGGGTTCCGCATGGAGTAGTTCGTAAAACTGATCTTCGAGTTTGTAGAAGTGATCACGCGTGCTGCCTTTCACGTCGCCCAATTGAACTCCGACAGGGTCTGACTGTGCCGAGAGGTCATCCATTTCGGTGAGCGCATCCAGTCTTGCATTTCGCTCATCACGATCGCGAGGGATGGGTCTAATGCCGAAGATTTCCCAAGCTCTTTCAACAATATCCGCAAACGGATCCAGTCCGAACTTGCGCAATCCCAGAAGACCTTCTTCGGCGAGTTCGCCATACGAATTGTGGAGGGCTTGGTGAAAACCGCCGTTGCAGATTTGTCCTACAATATTTTCGACCGCCCATAATAATACCTGCTCTTCGGTGAGCATCTTGGCCATTTTCTTTGAGTGACGAGGATTGTCCCAGTGCCAGAACATCAGGATGTTCTCAGTGGCCTCTTCCGTTATGAGATACCATTCGTCGGGCGGCCAGAATTCGTCTTTCCAGACGGCGCTATACTTACGGTTCGGTTCTCTGGAAAATGACCAACTCATGATGTGTGTCTCCGATCTTCCGCACGACCCTGCCAAGGGCTCAAGTCAATCAGATAGAAGTCAATCGAGATCAAACAGTTAACCAGTATTTTGAAGCCCCCGGGCAAGGCAAAGACTTGTAATGCGCGTTAGACTGACCCTAGGCTGCGACGAGGTTTTTCGTGGCTTGGGTAAAGACGTCAGGGTCCCCCGCTGAACGCGCAATCAGCATGGCGCCTTCGAGTTGAGACAAGATACGGAGGCCTTTCCCGGGTTCCGCTTCGTTTAGTGAAGCTATGCCGAACTGCAAGAAGGCATGAGCTTCTTGCGCAACTTCGACCGGAAGGCTGTCCCCTTCAACCGCCAGGATCCCACACAAGCACATGAGCCCGTCATGCTTGAGAGCTTTGTAGAACAGCTCTCGCCACGCTTTGATCCGCTCCGTTCCTTGTCTCTCGGCGTCGTCCAGCGCGTCCGCGAAACGTGTGCGGTATCTCTTGGCGACGGCCGCCGCGAGATCGGGCTTGGTGGGGAAGTGATAATGAACGCTAGCGGACTTGATCCCAACTTCGTTGGCCACTTCTCGAAAGGAAAAGCCGCTATAGCCGTGGGAGCGGATGAGCCGCTCGGCCACGTCTAGAATGGCGTCACGTCGGTCCGGCATCGCTTTGGCCTCTGAGCTCCTTGATCGATTGCGAACAGCTAGGGTGCATGTCTGCGTCAGCCCGCCACCCGCTCTGTCGCATTGATCCGCGCCAGGGCATCCTCTGCTGCCTCCAGCGCGCCTTCGATGTAGCCCCCAAACCTTGGCGCCACTTCCGTTCCCGCAAAAATCAGGCGCCCCTCCCAAAGGTCTTGCAGAGCCATCGGCAAACCATATGCGGGATGGCTGAATTGGGGCTCAGCGTCGGCGCGTGTTGCGGTGAGTGGATCGACGGCCCAGTCCTTGATGAGCAGCGCATGTGGCGAAGACGCTTTATCCCCGAACAGGCGCACCAATTGGGCAGCAATGGCGTGCCGCAACCCCTTCTCGTCGGTGCGGGCCCCAGGCGGCACGCCGATGAAGCCGAACAGCGCGAATGGCCCGCCCGAAGCCGGTGATGCATCGTGGATCTCGACCATTGGGCCACGGCGGCTCATCGCATCGCCGGAAAGGCCGGCCTCGCGCCAAAACGGCGTCTCGTATACGGCCACGGCCTTGGCTTCCCCGGCCATCCATGTTGGCACACTCGCCATTGCCTGCATGGCCGCGATCGGCAAGCTCGGGGTGAATTCGAGGCCCGCGACAATGCGCGGCGGCATGGCAAGGACCACGCGATCCGCTTCGATCGCGCGGCCATCGGTCAGCTTTAAGCGGCATCCTTTCCTCGTCTGCTCAAGCCCCGTGACACGTGCATTGAGCTGCTTGCGGGCTGCTGGCAAACGGGCCTGCAAGGCGTCAGTCAGTTCCGCGAGCCCGCCTTCCAACCGCCAAGAGCCGTCCATAGTAGCAATGCCATAGCCCCGCTGGACGCGCCCATTTTCATCCTCGAATACCGACACTCCGCCTGCATGCTGATTAAACTTTTTCAGCCCTAGACGCGCGATCAGGTCCGCAATGCGCGGCTGGCCGGGCCAGAACCAAGCTGGCCCCAAATCGAAATACCCGCTGTCTAACCGCGACGTCGTGATGCGCCCGCCGAACCGGTCGCGGGCCTCTAGCAGGTGGTAGTCTTGTCCCTGCGCTTCCATCCGCTCAGCAAGGGCAAGACCCGACAAACCGCCCCCTATTATCAGTGTCTTCATTTGCTAGAAGCCCTCTGAGGATGGACGCAGATCAAGCTCATGGGTCCAGGTGGAATTGGGTTGATGCGCGATTTGCCAATAGGTCTCTGCGATGTCCTCAGGGCGCATCATTTTGGTGGGGTCGAGGCTGTGCAGCGCCCGCGACCGGTCTGTATCAATTATGCCGTCAAGAATGACGTGGCAGACATGAACACCTGCGGGCTGAAACTCGCGTGCGAGGGACTGCGTGAGGCCGCGCAGCGCGAACTTTGCACTGGCAAAGGCCGAAAAGCGCGCGCCGCCCCGAAGGGACGCTGTCGCGCCAGAGACAATGAATGTGCCGCCGCCCGCGCGGACCATCGGCTGGAGGGTCGACTGGGCCAGTAGGATGCAGGACTGCACCATGGACTTCCAAGTGCGCTGATAATCACCGAGGTGCCCTTCGGTGAATGGTCGGATAACCAGTTCGGCCGCGTTGTGGATCACAACTTTCGGCGGGCCGTTTTCGGCAATGATTGCCGCGATCCTTTCAACAAGGACCGTGTCATCGGCGAGGTCTACCGTGTGGAATGTGCCAACCGGCGCGTCCGGCCTTGTGCGGCCAAGGCCTACGGGAGAAAAGCCACCTTCCTGAAACCGGGATAATACGGCCTGCCCGAGACCCGCCCCGGCCCCCGCGACAATTGCGAGCGGTGCTTCTTCTGTCATGCGACAACCGGTGCTTTCGCATAGATCAAGTGGCCTGTTTTGACCCAGAGTTTTGCGCCGTTATCACCAGCGCGCGCGGAAAGCACTTGGCCGGCTGGCAAACGCAACCATCCGCCTTTCTTGAGGATATCACCCCCTTCGGACACGCTGCCCGCAAGGACGAGGAGTTCGGTTCCGCCCTCTGCATCGATTTGCAGTGTCGCGCCTGGGGTCAGTTCATGATAGGTCACGTTTTCCTGCGCGTCGCTGTGGAGTTCGGCAGTGGCGACCCCGTCAATGGGCGTGGCAAGCTCATCGGCCATGGTCTTTCGAAACTGAGTTCGGTCGTCCATGTCGAATTGCCAGAGCTTAACAAAGATCGTGCAGCCTTGATCCGACCCGGGCGTGTGCGAAGATGTCGGAGGATTGCGCACATAGGTGCCTGCTGGAAAATCGCCGTGTTCGTCTTGGAAAACACCGTCGAGAACGATGAACTCTTCGCCGCCAGTATGAGTGTGCGCTGAAAACTGGCTGCCGGGCGCATAGCGGACGATCGTTGTCGCGCGGGCCACCTCATCACCGATCCGATCAAGCATGCGCCGGTCGACACCTGGCATCGGAGAGGCAACCCAATCAAGGTCTTCCGAATGCACCACCACGCGGGCGCCAAAATCTGAGTTCAGTTCCATTGTGGTTCCTACCGTGTCCGATACTGGTGTGATTGCGAGCAAGTTGAATGGCGACCGACCAACATAGCGGCTCCAATCTGGACGTCTATCTATCAGTAGATAGGTAAAAAGACAACCTGTTGGATTGCGTCATTGCTGACACCGCCAAAGGATCTCACTGCAAGGCGCTCATTTGCCCAATAGGTCCATGTGCCGCACCGGACGGCAACGACACTTCAGATCAGCGGGTCCCTGTTCGAATAAGGTATGATCGTGCGTTGAGGACCGAGCGCGCCGACCAACCTCTGTGAGACTGTTCTTCATGGAGGCAAATACGGAGTCTTACGGCTCCTGCAAGCTCGAGGTCTTCGTGGAACGCCAACGCTTTACTTGGGATGCCTTACAGCGTGGCAAACACTGTGCCGTCGAGGCGAGTGCATCAGCAGATTTGGATCGTTTGTGCGGATACGTGCGCAGCTTAGCCAGGGCAAGCGCCCCGACTGGCGGCCATGATGGGTATGGCCCCGGCATTTCTGGAAAATCACTTCGTGAAAAACGAAAGAGATTGGCATTCGCTTTTCCTTTTGATTAGCATGTCGGGATAAGGACTGTATCGCCAGTCATGATCAAGGAATGTGTCGAGCACCGACTGTGTTCGGAAATCAATCTGTTGAGTGTTTCTGATCCAGCATCAGGCAGTAAACCTTCGTGGAATTTTCCCACCCACATCGTCCCGCCGGGAAACTCTATGAACTGATTACGCCTACGAATTTCCTTGTAGGCCGCCGGGTAAGCCGAACGGTAATCGACACCACTCCTCAAAACCAAACCCATGACCAGCGACCGCCGCCTAGAGCCATTGTCAGGCATCGACGCGATACTGCGCCCGTTTGCAAAAGGAACTACTCTCGCAAGACCACAGAGATCTACCCTACCGATCCCACCGCCCGGCAGACCAGGATAGAGCCAAGCCCTACCATCGGTCCCCGCGCTATCGATCACCATTGTACCCAGGATGCGGAATGACTCGTATCTAAGAACCGCAGCTTGACCCGGGCCCCAATCGGGTTCGAGATCGGGGCAGTCTGCGTCCGCTCTTCCTGCGAAGCACAACAAACAGAGAATGAAGAGAATGCGGCTGGCCACGATAAGTAATCCGATCGATCAATGATCTTTTTGTATCCGAGCAAGATCTTAACTTGCGCGATGCTGCACCGCAACGGCTTGTTCATGGGGGTGATCTTGTAAGATGGGTCCGGGTGAAGCTGTCCGGAATACAGGTCTACGGATCGACGTCGTTTAGTTTCGCTGTCTCAATCAGGATGCATGCCACGGCGGCCCTGCTAACGGCGGGTGAATTTCGGCATGCACTTTCTCAAGCACATTCGGCTGATACTGCTCCACGTCTCGGGCGTTTCCTCGTTCGCTCATCTTGCAGACCATGAGGCGCCCGGCGGGATATCCGCTCAGGCGAGCCGTAGCTCGGCTTGCGTGTCGGGCGCGCCGGAATGCGCCGCTTTTCCTGTCCCTTACAAGGACGCTTCAACCAACTCCTCTTAGGCGCGTGCGTCTATCATCGGGAGGGTTATTGACACGATCAGGCCCGGCCCGGCCTCTCCCAGTTCGAGGCTCCCCCCCATGGATTTGGCGGCGCTCGCAGCGATCGGCAGCCCCAAACCACTTCCTGACCCGGCCTTGACTTGTGCAAACCGGGAGAGGGCCTTGGCATGCTCCGAGGCGGGTATCCCTTCGCCGTCGTCGCGCACGATGATCTGCACGAAAGGTCCAACACGCCCCACTCGCACGTCGATCCGCGTCATGTCTCGGCCTCCATGGCGGCAGG
>JBCDFS010000017.1:0-43518 GCA_039177645.1 Pseudomonadota bacterium | reverse complement strand
CGAGATCATGTTCGGTCGCCTCAAGGACTGGCGCCGCATCGCAACCCGCTACGACAGGTGCCCGAAGGTCTTCCTGTCGGCAATCGCTCTCGCCGCTACCGTCATCTTCTGGCTCTGAACATCAATGAGTCTGGAGCCTAGCACGCAACCGATATGCTGCAGCCGCAGCCCTGCAAAGCGGACGTCACCGCAGAACTCAAGTGCCGGAATCGCCTTGAGTTAGTCGACGATCTGCGGGCGGACGGCCACAAAGGTCGATCAAAGATCGGAAAGACGCCGATCCGATCGTCGCCTGACACTGCCGAAAACAGTCCACTGCGCCTCTTCGCCTGGCGTCGCAAGCACCAGTTCCAACGTTCGCGGTCGGTTTATTTCCTGAAAGGAAAAACGCCCCTGCGTCCAACCGACCGGCGTATCGTTGTCGGAGTGGTAGCGATAAAAGCGAAAGCCGGGCGCCCTGCCGCGCCGTACGCTGGCATCCGCATAGTCAAGTGTGTCCGCATAGGGCCCCTGTTTGACCGTCAAGCCACCGCTGGCGTACCCATAGCGGTTACCGCTAGAGTCGAACTTTGTTGATACTTTGGGAACCAGCTTGAGCATGTCTGGCGGGCTGCTCCACCGCTCCCCCAATGACCTGCGCCAAATGCTGACATCTCGGCTGGTCTCTCTTTCGTTGCCCTGCAGCTCCACCCCAGCGACGCCGACTGCGAAGCTCGCGCGCTGGAACCGAGTTCTGGGCCAGCCGCCAACCCAGTCCGCTAGAATGAGGCGGAAGCGGCCCAACTCTGGGGAGATGGTCGTAGACTCTCCAGCTTGAACGTTCCTTTGCCGAAACTGGGATCGCACTTCCGCGTCTACATGGCCGATCGACGGGTTTCTAAAGTCGACGAGTTGGCTGTCCGCAACGATCAGACCGAACCTAAGAAGAACGTCGTCGCCCGGGTCGATCAAGCCCGGCACAGTCCTGTCCACGCGCACCATGTCGAAGCTCACTTCAATCATCTCCGTCTCCACCCGTCGCATCTCGCCAAAGCTGTGCGGGTGGCCTGAGATCATTTGCCATTCTTGAATCTCGCCGCCGCCAAATGGCGCAAGGGTAAGCGCGCCCCAGCGCAAAGCCTCTTCGTTTGGCTGCAGCTCTTTAGGAAGTGCGGCCCAGGAACCTGAGACAATCGTGCCGCAGTCAGTTGTGTCCACAGTCCCGAAGAACAGAGTGAACCTGTCCCGGTCTCTTGGCGGTTCCTCAAACAACGCGGTTGGGTGCTCGTGCAACCAAAAGACGGTGTCGTCAATCTGACGAATGTATCCGGTTGCACCGTCCTGAGCCAACCAAAGGCCGGTCAAATCGGTACAGAAACGGTGGCGCTCTGTCGCGAACCCGGCCTGGTGCAGATCGCTTGGTGCAAAGCTCTCCAGGTCGTCGGGTTCAACGCGCCGCCATGATCCGATTTCTAGGTCACCGCCGTCAGACTGGAAGCCTTCGGCGGTTTCCACCAGTTCGAACACGCCAAAGCCTGTGGCTGTTCCTTTCGGCATATGAGCCCACTTCCCTTGGAAGCGCCCGACGTAGTCGAACTCTCCCGCCATCGCTACGACCTCAGTCGCATCAATGTCCTCACCAACTGCAAAAAACTGCGTGTCTATGACGGTCACAAAGAACAGGCGGTCGTCGTCCGCCATAAAGATACCTGTCTCAATTGGCATTGGTTCAATCCCCTGAGGTTCGCAAAGACTTCTTGGATGGACTTCCGAAACAGTTTTTGCCGTCTGATCGGCTGAATGTGCGGCCGTTTCGCCCTCATGGCGTCTCCGACCGCGTCCACGGTACGAAAGGACTGTTCAGAGACAAACCTCGGCTCAAGACGTCGGCAAAGAAACGCCCAGCCAGCGAGCGTTTTGCGCCTGTTGTCTGCGCCTCTCAGACCGGCTCTCCGGTCGTGACCCTCGCACGGACGGCAACGCTCAGTTGGCACGCATCCGACTTTGGCTTGAGCGCCGAAGGGCCATCGGATGCCACGCAGCATCATATGATCCGCTGGGCTGCGACGGTTCCCCGCGGCCCATTCCCGTCATTGGATAAGTGATTCCAATGCTGCAGTCGCAGCCCGCACTGCCGGCACTCGCTGCAATAGAAAAGCCTAGTACAGATCGAAACCACAGATTGCGGACATAGGAGCTATTTATGCGCTTAGAAAGAATGGCCATTTGGCGCCGGCTACGACCCTGCCACAGAATCAGCTGCTCTGTTTCGGCGCATTGTTTGTCAGGCTTGAGCGCGAAGGCACGTGTCAGACGTCAGGGTCTGCTCGCGCGCTGCGCAGTCTAAACAAGAGACATCGCCTCGAGAGCCACAAGAAGAGTGAACGCCCCGACAAACAGTCCCGACAGCACCAAGGCCGCGCGCCCTGCCAGGTGCTGACGCGCCAGAAAGCCTAGTATCATCGCAGGAACAAAGCCAAACACGCCGATCGTTGCCGCTATTGCGCCGCCATCGCCACCGATAGCCTCGGAGAACACTCCGGCGAGCATCAGAACCGCCAGCGTCAGCAACGCGACTGTCAGCGCCAGGAAGGCCATCCCCTTGCCTTCGATAAAACCGGTCTCGCTCGCCCATCCTTCTGGGGTTTCCATGCCCGCCAAGACAGTGCTTCATGCGTTCTCTCGTTACCGGCGCGGCAGCCTGTTCAGCGTCAAGAATTGCATGAGCTTGCTCTTCGGTTCCGGCCAGGGCCATGGCAATCTCTTCGGATGGGGTGCCAGAGCGCCGGAGCGAGCGCCGGACGCGCGCCAAGTGTCTAGCCAAAAGCCGTGCGGCGCGATTCCACGGCTCGCGCTGGGCCACATATGGGTTTTATCGAATGCTTCGATGACTTGCGCCCGCGTGGCGATGGGATCAACAGGTTGCGCATCGCAAACCAGCTCCGCGCGCAGGCTGTTTCGGCTGGCATGTCAATCGCTCGCGCACAGGCCGATTGGGGCGATCTGGAAACTGCACCGGGGGTCTACGATCAGGACCAGCTTGACGAAACCATGGCCTGGGCGGGCCGCGATGGGCTGCCCTTGTTCGTGACGTTTTCGACCATCGACATATCCGAGCTCACGCTGCCGGACTACCTGACCGGCCCGACCGGCATGGCGCGCGATGGATTGGCCCTGGACGGACCCAAAATCACCGCCCGCTTTCATGCGTTCCTGGATTGGTTCGTCCCGCAACTGGAGGGCCACAATGTGTGGGGGCTGGCCATAGGCAATGAAGTCGACGGGCTGGTCCATGATGCGCTGCTCCCGCAATCAGAAGTCCTCAATCACCTCCGCAATGCCATGGACCATGCCCGGTCTCTTGATCCGGATTTGGTCGTGACCGTGACGTTGACAGGTGATGCCGACCGACGCGAACCGCGATTTACGACCAGACTTGTCCACGGCATGGATATCGTTTCATTCAACGCCTACTGCCTGGCAACTGACCTGCAAATGACCGGGCCGCAGAGCTGGGAAAGCGTGCTAAACCGCTGGAAAGCCGTTGCCGGTGACAAGCAGATATTCATTCAGGAGCTCGGCTGTCCTGTTGGGCACGGCCAGAGAGGCGGCGAGCGCTTCGCCGGAAGCGGGCGGCGCATTCTCGGCAGTGAGACCCTACAGAACGACTTCTTCGCCTATCATATGAGAGCATTTGCCGAGGATCCCCAATTGCGCGCCGCAACAGTGTTTCAGCTCTATGACTGGTCTCCGGGGTTGTCGGGTATTTTCCAATCGGCCTTCGACGACGCAGGCGAACCCATCACTGGCGAGATACTTCAGGAATGGCTGGCCACGGTCGGCCTGTGCCGCTGGTCCGATGCCACCTGCCGTCCGGCATGGGACACCGTTCTGACCGGCCTCGGCGTATTGCAGGCCGCTCGGAGAGAGTAACAGGCTGCAAAAAGTGAGCTTGAGCGGGTATTGCAGATTTGGACGACGCAAGGCCGCGCTAACTGTCATCAATGCGACGCGTTCCGCTGCTTTCCAAGCCGCGCGAAAGCGGGAAAGTTTGGGCTCGTTGCCGCCATCGGCGTTGTCACAGCAACTTAATCCGAACCGGGGGGGGTGCTCTTCACGAACGGCCCAAAGCATACCTTCATAACCCCGCTTTGCGGTGGTTTCCGTGGTCTTCCCCCACTGAAGTGGTCCACCGCTATGTTTTGGAAAACGGAGGAAGATCATGGCAAACAAGCGCCCAAATGCTTCACTCGAAACGGTCGTCTTCAACGAGACATTCCAGCATCGGCATCTGGGCCGAGACCGTCACGCAAATGGTCAATTAACCAGAAGATGGCAGAATCGCTGCTAAGGCGACGATGCCAGGTCGCAGAGACCTGAAAAGGCCTCAGCATAAGGGGCGGATCGAACACTTGCAGGCCAAACCGCTCCGCCTTCCCAATGGCCAAACGCGCAGGGATCGTGGCGATCAAATCCGTGCGCGAGACGAGGTCGACCGCCGACAGAAAACCCGTCGTCAGAATGGCCACGCTCCGCGACCTGTCCAGAGAGCGCAGCGACGCGTCGACGACCCCGCCGGCTGTCCCACCCGGTGCAGCAACCACGTGGCCCTCGGCGCAGAACGTTTCCAGATCGAGCGGGACATGCCCCGCCAACCGAGGGTGGTCTGCCCGGGAAATGACCTTGTAGCTTTCCTCAAAGAGCTGCGTGCTTTCCAAAGTCGTCGGAAGATCGCGCCCAAAGCCAAGCCACAGATCCGCTTCGTCACGCTCAAGGGCAGCGATTGAGGCGTCACGGCCTGTGGCGCGGATATGCAGCCGGATACCCGGTGTCTTATGGCGCAGCGTCTCGATCACTTCCGACATAAGCGTCACTTCGTAATCGAGCGCGCAAATGCGGATGTTACGCTCCACACGGGCGGGCTCGAAAGGAACCGGATCAACGAGCATGCGTATGGCCCCCTCAATCACTTGCTCGGCGATTTCGGCCAATTGCACGGCGCGCTCCGTGGGCTCAACACCGTGGGGTTTGCGGATGAAAAGCTCGTCGTCGAAGAGGTCTCTGAGGCGCGCCACTGAATGGCTGATCGCCGTTTGCGTCACGCCGATTGTGGCTGCGACATCCGACAACTTCCGCCGCCTCACACCCTCTCGCAGCACGAGAAGGAGCATAAAGTCCAGCTTTCTGACTTGAACACTGCTAATGTCTGACATGACCCGAATTCGTTAGCACTCATATCCTGCAGGGTCCATCTCTCTCCCCAGACAAACCATATGCGCCCCGCAAAGGAGACAGATCATGACAACATCCAAACGCATCTTGATGATCGCCTCGAACCCGGCCCTCTCGCCGGTCACGGGCTGGCCCATTGGCTTTTGGTGGGCCGAGTTATCGCACGCATTCGAAGTCTTCGAGGGTGCCGGATATGAAATCGACATCGTGTCACCCGACGGTGGCAAGCTGGAAGCCGACGGCTATTCCGACCCCGAAGATGAAAGCGGCTATTCCGTCCAAGACACCATCTCCTTCGCTTTCAAGAAAGATCCTGCCAAGATGGCGCTCCTCGCTGACACAACCGCCCTTTCAGAGGTGGACCCGAACCGGTACGACGCTCTCTTCATTGTGGGAGGGCAAGGGCCCATGGTGACGATGATCGACGACGCCCGCGTCCACAATTTCATCAGCGCATTTTACGAAACCGGCAAGGTTACCGCAGCGATCTGCCACGGCACCTGCATTCTCTTGCAGACTCGGCTTTCGAACGGGGATCTTCTGGTGAAAGGCAAGCGCTGGACCGGTTTCGCCAATTCCGAGGAAGAATACGCCGAAAGCGCGGTGGGTCAGAAGATTCAGCCATTCTGGATCGAGACCGAGGCGAAGAAGATCGCTGACACCCAGTTCGAAGTCGCTGGTCCGATGGAAGAATTTGCCATCCGCGACGGCCTTTTGGTCACGGGCCAACAACAGGCATCCGCTGCTGCCGCCGCAAGAGAGGTCATCGCGGCGTTGTCCTAGCGGTGCGGAAATGCCCCATGAACCAATCAATCCTAATCGCCGCAGCCTTCGCTACAGGCGTCCTGGTGCCGCTGCAGATGGTCTTCAACGCCCAGCTCGGCGGTGTATCCCGGAACGCCTTTGCCGCATCCTTCATCGTGTTTGCCATCGGCCTCGTTGTCCTGACGGCTAACATCGGCATCACCGGGCAAGTCTACCGAGCCTCAGCGAGCTGACAGCGGCACCGAAGACTGTGTGGCTCGGCGGGCTTATCGCGACGTTCTACATATTGGCGATCGTGGTGATCACTCGTGCAGAACTGCGGCAATTGCGAGGATTTCGACGAGATGCTGCCCTACCGGGTGCCGCTCGATGCGCTGATCGAGATCAATGGTAGGAGGGCGGCTTAGGCCCTTTCTCACAACCGTTTCGCCAATACCCTGCCGGGCCTTCGGCCCTCTCGGGACATTGGCGACAACAAGATTACTCCTGAGAGAAAGGATCCTGACATGGGTTGGCTCTTCTACACCGATCGCCGCGTCAAGACCTATGCCGACGAGAAGGCCGAGATCGCACGGCTCTGCAGCTTCGAGACGGACACCCGCAAGACGGTGCTGGTTAAAGCCTCGAAGGTCGGCTCGACCTGGTATGCGGCCGCCAAGGTCACGATGCTCGACGGAACGCCGGTCGAGGATGCGACCTATGTCACGGACGCCGACGGCCGCGACATCCCCGTCCGCTGGATCGGCGAGCAGCATGTCCGGGAGGACTGCCAGGGCCGCATCCCGAGCCTCGCGGATTGGTTTACGCGCATTCAGCCGGAACCCTGGATGGCGAACGGACAGATCGACCGTGCGTCTCCTGAGATGGGCGGAGACCCGCGGGAGGCCTGGATGGCCGAGGTTGCCTCGGGTCGAACCGTCCTCGGACTGCAGGACTGGTTGGATGAGCGGACCGCAGAGATGTCGGACGCTGCGCAAGCGCCAACGTCGGACACCCGTTCGGAGGTCGCGTCAGGCTGATGGGCCGGTGAGACAGAAAGGCGAAAGCAGGCTTTCGGGGAGTGTGATCCCATCAGGGGTCGAAACGTAACGCGCCGGTCGCAGGGCAGACGCCCGGGCCGGCAATCCCAAGGAGAAATCCCATGTTCGCAGGAACCCTGGCCAAGTCGCCCGAGACCGCCGCCACCGTGTTTTCCGGCATGATCCATTCCAGCCGGTTCGACATCGCGATCCAGCTCGAGACCCGGACCAAGATGTCTGAGAAGAGCCCCGACTACGATGTCACCGCCGTCAACAGGTCGGGCCGCAAGGTGAGCATCGGTACGGCCTGGAACGAGACGGGCAACACGACCGGCAATCCCTACCTTTCGATGCAGCTCGATGTTGGCCTCGGGCCCTTCCGGGTCAATGCGGCGCAGACGAAGGAGGTCCGCGAGGCGGGAACCGGTCAATTCGAGATCATCCCGCTCGTCTCGAACGGGACGATGAAGTCGGGCTCGATCTCGGGCGAGCTCAAGGCGATGGATGCCGACAACGCCTTTGCGGGCTTCATCGCCAACATGATGTTCGACCTCGACTTCATGCTGGTCGAGAACGAATACAAGACAGAAAAGACCCATCCCGACTACCGGATCGAAGTCAGCTCTCCGAAGGGTCACCCGATCCGCGTCGGCTCGGCATGGATGGCCAAGAGCGCCCGCACCGGGAACGAGTACGTCTCGCTCCTCATCAACACGCCCGACGGCGATCTCCGAGTGAACGCCGTGCAAAACGAGGAGCAGCGCGGCGGTCACACCTTCTCGATCATTCCCTTCGTGGACAACGGGGAGCGGGAACAAGGCGAAGGTGCCGGGCTGTCGTTGGTCGCCTGACCGAGAGACTTCGATTCACGGAAAATCGAGCAGATGGATCGGTCAAAGAACCGATCACTTCGGGGAGCCGCGGAAACGTGGCTCCCTATTTTTGTTTCAGCAGTCGATGCCGCGGACAAACCAATGCCTGCACCGCCAGCACGATCAGCGTATCTTTAGATTCCGCCACACGGAATCCGTCATAGACCGATCAGAGAAGCACTTGGCCTTTGGCGGAGCACCCTGCAAACCACATCAAGGCCCTGCTGGAGACGCTCTTGGTTCGGCTCATGGCTGAGACAGATCCGGATGGCCTCCGGCGCGTCGCCCGCATTGACCGCGAAGCTCCGGCCCTCGCTGATGTGGACGTCCTGGCGTCGGCACTCCGCCGCGAACACATCGGTCCGCCAGCCTTCGGGCAAGTGCATCCACACATGGAACCCGTCTGACGTCAAAGGCAGATACTCCTTGCCGAGCGCAACCTGTGCGAGCGCCTGTCTTTCGATCGCGACGCGGCTCTGCTGCTCCGCAAGTTTGGCCGCGGTCCCGTCCTCGATCAGGCGTCTGGCGATCTCGAGGGTCACGGGCGGCGTCATCCACACGCTGAGATTGACCGATTGATGAAGGAGCGATGTCAATCTGGCCGGCGCGGCCAGGAACCCGACCCGCAGACCGGGTGCCACGGCCTTGGAGAGGCTCGTGACATAGACTGTCGTCTCGCGGGCCATGGCGGCGATCGGAGTCGGCTTCTTGCGCAGCAATGGCCCAAAGACATCATCTTCGATGACGATCACACCAAACTGGTCCGCGATTTCTGCAATCCTAAGGCGGCGCTCTTGCGAGAGCGTTGTTGTCGTGGGCGCCTGCAGCGTCGGCGTGAGATAGAGGGCTTTCGGGTTTGCCTCGCGGCACCAGGCTTCGAATGCTTCTGGCAGTATCCCGTCAGCGTCCATTGCGACGGCACCCGTTTGGAGATTGAGCCGTGCGGCCATGGCCAGAACGGGCGTGTAGGTCAGGGCTTCGACTAGTAACAGGTCGCCCGATACGAGTACCGCCAGAAGTACGCTGAGGATGCCATGCTGTCCTCCAACCACAGGCACGATGTTCTGCACTCCGGTCTCGATCCCGCAACCGGCGAGCCAGGTCTGCCCGGCCACCCGATGGGACCAAAGATCCGCATCGGTCTGATAATCCAGCAAGGCACGCAAGCCGGTCTCCCCGGCGATCTCGGACATCGTCCGGCGCATTTGGGGTTCGGCCAGTCCGGGCAGGGGCAAGTTCCGTGACAAATCAATCGGCCCCATCTCCTCCCGACGCAGCGTCTCGGGCGATGATCCACCATCATCCTCTTCCCGCGCGCGGACGAAGGTGCCGCGTCCGACTTCGCCCCTCAGAAGAGCCCGCTTTGTCGCCTCGGCGTAGGCCCTGCTCGTGGTGTTGGGCGAGATCCCGAGCTGATAGGCCAGCTCACGATGGGGCGGCAGACGGGCTCCGGCAGACAGCCGACCAGACGCGATGTCTTCCGCCATCGCCTCCACGATCTGCAGGTACTTCGGTCCGGTTCTGCCGCTTAGATTGGGATACCAAATTGCCATGAGATCAATGTTTTGATTGCACTGATAGCTGCCTGAGTGCAATTCCGCTTCACGTCAATACATTTTGTGGATCACCATCATGGCGCTCGTCTCTCCTTCCGTGGGCAAGGGTGTCACCCTTTCCCTTGTCAGCCTCGCGCTTCTCGGCGTGATGCCGATCATCTCGAATCTGCGGCCGTCAGACGTCGGGGCGCTGAGCTTCGCCTTTGCCCTCTCGGTCTGGCAGGTCATCTTCGCAGGTCCGGTGTTCGCGCTTGAGCTGCGGAGCGGAACCAGGGGCATCTTCGGAGCCGATTTGACGCTCCGCGAGCGATCACGCATGGTCGGCGTCGCACTCTTCACCGGTACGCTGTTCGGACTCTCGACGTACCTCTACGTGCTCGGTGTCGAAAAGGCCGGAGCGACAAACGCGGCAATCGCCATTCAAGCCTATCCGCTCTTTGCGATCCTCTGGGAGACCGTGTTCCTGAAACGCAGGAAGACTTCGCTGGAATTGGCCCTGACTGCTATCCTTATCGGGTCGCTTTACTATCTGGGCACCAGCGGCACGTTACTGTTGTCGGGGCTCTCTCCGTGGTTTCTCGCCTCGCTTGGCGTCCCGCTCCTGTGGAGCATCGCGCATGTCATCATCAAGGAGGAACTGAGCAACACACCCATCACGCCCGCGCAGGTGACGTTTTTTCGCGTCGCGATATCGACCCTCTTCCTGCTGTTCGTTCTGGTTGTTGCGGTGCCGTCAGGTGTGACCGTCGGCATCGCCGCGGTCTTCCAGACCATGTCGGCGGTCATGGGGCTGGTCTATTTCCTGGAACTGATCGTCTGGTTCTACGCCGTTCGGCATATCGACGTATCCCTTGCCAGCTCCATCACGACCCCATGGCCTGCGCTCACGATGGTCCTGGCAGTGCCTTTCCTGGGCGATAGAATCGAGTTGTACCAGGTATTCGCCCTGCTTGTCGCCGTCACCTGCATCTACGGGCTGACACTTGCGGGACTGAGGAAGGCTCGTGGGGCGACAAAGACGACGCCTAAGGCGTCTTGAAACCCTGGCAGGTGCGCGAAGCCCCGCTGCGGACGCAGCAAACTCGCGTGTACGGCCCCCCGTTCCGTGCGATCGCCTTGAGACGTTCCGCTTTTTGGACGAAGAAGCAGTCGCTCAAAGCACTCAGGCGTGACCGCCTCGATCTCGAAATGCGAACGTCACGACCGTCGTTCGGATTGGTGAGAGACCTACAGACCGTCTCAGCCGCGAGCTCGCCGCTGGCGTTTCCAGATGCGCGTAGCGGCCGCCAGAGTACCGCCTGCAATCAAGCGCGTGACCGACCGCGATAACCGCCGCGCCGATATCTTCGCCATCGGCGTAGCAGACGCCCACCCAGCGATCATGAGTGCGCTCCCCGTTGAGATCGCATTCGATGGAGCGTCCCGACAGGTAGTTGACCATCTACCGCCTTGCATCGCGCCCGGCGCGGGTTCCAAGTGCGGGCGCATCGACCCATTGAGACGCACAGGCGTGCCAGAAACGACAATCGTGTCGGCATCCCGGACCTGCACCTGTGCCAGGACAGGTGACGCGAGCAACATTGCCACGATCAGGGTCAGATGCTTCAAGCGTCGCTCGTCTGCGGTTCGATTGGGTCTTAACACGCACGTCTCCGCACCACTATTGCATGAGTAAGCCAAAGACGCCCCATGCCTAACGGCCTCTCCCGCCCGGCTCCGCGTGTCGCGGGAAAGATATCGGCCTCTGGCCGATCGCGCATTCGGCCCTGCGGCCTCACCGCGGCGTTGCACTCGGCATCCCGGTTTGCCCGGCTCGCGAGCGCGGCACTCCCCGGCCGCCCCGCCGGATTGCGCTTCGGGCGGTTTTGGCGAGGGGCCAAAACGCTCCCTCCACTTCAGCCGTCTCCCGCGTGCGGTCGCACCGCTTGCCTGCTCCCGTCGGCCAAACCTACCGACACATCCCACACACATGAGCATGGAATCATATCCTCCGGATGGCCCCCAAATCAGCCCGCCTCAAGGATCGCAAAGCTTTTCGGCAGCGGTGGCACGGCTTGGACGGGCGGTCCAGTGACTGCGCGCCTGCTCTTGGTTGGCGTGGCGCTCCGAAAACTTTTGCGCCCGGCAAGCCAGCGGCTGCGCCGTCCCTGACCCGGGCAGATTCGGAGAACCAGACATTCGGCCATGCCATCACGCTCCCGTGGTGGTTGGACCAACATCTGGAGAACAGACATGGCTTACGATCAAGCGAATACCTACGAGACGACCGAACTCTTTGGGCTGACCGAAAAGGATGCCCACCTTCAGATCCCCGAGGATCACATCCTGACCGATGGCATCATCCGCGAATCCTTCGAGGCGCTCCTCGGGCAGTTGCGGAACACCGGGCTCGAGACTGAGATCGAACCTCTCGCCCATGGGCTCGCGACGATCTTACAGCGTCGCGCCGCCAGAAGACGCTGGCCGTCAATATCCCGTATCGCGGCTCCAAAGGGCCACTGCACCTGCTGATCGACAGCACCGGCATCAAGGTCGACGGCGAAGGCGAATGGCACGCCCGCAAGCATGGTGGCCCGAAACGTCGCGTCTGGCGCAAGATACATCTCGGGATCGACGAGGAAACCTTGGAAGTCCGGGCTGTCGAGATCACCGGAAGTCACATTGGAGATGCACCGGTGCTTTCTGACCTTCTCACCCATATATCGGAGGGCCAAGGGATCGGCAGCGTCACGGCAGACGGCGCCTACGACACCCGCAAATGCCACGATGCCATCGCTGACCGCAGCGCCCACGCCGTCATCCCGCCCCGCAAGAACGCCAAGCCATGGAAGACCGTCACCGCTGGCGCGGTCGCCCGAAACGAGGCTCTGCGCGCATCAAAATACCCCGGCCGTGCCCTGTGGCGACGAAGGAGCGGATACCATCGCCGAAGCCGCGTAGAAAGGAAGATGCATTGTGTCAAACTGCTGGGCCAGCGGCTCATGGCACGGAACTTCGACCGACAGGTCTCCGAACTCCAGGTCCGCAAAGCCGTCCTGAACGGCTACACCGCGCTCGGCATACCCGTAACGGAAGCTGTGGGATAAGTCCTTTCGGGGAAGGGGGAACCTCGGCGTTCAGCCGATTTATGCAACAGAGCCCTTTCAACTGATCGATAATTCGACGCTGGTGTAGGTCCTCTGTTCTCTGGAGGATTGTACCGAGGTCCAGATCGCAAGCCCGACCATACGGCTCCTTTCCAAGCCCTGTCACAGCGGAGCGGTAGGGTGCCGATTGTCAAAAGATCGCTGTCAGCGCCAAAACGGTTGCGAGCGCCAAGAGCGGTCCGACCACGGCCACCATGAATATGTCGAAATAGCTCTTACGGTGGGTTAGTCCTGTGATAGCCAGAAGTGTGATAACGGCACCGTTATGGGGCAGGACATCGAAGCCGCCCGAGGCCAGCGCCGCAACCCGGTGCAGCAATTCAGGGTTGATGTCGTTCTCCAACGCTAGTTGAAGGTAGGTGTCGCCAAGTGCCTCGAGCGCTATGCTCATGCCGCCGGACGCAGACCCGGTAACACCGGCAAGGAGGTTGACAGCGATTGCCTCGGAGATCAGCGGGTTGTTCGGGGCGATACCCACCACGCTATCGCGCAGCACCGCAAAGGCGGCGAGCGAGGCAATGACTGTGCCATAGCCCACCTCGCTAGCGGTGTTGAAGATTGGCAAAAAGGATGAGCCGACACCTTCTTTCAGGGTTTCGTTCACATCGCGCACACGTTTCCAATTTAGCGCCACCGCGAGAAGGATGGCGACGACGAGCCCGATGATGAGCGACCAGATTCCGCGAACGGAGGAAAGGTCGGTACCACCGTAGGCTTCCTCAGCGAGGTAGCTGGTGTCGAGCAAAGGAAGAAGGACGCGCGACGAAAGGAGGTTAAAAACAACGACGACGAGGATGGGAAGGACAGCAACAAGGAGGGAGGGCGTGTCTCGCTCCTCCTGATCCGCTTCGCCGCTCGTGAACTCGTCCTCCTCACCATAGCCCTCGCCGCCCGCGCGGGCGATACGGAATCGCAACCACCAGAGCCCGAACCCCGCAATAATGGCCGCCGCCAGCAAGCCAAAGCCAGGGGCGGCGAACGCGTCCGTCCCGAAATAGGGCGCCGGGATCGCATTCTGGATCTGCGGCGAGCCCGGCAGCGCCGTCATCGTAAACGTAAATGCCCCCAGCGCAATCGTCGCCGGAACTAAACGCTTGGGAAGATCCGCCTGGATGAACATGCTCGCCGCAACGGGGTAGACGGCGAATGCGACGACGAAGAGTGACACGCCGCCGTAGGTCAGCACCGCGCAAGCGCCAACGACAGCGAGCGCCGCCCGGCCCGGGCCGAGGCCCGAAATAATGCCATCTGCGATTGATTGTGCAGAGCCTGTATCCTGCATCACTTTGCCAAAGATTGCGCCGAGCAAGAACAATGGAAAAAAACGAACGAGGTAGTCTCCAAGCGCTGGCAAAAACACTTGCGTATACGTTCCAAGAATTGGACCACCATCGTTCAAAACAACCGCAAGGATTGCGAGTAGTGGCGCAAGAATAATAACACTTACACCGCGATAAGCAAAGTAGATCAATAAGACAAGGGAGACTAGAATTCCAAACATAGCCGGCTCGGTCGCGGAGCATTTCCAGTGACTCTTCTTACACGCTGCACCGCAGAACCCACTCAAGAAATTTTGCGCATCAGAATGCTCGTATTTTGGCATTTGCAGCTTTGGCATACTAAGAGAATCTGGTTGCGTCGTGACCGCCGGCAGGCGTGCTGGATCAGGACTTTCTTATGGCAATGCCTGGCCTATTGCATTTGGGGGAGAGTATTTGATGCCGAAGCGCATTCCAGTCAACCTCGCCTTACAAGGAGGCGGGTCCCATGGCGCGTTCACTTGGGGAGTGTTGGACCGTCTGGTCGAAGAGGAATGGCTCGACGTAGCGGCCGTCAGCGGCACCAGCGCGGGCGCGATGAATGCACTAGCCCTCGTCCAGGGTCTCGCTGAAGGAAATGGAGATCGCGTGAAGACACTCCTTGCCGAGTATTGGCGGAGGGTGTCCATCGGATCGGTCTTCAGCCCCGTACAACGCACGCCCTTCGACCGCTTTTTCCAAGGCTGGCGGCTTGATCGCTCACCCTGGTACCAGTGGATGGAGATGTGCTCGCAATTCGTTTCGCCCTACGACATCAACCCAATGAACGTGAATGCTCTGAAAGATATAGTCGAAGATATGTTCGACTTTGAAGCTGTGAATTCAGAAAGTGCTCCGAGGCTCTACCAATCGGCAACGAATGTGAAGTCCGGCGAATTGAAGCTCTTCAAGCAGCCGGAAATTTCTGCGCAGACAACCTTGGCTTCCGCATGCCTTCCGAACGTTTTTAGGGCCGTAGAAATCGATGGGGAGGCGTATTGGGATGGTGGATACATGGGGAATCCGCCGCTCTCTCCCTTTGTTCGAGACCACACCGCGCTTGACACAATTCTCGTACAGATCAATCCTTTTCGACGCGAGGAGATCCCGCGTCGCAGCTATGATATAAGCAATCGGGTAAACGAGATTACCTTTAATTCCGGACTCATTCGGGAGCTTGCCGCAGCTGGTCTAATACAAGATCTTTTGGAAGAGAACGGCGACAAAGTCATTGAACTGAAGTCCGGACGTCTGCATCGGATCGCTGCGGAAGAGACGATGAAGGACCTCAATGTCTCAAGCAAGATGAACGCAGCACCGGATTTCATGCGTTTCCTCTTCGATACAGGCCGGGCCGCGGCGGAAACGTGGGTCACCGAAAACAAAAAGAAGGTTGGTGTGAGAACGAGCTGGCATCCTATGCTCAAGATGCATGTTGATTGAGCCTCGATGCGCTTGTGCGCCGATGATGGCGGGCCACACGCCTCGCCAACAGCACCTGCGGGAAGGTCCAAGTGGAAGCGATCACATGTCGGAGGCTCGCTCCGAGAGGGCCAGCCGCGCGCCCGCGGGTCGGCGTCGAGGCCGGTTCGCTTGGCCATATCTGTTACTCTGCGGCCCGAGACGCCGGCGCAAGCCTTGCCCCAAGTTCTTCGACACAGCAACTGGGACCGTAGTACGGGCCTCCTGCTCCTCTACTGCTCGACTCTGTCAAACATCTTGAAGGCGGTCTAACTTGAAGCTCTGGACTGAGACGCGCACCGCAATGACCTTGGCGAGGCTGGGAACTGTGAGAGCAACCGCGGCGGAGCTTGGCGTCCACCGCGTAACTGTGACCCGGCACATAGATGCACTCGAAGAGCATCTCGACGTGAAGCTATTTCTGCGCCATGCCGATGGCTATACGGTCACCGCGGATGGAGAGGCGCTCGTCAAGTTCGCAGAGGCGGCGGATCAGCTCATCGAAGGTTTCGTTGCCGAGACAATACAACAATCGGGTGGGATCAGTGGGAGCATTACCATATCGACCCTTGTCCGCGCCGCACCCGTTATCACCCCAGCGATCAGCTCCTTTGTCTCAGACCACCCGAACGTGAAAGTACGCATGATTGCGGATAACGGGCTAACTGAACTTGAAACCGGACAGGCACAGGTTGCGATCCGAACGGGCCCAAAGCCGACCCAACCCGACTATGTTGTGATCCCGTTCAAAACCGTCCCCATCGCGCTCTACGGCCATCCAGATTACTTCGCCGATCATGGTGTTCCAACATCGCCCGAGGATCTGCGGAACCACCGACTTGTAGGGATCGAGCGCGCCGATGGAAGCGTCGATATGTTCGAGAGGTTCGCTGTCCGGGATGAGAATTTAGCAATGGTGACGAATGACCCGATCGTTGTGTTGCACGCGGTGCTTGCCGGGCTTGGGCTTGGAATGGTCGCCGAATTCGATGCCGCCAATCATCCCGAGCTTCGCCGCGTTGCGTTTGACCATCCGCAGCTCTTCGCAGAGGTCTGGATCGTCACGCACGTCGATCTGCATCGGACGCAGCTGCTTCAGACGTTCTTGAGCTACTTGAGGTAGAACTCGCCGCCAGTTTTGAGGCAGGCCCTGGGCGTGTCTCCTCCTCCCGGGTTTCGTTGATCGCCCCGGGCGGTTCCGTCGAAAGCGGCTCGCTTCCTGGAAGTACGCCATCGGGCTCCGACGCGCGATTGTCGGGCGAGCCGAGGGGCGGATATGCAAGCGTATCCTCCATCTCGGCAATCTCATCCGGAGAAAAGGTCGGAAACGGAAGCTGGCGCCTATGCCGCCAGAGAGAGACCTGCTTTCGAGCATGGTCCGCAGCGGCTTCGTTCGGAGCGGTGTCCCGCGCCATGTACATCGTCTGCGATGGAAACGCGAAGTCGCTTCCCGCCGCACGCACCGTTTCGGCGATCCGGAGCAAGACATCTTCCTGAATGGCAAAGAAATCGTTCCATTCTCGCGTAAGCGCATAGACGCGAATTTCAAGATCCTGCGAGGCGTCGCCTAACCCGACGAAACGGACACGGATCGTGTCGTTGTCGATTCGGGGATGAGCGTGAAACATCCGCCGTAATTGGGCAAGGACGTAGCGGAGCGTGTCTGGATCCGTCTCAAAACGGACGCCGACCCGATGCTTAATCAACATCATATCGCATTGCGCCCAATTGATGATCTGCATATCCGCGAATTGTGCATTGGGTACTGTGATGAGCGTCCGGTCTAGAGCACGGACCTGTGTTGAGCGTACGCCGATCTGCTCGACTGTCCCTGCAAGCGTCCCAAAGCTGCAAAAATCCCCAACACGGATCGGCCTGTCGATATAGAGAATGAAGCCACCGATCAGGTTCTCAAATGTTGGACGGATCGCCAGCGCAATCGCTAAGCCGCCAATCCCCAGACCCGCAAGAATGGAAAAGACGGGTAAGCCCAACGCTTGAGCTCCGGTCGCCAGAACGAAGATGACGGCAAATAGCGCCGCGATGCGTCCACTGAGATGTATGAGATTGACGTCGATGCTTGGCATCTCACCCTGGCGCGATGCGATAAGGTCGACGACACCGTGCACCATGATCCAGAGCATCCACGCAAGAAGCACTGCATTTGAGAGCGTCTGAATGCCGGCGAGCGATAGTGCGAAGGGTCCGGAGACGTTGATTTGAAATCGCGCGATCCAGAAAAAGAGGGCGAGTGCGGCAAGCCCGGCCAGCGGAACACGTGCGCGCCAAATGAGGCCAATGACCAACCGTGAGCGCTCAACCGGCAGCTTTAGACGTTTGGTTAGCGCGACGGAGAGGACTAGAACGAAAGCGACCATCGCCAGGAGAACGACCTTCCAAAGCGGTGTTCCCTTCAGCTCTTCGTGGAGTGCCGGAGGGACACTGGTCGCGATACTGGCTGGCAGCAAGTGCCCCGTGAGGTTGCTGAACCGGTCCGACCAAGGTGTGGCGACAATTGCGTCCGTCTCGATGATCTCCAACACGCGCAGCTCTCGCAAAACTGTCTGCAACGTGTTGGCGTCGAAAAGATACTGCCCGCGCTGGACGCCGTTTTCCACTCGGGTCAGTCTAATAGGTGTGCCAGGCACGCGTACAGAAGCGGGCATTGCGTCGAGGTCGCCTGCGAGCCCCGGGAGAGCCGCGAGATCAACGGGCTCCAGTCGCTCAAGAAGATCGAGCGTGGACAGAGCAGCGGTCAATCCGGCCTCGGGACGGGCGGCAAGCGCGATATCGGACAGATCGAAGAGCCCTATCACTTCTTCCAAGAGCAGACCGGGCCGCCGCGCGTTTGTGGCATTTCTCTTCGCCTCGTATTGCTCCAGGGCATCGCGTAACTCAGTGCGGAGATTAAGGAACGTTTCGAACGTATGCCGTGGGCTTTCTGCCCCGAAATGCCCTGCTGCGGGCGATGTAGTTTCAGTTTGCGCACTTGCAAACGTGGACAGCACCCAAATCGTCAACGCACATGTAAGAGCGACGACCCAAGCGCTATTGCGCACTGATCAATCCAACACCAAAGCCGCCGGGTGTCGCGTCGGCCCGGACGATACTGTCGACGATGTTGAGCTCGCCCGGCGGCGCGATCTGATTAATCTGCCGTATAATGGCAATCGCAGCCGGAGAATTGGTGGCAACCTTGTGGTTCAGCGACCGCCCATCAGCGAGGGCCGAGAAGTCCACCAGTGTAACAGGCAAGCCTTCAAGACCCCCGGCATCCGAAAGCGACCCGAGCCGCACCTTCCGGCCAGTCAGCCAAGCCGACAGCCGCAATGCGCCGTCTTGCTCCGTAACGATGATAAGAAAGGGATCGGGCGGCTCTTCTATACGCTCCAACTGCGCGCGGAAGACCTCCGTGTCTATGTCCGGCGCCATCAGGATAACGCCACTCACATGTTCCGCCAGATCGACGCTTCCTGTAAGGGAAATCTGCCGGAGCGTCTCCATGAGGAGGTAACTGCCCATCGAATGGGCGGCGAGAAAGAGCTTGCGATTGCGGTTTTGCGTCGCCGCGATGATCAGCTCTTCCAGCCGGTCGC
Source organism: Pseudomonadota bacterium (assembly GCA_039177645.1). Classification (GTDB taxonomy): domain Bacteria; phylum Pseudomonadota; class Alphaproteobacteria; order Rhodobacterales; family Rhodobacteraceae; genus Amaricoccus. The sequence continues at coordinate 24,594 of JBCDFS010000017.1, read as the reverse complement.
GCGCTATGACTGCACTATCGCGGTCGTAGACATAGCCGCGCGCTTGGGCCGAGGATGGCCACGAGAACAAAAGCGTCGGAACGGGGATCTGCAGGTCGTGGCCGATCTGCGCCATGTTGTAGACAGCTTCGCCGTGGGTTGTGTTGTAGCCGTGCACGAAGAGCAAAGTTTCGTTCAGTCCGGATGTATCGGAATGCTCTAGCGCTCCAAGAAAGCTGCGCACTGTTTCAAACTCGTTCGCATTGACGAGGACAAAGTCCGTCTCTGCATTGGGTGGGCCGTAGGGGTACTGGACCGTTCCGGTTTCATGGTTCGGCGGAATGGACACGGCGAGCCTACCGTAGCGCGCGCGATCCGTCCGCGCTTCGCCGAGGGACCGTCGGCCGCGGAGGTCATCCCGGTAATTGACCACCCAAACGTCTCGGATCGTTGCGTTTTGTGTTGGCTGCGCCAGTGTCAGAACACCGCGCTCGGTGCAGCCTAAGAGTAGTGAAACGCCGAGAACAAGGAGCATAAGTGGCTGAGACCGGCTCCTTTTAAGCTGGCGGAGAACCGCCCCCTCCTTAGTCCGGTGGGCGCCCGGAATGAGCCAATGGAGCGACAGTGAAAAGGAGACTTGCACGGCAATCAATCCTCAAAGCGTCACGCGCTTCGGTTCTGCGGCTAAGCGAGTTCAGAATAACACGCAGTTCTCACCGCGCTGTTGCAACAACCTACCCCACGCCCCTCGTGCTCCGTCAATGCGCAGATCGTGGCATCACCTTTTGCAAAACCGCGGCATCGGGGCGACGCGGCCGACCTGGCTCAAGCAAGTGGAGGCAGCGCAAAGGGCAGGGAGACCAGCTCCGCGTCAATGCACCGTTCGTCCTTCGACACACACAGCATCCCCGGCCGCGACCTCGATGGAAACGAGCGTATACCCTCCGAAGAGCGAAGCAACGACGCCTTCCGCCTTTGGCCTCTGAATGGCGAGCGGCGATGCGTCCGGCTCCGACACGTCGACATCGAGGCCGCGCTCCCCGGCAACGGCACGCGCCGAGGTCCAGATATCGGAATCGCTCATGGAGAGCCAATACCTGTCTTCCGCCAGCTCCGATAGAATCGGGTCGTTGAGCAACCGCCCGCGATGATCGCAGATCGACACATACTTACCCTGTCCGATGCTCTGTTTGGAGAGATCGCGCGCGGACAGAGTTTGCGCCAACCGACCGGCATCCGCTCCCTTGAGTCGACCTGTCTTTGCGCCGCCACGTCCCACATCGAGACGCCCATGATGAGGCGCCAATACTCGGCCTCGCGGTCTCCGTAGCCACATGGGATCAGCACGCGAATATAGGGCAGGAACGTCTCCGCCCCGTCGCGAAGTGTCGCATCGTAGAATGGGGATCTACGGAGCCTTCCGACAGGAACGATCTGAACCATGGATGCTTCTATGTCGTGCCGAATACTTGAAGCACCTATGCTGCGCGTTTTGTGCGGATGGGCTGGCAGATGGCAAGATCGTAGGCGTATCGCCGTACTCGGCCTTCGCGCTATCTCCGCGCGACCGAAAAACCTGACAGCGAAACACTCATTGAGCAAGCCTGCCGCTAGATTACTCGGCGTTGCCGGGCGCTTAGGCAAAACATGGTCCAAGACCACCTAACGATTCTGTGAGATGCGTAGTTTGCCTTGGATAACGTTCTAAGCCCCCTAGTGTAGAGGGTTATGGTACAATGGACTGAGCTTCGGACTGCCACGCTCGTGGCGCGCCTTGGGACGGTGCGGGCGGTCGCTGTGGAGATGGGCGTCCACCGCGCCACTGTGACACGCCATGTCGACGCGCTGGAAGAGGCGCTGACAACGAAGCTGTTCCTGCGCCACCGAGATGGATACTCGCTGACCGAAGAAGGGAAAGCACTGCAGGACCTTGCCGTCGCGCTCGACCGGCTGACCAAGGACTTTGTCGAAGAGACCAGAGATGCGGCGAGGTCTCTCTCCGGCACGCTGCGCATCTCGAGCCGCGCGACGTCCTCGCCCGCATTGACCCGGGTCGTCCGCCGCTTTCGCCGCGATCACCCGGGGGTGACGGTTAGCCTCTTTGCCGAGAACCAACTCTCTCGGTTGGAGATCGGCGAAGCGGACGTTGCGCTCTTCACCGGGCCCAAACCGACCCATGACGATTATGTCGTAATCCCGTTTGCGACCGTCCCAATCGGTCTCTTCGGGAGTACGGCGTATCTGCATGAGCGGGGCGTGCCTACCAAGACCGGAGATCTTCTGCACCACGACTTTGTTGGAATTCAGACGGTCGATGGCGCAGTTGACGTCGTCACGCTCTACGGCATCGACTCGGACGCAGTTCAGTTCCGGACGAACGACCCCGGAACGGCGATCCAGGCGATCAAGTCCGGGCTCGGGCTTGGCATCGCGATGAAGCCGGAGATGTCCGGGGAAGAGGATGTCTTGGAGGTCTTGGGGCAACGCGTGCCGGAGCAAGCGACGACTTGGCTTGTCACCCACGTCGACCTGCACCGGACGCGCCTGCTTCAGACATTTCTCGACTACCTGCGTCCGGAAACCAACCTCGCGGCGCTTCCGGCGCCAGACATATCTCTTGATCGTGTGGGCTGATCGTGTCGCGTCGGCGAGGTGTACCCCCGCTTCAACTTGCTAGGGCCATCTCCGTGGGCTTGCGCGCCTCCCTTTGGCGTCGGTCGACGCCCGCAAAGAAGACGAGATAGAAGACCGGTGCTGCGATCAGCGTCAGAACGGATGCAAAAGCAAGCCCTCCCATAATCGTAACCGACATCGACTGAAAGAAGGCGTCGCTCAAGAGAGGTATCATACCAAGGATCGTAGTTGCGCCGGCGAGAACGACCGGCCGCAGGCGCGATGTCGAGGCAATCGTAATTGCATCGACAAGGCTGTCGTCTGGGAACTCCTCGCGATGCAGGTCGATCTCTTCGACGAGCACAATCCCATTCTTGATCAGCATCCCCGAAAGCGAGAGCAGGCCGAGGAGCGCAGTGAACGTAAAGGGCAGGCCAGCGCCGACAAGGCCGATGGCCGCGCCGTTTACCGACATCGGAACGAGGAGCCAAATGATCGCCGTCTGTCGCAGACCATTGAAGAGAAGGAGTGTGATAAGAAACATCACTAGCACTGCCATGGGCAATTGCGAGCCTAAGGACGATTGCGCATCGGTCGAGCTTTCATATTCCCCGCCCCAGACCATGCTGTAGCCTTCGGGGATCTCTATTGTATCCACTTCGGTCCGGATCTCAGCCAAGACCTCGGCTGCCGTCATCGACCGTGGGATGTCTGCGCCCACGGTGATGACGTTTTCCCGGTCGCGCCGGTAGATGACGGTGTCCTGCGGCTCAAAGACCATCCCCTCGATGACCTGTTCGAAGGGAACGAAGTCTCCACCACTTGACGAGTAGAGCACGTGGTCAGTCAGCGCGATAGGTTGGTCTTGCGGGGTGCGCACGATCAGCGGAATTTGCCGGTCGCCCTCGCGATATGTGCCTGATAGGAGGCCGACGGTGGCGAACTCCAGCGATTGGGTCACTTCGCTGCGCGAGATCCCCGCTTCTTGCGCGCGGTCGTCCGAATAAACAGGCTTCAGGACGAACTCTTTTTCCCCCCAGTCCATCCGCAGGGCGAGCGCGTTCGGCGTCGCCGCACCAATCACTTCCATCGCCTCGTTGGCCAGGTCGCGCAGCACGTCACCGTCCTCACCGTAGAATCGCACTTGGATCGGCGCATCGACGGAAGGGCCAAAGGCGAGCCGCTTGACCCGGAATTGCCCGCCTGGGAGCGCCGTTTCGGCGAAAGCTTCGGCGGCTGCCATCTCCTCTTCGATTACCTCGAGCGACGTCACGCGCACCATGGCGTGACCGTAGCTTTGGTTTGGATCTTCGGAATCGTAGGTCAGCATGAAACGCTCGGCGCCATCGCCGGCAAAGCTCGTCACAGCGACGACATTCTCCCGCGTCGCGAGCCACTCCTCCAGAATCTTCAGGTCCTCAGATGTCTGAAAGATCGAGCTCGACTGCGGGAGCTTGTAGTGCACGAAGTAGATAGGGGTGCTGCTGTCGGGGAAGAATTGCTGCCGGATCTGACCGAAGAGAACAAAACAGGCCGCCGTAATCCCAACAAGCATGACGATCACAATCCAGCGAAGCTTCAAGGCAACCCGCAGGATGGTGGCGTAGGCCTGGAAGAAGGCGCCGCTATACTGATCGGTATCGCCCGCTTTGCGTCGCTCGAAGAAGTAATGCCCGAGCAGCGGCGTCGCTGTAATTGCCAAGACCCAGGAGAGGAGCAGCGAGATCCCGATGACCGCAAAGAGCGAGAACATGAACTCGCCCGTGCTATCGGGGCTGAGGCCGATACTTGCGAACGCCATGATGCCGATGATTGTCGCCCCGAGAAGCGGGATCTGCGCTTTCTTGGCCGACTCTGTCGCAGCATCGCGCGACGACTTCCCTCGAAGCATGGCGATCTGCATACCCTCGGCTACCACGATGGCGTTGTCGACAAGCATCCCCATCGCGATGATCAGCGCACCGAGGGAAATCCGCTCCATTTCAACGGAGAAGACGTTCATGAAGAAGAGCGAGCCCACGACCGTAAGGAGCAGCGTCAAGCCCACGACGACGGCGGCGCGCCAACCCATGAAGACGGCGAGAACGGCAATCACAATGGAAACGGACGTCGCCAGATTGACTAGAAACTCGTTCACCGAGTCGTCGACGACGATGTGCTGCTGATAGACCGGCGCGATCGTGATCCCAACCGGGAGTTCGCGACGCAGTTCGTCAAGCTTGACGTCGACCCGTTCGCCAACCGTAACGATGTTTTCGGTGCTGATCCCGGCGACCCCAAAGGTAAACGCTTCCTGCCCGTCATGTCGAATGATCAGCTTGGGCACGGCCTCCCGCGCGCGGTAGACCTCGGCGAAGTCTCGAATTTTGATCACTTCACCACCGACGCCCACGGTCAAGTTGGCAATCTCAGAAATTGAGTCGGACCCGTCAGGACGCTGCACAAGCGTTCGCGCGCCGTCATCGAGCAGGGTCCCTCCGTCGACGACTCTGTCGGCGTTTGCTAACGCGCTTTGGACCGCCGACGGCGGGACGCCAAGCGTTGCGGTCAGCGCGAGGTCCGGCTCAACGAAAATCGCCTCGTCAGGCAGGCCTGCTATGCTGATATCGGCCACGCCATCGACCGATAGGACCTCGCGGCGCAGGAACGACGAAAGGTCGTGCATCTCGGCGTCGGAAAAGCCCGGCGCCTTCACGGCATAGAAGAGCCCGTATACATCGCCAAATGTGTCGTTCACGAACGGAATGCTGGCCCCGGTGGGCAAGGGCGCTTCGCTGACTCGGTTGCGCAGCTTGACCCAGATGGCGGGAAGTTCGCTGCCATCATATTGATCTTCGATATCGACAAAGATCTGCGAAACGCCCGGCTGGTTGGTCGTCCGAATCTCGTCGATCTCGCCCATCTTTTGTAGCTCGGATTCGAGCGGCTCTGATATCTCGTCGGCGACCTCTTCGGCCGTTGCTCCGGGATAGGTCGTGATGACGACGGCGGTCTTGATCGTAAACGATGGGTCCTCCAACCGGCCAAGCGAAAGGAACCCCCAGATGCCGCCGAGCAAACAGCCCAGGATGATAATCCAAGTGTAGATCGGCCGGTTGATTGAGAAGCGCGCAATATCCATGCCGGTCACTCTCTAATTCGAGAACCCGCTGAAGCGGCGCACCGTCTCGCCATCCTCCAGAAAGGCCGCGCCGCTGAGGACGATCTCTTGCCCAGCCGATAATCCTGTACTCACAATGAGCGCGCCATGGCTGCTCGGCACGACCTCGATAGGGACTTGGCGGAGTGTGCCGCGATGCGCGTCGATGGCCTCGAAGACCATTACGGATGCCTCTCCGTCATTGTCGAGGATGACCGAAGTCGCGGGAATTTCGATCTGCGCGTCGCGATCCAGAAATTCCGCGTAGACGGTGACGGACGAGCCGGGAAGCACGTCCAGACCCGGCACCGGCTCCATTCCGAGTGTGATCGAGAAGGACTGCCCGACGTCTGTCGTCTCAGCGTTGAACTCCCTGAATTCCAGGCGAAAGCGCCCCTGCCGCGAGGGGAACTCTACGAAGAGTGCGACGTTCGGATCGGTCCCGGCGCGCTGGAAGAGCCTCTCTGGCACGTCGATTTCGACCCGGAGATCCGACATGTCGTGCAGCCGGACGACCGGGGTGCCGGAACTTACGGTCGTGAAATTCGACACATTGCGCGTGGCGACGATCGCCGTGAAGGGCGCCGTCAGCGTTGCAAGCCGCAGGTCGCGCTTAGCATCTCGGACAGCGATTTCGGCCAGCACGTCGTCGGTCTCGGAGTCCTCGACCGTCACCGGACTCACAGCGCTGCCCTCGAGCCTCCTATTGCGCGCAAGGGTTCGCGCTGCCTGCTCTCGCGTCGCGACCGATTGTTGAAGCGCCAACTCAAAGGGCTCAAGGTCGAGCTGCGCAACGAGCGCGCCCTCTGGCAGAGTCTCCCCTTCCTCCGCTGGGAATTCGAGGATCTGGCCACTGACCTGAAAAGCGAGATCGACTGTTTGGCGCGCGACGACACGCCCAAAGAAGACGCGATCCAAACCATCGAACTGGCTCGTCACGGTGCCAATCTTTGCAATTCTCTCGGTTGCTTCCTGTGCGTCGCTCGTTTGGGCAACAAGGCCAACGGAAAGGGCGAGCAGCAAAGCCAAAAACGAACGTGCTTCTGCGGAACGCCGGGAGGCGGGTGGATCAATCCTCATTGGACCAAACTCCTGGTCATCCGTTCGATTGGCGACTGTGCCAGCGCCGACTGTCGGCATGCGGGGACACGACCTGACCCGGAGTGTCGGCAGCCACGGTGGATCGTCTTGCGCATGCTCAGCCTAAGACGAAATGATGAGGGCGTCGTACAGCGCTTTTGCGCGCTTCGATGTGCGCGCATTTACATCTTGCAATTGGATTTTTGCGGATCGCGGCTGAGGCCCGGTCGAGGTGGAAGGTAACGGGTTTCTGGGGCTACGTATCATTGAGGATGTAGCCGCGATCGATACTCGGTGCGTCCGGCTTTGTTGCACAAATCACGCTGGGGATTCACTGCATGAATTCAGCATGATAGTTGGAAGGCATGTGCATTTGGGCCCCTACGAAGTACAAGATCAGGAACTGACTTTCGTACAACACATCACTGAAGCAACGCGGATCGCTTTCGATCTGGTTTGATCCTGAGATGGGCTGGACGCCACCGCCAACGGGCAAGCGTGGCCGGCAGCGACCTTCAGCGATGCCGCGATCCGGACCTGCCTGGCCCTGGAAGTGCTTTTTGGCATGGTCGTCATTGAGAGCGCCATTGGTTCGAGCGACAATGACAACCCGTCAGACTACGGGTTTCGTCGAGAGCTTGCTTCGGTTGGTCGGGTTGAACTGAACGGTGCCGGATTTCAGCACCTTGTGCCACGCCAGAAGACACTGAACGTGAGCCTGCACTATCGTGGCGGCAGAGGTCCGCTGGGCCTGCTCACCGATCCTACCGGCATCAAGTCGGACGGCGACGGGGAATGGAATGTTCGCAAACACGGCGGCCCGAAACGCCGGATCTGGCGCAAGATCCACATAGGAATCGACGAAGAAACGCTGGAAGAGCAGGCGGTCGAGTCTAGCACCAACAGTGTCGGTGACGCGCCCATGGTACCGGAATTGCTTGAGCAAATCCCGCCAGATCAAGCCATTGGCAGCGTCACGGCTGACGGGGCCTACGACACTCAAAAACTCAACGACGCGACTGCGGCGCGAGGGCCCATGCAGTCATCCCACCGCGCTGGAGCTGTCGCCCGCAATTGGGCGGTCAATGCACCGCGGTACCTTGGCCGCGCTATCTGGAGACGGTGGAGCGGATACCACCGCCTAAGCCGCGTCGAGAGCAAGATGAACTGCGTCAAGCTCCTCGGCCAACCCCTGATGGCGAAAGACTTCGACCGGCAGCTTGCGGAAATCCAAGTCCGCGTCGCGGTGCTCAACCGCTAAGCCGCTCTCGGTGCACCCGTCACCGTGCCAGTAGGATAGGTTTGTCCGAGGAAAGGGGAAGTCCGGTCACAATCCGATTTGTGCAACAAAGTCAGTGCGTCCTGCATTGCACGGACGTTCCGCTACCGGAAATGATCCAGGCTTATCTGTCAACGCTCACCGCTCAGCATGGCATGCGCAATTCTGCTAACGGTCGAAAGCGCCTTTCGCAGGATCTTGAAAAGAAAACAGATTCCGATTGCAAAGAGATACTATTGCAATTCTAGCCACACGCTTGCGCAAAAATGAGCATATAGACGCCCGAACGCGCTTGTTAGGGTCAGGTGCGGTGGGTCTAGGCGTTCGCGCTTTGCCACGCCCCCCCACGCTTTCTCAATCTATGAAGGGATCATTGAAATGCTGATGAGGGTTCTTGCTGCCGCCACACTGGCGTTTACCGTATCGCTGCCCGCTCAGGCCAACACGGTCATGGTGGCGTGCATTGGATACGTGGTCAGCATGTCAGAAGACATCGCCATTCAGGGCCAGGTCATGGCAGGATCGCTCGCGGCATTCGAAAAGACGGTCTGCGAGCATTCAGAAGCAGAAGCGGACTTCGATGGTTCGCCCCGGGTCATTCCCGTCTTCATCGAAGCGCTTGACGTCTCGACGCGCGTCACGATCTTCCCCGGGTCGGACGACTGACCTTTTCCCGGCCCAGGGCCGCTGCAATAGAACGCAGAGTTTGCGTATAGCTGGCACAGATCAGGGCAAAGACTGAGAGCCCTGATGTACTCCGTGTGTTCAAACCTTGTGCCCGGCGGCCTCATATGGATGCGACACTACAATTGTACGTGGCGCATCCATCGTGACCTAGCCCGTCGCACGAGGTTCGGCCCGCCTAGCACTTCAGACGGTTGCGGGATGTCGGGGCACATCTTGGAGTGACGCCCAAGCGATACACCTCTGGGCAGACGGATCACGATGGTCGGATCAGCCGATGTGGCGACGAGATGGTCAGTACGGTACTCTGCCAAGCCGCACATGTCCCCATGCACCATGGCCGCTCGTCCTCGTTGCGTTCCTGGGCAATGCCGATCGCAAGGCGTAGCAGTATCAAAGCGAACAAAGTTGCCCTCGCGCGACAAAGCTGGGCCATCCGTCCCTTCACCCCCATCCTGTCCGCCGACGTCGCCAGACGCCGAGCAGGAATAGAAGCCTGAACCCTTTCGAGCGCAGCCAATCCTATGACGGCGAAAACAGGAGTTGACGAGACATGACCACTAAAGAGACCAGCGATGGGCGAGGTGTAGATGCACCTCTTCACAGGGCCGCCGCTCCGACTGGATATCAATACAATCGCCGATCAACAGCATGCGGATCAGCGGGTCGGGGTTAATCGAGGGTCGGCCAGTGTGACTGTGGAAGTCCGCCAGATGCGCCCGGATACGGCTCACGTCAACAAACCGGCCAATCGACCGCAACAAGTGATCTTGCGGGACGTGATCCTCTAGCGCGAACTCGTAGAACAACGCCGCCTGCGCTTCCTGCCTTGATCCGGCCCTGTTGCGCAAGTTCTTTGAAGGATTAATCTCGTGAATCCAGCCTGGTAGCTGGGATGCATGAGAAGACCTACCCCTCCGATCCAAAGTACCAGCAACTGGCCGACCTACAATGAAGCGATCAAGCGCCGGGACACGTTAACGACCTGTTTCGACCCTGAAATGAGCTGAGAGGCCGCTCCGACGGGAAAGCGTTGCCGGCAGCAGACCTACAGCGACGCCGCCATTCAAACCTGGCTTTCTATGAGGGTTTTGTTCGGTATGGTCGCCGTTGGGAGCGCAATTGGTCCGAGCGACCGCTGCATCTGCTGATCGACAGCACTGGTACTAAGGTAGAAGGCGAAGTCGAGTGGCAAGCCCGCAAGCATGGTGGACCTAAACGGGTTCGCCATTCTCCCTCGAACCAATGGCGCGACATGGCTCACCCGGCGCAAGATCCACCTGAGGATTGATGAGGAAAGTTTTGAGATCAGGGCTGTCGAAGTCAACGGGAGTCACGACGTGATTGCGGCGCGAGGCAGGACAGCTCTTGCGCTTGTGAGAAAGTCCTCTCCGTCTTGCGTCAACTCAACTAGCGTCATGCGGCTGTCACTGGGGCTGGGATATCCGGCAAGGACACCTTTGCCTTCAAGGGCCCTAAGCTACTTTGTCATTCGTGAGTTATCCCGCCCCATGGCAGTTGCCAGTGCTTGGATTGAACAGGGCTGCATGGATTCGAGCTGCATTAGCAATAGCCCGGCCATGAGGCCAATGCGTGCATGATCCACCTTAGGCATTTCTTTTTGCATTTTGGCTTCGAGCTTGCGCATGACGCGGTCGAGTTCTTGGGCAAGGGTTTAAGGATCCGGCATGTCCTCCTACTATTTATTGGGTATTGCCAGACAATTTGATACGTCATCCTTACTAGGTATGGAATGCAACATCGATACAAGAGGCCTATGGGAGACTTCAGATGGCAAAAGCATCACTTGTGATTGTTGGCGGCGGATATATTGGTGCGGAATTGGCTAAATCCCTCGAAAACGATCTTGACGTCAGCTTGGTGGAACCACGCGAGGCATTTGTGCACGCGCCTGCGATGTTGCGGGCTTTGGTTGACGGTTCGGTGCGCGAACAGGCACTTATCCCTTATGACAGGCTTTTGACGAATGGACGTCTGATCAAATCCAAAGCCACGTCCGTCACAAACGGAAAGGTGGTCACAGAAGATGGGTCAGAAATAGAAGCTGACTATATCGTTCTGTCTCCGGGCGCATCAAACGGGGGCATCTTCAAGCCGGCTGACGAAAGCATAGACACCTTTCGCGAGGCACAAGGGCGGGTCGCTCAGAAGATACGGGACGCGAGTTCAATCGTGATTGTTGGGGCCGGTGCCGTCGGGATAGAACTTGCTGGAGAGATCGCCCATCGATTCCCGGAGAAGTCAGTTTCGCTAGTATCCGCGGACGCAAAGCTGTTCCCTGGCTTTCCGGCGAAGCTCGGCAAGGGCTTGGAACATAAGCTAAAGGCTATGGGTGTAGAGGTGATCCTGGGGCAGCGGGTTCAGGATCTGCAAAGCACCACGGAGCCCTATTCGGGCGCGGTTACCCTGGGTGACGGTCGTGTGATTAGTGCCGATCTAATGATCCCGGCAATTGGCTCGAAGCCTCAGACAGCTCTGTTTGACGGCTTGCCCAATATTGAGAGAACGCCTGATGGTCGGGTCAAGGTTGACGGCTATCTGCGCCCATCATCCCTGCCAAACGTCTTTGCAGCAGGGGATGCGGTGGATGCGGGTGATCTCATGACCATCGTTGCGACCAGCCGACAACAACCGTGGTTGGCAAAGCTTCTCAAAGCGCTTGCTGCGGGGGCGGCGCTGGAAAGTCAGAAGTCGTATACTCCGTGGGGAAAGGCTCCGATCCTGGTGCCGCTCGGCCCGGCGAAGGGGAACTCCTACCTGATCATCGCAACTTTCGGCGACTGGATGACAAAGACGATGAAGGGCAAGGACCTGTTTGTTTCCAAGTACCGCAAGCTTCTTGGATACGGGTAAAGTGCGACTTGGCTCTTCCGCTTGGCTTTGATCGAAAGGGTTGAGAGCAAGTTGAACGGGATCTTATGATAATGGCACGCATAATTTCGGCAGGGCGCCTGCGAAAATCACCATTCTACAAGTCGACATTAGAAGAGGGCGCGGAAACGCTCCTGACGTACAACAACATGCTCGTCCCACGGGGCTATGGCGACCGGGAGGCAGAATACTGGCGGCTGATCAACGGCGTGTCTATGTGGGACGTCGCTGTTCAACGACAGGTCCAACTCAAGGGGCCAGATGCGGCCAAATTAGCGCAAATACTCTGTGTTCGCGACCTTTCCAATCAGAAAATCGGCCAGGGAAAGTATGTCGCGATCTGCGATCATCGAGGAGTGTTGCTGAACGATCCGATCGCGATGAAAGTCGCCGACGATTGCTATTGGCTCTCTATCGGCAACTCAGACGTCTGGTTCTGGGCACGATGCGTGGCGGGTGAGCGGGGTTTGGATGTGGAGGTGTCAGAGCCGGATGTCTCACCGATGGCGGTGCAGGGACCAAAAGCAGAGAATGTTGTCGCGTCGATCTTTGGCGATTGGGTGCGAGACCTCCGGTACTTCTGGTTCAAGGATACTGAGATCCAAGGCATTCCGATCACTCTGGTCCGGGCAGGGTGGTCCAAGCAGGGCGGCTTCGAGCTCTTCCTGAAGGACGGCAGCAAGGGGGACCAGCTTTGGCAGATCGTCAAAGAGGCCGGTAAACCTTATGGCATTGGCCCGGGCTATCCTAACCCCTCAGAGCGCACCGAGAGTGGCCTGCTCAACTACGGAACGGATACGGACGACCAAACCAATCCGTTTGAAGTGCGCATGGGGCGTTTCATCGATCTGGACATCGGGGAAGAGGTTATCGGGGCTACCGCACTTCGCAAAATCAAGGAAGAGGGGGTCAAGCGCCATCAACTTGGCATCATGCTCGAAGGCCCAGAGGAAACCGAGGATCAATCGATCTGGCAGGACATAGAGAAGGACGGCAAGCTTGTCGGCCATATGACGCATAAAGCTTGGTCCTACAGTAAGAAGCGAATGATTGGCTACGCTCTGGTTTCCGTCGAAGTGCAAGTAGGTGACCTGGTCCAGGTCATACGGGACACCGGGCCCGTTAACGGTCAATTATGTGAAGTGCCGTTTAGGGTTTGAGCAGGCTCTTCGTCCGCGGCGAAGAAGGGCTCGAATCAGCAGTTATAAAATATCGCCGACAGCCCTTACTTTGATGACGCTCTCACGTGTGCGGCTAAGCCAGGGTTCGCTAGCGGCTGGCGGCGGAATAGTACGTTTAGACTACGTGGACGGGTGTTTCGGGAGCAATCAAGAAGAGGATGATCTCGAAACTTTGCCGTCCGCTGCCGGAGGCGGCAACGTTTCCCCGAGGCCCCCGCGGTGCACTCCGCCTAACGGAGAAGCCGAAGCCCACGGGAATAGCAGCGAGTTAACGAGGTTTACCGCACTCTATATGCTTTTCAGAAGCTCTGATGGTACAATTTTGAAGTATGGCATTACGTCTGAAGAGAACCCAGCGGATCGATATGGCCCTACAAGTGGATACGACATGGTAGTAATCGACGGCGGATGCAGAAGTGACATGCCTAAAAGAGAGGGTGATTTAGTCTCGACTGAGGGTGGGCCTTTGAACTTCGAACCATGGTCTTCGTTTATAGAACCTCGCCGAAAGTGACGTTATACATCAGCACTAGGATGAAACTAAGTCCGACGCAAGTTGCGCGATGGGCTCCCCCAAATCCGGAAGAAGCACTTTGCTATTGGAGAGCGACACTTGCTGAGACTTATGCCGCGGTTGACAAGTTGCGAGCGCATTGGGAAAATGAGAGTTTTACTGAGTGGTTGGCAACTGATTTATCGGTTACGATCTTTCTTAGGTACGACCTAGAAAGAAAGCTGATTTCAAGGCGTGAGCCGATTAGAACGACTAAACACGGACTTACAGCGGCAATAGTTGCAACGAAGCAAGAGCTCGGCTCTATATCGGAGCCCAGGGCAAGTGATGAGATTCTTGCTGAGCTCGATAAAGAAATGGAAGACATTGTTGCAAGGGTAGATGAAAGATTAAAGCGAAAGTAGCTTAAATCGATAGTGCGCGAGGCGCGGCTCAGCTCACCGCCATCGTCGACAATCTCGATCCGGCCAAGTCCAAAGCCATCAGCTACGACCAGCTCAACCGCCTGGTGCAGGTGGCTGAAGGGACAGATGTGGCGGGTGGCCCGGGCGTTCCGATCCCCGTCGAGGACTACGCCTACGACGAAGAAGGCAACCGCACCGCCTCCCACCTCTCCGCCTTCTACACCTCCAACGCCCACAACCAGCTGACCGAGGACGACACCTACCTCTACACCTACGACCTCAAGGGCAACCGGATTAGCCGCACCGAGAAGAGCAGCGCTGCCGTCGAAACCTACACCTACGATAGCCAGAACCGGCTGATCGGCTACACCTCCCCAACAACCACGGCGACCTACCACTACGACGCCCTCGACCGGCGCATCGCAAAGACCGTGGACGGGGTAACCACCGCGTATACCTACGATATGTCCGAGGCCGACCCGCTCGCCCATGACGACATCGTGTTGGAATGGGACACGACAGATCCAGCGATCCCGGTTCTTGCGCGTCGCTGGGTGCATTCAAACAGCATTGATGAGCCCGTAGGTTTTGAGACCTACACCGTAACCTCGGGCGCAGGCTCCGGCGACGAAAGCCTCATGTATGCCGACCGACAGGGCTCCGTGATCTGGGTCACCGATCCGGCGACAGGTGCGGTAGAGGCAGCTTACGAATATGATGGCTACGGGGCGATCACGCAGACGCTGGGGGAACTGCAGCAGCCCTACGGCTACACCGGTCGGGAGTATGATGCGGAAATTGGACTGTATTTCTATCGGGCTCGTCATTACGATCCAACGCTTGGACGGTTCGTGCAGAGGGATCCAATTGGCTTCGCTGGTGGGTCGTTCAACCTATTTGCGTACGCGGGAGCCAATCCTTTTGTTTGGAGTGATCCAAGCAGGCTTGCGGCAGCGGTTGAGTGCGGAGCTGGCCGCGCGTCTGGAGGTCCTTGCGGAACCCAGGCGGGTTCTGCTTCCGGAGTAATGTCAGCTGTAGCAACTCTTGCTAGGCGCCTTGTTCACGAACTCGCCACGGCTTCGACGGTTGCGATGTCACCGCCGCGTGATGACAACATCAAAGAACGCTCCGAAGACAGTCCAGAGTGTAAGGCCGCCAGAAGAGAGCTCGAACGAGCCCAACAAGTCTCCAAAGACGCCGGGGGAAGTTGCACTAGAAGAACAACTTTCAAGAAACAGCGAGACAACTGGAAGACACCAGAAGTTCAGTTTATGTTGTTTCGGAGATTGATGGCGCTTCATCGGGTTTATTCAGCCAGAGAGTATCGAGATCTAGTGTGCCACGGCGGTAGCGATGAAAAACATCAAAAGGAGCTTCTGGAAGTCGAGGGAGCTATCCGGAACTGCGTCGATGCACTGGACCACGGTACTTTTCGAAGATGAAGAGAAAATCAGAACTGATTGAGGGCCTAGCGGATTGGGCAAGCAGGCTACGGCGCCCTGACCACTTCTTGCGCGATGAGGATAATAGCTTCAGAACTCCAGAAGAGAAGCTTGGAATAAAGATCCTCTGCTGCAGAACGAATACGGAGCTGACAGCGACGGAGTTTGAGGTGCACTACGAAGCGTTTTACAGAATTAGCGTTGAAGGCCTCCGATATTTTCTTCCAAGGGTACTTCTTCTGGACATTGGTAATAAAAGAGGACGACTAAGAACGATTGAGCTCACGCCGTATACCTATCTTCTGGATGGTGGACCAGACGACCCATGGCCTTCGGGTTCTTTAGACTTATTGAGATTGATGAGTCAGGAAGAGAGGGATCTTCTATGCGATTTTTTTGACTATGAGGAACGGTACTTTTGGCTTAAGCGTGAGCGACAAGCAAACTGGAGCAGGGCAAAGAAGATCCGAGCTCTGTTTGGAAGCTGATTTTTCCACCCTTTCAGAAGAAAACGACAGCAAAATCACGATTATGCGAGACAGTGTTCTTTTCCAAAAGATGATCGTAAATTGCCTTACTAAGTGACCCTCGTTCAAGCACGGCAATCTGGCACGGCGGTGGCAGCATAGGATCGAGGTCGACGAACCCCTAGCGGTCGAGCTTTATAGCGGCACAACTTCCGGTGACAACGACCTCGCCCACGATCTCCATGCCGACCGGCTGGGCTCGATCATCACCGAGGTGGAAACGGGCACCGGCACCGTCGCGTCTACCGCTGAGTTCACCGCCTTCGGCACCCGCACCACCACCGGCCAACCCATCCGCTACGGCTACACCGCCCGCGAGCATGACCCCGAGACCGGCCTCCTCTACACCCGTGCCCGCCAGTACGACCCCACCCTCGGCCAATTCCTCCAACGCGACCCCATCGGCTTCGCCTCCGGAGACCTGAACCTCTATGCCTACGTCGCCAATAATGCGTACAACGCGACTGACCCGTCCGGTCTGCTACAGAATACTTACAAGGCCGGGAGCATCGAATATCAGTTGGTTGCGGCAGGCTCCTATAGCGCCACGCAGCGTGCTGCGCTAAACGTTGCATCCGGCGCGACCCAACTTGCCTACGCGCTCGGATGGACGCTATGGCATCTCTGTGATGTTTACACCGACTACCCTGGGTGTTTCGGGAGCAATCAAGAAGAGGATGATCTCGAAACTTTGCCGTCCGCTGCCGGAGGCGGCAACGTTTCCCCGAGGCCCCCGCGGTGTACTCCGCCTAACGGAGAAGCCGAAGTCCACGGGAATAGCAGCGAGTCAAGGAGGTTTACCGCTCTCTATGCGCTCTATAGAAAGTCCGATGGTACATTTCTTAAGTATGGGATCACCTCGGAGGAGAAGCCCGAGGATCGCTGGAGCAGGTGCAAATCATTTGGCCGGAGAGCGAGCCATAACGGCTTAGGCGAGGTGCGAATTCTTCCGCACATCGGAGGCGAAGCAGGTCGTCGGCATCTCTACATCGACCGTCTACAATTGGAAGAAACGCGGCCTCGTGAAGACCCTCAAGGTGGCTGGAATGAGCTTCGTTCGGCTGCGCGAGGTCGAAGAAATCATCGTCGGCCAGGGGGACCAACTGGGGGACCAGCAATGACGCTCGCTTCTGAGAGCCTTATTTTACAGGCCATATCTGCTGATGATTGGTGCGGTCGAGAAGACTCGAACTTCCACGGGTTTTACCCCACAGCGACCTCAACGCTGCGCGTCTACCAATTCCGCCACGACCGCACGAGGCTTGGTGGAAGGGCTCCTAGCGAAAAGCGGGGGCGTTGAAAAGGGGCCTTGGCCCCTTTTCTTAGGTTAGTCCGTCTGCGCCTCCAGCCCCATCACCTTCAGACCGGAGAAGGGCAGTTCGGCCTCCGCCTCGGGCTGGGGGGTTACGGCGGGCACCACGGTGGGGGCGGTCTCGCCCTTTGCAAGCCGTGTCGTCGCGGCCTTGATCAGAAGCGAGCGTTCTGGCTGTCCCGGCGCGAAGGCAAGCGGCGCCCCACGGTCGATCGCGTCATTGGCGAGGCTGTACCACGCAAGGGCAAGATCCTTGCGCTTGGAGGCGCCGAAGCCCTGGCCGATATGGTGGCCCAAAAGCTCCGCATAGGCCTCGTACCCGACGACGACCAGAAGCAGCGTGGAAGCGAGCGCCACATCCATATCGTCGGTGCGATACCCGACCCCGAGGCAAATGCGCGCGCTATCGGCCAGCGCCGAGGGTGACATGCCGGACGCGAGCACAAGCTCCGCCACTTCCTGCCGGATCGGCCCGGTATCCCGCAGGGACAGCGACGCCGTCGCATTCGCTAGGGTGTCGGCGAGGCCTGTGCACTGAGTCTCGATCTCGCCCGCAGCAACGCCGGTCACCTTGGCCAGAAGCTGCTCGCCATTGGCGATCGCGTAGGTCCGCGCGAGGCAGAACTGCTCGGCTAGCGCCGCGCTCGGGTCGGACAGCGTCTCTATGGTCGTGAACCCCCCGTTCGTCGTCGTGACAAGGCTGACGGTGTTGCAGTGGGAGGCGAGCGAGGCTTCCGTTGCAGGCTTGGCGAAGAAGGTCGGCAACCCGGTTCCACCGGCCGCATCGGACAGCTCCGCCTCCGCGGCAGGGGCTGCGACGGGCGGGGCCACGGGCGCGGCCGCGCGGACCGTGCCGGGAAGCGACGGGGCCTGGGTGCCGGGCACCGTTGGCACATTGGCCGTGGTCACGCCGGTGAGCTGGCACAGGCCGCGCTGGCAGCTGAACATGTCCGGGGTGACATTGAACGCCTGAAAGTCGTTGCGCTCATACCCGCCCGGCGTGGACACGAAGACGCGAACAGCACAGCTCTGGGTGTTGCACCAGAAGGCCGAGCCGGTGACGGAAGTGTCGATGAGGTAGTCGGTCTGCCCGTCCCCGTTCATATCCGCCAGTTGGATGAATCCGGCGCGCTGAATGAGTTGGTCGCCTGTCGGATCGGAACTGTTGGCAATCTCGTCGACCGATTGCGCGATGACGGGGGGCAGACCGCCATACTTCGACGCCGATCCCACCGCGGACGGCTGAGCGCCCATGGCCTCGTCCCGCCAGGCGATGAGCAGGCCCGATGTGATCCCGCCGGCCCGGGCGATGGCTGTCTGGGTGGCCGGCCCGCCCGCCAGCGCGCGGCTGTGCGAGGTGACGAGGAACTGCTGTTCGTAGGGCGTCAGCCGGCCCGTGACCGGGAACCCCAGATGCGCCTGATAGCCGGAGATCGCCGCGCGGGACCGCTGGCCCAGGATGCCATCGGCACCGCCGGCATTGAATCCGAAGTAGTTGAGGGCGTGCTGGACGGAGCGGTTCTCCTCACGCTGGGCGGAGGAGATAGTCGGTGCGCGATAGGTGCGCCGGACCGTGGTGGTGCGCTGCGACTGACGCTTGCGCTGCACATCGTTCGCGATCGCACTGCCGATCGCTCCTCCGATGATCCCCCCGATCAATGCGTCATTGGCCTGGACGCGCTCTGCGGGCACAGCCGCAAGCGCCATCATCAGGATCGCGGACAAAAGGATGTTTTTGGGCATATGAGTTCTCCAATTCACCGAGTACACGGCCACGGCGGCAGCTGAGTCGCGTGACGAATATGACGTTAGGGGACCCACTGGAGCGATTCGAGTCAATCGACGCCGGGCATTGGCGCGTCAATCGGACGGACATAAGATCAATCTCATGACGGAATGGCTGATTTCGAACGACCTTGTCCCCTATGACCACGCCGTCGCGCGGATGGAGGCGCGGGCCAACGCGATTGCAGCGGGCACTGCGGGGGAGGCCGTCTGGCTTCTGGAGCATCCCCCGCTCTACACGGCCGGAACCTCTGCGCGGCCGGAAGACCTGCGCTGGCCGGACCGTTTCCCCGTCTATCAGACGCGGCGCGGCGGGCAGTACACCTACCATGGGCCCGGCCAGCGCGTCATCTATGTGATGCTCGATCTCGGCAGACGCGGCCGGGATGTGCGGGCCTTTGTGTCCGCCCTGGAAGCCTGGGTGATCGCCACGCTCGAGCAGTTCAACGTCAACGGCACCGTGCACCGCGACCGCGTCGGTGTCTGGGTGCCGCGGCCGGAGAAGCCCCCCTTGCCCGACGGCACACCGCGGGAGGACAAGATCGCCGCGATCGGCATCCGGCTGCGCAAATGGGTGTCGTTCCACGGCATCTCGATCAATGTGGAGCCGGAACTGAGCCATTTCGAGGGGATCGTGCCCTGCGGCATCACCGGGCACGGCGTGACATCCCTTGTCGATCTGGGCCTGCCCGTCACCATGGCCGACCTGGACGTGGCGCTCCGGGCGACCTTCGCGGATCAGTTTCCGGCCCTGGCGCAGGTAGAGACCGCAGGCGCAATCCCACGCAAGCGTTAGCGGGACCATCTTTCCAACCGGTGCGGCACTTTGTACAACGCCCACGGGTCGGATCACCGAACCGAACGAACAGGGCGAGAAACGCCCGCTTGCGTGCGTTGGCATGTCAGCACCAACTGGAGGAAATTGATGAAACTCACCCACATCACTGCGGCGCTGGCCGTCGCGACCCTCGGCGCCACAGCCGCCACCGCGCAAGACCGCGATGGCTGGCCCGAGAGCTTCACGGTGGGCACCGCGTCCCAGGGCGGGACGTATTTCGCCTATGGCTCCGGCTGGGCGAACCTTGTCGCAGACGAGCTGGGCCTTTCGGGCGGCGGCGAAGTGTCGGGCGGCCCGTTCCAGAACCTCGCCAATGTCCATACCGGCAACAACGCCTTCGCCATGACGACGATGGGGCCCGCGGCCGAATCGATGCAGGGTGAGAACCCGATCGCGCCGGGCCTCGTGATGGACAAAGCCTGCGCGATGTTCCCGATGTACCAGACGCCGTTCTCGATCACGACGCTGTCGTCCTCGGGGATCACGTCCATCTCCGAAATCCCGTCGGGCGCGCGGATCGGGTTCGGCCCGGCCGGCTCCACCTCCGACACCTATTTCCCGCAGATCCTGACCGATCTCGGTATCGAGTACGATCGCCGCAACGGCGGCTGGACGGACCTCGGCGGGCAGCTGCAGGACGGCTTGATCGACGTGATCGCGTTCGCCGCCGGCGTTCCCGTCCCGGCCGTCAGCCAGCTGGAAGTGCAGACCGATGTGAACATCATCGAGTTCACCGAGGATGAGCAGGCCAAGATCCTGCAGGATTTCCCGGTCGCGCCGTTCGATATCGCGGCCGACACCTACACCACGCTCGACGCGCCCAAGCGCGCCGTCTCCATGTGGAACTTCGCCATCGCCAACTGCGATCTGCCCGCGTCCTTTGTAAAGGCGGCCGTCGACGTGGTGATGTCGGACAACGAGCGCATGGTGAACATCCACCGCGCGGCCCGCTCCACCACTCCGGAGCACTGGGACAAGAACGGTGTCCTGATGTGGCATCCCGGTGCGGCCGAATGGTTCAACGAGAATGGCGCGTCGATCCCGGCCGACATGATCTACGGCGGCTGACGCATCGCCGGCACGCAATCGCCGGCACGCATAGGAAAGGGCCAGGCAAAACGCCTGGCCCTTTCTCTTTGTGAGTGAGTCATCTCTTTGTGGGTGGATCAGCTGCCCGGTGTGTTGCGCACGAAGGCGTTGCCGCGCTCGGCAGTCGCGTTGAAGGTCATTGCGTTGACCTTCCAGCCGTCCGCCGTGCGGGTGAAGCCATGGGTGTAGGTGCCCCAAACCTCCCAGAGCGCATCTCCGCCGTTCTCGGGAAGCGCGCCCCGCTCCATCCGGTTCCAGGCATAGCCATGCGAGTGCAGCATGGCCGCGTCCGTCCCGTCGAAGGTGATGGCGTGGTTGCCGCGCAGGTGGAAGCTCGTCTTCTCGTCCGTCAGGTTGCCCGCCCACCCTGCGATCAGGGCGTCCGCGGGGATCGTCGCGGGCTCCCCGCCCACCAGCGACGTGAAGTCGACGCGGATCTCCTCCGAGAAATAGGACCGGGCCAGATCCCAGGTCTTGGCGTCGACGGCGCTGTCGATCGCATCGGCGATGCGGATCATCTCCGCCCGGTCGACAAGGGTTTCCGCGGTCACCGGATCTCCGCCTTCGGCAAAGGCGGCGGTGGCGGCGAAAAGGGCGGTGGCGGTCAATAGCGTCTTCATTGTGGGTTCTCCTGTATCAGAGTGTGTCGTGCCGCGCGGGGGCCGCGCTTCCGAGGGCGCGGCCCGGAAGGCGTTAGTTTGCGGCTCGGAAATGGGCGGCGACGGTGTCGGCCGCGCGCGTCACATCCTCGGGGTTGTCGTAGAAATCGAACTGGGTGACGTCTTCGAGCCATTGCAGCGTGGCGGGCTCTGCGAGGCCCTCGGCAAAGGCCCGGACGCCCTGCGGAATGGCTGCAGCTTCGGAATGGACCATCGCCAGCGGCTTGTCGAAGACGGCGCCCCGGTCTGCCGGTGCATAGGTCAGCCAGCCCTCCCAGGATGCCTGGTTCCACTGGTTGTCATATTCCGGCACCGCGCCGCGGGACGGCTCGTGATAATAGCCGCCGATGGGCATCAGCACGCCCTCTGCCCCCTCCGGCCCAGCGGCGGGGATGATCTGTCCGCCCTGCGCTTCGGCTGCGCGGGAGACGTCGATCAGGTCTGCCACGCCCTCCGCGCCGCCATAAACAGAGGCGGCGATCTCGGCATTGTGCAACCAGGGCGCCACAAGCCCGACGCGGTTCACAAGCGCATTGCCCGCCGCGGCGTCGAGCATGTAGCCCGCCGACGCGCAGATGCCGAGCCCGTGGATGCGGGCGGGGTCGATCTCCGGCAGACCCGCCACCGTGGCAAAGGCCGCCCGCAGATCGGAGATCTTTGCCTGCGGGTCCTCCTTGAAGCGGACGGCGTGCGGAAGATCGCCGGATTTGCCCCATCCCCGGAAGTCGAACGTGAAGGCGGCAAAGCCGCGTTCGGCCATCTCGGCGGCATAGGTGCGGGGCATCTGCTCCTCGACGCTTGTCCAGGCGCCGGTGACGACGACGACAGGCAGCGGATCGCCGGAACGCTCCTCCGGCAGATAGAGGGTGCCCGAGAGCGTCGCACCTGCGTTCTGGAAGGTGATTGTGCGGGTTTCGATGTCGGCCATCGCGGTGCTGGCCAGGAGGAGTGCTGCGGTCGTGGTGATCGGGGTTTTCATCTTCGTCTCCATCCAAAAGTCTTCGATGGGGGGAAGATGCGCGATCCGGCCCGGGCGATCTGGCGCGATTCCTGGCGTTCTCTATGCGATTTCTGGGATCATCCGGCCCGGAAGCGGGCCGGTGTCGTGCCGGTGCGCCGCTTAAAGTGCGCCGTGAACCGGCTGACATCCTCATAGCCGACGCGCCACGCGATCTCGGCCACAGGGTGGCGCGTCGTGGCCAGCAGGACCTTGGCCCGTTCGATGCGCACAGAGATCACGTATTGCAGGGGCGACGCGCCGGTCGCGGCCTTGAAGGCGCGCGCGAAGCGATCCGGGCTCAGCCCCGCGGCGAGCGACATACCCGCGATGCTCAGGTCTTCGCCCAGATTGGCATGGATGTAGTCCACCGCGCGGGACAGGCGCGGGTCGGCCAGGGCGGCGGCCTCGGGCCGCGGCGGCTGCGCCAGATGCGAGATCCGCGCGGCGAGCGCGCGTTCCATCGTCTCGCGGTAGAGTGTCCCGCCGCTGGCAAACTCTTCCGCCTGCAGCGCCAGTTCGACCAGAAGCGGATCCAGCGCGCCGACCTGCGGCGTCAGGCCGGACGGGTCGATGCCCGCCTCCGTCAGAAGCGACGGCGCAACCTCGACCTGCTGCAGCACCAGCGGCGTGTCGAACAGACACAAGCCCTCCGCTCCCGCGGGAAGAAGCCATCCCTCGCGTCGGGCCAGGGGTTTCTGCTCGGTCCGGTCCGCGCCGATCGATAGCCGGTGGCCCGGCTGATCGGACAGGAACACGCCAAGCGTGACCCGCGGCAAGGCATAGGCGCCGCCGCCTTCGGGCAGGTGCAGCTGCTGGCTCCGCAGACCGGACATGGCCAACATGTAGGTAACGCCCCCGCGATAGGCCACTGCGTTTGCTTGCGTCCGCGCAGGCGCCCGGGCAGTCTGTCGCGAACGGCGTCAGGAGGGGCGGATGACGAAGACGGCTGCGGAAAACGACGATCACATGATCGCCGAAGATGTCGACGTGGAGCCGATCGAGGCCAACCGGCGGCTGTTCGAGGGCTGGCGCGCGACAGTGATTGTAACGGCGGCGACCCTCTATGCCGCCTTTCACATGGCGGCGCTGAACGGGTTGTCGATCTCGGCCCTGACCGGCATCGACATCCCGTTTCTTCCGCAGTTTCCGATGGAAACGTGGAACTTCCGCATCGTGCACGTGGCGGGTGCGCTGGCGCTCGGTTTCGCCATGTTCGCAGCGTCGAAATTCTCCGCCGATGAGCGGCGCGACACGCCTCTGCTGGGCCGTGCGGGCCTTGTCCTGTTCCTTCCGGCGCTTCTGGCGCTTGGGTCCGCCCTGTGGTTCGGGGCCCTGATCCGCGGCGGGGCGATGTGGAACGGCATCGATCCGACGATCCGCTTCCGCGAGATCTGGCTCTTTGGCATTCCCCTTCTCGTGGCCACGGCGGGCGGGATCGGGCTGTCCTGGTTCTACCATCGCAGCCGGGACAGGTTCGCCTCGCCCGATCTGGTGCTCGGGGTCTGCGCGGTGGCCGTGGCGCTGTACCTGATCACGGTCTTCGGCACGTCGATGCGCATGTCCACGGGCTCGGACTTTGCCCCGATCGGCATTTCCTTCGCAGCCACGGCGGGCGTCGCTCTGATCATGGAACTGACGCGTCGGATGACCGGCCTCGCCCTGATCATCATCGCGGGTGTGTTCCTTGCCTATGTCTTTCTCGGCGATCTGATGCCGAGCTTTCTGAACGCGCCGCCGTTTTCGTGGCAGCGCTTCTTCAGCCAAGTCTACACCGATGCGGGCATCCTCGGGCCGACGACGGCGGTGTCGTCGACCTATATCATCCTGTTCATCATCTTCGCGGCGTTCCTGCAGGCTTCAAAGGTGGGCGATTACTTCGTCAACTTCGCCTTCGCGGCGGCCGGGCGGGCGCGCGGCGGCCCGGCGAAGGTGGCGATCTTCGCCTCCGGCCTGATGGGCATGATCAACGGCACCTCGGCGGGCAACGTGGTGGCCACCGGGTCGCTCACCATCCCGCTGATGAAGAAGGTGGGCTATCACCGCAAGACGGCCGGCGCAGTGGAAGCGGCCGCCTCGACCGGCGGGCAGATCATGCCGCCGATCATGGGGGCGGGCGCCTTCATCATGGCCGAGATCACCGGCATCCCCTATACCGAGATCGCGGTGGCCGCGATCAT
>JBCDFS010000016.1:0-75504 GCA_039177645.1 Pseudomonadota bacterium | reverse complement strand
GAAGGTCGATTTCCCGACACCCTGACGCCCGGATATGACTACGATCCGATGTTTGACGAGTAACTCCAGTGCTGCCGCGATTTGGTTCTCAGTCTCGGTTTCCGCGGCCATATCGGACAAATAATTCTCGGTTATCGTTACAGCAGCGAAATCGTCCGGCTGCTTGGGTTGCAATCTTCCCGAATTCTACAGCCGCGCTCTTCCTGAGTCATCAAACTTTTCGCGCGCTCAAAGGCTGTATTACTCTGTTGCAAAGGAAATTTTGGTAGATTTCTCTGTGACTTAGTCGGGTAAGAAATCATCGACCTCCGATGATGGCGCCCAAAACAGCACGCGAGGGAACATGCACAGCATACGGATCGATGATTTTGAGGGATACTGCCGGGAACAACTTGGATTGAGCGAGCACAGCCTGCGAGCATACCGACAGGACCTGACTGCATTTGCGAAGTTCAAACTGAAAGCGAAGCTGAATGATCATCTTTCGGCCAAGGATGTCATCGACTTTCAAAGGGACCTTCGAGAGGAGCAAGAGGCGAGTCCCGCTACGATCCGTAGGCGATTGGTTACTTTGAGATCGTACTACGGATGGCTCGCGCAGAATGACACGAGCTATTCCTCGCCCTTTGAAGGCCTTAGGCTCAACATGAAGATCCCAAAGCGACTGCCACGCCCTGTGGACCGCCAAACACTTGGAGCCGTTTTCCAGTCGGCTCAGCATATCGTCCAGTTGGGCCCCTGCGATGAACCAACGGTGCCAGTTGAAGTTCCGGCAACGCAGATAACCGGTCTAATTGCGAGGCTGCTGATCGTGACAGGACTGCGGATCGGTGAACTGACGGCGCTTCGTGTGTGCGATGTAACCGGAGCGGCGACCCAAATTCGGGTCCGAGGCAAAGGTGACCGCGAGCGAACCGTCTATGTTGCGAATGACCGTCTCCAAACGGACTTCAGACGCTACTGGGAAAATCGTTGCGACATAGAGGGCGCTCAAGCCTGGTTATTCACCAACACCAAAGGTGACCGACTTACCCCGCAGGCATTTCGAAAGAGACTGAGGAGGCTTTCGAAGTCGCTTCGAGTAGAACCGCACCTCACGCCACACCGGTTTCGGCACTCAGCCGCGACACTCCTCATCGAGGAAGGGGTCGACATTAGATTGGTCCAACGCCTGCTCGGACATGCAAGCATCGCTACCACGGAGATCTACACTAAGGTCTCAGACAACTCGCTCAGCTCGGCGGTTACGGCTGCGGACACACTAGCCAAAGTCGACACCTACTGACGGGCTTGATTGCATTGCGCGTCGGCCTAGGGCCGGTGCGCAAGTCCCAGGCCACCATTGTGGGCGGACAGCTAGGATATCTGACCCCAGCGAAGCGGCCCACAGCCGCCGTTGGAGATAACGACCAAATGCTCCAGTCGCAGCCCGCATTTCGGACGTTCATTGATAAATCATAGGACCAAGTCTTCGGCTTTAAGTGACTTTGCGACGGGCTTGCGATGTGCCCGCCATCGTTGTGGCATCGCGCGGGAAAAGTTATCGAATGTCGTAGTCATTCGCCTCGATCCAAGACAAACGCTCATCTACATACTCAGCCACCGATGACGATATCTCACCAAATTCCGTTGATCGCCAATCTAAGTCAGCCTTAGCTTCATCTGACTGACAAAATTTCCGCAATACGGCGCCAAGATCGCCATTGGTCGAAGTATGAGAGTAGGTATAGAGCAATAGTCGCATGGCGAAAGAGTGCGCCAAGAGCGCTCTGGCCAAAACTGGCCGCCCTAAGAAGTCAAAATTTAAGAAGAGCCTTGTTGGCTCTTTGACGGCTTTTATAAAGTCTTGGTCGTCGCGATAAAGCTGTTCAAATTCACCATAATCAATTGGTCGCCGAGATCCGCGATCATCTACCAGCAGAGCGTCAATCAATCGGTCCATGTGTCCGATTACCAACCCCTGTCGAGCGTACTTTGCCGGCTGTTCAAGAATCTTTTCTTTCCAATCTGGAACGTTAGGGGCGTACGCTAACGAAGGAACAAGCTTCGCGAGTACAAAGTCGTCAGTCAAGGCGTAGTATGAGAGCTTTAACAAGAAATACCTCGTGCGGATATTATCATCCAATTCGATGTCAACGAACGTTGCTGACCTTTGAATAAGCCTGAAAATGGCAAGCGGAAGAAAAAGACGATATATCGTTGATCTAAGGTAATAGCCTTCTCTTGCAAGCCAACTCCCATCTTCCTTGCCCAAATGACCCTGCCTCTGTGTGCGCACCAAACTCGCTACTCGGTAGTAGCTACCTTCCGTGGCCTCAAACAAACTAAAAAACAGAGGCTCAATCTCACTGTACAACCTCTTTTTCGCATCGAACTCGTAGGATGTGCGAGCGTTATTAAGTGATGCTTCTTGAGCTAGACTTGCCTTAAGTTCTTCCACTTCGATATTCAGTTCCGCCTTCAACCTTTCCAAGCGGCGCGAAGCGAATGGGCTCGTAAATGCAACGACAAGTCCCACCAGCGCGCTAACAAGGGCAGCCACCAGAGTGGTCTGACCAGCTGGTGGCAAATTGAGAAACCAATCAATGAATATATCCATTTTGGAACTCTAGCACCTGGCCACTTGATGCATAAGAACTTTTGGGAAAGAGAGCCCATCCGATGGCTCGGCCCATACCAGACATTGATCTTTCAACCTAAATGCCGCAGTGTCAGTCGTGAGAACAGACCTTCGCTGCAAGCGCAAAATCAAGAGGCAGCGTGTTCCAACAGAAGATTATTGCTAAAATAGTAAGACGAGTTTGTCAGGTTTTATATCGAACTCGTAGCTGGAAATAGCTAAGTTCGTATTATGTACTTTGCTGAACTTTTGAAATTCTTGGGCGTCGTATTGTCTGCCGCCGTTGCGATCTACGCGACCCGTACTGACCACATGAAAACGTCGGACGCGTCCGGAAAACTTACTGGGAAAGGATGGACAATTGTCACTCTCGCCATTGTCGGGGTTTTGATTTCTGGCGGTGCTCAAGTTTTCCAAATTGCCGATGTCCTTGAAAGTAGTCGAAAGAACCAAGAGCGTCAGGCATTTCTAACGAGCCGCCTCGAAAACATCACCTACCAGGCAGTGAGGCAGTACTATCCGTTGGAGCCGGTGACATTCGTCTTTGTGCTCGAGTACCCCATGGATCAACCGTACCTGTCGGAGTTTGCTGAAGAGCTCCGCGGGAAAATTCATGCCTACCTTGTCGCGCAACGAGAGGGCAGAAAGGAAACCGATCCGTTACTTACGGACGAGGATGTCATCTTCAGATTGTCCTCCATGGAGGATTGGCTCCCAACGGATAGAGAGGCCCACTTCAACTTGTTGGAGGACAGCACCACACTTTCCTTTGTAGATGGGCCGGATGCAAAGGACTTGAGGTTCTTGTCTGCGCCTGAAGGCTATGAAAAGATCATCATTGCCCGACCGACAGACGAAGTGCCCAGCCAGGAGATCACGCTGTTCGCAGACTTCACACGCCGCGTGTTTTTGAAGGAAGTTGTCAGCAAGAACCCACTGCGCATGGGCGATGACTTAGCATCGGTCAGTGCCCTGGACCTAGTCTTCAGTGAAATGACCTGGGATGCAGGTTCGTCCATCATGCCAGACGATGCAAACTCGGGCTGGCGTCTCAGCAGGTTTGGTTTCATCTTCCCATTTGATTTTGATCAGGGCAGCACGTCCCTTTTGATCAACAGCGTACGCGCCTTCGATCTGTTTGAGGATCAGACATCCCACAGCGTCACACCCGCCAACGTCGGGCTTCAGGATGTCTTTGACGAATTGGGCCTCAAGCCTGGAGGATAAAATAGCAAATAGAGGAACTGATATGGATCGCTATTCGATTGTATTTAAGAAATATTCCATCAATCGCTCAGAAGCCGCCGAAGCGCTGGCATGCGCAGAGGATAACATTCATTGCATTGAGAACACTCAGGAGCTCGTGTCCAAGGACGTGGGGCATTGCAATCTCGTATTTGAAAATGCTGGTGTCTGTTACGCCGACCTCGATGATGAGACAGCCAGCCGACTAGCTACAAGCAGTTACGTGTCCCATCTTCGCCCCATTGAGACGGTCTCCCAGGACCAGGCAGAAGCACCAGCCACATCGTTCACGCGACATGACTTCAAGGCATCGCCGACCTTTCAGCCGATCCCATGGCACGTACAAAGGGTCGGCGCAGACCGCTGCTGGGGCATTGCCACTGGTCGCGGTGTGAAAGTAGGTGTGATTGACTCCGAGATTGCCAAGGATCACCCCGATCTCCCGATTACCGAAGGAAAGACATTCCACCCTGACACCGACAATTGGTACGACGGGACCGACTATCACGGGACCTTCTGTGCCGGCATCATCGGGGCGCGAAATAACAGTGCCGGCGTTGTTGGCGTTGCGCCCGATTGCGATCTCTATGCTCTTCGCGTGAACCAAGGAGGTTTCGTGAGCATCGAGAATATCTTTGCAGCGATGATGTGGGCGAAGGATCGCGGGCTCGATGTTGTCTCAATCAGCCAGTGGAATACCAGTGGAGCAAGCAGCCCAGACGAGGCGCCGTGGCCGGACATGGTACGGGGCGCATCCATCTTGAATGCCGCAGGCTGCAGTGTTGTCGGAATAGCCGGAAACTCAGGATGGTTCCCAAATCACTGGGTGACCAACCCTGGTCGGTGCCCAAACTTCATTGCGGTGGGTGGAACGCAATTCGATGATACGTGGTGGGAGTCATCTTCTTTTGGGCCTGAAGAACTGGACGAACGAATGGCAGTCGAATTGGTGGCGCCAGGGTCGGACGTGACCTCGACGATTCCTGGGGGAGGGATCGCGTCTGGCAGAAGTGGAACGAGTTTTGCGTGCCCCCATGTTTCCGGCTTGATCGCTCTTCTCAAGGAGCTTCATTCAGACTGGTCCCCTGACGACCTATTAGCCCACATAAAGTCGACGGCAATGGATTTAGATCCGCCCGGACGCGATCCAAAACTTGGTGTTGGAATGATTGATGCATTTGCTGCTGTAGTAGGCGCGACGGTATAAGGGGTTCCGTCCACGACATGACTTGATAGCTGACCAATTCGATGCTGACGTAGTTGGCCCAGAGCGGACATCCGACCCAGTCCCTCGACGCTGCAGTCGCAGCCTGTATTGCCGACGTTCGCTGCAAGCGCGAAGCATGATGGAGGCCGAACCCACACAACGCGTACAAAGCCGCCGTCGGCATCGACGATACGAATGTCTGTTGAGCGCCGAGAGCTTACGTTTGGGCGTCAGCCTTCAAGCCTCTTGCAACACTTGGAGGAGCAAGGGCACGCGCTTACCTTGGAGCATCATGTGATCGCGCATCAGTTCGTCGGCACGCGCGACGTCATTGTCTGAGATGGCCTTCAAGATCTCTGCATGTTCTTCGACCGAACGCGCCAATCGTCCGCGTATTTCATAGGGCATAGCGCGGTATGGGTTCATGTGAACAGAAATCTGTTCCAGCTGTTCTTTCAGCCGCGCGTTGCCGGACGCAAGATGGATGGCGTTGTGAAACTCTAGATTGGCTTTTCCGTAAGCTTCGCGATCCTCATTTTCGGCTGCGTCCCGACAAGACTCCAACGCCGCCTCGATTCTTTGGCCTGTCTCGTTAGTAAGTCGCTCAGCGGCCAGACGAGCGGCCATTCCCTCCAGTTCGGCGGCGACCTCGAACAAATCAATCAGCTCCTTGGCGCTCAATACCTTTACGAACGCGCCTTTGCGGGACTTCATCTCCAAAAGGCCACTATCAACGAGTGATCGCACAGCTTCTCGAACGGGCGTTCGCGAGACGCCGAATCTAGCCGCAAGGCTCGCTTCCTCTAGCTGATCACCCGGGCGAAGGACGCCTGAGTGAATTTCACTTTTGAGGTTCTCGATCATTACGTCAGCGGTGCGCGCCATTACCAAGCCTCAGAAATTGCGTCTTTTTTAAGCTGGTTTGCTTTAGCCGAACTGTGCTGGATAAAACCTCTTGTGTCAAGATGAGCTCTATTTGTATACATATAAACGTTAAGAGAATCCAGGGAGGATCAAATGAACAAGTCGTTTTTTCCCGCGGTGACGATCGCCGCACTTTCCACAACGGGTGCCGCGATGGCTGAGGAGCTTCGGCTGTCCCACCAGTGGTCGACGCAGGATATCCGCCACAACGTGGCTCAGATACTGGCCGACGAGGTTGCGGCGGCTGAAGTCGATCTCGACATCACGATCTTCCCTTCACAATCTTTGTTCCGGGCGCGAGAGCAATACCGCCCACTGAGCCGTGGGCGGCTCGATATGACGGTACTGCCGCTCAGCTACGCCGCCGGCGACCGCCCAGAATACCACCTCAGCTTGATGCCGGGTCTCGTCCGGAACCACGATCATGCCGCGCGCCTCGTGGACTCGCCCTTTATGGAGGCGTTGGAGGAGGTGATGGCTCAGGACGACGTGATGGTCCTTGTCCATGGCTATCTTGCGGGGGGGGTTGCCGGTATCGACCGGTGCATTACTTCGCCGGGAGATGTGGACGGTGTCAGCATCCGTGCGGCAGGGGCTTCCTTTGACCAAATGCTTGCGGGCGCGGGGGGGTCTATCGCGTCCATGGCGTCGTCCGAGATTTACAGTGCAATGCAAACCGGGGTGCTAGACGCTGCGAACACGTCGTCGTCGTCCTTTGTGTCCTTCCGAATTTACGAGCAGGTGAGCTGCTACACCCCCGCCGCCGACACCGCGCTTTGGTTCCTGTACCAGCCGCTTTTGATGAACCGCTCGACCTTTGAGGACCTTACGGACGATCAGCAAGCCGCTTTATTTGCCGCTGCTGAGGTTGCTCAGGCGTATTACTTCGAGAACGCGGCTTTGGAAGACGCGCGATCAGTAGAGGTCTTCAGTGAGGCTGGGGTCGAGATTGCCAAAATGAGCAGTGAAGACTTTGAGGCCTGGCGCGCTCTGGCTGCCGAGACTTCGTATGCCACCTTCGTGGAGAACTTTCCCGACGGACAGGCGCTTCTAGACATGGCTCTGTCGGTCGAGTGACGGCGGTTGAGGGCGGCCTTAGGTCGCCCTCACTTCCCCCAGATTGATGGAGGCCTCAATGGCAACCCAAAACTCTGCCGTTTTGGCGCGAACCGGGGACAATCCGTTTTTGCGCACTGTCGCGGCCCTATCAACTCTCGCAGGTTGGTGCGCGGCGGCAATGATTGTCATCTCTGTCGGGATCACCTGCCAGATGATCTTTGTGCGCTTCGTACTCAACGGATCGACCTACTGGCAAACCGAAGCGGTGACCTACCTCGTGATCGCGGCGACGCTGGTCGGCTTGCCCTATGTACAGCGTCTGCGCGGCCACGTGAATGTGGATTTAATCCCACTCGCATTGCGGCCGCGGGCACGATTTATCTTGTCCATGCTGACCTCGGCCCTGTCCATTTCCATCGTCGCCGTCATGCTATGGTTTGGCTATGAGTACTGGCATTTCGCATGGGACCGGGGCTGGCGGTCAGATACGATTTGGGCCGTCCCTCTCTGGATCCCGTATCTTGCTCTGCCCTTGGGCTTTGGCCTGCTGCTGCTGCAACTCATCGCAGATGCCTACGCCGTCCTGACCGGCATCGACAAACCTTTCAGCTTGGAGTGATCGGTATGGACCCGCTTTTGCTTGGTGGGATCGTGGCGATTGCCACAATCCTGGTTCTGTTTTCTGGCGTGTCGGTGGCCATGGGCCTTATGATCGTTTCCGCCGCGTTTCTGATCTTATTCGATGGGTTCGGATCACTCGAATTGATGCCTGAGATCTTCTTCGGCAAGCTCGACAATTTTGCACTGCTGGCGATCCCGATGTTCATCATTATGGGGGCAGCCATTGCGTCCACGCGTGCCGGCGCTGACCTATACGAGGCGTTGGAGCGGTGGTTGACGCGGGTGCCCGGCGGGCTTGTGATTTCCAACCTCGGAGCGTGCGCGTTGTTCTCCGCCATGTCTGGCTCGTCCCCGGCTACCTGTGCCGCAATCGGCAAGATGGGCATCCCTGAGATGCGCAAGCGTGGCTACCCCGACGGCATTTCCGCCGGGTCCATCGCCGCAGGCGGAACGCTGGGCATCCTTATCCCGCCTTCGGTCACGATGATCGTTTATGGGATCGCGACCGAAACTTCGATTGGTCGATTGTTCCTTGCGGGCGTGATCCCAGGGCTTCTGCTTGTATCGCTGTTCATGGCCTGGTCGCTTTACGCCACCTTGCGATCGGGCAACATGGCCGTGCTTAGCACGCGGCGCTATAGCTGGTCTGAGAAGATCGAGGTTTTGCCCCGCGTCCTGCCCTTCATCGCGATCATCATCGGGGTCCTGTACGCCATGTATGGTGGCGTCGCGACGCCGTCGGAAACGGCTGCTGTTGGTGCCCTGCTCTGCCTCCTGATTGCGATGGTGATCTACAAGCTGTGGAGTCCCGTCGCGATATGGGACGTCCTGCGCGACAGCACGAAGGAAAGCGTGATGATCCTGTTTATCATCGCGGCGGCCGGTGTCTTCTCCTACATGCTCTCGTCGTTGTTCATCACCCAATCCATTGCCGAATGGATCAGTGCGCTGGACGTGAACCGTTGGGTCCTGTTGGCAGCCGTGAACGTATTCCTGCTGGTTGCCGGGTTCTTTTTGCCGCCGGTGGCCGTGATCCTGATGGCCGCACCAATCCTTTTGCCCGTTATCACAGCGGCTGGGTTTGACCCGATCTGGTTCGCAGTGATCCTGACGATCAATATGGAGATTGGCCTGATTTCACCCCCAGTTGGGCTCAACCTCTACGTGATCAACGGGATCGCCCCGGACATTTCGCTTAGGACCATACTTGTCGGATCGTTGCCCTTTGTCGCCTGCATGGTGATCGCGATCCTGCTGCTTTGTCTGTTCCCTGGGCTCGCGACCTGGCTTCCGGACCTCGTCATGGGACCCGCAATATGACCCCCGTTTCCCCAGAAAGGACATCCGAAATGGCGAAAACTGCACATCCCCGGCGTGTCGGCCTGATAGTGCCCAGCTCCAACGTCACGATGGAAACCGAGATCCCCGCCTTGCTGAAGGCCCGTGAGCGTATCCTGCCCGACCGCTTCACGTTCCATTCTTCGCGTATGCGCATGAAGGCGGTGGTTAAGGAAGAACTTGAAGCGATGGACACAGACAGCGTGCGATGCGCGACCGAGCTGTCGGACGCCGCCGTGGAAGTGCAGGCCTATGCGTGCCTTGTCGCGATCATGTCCATGGGGTTGGGATATCATCGAGCCTCTTCTGACAAGCTTCACGAGGCAACGGTCCAAAACGGGCAAGCCACTCCAATTCTGAATTCGGCCGGCGCGCTCGTCGAAAGTCTTCATGAAATCGGGGCAAAAAAGGTCTCTAT
Source organism: Pseudomonadota bacterium (assembly GCA_039177645.1). Classification (GTDB taxonomy): domain Bacteria; phylum Pseudomonadota; class Alphaproteobacteria; order Rhodobacterales; family Rhodobacteraceae; genus Amaricoccus. The sequence goes on along the minus strand of JBCDFS010000016.1, from coordinate 66,072 downwards.
CATTTGCCCTTACATGAAGCCACTGACCCAGCTGGTCGTCGACTACATCGAAAATGAGGGCATCGAGGTTCAGGATTTTCTTGCGCTGGAGATCCCAGACAATCTTGAGGTTGCTGCGCAGGATCCGTCTGCCCCGGCTGAGCTTTGGCGGAAACTGGACACCCGTGGGATCGATGCGATTGTCGCCTCGGCCTGCGTGCAGATGCCGTCCCTTCCGGCGATCGAGATGATTGAACGCGCATCCGGTCTCCCAACAATCTCTGCATCTGTCGCAACAACGTCGAAGATCCTGCAGAGCCTCGGCTTGACCCAGGTGGCACCGGGCGGCGGGGCGCTTCTATCGGGTGGGCAACCGGCGCGGTTGGATCGTGTCGCTTGACGAGGCGGTCCCACCGCTTGCCCCAGATGCCTACGAAAACGTGGCGATCTATCAGATCACGCAAGCCACGACTGCGACCTTCACGGACCTCTATCTACGGCTGACATTTCTGTTTTTCATCGAAAGCGGATCGAAGCGGGTCGTAACGTCGACGCAGGACGTGGTCGGTGAAGAAGGAGACCTGTTGGTGTTCCCTGCGGGTTCGATGGTGACCATGGAGAACAGGCCCGTCTTCGATCGCGAATACCGGGCCTTCGGTGTCGCGTTCCCCGAGCCCAAGGTCACTCAGGTGTTTTCATCGAAAGCTGCGATATCTGGACCTGGGAACGTCGAGATACTCAGCGCTGCGCCGCACACTCCGCTACAGCTTCTCCCGCTTTTGCGTTCCACACTGAATGACCCGAGCCTTCCGGACGTTGTCCGACAGCACAGGCTGCTTGAGCCTCTAATTTGGTTGCGCTCCAAAGGTGTGAATCTCTCATACTCCAAGGATGAAGATCCACTTGGCCGTGTGCGCCAACTCATCGAGACCGACTTGAGCCATGCATGGCGCGCCGACGAGGTCGCCGGCGCCTTAGCGATGAGCGAGGCGACCATGCGGCGGTGGCTCCGGCGCAACGACCAAGGGTTCGCCAAGATCCTCATGAACACGCGGCTCGAACATGGGCTTAGCCTTCTGCAAACCACCGGGGAGCCGATTTCTACCATCGCATTGGATTGTGGATTCAAAACCCCGTCGCATTTCTCCGAAGCCTTCAAAAAGCGATTTGGAATTGCACCGAGGCAAATCCGAACCGCGACCGCAGCTTGATTGTTTCCCGACATTGATTGAACGCAACCCGGAAGCGCGCGTTTGCCGCGATCGCTAGATCTTTCTCATCAAACGCACTGCAAGAAAGGAACGCTTGATGCTCCGAAATACCTGTCTGACAACTGTTCTGATCATCACGACCCTTGCGGTCCCGGCCTACGCCGACGATTTCCAACTCACCAGCACCACGATTGCAGAGGGCCAACAACTGGAGGCCGCGCAGGTGTTCCAAGGTTTTGGCTGCGAAGGCGGCAACATGGCGCCAGACTTGGCCTGGTCAGGAGCGCCTGACGGGACTGAGAGCTTTGCCATCACAGTCTATGATCCTGACGCTCCAACGGGTTCCGGCTGGTGGCATTGGTTTGCCTTCAATATCCCCGCAGATGTGATGGAGCTACCAGCAGGCGTCGGTGTCCCTGAGGTGGCGATTGAGCTGGCAAACGATTATGGCGCAACAGGCTTTGGCGGCGCATGTCCCCCGCCGGGCGAGGTGCATCGCTATCAGTTCACTGTCCATGCCCTCGGAACCGTGCTTGAGATTGACGACAGCGTTAGCAATGCATTGGCAGGTTTCATGGTGAACGCCAACAGCATCGCATCCGCGTCGATCACAGCGGTCTATTCCCGATAGGCTTGGAAGCAGTTTGAATGATCTTGCCTCGCCTAGGTGAGTGTAGAGTGAGGCAAGATCAAATCCGAAGTCTTTTGCCGACTAAAGCCGACTTTCGCCGCTGCGCATCAACCTGCCAGGTCGGGCTCTCCGCGGTCATTCGCGGCAGCGTGTCATTCGTGTGATATAATCTTTCGCCAACGTCGGATTGGCGATGCGGAGGGTGTGGCGGATTGGAGGAAATGTCATGCACGTTTCAAACGTGCCCGCCATTCGTTCGCAAAAGCCCGCCTGGAACAAGGGAAGGATTATCGGTCAGAAACGCCCGCTGCTTCCAAAACACGTCTGGGCCATCCGCGTCCGTCTCGAGATAGCCAAATGCATTCGAGACCTGGCGCTCTTCAATGTCGCTATCGACAGCAAACTGAGAGGCTGTGATCTGGTCAAACTCAAGGTCGCAGACGTATACGCTGCAGGTCAGGTCAAGGAACGGGCATCAGTTATCCAGAGCAAGACCCAAAAGCCGGTCAAATTCGAGCTCACCGAGGGCACCCGGAAATCCATCGATTGCTGGCTCGAAGACCGGGCAATGATCGGGTCCGAGTTCCTATGGCCCGGTCGCTTTCACGATCGCCTACACATCTCAACGCGGCAATACGCGAGGTTGGTTCGGGACTGGGTGACCTCGATCGGCCTGGAACCAAGCAGCTATGGAACCCACTCAATGCGAAGGACCAAGGTTGCCCAGATCTATAGGAAGACCGGCAATCTGCGCGCTGTTCAGCTCCTACTCGGCCATACCAAGATGGACAGCACAGTTCGATACCTCGGGGTCGAGTTGGAAGATGCGCTCGCAATAGCTGAGGCTGTCGAAATCTGACGAGGCAGGGCCGTCTATGCAGGCGGCCCATTGCGGACACTGCCTCAAGTAGTTCATTTCGCAGTCGCGGAGCCTTGAAGCTGCCATTCGCTGCAATTGCGAAGGCGACCCGGACTTCAGGGTCAATTTGCGAACTGTGCTTTCCACCTAACACCAGTCTTTGCGAAGCACAGGATCACTTATAGATTGTGTACGACCAGTGGGGATCTGCAGACATCTTTTGCAATCTCGACGACATGGCGATGATGGGTGAGATAGACTGCTTGGCCGCTTCGGCCAATCTGCTCCATCAAGCTGCAAGCAGCTCGCGTACGCTCCTCATCAAAAGTTTCAAATACGTCGTCGCAGAAAAAGGGAAGTTGTATGCCCTGCGTAACCATTTGTTCGTATGCCGCGGCGCGCAGCGCCAGATAGAGTTGGAACCTCGTTCCCTTCGACATGTCGCCGATATGCTTGGGGGTGCCGCTCCCATCAACCGCCAACAAGACTTCAGCCGCACCGTCCGGTTGCGTCAGCAGCTTCTGGTAGGCGCCGTTTGTGAGCTCCGAAAAAGCGCGCTCCGTCGCTCCCATCATTTCGCTCCGATGCCTGTCGCGATAGCGGCGAATGGCATCTTCAGCGAGGCGCAGACCGAAGTCCCACTCCAGATAGTCAAGAACTGCCTCTTCGATCTGAATCTGCAACGTGGCGCGCCGTTCAACCAGCTCGGCGATCTCTGCGCCACCGGTAACACTGCCAAGGTCCCGCTCAGCATTGGCTCGGGCCACGGTGGCGGTGGACACCCGCTCTTCTGCGACGTTGAGATCGGTTTCTAGGGACTTGGCTTTCGCCTCGAGCGTTGTAGCGGTTTCATCGGCGAGTAGCTGGCGGGCTTTCTCCACACTTCGTGAGAGGTCATCGAGGATCTGCCGTTCGAGCTCGGCGACCCGTTCTTTTTTTGTGATGGCGTCGAGACCCTTGCCCAGAGCAACCCGCAGGGCGTCGATAGTGCCAGTGTCCACCGTCTCCGGGAACACCGCACCAAGTTCCGCCACTTTCCTGTTGATGTCTTCGAGCTTCGCCTCAAGGTCGGCGCGCCGAGCCGCGCCGTTTTCCAGTTTGGTCCCGAGCTCCTCGTGCCGTGATTTGTCAGCCTGCGCTTGGTCTGCGAGCTCCCGCAGGCGCCGGAACGTGTCGAGAGGGTCGCTCTCCCCGATGCAGAAACGGGCACCAAGAGCGCCGGACGCTTCCGCGAACCGGCGCTTATCGTCCTGCATCGTATTGACTTGGCGCTCGGTTTGTCGCCGCTTCTCGTTGTGTTCGCGCAGGTCGCGCAGCGGCCCCAGGGCTGCGGCAAGCCGGTCCGGTTGTAGCATTTCGCCGAATAGCTCATGCACCTTTGCCGTCCATGCCGCAGCCATCTTTGTAGCTGTATCTTCGAGGGCTCTTTGCTCGACTTGCCGGCGCTCGAGATCGTGCGCCAGGGCGGCGGTCTTATCTGAGGCTGCGTGCACCTTGTCCTGGTAGAGCCGTTCTGTTTCGGCTAGGCGCCGCGCGGCGGGGAGCACCGCATCGAATGTCGGGGTTTCTAACGCAACAAGGGGCTTGAGCGCCTGACAAAGCCGCTCCGCCCGATGCAGAGTCTCCCGATGGTGTTCGGCGAGCCTGTCTCGTTGACGCTCAGCGGTTATGGCTTTGCTGTGTAGCGCAACCCAGTCCGAAAAAGCCGAAGGGGAAAGCGCCGGAAGCCCGATCTGCGAACATAGACCGTGGACTTGGCTCTCGAGCTCTCGTGCCAACTCGGCGAGCCCATCGCGATGTTTCCGGCTGGTCGCCGCGCGTGCTTCCGCGTCTGCCAAGTCCAGCAGGAACTTTCGCAGTTCGCCGAGCTCACTGGCGTGAGCGAGGCGGGCAGCGTTGATCTCGTCCACCGTTTTCATTGCTGGCTCAAAGCTGTCTGCGCTCTTGGAGGTCAGAGTTTCGCGATGTGCTTGCCAAAGGGCGTCACGCCGGGCTCGGGCCTTTCGGTCCTCTTCGTCACTGGCGATACTGGCGTCTTCTGAGAGCTGAGTGATTTTTGCCTTCACGACGGCGATGTCCTCGTCCAGACGCTCCAATCTGTCGTCACAGCGCCCGATCTTTTCCGCCAGATCGGCATGGCGTTGGGCAAGCTCCACTGCCGTCGATGGATCGACCAGGGGGGCGGGCTGGGGGTCGAAGCTGCAGGCGCCAATGGAAAGGGCGTTGAGCGCCTGCTCCAGCGCAGTGTCGGCTGACGCGATGGCTTGTTCCGCCGCAGCGGCCGCCGGTGCCAAGGCGTCAGCGTCGAACCGTTTGAGCAGGTCCAACAATCCCGTCTGTGGCGGGTCGTCGAGCAATGCTTGATGCGCCTTTTGCGCTTGGGCGATGCGGGTCTGCAAATCTGCGGTCTCGCGTTGTCCTGTCTCCCGGGCCGCGGCGGCATCACGCACCTGGTCGCGTAGGTCCTCAAGAAAGGCAATTTCTGCCGGCGACGTTACGAGCGCTGTGGCATCGTAATCTTCGGGTGCCCCCAAGTCCCGGGCGATGCGTGCCATATCCGAAAGAGCCTCATCATGGGCCCGTTCGCGTCTGGGAAGGTCCAGCACCGCCGTTTGCATGCGGCTGCGCAGTTCATCCAGATCGTCCAGCTGCTCAGCGAGAGCGAGGCGATCCGCGTCGATGTTTAACGCGACTCGGACCTGTTCAGTCTTGTCGAGCTCATCCAGCAGCCGCCGCAACTCGGCATCCGTCTGTCCCCGGTCGGTCCTCATCGTGACCAGGTCTTCGGAGTTGATGTCGATCCGCTCGGGATAGTCGGCGCAGTCGGCGATCTCGGCCGCGAGGAGGTCAATCTCGCCCAGTTTCGGCAGGGCCCGACGCAGCGCGGCGATGTGGGCCTGTTCAGCGCGAAGCTCGTCTCTTATCTTCCGAGCTTGCGCCTCTTCATCCTTGGCGGCCTGCAGCGCATCCTTCAGCTTTCGCCACGCGCGAGCGCTGACATCGAGGGTGCGGATGTTAGTCTCGACCTCACTCAGCTCTCGCTTCAGTTCCGCGACGCGCGTTGTGCTGGCGCGCTTTTTGTAAAGGCCGTTTGCTTCGGCCCGCGCCTGCTCCAGAACCGCGTTGAGGTCCGCGACACCAGCCGCCGCGGAGAATAGTAATCGACCGATATCGCCTCGCGCGCTGGCAATGTCCTCACCGCCCTTTTCGATGGTGTCATCGTCGAGGCAAAGCAGGCTGCGGTAGTCGTCGATCGACAGCCCGCCGAGGTGTAAAGCGATTGCGGTCTCGGGCACGGCCACGTTGGCCTCTCCCCTAAGGTTGCCGCGGCGGGAAGGCAGTCGCGTGAACAGACGGGTTTCGCCTCCGATGTCGAGGAGACCGGAGACCCGAAGATTGTGTCGCTGGTGCTTGAACCCGTAAGGCTCCCGATGGGGAAAACCGTAAAGAAGACGCAGATATGCTTCCATTGTTGTGGTCTTGCCAGCTTCGTTTGCGCCGTAGATCACATGGAAATCCGAAGCCTGACCGGTTTTCCCGAAATCAATGACCTTGCCCGTGAAGTGACCAAAGAAGTCGAGAGAGAGCCGCTCGATACGCATCAGGGCTTGGCTCCTTTCATTCGCGCAAGAATCCGTTCTGCGCCGGCCTCCGCGAGACGCCGCGCAAGGTGCTCCATTGCAGCTTCATCTGGAAACAGCTCTGCACGCCGTTGCGGCGCCAACTCCTGCAGAATGCTCTCAATCTCTGCACGGCAGGTCTCGGAAAATCCGGGTTCCTCGCGGATGGTCTTCATGATCCCGTTCAACTCGTCCGTGGCGCTGTGCCCGCGCTCCGCGGTGTCGGACAGGTCGAACACGACCTTGTCCAGCCAAAGTGTGCCCACCTCCCGCGCATATTGTGCCGCGGTCTCTTTCCAAACGTCCTGATCGCGCAAAACCTGCCAACGACGACGGGTGCGACCGGTAAGCTCCAGGCGAACCACGGCGCTTTCCGACACGAGGTTTCGCGCCGTGCCTTGTATGGTGCGCCTGAGCATATCGCGCAGGGCATCGTCGCTGTCGGTATCTGCAATATCGACTTGGATGTGCAGGAACTCCACGGCCGAGGTCAGCACCTCCTCGATCTCGATTGCCTTATCGATGGTCAAGAGCGTCGCGGATTTCGGACCAGGCTCGCCCAAATCTCGTCCCTGTGGCGTTCCCGGCATAACGATCCATGGCGCCTTAGAGTGGACCTGCCGGCGGTGAACATGGCCCAGTGCCCAGTAATCGAAGCCAGCAGCCGTCAATTCACCGACTGTACAGGGTGCGTAGGGATCGTGGCCGTCTGCACCCGAAAGGGAGGTATGTAGCATCGCGATGTTGATCGCGCCCTCGACCGGCGCTCGAAACTTTGGCAGCAGACTTTCCGGGGCATGACGATTGGCGAAGCTGACGCCGTGGATCCAGACGTCTTGCGCAAGCTGCACTTTGCCGCCGCGCCCATCAAAAACATGAACGTTATCAGGCAAGGTCAACTCGCCGGTTAGAGGGTTTTCGGCGTCGTGGTTGCCCTTGATATAAAACGCTTGGATGCCGCGTTCGCGTAGGCGCTCCAGTTGGAGCGTAAGGAAGGCTGCAGTCCGTGCGCTACGCTCTTCCCCATCGAACAGATCGCCTGCGATCAACAGGGCGGCTACTTCTTCGGCAAGCGCTGTGTCGACTATTCTGGTAAGCGCGGTACGGCTCGATGTGAGCACCCGATCCCTCAGCTCGGGGTCGCGCAACGCGACGGACCTCAACGGGGAGTCGAGGTGAACATCTGCAGTATGAAGTATCTTCATGCGATGATCCTGCCTCAATTGAGCCCTGACTTCCGATCAGTTGTCGAACTCAAATACTTCACCCACTTTAGGCGTGAAGTTGTTTGGAACAACGATAGCAACACTCTGACGTGCCCGCGTCATTGCCACGTAAGTCTTCGTCTTGGACTGTCCGCCTAATTCCATACGGCCAGACCCCAGGAATTCTCGGAACTTTGCGTGGGGGTAGATCAAGACACGCTCAAAAGTCATTCCCTTGGAATCGCCAAAGTTGAGGGGGCTGCCGACCCTGGCTCCTCCTGTCTTGGACCACTGTAGGGTTTGTGGTGCGAACGTTTCAACGTAGCGTTTCACGTCCGCTTGGCGGATTAGGTAGACCCCATCATGTCCGGTAAATGCCTGGTTCTGTGATGTCGTCGGCTCACAGTCAGGAAAGAACTGATCTGCGAAATCACAGATCCCCTGCACGCATCGGTGAGAATGGGATTGATGTGCAGTCTGGACTAAACCATGACGCTCCCATGCAGCAAATTTGTCGATGATTTTTTCTCCAGAGAATTGCCTGTTCTTTGGATTATCGTTCGTGGAGAAGGTCGCCTGTCGGTGGTCCCCCATCAGGACCACCTCAACGGCTGACTTGAGAAGGTGCTCAATCAATTCAAGGTCCCAACCCGCCAGGTCCTGAGCCTCGTCCACTATTACGCGGTCAAATATTCCCTGAATGCGGCTGACCGGCAGCCCACCCGTTTCATCAATAAGACTGCACGCGAAGTCCGTCGCGCGGTCTGACCATATCCTTGCCGCCGACGAGAAATAGTATCGTGCAACCTGGCTTTTGCGGAAGCGTCGCCGGGAAGCGGGCGCACGTTCAAAGTTGATCGTGTCGACACGTCTCTCGTGAAGGTGGTTCTGATAGGGGCGAACAAAATGGGCGAGAACAAATGTGTACCACGTGGAAATGTTCACCTGCGGAGGGATTGCCCCAAACTCTCTGTATGCACGGGCCTCCAACTCATTACGGCCGTTCAGCGTATATGTTATAAGAGCAGTGCGCTTCTCAGGGTTCTCACAGGCCAGCTTTACCGCTGCGGTAGTCTTTCCCGAACCGGCAGCAGCGAGAACGACACGGTTACCGGATTGCGTCACTTATGTACCCCGGTATCGTGAGTGCATCCGAACTCTCAAAGAGAGTTAGGGCCGTGTCGGTCTTGTTCGCCTGCATGTGGTCTGACATTTCAGCTTTATTGGTGAAATCAGTTCCAAGCATCTGATTCAGCTTTTGCAACCCATTCGCCTTAATTAGTTGGGGCTCCAAGGTGCGCGCGTTAGCATCGCCGTCGATGTGAATGTGGATCGTTTCGTCGGCTTCATAGTCGACAAAGAGGGCTTTCTTTCCGTCAGGGTCACCGTCGTTGTCTCTGACAACGCTGACGTCGAGCTGCAAGAGGCGCGCGATGTCCAAGAAGCGCTTGAAAGAAGTTCCAACGGCGATCACCTCCACACCTTGTTCAAGAGGCAGCGAGCCATGTCTCTGGCGAAAGCCCTTTTGCACAATCAACTCGTCCGATGGTCCCTCAACCAAAATAGATCTTGATGCGAGGATAAGCCTGAGCGTGTCGTGACCTGGCAAACGTTGGAAATAGGATTTTGTATCTGCTGGGAGGTCATCCAATGTAACCGCGTTTATGCCGTTGAACATCATCACCCGGTCAATGCCAAGCTTGTTCAGGACAAAGCTGCTGTGGGTGCTGACGATGAGTTGCTTTCCCTTGCACCGCTCAGCTAGGTGTGAAACCAGTCGCCCAAGATTTGTATGAGAAAGATGGTTCTCCGGCTCCTCCATCAAGAACAGATCGCAACTCTCGGCTGCCTCGATCGCCAGTTTGATCTTTACTGAGTTTTGCTCTCCTTTGCCCACTAGAGTTAGCGGGATACTGCTGAGATGCGGAAGAACACCCGTCTCCCAACTCGCACGGGTTGTGGTATCCATCGCAACAGAGAGTACTTTGTCTGACACCACTCCCTGCTTGGCAGCGAGATCGGCATTGATTTCCTTGATCCGCGCGTCGTCCTCAAACTCGCCACGCATGCTCCGGTAAGCAAGGGCAAGAGCTACCGACTGTGGCTTCGTTAGGTAATCCCGAACAATTTCTAAGACGTACTTGTTCGCCGCATACGAGTTAGAGATGTTGCTCGGGTCAATCAGAGCCGTCTTTAAGGGAATGGACCGAGCACTGAGCGATGCACCGGCGAAAGACTCCCAGACAACCTTGTAGTATTCGATTGGCACGCTGTTTAGCGCTTCTGGATCGGCGACATATGCAGTGAATTCCGCCTGAAATGCTTCATCAAAGCAGATGGTTAGAGAGACTCCGCAGGCGTCGACCTTCTCGCTATTCATGGAGCCGCGCAGCACAGCCACATCCGGAGTTTCTGCCAAGAACACTTCAATACTGATCTTAGGCGGTGCGATCGGATTTCCTTGCCGGTGAGCCTCGATAAACTCGGAAACTGCATCGACGTTAATTAGAAACGGATGTAGCTCATACTGTACAGCACGCCGATTTAATTGCCCTCTGAGTGCTAGGTTTATAGCTTCCAAAAGCGTAGATTTTCCGGCTTCGTTGTCCCCAACAACAACGTTAATACCATTAAGGAATCTTACGTCGGCAGACTTTAGTGCCCGGTAATTCTTGATCACTGCTCGAATAATTGACAACTAGCTTATCCAATCGTTTGAAGGAGGCTCTCATTTGTTTTCTACCCGCCCCCAAAATAGGTGCACGTATTGCGATCTTACTCTGCTAGCCTAGACAAAAAGCGGTTGGTTTCAACGTCCGCTTCATCCTTACAAGCATTAATGCAGCGCACCAGCGGCGAACGACCGCTTTCCGCCCGTCTTGTCGAACGCGGCACCGCCTCCAGTGCGCAACATTGCCCCATGCTCGCCCTCCGCCGCTCTGAGCGCCAACGTCAGCTCACCCTGTCCTCGCAAAGCCAGCCGGGGTTGCGATATGTGAGGTCTTCGCCCTGTCGGGCTTTGCTCCCGTCGCGCTCAGGGGTGACGTTTCGGCTTTGCGAGCCTTGTGACAGCTCAAGCTGGTTGCACCAGGCCCGGTGCGCGGGGAGCGAATTCCCAGCCTCGTGCTGCGGTTTTGGAGCCTGTTTTAGGTCTCCTTCAGCATAAACACGTCCTTAAAGGGTTCGACCTACGGTCATTTCTCCGAGACTTGTGTTTGAGGTCGTGCCCATGCGCGGATTGTTGGGACTGTCCGTTTCCAGGATTATGCTCATATTGACGGCCTCGGGCTTCTTCGTCGCCCTCGCCTTCGCCGGTCCGCAGATTTGGGGTCTTCTGCAAGACCGCGCCAAACTTCAGGCGGATGCGACGCTCACGACGCTCGCCCAATCGATCGGCGGGCTGACCCACGAATTGCAGAAGGAGCGCGGCGCCAGTGCGGGCTTTCTTTCGAGCAATGGGGCGAATTTCACGGATGTCCTCCCCGCGCAGAGACGCGACAGCGACCGGGTGATTGCGGCGTTTCTGGAGGCCGCCGGGTCCGCTCAGAGCCTTTTGCCGCGTGGTTCCCCGGCTGCGGAACGCCTCGACGATGTGCGGGCGCAGATTGCCGCTCTTTCCGCTCTGCGTCGCAGGGTGGACGCCTTGGAGATTGAAACTCTGGCGGCTGTGGGCACCATCACGGCGCTCAACCGGTCCGCTATCGGACTGCTGCCCGAACTCGGAAAGCAAATCAGCTACGCCGATGCCGCCCGGGCCGTGCAGCGCCACGCCATTCTGATGACCGCGAAGGATATCTCGGGTTTGGAACGGGCAACCGGGGCAGCCGGTTTCGCGCGGGCGGCGCAGAATGACGGTGTGATCCCTGGGGGCCTCCTCGAGCGTTTCAACACGTTGATCCAAGAGCAAGATGTCCTTTACGCGATCTATCGGCAGATCGCATCGAGCGCTCTCGCCCAAGCCTTTGCCGATTTCGCCTCCGCCTCCGCGACCCAGACGGTCGATGAATTGCGGGCCATTGCGAGATCCGGGGACCCTGCCGCGATCTCTGCGATTGCCCCGGAGGCCTGGTTCGAGGCGATCACGCAAAAGATCAATCTGATCAAAGCGGTTGAGGATCTTGGCGCCAGAGAGCTTGTCGATGAGACCGCCGAGGCGCTCCAGCTCAATCGGGCTCTCCTGGTTGAAATGATGGCTCTGCTCGCAGTTCTGTGGTTCGTCGTGGGCCTCGTTTCGTTTTTGTTGGCGCGGCGGGTCATCCATTCGATCAAGTTGACGTCCGACCGGGTGGTGGCTCTGGCCGATGGCGATATCGACACGGAGATCCCGCGCATTGCGCCCTCGGATCTTCGGCGCATTACCGACGCGCTCTCGGTCTTCCGGGATCACGAGCTTTCCGCCCGTGCGGAGGCGGAAAAGCAAAAACAGATTGAGCTCAGTTCGGTCAAAGGCATTGAGCGGATGACCAACGCGGTCTCCGGCGGCGATTTCTCCACCAGGCTGCGTTTGCGTGACCTTCAGGGTGCGGCACGGATCGTCGGCGAGGGTGTGAATACGATCTTGGCCGAGGTCGAACGGGTCGTCGAAGATCAGAAGGAACGGGATCGGCAGGCGAAGGAGAACGACCGTTTGGCGCTCGAAGAGCAGCGGGCGATTGCGGAGGCGGGCGCCCGCGCGGTGGCTGAGCTGAACGCCGTTGTCGCGGCCTGCGTTGGCGGGGATTTTTCCAAGCGGTTGCGCACGGACGACAAGGACGGGGTTCTGGCCGAGCTTTGCGACGGCGTGAACCGTATTGGCGAGGTGACGGAAACCGGGCTCACTGATTTTATGGCCTGTCTCGACGCCATTGCCGAGGGCAACCTCGCGCACCGCATGGCGCGGACCCATCAGGGGATCTTTGCCGAGATCAGCGCCCGGCTCGACCGGACGACGAAAGAGCTTGCGGCGATCGTGAACCAGATCACCCATGGCGCGGGGTCGGTTCAGGCCTCCTCGACCGAACTCACCGCGGCGGCGGACGATTTGGCGCGGCGGACCGAGCAAAGTGCGGCGTCGCTGGAGGCAACCTCGTCGGCGCTGGAGGCGCTGACCACGTCGGTCGGATCGACGGCGACCAGCGCTCAGGAGGTTGGCTCCACCGCGACGACGACCGAGACGCGGGCCAAGTCGGCTTTGGATGCCGCCACCGAAATGGTCACGGCCATGGAGGGGATTGCGGCGTCTTCTACCGAGATTTCCAAGATCACGCATGTCATCGACGACATTTCGTTCCAGACCAATTTGCTGGCCTTGAATGCGGGGGTCGAGGCGGCGCGAGCTGGCGATGCCGGGCGTGGCTTTGCGGTTGTGGCTTCCGAGGTCAGGACCCTGGCGCAGCGCGCAGCCGATGCCGCGCAGGAGATCAACGTTCTGATCGCGAAGAGCGAGGGCGAGGTGAAGGCGGGCGTCGAGATCGTCAACCGGAGCCGCGAAGGGTTGGAGAGCATCCAGAGTTCGATCTCCAACATGACGCAGGAATTTCTGACGATCGTCGATTCCGCCGCCGCGCAGTCGCGGGGGATTTCGGATATCAGCCGGGCTGTCTCCGAGATGGAGCAGACGACCCAGCAGAACACTGCGATGTTTGAAGAAACAACCGCGGCAATCGGGCTGATCCGCGATGAAGCAGAGGCTCTCACCGAGACGATCGCGCATTTCTCCGGCATCTCGCCCCATGAGGAGGGGCAGCCTCATGGCATGCGGCACAGAGCGTCGGCCTGAGGCGGTTCCACTCGGGCGGATCGCGCAGGGTGAATTGGGCGCGCATGCGGCGCGGTTTTGTGTTTGGCGATGAGCCCCTGGCCTAGCCGAACACCGACCAGCCGGTGAATTTCGCGATGCGTTCGGCGGCATAGGTGCCCATCTGGGAATTGCCATAGACGTTCAGGCCCGGCGACCAGAGGGCGATGGAGGCGCGTCTCGGCGCGATCAGCAAGATGCCGCCGCCGACCCCGCTCTTGCCGGGCAGGCCGACGCGGAAGGCGAAATCGCCCGAGCCGTCGTAATGCCCGCAGGTCATCATCAGCGCGCAGATCCGCCGCGCCATCCGTGGGCGCAGGAGATGCGGCGCATAGGGGAGCTGGGCGATACAGGCCCCCGCCCGCGCCAGTTGGTGCGTGGTCATCTCGATGGCGCATTGGTGGAAATAGGTGCCGAGGGTCTTTTCGGGCGGGTTCTTCAAGTTGCCGTAGGAGGCGAGGTAGTTCGCCAGCGCGGCGTTGCGGAAGCCTGTGCGCTTTTCCGAGGCAGCGACCTTCTCGTCGATATGGATCGAGTCGTCCTCCGCCGCGGCGCGCAGAAACAGAAGGATCTCCGACAGGGCTTCACGCGGGCTGCGGCCCGAGAGCAATTCGTCGGTCGTGACCAATGCACCTGCATTGATGAAGGGATTGCGGGGCCGACCCTGTTCCTGTTCCAGCAGGAGGATGGAGTCGAACCGTGTGCCGGAGGGCTCCCGCCCGACCCGAACCCAGATCGATTCGCCTTGGCGTCCGAGCACGCAGGCGAGGGTGAAGACCTTCGAGACGCTTTGGATCGAGAAAGGCGTATCGCTTTGGCCGGTGTCGATCTCTGTTCCATCGGCCAGGATCGCGGTCGCGGCGAATTGCGCCGGGTCGATCTTGGCGAGTTCGGGGATATAGCCTGCCACCTTGCCCCAATCGGCGCGGCTGTGGACCTCCTGGTCGAGTTTCCCAAGGAAGCTCTCCAGTTGCTTGATCTCGTCGCTGCCCCGTTTCATCGCCGTTGCTAGGGCCGTCTTTAGCCGCTGGCCATGGCGGCGCCGGGCGCTTGTTGTGTAGGCGCGTCTTGTGTCGTCGCGTCTTGTGCCATTGCGGACTGCACTGCTGGGACGGGCAGACGGTGGGCGAGGCGGATCCCGGTTGTGGTGATGTCGCAGGCATAGGCCAGCGCTTCGACGCCCGCGCAGGTCGCCTGCTCGAAGGCTCTCGCATAGGCCGGATCGAGGTCCGCGGCGAGGCGAAACCGTGCGCAATCGGTCCGCTGGATCACGTAGAGCATGACAGCGCGGTGGCCCTGCGCGACCATTTCAGAGAGATCATGGAGGTGTTTTGTCCCGCGCGCGGTCACGCAATCGGGGAATTCGGCCCAATCGCTCTCGCGGCGCAAATGGACATTCTTCACCTCGACATAGGCGTCGGGGCGCCCTTCGGCGGTGGCGAGGAAGTCCACCCGGCTGTTGGTGCTGTAGCGCACTTCGGGCCGATACTGCGCGTAGCCCGCAAGTTCCGCGATCCGGCCTTCCGCCAGCGCCTCGGCCACCAGCTTGTTGGGTAGGCTTGTGTCGATCCCGGCCATGCCGCCTTCGGGCAACTCCACGAGCCGCCAGCTATAGGGCAGTTTGCGCTTCGGATTTTGCGCCCGTTCGAGCCAGACCCGAAGGCCGGGGGCGTTGAGACCCATAAGCGCGCCGGGATTGGCGCAGTGGGCCGTGACTTCACTGCCGTCTTCCAGCAGGATGTCTGCGAGAAAACGCTTATATCGCCGCAGGAGAGTGCCGCGGATCAGTGGGGTTGCGAACTCCATCGCCCGCGACCTTGACCCAGGCAGACCAGGAGGACAAGCCCGATGCCTAACCCCACCGCCGCGATGCTGGTGATTGGCGATGAAATTCTGTCGGGACGCACCCGTGACGGCAATATGCCGTATTTGGCCGGCGAACTCGCGAAGAAGGGGATCGATCTGCGGGAGGCCCGCGTTGTTCCGGATGTCGCCGGTGAGATCATCGCGGCGGTGAAGCAATTGCGGGCCCGCTACACGCATGTCTTTACCTCCGGCGGTATCGGGCCCACCCATGACGATATCACCGCCGATTGTGTCGCGGCTGCCTTCAACGCGCCCATCGGGATACGGGAGGATGCGCGGGCGATCCTGGCCACGAACTATGCCAACCCGGAGGTCGATCTGAACCCGCAGCGCCTGCGGATGGCGCGGATCCCGGATGGGGCGCGGCTCATCGAGAACCCGGTCTCGAAAGCACCGGGCTTCACGCTCGGCAATGTCCATGTGATGGCAGGCGTGCCGGAGGTGTTTCAAGCCATGGTCGACGGGCTCCTGCCGCATCTTCTGGGCGGGCGGCCGCTCATCAGCCGCACGATCCGGGTCGAGATGCCCGAAGGCGTGTTGGCAGGCCCGTTGGGCGAGGTGGCGGAGGCGCATCCAGACGTGGTGATCGGCTGCTATCCATTCCAGCGGGATGGTGTGTTCGGTGCGAACGTGGTCTTGCGCTCGGAAGAAGAGGCAGCACTCGATGCGGCCGAAAAAGCGCTGCATGCGCTGGTGGGGGACAAAGAGGTGCCGATCGCGTGAGTTCTGGGATCGAATGCTGCCGGGGGTGTCCCGGCAGCAATTGGTTTCATGAACTATCTAGATCTGCTGGTCTTTGGTGATTGTTGAGCCGTTCGTCAAACCGGTGCTTCTAGAAATAATCCTCTGGCAGCGACGCTGCGGCATATTCGGCTCACAGCCAGGCGGGCTCATAAACGAATAAAGAATGGGTATCGCTCGCCAGAGGCTGATGATCCTCTGGCGTCGTGAGCACTTTTCCCCGCTCGAAGAGAAGAAAGCTTGAGAGCGCGGCAACCCCGGTTGCAACCGATGGTTGCTAGGGATAAAAGTCCGAAACATATCTGATTTGTTGTTTTAGAATAACGGGCTTTAGAGCATGAAAGACATTTGCATTATCCGTTGTCCGGCCGATAGTTCGGTCAATCGGCCTCGGCTCCGTAAGCTCTTGGGCATACTGACGCTCGATGGCGAGCGTTTCGAAACCCACAGACTTGATGCACGCACGGTCCTGGTGGAAATCCACCGGAGACGTGATCCAGAACCGCCGTCTCAAATCCATATCTGCGACGCCTTCGCATATGCGTATTCTGGATATCTGCGGCCCGAATATGCAAACCCTGCCGAGTTTGGGCAGAAGGTGATGGTTCGCTCCGGCCAAGCCAGCATTCCCTTTTCTCCTGGGGGAATTGCTGCGCATTTCTACGTGGAGAAGGGCGGCGACACCCTTTTTGCGTGGCCGAGCCTTTCGAACTGGGAGCGTGTCTACTATACCCAACGCAATGGCCTGACCGTAATAAGCAATAGCGCGCTGATCAGCCACGGTATTGCTGCGGACGGGGCGGAACCTGAGATGGAGCAATCCTGGTTCGACGCCGTGCTCGTGGGCCTTGGTTCCGTCCATGAGGAAAGCCAATTCTCGGGGACGCGGGTCGTGCCATCACGCAAATGTCTCCGTGTCACGCCCGATGACAAGATTGATCTGATCGATTGGCCCCTATCGCATGAGTTTTTCATCCATGCGCCTGGAAGCGTTGCGGCGAGAGATAATCTGAAATCGGAGCTCATAGGGGCGATCAGGGCGCTTCCAGCCAGCGAGACGTCGCTGTTTCGCTTGTCTTGCGGAAAGGACAGTCGCCTGATCGCGGCGCTGCTCGCTGAAGCTGATTATCGTCCTTGCACCGTGACGTATGGGACGCCGGGCGGACCAGAGGTCACCATTGCCAAAGCCGTGGGCGAGGCCGTTGGCCTTCAGGTGGAGAATGTGCCCGCTTCGAGCTGCAAGAAATCTCTGCTGGCTGCAAACATCGCCCAACAGATCAGAAATACTGACTACGGTTTCGTCGCCGGGCGGCAGTTGACCAAGCCCGATGACGAGTTGGGGCGGTACACATGCGTTGTCGAAGGACACATGCATCACCTTCGTGGAGGCTTTAATCCCATCGGCCTATTTCCATCAGACGAGGCCGCGTTTGACAATTTCTGCGGGCATGTCGTTTTGGATTCCAGCTTCGTGCTCCAAGAACGGTTGGCCGAGCAACGCGAGCGCGTCCGCGTGTTTTGGGACAAGGTCCGCCAAGGACGCTCACCGAATGAAGACTTATTCATCGCATACGTGGATGGACGCCCGATTTTGAATCCTCAGGCAAACAATCGCCGTCGTGCACGGACCCATGAACAATTGCCGCCGATGATGGACGAGCGGAGCCTTCTTGCAATCACGAGCGCGCATGTTGACGACCTTGCCTCAGAGAGATTGTTTCACTCACTGCTCGCGGATCTCGCGCCTAGTCTTGTTGATGTCCCGCTCCACGGAAAGGAGTGGCGTTTCATTGAACGCAAGCGTGGAAACCGCGACGACAATCCAAGCGGGATCCTTGATCGTCTGAAATTCTCGCGGGTATTTCGCCGTTTGAGCGCGATAATGACAGCGAAGCGTGATCCGAAATCTGTCGGCGGCGAGTCTGCCCGAGCGCAAGAAGCTGCCCCGTCTCGGAATCTTCGACTGGCCGTTGATCTCTTAAACGAGAGAAAGGCTATCGGCTTACCCTTTGATATGGGCGCAATCACGCGGGAAGCGGATTTTCTTGAGGCCTCGATCGACGTCAGAAAACTTAAGAAGCGCGCAGAAAAGAAGGGAGAAATACTGGATTTCTTGTGGAAGATGATCCTTCTTTCAGACGTGATGGGGCCGAAGAACGATTTGAAGGCCAAGCTGTCGGAACTCAGCAAGAATAAACAGCTTAGTGTTGCGCGTGAGTTAGCCTGATCTGCGTGTTTCCGGTTCCTAGAATGGGTCTTGCGAGGTTGGTAAGCATAGGCGTGGGCAGGTTCCGCGAAGACGCTCGACGAGCGAGGCGCTGCGCCAGGTTTTGAGGCTTAGGCCCTGCGAAAAAGCAACAAATTGGCAAAAGGGCGGATCTGCCGGTTGCTGTGACGAGGTGCGCGCGACAGAGTGACGCACGGGATCTGGCTCGGGCGTGGCCAGGTTCGACGGTGGGGCCGGGCGCGGAATGTCGATGGCATGAATGATATCCTGATCGTCAACGCGGCGCTTTTCATCGGCGCGGCCCTGGTGCTCATCGGCATTTTTTCGAGCTTGGTCGCGACCCGCTTCGGCGTCCCGCTGTTGTTGGTCTTCCTTGTCGTGGGGATGCTCGCGGGCGAGGACGGCCCAGGCAGAATAGACTTTCGTAGCTATGAGACGACGTATCTCATCGGCTCGCTCGCGCTCTCGGTTATTCTGTTCGATGGCGGATTGAGAACGCGGCTTTCGACCTTTCGAGGGGTTTTGGCGCCTGCGCTCATTCTTGCGACCGTTGGCGTTGTGATCACAGCGACCGTGGCCGGTTTTGCCGCCTGGACCGTGTTGGATCTGACCCCTTTGGAGGGCTTGCTCCTTGGTGCGATCATCGCCTCAACCGATGCGGCGGCGGTCTTTTTCCTGTTACGGACTGGGGGGTTGCGCCTGCAAAGCCGGGTCGGGTCGACCCTGGAGATCGAGTCCGGGACCAACGACCCGATCGCGGTCTTTCTCGTGATTATCATCACACAGGTCGCTTTGTCCGCCGATGGACAGCCCAACCTCGCGATGTTGGGCATGCTGGCGCAGCAGGCGGTCCTGGGCGGCGCCGTGGGGCTGATCTTCGGTCTGTCCGTCGTCTGGGTGCTCAACCATATTCCGATGTCCGGCGGGCTCCATCCGCTGTTCGTTGTGGCAAGCGCGATCCTGATTTCCGCGTTCACCCAGCTTTTGGGCGGGAGCGGCCTGCTGGCGGTTTATCTTGCCGGGCTTATTATGGGCAACAAACCGACCCGTGCCTTTCCGACAATTTCGGGTTTCCACGATGCGATGACCTGGCTGTGCCAGATCGTGATGTTCATCGTTTTGGGCCTTCTGGTGACGCCGAGTACGCTCTGGAGCTATGCGCTGCCGGGGATGTTCGTGGCGCTGGTTCTCACCTTCGTTGCGCGCCCGCTCGCGGTTTGGGTCTGCCTCTCGCCATTTGGCTATGGGCGGAAGGAAAAGCTCTTCGTTTCGTGGGTTGGCCTGCGCGGAGCCGTTTCGATCTTTCTTGCCGCGATTCCGACGCTGGCGGGGATCGAGCAGGCCGAAGCCTTCTTCAACGTCGCCTTCTTCGTCGTGCTCTTTTCGCTGGTGCTGCAGGGCTCGACGCTGACCACCGCCGCGCGCCGGCTTGGCCTCGCGCTGAAGACGGTGATGCCCAATTTGAGCCGGGTTGAACTCGACGTGCCCGGCCAAACGGAACAGGAGATCGCGGGCTATCCCGTCGCGCCGGACTCGATCATTCTGGGGCTCACGCGGGTCCCGACTTGGGCGCGGCCCTTGATGCTCGTCCGCGATGGCGAGATCCTCGACCGCGCGGAGGCGGGGCGCCTGCAGGCGGGCGATTACGCCTATTTCCTGGTCTCGCGCGACCGGGTGCCCCGTCTCGACAGCCTGTTTCGGGTGAGCCAGGACGTCACGCGCCGCCTCACAGAGCTATTTGGGGAGTTCTCGCTGTTGCCTGAGGCGAAGGCGAGCGAGGTTGCCGCGTTCTACCGGTTGAATTTCGGCGCCGTCGACCCCGACACAACGCTGAGCGATTGGCTTCGGGCGCGGTTGGACGGCGCGTTGGAGTTGGACGCCTCGGTGCGCGTCGACGGCGCTCTGCTCACTGTGCGGCGTTTGGAGGGCGAGGAAATCTCCCGGATCGGTCTTCAGCTCGACGCGCTGTCCGGTGTCGAGCCCAATGAGAAGCTTCTGAAGGATATTCAGGCGGAAGTTGACGAGGTGACGCAGATCCAGCGCTGGCTGCGGCGGTTTTCGTTCTGGCGGCGCTCGAAGTGAGCGCCACGGCGCCATTTCTGCCGTGACAGCTTCGGGAGATGCACCGTCTCGTTCCGTGCTGATCACCGGGTGTTCTTCTGGGATCGGGTTCGACGCAGCGCGCAGCCTCCAGCGCCGGGGCTGGCGGGTCTTCGCCACCTGCCGCAAGCGCGACGATTGCGCGCGGCTCGAGGCGGAGGAGGGTCTGGAGAGTTTCGTGCTCGATCATGCGGACACTTTGAGCGTGGCGGCGGGTGTCGCGGAGGCCTTGGAGCGCAGCGGTGGGCGGCTCGATGCCCTGATCGCCAATGGGGCGCATGCATTGCCCTGCGCCATCGAGGATCTGCCGCGGGAGGCCTTGCGCGAGATTTTCGAGGTCAATCTTTTCGGCCCGTTCGATCTTATCCGCGCGGTCTTGCCTGCGATGCGGGCGCAAGGGAGCGGGCGGATCGTCAATGTCTCCAGTGTCCTCGGGATCGTTTCGACCCGGTTTCGGGGGCCCTATAGCGGCACGAAGTTTGCCATGGAGGGCATGACGGATGCGCTTCGCCGCGAGCTCTCCGGCACCGGGATCCATGTGAGCCTCCTGCAGCCCGGACCGATCTCCACCCGGATACGCCACAACGCCGTGGGGCATTTCGAGCGTTGGATCGATTGGCGCGGATCGGCGCAGCGCGCGGTTTATGAGGCGGAGCTCCTCCCGCGGCTTTATGCCGAGCGGGACAAGGTCGCGCCATTTGAGCTTGCGCCCTCGGCGTGCACGCGCGTTCTGATCCATGCGCTGGAGGCACCGCGGCCCCGCGCCCGCTATCGTGTGACGTGGCCCACACATTTTGCGGAATTGCTGCGGCGTCTGGCCCCGACGCGACTGGCCGATCGCCTGGTTGCGGATGCATGAGAGTGCACCCCCGGATCGAGCGGAGGGTTGCATTGAGTTGCAATTCCGCTAGGTCACGCTACTCACCCTAGCTGGAATACGTCCATGGCCAACGATCCGCTCTTCATTATCGCCGCTGCCGCTTGTATTGCCGTTTTGGGCGTGTTGATTTTCGGGATCGGGACGTTCAGCCGCGGCGGGGAATTCAACCGCCGTTACGCCAACAAACTGATGCGTTTGCGTCTGCTCTTACAGTTCATCGCCGTGATCTTGATCGTGGCATTCGTTTACTTCACTCGTGAAGGAGGCTGACGCATGGTCGTCCTAAGCAGGATTTACACGCGGACCGGGGACAAGGGCGAGACCGCGCTCGGCAATGGCGCGCGGGTGCCGAAATACTCGGTTCGGGTCGCCGCTTACGGCACGACCGACGAGGCCAACGCGGCTATCGGGCTCGCCCGGCTCCATGCGGAGGGCGAATTGGACGAAGCCCTGGCGCGGATCCAGAATGATCTGTTCGATGCTGGCGCCGATCTGTGCACACCGGATATCGAGAATGACGCGACGGCGGAATATCCGCGCCTTCGCGTCGTGGCCGCGCAGGTCGAGCGGCTGGAAGCCGAGATCGACGCGATGAATGCGGACCTCAAGCCCCTGCGCAGCTTCGTTTTGCCCGGCGGAAGCGCGCTGGCCGCGCATCTCCACGTCTGCCGCACGATTTCCCGTCGCGCCGAGCGGTTGGTGGTGGAGCTTTCGGGCATGGAGGCGGTGAACCCCGAGGCCGTGCGCTATCTCAACCGGCTCTCCGATTGGTTTTTCGTGGCGTCGAGAAAGGCCAACGATAACGGAGCGTCCGACGTCCTGTGGGTGCCCGGCGCGAACAGATAGCCGCGCTGAACCGCGGGCCTGCGCTCAATCCTCCTGCGGCGCCTCTTCGGTCGGCGGCTCGCGGGAGGCGAGAAACATCAGCGAATAGGGCGCCGAAATCCCCTCGCGCGTGCAGTTTAATTGTAGGAGGAAGCCGTCGCTGGCGTTCACATCCAGCGTGAAGCGGTTGCGCCCCGGCACGAGATCGACGAGCCCCAGATAGTATTGCTGGCTGTCATAGAGATGCGCGTAGCAGTCATGCACCCGCTGTGAGATCTCCACGGTGATGCGTGTTATGTTTTCACCGTCGGTCACGAGTTTGAACCAATCGGGGTCGAGGCCGGAATGAGCGCCCCCGGCGATCATCCCTTCATGGATGGGATAGGCGCCTTCGACCGCATTGTTCTCGGGTTCGGGATCGGCGGCTTGCACCATGTCGGGCGTGGCTGGGTCCCGGGCGCGGCGGATCGCCTCTGGTTCTTTGCGGATGAGTGTGCGCTCCAGCGTGTTCACGACGCGTTCGACAACGGCTTCCGTGGTCTCTGGCGCGACCAGCGGGGCTGTAAATACCGAAGCGCCGGTCAGAAAGGCTGTGAAGCCAATAGATGCGCTTTGGATCTGCAGCGACCCCATTGCGATGCGCGCAGGTTCACCCGCCGCGGTTTCGCGCAGCATCAGCCAGACACCGGCAGCTGCGAGGACACCCCCCACAGCGATCAAAGCCAACATTGCAAGCGACTCCGAACAGACGGTCCCTGCGACCGTGTCGCGCACCACAATGAGGGGTCATGGTAAACAACATCTTAGGCGCATCTTAACGTGATCGCTGGGCCCGCCGCTCCGCCGCCCCAGGACGTAGATGATCAGAGTTTCGGCACGGCCCGCTTAAATTCGCGCGCTTGATAGCGTGCGCCTATCGCTCGGCGTGCAAAAAAGTTGAACTGTGGTCTTGAAAAAGGCAGCCTGTAATACTGGGCACGCCTTTTGGGCATTGTCCTTACACACTACTGCACGGATGGGTGCAGAAAGGGGCGGGTATGGGACTAATCGAAGGTTTCTTCAATCTTATCGGTGATTTGACTTGGGGGTGGGCGCTGATTCCCTTCCTTGTCGTTTTCGGGGTGTTTTTCACCATTGTCACCGATTTCGTTCAGTTTCGCTTTTTCCGGCGCATGTTCGATGTGCTGAAGGGCGATCCTGAGGCCAACAAGCATGGCCATGTCAGTTCGCGCGCGGCGCTCCTGGTCAGCGTTGGCGGGCGGGTCGGCGGCGGCAATATTGCCGGTGTGGCCGTGGCCATCACGCTTGGCGGACCTGGCGCTGTGTTCTGGATGTGGGCCATCGCCCTCGTTGGCATGTGCACCAGCTTAATCGAATGCACGCTCGCGCAAGTTTATAAGGAAAACCAAAAAGATGGCACCTTCCGTGGCGGACCGGCCCGCTACATCGTGCATGGGCTGGGACCGCAATACCGATGGCTCGCGGTGGTGTATGCGATCTGTCTGATCGCGGCGTTCGCATTCGGCTTCAACGCGTTCCAAGGCAATACCGTGGCGGGCGCCGCGCAGGACAGTCTTGGCATTGAGCGGCTTTGGACCGGGATCGGTTTGGCCGCAATTGCGGGCGTTGTCGTCTATGGCGGCATCAAGCGGATCGCCAAGGTGGCCGACGTCATCATTCCGATCATGGCTCTGAGCTACATCGCCATGGCGATCATCGTGATTGTGCTGAACCTCTTCTCCATTCCGGCTTTGATCTGGGATATCGTCGCAAACGCGTTTGGTCTGCGTGAGGCTGTTGCGGGCGGTATGGGCGCGGCCATCGCGCAGGGTCTGCGCCGTGGCCTGTTCTCCAACGAGGCCGGGCTCGGTTCTGCTCCGAACGTGGCGGCGGTTGCCTATGTTCCGCACCCGGTCAGCCAAGGCATCGTGCAGGCCTTCTCGGTGTTCATCGACACGATCATCATCTGTTCCTGCACGGCCTTCATGATCATGCTGAGCGATGTCTACACGCCGGGCGACACCGAGTTGAACGGTGTGGCGCTGACCCAGCAAGCCTTGGTGAGCCATGTGGGCGAATGGTCGCAATACTTCCTGACCTTCGCGATTCTGCTCTTCGCGTTCAGCTCGATCATCTACAACTACTACCTTGGTGAGAACGCGCTGAGCTTCCTCACCGCCAATCCCATGGCGATCCACGGGTTGCGCGGCGCTGTGATCTTGCTGGTCTTCCTTGGCGCGACGGCGCCGGGTGCGACGGCGGTGTTCTTCTTCTCAGACCCGCTGATGGGTGTTCTTGCTTTGGTGAACCTCCTGGCGCTCGGCATGCTCTTCCCGATCGCGCTTCGCGTCTTGAACGACTACAAAGCGCAGCTCGCCGCAGGCAAGGCGCCGATTTTCAACCCAGACGATTTCCCGGATCTCGATATCGACCGGGAAGCGTGGGCGGATGCCGCCGACGACGCAAAGACCGAGGCGGCCTGAGCCTCCGGCAGGGGCGCGTTTCGGAACGATTGGAGGGGCGGCGCGCTGGTGCTGCCCCTTTTCTTTGTCCGCCAGACAAGAGGCCGGGCCACAGCCAGGGCCTTTGCGAGAAGCGGTGCGGCTCCTGCGCGCGGCGCGAAGAGACTTAGCCCAAACTCAGTTGCGTTGTTCAAACGCGGGCCATAGTGTGCGGCCCACAGCGCGGTTGAGGGGCACGTCTCAATGGAAATCAAAACGGTAGGCGTGGTTGGCGCCGGTCAGATGGGCAATGGAATTGCTCATGTTTTCGCTCTGGCTGGCTACGACGTCTTGCTCAACGACGTGTCCGAAGATGCGCTCGTGCGCGCGAAATCGGTCATTCAGAGCAATCTAGATCGGCAGGTTTCGCGAGAAAAAATCTCTGCGGAAGACCGCGACGCCGCCATTGGGCGCCTGAGCTTCGGCACGGATGTCGCTCCCATCGGGGCGGTGGATCTCGTGATCGAATCCGCGACGGAGAACGAGGCGGTCAAGCGCAAGATCTTCGACGGGTTGGCGAGCCATCTCAGCCCTCATA
Source organism: Pseudomonadota bacterium (assembly GCA_039177645.1). Taxonomy (GTDB): domain Bacteria; phylum Pseudomonadota; class Alphaproteobacteria; order Rhodobacterales; family Rhodobacteraceae; genus Amaricoccus. The sequence continues at coordinate 41,113 of JBCDFS010000016.1, read as the reverse complement.
CGCTGCTGACCTCGAACACCTCGTCGATCTCCATCACCCGGCTTGCGGCGAATACCGACCGGCCCGAGCGGTTCATGGGGTTTCATTTCATGAACCCAGTGCCGGTGATGAACCTCGTGGAGCTGATCCGCGGGATCGCCACGGATAGCGAAACCTACGAGACGCTGCATGGGGTGGTGAAAAAGCTGGGAAAGACGGCGGCAAGCTCGGAGGATTATCCGGCTTTCATCGTCAATCGCATCCTGGTGCCGATGATCAACGAAGCCGTCTATGCGCTTTACGAGGGCGTGGGCTCGGTCTCGTCGATCGATACGTCGATGAAGCTTGGCGCCAACCATCCGATGGGGCCGCTGCAATTGGCCGATTTCATCGGGCTCGACACCTGCCTTGCCATTATGCACGTGCTGCATGAGGGATTGGCGGACACGAAGTATCGACCTTGCCCGTTGCTTGTGAAGTATGTCGAAGCCGGGTGGCACGGTCGCAAGAGCGGACGTGGTTTCTACGATTACCGCAGCGGTGAGCCTGTCCCGACCCGCTAGGGCGCTCCTTCATCTTCATCAAGGCAAGAGAAATTGAGCGGATACTTCGCCAACTCGCCCTATCCTCTTTTGAGTGTCTGGCGAAAGAGGGGCCCGATAGATGTTTTGGCGCAGTTTTCTTGTGGTCTTGTTGCTGCCTGTCGCGTCTTTTGCCGCAGACTGGCAGCTCGATCCTGGTAGCCGCATTGATGTGGACGTCTCCTGGCGTGGCGCGGTGGTGACGGTCAACTTCCCGACGATCCAGGGCGAGGTGACCTTCGACGAGCAAAGACCGGATCTTGCTCGCGCAACGATCGAGGTGGCGGCGCGCGATGCGACCACGGGGTTTGGCCCTGTTGATGCCCTCGTGCGAAGCAATGGCTATCTTGCAACCGCAAGTTATCCAAAGATCACCTTCGATCTGGAAAGCCTCACGCCCACTTCGAACAGCACGGCGAGTGTCGCGGGGCAGATCACCTTGCGTGGCATGACCCATCCGCAAGCCTTCGATGCAAGGGTGATCCGCTACGGGCCGGCAACAGACGCGCCGGAGGTGTTTCAAGCGGGGTTCGATCTGACGGGAGAGATTGACCGCACGGTGTTTGGCTCGACCGCTGGCCTTCCCGATGTGCCCGCCCGCTTGCCGATCCGAGTGCGGCTCTTGATGTCGTCTAAGTCACCGACTTGACACAATCATCGCTGCAATTGCCAACATCATTGTGAAGCCGGAAACAATCTGTTCTGGGGTGACCCCCTAGTTATTCGACCCTGTTTTCCGACATGAAGGGTTCACGCGAACAATTGTCTTGGAGAGATACATGCGCTTTCGGTCTTTGCTTCTTGCCTCCACGGTTGCCCTCGCCCCGCTTCCCGCGCTGGCGCAGGACTGGGAGGTCGATCCGTCCCATACGAGCATCCTCTTCTCGATCGGGCATCTTGGGTTCTCCGATACCAAGGGGATCTTCCGGGATTTCGATATCGATGTGACCTTCGATCCGGAAGATGTGACATCCACGGCTGCAACCGTCACGATTGATGCCTCCAGCGTCGACACGTTCTGGCAGGCGCGCGACGAGCATATCCGGGGCGAAGACATGCTTCATGTGTCCGAGTATCCCGAGATCACCTTTGCGACCACAAGCGTCGAGATGGTCGATGAGACGAACGCGAAGATCACCGGCGATCTGACGCTGCGCGGCGAGACGCGTCCGGTTATCTTTGATGCCTCGCTCAACCGGATCGACGCAAACCCGTTCGATGCGAGCAAGCGCGTCGCGGGTTTCACGCTCACGAGCGTCATCGACCGGACCGATTTCGGTGTCGATTTCGCAGCACCGATGGTCTCCGCCGAAATGCCGGTCACGATCAATATCGAGCTGGTCGGACCCGCCGAGTAACCGTCGGCCCGCGAGGATCGGGTCAGACCGAACCGGTCTGATCCCGTGCTTCGGTCCACCCACCGGCAACGCGCAAGCCACATCCACTTGGGACGGCGAAATCCGCCCAAGTCCTTGGAGCCAGCAGGAGGCGAGCCATGCAAACCATGAACACCACGGAGAGTTGGGGATGGCTGGCCCGGCTGCTGCACTGGAGCATTGCAGGGGTGATCCTGTTTCAGCTCGGCATGGGGATCTACATGACCGAGTTCGTCAGCGATCTGTTCCGGCAGTTTGAGCTGGTTCAGGTGCATAAGAGCTGGGGGTTTGTCGCCTTCGCGCTTGCCTGCGTCCGGCTTGTCTGGCGCGCGGCGAATCGCACGAGCCCTGCTATGCCGCCGGGTACGCCAACCTGGCAGGAATGGGTCTCGTCGATCAGCCATAAGCTCTTGTATCTGCTTATGTTTGCCCTGCCGCTTTCAGGTTGGGTGATGTCGGCTGCCTCGCCGACGCAGGACCTGCTCAACATCGACAATATGGTGTTCACGTGGTTCGCGATGCCCGATCCTTGGGTGCCTGGCGTGAAGAGCCTGGCGGACGCCGCAGAAGAGTTTCACAAGGTTGCGGCGTTTCTTCTGATCGGGCTGTTGGGGCTTCACACGGCGGCCGCGCTGAAGCACCATTTCATCGACCGCGATACGATCCTGCGCCGCATGTCTTGGGGCAAATGACTTAAACGAAACGGCTTGCGCCGCCCGGCTTGTGCGGGGCGGCGGGTTTGGCAGCCATTAGCGGCTGCTTAAGCGGCGGCTTCATCGCCATTGGTGCGGCGGCTTGCCATGAACTGGTCAAACTCGGCGCGATCCTTGGCGGAGCGAAGTTCTTCGAGGAATTTGACGAATGCGTCGCGCTCATCTTCGAGCCGCTTGATCGTTTCCTCACGATAGCTGTCAAACGCGGTGTTTCCGGTGCTTGCGGGCTGCCGGCGAAAGTCACGTCGTTTTTTCCAGGAAGTGCATCCCATTCGATTGCTCCCGATCATATAAAAGAGAAGTGCGAGGCCGACAGGCCAGAAAAAGATAAAGCCGACCACCATTGCGGCGATCCAGGCAGCTTTGCCCCTCTCGTCGAGCCAGTCGCGCGCTTGTGCAAGCCAGCGGGCGATCGTTTCCATCTAGTCGTCCTTTCTATGTGAATGTTATTTACATTTACATAGATGCGCGATGCGGGTTCGGCTTTCAATAGGGTCCATCAACTTTTTTGGATCGGTCCGGGATGGGGTGTTGCGCGCCGCGGCGCCCGCGCAGCTGACTTGGGAGCAAGCGTCTCTCTCGAAGGGTCAGGGTATCAGTCCGAGGCCGCGCAGGTAGATCGCCGTTCCGCTTTCCAGCATTTCTTCGGCCGAGTAGGGCGCCCGCGCGCCCGGTGCGCCTCGGCTGAAAAGCTCCACGACGCCATGGCTGAGCGCCCAGACGTGATTGGCCATCATGCCCGCCGGAGGACGCCTTTCCGGGGGAAGATGTTCCGACAGCCTCTCGGCTGCGAGGCGGAGCACCCCCATGGCCCGGTCGGAGGCGCGGGCCAGATCCGGATTGGCCGCGATGGGCACGCCGCTTTCGAACATTGCCATATAATGGCCGGAATTGGTGCGCGCGAAATCCAGATAGGCTTTGCCCGTGGCGCCGAACGCGGAGAGGAGCGACGGGCGGCCCGCGTTGAAGGCGGCTTCCAGCCGGTCGCCGAAGATCTCGAACCCCTGAAGGGCGACGGCTTCGATCAGCTCATCGCGACCACGAAAGTGGCGGTACGGTGCGGCGGCACTGACACCGGCCTGACGCGCAGCCTCCGCCAGGGTGAAGCCCAACGGCCCTTTCGCCTCGATCAGCCCGAGTGCCGCGTCGATGAGGGCGGCCCGCAGGTTGCCGTGGTGGTAGGATTTCCGTCGGGAAGCCTCTGTCGATTTGTCCATGGGCGCAGCCATACCCGCATTCTCACCGCACGTCATGGTGTCGGGCGCGCTCACATGTTAAAACAGATTAATGGGGTGTTTTCTCCTCATTTTACTGACCACCACCGACTGTCTCAGATCCAGGCACGAATCTAGAATACCCTGAAGTAGAATTTCACTAAAGTGTGACCTTTTGGAGGTTGAGTTCTATGCGGATTTCCGAACTGGACTTCATACGCGGGTTTGCCCTGATAACAATTACCGTAAACCATATATCAGATTTCTGTATGGACTTGGGCTATACTGGCTATCCGATCCCAACACTGACGCACCTTGGCTATTCTTCTTCTGCCGAGCTGTTCTTTTTGATCTCGGGATATCTTATTGGTTTTCTTTACTTTCGGATCGATCGCGACGTGCGGCCGATCTCGGCCGCGGCCAAGATGATGGGGCGGTCGGTCTATATCTGGGCCATGAACTGCGTCCTGTTTGTCTGGATCTGCGCGGCGGCGCAGTTTTTTCCGCAGACCGCGCTCAGCGCCCTGACGCTCGACCAGGTGGCGGGTGATCCGTTCTTCTGGGCCTACAATGTGGTGAAGCTCGGCTTCAATCTGCCTCTTCTGGGCATCCTCAACTTCTATGTCGTTCTGATCCTACTCGCCATTCCCTTCGCGATGGTGCTCCTGCGCAGTCCGGGCCTCGCGCTCTTGATCATCCTCGGTCTCTATGCGGTGTGCCAGACGCATCCTGAGATCAATCTGCCCGGCGGACGCTTCCATGGCGACGAGCTCTGGACGTTCAATCCGTTGGCCTGGCAGGCGCTGTTCTTCGGCGGGCTGTTTGCCGGACGTTTCAAGTTTCACGAGGTTCTGCGCGCTGTCGCGATGGAGCGGCATCTGCGCCCCGTCTTGTTCGCGGTCTGGGGCACGTTTGTGGCGGTTACGCTGGTTTATGTCTACGATCAGGCAACCGGCCCGCTCGACATGCCGCTGATCGGCCAGCAGGCGCTGGAGCCCGTGCGCCTCTTCCACGCGCTGCTGACATTTGTCGTGCTCTTGAGCACGCTCTTTTTCCTTGGGGCGCGGAAGCAAAACGCGCTCTATCGCATTGTTTGCCTGACCGGCTCGAACTCGCTTCAGGCTTTCATGATCAGCGTGTTTCTGAGCTATATCCTGGCGATGGCCTGGACGGTGTTCGCAACGACCGCAGCCTATATCATTCTGGATGCAACCGGGGTCATCGTGCTGCTCGCCCTGGCGCTCGTCATAGACACCTATAAGCGTGCCGCCCGTGGGGACTGGGACACGACATCACCTCAACTCGATTCCCCGAAGCGCCCAGAGACCAGCGCCCTCAGCGCGTCGGCGACCTCCTCAGCCTGAGCCCCGGAGGTCTCGACATCGATATGTGTGCCGTAGGAGGCCGCGAGCATCATCAGGCCCATGATCGAGTCGCCCGACACCTCCATGTCGTCGCGCCGCACGATCACGCGTGCGTCGAAGCGCTCGACGGTTTCCACAAACTTTGCGGACGCTCGCGCGTGGAGCCCCTTGTCGTTGACGATATCCAGTCTCAGGTTCATCGGCGCCTCCGCAGGGTTTGCCCCCCGCAGGACTGCGCTCACACCACGAGGTGGGACGAGTCTTGCCCAAACCCGTCAAGGCTGTTGATGTATTTTCGCCCAGCGGTCAAGGCGCAAGCGACCGCATCGTCGAGCTTGAGCCCCCGCGCCTTGGCCAATTTGATCAAGAGCGGCATGTTCACCCCGTAGAGGACGCGGTGTGATTTTTGCTTGCAGGCGGAGACTGCGAGGTTGGACGGGGTTCCGCCGAACATGTCTGTCACGACCACGACCCCGTCGCCGGTATCGACCGAGCGCACCGCTTCGTCGATTTCGGCTTGTTTGGTTTGCGCTGTGTCGTCCGGCCCGATGGTGACCGCCACGGTTCCGGGATGTTTGCCCACGACATGTTCCATGGCGGAGAGGTATTCCCGAGCGAGCCCACCATGCGCGACAATGACAATCCCGATCATGCCTGCCTCGCGCTTTGGATCGGAGCGTCGCGCCGTGTGCCTTCGAGGTCCCTATGCCGAACGGACACTTGCCATCCCTCTTGCGTCAGCGTTTTGGCCAGGGTTTCGACCAGCGCCACCGAGCGGTGTCGCCCGCCCGTGCAGCCTAGACCCAAGCTGAAGTAGCTTTTGCCTTCCAACCGGTAGGCTGGCAAGAGAAACTGGAGCAGATCCAGCAACTTCTCATAGAAGGGGCCGAAAGAATGGTCGGTCTTCACGAACTTCTGAACGGATGCGTCCCGACCATCCTTCGCGCGGAGGTCCGGCTCCCAATGCGGGTTACGGAGGAAACGGACGTCGATCACCATATCAATCCCCTGGGGGGTCCCTCTTTTGTAGGAGAACGACTCAAGGCCGATCACGAGATCGCCGCCGTCTTTATCCTCACCGAACAGCCTTTCAATTTCCGAGCGAAGATCATGCGGGGTAAATGTGCTCGTATCGATTAACACGTCGGCTCTGCCTTTGAGCGGCTGAAGCAGCGTGATTTCGCGTTCGATCCCGGCTCGCGGTGAGCCGCTCGGGCTGAGCGGGTGCCGCCGCCGCGTTTCGTTGTAGCGCCGAATCAGGGTGCGGATGTCGCAGTCGAGATAGGCGACCACCGGTTTGAGATTTGCGTCCTGTTCGAGGCTTTCGAGGGTCGATAGCAGGCGGTCGACCGCGAAGTCGCGATTGCGTGGATCGATCCCGATCACCACAGGCCGCAGAAGCGGTGGGCCCGAGAAGAGCCTCGGGAGCAGCGAAATCGGCAGATTGTCGATCGCCTCGTAGCCGATATCCTCAAGCGCACCAATGGCCGTGGAGCGGCCGGACCCGCCAGGCCCTGTCACTACGACGACTTCAGTGTCTCGCTCGGAGCCGCAGCCGGACACCTTCGCTCAAACCCTTTACAAGATCGCTTTCTTTCCAGGATTTCGTATCAATACTGTGTTGACGAACCGGAACGAAGCAAAACGGCCAGAATTGCTTCGATATTTGGAACGTCTCTACCAGAAATCAACTCAACTTCGCACTCCATAAACTCGATGTGTCCCTTTTGTGGCAGGCGCGCCGCAGGGGCTTGTTCCAGATCGACGGCCAGCCGGATCCGAGCCGACTCCAGGGGTTCAACTTTCAAGAGCCCCACAAATCGGGCTTCGATTAGGCCCGCGAGTCGCTCCGGTGCTGATGCGCGCAGAGTGCCCGCACTGCTTCTCTCAAGCTTGACCCAGTCATCGGCAACCAGACGCGCCCCAAGCGCCATCAGTTTGAGGGCGAGGCCGGATTTTCCGGATCCCGATTGGCCCAGAATGAGGAGACCTTGGTCTGCGAAGGCGACGGCACTGGCGTGAATGATCATGGGTTCAAATCCTGTCGCGCGCAAACTTTTGGGAGCATTTCTGCAGGCCCCCTTTTCACTTTTCTTTTCGGCGAACGAAACCGAACATTAAGATCAACAGCCATCAACACATAAACCATGATTTTTTAACCCGAAGGCGTGATCGGGCGGGCCGGACCGGGCTCAACGCTCCGACTCCGTGGTATAGACCAAGGACGTGACGGAACCAGCGCTATCCAAACGCGAGTCTACGCGCAGAGAGCGCATTCCCAGAATGCGATTAACCGAATATTAGAGTCAGGAGTTGGGACACAGATGGCAACCACGACGGTCAATCCGGACATGACACTCGAGGCCCAGGGCTTCCCCGGTGTCGGCAAAGTTCACTACAATCTGCTTGAGCCTGCAATTATTCAGGAGTCGATCAGACGGGGCGAAGGTGAACTCGGTCAGGGTGGTACCATGCTCGTTTCGACGGGCAAGCACACAGGTCGTTCCCCAAAGGATAAGTTTGTGGTTCGCGAGCCATCGGTCGAGGACACGATCTGGTGGGAGAACAACGCGCCGATGGCGCCGGAAAAGTTCGCGGTGCTCAAGGCGGACATGCTGGAGCATATCAAGGGCGACGAGCTTTTCGTGCAGGACCTCTATGCCGGGGCGGATCCCGCATATCGGTTGAATGTCCGGGTGATGACCGAGCTTGCCTGGCACAACCTCTTTATCCGTCATCTTCTGCGTCGGCCCGAGGCCTCCGAACTGGCCACCTTCGTGCCGGAATTCACCATCTTGAATTGCCCGAGCTTCAAGGCCGATCCCGAGCGGCACGGCTGCCGGTCGGAGACGATCATTGCGATTTCGATCGAACAGAAGCTCATCTTGATCGGCGGCACGCAATATGCGGGCGAGAACAAGAAATCCGTGTTCTCGATCATGAATTACCTGCTTCCCGATCAAGACGTGATGCCGATGCATTGTTCGGCCAACCACGCTCCGGACGATCCAAGCGATGTTGCGGTGTTCTTCGGCCTGTCCGGCACCGGCAAGACGACCCTTTCGGCGGATCCGAACCGGGTGCTGATCGGCGACGATGAGCATGGCTGGGCGGATAACGGCACCTTCAACTTCGAAGGCGGCTGCTATGCCAAGACGATCAGCCTCTCGCCGAAAGCCGAGCCGGAAATCTACGCAACCACACAACAGTTCGGCACGGTGATCGAGAACATGGTGTATGATCCCTACACCAAGGAGCTCGATTTCGAGGATGACAGCCTGACGGCCAATATGCGGTGCGCCTATCCGCTGAGCGCCATTTCGAATGCCTCGGAGAGCGCACGCGGCGGGCTGCCCAACAACATCATCATGCTGACCTGCGATGCGTTTGGGGTGCTGCCCCCCATTGCGCGGCTGACACCGGCTCAGGCGATGTATCACTTCCTCTCGGGCTTCACCTCCAAGGTTGCCGGGACCGAGCGCGGGGTCACCGAGCCGCAGCCCACCTTCTCGACCTGTTTCGGCGCGCCCTTCATGCCGCGGCGCCCGGAGGCCTATGGTGCGCTTTTGCGCGACAAGATCGCCAAGCACGGCGCGACCTGCTGGCTGGTCAATACCGGCTGGTCCGGCGGCGCCTATGGCGAGGGTTCGCGGATGCCGATCAATCTGACGCGCAGCCTGCTCACCGGTGCGCTCGATGGCTCGCTGGCGAAAGTCCAGTTCCGGAAAGATCCGTATTTTGGGTTTGACGTCCCTGTCACCGTTCCCGGGCTCGACAGCGTCAATGCGAGCCGTCTCGATCCGCGCAGCACCTGGTCCGATCCCGCGGCTTACGACGCGCAAGCGCAGAAACTCGTTTCGATGTTCTCGGAAAATTTCGCGCAATACGAGCCGTATGTGGGCGAGGATGTGATGGCGGCGGCGATCAAAGCGGCCTGAGCCTCACCGGCTTAGAGACTATCCTGACCCTGAACCGCCTGCTGCGCAGCGGGCGGTTTTTTGTTGTGCCGTTTCAGCCCAGTCACATGAAGGCCCGCCGCAGCAGGTTGAGCCCGGCGATGACGAGGACCCACAACGTGACCTTGCGAAAGAGTGTTTGATCCAGCCTGTCTTGCACCTTGTAGCCGAGGACCATTGCCACCATCGTTGGCAGAATGAGCCAGGCCGATGCGGGAAGCGTGACATTGTTGAGCACGCCCGAGCTCCGATGCGCGATTGCGAGCAGGAGTGAGCCAAGCATGAATGCAATCGCCTGGACGCGGACCATCTCGACCTTTTCGATCTGGCGCGAGATCAAATACATCACGACCGGCGGGCCCCAGACACCGGAGATCCCGCCGAAAAAGCCCGCGACAAGGCCAACACCGACTTCGACACGTTCGACGTGATGATGAGGCAGCCTCGGCTGCCAGCCGAACAATTGGGACAAGCCGAAGGCAGTAATGGTGACGCCAAGCAGGCCGAAGAAAAACTCGTCGGGCAGGGCCACGACGAGCTGCGCGGAAAACACAATCGTAATGCCAAGGACGAGGTTGAGACGCCAGAACCGCTGGAGGCTCCGCAGTGCCGCGCCGAAGCCGTTTCGCGTGCCTTGGAAGAAATTGGAGGCCAGCGCTGGCATGATGAGCATTGCGAGGGCTGTCTCATATGGCAGAAACGAGCCCATGGCGCTGATGGAGATCAGGGGCAGGGCGAACCCCACGACACCTTTAACAAAGCCGCCCAAGGCCAGCGAACAGGCCGCGCCGATCAGGCCAGCCCAGCCGAACGCCTCCACAAAGCCATCGAGTCCCAGCATTTTCTAATTCTCCGAGTCTTTTGCTCAACTGGGTAACGTGTGAACGCTGCGGTGACGAGTGAGAAACCAAACGCTAAGATTCTTTCGCGATTTGCGACGATCGGATTGCTTTCTTTCGCGAAAATTGACATGGAAAGGCAGAACCCTAGCTGTGTTGCATCCGCGAACACTGATTCGGCGATGCACAATTTTTTAGTTCGCCCAACCGAGAGGCTGTGAGCATATGAACCAAGCTGCCAGATCCCTGTCGTCCGACGCCCAGATTATTGCCGACCTTCTTCCGACCTGCGAAGAGGCCGTGCAATCCGCCAAGAAATTGCTTGCTTCGGCGCAGAAGGCACTCGGCGCGAAGTTGAGATCCGACGATGGCCGTATCTCCAACAAGGCGTTGGAGGCCGATCAAAGCGCGGCGCACAGCCTGGCCTGGATGGCGACCTATGTCGAAAGCCTTCAGGAAATGCATGCTTGGGCCGCGCGCCTGGATGCCGACGGCCAATTTGGCGAGATGGAAAGCCTGCTCTTGCAGATTGCATTTGGCGAGTATCTCTCCCAGCTCGGCAGTGGCATCCCGATGTCGCAGGGCGAAATGGCCCGTCCGCACATGCTTGGTCTGACGCATGAAGAGCAGCATGCCTGGGCGTCCCCGTCGGTTGTTGCGCTCATGGAGATCGGCAACACCGATGCGGCCCGGCGCCGCCTTGTGGAATTGATGATCGAGCAGGATGGCGCGGCCACGTTCGGCGCCACGGGTCTCGACGAAGAATACGAGATGATCCGCGATCAATTCCGGCGTTTTACCGAGGATAAGGTCGTACCCCATGCCCATGAATGGCATCTGAAGGACGAGTTGATCCCGCTCTCGATCCTGGAAGAGATGGGCGAGCTTGGCGTGTTTGGCCTGACGATCCCGGAGGAATATGGCGGTTTCGGTATGTCGAAGACTGCCATGTGCGTTGTCTCCGAGGAACTTTCGCGCGGCTATATCGGCGTGGGTTCGCTCGGCACGCGCTCGGAAATTGCGGCAGAACTCATTCTGTGCGGCGGGACCGAGGACCAAAAGCAGGAATGGCTGCCAAAGATCGCCTCGGCTGAGATCCTGCCGACTGCGGTTTTCACCGAGCCGAATACCGGTTCTGACCTTGGCTCGTTGCGCACCCGCGCTGTCCAGGAGGGCGACGATTATGTGGTGACCGGCAACAAGACCTGGATCACCCATGCGGCCCGGGCGGATGTGATGACGCTCCTGGTCCGCACAGATCCCGCGACGGACAATTATTCGGGTCTGTCGATGTTCCTCGCGCCCAAACCGCGCGGCACCGACGAACATCCTTTCCCGGCGGAGGGCATGACCGGCGGTGAGATCGAAGTGCTCGGCTATCGCGGCATGAAGGAATACGAGCTTGGTTTCGACGCGTTCAAGGTGCCAGCGGCGAACCTTTTGGGCGGTGTCGAAGGCCAGGGCTTCAAGCAACTGATGCAGACCTTTGAGAGCGCGCGGATCCAGACCGCCGCCCGCGCCATCGGTGTTGCTCAGAACGCGATGGAATTGGGCATGCGCTATGCGCAGGACCGCAAGCAGTTTGGCAAGGCGCTGATCGAGTTCCCCCGGGTTTATTCCAAGCTCGCGATGATGGCTGTGGAGATCATGATCGCCCGCCAGCTCACCTACTACTCGGCCCGCGAGAAGGACGAGGATCGCCGCTGCGATCTGGAAGCCGGTATGGCCAAGCTTCTGGGCGCTCGGATTGCTTGGTCGAGTGCGGACAACGCGTTGCAGATCCACGGCGGCAACGGCTTTGCCCTGGAATATGGCATAAGCCGCGTCCTGTGCGATGCGCGGATCCTGAGCATTTTCGAGGGTGCGGCAGAGATTCAGGCGCAAGTGATCGCGCGGCGCTTGTTGGAGAACCGCTCCAAGTAATCACGTCTTGGGGTGTCGGCTGCCTCGCGGCCCAGCGCTCCGTTGGATTTGAATGGGGCCAGGCCACGCCGCCTGGTCCTTTTCTTTTATGCCCCATGTGAGTTGGGTGTGCCAAGGAGCGGCCCATGGCTGAGGCCCCTCCAGAGACCGGCGAAATCTGGGCAAACGCTGAGGCCCGATGCGTTCTGGCCATGACACTGGCCGTAGGATCGCGCATGGTCGCGCCGCGGCGGGGACGACCGGCAGGGGAGAGTTGCGCTGCGAACCGGACATGGAGGAGGCAATCATGCCAGTAGATGTGAAATACAAGACCACGGCCAAGGCGACCGGGGGGCGCGACGGGCATTCGGGGACGCTTGACGGCGCGGTTGACGTGAAACTGGTGACGCCCAAAGAACTGGGCGGGGCTGGCGGCGATGGCGTGAACCCCGAACAGCTGTTCGCCACGGGCTACGCGGCGTGTTTTCTGGGCGCAATGAAGGCCGTTGCGGGCCAGAAGAAAGATGTGAGCGTGCCGGCTGAGACGACGGTGACGGCGCATGTCGGCATCGGTCCGCGCTCCGAAGGGGGGTTTGGCCTGACGATTGATCTGGAGATCGACTTGCCCGGGCTCGACAAGAATGCGGCCAAGACGCTGGTCGATGATGCACACCAAATCTGCCCGTATTCGAACGCAACGCGCAACAACATCGATGTGGGCCTAACTGTGCTCTGATCGCGGGCATTTTGCACAGCGCCCCGGCGCGGCCGGAAGGTGCATTACAACGTCATCGGGGGAGTTCGCCCCTCAACGAACTCCCCCGACCACTTCGTGCGGATCCAAGTCCCTCTTGAGTGCAGATTTCCAGAGGGCAGACCTGATCTCGTCCGGACCCCACAACCGAGAGATCAGGCGATTTGCCGCTTCAAATGGAAATCCACCCGTCCGCACGACCCTCAGGTCCTAAGACCGTCGGTGCAATTGCTGTCATCCACGATGATCGGGGGAGCGATGGTGTTGGTGAGGCTCTTCTGCCTGGGCCATCGATGGGTTGACTATGCCACAAACGGCGGAACAGTCAATGAACATCTGCGGGGCAATTAGTTAAAATACGAGATCAGACAATTGTTCTCGTCTCAGTATTTCGAAAGATGATCAAATCAGAATTGTATTATTTTCGTTATGAGGATCTTGCAGGGATTCTGGCAGTCTTCTTGAACGAATTATTTCCCTCTGCTGTTTATCACGTCGGCACGGGAATTCTTTCACAGGGCGGGCAGCCGCGGCCATGCAACCTCGGACACGAATTGCGACGATGCTGCGAGGATGGCGCTTGGAGCGGCCGATCCCGCAGGATGTGGCGAGCCTTCTGATCAAGAGCCGCTCTGCCGTTGTTCTCAGCTTGATCAATGCCGCGCTGGTCGCGACCGTTGTCTCGGACGGGCTCGGACAAACCACTATGGCTCTTTGGTTGGGGGGCAGCGCCCTGATCTTTGCGGTTGTGGGGGCCTTTGCCTATCGCGCCGGTCCGCCCAAAGTGCCACGCATAACACCGCGTGTCTTACGTGGCCTCCATGTGGGCGCTATTGCGATGGCGCTGCCCTGGGGTGTTCTGTGCATCCTCGCCCTTAGCCTGGGCGGACCCGCCGAGCAGGTTGTGGCAATGGTGGTTTGCGCGGGAACCATGGCGGGCTCGGCCCTTGTTCTGCTCCGTGTGATCCGTGTTGCCGCGACATTTTATCTCGCGATGCTCTTGCCCTGTGCGGCGGCCTGCCTGGCCGCCAATGCGGACCACCTTTGGCCGATTCCCGTCTCATTGTCGCTCTTTGGGGTCTATCTTTTGGCCGCAGCCAACACTGCGGGGACAAAAGCGCGGGAACGCGACATTTCGGCGGCCGATGCGCGCCGTACGGTGGTCGAACTCGAAACGGCTTATGAGACGATTTCGAAGCTGGCATTCTTCGATATCACCACGGATCTTCCGAACCGGAAGGGCTTCGTGCAGCGTATGGACGACCTGATGGAGGGTGGCGAGGACGCGCGTCCGGCCTTTGCACTCTTCATGCTCGATCTCGACCGGTTCAAGAACGTGAACGACACGCTCGGACACCATGTGGGCGACCGTCTTTTGGCGATTGTGGCCGAACGGCTGCGCTCGCAGATTGACGACGACGATATGCTCGCGCGGCTCGGCGGCGATGAGTTCGCTGTGCTGGTGACATCGGCGCACACGCCAGAAGCGCTTGAGGCGCTCGCTTTGAAGCTGGTGACGTGTTTGAACTCCCCGGCGACCATCGGATCGCATGAGGTCTATCCCGGCACATCCATCGGCGGCGCGCGGTATCCCGACGATGCGGGCGACAGCGGGGATCTGATGAAGCACGCCGATATCGCGCTTCACCGCGCAAAGGAATCGGGACGTGGGTGTTTCGTGCTCTTTGACGAATCTATTCGTGGTGAGATTGCGCGGCGCGACTGGATCGAGAGCGAACTGAAGACCGCGCTCGCTTCGGGGCAGCTCCGGGTCGCCTACCAGCCGAAATACGATTTGCTCACGGGTGAGGTTCTCGGCGCCGAGGCCCTGGTGCGCTGGACCCATCCGCTGGAGGGTCCAATCGAACCTGGAGAGTTTCTGTCAGTCGCAGCAGAGCGCGGGCTCATCTATCGGGTGACCTGCAGCATTGTCACCGAGATTGCGAGGGATCTTGCGGCCTGGCGGCGGGAGGGTGTCGATATTGGCAAGATCGCGATGAATTTGCATCCGCTCGATCTCAAATCGCCGACCGATCTCCTGGCCTCTCTTGATTCGTTCGCCGCAGACGGGCTCGACCCGCGTGCGCTGATCCTGGAGGTGACCGAAGGCTGCATCGTTGGGCGTGGCATGGACTGCACGCCGATGCTGCTCGACGAGTTGAGCGAGAGGGGTTTTGAGATCTCGCTCGACGATTTCGGCACCGGCTATGCGTCGCTTTCACATCTCTTCAAGATGCCGATCCGCGAGATCAAGGTCGACCGCAGTTTCATCCGCGGCCTGACCCGGAGCACCACGGATCGCGCAGTGGTGTCGGCGACGGTTGAAATCGCCCGCGAGCTCGATCTGCAAGTCGTGGCCGAAGGTGTCGAGACAATCGAACAGGTCGAGGCGCTGCGCGCGCTGGGCGTTCATTCCGCCCAGGGCTTTTTCTGGTCGGGACCGATCTCGCCCAGGGAATTCGAGCACATCGCCCGGATTGGCACGGCCTTGGAGCCGAGCCGAAGCGCCAAGGCCGGATAGTCCTTATGCCGCGCACGGGGCGCGCAGGCGCGTTTCAGTAGCGATACTGTTCGGGCTTGAAGGGGCCTTCGGGCGAAACGCCGATATACGACGCCTGGTCTTCGCTGAGTGTGCTGAGCTTCACCCCGATCTTTTCCAGGTGCAGCCGCGCGACCTTCTCGTCGAGATGCTTGGGCAGGACATACACCTTGTTCTCGTAGTCATCGCTCTTTGAAAACAGCTCGATCTGCGCCAGCACCTGATTCGTGAACGAGGCCGACATCACGAAGGAGGGGTGGCCGGTCGCGTTGCCGAGATTGAGCAAACGGCCCTCGGAGAGCAGTATCATCCGGTTGCCGCCGGGAAATTCCACCATGTCCACCTGATCCTTGATGTGGACCCATTTGTGGTTCTTCAGCGCGGCGACCTGAATTTCGTTATCGAAATGGCCGATATTGCCGACGATCGCCATGTCCTTCATCGCCCGCATGTGGTCGATGGTGATGACGTCCTTATTGCCCGTCGCGGTGATGAAAATGTCCGCGTTGGGTGCGGCGTCGTCCATCGTCACGACCTCAAAGCCATCCATCGCCGCCTGAAGCGCGCAGATCGGGTCGACTTCTGTCACCATCACCCGGGCGCCTGCACCGCGCAGGCTGGCCGCCGAGCCCTTGCCGACATCGCCGTAGCCGAGAACGACAGCGGTTTTGCCCGCCATCATCACGTCCGTGGCGCGCCTGATGCCGTCGACTAGGCTCTCGCGGCAGCCATATTTGTTGTCAAACTTGGACTTCGTGACGCTGTCATTCACGTTGATCGCCGGGAAGGGCAGCAGTCCGTCTTCCATCAGGTGGTAGAGCCGGTGCACCCCGGTTGTGGTTTCTTCCGAAACGCCGATGATCTTTGAGCGTTGGTCGGTGAACCAGCCCGGTGTTTCGGCGATCCGCTTTTTGATCTGCGCGAAGAAGTAAATCTCTTCTTCGGAGCCTGGATCTTCGATCAGATGGGTTTCACCGCCTTCGACCCGCGCCCCGGTGAGGATATACATTGTCGCGTCGCCACCATCGTCGAGGATCATGTTGGCGCCTTCGGGGAACTGGAAGATCTTGTCCGTATAGGTCCAGTATTCTTCGAGCGACTCGCCCTTGACTGCGAAAACGGGAATGCCAGCCTGGGCAATCGCGGCGGCCGCGTGGTCTTGCGTTGAGAAGATGTTGCAAGATGCCCAGCGGATATCGGCCCCCAACTCGCTGAGGGTTTCGATCAAAACGGCGGTCTGGATCGTCATATGGAGAGAGCCCGAGATCCGTGCGCCCTTCAGCGGTTTCGACGCACCGAATTCCTCCCGGATGGCCATGAGGCCCGGCATTTCAGTCTCAGCAATGTCGAGTTCCTTGCGGCCGAACTCTGCCAGGGCGATGTCCTTGACGACGTAGTCTTGGCCCATGGGGCCCTCCATTTCGGGAAATCCTATGGTTGAGCAGGGGACGTAGCAGTCTCGCCCTGCCTCGACAACCGCAACCCGGTTGTTTAGCACCTCGCCGGGACGAAACCGGCGCGCGCGCCTTTCCGCGGACCCACGCCCATGACACCGATGCCATGACCACGACGCTCACTGCCTCGCAACCGGCGAAGAACGATACGGCCATCGTCTTTGCCGCCGATGGGGCCTATGAGAAGTTCGCTTTGTTTGCGGCGGAACAGATCTCCAAGTTTCATCCAAAGCGGAACTTTGACATTTGCCTTTGTGCGATGGGCGAGCAGGTGCCCATCCCCCCGAGCCTCGCGCATCTCGATATCCGGTATTGTCGCATCGCCACCGGGGATCTGTTCGACGGGCTGAGACTGGATGAGGGGCGCACGCAGGTTGTCTATCTGAGGCTGGCGCTTCCGCTGGCTTTGAAGTCGGATTATCGGCGTATCCTCTACCTCGATAGCGACATCTTTGTGCAGGGGGGCGATTTCGCCGCTCTTCTAGACGTGGATCTTGGCGGGCGGATTCTCGGGGCGGTCCGCGACAACATGCAGTGGCGCACGCCCGGGCGCCGCCCGCTCCAGTTCCGGCGGCTTGGCCTGCCAGCCGTTCCCTATTTCAATGCGGGCGTGCTTCTGATTGATGTCGCGCGCTACATCGACGCGGATCTGATGGGCCGCTGCGTTGCGTTTGGTCGACGTAACCGCGAGAAAATGATCCGCCACGATCAAAACCTTCTGAACGGCACGCTTCAAGGCGATTGGGCCGAACTCAATCCAACTTGGAACTGGCAATACACCCGGTCCTCGATGCTGTTCGAGGCGATGGAAGGCGCGCATGTGGTGCATTTTATTGGGCCGAAGAAGCCGTGGAAGCATACCAGCGGCGCCTTGCCGCTGCGCTTCCGGCGCGCCTATCGCGATTTCTTCGCCGCGCATTTCCCGGACGCAGCGCCGATCGGCGCAGACGGGATGCCACCGCACCAAAACCAGGCCTATCTTCGCGGCATCTTTTGGCGGCACTTGATGGCCGCAGGGCGATTTGGCGCTTATCTCGACCGGTTTGACAACGATCTCACGGTGCTTTGAGGCATGGATCAACGGCCAATGGGCAAGGCTCGGGCTTGGCAGAGGATGCTCTCGGGGCGGAGGCTCGATCTTCTGCACCCCTCCCCGCTTGACGTGGAAATCGAAGACATCGCCCATGGGCTGGCGTTCGTGGCCCGCTGGAACGGCCAGACGCTGGGGGATTATCCCTATTCCGTGGCGGAGCATTCGCTGCTGGTCGAGCGGATTTTTACCGCCAGAAACCCCGGCGTTGCCGCTGCCTGGCGCCTGGCCGCTCTTCTCCACGATGCGCCGGAATATGTGATTGGCGACATGATTTCGCCGGTGAAAGCGGCCATCGGCGCGGATTACGCGGCACTCGATCAGCGGCTGACCGAGGCGGTTTACCTGCGTTTTGGGCTGCCAGCGCAATTGCCGCGGACGATCAAGACGCTCATCAAGCAGGCCGACCGGATATCCGCTTGGGTTGAGGCGGTGCGGATTGCGGGCTTTGAGGAGAAAGAAGCGAACAAGCTTTTCGGGACGCCAAAGCTCGGGGATGACGCTGTTCTCACGGTCAAATTGCGCCCGCCCATGGAGGTCAAGCGCGATTTCCTCGCCTGTCACGCGTCGCTTCTGGCCAAGTTCGAAGCGGGCGATTGAGGCGGCACGCTTGGCCCGACCAGACCGATTGACGCATTGCGCTTGACGGCTCGTCGGCATTACACCACCTAATCTTGGCGCTCACATGATCCGTGGACCGACATCTGATTGTGTCGGACGGAAAAGGGAACTTCATGGAACTGAACCTCAAAGCCCCAGGCACAGCCGATCTTATCAAGGACGGAACCGAGGCGACCTTTATGGCCGATGTGATCGAGGCCTCCCGCGATGTTCCCGTCATTGTCGATTTCTGGGCGCCATGGTGTGGGCCCTGCAAGACGTTGACCCCCGCGCTTGAACAGGCGGTCACGGAAGCGAAGGGCAAGGTCAAACTGGTGAAGGTCGACGTCGATCAGAACCAGAGAATTGCCGCACAGCTTCAGGTCCAGTCGATCCCGGCGGTTTTTGCCTTCGTGAACGGGCAGCCCGTGGATGGATTCATGGGCGCGCAGCAGCCTTCGCAGATTAAGGCATTCATCGACCGCTTGATCCAGTCGAGCGGCGGAAATGCCGGATTGGAAGAAGCGATTGAAGCGGCGGAAGAGATGCTCGAAGAGGGCGCGATTGCCGACGCGGCCCAGACCTTTGGCGCCATCCTCGGCGAAGATGCGGGCAATGTCGCGGCGCTTTCCGGGCTTGCGCGGGCCTATATTGCTGCGGGCGATCTGGAGAAGGCAAAGAGCGTCCTGGACATGGCACCGCCAGAAAAGGCGAGTGATCCGGCACTCACATCCGTGCGGGCCAAGATCGAGCTCGCGGAAGCGACCGCCGGTGCGTCTCAGGCGGAGGGCAAGTTGCAGCAGGCCGTGGAGGCCGATCCGGGCAACCACCAGGCGCGGTTCGATCTCGCGCTCGCTCTCCTCGGGAAGGGCGATACCGAAGACGCGATTGAGACCTTGCTGGAGTTGTTCCGCAGGGATCGAGAATGGAACGATGGCGCCGCAAAGGAGCAGCTTTTCAAGATTTTCGACAGTCTCGGTCCGAAGAGCCCGGTTGCCCAGAAGGGCCGCCGGCGGCTTTCCTCGATGATTTTTGCCTGACCCAGCTGGGGCGGCGCGATGACCAGAAAATTCAGCCTAGCCGATATGCCGGACATGATCCCGGTTTTCCCGCTTCCCGGCGCCTTGCTGCTGCCGCGGGCGCGGCTTCCTCTCAATATCTTCGAGCCGCGCTACCTGGCGATGCTCGAGGACACGCTCAAGACGCAGGATCGTCTGATCGGTATGATCCAACCGGTGGCGACACCGGAGCGCAAGGATGTGCGCCGACTGCATCAGATCGGGTGCGCCGGGCGCGTCACTGCCATGCAGGAGACCGAGGACGGGCGGTATCTCATCACGCTGCAGGGCATCAGCCGCTTTCGCCTCCTAAAGCAGGAGGAAGGCTTCAAACCTTACATCCAGGCCAATGTCGGATGGGGGCCGTTTGAGCGGGATCTGGGGCGCGAGGAGAAAGACGAAGGCTTCGACCGTCCGGCCTTCTTGGAGGTCCTGGCGCGCTATTTCGATACGGCGCAGCTCTCTTCGGACTGGGACAGCATGAAGGAAGCGGACGAGGAATTGCTCGTCAATTCGCTGTCGATCCTCTGCCCCTTCGATCCTGAGGAAAAGCAGGCGCTCCTGGAGGCGCCGACGCTCACCAACCGGCGCGAGACGCTGGTCACGCTGATGGAATTTGCACTGCGCGGCGGGAACGATGAGGGGACGGTTCAGTGAGCGACGAAGACGCGCCCGAGGTTGAGGCGCCGGTGGAAGAGCCCGCCCCTGCGCGGGTGGAACTGGACCGTCGCGTGCTTGACTTTCTTGTCTGTCCGGTGACGCGGAGTGCGCTGATTTATGATGCGGAGCGGCAAGAACTCATCTCGAAGGCCGCGAATCTCGCCTTTCCGATCCACAATGGCATCCCAGTCATGCTGGTCGATGAAGCGCGGATGCTCGAAGACTGAGCAGAGATCGGGGCTGCCTGATCCGTTCGCTTAGACTGCGCGTCGTGTTTCCAGATCGACGGTGACCGGGCGATGGTCGCTCGTCTGGTCCGCGACACGGTCGAAGACCACGTTAGCGGCTTCATGAATCGCATGTTCGACGCGT
Organism: Pseudomonadota bacterium; assembly: GCA_039177645.1. GTDB lineage: Bacteria > Pseudomonadota > Alphaproteobacteria > Rhodobacterales > Rhodobacteraceae > Amaricoccus. The sequence continues at coordinate 20,662 of JBCDFS010000016.1, read as the reverse complement.
CCTGCCCGAGGCGGGACCCTTACTGGCGCACGGTCGAGAGCATCGGCGCCGGTGACGGCCTGAGTGAAGAGAATGTGGTCGAGGAGGATCTCGGCGGGTTTGCCAGGATCCCAAGCGTCGGAAAACGACACCGTCCAGCGATGATTCTCCAGACTGTCGGTCCCGTAATCGAAGAGTGCGTGGTTGAGGAAGCGTCGGGCGAAGAACACGTCGCCTTGCAGGTTCGATATCAGGTCGTGGAAGAGATAGCGGCGCTCGAAATACTCCTGGCCGATCCCGTCATTGAGATCTCCAAGGACGAAGACGGCTGGGTCGGGTTGGTTCCGAAACCGGCTTTCGATGTAGTAGCGCAGATCGGTGATCTCGGTGGTGAGTTTGATTCGCGCCTCTGTGCCGGCACGCTCGACGGCCTCGATGAGGTCGATTTCTTCTTCCGACCAGTCTTTTCGAGGCCGCCAGCTCCGCAGGATTGAGCCGGCCTTTTCGTAGTCCCCTGGCGCTCCCGCGAATTTCGACTTGAGATGGACGCCGATGAAGTCGACGCGCAGCCCGCCAATGGTGCAGACCAGCGTTTGGGGATGACGCCAATGGTAGTGGTCTCGTTCGGTGAGCCCGGCGGCGGGAGGTGGATCGCCTTCGTTGTCGTCGCCCACCTCCAGATCTGGCACTTTGCCGTCCGGCTTGAACCAGGGGTGCACGATGCGCCACGTCTTGCCATATTCGCCCTCGGGCACCCCCGCGGCTTGGGCTTCGAGCGCGGTGGCTTCCCGCCAGCGGCTCACCGGCAGCAGAACCGGCGAGAGTGCGTTAAGACGGGCGGTTTTCACCAAGAACCAGATCCCCTGCGAACCACGCACATGGTATGGCTCGCCTTGCGGCCGGGTGATGACTGTCCAGCGGCTGAGAAGATAATCCTGGCAAAAACCGATCAGATCCGCGACAGCGCCGGAGGACGGCCCCTCCTGGATGCAGAGGATGTCCGGGTCGATGGCCCGGATTTCTTCGGCAATTTTCTCCTTTTGCAGCTGCTGGAGCGCCCTTTCGGCCCCTGAGTCTGCAGGCTTGCCGGAGAGCGACCGACCCCGGCCCTGGAGCAGCTTTCCGAACCATTCAAGGTTCCATGTTGTGACACGCAATCCCATTCGATCCTCCCCGTGTTTTGTCGCCGAGGATACTCGCGAAAGCTGTCGCGCGGATGACGAAAATTGCGCGGGCAGGGGATCGTTTCGACGCTAGCGGTTGACCCTCGGCGCGGCGGGCGGGATTGCTTGTCGGGATGGAGAAGGTTCGGAGGTAGGGCGAGATGCAGGAAATCAGGCCGGGAGAGGTTGCGGTCGATCTGCCCGATCGTTTCGAGGCGTCCCTCTATTTCATCGGGCGGATCCGCACGCCCTATCCGCGCCGGGAGGACTGCCCGCGCCAAGCGAGCATCGACGGCCCGGAATGCCAGATTGAGGTGTTTGCGCCTTGGGTCGCTGCGCTGGAGGGAATGGAAAGCCTTTCCCACCTGGACGTTCTCTATTGGCTTGATCAGTCGCGGCGTGATCTCGTGCGGCAGAGCCCGCGCCATACCGGAGCCGCATCCGGCACGTTTGCGCTGCGTTCTCCGGTGCGGCCCAATCCGATTGGTCTTGCTCGGGTGCGCCTAGTCCGTGTCGAGGGGCCTGTGCTTACTGTCCGCAGTCTCGATTGCATCGACGGAACGCCGCTGGTCGATATCAAGCCGGAGCGTTGCCCCAACGCGGACGGCGCCTGACCCTTTAAGCTTTAGGCAGGCCGACGAGATAGGCGATGATGTCTCGCGCGCTGTCGCTCGTCCAATCCGCTCCGCCCACGAGACGTCCGATCTCCATACCGTTCCGGTCGATCAGGACGGTGACCGGCAGGCCGGGGACGCGCATTTCCGAGGCCACGCGGCTGCCCGGATCCACATAGGTCACCAGCGCCTCGATGCCGACTTCTTCATTGAAGCGCTTGATCGCGTCGGGCGGGTTGCGGCCCGTGGCAATGGCGATGACGTGGAAGTCGGACCCAGATAGATCGGCTTCAAGGCGGTCGAGCGAGGGCTTTTCGTGCCGGCATGGCGCGCACCATGTCGCCCAGAAGTTCACGAGCCGGATCTGGCCGTTGCTGTCTGCGAGCGTGTATTCCGCCCCGTCGAGATCGGCAAATCCGGCCTCGCCCGCAGGAATGGGCGCGTCGTGAATGACGAGCTTGCGCATGTCGCCTTCGCGGAGTTCGGCAAGCTTTGCGAGCTCTGCCTCCCCGAGCGCCTGGCTCGATGCGGGGTTTGCGGTGGCGGCGAGCGCAGTGTAGAGCAGGGCGCCAATCAAGGCGTTGAAGCGTTTCATTCGTGTATCCCGAGGTCCGGCAGCAAATCCAATGAGCGACACCAAGTCATCTAACGCCATGTGGGGTGGCCGTTTCGCCAGCGGACCCGACGCTGTGATGGAAGCGATAAACGCCTCCATCGATTTCGACAAGCGTCTGGCCGCCGAGGATATCGAAGCGAGCCGCGCCCATGCGGCCATGTTGGCCGCGCAAGGCATTGTTTCTGATACGGATGCCACGGCGATTCGTGACGGTCTGCTCACGGTGTTGTCAGAGATCGAGAGTGGCGCGTTTCCGTTTTCCCGCGCGCTTGAGGACATTCACATGAATGTGGAGGCCCGGCTGCGGGAGGTGATCGGGACACCCGCGGGCCGGTTGCACACCGCGCGGTCGCGCAACGATCAGGTGGCGACCGATTTTCGCCTTTGGGTTCGGGGCCAGTGCGATGCGGCCATTTCCGGCCTGGAGGCGCTGATGCGCGCGCTGCTTGCGCAGGCCGAAGCGGGCACGCATCTCGTGATGCCGGGCTTCACCCATTTGCAGACGGCCCAGCCTGTGACCTGGGGCCATCACATGATGGCCTATGTGGAGATGTTTGCGCGGGACAGGTCGCGGTTTGCCGATGCGCGTGCCCGGCTGAACGAATGCCCACTCGGGGCGGCGGCGCTGGCTGGAACGTCGTTTCCGATTGACCGGGAGGCCACGGCGCAGGCGCTTGGCTTCGACCGCCCGATGGCCAATAGCCTCGACGCGGTCTCGGACCGGGATTTTGCCTTGGAATTCCTGTCGGCGAGCGGCATTTGCGCCACGCACCTGTCGCGCTTTGCCGAAGAGCTGGTCATCTGGTCTTCGGCGCAGTTTCGCTTTGTCGAGCTGTCGGACCGCTTCTCGACGGGCTCCTCGATCATGCCGCAAAAGAAGAACCCGGATGCGGCGGAGCTAGTCCGCGCCAAGACCGGCCGGATCACCGGCGCGCTTGTGGGGCTTCTCACGGTGATGAAGGGCTTGCCGCTTGCCTATTCGAAGGACATGCAGGAGGACAAGGAGCAGGTCTTCGATGCGGCCGATAGCCTGATGCTCGCGCTTGCCGCGATGACCGGGATGGTGGCGGATATGGCGCCCAATCCCGCCTCCTTGCGCGCAGCGGCGGGCTCGGGCTTTTCCACCGCGACGGATCTGGCCGATTGGCTTGTCCGGGTGCTGGATCTGCCGTTCCGGGAGGCGCATCATGTGACGGGCGCTCTGGTGAAGATGGCTGAGGAGGCGGGCTGTGATCTGCCCGATCTGACGCTTGACCAGATGCAGCAGGTTCATGCGGGCATCGACCAGCGCGTGTATGAGGTTCTCGGGGTGGACAACTCTGTGGCGAGTCGTGCAAGTTATGGCGGCACAGCGCCAGCCCAGGTTGAGGCTCAAATTCAGCGGTGGAAGACTGTTCTGACGTGATGGTTTCTTTCAGACGATTGCTTGCCCTGTTTCTTATTGCGTGTGTCGTTGCGTCTTGCGGGATCAAGGGGCCGCCGGTTGCCCCCCAGGAGGCCGAAGAGTCCGCGATCTGATGCTCGCGCGCTGCAAAACCCAATGAAAGAGAAGGTCGCGCCATGATCTCCCCCTTGAAATACACCCTCCTGCCCGTTGCGGCCCTTGTGATGCTCTTGAGTCTCACGCCCGCCAAGGCCGAGAGCCTCACCTTGCTCACGGTCACCGGTTCTATCGAGAACACCAATCGCGGCCCCATAGACCCAGACTACGACAAGCTTTTCGTCTTCAACGATGTGGCGTTTGAGAATGCGATGCAGTTTGACGCCTCCGCGCTCGCGGCGCTCCCGCAGCAGACGGTTCGGGCCGATTTCCCGAAGGGCGGGGATGTTGTCGAGTTTACCGGGCCGCTCCTGTCGGATGTTCTTGGCGCAGCGGGCGGCAGCGGTGATTTGGTGATCGTACGGGCGCTGGATGGCTATGCCGTCGAAGTTCCGTTTGAGGAGATGGCGGAAGCCGGTGCGGTGATTGCCTATTCGCGCGATGGAAAGGCGCTGGGCATCGGCGATTTCGGCCCGGTTCAGGTAGTCTTCCCGCGCGCGGATCGGGAGGATCTGACCGAGATGCCCGACGATTGGTGGGTGTATCAGGTCTATAACATTGCCATCGAGTAATCGGCGCGTCTGAGGCTTAAGTCTTTCTGCGTAGGGACTGTCCGAGGGCGTCGATCCCGCATATGTCTTGTGAGGCTCGGTGAGGCGTCGTGCGTCTTGCCCGGCCATACAAGCATCGTGAGATAGGAATTGGGTCCATGGGCCAGCTGAAAGCCACGCTGACTTTGCCGCTGGAGCGCGGCTGACGCATGGACCATTTCCTCTATCGAAACGGCGTTCTCCACGCCGAGGATGTGCCGCTGACCGAGATCGCGGCGGCGGTCGGCACGCCGGTTTATGTCTATTCCACAGCGACGATGACCCGGCATTTCCATGTGTTCACGGAGGCGCTCGACGGCCTGCCGCATCTGATCTGCTATGCGATGAAGGCCAATTCTAACCAGGCGGTGATCCGATTGATGGCGTCGCTCGGCGCTGGAATGGATGTGGTTTCGGGTGGCGAATACCGACGTGCGCGCGCCGCGGGCGTTCCGGGCGAGAAGATCGTCTTTTCCGGCGTGGGCAAGACCCGCGAGGATATGGCATTGGCGCTTGAAGGCGGCATTAGGCAGTTCAATGTCGAGAGCGAGCCGGAGATGCGAGCGCTCGATGAGGTCGCGCGCTCCAAGGGCGTGCGGGCGCCGATCACCATTCGGGTGAACCCTGATGTGGACGCGCAGACCCACGAAAAGATCGCGACCGGAAAGTCAGAGAATAAGTTCGGTATTCCGATTTCGCGCGCGCGCGACACCTATGCCGATGCCGCGCGGCTTTCGGGCCTCGAGGTGGTGGGGATCGATGTTCATATCGGCAGCCAGTTGACCGCACTCGAGCCCTATGAGGACGCTTTCACCAAAGTGGCGGCGCTGACGGCGCTGCTGCGCGGCGATGGTCATCAGATCCGCCGCCTCGATCTTGGGGGCGGCCTTGGCATCCCGTATCAGCGCAGCAATTCGGCGCCGCCTTTGCCATTCGACTATGGAGAGGTTGTCCGGCGGACGGTGGGCAAGCTCGGCTGCGAGATCGAAATCGAGCCCGGACGCCTGATCGCGGGAAATGCCGGTGTCCTCCTGTCGCGGGTGATCTATCTGAAACGGGGCGAGGGACGCGACTTCCTCATTCTGGATGCGGCGATGAACGATCTTGTGCGCCCGGCAATGTATGACGCCTGGCATGACATTCTGCCGGTGACCGAGCCAGCGGCGGGCGTGGCCCTCGAACCCTTCGATGTGGTGGGACCCGTTTGTGAGACTGGGGACACATTCGCGCGCGAACGCATGCTCCCCGCAATGGACGATGGCGATTTACTGGTTTTTCGCTCGGCAGGCGCTTATGGTGCGGTGATGTCATCGGAATACAATTCGCGCCCGCTGGTTCCGGAGGTCCTTGTGCAGGGGGATCAATTCGCTGTGGTTCGCGCAAGGCCGAGCTATGACGAGATGCTCGCGCGCGATACCATTCCTCCTTGGCTTGACGGGCCGTGAGGGCCACGGCTGCGCTGCGAGCGGATTGCGCGGTGCTTTTCGGATCTGAAGGCGCATATGACTACCTGACGGCACGGGACGGCACGACAAAGGCGGCATAGACGGAAGGGGCGGCATGACAGACGGCGAAACGGATCGGACCGCTCAGACCCAGATACGGCGCGCACTCCTGCTCAGCCGTGTCTCGCTCGCCCTGGAAGCAGCCGTTCGATCCTTTTGGCCCGCACTTTGCGCGATTGCCACGGTCTGGGCGGCGCTCGCCTTCGGTGTGGCGGAGAATGCGGGCCGCTGGCAGCTGATCCTCGGTCTGGCCGCGTCTCTCGGTGTCATTTCCTATTTCATTTGGCGGGGTGTGCGCCGGTTCCGCTGGCCCAGCCGGGCTGTCGCGGTGGAGCGGCTCGATGCGACGCTGTCCGGCCGCCCGCTTGCCACCCTCGATGACGAACCCGCGATGGGATCGGACGATCCGGCGGTGCGTGCTCTTTGGGCGGCGCATCGTGCGCGGATGCTCGAACGAGCCAAGGAGGCACGCCCCGTTCGGGCGGATTTGCGTCTCGCCCGTGACGACCCCTGGGCGTTGCGGCTTGCCGTGCTCGTTTTCTTTATCTCTGCGCTTGTCTTCGCACGGATGGACGGGGTCGAGACGATTACCGCGACGCTTGCGCCGTCGCCCGCGCCGGTGGCCGATCTCGGGCCGAGCTACGAGGGCTGGGCCGAGCCCCCGGTTTATACCGGCCGCCCCACGCTCTATCTGCCTGAAATTGAGGGTGAAACACCGGTTTCCTTGCCAAAGGGCACGGTGATCACGGTCCGCGTCTATGGGGAGAGCGACGATTTTGTGCTTGAGGAATCCGTCTCAGCCGATGGAGCGGCGCCCCTCAATCGCGTGGCCGACGGGATCGCACTGGCGGAGTTCGCCATGGCCAATGGTGGGCCTGTGGTTCTGCGGCGCGGCAGTGATGTTTTGGGTCGCTGGACCTTTGGGGTGGAGCCGGACGATCCGCCAGTGATCAGCCTGACGGAGCCTGTCGAGCGCGCGCCGGGCGGGGCGATGCGGATGGTTTTCGAAGCGACTGACGACCATGGCGTGACAGGGGCGAGCGCCGAAATCGCGCTCGATCTGGCGCGCGTGGACCGGCGCTATGGGTTGGAAACCACGCCTGAGCCGCGCGAGGCCATAACACTGCCTTTGCCGCTTCCTGTCTCCGGCGCGATGGAAGACGTCGAGGAAATGCTGGTGGAGGATCTCTCCAAGCATCCTTGGGCCGGACTGCCTGTTTCTATTACGCTCACGGCAGAGGATGCCCTCGAACAGATCGGCCAGCAGACCGGGATCGAGGCCATCATGCCGGGGCGCAGCTTTTTCGACCCGGCCGCGGCGGCGCTGATAGAACAGCGCCGCGACCTGCTGTGGTCCGTCGAGAATGCTGAGCGCGTTTCGAAGGTCCTCAAGGCGGTCAGCTGGAAGCCCGAGGGCCTGTTCGACCGCGCAGGCGCATATCTCATCACCCGGACGATCATTCGCAGGCTCGATGCGGCAATTGACGAGGGGGCCGTCGCCGAATCGCGCGACGAACTGGCCGAAGCCCTCTGGCAGGCTGCTTTGCTTCTGGAAGACGGCAGCCTCGGGAGTGCGGCAGAGCGTTTGGCCCAGGCCCGCGAGCGGTTGCAGGAAGCTTTGCGTGGCGACGCGACCGATGAAGAGATCGCCGAATTGATGGATGAGTTGCGCGAGGCGACGCGCGACTACATGGAACAGCTCGCCCGCGAAGCGATCGAAAACGGCGAGATGGAGATGGCCGAGGGCGGCCAGGAAGGCGAAAGCATCAACCAGGATCAGATCCAGGAATTGATGGATCGCATTCAGGAGCTGTCGGAACAGGGGCGGCGGGCCGAAGCCGAGGCGCTCTTGGACATGCTTCAGCAAATGCTGGAAAACATGGAGATGCGCTTTGCCCAAGGCGGTGGCGAAGGGCAAGGTGGTGAAGGCCAGCAGAGCATGCAGGGCCTAGCGGACGCGCTGCGCGAGCAGCAGGGCCTCGCCGATGACAGTTTCGAGCAATTGCAACGCGAGTTCCGACAGGGCAACGGCCAGCCTGGCGGCCAAGGGCAAGGTGGCCAGCCCGGCCAGGGCGATCAACCCGGCCAAGGGCAGGGTCAGGGCTTTGACTCGCTGGCGGAGCGGCAGGAGGCGCTGCGCCAATTGCTCGAAGAACTGCAAGGCGGGTTACCCGGTGCTGCCGGTGAGAACACCCGCCAAGCGCTTGAAGATGCCGAGCGGAGCATGGAATCGGCGCGCGAAGGCCTTGCGGACGGCGACACGGCCGGGGCCCTGGATCAGCAGGCTGAGGCCATCGACAATCTGCGCGAGGGCATGCAGTCGCTCTCCCAGGACATGCGGCAGGCCGAGAGCGGACAGGGCAGCCAGGAGGCGCCCAACGGGACGGCGCAATCACGCAGCTCGACCGACCCGCTTGGGCGGCCCTTGGGGACGACCGGTGGAACGCGCACCGATACGCAGATGCTTCCCGAAGGGGCGGATGCCGCGGCCCGCGCGCGCGAAATTCTCGAAGAGATCCGGCGGCGCTCCGGCGATCTGTCCCGACCGGAGCTGGAATTGGAGTATCTTCGGCGGTTACTCGACCGGTTCTAGCCACCCGGATGCGGGTGCGACGGCTGTCCGGTTCTGCTGGTCAGGCGCCTGGGTTTATGAAGCCCGCGAGGCTGATCCGGAGCGTATCGATTGCCTGCACGTAGGTTGCCGCGATCTCCGAGATGCCGGATGGCCCACCGCTTAGGTTGACCGCGCCGAAATAGAGGAGCGTCAGCGCCGCGAACAGCCCGGCGATGAGCCCGAAGCCATGCCAGAACCGGCTTCGCGGCGCCTCCTGGATCACGATCCTGGGATGCACGACCTGCGGCCGCGGCGATGTCGGTTGGCTGCGGAGCGGAGACATCTGTGGGCGGGCGCTTGCATCCCGTTGTGAGGCCTCGCTCACATTCGGGCGGCTTTGCGGCGTGCCCTGATCCGCCCGCTCGCTCAGGCGCTGAGAGATGTCAGGTTTTACGGACTCTTCCGCCGGTTCTTCAGCGGGCTCTTCCCATGTGAAGGTCTCCTCACTTTTGGGGGTTGAGAGTTTCAGGCTCTCGGGTTCCTCGAATGCAAAATCCGCTGCTTTTTCCAGTTCTTTTTCTGTTTTTGGCTCTTCTAATGGCTCCGGCGATTCCCAGGCAAAGTCGCTGCCGTCGCGGCCAGGCGCAGCGCGCGGTGCTGCCAGATCTAGCGCTTTCTCTGGGTCCGGTGGTGCGGGATCTGGGTTGGCGGCCTCTACGCGCGTATCTCCGGCGCTGTCGCTCTGCCCTTCGCCCGAGGAGGGCTCCGCGAGCGGCTCGTTTGCCAGCCGCAGATTGGGTCCACGGGCTTCGAGCTTGGCGATGATTTGATCTTCGGAGAGGAGGCGCCGACCCTCGGCCTTCGCGAACCACCGCGTGCCGCAAGCGGAACACTGAACATACCTGCCCCCTGAGGGTATCATGTTTGCCGGTGGTTCGTATTCCGCACCGCAATTCGGGCAGGTCAGGCGAATGGGGCTCATAGCTTGGCGTTTTCTGCATCTTTGGCGGCAAATCCGCTCTCTTCGGACACTCTTAGCGAGCAGCCGCGGTCAATCCAAGGGCATCACGGTTGATTATGGGCCGTTGCGCCCGCGCGCGAGCAGGCTATAAGCCGCAAGAATGGAGCCCCGGATCGCACAGGTGATCGCGTTCGACGATGTGGCTTTCAGCTACGGTGACAGGGTCGTGCTGCAGGCGGCGACGCTGTCTTTTGAGCCGGGCAGTTTCAATGTCATTTGCGGCCCATCCGGCGCGGGCAAGACCACATTTCTGCGGCTGTGCTACCGCGATCTCGTGCCTTCGCGGGGTGAGATCCGCTTTTCTGAGCGCCGGATTGGCCGCCGGGACCGGAACGGCGCGGCGGATCTGCGCGCGGGCATGGGCGTTGTGCCGCAAGATGGCGCGTTTCTGGACCATCTCACGGTGATGGAGAACATCGCTTTGCCGCTGCGGATCGACGGGATCGACCCAAAGGCCCGCAAGGAGGATCTGGACGCCTTGCTCGACTGGGTGGATCTTACGCCGCTCTTGGAGGCCCTGCCTCCGGCTCTTTCGCGAGGCGAACGGCGCCGGGCAGCGCTCGCGCGCGCCGTGATCCGCAGCCCGGATATCCTGCTTGCCGATGGGCCTGCCTCCGGTCTTGACCCCGATGCGGCGCTGCAGATCTGGGGATTGCTCGCCGATCTCAACCGTATGGGCAAGACGATCCTGGTGACTGCGCAGGAGGTGACGACGCATGGGGATGCCGCTTTGGCAGACAGGCTTGCGCGGCTTCCGCTGCGGATCGTCACCCTCGATGGAATGGGCGGTGTCTCGGTTGGAGACGCCTCGTGAGCCGTTGGCCCGCTGGCGCGCCCCGGCCTGACGCCTTGCTGCCGGGGGTCGCTTGGGTTTTGCCGTTTCTGTCGCTGGGGACGTGCCTGCTATGTTTTCTGGCGGTGATGATGCTCGGCCTGGGCCTTTCTGGCCTCAGGATCGGGGCAGATATGGGCGCGCCTCGGGCCCAGCCTGCAACCCTGACAATCGTCGCTGACGGTGCGGCTGTGGAGGCTCAGGCGCGGGCGGCGTTGGCGGTCCTGGAGGAGACAGCGGGGATTCTGTCGGTTCGGATGATCGAAATCGCGGAACAGCGGGCCTTGCTTGAGCCCTGGCTCGGGGATAGCGCGGCCATCGACGCGCTTCCCCTGCCGCTGATGATCGAGGTCGGCACGGATCCCTTGCGGCTTGATACTCCGGCGCTGGAACGCGCGCTCGCCGAGGTGGCGCCCGGCGCGGCGTTCGACAACCATGGGGCACTTCGCGGCGAGCTGGCGCGGGGCGCGCTTGGCCTGCGGATCTTTGCGTTTGCCGCACTGGCCGCGATTGCGCTGGCATTCCTGTCGTTGCTCAGCTTGGCTCTCAAGGCGAGTTTGGCTGCGGCCTCCGGTGCGATCGAGACCTTGCGGCTGATCGGCGCGCGAGACGACCTGATCAGGAAAATCGTTACGCGCCGCTTTCTGTTTCGCACCTTTGGGGCTGGCTTGATCGGGGCTCTGGCGGGCTGCGGGGTGCTGGCCCTTTTCCCGCCCGAGAGCGAAACCGGCTTTTACCTAACTGCCATCTCGCCCCGGGGGGCGGATTGGGTTCTCCCCGCCACTGTGCCGGTTGCCGCGGCGCTCTTGGCCTGGATCGCGGCACGGGTCGCGGTTTGGCGCGCTGTGCGGCGTTGGAGTTGAGCCTATGCTGTTGATCCGGTCGTTTCTGTTCAACGTGGTGATGTTCGGCCTGATGCTGGTCATGGGCATCATCCTGGCGCCGCTCGCGGCCTGGTCCGCTGCGGGCGCATTTTGGTCGGTCCAGACCTATTGTCGGATCACGCTGCGGCTCCTGTCGGTCATGTGTGGGCTGAAGACCGAAATCCGTGGGCCCGTGCCCAGTGGCGACGTTCTGATCTGCTCGAAGCACCAGTCGTTCCTCGACATCATCATTCTCTCCGCAACGCTGCCGCGCGCGAAGTTCATCATGAAGAAAGAGCTGCGCTGGGCGCCGGTGCTCGGTCTATATGCGCTGCGGATGGGGTCCACACCTGTGCATCGCGGCAAGAAGGGAAAGGCGATGCAGCAGATGGTGAGGCGTGCGGCCAAGAATGCCGAGGAGGCGAGCCAACTGATCATCTATCCGCAGGGGACCCGGGTCGCGCCGGGCGCTCAACGGCCCTACAAGATCGGGGCGGGGGCGCTTTATGAGCGATTTGGCAATCCATGCATCCCGGTGGCGACGAATGCAGGCGTCTTCTGGGGCCGCAACACCGTCTATCGGCGGCCCGGACTGGCGGTGATCGAGTTTCTGCCCGAGATCCCGTCTGGCCTCCCGATCCATGACTTCATGGAGCGGATTGAAACCGTGATCGAGACGCGATCCGACGCCTTGATGGTCGAGGCCGGTTTCATGCCAGAGAGCGCAGCAGTCCCGATGGCGGGCGCCCGCGACGGTTGAGTATGCGCGACTCGCGGCCCCCGAGGGTCTATGCCGGTTCGGCTGTCTCGTTGCGGCGTCCGATGGCCTGCAATTGGCGGCTGAGGGCGAGGCGGTCCAGCGAGGCCAGGGGCAGGTTGACGAAGACCGAGATGCGGTTCGTCAGCATCCGGTAGGCATCGGCGAAGGCGAGATGGCGGATTGCTTCGTTCCCCTCCACCGCTGCGGGATCGGGCACAGGCCAGTGCGCTGTCATCGGCTGTCCGGGCCAAATGGGGCAAACCTCGTTGGCCGCGTTATCACAGACGGTGAACACGAAATCCATGTGAGGAGCGCCGTCCCCGGCAAACTCATCCCAGCTTTTGGAGCGCGCGAAGCTCACATCGTGGTTCATATGGCGGAGCAGGTCGAGGGCGAAGGGGTGGACCTCGCCCTTTGGAACGGAGCCGGCGGAATAGGCTTCGAACCTTCCCATTCCCTCGCGCTTCAAAATCGCCTCCGCCAGGATCGATCTGGCGGAGTTTCCCGTGCAGAGAAACAACACATTGTAACGATCTTCCGCCATCTCGGGCTCCTCGCTGTCTGACCGATATCCGCCGGATCTCCGGCTATATTTCGATAATTCCAGAATAGTCGATATATATGAGAAGATCAAGCATTTCCAGGCATTGCGCCACTCGCTTCCGTTGCGATGCTGCGATAGAGCTTGGAGAAGACGCGAGGGGACGGACGGGGAGCGACTTTGCTCGATCTTGCAAGTATTGTGCGCTTGATTGTTGTCACCCTCGCGGGGGCATTGATCGGGATGGCCTCCAGCCTGGTGGCCGCGGCGTTCGTTTGGGTTGTCATTTGGGCAAACGACCTGCTTCTCCTGACATCCGAAAGCAGGCTCGCGCCGCCGCGCGAGCTTGTCATTGCAGCGACGCTGATTGTGCCGACACTCGGGGGGCTGGCGGTTGGTCTCATGATCACCCGCGGGGTCAAGGGGGGGCTCCCGCTGGGCCCGGCTGACGCCATCCTCGCCGTGCAGATCCGCCAGCCGATGCCCGACCGCAAGAGCGGGATCATCGGCACGCTTGCCTCGCTGACATCGCTCTGCACGGGCGCGTCCGTTGGCCAATACGGCCCACTCGTTTACCTCGGCGCGGCGATCGGCGCGCAGGTGCGTCGGCTGGAAAAACGGCTGCGCGACATACGCTCGATTGCGATCGCCTGTGGCGTGGCCGGGGCGATTGCCGCGGCGTTCAATGCCCCGATCGCGGGGTTGATTTTCGCCCATGAAGTCATCTTGCGCCATTATGCGCTGCGGGCGTTTGCTCCGGTGGCACTTGCCGCTTCGGCAGGCCATGTCACGGCCTATACGGTCTTTGGCGAAGAACCGATCCTCGGTGTCGAGCTCGATGTGATCTTCAACCACTACGAGTTCTTTTTCTTTGCTGCTGAGGGGGCGCTGGCTGCTTTCGTTGCCACTGCCTATATGGCGCTGATCCTCGCGTTCGGGCGGTTATCCTTGCGGCTGCCCATTCCGCGCGCGTTGCGCACCGCACTGGCCGGCCTTGGCCTCGGCCTCGTCGCGCTTCAAGTGCCGGAGGTTTTGGGTATCGGCAGCGACGCGCTCCTCAAGCTGTCGGTGGAGGGGGCCTACAGCGTGGCGGAGCTTGCGGTTCTGGTCGTCGCCAAAACCTTCGTGACGGCGCTTTGCATCGGGTTCGGGTTCGCCGGCGGGGTATTCTCTCCGGCTCTGCTGATCGGCGGGTTCGCGGGTGCGCTTTATGGTTTGGTGCTTGCAGCTGTGCTGCCCGTCGACCTCACGGGAGTCATCCCCTATGCCATTTGCGGGATGATGGCCGTCGCGAGCCCTGTGATCGGGGCGCCGCTCACCACGATCCTGATCGTGTTCGAGTTGACCCGGAACTACGATCTGACGATTGCCGTCATGACTTCCGTCGCCTTCTCAAATCTGATCGCGCATCGGATTTTTGGCCGCTCGCTTTTTCATGTGCAGATGGGGTTTCGCGGGCACGATCTCTCCCAAGGGCGGGATCGAGCCATTCTGAGCGTTCGTCTGGTCTCCGAGTTTCTCAGCCAAGACTTCGCCACCCTGAGCCCCGATGACGATGTGCAGAAGATCGAGGCGCTCTGCCAGGCGACCCGCCGCTCCGAGGTTTTGCTTGTGGATGGCGAGGGCCGTTACCATGGCCATGTCCGCTTGCAGGATACGTTCGGCGAGGCGCGAGACCGGAAACTTCACGAACTCGCCGATCACTCGGAAATTGTGTTCGACGAGACCACTTCGGTTTGGGAGGCGATGTCGCTGTTGCAGGGGTTCGTCGGTGACGCTGTCCCGCTCGTCAATTCTGATCGCCGCCTGATGGGGATCATTCCGGAGAGTGCGGTGATCCGAGGTTATATGGAGTCGACGCGGGATTTGCGGCGGGAGGAAAATGCGGGGGTTTAGGCCGCATTGAGGCGAGAATGCTTAGACGCGGAGTGGAGCGGGTAGACGGAATCGAACCGACATAACTTGCTTGGAAGGCAAGGGCTTTACCATTAAGCTATACCCGCGTTGCGCCTGAAGCGCATATTTCATGGTCGATTGGCGGTCAAGCGCGCTCTGGCCCTGGCTTTCTCTCCGACGTGCAATCGCCTCTCAACCAGGGCTCATTTATAGGCGATCGCGGCGCTCGACGGCCCTTCCAGCGGGATCAGGTCGAACCGCCGGAACCCGACCTCCGCACACCAGGACTTGAATTCGGCAAAGCTGAAATCGAAGGCATCGCCGAACTCCATGGCCATGGTGAGCGACATGAAGAGGCCGAACGTGTTCTCCCGGCGCGCATCGTCGATGAGCGCCTCGATGGCCACGAAGGCGCCGCCATCGGGGAGCGCCTCATAGGCTTTTCGGAGCAACTGAAGTTTCCGATCCAGGTTCCAGTCGTGCAGGATCATCCCCATGGTGATCACGTCCGCTGGCGGGAACGGATCGGTGAAGAAATCTCCCTCGACTGCCTCGATCCGGTCTTCGAGCCCGGCTGCCGTGATCTTTCGCTCGGCAATGCGCGTGACCTCGGGCAGATCGAAGCTCTTGCAGCGGAGGTGGGGGTGGGCTGCCGCGACACTGCGTGAGAGCAGCGCATCCGCACCGCCGATATCGGTGTGGGTCTGGTGGTCCGCGAAGGGGAAGTGCCGAGCAAACGCCTGAAAGTTCCGGATCGATGAGCCGTTCATGGCCTCCATGAAGGCCTCCAGCCGCTCCGGCTCGGCGTAAAGCGTTTCAAAGAACGGCTTGCCGCTGTGGCGGGATTCATTGACCGGTTGGCCGGTGCGGATCGCCACCATGATGTCCGACCAGAAAGCGTAGTTTCTCTGGTCCCAAAGCTCGAGAATGCCGCCGACATAGCTCGGCTTCGTGCGGTCAAGGAAGGCGGCGGTGGCTTCCGTATTGCGGTAGTGCGCGCCGACGCCGTCGCTCGCGCGATCGAGGAGGTCCGATGAGACAAGGAGGTCGAGCATGTCCATTGCAGGCCGCTCCTGGAGGCCGAACTCCTCGACAATCTCCTGTAGCGTCATCGGCGATTGCGCGAGGCGTGTGTAGAGCCCCATCCCGACCGTGCTGAGCAGGATCCTCGCAAGGCCGTAACCGCTCGCCACGCGCATGATGTGGTCCGGCGTCGGTGCGCTCATTTTCTCCTCTTCCCCCCCGTTGTGCATGGCGATGGGGCCCTGTCGGGCAAGCCGTCGCCTCTATTGGTGTTTGCCGTCCCGTATCATGTGTTGCACCAATTGCGCAGCTTCTGTTTGCTGCGCGCCGCGTGAGCCCTCGGCCGGCCGGTGTCGCCCGGCCCGGTAGCGCGGGTTCACCTTTCGGTTGGGGGAGGCTTGATCATCCGTCGCACGATGGGTATCTGTCTCTCAGAGAGGTTGGTGCGGGCAGGCGCCTCGCCAACCCGGTCAGGTCCGGAAGGAAGCAGCCGTAACGAGCCCCGCTTGGGCCGTTTTCCAGCCTCTCGCTCCCCGGCCGCTTGGCGGCGTTGACGACACTGCCCAGCCTGTATTGATTGTTTCGGCAGGCTTTTGTATCGATGCTCCTCCGGTCAGGAGCGGGATCTCTGCGGCGCGCATAGCGGCGAGGCAGACGGTCAAACGCTCCTCGCGAGATCCGGTATCGGGCCCGTAGCTCAGTGGTAGAGCAGTTGACTCTTAATCAATTGGTCGAAGGTTCGAATCCTTCCGGGCCCACCAAATCACCGATGGGTAACAGATATTTAGAATCGAGTGCTACTCCGTGGACTGGTTGGATTCTCACTGGGGTAACGCTTGGGGTAACCAGCCGCAGCGTGTCGAGGCGCGATCTCGGCCTGCGTGCGCACGAATGCCCATTCGCGTGCCTCTTCTGCACCGGCAGCAAAGACACTCATGCGTATCATGGTATTGTCGAACATTTGACTAGGTGGGCGCGCTGCTCAATCCTGCCAGCCTGGCAAAGCCATGCTGAAACATGCTCGACCTCCCGTGCCTGTCGAGCTGTCTCTAGAGGCGCTCGCCATTGCCCAACCGCTTCAGTCCTACCCGCCGGGTGATGCAATGATCGATAAAGTGCTGCAGAGGTTCCAGGAATAGCCAGGTGTTCCTCGTTCTAGGACTCTACGCTGGGACGCAGTCGGGAAAGACCTTCATGAAGAGCGCATGGTCTTTTCCTCTCGACTGCAAGACCATAGCCGACACTCGCAATCCACCGGCAACCCGTGAACCGCTTGAATAGAGCAGCGTCACGCCTCAATCTGCACCTTTTCGCTTGCATTCTATCTGATCTAGGCCGCTGCTTTGTCGTCTTAGAACGGTATCCGAGAAAAGGGAGTTTCAACGCGAGCGTCAGGCTCGCTCCCATGACAGTTTCCACGGCGATGGCTCGGAACGTCTTCACGTCCTCCAAAGTTGTCTTTTGATCCGGTACACTCCGCGCAGGTTGGTGTTAGTCGATGGTTCGACGGAGATAGCATTTGAGCCCGTTCCCAGCAGATCGGTCGTTTCGACGCCCCTTGTCAGGTCACGCCAATCGAGGTGCCTCGCTTGGGCGCCCTTCTGGATGATTGGTCCGAACCCCGATGCATTGTGGTGATGTTTAGGTGGATCTACTGCACCTAAGGGAGATCGCGCAGTCGTTCTGGTATTAAAGTGGCTCTCAGCTTTGCCTGTGCGCGACCAGAAGAATAATTTCCTCTGGAAACTTGTGTGCTCGTGCGGACTGCGATGAGGGATGGCTGATTTCTCTTCCAACTCGCGCCCAGTCTAGTCGGTTAGTTAGGCAACGTAGCCGCCTCGCAACCTTTGGTTTCGTAGTTCATCATTCAAATCAGCCGAGTTAGCAGCCCTAAAGTCATCCACCTAGAAGACGTGCCATCGGCGAGAGTTGGTAGTCACGGTGTTTTCGCAGTCGCCTGATAAGTCAATGAAATAGAGAGTGTTCTGCAAGATCGACCAGAGCCGCAAACCCTAACTTATCATCGAGCTCACAATACGCCCCACGGTAAACAGGGGCTGGAGGCCTCAAACTGGTTGGATGGCTGCATCAAAGAGATGGAGGTGAGTCCGAGGAGTCGGCCGGCAAAAGCAAGCTCCCTATGTCAGTGCGACGGGTCCTTTTCTGGCGTGAGGGAACGGGGGTCATTTGCGTTCGCGATCATCGCGAAACACAGGCCAATCTATGAGCGATGGGTTAGGGTTGTGGTTTTTGTTTGGGGACGCTTGCGAAAGGAGCTATTCGTCATTCTCCGGATCACTGGTCAGGTGGATAAGCCGCAAGCCATGCAGGTATGCCTGAAAAGGCTTCAAGGCGCGGAGACGCCCTCGTCACCACTAAGATCGGCTGACTGAGGTGCGTGTCTGGATCATCGGGCAAACAGCGCCTGAGGCCATTCCAAACGCAGTATTGGCCAAGCCGCACAGGTCAAGACGATGCCTGCCCGCCGAATGTTCGCCATTGGGAAACTGGCATCTCTCCCCGAATTGGAAAGCGAACCTATCCCGGGAAATACTATGGAGGGTGCTGCTGCCGAGCTGGCTGGCTCTAGGCGATCATGGTGACCTCTCGTTTACCCTGCTCTCCCGCCATTACGATCGCGCCTGCGGTTGTATGATGGAGCTGACGAAGTGCGGATCCTAACTCAGCACCATAGATCGCAAGACGGTTGGACAGTTCTTCGGTTCAAGATCTATTTAAGATGCAATAAAGCTCCAGTTGTGTACTGGCGCGAGTGGGGTAGCACTCTCGTGCCTCCAGTTGACAACGCCAACCGAAGCACCGAAATCATGCACGAAGGGGGCAGAGGCACGTTTTGAACTTGCGATGATTAAGAGTGAAGTCAATTTGTCGGGGATTCCCGCGCGTCTCTCTATCGACACTTTCCCGAAGCTGGCGGCTTTGCGGCTTATATCAGAAACCGCAGGCTTGTCGCGGCGCGCAGAGAGTTGCAGATCTCGGATCCGACGCGCGGCCGTATTCGCGAGGTCTCGGATCGTTGGGGTTTGCCGACCGTAGTCACTTCCATCGTCTCTTCAAGCAGAGGTTTCACATGAACCCGACAGATGCGGCGTCTGGTTCGTTTGACGATGCGATCACGACGACGACCGCCACGAACCTACTGGACGGATGGCGGCATGGCTTGGTTCACTCGGCGGGTTGAAGCGCGCTGCCGACTTCAAAGTCTGAGCGTGTCGAGCCGTAGGGAGCCCTATCCCGATTGCCGCAGGTGTCGGTCTACCACACGGCCCGCTCGGGCGGTGCGTCCATCCGTGTAGAGGCGGTGGAACATAGTCGTTCGTCCGGGGTAAAGGCGCCGACCAGCTCGGATCAGGCAACGCGTCGCCGCTCTTTCCCTTGCTGCGAAAGTGACGACGACAAAAACTGGGCCATCGACGCACGCCTCCGAGGAGGGCGCGCCCTGGCCGTTGACCCAGCGCTGCGCCACCGATTCCTCGCAAAGCGCCCACCCGAAGTAACCTAGCATCATCGTTCCTCGGCGCGCGAAGAGGTAATGACCGCGCCGGATTTGGCCGGAAATCGTTCTGACAAATTCACCGAATTCCAGCCCGGCGTAGGGTTGCGTATGCGCAAGGAGTCGGCAGGCGGTTCCGAGCGCCATGTGCTCGTTGTCCAGCCTGCAGCTTTCAACCGGATCCGTTTCAGGTTGCTTCTGCCGAGACGTCAAATCGCGCCCCCTTATCCTCGATCATTTAGCACAGGCATTTGCAGCGGTTCCTTGGGACCAACGATCTATACGCGTTATCGCCGCATTTCCGAGACCTAGGTTGGCACATCGCGCAGATGAGATCGATCCGTTCCAGGAGAGAGCCGAGACAACGGGCAATGTGCAGCGTCAGCGCGTGGGGATGGCCCCGTAAGTCACACCGCGAGGTCGTAAAACTCTCCAGACCCTAACATCTGGATATTGATGGTGCTTTCGCCTTCTCCGTCTACGAGAGCCCATATGGCCTGGCCGGTTGGCTCGTGGACCACGAAAGCTTCACGCAGGTCATCCGCGCCGGGGCGGCCGCTCCCGCTGCCCGCATGGGCGAGACGGAGCTCGAAGTCGCCGGGATCTGCCTGACGGTCGCCAAAGAGCAGCACATCGCCTTCCGCCGAACTGAAATCCCTAATCCAGTCCGCCCCGTGCTCGGCGAGGCCGCGGTGAAAAAAGACGTCCATGCCGTCGCCACCTGCCATTCGATCGTATCCGCGCCCGCCGTTGAAAAAGTCGTCGCCCGCACCGCCGTCCATCGTGTCCGAACCACGTGCCCCGACCAGGACATCATCGCCGCTACTTCCGCGGAGCCTGTCGTCTCCCGGGCCGCCGACCAGGGTGTCGTCCCCGTAGCCGCCGTGAGACAAGTCATCCCCGCCTCCGCCGAACAACTCGTCGTCTCCCATTTCACCTTCGAGCGTGTCGGCGCCGTTGCAAACGCCTAAACAACAAGTGCGCAAACCGAGCAGCGACACAAAGCACACTAGTCATAGCTTGCATCGAACTCACAATCACAGGGATCAAACGGGTGTGAAGCTTTGATCGTATTGTCGTAAGAGCTTAGCTCTCAAACGGGTGAGCATACTGAAGTATACGCTCATAAATAACACTAAAGCGTTTTGCTTCTATCTCATCTATTTTCACATCGGCAGCAAGAACCTGTGCACCCGCGCCAATGTCGCTCTCTGAAACCTTGCGATCTGCAAACACCATAAAATCAATGGGCTCTCTTTCGAGTGCTTCAAAGCGAGGATCATCTTTTAAAACAATGTAGGTTGCAATATTTCCCTCAGCGCAATCTTGAATGGCTATTTTAACAATATTGTCTTCAAGAGATACAGCGAGCTCAAGAACACAAATTCGTGATAACTTTACATCTCTCTTTACAGCCGCAAAATAAGATTCCATTGGATACTTGTATCCCGTACTTTCAATAAATTATTTTGCAGCATACTTTGCTCCGCAAAGAGGACATATTGAGTAAAGTTTTTCAACTGATTCTAGAATTTCAATGTAAATAATATGATCACGGTATATGTCAGCAAGATCCTCGAATCGATACTGCTTTTTAAAGATATCTCTAACTTCAAAATATATTTCATTGAATTTTTATTGCAGCGCGCTG
>JBCDFS010000015.1:0-82723 GCA_039177645.1 Pseudomonadota bacterium | reverse complement strand
GGCGGGCAAGTGTTGAGTGATGCCCTGTTCTGACGCGTGCCGCTGCGGGCGGGCCTTCGGGCCCGCCCCAAACGCACCGGCCTGATCCCGTATCCCTCACGCAAACTCCAGAACATCCGAAGCGGCCTGTGGCGCGAAGGTCCAGCCAGGCCGCCTGACCTCTCAGCCCGAAACTCAAACAGCCCCAACAGAGAAGCGGGCATACGAAAGGAAACGAAATGCCAATCTCCACTTGGGCAGCACTCAATGGCACCGACCAAAACGACACGCTCCTCGCCGATTTTGCCGCGGCGGATGCGCTTTATCAGTATAACGACGTCTTTACGACCTCCTGGAATCGCGACGTGTATGGCTTTGGGGGCGATGACAACATTCTTCGCGACCGGCCGGGCGATTACAAAACCTCCAGTTGGAACGGGAATGTCGATATTTTCGGCGACACTTCCGAAACCGACTCAGGGGGCTACGACACGGTGTTTTATAGCCTTTTCGGGGCCGGGATCGATGTCGACCTTGGGGCGACCACGGCCTACGGCATTGTTGAGGCACGCTGGACCCCCGCCGGGGAAACGATCTACGGACAGGATCGGCTCCACAATATCGAGGGGATAGTCGGCTCCAACTACAGCGATGTCATGCAGGGCGATGACGCTGACAACACCTTCCACGGGCTCGAGGGCAACGACACGCTCAAGGGGGGTGACGGCAACGACTCGATCTATGGCGGTGAAGGCACCAACACGATCCATGGAGAGCAGGGGCACGACACCCTTTCCATCGGTTCCGGCGGCCAAGCCTATGGTGGCTACGGTGACGACACGATCTATGGCAGCAATTCTGCCGATGTGATCGATGGTGGCGTCGGTGCCGACGTTATCTACGGTTACGGCAACAACGATACGCTGACGGGCTTCACCGGCGAGGATACAATCGACGGCGGCAGCGGTTTTGACACCGTGAAGGAGTTGGCGGTCAACGGCGTAACCGTTGTGCTCACCGGCGCCGGGAATGGCTTCCTCACCGCTTATGGCGAGGACGATGAGATCGACAATATCGAAGCGTTCGAGACCGGGACCGGCGACGACAACTTCTACTTCGTCGATGGCAACTATTACGTGGACAGCGGCGGCGGCGATGACTTCGCCAATATGGGCGCAGGAAACGACACGTTTTCGGGCGGCAGCGGAGATGATGAGGCGCATGGCGGAAACGATGCCGATTACCTCCTCGGCGAGGGCAACGACGACGATCTGTTCGGCGATGGCGGCAACGACTCGCTCTATGGTGGCAGTGGTAAGGACAAGCTCACCGGCGGTTCGGGCAACGACTTTCTGGAGGGCGGATCGGGTGAGGATGCCTTTGTTTTCGACAGTGCCAATACCGGTGTCGACTACATCAAGGACTTCGTGATTGGCGTCGACACAATCACGATCAAGCCGGGGTTCCTCGCCGATCATCCCGGCATCGGCGGCAACTTTATCGGCGAGGTCTTCGCCGTTGCCGCGCCCCTGCCGCCTACCGCGCCGCCGATGACACTGCTCTACGCCGACACCGTCGATGGCTATCGCCACTTCGCGACGTTGGAGAATGTCCATGTGGGCCAAGCCAATGCGGCGATTATGAATAGCTCGCTGTTCTACAAGAGCGGTGGCGGCATAGGCGGCGATTGGGATTTCAGCGACTTGCCGGACAACCAGTTCGGAGATGGCGGCGGGTTCGGTGGGGACTTGAGGTCCGACGAAAGGCTGGTTGTGCCCGACAGGGACGGGGTCGAGGACATGCGCCTTGGAGATGCAGCGGGCGGGCAAGTGTTGAGTGATGCCCTGTTCTGATGCGTGCCGCTGCGGGCGGGCCTTCGGGTCCGCCCCAACCGCACCGGCCTGACCCCGCATCCCTCGCGCAAATCCCGGACCATCCGAAGCGGCCTGTGGCGCGAGGGCCCGGCCAGGCCGCCTGAATTCACAACTCCAAACTCAAACAGCCCCGACAGACAAACGGGCAAACGGAAGGAAACGACATGCCATCCTCTACTTGGGAACCAATCATCGGCACCGACCAAAACGACACGCTCCTGGCCGATTTCGCCGCGGCGGATGCGCTTTACGATTATCTCGGCGACATGACGTCCTACTGGAGCCGCCAAGTGGTTGGGTTAAACGGCGACGACAACATCCTTCGCGACCGGCCGGGGGATTACAAGAACTCCGAATTTGGCGGGAATGTCGACATTTACGGCGATTCGGTCGCGAGCGACGCAGGGGGCTATGACACGGTTTTTTACAGCCTTTTCGGTGCCGGGATCGATGTCGATCTGAAGGCGAGCCCGTCCCATGGCGTTGTGCAAGCCCGTTGGACGCCCGGCGGCGAAACCATGTATGGCGAAGATCGGCTCCACAATATCGAGGGGATTGTCGGCTCCAACTACAGCGATGTCATGCAGGGCGATGACGCTGATAACACCTTCCATGGGCTCAACGGCAATGACACGCTTAAGGGCGGTGATGGTGAGGACTCGATTTACGGGGGGCAGGGCACCAATCTGATCTATGGCGAAGAAGGGCACGATACCCTATCCATCGGTTCGGGCGGCCAAGCCTATGGCGGATATGGTGACGACACGATCTACGGCAGCAATTCAGCGAACATCATTGATGGCGGTGTCGGCGCCGACTTGATCTTCGGCTATGGCGGGAACGACACCCTGACGGGCGGCGACGGCGAGGATACAATCGACGGCGGCAGCGGTTTTGACACCATCAAGGAGTTGGCGGTCAACGGCGTGAACGTGATGCTCACCGGCGCTGGGAATGGCACCCTCAGTGCCTATGGTGAAGACGACGAGATCGACAATATTGAGGCGTTCCAGACCGGCAGCGGGGACGACAACTTCTACTTCGTCAATGGTGATCTGATCGTCACGAGCGGAAGTGGAGACGATTATGCCAGCATGGGCAGCGGCGACGATCGCTTCAATGGCGGGAACGGAAATGATGAGGCCCATGGCGGCGCCGATGACGATAAGCTTTATGGTCAGGGCAACGACGACGACTTGTCGGGCGATGGCGGCAGCGATTCCCTCTATGGCGGCAGCGGCAATGACAAGCTCACCGGCGGTACGGGCAACGACTTTCTTGAGGGCGGATCAGGCGAGGATGCGTTCGTCTTTGACAGTGCCAATACCGGGGTCGATTTCATCAAGGACTTCGTGATCGGCGTCGACACGATCACGATCAAACCCGGCTTCCTCGCCAATCATCCCGGCATCGGCGGCAACTTTATTGGCGAGGTCTTTGCCTTAGCTGCACCCCTGCCGCCAGCTGCGCCACCGATGACACTGCTCTATGCCGATACCGTCGATGGGGTTCGCCACTTCGCGACGTTACAGAACGTTCATGTAAACCAAGCGAACGCGGCCATCATGGATAGTTCGTTGTTCTACAAGAGCGGTGGCGGCATGGGCGGCGATTGGGACTTTGCTGATCTGCCGGACAACCAGTTCGGAGATGGCGGCGGTTTCGGTGGGGACTTGAGGTCCGACGAAAAGCTGGTCGTGCCCGACAGGGGTGGGTTCGATGAAATGCGGATGGATGACGGCGCTGGAGGCCAATTGTTGAGTGATGCCTTGTTCTGATTGGTCTTAGTGCGGGTGGGCCTTTGAGCCGACCCGCACGCGGCGGATTTCATCAAGGCCGCGTGCGCCAATTGTATTTTGGCGCGTTTGCCAGCCGCGCATTCCTCGCCGTTATCGAAGGGCCGATGCGCTGGTGTCATCGGCGGCGAAGAGCGGTCTGAAGCCTGGCACCCAGCGACCAAGGGCCTTGCCAGATCCAAGTGGTTCGGGTCTGTCGATCACATATTCAGTTCAAAGCACAGTTTCTCAGACCACCGTTTCACTCAGGTTCGATTGCGATCTCGACGATACATTGCGGCTACATGGGTTCGCGGAATGCGCTTGTGGCCTGGCCGATTTCAGCCAAAAGAAAGCATGTCATACCTGGAAGGTCGCGGCCGGGTTTGTGCATCCAAGACAGGAGCTCGATGATGAGCATTGAGA
Organism: Pseudomonadota bacterium; assembly: GCA_039177645.1. Lineage (GTDB taxonomy): Bacteria > Pseudomonadota > Alphaproteobacteria > Rhodobacterales > Rhodobacteraceae > Amaricoccus. The sequence continues at coordinate 78,669 of JBCDFS010000015.1, read as the reverse complement.
CGCCGCATGTCGTGGTCTGCGACGATGAGGCCGATGTCCGGGAGACGGTGGGAGAATACCTTACGCGGCGGGGCTGTGATGTGGCCCTGGCACAGAACGGCGCGGAACTCGACTGTATCCTCGATGCACGGCCCGAGATGGAAATCGTGTTGCTGGATATTGCCATGCCGGGCGAGGACGGCCTGATGATCTTGCGCAGGCTTCGGATGCAGCGAAACGTGGCCGTGATCATGCTGACCGCCGCCGACGAGCCGGTGGACCGCATCGTTGGCTTGGAGCTTGGGGCCGACGACTATGTGGCGAAGCCGCCGGACCTAAGAGAACTCGACGCGCGCATTCGCGCGGTTCTGCGCCGCCCGGACCATCGTGTAACGCAAGTCGCACCAGTGGATATGGATACCTCACCGCCCGAGACGCAGGAGTTGGGGCCCTTCACGCTCGATCTTTCCGCGGCCCGGCTCACCGATGCCGTCGGCGCCGATGTGCCGCTGACCGCGATGGAGTTTCGGCTTCTCCAGGTGCTTGCCGACAACCGCGGCCGGGTGCTTTCGCGTGACACGCTCCTCGCTCATACGCATACGGATCTGCGCGAGCCGCAAGGCCGGGCCATCGACAACGCAATCTCCCGGCTTCGCCATAAGCTGCGGCACCCCGATCATCCAAATGGCCTGATCCGTACGGTTCGCGGCCTCGGCTACGTGTTCAACCCGGACGTGGATTAGGACCAACCCAAGCGGTATTCGCTCTAGTGACCAGCGGTGGGTCTGCGCGAGAAGAGCCCAGCCAGGAGGCTCAGCAACTCTCCGCGTCCGAAGGGTTTTTGCAGGAATGGGCATCCCGCCGCATCCAACGCGCGCTCCAGATTGGCGTCGAGCGCGGCGCCAGTCATGAAGACAATGTGCTCTGCAAGATCGTGATGAACGTTCGGGAGCTGCCCCGATGTGGACAGGCTCGCAATATCTGCGGGCGTGAGATCCATTAAGACCACGTCGAGATTCTGTGAGGCCTGCAAATGCGCCACGAACGGCGCACGCGTGGAGGCGATGGCCTCGCATCCCATTGCGCGCAGCATCTCACAGATCGCAGCGGCGACGTCCGGGTCATCATCCAGAACGAGTGTGCGCAGGGGTGTCGCAGTGGTGAGCGTCGGGGGGCTGTGTTCGGCCCGATCGCCGGAGACTTCCACGGGCAGGACCAGCCGAAAGTGCGCGCCTCCCGTGGAAGGCAAGAGGTCGATTTCCCCGCCATGGTCAAGCGCAACTTGCTGGCAATGGAAGAGGCCGATACCGACCCCGCCGGTTGCGGTTTTCGTCGAGAAGAAGGCATCGAAAGCCCGGTCTCGCACGGTCTCGCTCAGACCCGGACCGGTATCTGCGACCTCCAAGCGCGCAGTACGGGTGGCGCTGTCGATTCCGGTGGTCACGGTGATCCGCTTTTCCGGGCTGTGCCGCATGGCCTGCTCGGCGTTGAGGAGCAAGTTCAAGACGACCTGATGGAGCTGGTCTGGGTCAGCGATCAGAAGCGGCGGCGACTCGGATAAATGTGTTTCTACCTCAACATCCGAGCCGCGAAACATGAAGGCCGCGAGTTCCAATGCAGAGGAGACGATCGAATTGAGATCGGCAGGCACGCGCCTCGGCGGCTTGCGCTGGGCCATGGCGAGGAAGCTGCGCGCGATGCGCGAGCATCGGTTGGCGGCGCGCATGATCCGCTCGGCACGGTCTGCCGCGGCGCCTTCGCCCACATCTTCGCGGAGCATTTCCGCCTGGCCCGCGAGCACGGTCAGTGGGTTGTTGAGTTCATGCGCCAGGCTGGCAGCAAAACTGCCGAGTGCGGTCATCTTCTCGCTGCGATGGAGGGCTTCCCGCGCGCGGACCAATTCTGCTTCCGCAGCCTTCACCGATGAGATGTCAATGTCGAAGCCGCCGATCTCCATCGGCTGCCCGTCGCTTTGCGGGATGGGGAAGCGCACCACCAGCGTCCATTCGTAGCTCTCGGCGCCGGGGATATGTTCTTCGACGGAATGGGGCCGCCCGGTTCGGCGTATCTCGGCATCTGCTGCCTCGATGATCGGCAGCAGCTCGGGCGGGGCGATCTCTCTCGCGGATTTGCCGAGGATCTCCTCAATTGGCCTGCCGAAGACTTTTTCCATCTCGGCATTGGCGATAGCGAAACGGCCCTCGCTGTCCTTCACATACATGCCGATGGGGGCGTTCTTCAGGAAGGCGGCGATCCGCGCCTCACTTGAGGCAAGCGCCTGTCTCTCCTGCATCCTCTCCGTCATGTCTCGGCCAACGGATTGGTAGCCGATTAGGGTGCCGTGTTCGTCAAAGAGCGCGCGGTCAGTCCATTCGATCACGCGCGTGCGGCCATCGGGCAGGCTTGCCCGATCGGTCCCATACCGCACCGGTGCTTCCAGCGTGAGGGCCGCAAAGTCAGCGGTGAGTTGCTCCTTCCGGTCCGGCTCCACATGTTCAAGCAAGTGGCGGCCCAGCAATTCCTCGCGGTCGACGCCCCAAAGCTCGGCGGCCGCGCCATTGCAGGACGTGACAATAAGGTCCGCATCGTAGCGGAAGATAACCTCGGTTTGATCTTCCAGGATCGCGCGCAAGAGATCCTCGACTTCCCGGCGGGCGGTCCGTTCACGGATCTGTTCGGACAGATCGCGCAGGCAGGCGGCGAAGAGCGGCTGGCCGACAACATCGAGCCGCGCCACCGACAACTCGCAATCGAAGATCTCGCCGTTTTTCCGAAGCGCCTGCACCTCGACCCGGCGTTCGGTCAGCCGGGGTGGGGCGCCCGCCCGCATGCGCTCCATGCCCGCTTCATGGCGGGCCTTGAGATGTTGGGGAATTATCAGATCCACGATGGGCCGCCGCAGGGCCTCCGCGCGGGACCAGCCAAAAATACGTTCGGCTGCTGGATTGAATTCGATGACGCGGCCCTGCTCGTCGCTGACGATGATCGCGTCGAGTGAGCCTCGCACGATTGCCGCAAAGGCCGCACCACCGATGTCGTTGTCAATCTGCATAGTCTTGGCCGTGCGCGATGCGGGAAAACGGGGACACCGACGCATTCAACGACCCCGACCTGGAACCTAGTGCGTTTCGGGTGCTTTCGGTAGGCCGTTACGAAGGTGTCTTAATCCGCGGCAGGGCCCTGAGGACCGAAATCCGATCTATACCGCGCAAAGAGTGCTTCGGCCCCTCCGCTTCGTGACGCGCAGCGTTTCACCGCGCCACAATTGCCGCGTCACAGCGCGCTCGGGGGGCTGCTCGTGCAACGGAACCTTTGGTTAGGGTCTATTGGGCGAAAAAGACCCTGATTGTTTCGGATGGCGGAACGACGCGATCTGTGGCATCTTGGTATCATTGGAGACAGACCTTTTTACCGGAGATTATCTCATGGCAACAGGATTGGGCGGCGCGCTCCTCAACGGCGCGCTCAGGTTTGCGGATCGCACGGATTGGATCGCACGACCGCTGAACCGATACATGATCGGCAAGACAGTTTCGGTCGCGCGGTATCGGCCGCATCCGCTGAGCACGGTGCATGATTACCCGTCTTGGCGGGGGCTGACCGACACGGCCTATTCCGGACGCCACCTCAAACCGGCCCCCGCCCGCAGCCAGCCGCCCGTGGAGGCGGTGCAAGCACTCTTTCGCCGCAGGACGACCACTCCGCGCCTCTGCCCAAAGTCCACGTGTCTTTTTCCCGCCTTTGCGCAGTATCTGACCGACGGCTTTATCAGGACCGAGACCGACGACACGATCCCCGACCGGCTCAAGCGGACCACGTCCAACCACGAGATCGATCTCTGTCCGCTCTATGGAAGGACGCGCGAACAGACGGATGCGCTGCGGCTCCGATCCGCCACACCGGGCGAGCGCGGACGGCTGCGCTCTCAGATGATAGATGGAGAGGAATACGCCCCCTTCCTCTACAAGGACGGACAGCGCGATCCTGCTTTCGATGTGCTCGACAAGCCGCTTGGCTTGCAGCGGCCCGGCGGTCCGGACGATCCCACAGCGCCTGATCCAGAGCGACGCGATACGATCTTCGCCTTTGGGGGCGACCGGGCCAACGCCTCGCCGCAGGTCGCGATGATCAACACGCTTCTGTTGCGCGAGCACAACCGGCTCGCCGGAGAGATCGAGACGGCGCATCCCGATTGGGATGATGATCGCGTGTTCGAGACCGCGCGGAACACGGTGATCGTGATTTTCATCAAGATCGTGGTGGAAGAATACATCAACCATATCTCGCCGATGCCGTTTCACTTCCGCGCCGATCCGAAGGCGGTGTGGCGCGCGGACTGGAACCGGCCCAACTGGATCACGACTGAATTCAGCCTGCTCTATCGCTGGCACGCTCTGGTGCCCGATGCTTTTGTCTGGAGCGAGAAGGTCGTGCCGCTGGCGGAAATCCTGATGGACAACACGCACCTGTTGAAAGGCGGGATTGCCGGACTGGCGCGCGATCTCAGCGCACAACCCGCCTGGGAAATTGCGCCACATAACACCGCCGATGCGCTCCTGCACATTGAGGCGGCGTCAATCCTGCAAGGTCGGGAGTGCGATCTCGCATCTTATGCGGAGTACCGGGACTATGTGGACCTGCCGCGCCCGCGCAGCTTTGCCGATATCACGAGCGATGCCGAGACGGCCGCCGAATTGAAAGCGCTCTATGGCAAGCCCGAGAACGTCGAGTTCTATCCGGGTCTATTCATGGAAGACCGGATGCCGAACTCGCCCCTGCCGAGCCTCATCATGCGCATGGTGGCCGTGGATGCCTTCTCCCAGGCGCTGCCGAACCCGCTTCTTTCGGAGCATGTTTTCAAAGAGCCCACATTCTCGAAGCCCGGTTGGACCGCGATCAATGAGACCAAGACGCTTGGCGATCTGGTGAAGCGAAACACGCCGGGAGGAAGCGGTGCCGACATCTATATGACGCGGCGCGATTGGCAGGAAGAGGACTGACGGGCGGGCGCGGCCCGCAATCGCGAAGAGGCCCGCTACGTCAACGCATTAGAGGCGTCGCTCGGGGATGCCGGGGATCGCTGCTATGCCTGGCTTTCCCCCTGGTCGTTCCCTAGTACTCTTCTGAAGGCGTGGTTGACCGTGCACCAAGGCGCGCGGATGCGTCTTCTCACTTATCAACGAAGCTCGTCAGTGCTGCCATCCCAGAGTCTCAGATTGACGCCGCTGCCGAAGCTATCGAATGGTTAGCTTCCGAAGCTGCAAAAAGTTGGGATCATGGCGTTGCTTGCTACGCCTCGTGCTGGGGAGGCTCAGTCACTCTGGCAGAAAACTGCCACGGAGACGCGCCGCAACCCGCCGCTGGCAGACGAGGTAAGGGCGGATGTTACGGTCATCGGGGCCGGTTTCACCGGATTGCGGGCGGCACTCTATTTGGCTGAGGCCGGCAGCCGGGTTGTTGTGCTCGATGCCGGCGACGTCGGCTCCGGCGCGTCCGGTCGTACGGGTGGGCAGGTCAACCCAATGCTGCCGTTCAACACACCGGCCAAGCTGCGAAAGCTTCTCGGTCCGCGCTATTTCGAGCGTCTGACCGAAACGGCGCTTGGATCGGCCGACGAACTTTTCGAGTTGATCCGGACCTACCAGATCGACTGTCAGGCCCGTCAAAAGGGTTGGCTTCGTGTGTGCCATCACCCGCGGGCCGTCGCCGAAGCGAAAGAGGGCGTGGCCGCTTGGAACGACTTCGGAGCTGACATGCATGAGGTTGGGGGCGCTGAACTGGAGCGGATGTCGGGTTCGGGCGCCTATCGCTTTGGCGTCGTTGCGCCGCGTGGAGGAGCGGTTCATCCCATGCTCCTGGCCCAAGGATTGGCTGAAGCATGTCGCCAGCGCGGTGTGGCGCTGCATGGAGAGAGCGGGGTGGACTCGCTCTCCAAGGTCGGGCGCCAATGGGTCGCCAAAACACAATCAGGGTCCGTCACGTCCGATTGGGTTTTGGTCGCGACCAACGGCTACACCGACAGTCTCATCCCTAAACTGGCGTCGAGCATTTTGCCTGCCACGCCCATACAGATCGCAACGGATCCGCTTCCGCAGGAGGTGATCGGTTCCATTCTTCCCGACGGACACACGATTTCCGATAGCCGCCGCGTCATTATGTACGCCCGCCGCGAGCCGGATAACCGAGTTGTCTATGGCGGTATCGGTATGCGCGACCTGACGGGTGCGCTCGGCGGGTTCGATTGGCTGGTCAAAGATGCAGAGCGGGTCTTTCCCCAGCTCAAGGGGCTCGATTGGCCGCACCGCTGGGGAGGACGCATCGCTTTGACGGATGACCACCTGCCGCATCTGCATGAGCCGCAAGACGGTATCCTCGTGGGCCTGGGCTACAATGGCCGTGGCGTAGCGATGTCTCATGTGATGGGGCGTGTCATGGCGCAGCGGGTGTTGGGGGCAGCCCCGGAAGACCTGCCGTTTCCGGTGGGTCCGATCAAGGCGTTCCCCAACCGCGCGGTCAAGGCGACGGGAATGGCCACGGCGATCTGGGTGCTGCGATTGATGGACTACCTTGAGACGCGCGCTGCCTAGACGCGTATCCGGCTGGCTTTGTGCTCTTGCTTTGGGTCTGCGCCGCAGCTTCGGACTCCTGCCAGCTTTTGATGGGCGCGGCTGGTTCGCAAGCGGGGACAAACTACGATCGAGATTAGCCCAACAAGCTCGACACGAAATGCCGATCGCCTTCATTGCCGAGCAGTTCGGCCGCAGCGTCGATGGGCATCCAGACCGCCTCGTGGTGGCATTCGGTGGGCTCGCCGACCCGAAGCGTGGGCGCGCCAAGATAGATGTGGCAGATTTTGTGGGCCCAGAGATTATAGTCAGGCATGAAGGTGAAGCGCTGAAAGGCGCCGAGCTTTCTGAAGATGCGGATCTTCCAGCCCGTTTCCTCGAGGCATTCGCGGTGCAGGGCGGGAATGGGCGATTCTCCGGCATCGATGCCGCCGCCAGGGAGCTGGATTTCCAGCTTCGGCTCGGACTGCACGGTTACCAGGAGATCCGAGCCCTGTCGGATGATCGCGTAGACCCCCGGGCGGTCCCGGTAGTCTTGGTTGCGGACCACGGCTTCGCCAAATCGTCTCATGGGCCGGACCCTACTGCGCGGTGCCGGGCAGGGAAAGATGCGAGATTGCACTTGTCGATCTGCGTCCCTATTTGAGGCGATTGCATCAACGGAGATGGATCATGAGCCTCGCGGGCCGGATCGCATGGGATGATATGGTTCTGCCCTTTCAACTCGATCGGGCGGATATTCGCGGCCGTGTGGCGCGGGTCGACAGCGTGCTTGAAACCATCATTGGCCAGCATGCCTATCCCGCGCCGGTTGCGGCCCTGATTGCGGAGGCCACTCTGCTGACAGCCTTGATCGGCCAGACGGTGAAGCAGAATTGGAAGCTCTCGCTCCAGATCCGGGGCAACGGCGCCATTCGGATGATCGCCACGGATTACTTTGCTCCGGAGGCCGAGGGCGATGCCGCGCGCATGCGGGCCTATGCCGCCTTCGATGAGACCTTGGTGGCGGAGGCGCGCGATATCCCGCCCTTTGCGCTTATCGGGGAAGGTTTCTTTGGGATCCTGATCGAGCAGGGGCGTGGCGGGTCACCCTACCAGGGGCTGACGCCGCTCGCGGGAACGACGCTGGCACAATGCGCCGAGACCTATTTCGCGCAATCCGAGCAGCTTCCGACACGGTTTGCGCTGGCCATGGGGCAAGCGACGGTCCCCGGCGACGAGGCGCGCTGGCGCGGTGGCGGGGTGATGCTGCAGCATCTGCCCAAGGCGTCTCCCTTTGCCAAGCAGGATGCGAGCGGCCCGGATGGTCTATTGGCGCCCGAAGACATGCTCGATGGCGGAGACGCGGAAAACTGGAATCGCGCGCTGCATCTCTTGGAGACGGTTGAGGAAACCGAGTTGATCGGGCCGCTAGTCGGCGCCGAAGAGTTGCTGCTGCGGCTTTTCCACGAGGAAGTGCCGCGGGTGTTCACCGCTCAACCGGTCCAATTCGGCTGTACTTGCGGCCCTGAAAAGGTTGTCGAAACGCTCGCGCAGTATTCCCGTGCCGATATCGACAGCCTCATCACCGAGGATGGTAAGGTGACGGCTGATTGCCAGTTTTGCGGCGCGCATTACGAGTTTGATCCTGCCGATCTTGGGGAGGACGCGGGCGGCGGCCCTGCCTGATCGCGCCCGGCTGGCGTTTTGGATTTGTCACAGCTCTTTTGCGCGCACAGGGAGCGACTGGCGGCGGCGGAGCGGGTTGCCTATGCTGCGCGTTGAGCGGCAATAGGCCGCATTTGCGTAACGAGAGTGTGGCGATGGATCTGTTTCTGCCCGACCCCTTTGCCTCCCCCGTGGGCCTCGCCGCACTATTCGATCGCCCGCCGCCGCGGGCGGAGACGGTTGCCTGCACGTTGCTTGGCCATGGTCTGGTGCGGGATCAGAGCGGTCTGGCGCCGATGCCGGTGGCGCAGGAGGGCGGGCGTGTGCCTGGCTTGCTGATCCCCGATTGCGAGCCGGGGCCTTCAGGCGCGCTCAATCGGGTGATGGCGGTGTTTGGGGCCTCAGAGGTTTCGGTGTCAGTGGAGACCGAGGCGGGGCCGCGCGCGGCGGTCGCCTTTCTTCTGGGCGAGGACGAGGCGCTGTCGCCCCCGGTGGATCTCGCAGAATGGGGCGAAGAACAGCAGGTTCTTTTCGACGAGATCCTGCGCGAGGTCGCGAGATACTATGGCGCGCTTCCTGCCGAGCGGTTGCGGGTGCTCTTGCCGGGCATACGGATCCGGGCGATTGGCCGTGTGGGTGGCGCGCGCACCCGGACCCCGCAGGCGCTGCGCCCGCAATCGGCCCCGGCGCTGAGGGTTGAGCCGGTGTCCTGCACGACCGAATACGCCAAATATTTTGCCGTCGAGGAGCACCAGTATCGGCACAGCCGCTTCGATGGCAGCCTTTCCGATCCGGTGGAGCGCTCTGTGTTGGTAAGCGGCGATGCGGTCACGCTGTTGCCGTTCGATCCCGTGCGCCAGGAGGTGCTTCTCGTCGAACAGGTCCGGCCCGCAGCGATTGCCCGGCGCGATCCCAATCCCTGGCTGATCGAGCCGATTGCCGGGCGTTGCGATGAGTTTGAGCGGCCTGAGGACACGGCGCGGCGCGAAGCGCTCGAAGAAGCGGGTCTCACCATTGGCCGCCTCACCCTGATTTCGGGCTATTATTCTTCTCCCGGTATCACGACGGAGCATCTCACCTCCTTTGTGGGTGAGGCCGACCTGTCCGCCGCGGGCGGCACCCATGGCCTTCAGGAGGAGGGCGAAGACATCCGGTCGTTGATCCTCGGCCTTGACGCGGCTCTGGCTGCGATTGGCACCGGGGAGATCAATGTGGGACCCTTGATCCTGTCGCTTTTCTGGCTGCAAGCCAACCGCGAGCGCCTCACCCGCGAATGGAGCGCCGAGAGCGCCGCTTGATGGCGTTCGGGCTTCGGTCTAAGCATGAGAAACCCGGTGAAAATCGGGCGTGCCGCAGATGTTTGGATCGGAGTGAGGCCCATGAGAGTCGCCAAGGATTTGCCCGACGCTGTAGGGCACACGCCGCTCCTCCGTCTGAAGCGAGCCTCCGAGGAAACGGGGTGCGAAATCCTGGGAAAGGCGGAGTTTCTCAATCCCGGGCAATCGGTCAAGGACCGGGCTGCGCTCTTTATCATTCGTGACGCGATTGCGCGGGGTGATCTGTGCCCGGGCGGCACGATCGTCGAGGGCACTGCGGGCAATACCGGGATCGGCCTCTCGCTGGTGGGCGCGGCCATGGGGTATCGCACGGTGATCGTCATCCCCGAGACCCAGAGCCAGGAAAAGAAGGACATGCTGCGCATTTCCGGCGCGGAGCTCGTCGAAGTCCCGGCGTTGCCCTACAAGAACCCCAATAACTACGTGCGCTATTCCGGCCGCTTGGCCGAAACGCTGGCCACAACCGACCCGAACGGAGCGATTTGGGCCAACCAATTCGACAATGTCGCAAACCGGCAGGCGCATATCGAGACGACGGCGCCGGAAATCTGGGAGCAGACCGGAGGCCAGGTGGATGGGTTTATCTGTGCGGTCGGTTCCGGCGGTACTCTGGCGGGTGTGGCTGAGGGGCTCCGTGCCCGAAAACCCGAGGTTAAGATCGGTCTGGCCGATCCCGACGGGGCCGCGCTTTTCCACTACTACGCCCATGGCAGCCTCAAAGCGGAAGGCTCTTCCATCACAGAAGGGATCGGCCAGGGACGGATCACCGCCAATCTTGAAGGCCTGAATGTCGATATGCCCTACAACATCCCCGACGCGGAGGCGCTGGAGATCGTTTTCGCGCTTTTGGAGGAAGAAGGGCTCTGCCTGGGATCGTCCAGCGGGATCAACGTGGCCGGAGCGATCCGAATGGCCCGCGACCTCGGACCGGGCCATACGATCGTGACCATCCTGTGCGACTACGGCACACGGTATCAGTCAAAGCTCTATAATGCGGACTTCCTTCGGTCGAAGGATCTCCCCGTGCCGCGTTTCCTTGATCGACCAGTCCATGACATGCCCGATGTCATGGCACACTGACGCCTTTTCACCCTGCTCCCAAATTGTCCGGCGCGCGCCCCGCGGGGTCGCCCTAGTTTGTCTGATCCTCTCTCAAACTGGCCTCGTGCTGTGTTTGCTTGCGGGACTCACCACGATGGTGCGCGCGCAAGAGGACGGCCCGGCGAACATCGGACAGAGCGGGGCCAGGGCGCTCCTGGCCAGCGAAGCGGCGATGGGGGTGCTCACGGAAGAGGAGATCCAGCAACTCCAGGCAGACGTTGCGACGATCACTGACGACTCCTTCGACAACATATCCACGATGCAGGAAATGCGCTCCGTCCTTCTGGAGGCGCGCGCGCGGGCAATCGATTCGCAGTCCCAAGGGCAATCAGAGATACGGGAGCTGGAAGCGCGGCTCGCCGCTTTGGGGCCCGCGCCTGAAGAAGGTTTTGCGGAGCCCGAGGAGATCGCTGCGCGCCGCGAGGTGCTTGTCCGCCAACTTGGACAGGCGCGTGTGCCGATCCTGCAGGCTCAGGAGGCCGAAGCCCGCCTTGAACTCCTCCTCGAGACACTCGACCGAAAACTGATCCAGGAATTCTCAGAGAACCTTGTGACCCGAGGCCCCAGCCCGCTCTTTCCGATCTATTGGAGAGATGCGGTTTCGGAGATCCGCGAGGTTGGCCAGACGCAGATGACTGCGATCCGTGAGCTTATGGCCGACAGGGAAGTGCGGACTGCGGCCGCGGATCAGTTGCCGGCCCGACTGTTCCTGATCCTCGTGGCGGTCGGACTGACATTTCATCTCCGCTCTAAACTCGGCGACTGGATTGAGACCTCCTTGGAGACGGCGGAGCGGCAGCGCACCGTCGCCTGGATCCTGGCGCTGCGCAATCTGAACCGGATCATCCTGCCGACGGTCGGTGTCGGTCTGCTTTTTGCGGCGCTGCGGCCCGAAGTCTGGATGACCGCTCAGCCCCAGGCGAGCTATTTCGGGGTGCCGGTCGCGATCTGGTACCTTATTGGGGCGAACTGGCTGGCCGGCAGTCTTTTCGCGCCGCGCACGGCCAATCACCGCATTCTACCTTTGGACAATGTCGAGGCCCGATCCGGTGCCCGCATCACCAATTATATCGGCATCCTCTTGGCCCTCGACACGCTCTTGCGGGATCTGATCGCAGCGGGAGGACTATCTCCATCGACGCAAGCGGTGCTCTACTTGCCGCTCATCTGCATGGCCTCGGCTCAGCTCATCGGGATGGCCTCGCTGATGCGGCTCCTGCACCGGCGGATCCGCGACCGGATGACCACCGGGGCTGAAGCGCAATCGGTCGGGTTGGGCTTGCGCGCCATCGATGTCTTCGCGGGTGTGATCCGGCTTGCGGCCTTTATCGCTCCGGTTTTGGCGGCGGCAGGATTCCTCGCCGCGGCACGGCTGCTCGAATTCCCGGTCATGACGACCGTGGCGCTGCTCGGCGCCGCACTCGTTGTGTTCGATCTCCTCAGCAAGACTGCGGTGTCGATCTTCGTCGGGCCGTCGAAGCCAAGAGCGGCTTCGGTGGAGCGCGAAGGTGGGCTCATCCCGATCTTCGTCGCCGCATTTGTCTGCGTGGCGTGTCTGCCGCTCTTACTGTTGATCTGGGGCGCGCGGCCGGTGGACCTGATTGAGGGGGTCCGTCTTCTCGCCGATGGTGCAAGCGTCGGCGGTGTCGCCTTTTCTCCCGCGTCGGTTCTCAAATTCCTTATTGTCTTCGCTCTGGTCATGGCGGTCCTGCGCCTGCTTCAGATCCTTTTGCGCGGGACGATCCTGCCACGCACGCGGCTCGATGCGGGAGGAAAGAACGCGATCACCGCGGGGGTGAATTACCTTGGCTTTGCATTCGCGGGCATCCTCAGCGTCTCGGCGGCGGGCTTCGATCTTACAAACCTTGCCATCGTCGCAGGTGCGCTGTCGGTCGGGATCGGCTTTGGTTTGCAGACCGTCGTCTCGAACTTCGTTTCGGGGATCATCCTGCTCATTGAGCGCCCGATCAAGGAAGGCGATTGGATCGAGGTGGGCCAGTATACGGGATACGTTCAGGGGATAAGGGTCCGGTCCACGGTGATCGAGACTTTCGACAAGGCCGCGGTGATCGTGCCGAATGCCGATCTTGTGGCGAACACGGTGCTGAACCGCACGCACAGCCATATCGTCGGGCGGGTGATTGTGCCGGTCCATGTGAGCTATGACACCGATCCACGCAAGGTCGAAGAAATCCTGATGGAGCTTGCCGAGCGCCACCCGTTGGTGGTGGACGACCCTTCCCCCGCAGCGTTGTTCATGGGGTTTGGTCCGGATGGCCTGAATTTCGAGCTTCGGTGTTTCCTCCGCGACGTCAACTTCCTGCTCACGGTGAAGTCGGACATGAATTTCGACATCGCCGAGCGGTTCCGCGCCCAGGGCATCCAGATCCCGCTGCCGCAGCGCGATCTGCATCTGCGCTCAGCGGCGGGATTGGAGGATGTGATGGACCCCGCCCGGGGCGCGGCGCAGCGCCCGGCGGTTTCGCTCAGCTCGGACGATCCCGGCGAACCACGTCGCGAATCTTGAAGGTCAAGAGGATCAGGACCAAAACAAGTGTCGCGGCATTGGCGAGGATCACCGGAAGCTGGCCCGCGGCGAGCCCATAGACGAGCCAGAGCGCGACGCCCGTGGCGAGAATTCCGAGCATGACGAGGCTGAGCCCGGCGGTGGAGCGGCTGCGCCAGGTGGTGAGGACCTGGGGTAGGAACGCAAACGTGGTCAGTGCAGCGGCCAAAAGGCCGATCAGTTCATAGATGCTGGTCATCGAAGGATGCCCTTGGCGATGTAGGTAAGGTCGGGGTCTGACCGTGATTGGTCGGGACACCGTTTGGCTGGAAGATCGGATCAATTCCGTATTCAGACCAGAGCGCATTTCTGCATAGCACCCTTGCTCGTATTGCAAGGTACAGGCCGCCATTCTCGCGGGTCTATGTCGGTGCAGTGCTGTCAGGCGGCGCTTGGACCCTTCCCTGTGCGTGGTAAAGGCGCTATGTGACGGCTCCGTCACACCTCTTGCCCGCGAGGAGATTTGCCATGAAGCACGAGAAGCCGATTTCCGCCTTCTTCACGGAGCCGCTTTCCAGCCGCGATCCCGCGATCTTCGAGGTGTTGGGCCAAGAGCTTGGCCGCCAGCGCGATGAGATCGAGCTTATCGCCTCCGAGAACATCGTGAGCCGCGCGGTGCTCGAAGCGCAAGGCTCGGTGCTGACAAACAAATATGCCGAAGGTTATCCCGGGAAGCGCTATTACGGCGGTTGCCAATTCGTCGACATCGCCGAGAAGCTGGCGATTGAGCGGGCCTGTGAGCTGTTCGGGGCGAAATTCGCGAATGTGCAGCCCAATTCCGGCAGCCAGATGAACCAGGCGGTGTTCCTGGCGCTCTTGCAGCCGGGTGACACCTTCATGGGCCTGGATCTCAATTCCGGCGGGCATCTCACGCATGGCTCGCCCGTCAATATGTCGGGCAAGTGGTTCAACGTGGTCTCCTACGGCGTCGATCGCCAGGAGCAGCGCATCGACATGGATGCTGTCCGCGCTTCGGCGCGCGAGCACAAACCCAAGCTGATTTTTGCCGGTGGCACGGCTTATTCCCGCGTTTGGGATTGGGCGGCTTTCCGGGAGATTGCCGACGAGGTCGGTGCCTATCTCGTCGTGGATATGGCCCATATCGCCGGGCTGGTAGCGGGAGGGGCGCATCCCTCGCCGGTGCCGCATGCTCATGTGGTCACGACGACAACGCACAAATCGTTGCGGGGGCCGCGCGGCGGTCTGATCCTTAGCAATGACGAGGCGATTGCCAAGAAGCTCAACTCGGCGGTCTTTCCCGGCCTACAAGGCGGGCCGCTGATGCATGTGATTGCCGCGAAGGCCGTTGCCTTCGGTGAAGCGCTCACTCCGGAATTCAAAGCTTATGCGCAGCGGGTCGCGGCCAACGCCCAGGTGCTTTCGGCGTCGGTGCAGCGTGGCGGGCTGGGGATCGTCTCCGGCGGGACCGACAATCACCTGATGCTGGTGGATCTCCGCCCCAAAGGCGTTACCGGAAAGGCGGCGGAGAAGGCACTCGGCCGTGCCCACATCACCTGCAACAAGAACGGGATTCCGTTTGATCCGGAAAAGCCGTTCGTGACGTCGGGGATTCGCTTGGGCACGCCCGCGGGGACCACACGGGGCTTCGGCGAGGCAGAGTTCGATCAGATCGGCTCGATGATCTGCGAAGTGGTCGCGGGCCTGGCAGCGAACGGAGAAGATGACAACGGCGATGTTGAAGACTCGGTGAAGGCGCGCGCCATCGAGCTCTGCCGAATGTTCCCGATCTATCCCGAACTTTGAGCGATCCGCGCTTGACTGTTGGCCTCGCGCATAACGGTCTCACGCTACAACGTGGGACCGGAGCCGACCCACGTGCCGTGGCGAAGAATCGCCCTTTTGCCACTCCCGCTCGGGATGAGCGCCTAAGGAGACGTTTACGTGGCGTAAATTCCGTCACGTTTCTGTTGAATAGCAAAGGTGCGTCACTTATATCGCGTCAGGTTCCTGCCAACGGAGGGCGCCGAGCTATTCGCTAGACGCAGAGCAGCCTTGCAGTTTTGGCAGACCACAAATGTCTTAAGATCGTCATAGTGCGCTCCACTCTAAGGCACTGTTAACTCAAAAAGGAAAACGTAATGTTCGATTACGTGGATGAGGTCGCTTACACGAACGATCAGGGCGCTCGAGCCCAGAAACTGTTTGCGGCTGTCGTTCTCGCAGCTCTCGACGACGCAATTGCCGATGACAAGAAGTATGGCAACGGGCCGGAGGTCATCGCGCGTTGGGCTCGTTCGCGGGACGGACGTGAGGTTTTGATGTGTGCAGGCATCGATCCGAACGAGCGTACGGTAAAGGGTATGATGGAATTCGTCGGCCGTGGCGTCCGCACGTCGGTGGCCTTGAGCCGCGAAGAGAGCGAGCGTCAAGCGCAGCGAGCCGAGGCTGCCTGACTTAAAAAATTCTTATTCGTGCAAAAAGGGGCTGACCCGAGGGGTTCAGCCCTTTTTATTGTCTAGGTCCCTGCGGCCTCTTAAATGCGCGGCGCGACGCAATCCAGGCTATCCTGCCGAGGCTCAATCCGAAAAGACCGGTCCGAGCGGCGCCAACCCATCCATCGTAGATGACCCCGCAGAAATGGCCCAATTCTTCAGCCGTTTTCCAGCAATCTGATCGGAAAATAGCCATTCAGGTCGACGGTGGACCTGAAAGGGGCATTTGGCTGGTTCGAGCGCCCAGCCGAGCGCTATAGTCCAATGATTGCGTGGATCGCGGTTCGGTCGGCTCGGCTTCCTCCTCCTCCCTGCGTCACCCCCCGTGTTCCGCGCAATTCACCCCCCTCAGGTGAACCTCGGTTTTGGCGCCCGGCAAAATCTGGTGCCTCAAACCGGTTGCATGAGCCAAACAGTGCCATCCGGAGTTGGATCTGCTCTAATCCCTCGCGGCACGGAGGGAGGCTTCACATGCAGAATGGCACTGTCCGCTGGGGGATTCTCAGCGCAGCAAAGATCGCGCGCAAATGGGTATGCCCCGCGATCCACAAGAGCGAGCGGGGCCATGTGGCCGCAGTGGCAAGCCGCGATTTGGCGCGCGCCAGGGCCCTCGCAGATCTCTTTGGGGCGCGCGCCATGGGAGACTATGAGGCTCTCCTCGATGATCCG
The DNA here is from genome assembly GCA_039177645.1 of Pseudomonadota bacterium. Classification (GTDB taxonomy): domain Bacteria; phylum Pseudomonadota; class Alphaproteobacteria; order Rhodobacterales; family Rhodobacteraceae; genus Amaricoccus. The sequence continues at coordinate 62,351 of JBCDFS010000015.1, read as the reverse complement.
AATATCGACGCGATTTACATCCCCCTGCCGAACGCTGCCCATGTTGAGTGGACGCGGAGATGCCTTGAGGCGGGAAAACATGTGCTGTGCGAGAAGCCACTTGCGCTCAAGGCTGAGGAGATCGAAGCGCTGATCGCGGCGCGCGATGCTTCGGGCAAATTTGCTGCCGAAGCCTTCATGGTGACCCATCACCCGCAATGGCATCGGGTGCGCGACCTCGTTCGGGAGGGCGCGATCGGGGCGCTCCGCCACGTGCAGGCTGCCTTCAGTTTCAACAATCCCGACCCCAACAACATTCGCAACATGCCCGACCAAGGTGGCGGCGCGCTGCGCGATATCGGCGTCTATCCCAGCGTCGTGACGCGGTTCGTGACCGGCGCGGAGCCTGAGGCGATTCGCGCTACGATAGACTGGGAGCTTGGCATCGATGCAACCGCCCGCGTCTCGGCGGATTTCCCCGGATTTGGCCTCGATTTTTATGTCTCAATGCGGATGGCGCCGCGCCAGTTCGTGACCTTCCACGGCGATGAGGGCTGGCTCACGCTCCATACGCCGTTCAATGCCCAGCTCTACGGCGACAGTGTCCTGGAGCACCGGACGCTCGACGGGCGCATCACATTGGAACGGTTCCCCCTGGCTGACCAGTATTGCGCGCAGGCGGACGCCTTTGCCGACACGATCCTGGATGGTGCCGACTATGCCTGTCCGCTTGAGTTTTCTCTCGGCAACCAGCGTGTGATCGACATGATCTATGCCGCTGCTGATGGCGCGCGCTCGGAGTAGGCCGCGTTGCGTCCCTTAGCGCCTTTGAGTTCCATGCCCGCCGAAACGGTCAGAACTCGGCGACATGCGCGACACCGCGCAAGGATTTCAGGGCTCCGACGATCTGAGGCGTGACGGGAAAAGGGGTCTTGCTGAGGTCAATATCCACCTCGGCGTGGAGCGCGGGGAGAAGTGCGCCTTCCAGGATTGTCATGACGACGGGCCCGCGCGGCGCGGTGGTGTTGGTCGCTTGCTCCCGCATAAGGAGAGTTTTGGTTGTCTCGATGGCGCAGGCATCGTCGATGTAGAGCCGTATTCCCTTGAGCGCCGCGCCCCGCAGCGCTGTGTCGATGGGCTGCACGCCCCGCGCGAGCACACTCAGATCGTCGCCTTCCGCCGTCGCTTCCACCATCAAGACGACGTTCTGACCCGGCTCGAGGTTGTCACGCGCGGCGTCGAGCACGTCTGAAAACACGCGGACCTCGTAGAGACCGGTGGGATCGGACAGTTTCACGAAGGCGAACCGCGTGCCGCGTGCGGATTTGCGCTCATCGCGCGCGGAGACGGCGCCAGCGATCTGCGCGATTGTGGTTTCGCCCGTGGTTGTTGCCCGGCGGGACAGCTCGGCAAAGGTGAGAATGCCCTCACGCGTCAGCGCGCCGGTGTAATCGTCCAGCGGGTGGCCGGAGAGGTAGAAACCGACCGCGGCATGCTCTTCGGCGAGGCGCTCCACCGGCGTCCAGGCCTCTGGTGCGGGCAGGCGCGGGGCGGGCAGGGCGTCCACTGCTTCACCGAACAGACTGACCTGGGCGGAGGCCCGGTCGTCATGGGCCTTGGCGGAATAGGCGATGAGCGTCTCGACTGCGCGGAGCGCTTTGTGGCGGTTCGAATCTAGGGCATCGAGGGCGCCCGCGCGGGCAAGCATTTCGAGGCTCTTCTTGCCGAGGCGCCGCAGATCCACGCGCGAGGCGAAATCTATGAGGCCCGCGAAGGTCCCGTTGGCCTGCCGTTCCGCCGCAATGAGCCGCATGGCTTCCGGACCCACGCCTTTGAGAGCGCCAAGCGCATAGGCGATCTTTCCGTCCTGCACCGTGAAGAGCGCCTCGGAGCGGTTGACGCAGGGTGGCAGGGTCTCGATCCCGAGCCGGTCGACCTCCTGTTTGTAGATGCTGAGCTTGTCGGTGAGGTGGATGTCGCAGTTCATGACGGCGGCCATGAATTCCACCGGGTGGTTCGCCTTGAGCCAAGCCGTCTGGTAGCTCACCACCGCATAGGCGGCAGCGTGGGATTTGTTGAAGCCGTAATTCGCGAACTTCTCCAAGAGATCCCAAACTTCCTGGGCTTTGGCCTTGTCAACGCCGTTCTTGGCGGCTCCGGCGAGGAATTTCGGGCGCTCGGCATCCATCGCTTCCTTGATCTTCTTGCCCATGGCGCGCCGCAAGAGATCGGCGCCACCCAAGGAGTATCCCGCCATCACCTGGGCGATTTGCATCACCTGTTCCTGGTAGACGATGATGCCTTGGGTTTCGGCGAGGATATGGTCGATGGTGGGGTGGAGGCTTTCAAGCGGCTCGCGGCCGTTCTTTACGTTGCAATATTTGGGAATGTTCTCCATCGGGCCGGGCCGATAGAGGGCCACAAGCGCGATGATGTCTTCGATGCAGGTCGGCTTGAGTTGTCGCAGCGCCGACCGCATGCCGCCGCTTTCCACCTGGAACACCGCCACGCTCTGGGCGCTGGAATAGAGATCGTAGGTCGGTTTGTCGTCCAGATCGATATGGCCGATATCGATCTCGATCCCGCGCAGCTTCAGCAGATCGAGTGCGTTCTGGATCACGGTGAGCGTCTTGAGCCCGAGGAAATCGAACTTCACCAGGCCCGCTTCCTCCACCCATTTCATATTGTATTGGGTTGCGGGCATCTCCGAACGCGGATCGCGATAGAGCGGCACAAGCTCGTCGAGGGGGCGGTCGCCGATCACCACGCCTGCCGCGTGGGTTGAGGCGTTTCGCAAGAGGCCTTCGATCTGGCGGGCGATGGTGAGCAGGCGGTCGACTTGATCGTCGGAGCGGGCGGCTTCGCTGAGGCGCGGCTCCTCCTCCAAGGCGCGGGCGATGCTGACGGGTTTCACCGCCTCGATCGGGATCAATTTGGCCAGCCGGTCCACCTTGATGTAGGGCATCTGGAGCACGCGACCGACGTCGCGCACGGCGGCTTTCGACAAGAGCGCTCCGAAGGTGATGATCTGCGCGACCTTCTCCGCGCCGTATTTCTGTTGGACGTAGCGGATCACCTCTTCGCGCCGGTCCATGCAGAAATCGATATCGAAATCGGGCATCGAGACCCGTTCGGGATTGAGAAACCGTTCGAACAGCAGCGAGTAGCGCAGCGGGTCGAGATCGGTGATGGTGAGCGCGTAGGCCACAAGCGAGCCCGCGCCGGAGCCGCGGCCAGGACCGACGGGAATGTCCCTTTCCTTTGCCCATTTGATGAAATCGGCAACGATCAGGAAGTAGCCGGGAAAGCCCATTCCCTCGATGACGCCGAGCTCATAATCGAGCCGTTCCCGATATGTCTCCACCGACGCGGCATGGGGGATCACTTCCAGCCGTTTCTGGAGCCCTTCTTCGGCCTGGCGGCGCAGTTCGACCACCTCGTCATCGGCAAACCGGGGGAGGATGGGGTCGCGCTTATGGGGCCGGTAGGCGCAGCGCTGCGCGATCTCCACCGTCATTTCAAGCGCTTCGGGCAGGTCGGCAAACAGCGCCGACATCTCGTCTTGCGACTTGAAGTAATGCTCCGGCGTTAGCCGGCGGCGGGGCTCGCTTTGATCGACATAGCTGCCGTCCGCGATGCAGATGAGCGCATCATGCGCGTCATAGACGCCACGGTCTCGGAAATGGACGTCGTTGGTGGCCACAAGCGGCAGCCCGAGATCATAGGCCAGCGAGACGAGGCCCGGCTCTGTCGCGGCCTGCTCGGGCGTGCGCGGGGCGTCGTCGGTCGGGTGCCGCTGCACTTCCACGTAGAGACGACCGGGAAAGTGCTGCACCAAGTCCCGCGCCATGTCATGCGCCCGGTCCTCATGCCCTTGCCGGATCAGCGCGCCAAGCGGGCCCGCGCTGCCTCCGGTGAGGCAGATCAGACCCTTCGAATGGGCGGCGAGGGCTTCGGGCGTGACATGGGGCAGCGCGCCCGCCGATTCCAGGTAATTGATCGACGAGAGCTTCAGCAGGTTGCCGAAACCAGTTTCGTTCTGCGCCAGGAGCACGATGGCGTGCGGCATCGGGGGAGTGTCCCCGGGCGTGTCCGATGTGGCCTGGGCCAGGCCGAGCGTGCAACCCATGATCGGCTGGATGCCCTTCCCAGCCATCACGGTGCTGAACTCCAGCGCGCCGAAGAGGTTCCCGGCATCGGTCAAAGCGACCGCTGGCATGCCCGCTTCTTGGCAGAGATCTGGGATCGTCTTGACCGGAATGGCTCCTTCGAGAAGCGAGTATGCCGAGTGAAGACGGAGATGGATGAAGGATGGTGCGTGCATGCTGGGAGGATAGCTGCACGAGAAACAGTCGCAAGGGTCTCCGGAACGGCTTCTCGGTGCGCTGTTGCTTGCAATCCGAAGAATTTCGTTGCGTGATGGTTAACGACCAGAGTGTTCCCGAAGAGCCAACCGCCAGTATGCGCCAAAGACGTCCCGCATGACCCTCAACCAAGCCCGGCTGTGCCGGGAGGCGTCTTGGTGCCACCTGGCCCTGCCATCGCGTTCTTCCGAATGCCGTAGCGGGACTATCGGGGCGTGGGAGCGTGCCGCGTGAAGCCGCTGCTCGCGATTGATGGCGTCTCAAAGAGCTATCCCGGGGTCAAAGCGAACGCCGATGTGCGCTTCAATGTGGATTTCGGCGAGATCCATGCGCTTCTGGGCGAGAATGGCGCGGGGAAGTCCACCCTTGTCAAAATGATCTACGGGCTGGTGCGGCCCGATGAAGGCACAATGCGGCTGGCCGGTGACGATTATGCCCCAGCCGGTCCGGTGGCCGCACGGGCCCAGGGCGTCGCCATGGTCTTTCAGCATTTCTCGTTGTTCGAGGCGCTGACGGTTGCGGAGAATATCGCGCTCGGTATGGCGGACCCACCGCCACGCCGGGCTCTTTCACAGCAGATCCGGGAAATCTCCACGGAGTATGGGCTGCCGCTGGAACCGGAGCGGCTGGTCGGCGATCTGTCGGTCGGAACCCGCCAGCGCGTCGAAATTGTGCGCTGCCTTCTGCAGAGCCCGCGCTTGCTCATCATGGACGAACCGACCTCGGTCCTGACGCCTCAGGAGGTGGAGCAGCTTTTTGGAACCCTCCGCAAGCTGCGCAAGGAGGGTGTCTCGATCCTTTACATCTCGCACAAGCTCGACGAGATCCGCCAGCTTTGCGACCACGCGACGATCCTGCGTGGCGGTCGGGTCGTGGCGACCTGCACCCCCGCGCAGGAAACCGCCCGCAGCATCGCGGGCATGATGATCGGCCAGGATCTGGCGGCCCCGAGCCAGCGGAGTTTTCAACCCGGTGACGTGGCGCTTAGCCTGCGCGGCCTTTCGCTTCCGAGCGAGGGCACATTCGGGGTGGCGCTGCGCGACATTAGCTTTGATCTGCGCGCGGGCGAGATTCTGGGCATTGCTGGGGTGGCGGGCAATGGGCAGGACGAATTGCTGCTGGCTTTATCCGGAGAGCGGCGTGTGGCGCGCGGGATGATCCGCCTCAATGGCCGGGCGATCGGGGATCGCGGGCCGAACACGCGCCGCCGGGCGGGCCTGCTTGCCGCGCCGGAAGAGCGCCTCGGCCATGCGGCAGCACCCGCCATGTCGCTTTGGGAGAACGCGTTTCTGACCGGTCGGGTGCGCCTTATTCTGGCGGGGGGCGGGTTCCTGCGCAAAGCGATGATTCAGGGGTTCACCAAACGCGTGGTGGGCGATTTTGACGTACGGACGCCAGGGATCGAGACGCGAGCCGGGGCCCTCTCTGGCGGAAACCTGCAGAAATTCGTGATCGGGCGCGAGGTGCTCCAATCACCCGCTGTCCTTGTCGTCAACCAGCCGACCTGGGGCGTCGATGCCCGCGCGGCGGCGCAGATCCGGGCGTCGCTGCAAGATTTGGCCAGTGCCGGGGCTGGTGTCATCGTCATCAGCCAGGACCTCGACGAGCTGATGGAAATCTCCGATGCGTTCTCCGTCCTTGCGAACGGGCGCCTGTCGCCGCCGCGCCCCGCGCTTGGCCTCGATATCGAGGCAATTGGCCGGATGATGGGCGGCGCCTTCGATGTCGAACCAGCGGAGGCTGCCCGTGCTTCGGCTTGAGCCGCGCCCCAACAGTTCCGCGCTGGTTGAGATGTTGACGCCGGTGGTTGCGGTGGCGCTCACGATGCTGGCCGGTGGGATCCTGTTTGCGGTGCTGGGCAAAGACCCCATCGTGGCGATCGACACGATTTTCATCGCGCCGCTTTTTGACCCGTTCTCGCGCAGCGAATTGCTCATCAAGGCCACGCCGCTGATCTTGATCGCGCTCGGTCTTTCCTTCGGGTTTCGGGCCGGGATCTGGAATATCGGCGCCGAGGGGCAATACGTGATGGGCGGGATTGCCGGGAGCGCGGTGGCCTTGGCATTTTGGAATGTCGAGGGGATTTGGCTCCTGCCGCTCATGGCGCTCGCGGGCATTCTGGGCGGCGCGCTATGGGCGATGATCCCGGCGATCCTCAAGACGCGCTTCAACGCCAACGAGATCCTCGTGAGCCTGATGCTGGTCTATGTCGCGACGCTATTCCTCTCGGCCATGGTGTCGGGGCCGCTGCGCGACCCGCAGGGTTTCAACTTCCCCCAAAGCCGTTTGTTCCACGACAGCGCTCGGCTGCCCCTTTTGCTCGAGAACAGCCGCGTGCATGTTGGCGTCCTCGTGGCGCTCTTGGCGGTTGCGGTGGCGCAAGTTCTGCTGACCCGTCATCTCTTTGGCTTCAACGTCAAGCTCTTGGGCGAAGCGCCCCGCGCGGCCGCTTTTTCCGGCGTGAGTGTGAAGCGGATGACGGTCGTTTGCCTCGCGCTCTCCGGCGGGCTTGCGGGGCTTGCGGGGCTCTTTGAGGTCGCGGGACCGGTGGGCCAGCTCCAGTTGAGCCTACCGGTGGGCTACGGTTTTACGGCGATCATTGTGGCGTTCCTGGGCCGCCTGAGCCCGATCGGCATCCTGCTCGCGGGGCTTGTGATGGCGCTTACCTATATCGGGGGAGAGACGGCGCAATTCGCGCTGGGCATCCCGAAGGCCGCGATCTCCGTGTTCCAGGGGCTTTTCCTGTTCTTCCTGCTCGCCGCCGATCTCATGACACGCTACCGCATCGCGCGGATCCGCCGGGAGGCGCGCTGATGGATCTCTCCACGATTGATCCTGTCGCCCTGTTCGCGGGTCTTGTGGTCGCCGCGACGCCGCTTCTGTTTGCCGCTATTGGCGAGTTGGTGGTCGAAAAGTCCGGTGTCCTCAACCTCGGTGTTGAGGGGATGATGATAATCGGGGCCGTCTGCGGGTTCGCGGCAGCATCCAATTCGGGCTCTCCGGTCGTGGGGTTTCTCGCCGGGGCAGCGGGCGGCGCGGCGATTTCGATGATATTCGCGGTTCTCGTTCTCGTCTTTCTGTCGAACCAGGTGGCCACCGGGCTTGCCTTGACCCTGTTTGGCCTTGGCCTCGCGGCCTTGATCGGCCAGCCCTATACCGGGATCAAGCCGCCCGATTTCGAAGAGGTCCATGTTCCCGTTCTTTCCGATCTGCCGGTCTTGGGAGAGCTCTTCTTTCAGTATGACCTTGTGCTCTATTTCGGCGTTGCTGTCGTGGCGCTGGTCTGGCTGTTTCTTAATCGCACCCGTGCGGGGCTGGTGCTGCGCGCTGTCGGCGAAAATCACGACGCGGCGCATTCGCTCGGCTATCCGGTTGTTCTCATCCGGTTTGCCGCCATTGGCTTCGGCGGGGCCTGCGCGGGGCTCGGTGGCGCCTATCTCAGCCTCGTGCGCGTCCCGCAATGGACCGAGGGCATGACCGCTGGCGCGGGCTGGATTGCCTTGGCGATTGTGGTGTTCGCGACGTGGAAGCCCTGGCGCGTTTTGCTCGGCGCGTGGCTCTTTGGTGGCGTTACCATCCTGCAGCTCAACCTCCAGGCGTCAGGATTTTTGTCATGGTTGCAATCGCTTGGGATTCCTGCCCAGGCACAGTATCTTTCCATGGCCCCCTATCTTGTCACGATCCTCGTGCTCGTGCTCATTTCGGCAGATCGGACACGGGCGCGGCTCAACGCTCCGGCGTGTCTCGGGCGTGCCTTCACCGCCGCTGGCTAGACCAAACGATCCGAGCGGCAGACAGACCTCTTTCGGAAACTAAGGAGAGACAAACGTGATAACACTGCGAGACATGGTTGCGGCGTCCGCGCTGGCCCTTGGGCTTGGGACCGGCGCGATGGCGCAAGACGATCCCCTGAAGGTCGGCTTCATCTATGTGGGGCCGGTCGGCGATTTCGGCTGGAGCTACCAGCATGACCAGGGGCGCCTGGCGATTGAGGCGACCTATGGGGACGCAGTCGAGACAACCTTTGTCGAGAGTGTCCCGGAAGGTGCGGATGCAGAGCGCGTTCTGCGCCAACTCGCGCAGGCTGGCAACGACCTGATCTTCGCCACGTCTTTCGGCTATATGAGCCAGGTCATCAACGTGGCGCAGCAATTCCCGGACGTGCATTTTGAGCATGCCACTGGCTATCAGCGCGCTGAGAATGTCGCGACTTATTCGTCCCGGTTCTATGAAGGCCGCCATGTGATCGGTTTGATTGCGGGCGAGATGACCGAAAGCAACGTCATCGGCTACATCGGCTCCTATCCGATCCCCGAAGTGATCCGTGGGATTAACGCCGCCTATCTTGCGGCGAAGTCTGTGAACCCGGACGTGGAATTCCGCATTGTCTGGACGAATACCTGGTTCGATCCAGCGCTGGAGGCGGACGCGGCCAGCACCCTGATCGAACAGGGCGCGGATATTCTGATGCAGCATACCGATTCGACGGCGCCGATGACGATTGCTGAGGAAGAAGAGGGCGTATTCGCCTTTGGCCAGGCCTCCGACATGATCAATTTCGGACCAGATGCGCAGCTCACGGCGATTATCGATGAATGGACGCCTTACTATATCCAGCGGGTTCAGGACGTTCTGGATGACAATTGGGAAACGACCGATACTTGGGGCGGGATCGATACCGGCATGGTGGCGTTTGCTGGCATGAGCGAAACGATCCCCGAGGAAACGCGGGAAAAGGCGATCGCCGCTGCTGCCGCAATCGAAGCGGGCACGCTGCATCCCTTCACCGGCCCGGTGAACCGTCAGGATGGCACCCCTTGGCTCGCAGAGGGCGAAGTCGCGGATGATGGGACGTTGTTGGGGATGAATTTCTACGTTGAAGGTATTGAGGGGGTTATCCCGCAATAGCCTTCACTGCGCATCTTTGCCTGGCCCGCGCGCGGATCACTCTGCGGCGGGCCGAGGCTGCAAACCTGTCGGAAAGACCGTTCTATGCGCCAGTTCGGCCGCTGGCGGTCTCGTTCTAAGCGGGCCGTTAACGGATTCAGTAATATCCCGGTGGATGCGTGGGTGTTCCGCCCCACCGGCAAATGGGTGCGGCGGAGTGGCGCTCGTTAGCCCTGGCGTGCCTTGAAGCGGCGCTGGGTCTTGTTGATTACGTAAACCCGCCCCTTGCGGCGCACGACACGGCAATCGCGGTGACGCTGCTTCAGGGAGCGAAGCGAGTTCTTGACTTTCATGGCCTCTCTCCTCTTGTTCGCGGCGCGCCGACCGATGCTGCGCCAGATCTCAACAGCCCGGCGGACCGGGAAATGGTGGGCGTAACTGGGATTGAACCAGTGACCCCTTCGATGTCAACGAAGTGCTCTCCCGCTGAGCTATACGCCCGGCAATGCGGTGGTGACCCATCCGCGTCGCATCGCAGGGTCTATAGGCGGAGGTTTGCGGTGGTTCAAGCCCTTTTCGGCGGCAGTCGGCGGCGCCTCAATGCCGTAATTTGGGTCAGGGGATTGGCAGATGCCCGACACTGGCTTAGTTCATCAATCTGAGTAAACGTGACGGGCTTATGACAGACGCGGTCTATACTCTCGATTTACCCCGGACGCACCGGTCTTGCGCGATCTTCAGTTCGCCCCATAGCGGATCGGATTATCCCGAGACGTTCCTGGCGCGGACGCGGCTCACCCGCTTGCAGATCCGGTCCTCTGAGGATGCCTTCGTCGATGAGTTGTTCCGTGGGGTGCCGGAATTTGGTGCGACACTGATTTCAGCAAAGACCCCAAGGGCTTGCGTTGATCTTAATCGCTCACCAGACGATCTCGATCCTGCTTTGATCGAGGGCGCATCAAAACGGTTTATCAGCCCGCGGATCTCCGCGGGGTTGGGTGTGATCCCGCGCGTTGTTGCGGAAGGGCGGGTCATCACAGACGAAAAAATCTCGTTGGCTGAGGCGCGCGGGTTGCTCTCGCGTTGCTGGTATCCTTACCACCGGAAGCTCGAAGCCTTGATCGCAGAAAGCCATGGCGTCTTTGGAAATGTCTTGCTCTTTGACTGCCACTCCATGCCCGACGACGCGTTGGTCGCGGCGCCGGAAATCCGTGGACGTCGGCCCGATGTGATTCTTGGAGACCGTTTTGGCGTCTCCTGCGATCGCTGGGTGATGGAAGGCGCGGTGGAGCTCTTTAGGCGCCAGGGCTTCGAGGTGGTGCGTAACGCGCCCTTCGCGGGCGGCTATATTACGCAGACATACGGACGGCCGCGCCAAGGCGTCCATGCGCTCCAGATCGAGATAAACCGCTCGCTCTATATGAATGAGCGCCGCATCGAGAAAAGACGCGATTTCGCCGAGTTCTCCGAGCGGATCCGTGCCGTCGCCGAGGGTCTGGTTTCGCTCGGGAACCGGCCGCTCCGGATGGCCGCCGAATAGCCGAAATCCCTCAACGAGGCCTGGGACAAAAAAAGAGGCCGTGCACAGAGCACGGCCCAAGTTTAGGGAGGAAACGCCCGTAGGGCGTATGTGATGCAACGCATCACGCTCTTCAATGTATGCGGCGCCGCAGCATAGTCAACAACCGAAATCTCGATCTCACCTTTTTTTTCGGACGAAAACCAAATATGTCGTAATACTGCAACGCAGCGGTTTGTATGCGAAATTAGCGCAAAGATCGCCCGAATCCGATCACTTCATCACCGAATCGTGCTCGTATTTGATCGGTTACGCGCTCAACCTCCGTTTGATGATTGACAGCGGGTTTCAACAGGTCTCCGTCAGCAGAGGTTTCGCTTGCGCGTGTGAGGTTTGAGATCCCTAAGCCAATCAACCTAAAGGAGAAATTCTCTATGTTGCGCTGCAGCATAATGCGCGAAGTTTCGAACAGAATGTGAGCAAGCTGTGTCGGCTCATCGAGGCTCTGGCGCCGTGTGATCACGCGGTGATCGGCCCTTTTCAGCTTCAACGTGACGACACGTCCCACGATGCCCTTGGCCTTGGCGCGGGCAGAAACCTTCTCACACATTCGCCAGAGATGGGCTTCGAGGGTCTCCAGGTCTTCGATATCTGTCGGGAAGGTTGATTCGTTTGAGATGGATTTCATGTTCTGCGTCGCCGAGACGGGCCGATTGTCCTTCCCCTCCGCCAGATGCCATAACCTGTCGCCGGAGGGTCCGAACTGCTCGATCAGCCGTTTTCGCTCCCGGCGCTGCAGATCCGCGATGGTGCGGATGCCAGCGGCTTCCAGGGCGGCGCGTGTGGATTTCCCCACGCCCCAGATGAGGCTGACAGGTTGGGCCGCGAGAAAGGCCTTTGTCTCGGCGCGTCCGATCACGGCAAAGCCTCTCGGTTTGTCGAGATCCGAGGCAATCTTGGCGAGAAACTTGTTATGCGACAGCCCGACTGAGACAGTCAGGGCTAGGTCGCGCTCGATCCGGGATTGCAGGCGCGCGAGCAGTATCGCCGGGGGTGCACCGTGGAGGCGTTCCGTGCCCGACAGATCAAGGAAAGCCTCATCCAGCGACAGCGGTTCGACAAGAGGGGTCAGCTCCATCATCATCGCGCGGATTTCACGTGATATCTCAATATAATAGCTCATCCTCGGCTTAACGATCACTGCGTCGGGACAGAGCTTTCGAGCCTGAAACATCGGCATGGCGGATTTCACACCATAGGTCCGCGCGAGGTAGCAGGCGGTGGTGACCACGCCGCGCCGTCCGCCGCCCACGATCAGAGGAACAGATGCGAGCTCTGGATTGTCGCGCTTCTCGACCGACGCGTAGAAGGCGTCACAATCGATATGGGCCGTCGAGAGGTCGAGGAGTTCGGCGTGCTGGATCGACCGGGGGCTGCCGCATATGTTGCACCGCCCAGGCTGATCCGACATGGCGAGGCAGTCTCGGCAAAGGGTGCTCGGCGTGCTCATGCCTGTAGACTAACAGGGCCGCGCCCGACCCGAAACAGCCGCAAGACCGATGCGCGATCTGAGCTTCTCGATCTTCTCGAAAGTCCACAAAAAAAAGGCCGAGCAAGGCCCGGCCCAAGTCCAACAGGGAGGTGAAGCTACAGGTGAGCGTCTCAACTCTAGCTTCGACCTACAAGCTAGTAACCAAGGAGATTCCAATCAATAGAAATATATCGCAATGTTAGCATACCTGTTATGCGGGAGTTGCATGGCAGCAAACACGATCACTCGCCGGCAAGTTGGCGTTTAAACACGCTCAGTTCCGATAAGACGAAGTCACGGAACGCACAGACCCGCTTGGAATGTCGCAATTCCTCGACGAAGGCGAGATAGACCGGGATCGGAGCACTCGTCACCTCCGGAAGCACATTCACCAATTGAGGGAAATCGGCGGTCACATAGTCCGGGAGCGATCCAATACCTACATCTTGGATCACCGTCTGCAGGATCCCGAAATAGTTGTTGAGCGTGAGGCGGGAATTCTGGCTCCCCAAAAGCGGCTGCACGAACTCCGCCCCGGCGCGCACTTGAGGAGAACTCGGGCTCTGCGTGATCAGACGGTGGTCGCTCAAGTCTTTGACCGATTGCGGTGTGCCATTCTCCTCTAGATAGGCCTCGGTGGCATAGAACCGGATCTGGGTCTGCATCAATCTGCGCCGGATCAGGTCCGCCTGGCTCGGTTCTTTCATGCGGATTGCAACATCGGCTTCCCGCATGGTGAGATCGAGCAGGCGCTCTTCGAGCATCAGGTCGATCTTGAGCTTGGGATATTGGTCGAACAGTCGCGTCAGGCGGGGCGCCAACCAGAGCGTTCCAAATCCGATGGTGGTGGTGACGCGCAACTCGCCGAACACGTCGTCCTCGGAGTCGCGAATCCGCGCCGCAGTCGCCTCCAGGCGTTTGCTCATCGTCCTTGTGGCGTCGAACAGCAACTCGCCTTGTTCGGTCAGCAGCAACCCGCGCGCATGGCGGCGAAACAGCGTTGTGCCAAGGCTTTCTTCCAAGGCGCGGATCTGGCGGCTTACGGCCGATTGGCTGAGATGGAGCGTATCGCCCGCATGGGTGAGGCTGCCAGCATCCGCAACGGCATGAAAAATCCGCAGTTTGTCCCAGTCCATTAATTTAGCTTCCTGTTGGGTGATCACCGACTGCCGCGGTGTTTGACAGGCTGCTACCATAGTTCTCAGCGAACCCGTTGGCATCGACTTTTTCGGCCGTCGGTTGGCTGGGTCTGTGGGATGGGCATATTCCGCTCGGACATGCCGGCGCTGTGAAGCCAAAGTGGTTTGCTTTCCTGGTCTTGAGTGGGCCGACTGACACCCGCGCTGACAATCCCGCGACTGGTATGCGGGAAATCCGGCTGAAGCTTGACATCGCGGAGCGACAGGCGCTCATTTTGGGACGCCTGCTGCGATGGGGCGGTGGCGACACACGCTGATGCGAGACTATTCTTGCTTAGTTTCGGTTGTCTGGGGCGTGTGTTGGAGGCCAACAGCCCGAGCAGGTGTATTTCGGGAGAGAACCGGTGAAACACATATTGCTACCTTTGGTGCTCGTCTCGCTTGCGGCCTGTAGCAGCGGCGCGCCGGTCCAAAGGGAAGCCGTCGTATCCGGGGCATCGTTTGCGAGTGTCCAAGGGGAGGCGCGCCTCAACGTCCGCACGTTCCTACCCAGCGAAGACGGCGAACGGCGAGAGGTGCTCGGGGCAAGCTGCCGGTTGGAGACGAGCCTCTATTCGTTGGATTTTCAGACGCCTGTGCGGCTGAAATTGCCAAATTTCGGCCCGCAATCGCCTGAATTGTCGATCACATGCAACGCGAATGAGCTTTCCGGCACGGCGCGCGCCGAGATCCGCACGAATTGGGACCGGCCACCGGGTGCCTTCGGGTATGCGGGATATGGGCCTTACGGGCGGCGCGGCTTTTATGGTGGATGGCCCTATGGCGGCTTTGGCTACCCGGTGAGCGCGGTGCCCGTTTCGACATATCCCGATATTGACGTCATCCTCCGATAACTGCCAGTGCTGGACAGCGGGTCCAAACTGATTAGGGTCGCGGCAAAAGTCCGGCGGGTTGGAAGAGGGAGCCCAAATGTCGATTACCGTCAATGATGCATCCGCGGTGTTGCGCCAAGCCGTGCGGGATACGATCCGCAAACGCTCGCTTCTCTTCTTGATACAAGGCGGCGTGATGGTCGCAGCGGGCGTCCTGGCGCTGTTGTTTCCTGCGCTCATGAGCACCGGCCTTATCGAACTGCTGGGATGGCTTCTGATCATCAGCGGAATTTTCCAGAGCATTTCGCTCATCGGCGCGACGCAAGTGCCCTATTTCTGGATGCAGCTTGTTTCGACGGTTCTGGAAATCATCGTCGGCTATCTCCTGATCGCGCATCCCGATGCTGGAATTTTCGCGGTGATGCTGCTGATGCTCGTGCTGTTTATGGTGGGAGGCATCGCGCGGGTCGTGTTCGCCTTGATGATCCGTCCAATGCCGGATTGGGGATGGATCCTTGCAAGCGGGGTTGTCGCCATTGTCTGCTCGATCATCCTGATCGGGAGTCTCCCCGAGGCGGCGGCCTGGCTGCTCGGCATCCTGCTCGGGCTCCAACTCATCACCGGCGGCGGCGCGCTCGCCTTCCTGGCTTGGCGCGTGCGCAAAAGCACATCGCCCGATCCATCAGCTTGAAGGGAGACCGCGACATGAAAGGGATTTGTCTCGGCTTGGCAACTGTGGGGCTGCTTGCGGCCTGTTCGAACGGACCCGACGTGCTCAATCGCAATCTGCCGATTGTGGCGCTTGCCGATAGCGGTGAGGAAATCGTCGCGCCGCCGATAAACTTCGCCCGTCCCGTCATCCGCAGCTATGTCCCGGGAGAGGCTGGCGAATGGGTTCTAGCTCCGGGCGCGCAATGTGACGTGGCCGTTGGGCCTTACACAGCGGTCGCGACAACGCCCTCGCGGCTGGTTGTTCCCGATCTGCGTCCAGCCAGCATTCCGCTCGTTGCGACCTGCACGATGGGTGAATTTGCCGGACGCGCCGAGTTCGAATCGATCGAAGGGTTCGATGGCCCGTATGCACCGCTAGCTGTCGGCATGCTGCAATCGGGAGCCGCGCAGTGACACGCGGCGCGGCGGCGGCACTCGTCCTTGTGCTCGCCGTCTCGGCCTGTGCGGATCGCGGTGGCCTGCCGCCTGATGCCGCGACGAGCCGTGCGGTGACCAAGCAGGATGCGGGCGCGCCTCCGGCTCAGGGCGAGGTTGGCCTGACGGTGCAGAGCTTCTCCACCGGTGGTGTGGAACTGCGCGGCGCGGTCTGCGAGGCCGATTCGGTCTATTTCTCGGCCCAAGTGACGACGCCCGGCCGCATTCTCATGCCATATTTCGGGGACGCCTCGCCGGAGGTGACGCTGACCTGCCGCTTGGCCCCGCTCTCCGGACAGCAAACCGTCGGGATTGTTCAGACCTCCCAGCGGGGTGGCACTACGGTGTTTCCAAGCCTCGGCGTTGGTGTGAGTTCGAACGGCGGGGTCGGCGTGGGCCTCGGGGTCGGGGTCTCTGGGACGCGGTCAAGCCGTGTCGGGACGGAATTTGGGTATCCGCCGGCGCGCGTCACGCTTCAATAGGCGCCGGGCGTGGCCTATCCCCAAGCGAAACCGATTCTCGTCAGCGCGGCACCGCCGATCCGCGTTTTTGACCGGGCAATCTCCCGCCCGCCGAGCGCGCGGTAGAACCGGCAGCCGAGTTCATTGGCCGCGAGCGACCACACCACGAGCCGCGTCAACCCGCGTGAGATGAGCCGCCGCCGCGCTTCGCGGAACAAGTGCTCGCCCAATCCGGCGCCGTGGAATTCAGGGGCGAGATAGAGTTCGTAAATCTCGCCCGTTCCCTTCCAATGCTGTGGTCTGACCGGTCCGAGCCGGGCATATCCCGCCATCTGATCGTCAAGCTCGATGATGAGGACAGAGGCTCCGCGTCGATGAATGTGGAGCCACCAGCGCGGGCCGCGGCTGCCGATGATCCGCTCCAGATCGCGGCCTGGAATGATCCCCTTATACGCATATCGCCACGCTTCGCGATGCAAACAGGCCAAAGCCTGAGCATCCTGTGCGGTGGACCAACGCGTCGAAATCATCGAGACCATCTTTTGTGGGCGTGTGCGGGACTCAGCACAGCACCCGACCATAACGCAGTCTCTAGCGCTTGTCGCTCGGTCCGGAGGGCGCCGTTCGAAATTTTGCGCATGATCGGGTTTTGGCGCGGTCTGACGCCGGAATCCCGTCAAATCTGCCCGAGCAGGCGGCAAAACTTCGCGAATTCGTTAACAGGAGAACTTCAAGAACCTGTCCGGATCTGGCATACTGTAGCCCTTCCAACTTAGCCGATGCATCCCTAGAGAGTCTGATGAGCGAGATCAGTACTGAGGTTCGATCTCTTGAGCGGGTCAAGTCAGCCCGACCGAGACTTCACAAGGTCATTCTCCTGAATGACGACTTCACGCCGCGCGAATTCGTCGTCACGGTGCTGGGGGCGGTGTTTCGCATGACGCCCGCCCAGGCGCACGGGGTTATGCTGACGGCCCATCGGCGCGGGGTCTGCGTCGTCGCGGTGTTTACCCGCGAGATTGCCGAGACAAAGGCGACCCAGGCGACGGAAATGGGGCGACGGGAAGGGCATCCGTTGACCTTCACGACCGCGCCCGAGGATTAAGTTCTGATCAGTTCGCACTCTGGCGTGAGCCCTGAGTGTCATCACAAAATCGATTTTTACCACGACAACTAGAGCTTATTGGCTGAGTTGATGTATCTTTCCCGAAGTTGGGAAGGTCGTCGTATGCGTTTTGTGACCCGGAGCTTGGTTGGGCTCTACGTGTTTTTGCTCACTCTGGGGCTTCTTGCTCTCGGGGTCGCGACCGTGCGGGATGCTCTCGACGAGCGTGCATCCGAAGCCTCGCGTGGCGCAGCACCTGGCGAACGGGTGTTCGCGGTTGGCGTGGCACCGCTCGAGCCCCAAGAGATCGCGCCCTTGCTCACCACCTATGGAGAGGTCCGGAGCGCGGTGCAGCTGGAACTTCGCGCGGCTGCGGAAGGCACGATCCTCGAACTCGCCGAGGGTTTTCGCGAAGGTGGCCGGGTCACGGCGGGAGAGACGCTATTCCGAATCGATCCCGCCGAGTTCGAAACCGAATTGGCGCTCGCCGAGACCGATCTTGCGAATGCGCAGGCGGAACTGGTGGACTCCCGCATTGCCTTGGAGCTTGCGGCGGAGGATCTCGCGGCAGCAGAACGCCAACGGGATCTGCAGCGTCGGGCGCTGACCCGTTCGGAGGATCTGCAGTCGCGTGGCGTTGCAACAACGGCCGATCTTGAGACGTCCGAGCTTGCCCTTTCTGCCGCAGAGCAGACCCTGACCCGGCTCCGCTTGGATATGGCGGAGGCGCGTGCGCGCATTGGGCGGGGCGAAATCGCCGAGCGGCGCGCCACGATCGAGCGGGACGAAGCGCTGCGCGATCTGGAAAACACCTTGTCTTTCGCCCCGTTCAGCGGATTGCTTGCCGATGTCGACGCGGTTTTGGGGCGCCGGGTCTCCCTTAATGAACGGCTTGGCACGCTGATCGACCCCACGGCCTTTGAAGTGGCGTTCCGGGTTTCCAACGGGGAATATGCCCGGCTCTCGGACGATAATGGCGTGCCATTGCCGCTGCCGATCCGCGCAAGCCTCGATCTCGGCGGGCGATCCGTTTCGGTGGACGGAATGATTGACCGGGTTGGCGCGCTGTCGACCGGCGGTCAGAGCGGACGGCTCTTGTTTGCCAGTCTGGCCCCCGACGCGGGTCGGCTCCTAAAGCCAGGGGATTTTCTGACGGTCGAGATCACCGAGCCGGTCTTGCGCGATGTGGCGCTTGTTCCCGCCTCGGCCCTGAGCGCAGGGGCGGACCTGCTTGTTCTTGGCGCGGATGACCGTCTGGAAGAGATCAGGGTCCAGGTTCTGCGCCGCCTCGGCGATCAGATGATCGTGGGCGATGTGCCCTTCGGCCAGGATTACGTCGTTGTGCGGCTGCCGCAGCTCGGCCCGGGCATCCTTGTCCGGCCGATCCGGCCCGAGCCGATCCCGCCCGAAGCGGCGCGTGCCGCCGCCGCGCCCGCCCTGCAAGGCGGCTAAGCCATGCTTCTCGGACACCGGGTGCGCGCGGCGGGAGAGGGCGTTTTCGCCTACTTTGCCCGACACGGCACGGCGGCCAATCTGTTGATGGTCCTGATGATCGCCTCCGGGATCGTCGCCGCCTTCCTGATCCGCAGCCAGTTCTTCCCTGATGTGGTTGCGAACAAGATCGAGGTGAATGTGGATTGGCGTGGTGCCGGGCCCGAGGATGTGGACCAGGGGATCGTTGCTCTGCTCGAACCTGCGTTGCTGACCGTTGGCGGCGTCGAGAGCACGGAAGCGACCGCGACCATGGGCAAAGCGGAAATCGAACTCACGTTCGAGCCGGGTTGGGATATGAGCCGCGCGCAGGCGGATGTGGAAACCGCCGTAGCTGGCGTCGACAGCTTGCCCGAAACCGCCGAAGACCCAAGGATCAGCCGACGCCAGTGGAACGACCGGGTGACGGATGTGATCATCTGGGGGCCGTTGCCTGTGGCGCAATTGGGCCTCTATGCCGATGAGTATATGGCCCGCCTCTACCAGGCAGGGATCACGCGCACGAGGCTCCAAGGTGTCACGGCGCCGGTGATTGAGGTCTCCGTGCCCGAGGCCCAGCTCATCCGCCACGATCTTACCTTGCGTGAGATTTCGGATCTTGTGGGGGATGCGGCGCGCGGCTCGCCTGCGGGTGAGGTGAATGCCGATGCCAGCCGCGTTCGGGCAGGCGAGGATCTGCGCGATCCCGAGGCAATCGGGGCGCTGCCGGTGCGGTCCGCAGCGGATGTCGAGGATCTGCGGCTGCGCGATATCGCAGAGATTGCCGATCGCGGCTCGGGATCGGGCCGTGCCTATTTCCGCGATGGCCAGCCCGCAGTTTCGATCCGGGTCAATCGCCATGCGCAGGGCGATGCGATCGCCATTCAAGAGACGGTTGTGGAAGTGACGGAGGAATTCCGCCAGACCCTTCCCGCTGGTGCCCAGATCGAGCTTGTGCGCACGCGCGCGGAAGGCATCACCCAGCGCCTCGATCTCTTGATGCGCAACGGCATGTTGGGGCTCGCCCTTGTTGTCGGGCTCCTGTTTCTGTTCCTGAATGCGCGAACGGCGCTGTGGGTCGCCGCGGGCATTCCGGTGGCGATGTTCGCGGCCCTAGCCCTGATGTATGGCGCGGGCATCACGCTCAACATGATCTCGCTTTTCGGTCTGATCCTCTGTCTGGGCCTCGTGGTGGACGATGCCATCGTCGTGGCTGAACATGCCGATTGGCGTTACCGGCACCTGGGTGAAGCGCCTGCGTCGGCAGCCGAAAATGCGGCGCGGCGCATGGCCGTGCCGGTGTTTTGCGCGATGCTCACAACCGTCATCGCCTTCTTCGGCCTCACATCCATCGGCGGTCGGTTTGGCGCGCTCGTGGGCGACATCCCCTTCACGGTGATCGTGGTCCTGACGGCGAGCCTGATGGAGTGCTTTCTCATCCTGCCGCATCACATGGCCGGCGCCTTGGCGCGGGGTGGAATGTCCTGGCTCGATGCGCCGAGCCGTTTCGTCAATCGAGGCCTGAGCGCCTTTCGTGCGCGCATCTTTCGGCCTTTCATCACATGGGTGGTGCGTCTGCGCTACCCGGTGATCGCGGCCTGCCTGCTCCTTTTGGCGCAATCGGCGGCGATGTTCATCAAGGGCGATGTGGTGTGGCGGTTTTGGGCGCCGCCGGAGCAAGGCTCGGTGACGGGGAATTTCGCTATGCTTCCCGGCACGTCGCGGGCCGAGACCATCGAGATGCTCCGCGAGTTGGAGCGCGCGGCGGCGGCGGTGGATGCGCGTTTCGCCGAGGAATATGGCCGCGCGCCTGTGGTCTCTCTGGTGAGCCAGGTCGGCGGCACGGCGGGGCGTGGCCTGCCGGGGGATGAGGAAAAAGACGCCGATGTGCTCGGCGCCATTGAGATCGAACTGATCGATCCCGATTTCCGCCCCTATTCCGGCACGCTGTTCCTCCAGGCCATGGAGGAGGAAGCGCGCCGTCCGCCGAAGCTGGAGGTTCTCAGTTTCCGGCGTTTCGGATCGAGCTCCGGCGATGACGAACTGGAAGTGAGCTTCTTTGGAGCCGATGCCCGCGCGCTCAAGGCTGCCTCGGAGGCTTTCAAAGCGGCTTTGGTGCCATTCGGTGCCGTGACCGGGCTGGAAGACACGCTCTCCTTTGACAAGACCGAGCTGATCCTTGAGCTCACCCCGCTCGGCGAGCGGCTGGGCTTCTCGATCGATGCGGTGGGCGCGGAGCTGTTTGCGCGCCTCAGCGGTATTGAGGTGGCGGAATTCGCCGTCGGGCCGCGAACCGCCACCATTGAGGTGCGCTTGCCTGAGGAAGAGGTGAATGCCGATTTCCTCAGCCGCACCCGAATGCGCGCCGCGGATGGGACCCATGTTTCGCTCGGCCAGATCGTCACCGTTGAGAGCCGTCTTGGATTCTCGGGAGTTCGGCGCGAGAACGGCCTTCGGGTTGTGACCGTGACCGGTGGTCTCGACGAAAGCGATCCGGCCTATGCCGCCGAGGTCACGCGCGAGATCGAAACCGAGATCCTCCCCGATATCTCGGAACGCTTCGGTGTTTCGTATTCTTTGGGTGGGCTTTCAGAGGATGAACGCAATTTCCTCAGCGATTCGCTGGTCGGGTTCGTTCTCTGCCTGATCGGGATCTACCTGACGCTGGCCTGGGTGTTTGAAAGCTGGGTGCGCCCACTGGTCGTTTTGGCGATCATACCGTTCGGCTTTATCGGCACGGTCTGGGGTCATTACCAATGGGATCTGGCGCTCTCGATCTTCACGGTGATCGGTTTGATTGGGATGACGGGGATCATAATCAACAATGCCATCGTCTTGGTCACGACCATCGACACCTATGGTAGGCGACTGCCAACGGTGGCCTCTGTGGTCGAGGCGGCGAGCGACCGGTTCCGGCCGATCCTGCTCACCACGCTCACCACGCTACTGGGCCTCGCGCCGCTCCTGTTCGAACGTAGCTCGCAGGCGCTTTTTCTGAAGCCCACTGTCGTTTCGCTGGTCTATGGGCTTGGTCTGGGCGGGATTTTGGTTCTGATCCTGGTTCCAGCCCTGGTTGTGGTCGAACGAGACATTCGCCTTGCCTTGCGGGCGTGGCGGCGGATTTTTCGGGTCGGCGGCAAGCGACCGGGGCTCAGCGCAAGCGTGGCCCTCACCAGCGTCGCCGCGCTGATCTGGTTCGGCATTGCGATGGCACCGGCCCTTTTCGGATCCGTCGGCCCTGGCGCATATCTGCAGGTCATCTGGCCCGATATGAGCGACGGATGGTCGATGCTTTTGGCTCTTGCCGCAGGTCTTGCGTTGATTCTTCTTCCCGCCTGGGCCGCAATCCGCGCCACAGCGCCCCGCAGCCCCTGATCCCCAGACCTGCGTGCGGCGTACCGCAGGCTGTTTTTCTTGCACGGGCAGAGTGTTGCTCCCACAGGGTCCCTGTGCAGCATATGTGGGGCGATTCTGACGCGCGGGGGCTGCTTGGCACATGGATGACGACAAGGCGCTGAAATGGATCGCCGCCATGGAAGCCCGTGGTCTCCTGTTCCTGGCTGTGGTGGCCCTGATTGTCGGGGCGATCTCAGGCGCAATCTGCAGTGCCTTTAGGCTCTCCTTGGAGCAGGCAGACGCCCTGCGGGCGCGGCTCTTGGATTTCTTGAACGGAACGGCGTCCCTCGGCCCCTTCTACGGGTATTCCATCCCTATGACCCCTCTCTTGGCCGCGATGCTGATGGCGCTGGCGGCGGCATCGGCGGCGGCGCTGGCTGCGGGGCTGGTGCGCCGTGTGGCCCCGGCCGCGTCGGGAAGTGGCATTCCGCATGTAGAGGCCGTGGTCGAAGGTGCGATGCAGCCCGCCCCACTGGCCCTCATTCCGGTGAAGTTTTGCGGCGGTGTGCTGGCCATGGGGGGCGGCTTGGCCCTCGGCCGCGAGGGGCCGAGCGTGCAGATGGGCGCCACAGTTGGCCATTTGCTGGGTGGTATGCTGCGCATGCGCTGGAGCGACCGGCGCGCCTTGATCGTCGGTGGCGCCGGGGCAGGCCTTGCCACTGCGTTCAATGCCCCCGTCGCGGGCGCGGTGTTCGTGTTGGAGGAATTGCTCGGCAGATTCGACCAGCGCATCAGCGTGGTGGCTTTGGGCACATCGGTCGGGGCAATCGTGGTGTCCCGAGCGATCCTTAGCAACGAGCTCGATTTCCAAGTCCCCGAACTCGCGGCAGGCGGTCTTGAGGCGCAGGGGATCTTTCTCTTGCTCGGGCTGTTCGTGGGCCTCCTGGCCTATCTCTACAACCGGACCCTGCTCACCACTCTCACGCTCACTGAACGGATTGGCGGACCGGTGGAAATGCGCGCCGCGCTGATCGGGGCGGCGGTCGGGCTTTTGGCTTGGTATACGCCCGATCTGGTCGGCGGCGGCGACAACCTCACCCAGCTTGCCTTGAGCGGAGAGATCGCGCTCGCCTTCATTCCAATGCTGTTTCTGATCCGGCTGCTTCTCAGCACATTTTCCTACGCGGCGGCGACACCGGGCGGCTTGTTTGCACCAATGCTGGTCTTGGGCGCGGTGAGCGGACTGGCCTTCGGGACCTTGGCCGTGGAGCGTTGGCCCGATCTTGGTGTGGAGGCGGAGGCTTTTGCCGTGGTTGGGATGGCGGCTTTCTTCGCGGGGGCGGTTCGCGCGCCGGTGACCGGGATTGTGCTCGTAACCGAAATGACCGGGAGTGCGACACTGCTTCTGCCGCTGCTGGCCGCCTGCTTCGGCGCGACATTGGTGGTCGAGATGCTACGTGAGCCGCCGATCTATGCCTCTCTGCGCAATCGGGCCGCCAAGTTCAAACGATAGACCCAGCAGAAGGCAGGCAGCGGGGACGGGCTGCCGTTGGCGAGAAAAGCCCTGACTTCAGCTTGGGGTGGCGCAGCCTTGAATGTCGATGGCGCGGACGGGGTCAACCACGGTGAGCCGGATATCGCTGCGGTCGATGGCGATGCCGTTCCCGGCGTCCGAGCTGACGGGCGCTTGAGCCATCAAAGTGTTGCCTTCCACGCGGCTTCGCGGATGGCCGATCCACCATGCGGGATCCATGCTTTCGATAATTGCCAGCTGCTCCACGCTCGGGGGGGCGTGGAACGTAATCTCAGCGGTCAGTTCGAGCCCCGCTTCACCGGGGGAAAGGCTGCAGTTCACAGTCGCGACCCCGGCCTCCCAGGGCCTAAGCGCGCGTTGGTTCAGGGCGCGCTCGATTTCTATGGCGCCGTTTGCCGCGTCGCCAGGACCTAGGCTTTCGGCGAGGTCAGCCGATCCAGGAATGCAGACCTCGTTGCATACCCCCATGAAGACGCTGACCGCGGCATCGATGGGCAGGCTTGGATCTTCTGGCATTAGCCGGACCGGCAGAACCAGCGAATCGTAGAAACCGAGATATTGCAGGCCTGCCTCGTTGTAGACACCTGGCCGTGGCCATTCGTACACAATCGCCGCGAGGTTCCGCGAGGCCGACCAGTCGAAATGCGGCGCAACGCCAACTTCGCCGGGCAGGCGCCAGTAGGTATGCCAGCCGGGGGTCAAATCGATCCGAATCGCGGCAATCCGAGCCCCGTCTTCGTCTTGCCAACCCTTAATCAGGCGAGCGTCTTCGATCCCTTCGGTCATCGCCAGCGCAGGCAGCGCGGTCCCGCCCATGCACAAGAGGCTGAGAGCGACGACCGGAAGGGGCGTGGCGGTGCTGCGCATCATGATCAGTCTGAAAGTCCTCGGAATTTACAGATAGGATATATGTTGAGCATCGGGAACGAGACAGTCACATCTCGGAGAGGGCAGGTGTTCGAATTCCTTGATATAGCTCGCTCCTAAGCGCATCTTGAACATATGGAAAGCGAAGACGAGAATTTCCTTGATGGTCGGCTGTTGATCGCCATGCCCAGCATGGGCGACCCGCGTTTCGACCGTGCGGTTATTTTTATGTGCGCCCATTCGCCGGAAGGTGCGATGGGTCTTATCATCAACAAGCCTGCACCGGAATTGCGGTTCAAGACACTGCTTGATCAGCTCAAGATCAAATCAGAAGTCGATATTGAAGAGACGCCCGTCCATTTTGGTGGACCGGTGGAGCATGGCCGCGGCTTTGTGCTGCACTCGTCTGATTACGTCGTGGATGGCGGCAGCCTGCGGGTTAACCCAAGCTTCGCGATGACCGCGACACTCGATATCCTGCAGGACATGGCGCGGGGTGCGGGACCGGATCGTGCCTTGCTGGCCTTAGGTTATTCGGGGTGGGGCCCCGGGCAGCTCGAAAGCGAAATCCAAGCCAATGGTTGGTTGATCGCGTCCGCCGAGCCTGACCTTGTCTTTGCCGGAAGCCATGAGGCGAAGTGGGAAGCTGCGCTGCGCACGCTCAGCATTGATCCGCGCCTGCTGTCCGTGAGTGGTGGGCGCGCCTGACGCCTTCCGCGCTACGGGCGATAAAGATCCTACCCTAGGTCTCGTCTTCGTTGCGGGGTGCAGCTGCCCGCTGGAGCCGGTCATTAATGGCCTCCCCCAGACCGTGCGCCGGGATCTTCGCCACTGCGATGCGCCGCAGACCCGATGACCACGCCAGCGCGTCGAGATCGCGCAGCGCAGAGAAGAGGTTCGCGGCCGCTTCGGTCAGATCTCCGGACGGTGAGAGATTGCGCCCTTCCGCCACGATGCCCCTATCGGGCCCAAAGCCGAGCCAAATCTCACCATCCTCAGGTGCCTCCGCGTTCAGTCTGATTTCGGCCGAGGGTGCGTAATGCGAGCGCATCTGCCCCGGCGCGGTGATCGTGGTGTCGTCGGCATATGCGATTTCCCTCCCGAGGCGCTGAGAGAGTATCTCAAGTGAGATCCCGCCAGGCCGCAGCAAGACCGGATCGTCTGCGGAAAAGCCGAGAATCGTGGATTCCAGGCCGACTGCGCAGGGCCCACCATCGACGACGACGGCAATCCGTCCGCGCAAGCCGTCGAATACGTGTTCGGCCGTCGTGGGGCTCACTTTCCCCGACAGATTCGCCGAAGGAGCTGCAACTGGACCGCCGAAGCCCCCAATCAGGGATTGCGCGACCGGATGCGCGGGCACGCGAATGCCAATGGTCGGCAAGCCCGCCGTGACCAAGTCCGAAAGCCCCGCACCCGGTCGCAGAGGTAGAACAAGTGTCAGGGGTCCGGGCCAGAAGCGCTCGGCGAGGTTCTGGGCCTGGGGGGTAAACCGCGCGAGCGTGTGCGCGGCATCGAGATCGGTGACGTGGACAATCAACGGGTTGAAGCTTGGGCGGCGCTTTGCTTCGAAAATGCCAGCAACGGCGCGGTCGTTTCGCGCATCCGCACCCAGGCCGTAGACTGTCTCGGTGGGAAACGCCACTTGCGCTCCGGCATGGAGCATGCTCGTGGCCGCGCGGATGCCGCGCGACGTATCTGACAGAAGGACGGTGTTGAGATCGGCCATGCTGCTCCCTACGCGCGCTGCTTGATGATCGGCAAGACCGGATCTGGACGCCATCTCCTTGCCGTGCCTTGCGCCTGCGCCTAGACTCTCGCGTCTTGCCGCACGGTTGCAGATCGAAAACGTCGACCCGTCGCCCGCTGCGTGAGATATCGTTTTGGGAGACCACGATGCCCTATCGTGCGCCAGTTTCGGAGATGCGCTTCCTGCTCGACCATGTGGTCGGCGCGGACCGCTTGGCGGAAACGGCTCTGTTTGCCGAGGCGACGCCAGACACACGCGACGCGATCCTGAGCGAGGCGGCAAAGCTCTCCGACGATGTATTGGCGCCGACGCGGCGTGCGGGGGATCTCCAACCCTCCGTGCTCGAAAACGGGGTGGTGCGGACCGCGCCCGAGTTCGCCGCGGCCTATCGGGCGATTGCCGATGGCGGCTGGGTCGGAGCCGCGGCGGACCCGATCTATGGCGGTATGGGGCTCCCGATCACGTTCCAGACTTGCATCTATGAGATGATGGCCTCCGCGAACCTGGCCTTGTCGATCTGCCCAATGCTGTCCCAAGGCCAGATCGAAGCGTTGGAGAGCCATGCGAGCGACGAGATCAAGGCGGTTTACCTGCCGAAACTCGTCTCGGGTGTCTGGACCGGCACGATGAACCTGACCGAACCGCAGGCTGGATCGGATGTCGGCGCGGTCCGCACGAAAGCCGAGCCCCGCGAGGATGGCACCCATGCGATCACCGGCGCGAAGATCTACATTTCCTTCGGTGATCACGACCTTGCGGAAAACGTCTGTCATCTCGTCCTTGCGCGCTTGCCCAATGCGCCACGAGGCTCAAAGGGCATATCGCTTTTTCTGGTCCCGAAACGCATACCGGACGCCAATGGCGCGCCTGGGGTGGCCAACCGGGTGCGTGTCGTTTCGCTTGAACACAAGATGGGGCTCCATGGCAGCCCGACCTGCACGATGGAGTTCGACGCGGCCACAGGCTGGCTGATCGGCGCGCCGCATTACGGCCTGGCTGCGATGTTCACAATGATGAACAACGCCCGGCTTGGGGTCGGCGTTCAAGGCATCTCGCAGGCGGAGGCCGCGTTGCAGGCAGCACTCGCTTTCGCACAGGAGCGGCGGCAGGGTCGAACACCGAGCGGTCGCGGCGACAGTATTTCAGGTCATGCCGATGTCCGGCGGATGCTCATGAACATGTCCGCACTCACGGCAAGCGCACGGGCGATTGCGCTCGATTGTGCGGTCTCGCTCGATATGGCCAAGGCCACAGGCGACGAGACGTGGCACGCGCGCGCTGCGTTTCTTACCCCGATTGCAAAGGCGTTCGGGACCGATACCGGCTGCGCTGTGGCCGATCTGGCGATCCAAGTGCATGGCGGTATGGGCTTCATCGAAGAAATGGGGATCGCCCAGTATCTTCGCGATGTGCGGGTGACGACGATTTATGAGGGGACGAACGGCATCCAGGCCATGGATCTTGTCGGCCGCAAATTGCAGGATGGCGGCGCCGCGGCCTTCGCGCTCCTAGATGAAATTGCAGCGAGCGCCGAACGCGCAGAGCGACCGCTCGGTTCACGGCTGGCGGAGGTCCATGCAGCGCTTCGGGAGACGACGACCTGGATGCTCGGCGCCGAGGCTGAAGACCGCTACGCAGGTGCGGCGCCCTATCTCCGTGCCTTCGCTTTGGCGCTGGGCGGGCATTACCTTTTGAAGGGCGCCGACGTGCCGGGAGCGGATCCCAGGTGGCGTGCGCTGGCGGCCTACCACATTCGGCAAGTCTTGCCGGAGACGATTGGTCTCTGCCAGCAAGCGCGGGGCGGCGCGGATGCGCTCTTTGCCTTTGAGATTGCGTCTTGATGGACGATTTGCCGCGTTCGGGCGCTCACGGCGTCAGGTATGTTTTTGGAACACCGCCCGGTTTCGGCGAAGCGGTCGAGGTCGCGGACGGCGTTCTTTGGTTTCGTCTCGCGCTGCCGAGATTGCCAAACCATGTCAACGTTTATGCCCTGGACGACGGAGACGGCTGGACCATTGTCGATACCGGGCTCTGCACCCCTGGCGTGCGCGCGGCCTGGGAGGCGATTCTCTCGGGGCCATTGAGCGGACGGCCCGTGCGCCGTGTGATCGTCACCCATCACCACCCCGATCATATAGGCAATGCCGGCTGGTTTCAGACCGAACACGGCGCCGCGCTTTGGACAACGCGGACAGCCTGGCTCTTCGCGCGCATGCTGATGCTCGACGAGCAGCCGGTGCCCACGCCCGAACTCCTGGCCTATTGGCGCGCGGCGGGGATGGCCGATGCGATCTACGCCGAACGGGAACATGCCCGCCCAGTCAACTTCGCGGATGTGTTGGCGCCAATGCCGCTTGGCTTCCGTAGGATTGCCCAGGGGGACAAGTTCGATGCCGGTGGGCGGCGCTGGCGCGTGGAAATCGGTCATGGGCACGCCCCGGACCACGCAATGCTGTGGTGTGACGACGAGGATCTCGTGATCGCGGGAGACCAGGTTCTACCGAAGATCTCATCGAACCTTGGGGTCTACGCGACCGAGCCGGGCGCGGATCCGGTGGGGGATTGGATGGAGACCTGCGCGCGGCTCTTGCCGCTCGCAAATCCAGCCCAGGTGGTGATGCCGGGGCATCAGCGGCCCTTTGTCGGGCTCGATACACGCCTGCGCGATCTCATTTCGCAACAGAATGCCGCGCTGGAGCGGCTTCTCGACGCGCTCGGTCAGCCCCGGAAGGCATCGGAGTGCTTCCAGGCGATCTACGAGAGGGAGATTTCCCACGGGGAATATGCACTTGCGCTCTATGAGACGGTGGGACATCTCAACCACCTGCGCCGTCGAGGTCTTGCCTCTCGTGAGACGACGGGGGATGGCGTCTGGATCTGGCGCCGCATGCCCTGATTTCGCGACGGCTCGACGGGTATGGCGATCAAATCGAGGGCACCGGACGCGTATTGCGCCACATAGGGCCTGACAGATAGGGCGCATCAGGCTAATACGCGCGCATGAGACGGGGTCCTAACCCTGCGGCGCATTGGTGTTGGAGAGTGTGATGGCAGACTACAAGCACGGTGAGATGGACATCACCGAACAGGAAAAGACGTTTGCGGGCTTTATCAAGTTCTTCGTCTACCTGGCGGCGTTCTCGATTTTCGTCCTTGTGATGCTGGCGCTGTTCAACAGCTAAACACGTCTTTGAGGCTCGGTGGTTTTCGTGCGACGGATCTTCCCCGTCCTACTCCTAATTGCGGCTCTGTCAGGCTGCGAGTTCTACCGTGCGGCGGAACCAGCTGAGATCCAAGCGGCGCGCTATGTCAGCGATCGCCCGCCTTCCGTGACGCTGATGTCGATGGTCAACAGCCGCAACGGTCGCGCGGCGCATTCAGCTTTGCTCATCAACGGCTCTGAACAGGTGATCTATGATCCTGCGGGCACGTTCCAGCATCCTGAACTGCCCAGGGCGGGCGATATTCATTACGGTGTCACGCCGCGATACCTCGACTACTACCAGCGCTATCACGCGCGGTTCGACTACTACGTCCATGCGCAAACCGTAGAGGTCAGTCGGGCGACCGCCGATCAGGTACTGGCGAACGCAAAGGCTAGGGGCAAGACACCGAAACTGTTCTGCGCC
This sequence comes from Pseudomonadota bacterium, assembly GCA_039177645.1. Taxonomy (GTDB): domain Bacteria; phylum Pseudomonadota; class Alphaproteobacteria; order Rhodobacterales; family Rhodobacteraceae; genus Amaricoccus. The sequence continues at coordinate 32,762 of JBCDFS010000015.1, read as the reverse complement.
GAATCGGTCACAGCATCGGTCAGGCCTGTCGCGCCCTTTCAAAATGTCGGGATCACACTATTTCCTGAAGGGGTGAGGGAGGATTTCGCGCAAATACCGGGTGTTCAGAACACGTTTGTGCGAGAAGTGGATGTCGGGAAGAACAACGTTTGGGAGCAAAGTGCGACGCTCGATCTCGATGAGAAGTGAAGCTTTTCGCGCATTCACGAGCGGATAAACCAACGAAATCCAACATGTTTTTTCTCGGCCCGGATGAGCGGAGGCGGCGCTGAGAAGCAAATTAACACCAGAGCGATCGTTGCTGCGCCGCAGCATCTCAGCCAACATTCTCGTTGAAATGTGGGGCTGATACTTTTTGTGCATTGCAAAGCCGAGCAAATTAACGCATTCTTTAGAGGCTAAGTGGGGTTGGTGGTGATTTTGAGTGCCCAATCGGTAAGCAAAGTATAAAGTAGCGTTGTAAATCTGTGCAGAACAAGCCTGTCGATCGTGGGGAGCAACCGGATCGGCAGGTTTTTTATGTTGTGCGCCTGCGTTGTGTGCTCGGGTTTATCCTGACAGGCCACGGTTGATTTCGCACTGCGCTCGCTCCTGATCGAGAGATGCCCAGTCGCAACGGTCCGCCGAAGCGAAACTAAGAGTGATCAGGAACGGGAACCGATTTTATGGGCGAAGCGCAAAGCAACTCATTGGCACAGATGGTCTACGGTCTGGATGACGTGCCGCCTCCGGCTTCTGCGCTCCTCGCGGCGTTCCAGCACATTCTCGCGAGCATCGTTGGAATCGTGACGCCCACGCTGATCATTGGCAATGCGCTCGAACTCGGGGAACATATCCCCTACCTGATCGCGATGGCGCTGTTCGTGTCGGGCGTCGCGACCTTCATCCAGTGTAAGCGGATCGGGCCGGTCGGGTCGGGACTGCTGAGCCTCCAAGGCACAAGCTTTGCGTTCCTCGGGGCGATCCTCGCGGCGGGATTTGCAGTGAAGGGGCAGGGCGGCACATCGGAAGACATCTTGGCGATGATTTTTGGCCTCTGCCTCGTTGGCTGCCTTGTGGAGGTCGTTCTGAGTCAGTTTGTCCATAAGTTGCGCCGGATCGTCACGCCGACGGTCACGGGGATTGTGATTACCGTGATCGGGCTGAGCCTGGTGAAGGTTGGCTTCACCGATCTCGCCGGCGGGTTCGGCGCGGGCGACGCGTTCGGGTCACCGGTCTTTCTCCTGATCGGCATGATCGTTGTCGCGACGATTATCTCGCTGACGTTCCAAAAAAACCAGTTGCTGCGGATCGGCGCGATCATGATCGGCCTCGTGGTCGGCTTTATCGTGGCGATCCCGTTCGGCCTCGTTGACTTCTCCAGCTTCAATCCAGGCCACCCGATCGCCCTCCCGGTGCCGTTCCGCTATGGCATTGATTTCGACATCGGTCTCTTCATCGCCATCGCCTTCATCTACCTGATCACCGCCATCGAGACGACGGGCGATCTCACGGCAAACTCGGTGATCGCGGGCCAGCCGGTCACCGGCCCGGTTTACATGAAGCGGATCAAGGGCGGGATCCTAGGCGACGGCGTGAATTCGGGCATCGCTGCGATCTTCAACACTTTCCCGAACACGACCTTCTCGCAAAACAATGGCGTGATCCAAATGACCGGGGTCGCGAGCCGTTATGTTGGCTTCTACATCGCAGCCCTTCTGATCGCGATGGGCTTCTTTCCCATCATCGGAAGCCTGTTCACGCTGATCCCCAAACCGGTTCTTGGCGGCGCAACGCTCGTTCTGTTCGGAACCATCGCTGTCGCGGGCATCCGCATTCTCGCCACCCAGGAGATCGACCAGCGCAAGGTCTACATCATGGCCGTGTCCTTTGGGCTTGGCCTCGGCGTGACGCTTGTGCCGAACGCAACTCAGAACCTGCCCGAATTCGTGCAGCAGGTTGTCGCCACGCCGATCACGCTGAGCGGCCTCAGCGCCATCATCCTTTCCTTGGTGATCCCGGAAACGGTTGGGCACAAAGTTGAGGAAGAGGTGGTGACGACGGCGGCGGAGTAATCCGCGGCTGACGCCCCGGTCTGCTACCCAGCCACCTTCAAACGAAAAGCCCCCGCATCCTGGAATGCGGGGGTCGTATTTCGGGCCATCCATGGATCCTGGTCGAAGACCGGAATGCAGACTGGGTGTGACCAACCGATCAGCGGTCGCGTTGCGGCGAAAGCTTCAGAGCAAGCCTTCGCGCTGTGCTTTCTTACGGGCCAGCTTACGCGCCCGCCGAATCGCTTCAGCCCGCTCACGGGCCTTTTTTACCGAGGGTTTCTCGAAATGCTGCCGAAGCTTCATCTCCCGAAAAACGCCTTCGCGCTGAAGCTTTTTCTTTAAAGCCCGCAGCGCCTGATCGACATTATTGTCACGAACGGTCACCTGCACGGATGTTCACCACCTTTCCGTTGCTGAAAGTCGAATTCTCCAGAGAGGCGCCTATATAGACGAACGGTATGGGTCTGTCCACCGCCGCCACCTGGTTGTCACGGAGGAACGAATGAAAGACGGAGCTACCGAGGAAGAAGAGGTCGCCAAAGTTCGCAAGCAAGTGGTCACGGCTGCTTTGCCCAACGTCGTGTTCGACGGCTGGAGCGATCGGACGCTTGCGGATGCCGTGATTGAGAGCGGCGTTGATCCTGCGATATCGCGGCTCGCGTTCCCGCGCGGTGGCATCGATCTGGTCTTGGCCTTTCACTACGACCGCGACGATGCGCTGTTTGAACATCTGAGCCATGCCGAGATGGGCGGGATGCGCTTTCGCGACAAGATCGCCTATGCGGTTATGCAACGGCTGATGCTCGTGGCCCCGGAACGCGAGGCGGTGCGGCGTGCGGCGTCGATGCTGGCGCTTCCGAATTACGCGCCTGATGCGGCCCGCGCGATCTGGCACACCGCAGACACGATTTGGAACGCGCTTGGGGATACGAGCAGCGATTACAACTGGTATACGAAACGGACCACGCTTTCTGCCGTCTATTCCTCTAGCGCGCTTTATTGGTTGGGAGACGAAACCTCCGATTTTTCGTCCACAAGGGAATTTGTTAACCGCCGCATCGATAACGTCATGCAATTCGAAGAGGTGAAGGCGAAGCTGAAGGCCAACCCCGTCGCCTCCCGCTTGATGGAAGCGCCCCGCCGTGTCCTTGACCGTGTGCGAGCGCCAGTTGATAGTGCGCCGAACGATTTGCCCGGATCTGTCAAGAGCGACACCTAGGGCAAACGCCCGGGCGAGCGAAAGGACAGTGAATGGCAATCGGGTCAGATTGCGTCACCTGGTTTGAAGGCAGGTGGCATGCGGGCAACATCCCCATTCTTGGCGCGGCAGACCACGCGACCTGGTTGGGGACGATGGTATTCGATGGAGCCCGTGCCTTTGACGGCGCCACCCCCGACCTCGATCTGCATTGCGCTCGGCTGATCCGCTCGGCTGAGATGATGGGTTTGGAGCCCTGCGCGAGCACCGATGAGCTGATCACTCTATGCCTCGAAGGGGCCGCGCGGATGGGCCCCGGGCGCCCACTCTACCTGCGACCCATGATGTGGTCGCGGGAGGGCATGCCCTCAATGATCGACCCCGATCCCGAGGAAACGGCGTTCGCCGTCTGCATCGAAGACCTCGCCTTTGCCGCGCCGGGGCCATTTGCGCTGACCATGTCGCCCTTCCGCCGTCCGTCGCGAGATGCGGCGCTCAACGATGCCAAAGCGGCTTGCCACTACGCCAATAACGGCCGGATCATCCGCGAAGCCAAGACGCGCGGGTTCAACAATGCGCTGTCCTTGGACCAAGACGGAAATGTGGCGGAGACCGGATCCAGCAACGTCTTTCTCGTGCGCGATGGTGTGGTGGCCACACCCACGCCGAATGGCAGCTTTCTCAACGGCATCACCCGCCAGCGCGTCATTGCACTCTTGCGGGAAGACGGCGTCAGAGTTGAGGAAACGACCCTTCTGCCGCAGGATTTCGACACAGCGGATGAGATCTTCCTGACCGCGAATGCGCAAAAGATCATCGCCGTTACGCGCTATGAGACCAGAGAGCTCAAATCGACCGCGATGGCGGCTCGGGCGCGCGCGCTCTATTGGGATTATGCGCATCAATCGCGGAGAGCGGCGTGAGCCCTCCCGCCGAGATGCGGGCGGTCGAAATCTCACAACCAGGCGGCCCGGAGGTTCTTCAGCCGACGACGCGCCCTGTGCCTACGCCTGGGCCCGGCGAGATCCTCATCCGTATCCATACGGCTGGCGTTAATCGCCCCGATGCACTGCAACGCGCAGGCAGTTACGCGCCGCCTCCCGATGCGTCCGACCTGCCTGGGCTGGAAGCGTCCGGCACCGTGGCCGCGCTTGGGCCAGGGGCGGAGGGTTGGTCGGTCGGCGACCCGGTCTGCGCGCTTCTGCCCGGCGGAGGATATGCCGAGTTTGCGGTTGCGCCTGCGTCCCACGCGCTTCCGGTCCCGCGCGGGATGGATTTGAGCAAGGCCGCCGCCCTCTGCGAGACGTTTTTTACCGTATGGTCCAATGTCTTCGATCGGGGGGCGCTCAAGGAAGGAGAGACCTTTCTTGTGCATGGCGGCTCTTCCGGCATCGGGACGACGGCAATCCAATTGGCCGCCGCTCGTGGCGCTCGGGTCTTCGCAACGGCCGGGTCAGAGGAAAAATGTGCCGCTTGCCGCGCGCTCGGAGCAGAATTGGCCATCAACTACCGCGACGCGGATTTCGTCCAGGAGGTCAAGGCCGCGACCTTGAAGCGTGGGGCCGATGTGATCCTGGACATGGTGGGCGGGGACTACATCCCGCGCAACGTGCGCGCGCTGGGGACCGGCGGCCGTCTCGTGATGATCGCGTTTCTGGCGGGCCCTGTCGCGGAACTGAATTTCGCGCAGATGATGGTGAAGCGTTTGACCCTAACCGGCTCTACACTGCGCCCCCAGTCTGTGGCGGCGAAGGCGGCCATCGCGACGGCTTTGCGGCAAGAGGTTTGGCCGCTGCTCGATGAGGGCAAGATCGCGCCGGTCATGGATCAGAGTTTTCCCCTGGAAAGGGCCGCCGATGCGCATGCACGCATGGAAAGCTCCGTGCATATCGGGAAGATCGTGCTCAACGTCGCATAGCCGCTTAGCCCATTGAGCAAGGCGCCTTGCCGCTCAGGCAAGTCTGCGGCGTGGTGTCACCAATCGTCGGACCTTGGGCTGCCGTCTTGGATCTCCGCAATCCGCGCCAGCGTCGCTTGGGTTGTGTCCTCGGGGAGCGACGTGAGCGGGTAAAACCCCGCCTCGACGATCTCGTTGTTCGGTTGATGCGGTTCCTCTGAGAGGCTCACATTTCGCGCGACGAACAGAACCACATGATCGCGCAATCCAAAGCCTTGATTGCGGTAAATGTGATAGAGGCTTGGCGGGCGCTCGAAGATGAGCGCGCCTTCCTCCTGTGCCTCGCGAACCGCTGCTTCAAGGCAGGTTTCCCGCGCTTCGACGCCGCCGCCCGGGAGATAGTAGCCCGGCACGTAGGAGTGACGCACGAGAAAGACGCGACCCTGACGGTCGAACGCAGCCACCCGCACCCCGAGGCTTAGGCGCGGTCGCGTCAGGTTCGAGACGATCACGCTCAGACGCCCGATGCGGTAATGCAAACGCTTGAAGAGACCGGAATCTCGCGGCAAGTCGGATGCAGTCTTCGCCATGTGCCTTCCTTGCCTGTGGGACAACACCCTCAATTTACTTATCAAACGCTTCGGAAGCGACTCTTTCACACCCCGACTGGCCGGAAATGCGTCGGGCAACGCCCGGCGCTTGGTTCCTGCCCCCGTTTTCGGCACGCGGCCCGGCTTCACTCCAGTATCCGGCATTGCTAAAGGATGTGTATGGAACCGATCTCCGTCGCTGCCCTTTATAAGTTCACCTCGTTCGAGGATCCCGCCGCTCTCCGCGGGCCACTGGCGAAGCTCTGTTGCAGCCAGGGGATCAAGGGCACGCTCCTTTTGGCTCCTGAAGGGATCAACGGAACGATTGCCGGGGCGCCATCTGCAATGGAGACGGTTTTGGCGTATCTGCGCGCCCTGCCCGGATGCGCCGATCTGGAGGTGAAACACAGCCACGCCGCGGAGATGCCGTTCGCGCGCCTTAAGGTGCGTCTGAAGAAGGAGATCGTCACCCTGGGTCAGCCTGGCGTGGATCCGGTTCGCGCGGTCGGCGCCTATGTCGAGCCTGAGGATTGGAATGCGCTGATCGCCCGGCGGGACATGGTGGTGATCGACACGCGCAACGACTATGAGGTTGCAATCGGGACGTTTTCGGGCGCCATCGACCCCAAGACGCAATCCTTCGGCGACTTTCCTGCCTGGTGGCAGGCCAATCGAGACCGGTTGAAGGGCCGACCGCTGGCGATGTTCTGCACCGGCGGCATCCGCTGCGAGAAGGCCACGAGCTACTTGCTCGGCGAGGGTGTCGAAGAGGTGTATCACCTGAAGGGCGGGATCTTGAAATACCTCGAAACCGTCCCTCCGGAAGAAAGCGCATGGACGGGCGAATGCTATGTGTTTGACGGGCGCGTTTCGGTCAAACACGGGCTGGAGCAGGGCTCCTATGGGATGTGTCACGCCTGCGGACGCCCGATCTCGGAACAGGATACCCAGAGCGCCCAATATGAAGACGGCGTGTCGTGCGCGGCCTGTGTCGACGAGTATGACGATAGCGACCGTGCGCGGTTCCGCGAGCGCCAGCGCCAGATCGATCTCGCGGAAGCGCGACGGCTGGAGGAGGCTAAGACGAGCCATCCGCAAGAGACAAGTGCCGGGTAATTATACCTTTTGGGCGGGCTGATCGCTACGGGCCATCGCCGGACCGCAGGCGCGATTGCAATCAGGCCCCCCCGCGCCTATCTAGGCCGAAGCTTCGAGCACAGGGTGGGTTGCGCGCATGAACTGGATCTCCAACTACGTCAGGCCCAAGATCAATTCGCTGTTCACCCGCCGTGAGATGCCCGAGAATCTTTGGGTCAAGTGCCCCAATTGCGGCACAATGCTGTTCCATCGGGAGCTGACAGCGTCGCTCCAGGTCTGCACGAACTGCAACCACCACATGCCGATATCGCCACGCGAGCGTTTCGGAGCTTTGTTCGACGGCGGGGTGTTCTCCGAGGTTTTGGTCCCGTTTCCGATCGCCGATCCGCTCGGGTTTCGGGACCAGAAGAAATACCCCGACCGCTTGCGAGAGGCGCGGAAGAAGACCGGTGAAGAGCAGGCCATGCTCGTCGCCGAGGGGGAGATCGGACGGCTCAAGACCATCTGCATCGGCCAGGACTTCGCCTTCATGGGCGGGTCGATGGGAATGCAAGTCGGCAACGCGATTATTGCAGGGGCCGAGCGCGCCATCGCCCTGAAATGCCCGGTCGTCCTTTTCGCGGCGGCGGGCGGTGCCCGGATGCAAGAGGGGATCTTGTCGCTGATGCAGATGCCGAGGTCGACCGTGGCGCTGCAAATGCTGCGCGAAGAGGGGCTGCCCTATGTCGTGGTGTTGACCGACCCGACCACCGGAGGCGTCACGGCCAGTTACGCGATGCTCGGTGACGTCCAGATCGCCGAGCCTGGCGCGCTGATCTGCTTTGCCGGACCGCGCGTTATCGAGCAGACGATCCGGGAAACCCTGCCTGAGGGCTTTCAGCGGGCGGAGTATCTCCTGGAGCACGGCATGCTCGACCGCGTCGTCCACCGGAAGGACATGCGCGACGAATTGGCCCGGCTCTTGCGCCTTCTGAGCAACACCACGCCGCCGGTTTACGGCGATCTGCCCGCCCCGAGCGATTTCCCGGCCCCGCCACCCGTTGACGCGCCCGTTGCCCAGGCGCAATGACCGCCGAAAGCGACCGCGTTCTCGAACGCCTGCTGTCGCTACACCCCAAGATCATCGACCTCACGCTCGGTCGCGTGGAGCGGCTTCTCGCAGAATTAGGGCATCCGGAGCGCAACCTGCCGCCTGTGATCCACGTCGCGGGCACCAACGGCAAAGGATCGGTGATCGCCATGATCCGTGCCGGGCTCGAAGCTGCCGGGCGCCGGGTCCATGTCTATACCTCGCCCCATCTTGCCCGTTTCCATGAGCGCATTCGGCTTGCGGGCACCCTGATCTCCGAAGATGCGCTCACCGCTGAGCTTGAGCATTGCGAAAGGGTCAACGGCGCAGAGCCAATCACCTATTTCGAGATCACCACCGCCGCCGCGATCAATGCGATGGCGAAAGTGCCTGCGGATTTCACACTGCTTGAAGTGGGTCTGGGCGGGCGGCTCGACGCCACCAATGTTGTGGATCGCCCGGCGCTCACCTGTATCACGCCGGTTTCTTACGACCATCAGCAATATCTTGGCGAAACGTTGGCAGAGATCGCGGCGGAGAAGGCGGGGATCCTGAAACCCGGCGTGCCCTGCATTGTCGCGCCACAGCAGTCTGAGGCTCATTCCGTGATCGCATCCCGCGCGGTGGAGGTCGAGGCGCCGCTCATTGAGGCGGGCCGGGATTGGCAGGTGCAGGAACGGGATGGGCGCGTGCATTTCCAGGACCATAGGGGCCGTGTGTCTCTGCCCGTGCCGCGCCTGATCGGTGCGCATCAGATCGACAATGCTGGCTGCGCGATTGCTGCGTTGCGGTATCTGGGATTTGGCGCGGACGTTTGCGCCGCGGCCTTGAGCCGAGCCGACTGGCCGGCGCGGCTTCAGCGCTTGACCGACGGCCCGCTTGCCCGCGATGTGGAGAGGCTGGGCGGAGAGCTGTGGCTCGATGGCGGGCACAATCCGGCGGCGGGTGAAGCCTTGGCTGCGGCGCTCTCACGCCTGCCGCCGCGCCCCTTGCACCTTGTCTGCGGTATGCTGCGCACCAAGGATACGTTGGGATTTCTGCGACCTCTGGCGCCTCTGGCGGACGGGCTATCGGCAGTCTCGATCCCTGGTGAGACGGCGACCCTCAGCGCAGGTGAAACGGCCACGGAGGCGCGCGCCGTCGGGCTGGAGGCCCGTGAAGCCGACGGCGTCGCCGAGGCTGTGGCCTCGATTGCATCGAACGCACCGGGTGTCCGGATCCTGATATGCGGCTCGCTCTACCTCGCAGGCCACGTTCTGCGCGAGAATCGCTAGGCTGTGTCAAACACTCTTGAACGCAACCGCAGCATCTGCCCCAATGGGCGCAGCGTAGCGAGAGGGCCGAGCCAATGACGACGATCCCGGAGCCGCAGCTGATTGATCGGCTGCTCAGTGTGATGGAAAACGATATCGTGCCGCTCACACGCGAGGGCGTCCGGAAGGGCAATAAGGTCTTCGGTGCGGCGATCCTACGCAAGTCCGATCTCTCGCTGGTGATCGCCGGGACCAACAACGAGGTTGAGAACCCGCTGTGGCATGGTGAGGTTCACACGATGAAGCAGCTTTACGAGATGCCGGCGGCCACGCGGCCCGCTCCGGGAGAGTGCGTGTTCTTCGCAACCCATGAGCCATGTTCGCTCTGCCTCTCCGCAATCACTTGGGGGGGCTACAACAATTTTTACTTCCTCTTCAGCCATGAAGACAGCCGCGACAGCTTCAACATCCCGCATGATCTGAAGATCCTGAAGGAGGTTTTTACGTTGGAGCCGGGCGGCTACAATCGCGACAACGGTTATTGGAACAGTGCAGGGCTGATGACTGGGATCGACGCTGCCCCGGAGGCAGAGCGGGCCGGTTTCTATGCGCGGGTCGAAGCGCTCAAGGAAGCCTATGCCGAAATGTCCGAGACCTATCAGGCCCACAAGACAGATACGGAAATCCCACTGAATTAGGCGCTTAAGCCTTTGCGCGCGCTGCGGTTTCCGCGTCGATTGGGGCGCGCAGCGCTTGGATCAACGGGTGCGCGTCCGTATGCGACCGACCGTAGCCGAGGTTGAAACCGTAGTCGAAATCGGGCGGGTTCTGCCCCTGGATATGCTGGAGCACGGTTTCCAGCCGGTCGAGCCCCTTTGCCAAACGCGCTTCCGGCGACGCGAGACTGTTGTAGTCTTCCCAGAGTGCCATGAGGCGCGCGGCTGCCTCGCCGGGGAGGAGTGACGTCAGGCTCTGCATATCGGCGCGTTCGCTGTCGGTTTTGTCGCCAGTTTGCAGCGGCGCCGGGATATCGCCGTGGATCGCCTCGCCCAGGTCGTGCACGATCAGGATCTGCAAAAGCCGCTTGAGATCGATCTCCGGCAATGCATCCGCCAGCACCACAGCCATTAGGCAGGCGCGCCAGGTATGTTCCGCGGTGCTTTCTGGCCGCCCGTTTCCAGTAAAGCCGCTGCGCAGCGTATCTTTTAAGGGCTCCACGGCGCGAAAAAAGGCGAGATAGGCGTCCACATCCTGTGGGTCAGTGGCTGGGCTTTGCGTCACGTCCGCCTCTCCGGTTCAAATGACTTCCAGAACGGTGCCGGTATCGGTGACTTTCACAAAGTCGACCCGGCTCCCGTCCCAGTGATAGCTGTAATGGCCCCCCTGGACAGGAAGGGGTATGACATCAGGCCAGAAGGCGCCGATACAGGCGCCGCCGGGCATCCGCACGCTCGACCAGGTGAGCCCCGCGCTGCCCTCTGCGCGCAAGGCGGCGCCAAGCTGTTGCGGCAGGCTGTAGTCCTCGGGGTCCAGCGCGCCGGGCACGGCATCAACGTCATGGAGCGTTTGATCGATTGCGCCGATGAGTGCCCGGAAATCGGAGGTCCATCCCGGGGCCTCGTTCGTGGCGGCCATGAACAGCGCGTGATGATGAATGGTCTCGGCGAGCGCGACGGTCTCGCGATCCCCGGCATAGTAGAGCCCGTAGCTGCCATCGGAAAAACGGCTCGGTCGCATCGGTGAGCAATGCACGAAGGGGGCCATGACATAGCTTGCGCCAGGGCCAGACACCCGCCGCTCCGGGGGCACCTTGCCCAGCGCGCCCACCTGGTCGCGGAGCCTGGGGTTGGTTTTGGCCTCCACAGAGACAAGCGCCTCCCAATCGCGTGGATCGGCGATATCCTCAAAAAGATCAATCGGGGGATGGATCGAGCGGATGATCCGCCAGGTCTTGGCCCAGGTGACGCGGCGCGAAACGGCGCCTTCGGTTACCATGCGCCGCGTTCGGCGTTGAGCCAGTCCCGCAGCGCGGCCAGATCGGACAATTCGCCGCGCATCATGATGTCCAGGGCCGATTGCCCCTCGAACGCGGCATTGGGCTTGCGGATCCACGCATACCCGCGTGCCGGTTCCTTAAAGAGGTAGCGCAGCCCTTTATGGATGCCCATGAGATGCGCCATCCGCATCCGCAAGTCGCGATCGAACCTGCCAAACTGGCCACCTTTCCAGCGCGCCCAGGTGCGTGCAGGCAAACCGCCGAGAAGAACGCGGGCCTCTGCGTCGCTGAGCTGCCAGGCGCGGAAAAGGCGGATCGTCGTCCGAACCAGGGCCAGAGCCTCTTCCTCGGTGATAACAGAGGAATGCGTGGCACCGGAACTCTCGGCGAGGGGCTGAAGCTGCATGAGGTGGATCCCGCTATTTGGCGTAAATATAAATTAGAAATGCCATTTGGCAAGATCCCTGAAGGCCAGAACTGCGCCAAATGCAACGAGTGGGAGACGCATGCTCCTTGCAGCGCAGTTTGCCATGAGGACGCAGCCGTTGCCGCGCGCGGCTGCGGCGCGGCCGAAACACAACGACGGACCCTCGCGTCCTAGCCGCGAGAAGCCCGTCTCGTCGAGATTTGGGTTGCCGGGATCAGACCCGCCCGTGGCAATGCTTGTATTTCTTGCCGGAGCCGCAGGGGCAGGGGTCGTTTCTGCCGTAACGAGACCAGGTCGAGGGATCGTCGGGATCGGGGCCTTTGCCCGCGGGCAAGGGCACAATCCGCCCTGCGGCCTGCTGCCCCCCCGCATTCTGGGCGGGCTGCGGTCTTGGTTCGGGGCCGCCCGCAGGCACCGGTTCCGGAACCGAAGGCTGGCTTGCTGCGAGTTTTTCGGCCTGGGCCTTGGCGCGGGCCTGCAACTCATCGACCATCGCCTGCTGCTCTTCCGGCGTCATGATCTGGACGTGGGCGAGCATCCGGGTCACTTCGCTCCGCAACTTGTTGAGCAGCGACTCAAAGAGCTGAAAGGCCTCCGACTTGTATTCGTTGAGCGGGTCGCGCTGGGCATAGCCGCGGAAGCCCACCACCGAACGCAGGTGCTCCAACGTGATCAGATGTTCGCGCCAATTCTGATCGATGACCTGCAACAGCACCTGCTTTTCCACGCTGCGCATCGTATCGACGCCATAATGCGCCGCTTTCGCCGCCATCAGCCGGTCGGTCTCCGAGAGCAGGCGCTCGCGGATCGCCTCGTCCTCGACACCCTCTTCGTCGGCCCATTCCTGGATTGGTGGTTTCGCGCCAAAGATGCGTTCGATCTCCGCGGTGAGCCCTTCGATATCCCATTGATCGGCATAGGCGCGGGCAGGCACATGCTCGGTCACCAGATCGTCGATGACCTGATGGCGCATATCGCGGGTGATCTCAGATAGATCCTCGGCTTCCATGATCTCACGCCGCTGCCCGAAGATCACCTTTCGCTGATCGTTCATCACGTCGTCGAACTTCAACAGGTTCTTTCGGATGTCGAAGTTGCGCGCCTCGACCTTGCCCTGGGCCTTTTCCAACGCCTTGTTGACCCAAGGGTGAATGATCGCTTCGCCGTCTTTCATGCCGAGGCGGCCGAGCATGTTGTCCAGACGGTCCGATCCGAAGATCCGCATCAGATCGTCTTCCAGGCTGAGGTAGAAGTTTGTGCGGCCCGGATCGCCCTGACGGCCCGAACGCCCCCGGAGCTGATTGTCGATCCGGCGGCTTTCATGGCGCTCCGTGGCAAGCACATATAGCCCACCGGCACTCAGCGCCTTTTCCTTGCCCTCGGCCACCTGAGCCTCGACCTGCGCGCGCACCGCAGCCGGATCGCCCGCATCTCCCGCCGATTCGAGTTCTTCGATGACCCGCGCTTCCACATTGCCGCCGAGCTGAATATCGGTGCCGCGCCCGGCCATGTTGGTGGCAATCGTCACCGCGCCGGGAATGCCTGCATTTGCGATAATCTTGGCTTCCTGCTCGTGATACCGCGCGTTCAGGACGTTATGTGGCACCTTCGCGCCTTTGAGCATGTCCGATAGCAACTCGGATTTCTCAATGGAGGTGGTGCCAACCAGCGTCGGCTGCCCAGCCTCGTGGGCGCGCCGGATCTCCTCGACGATGGCCTCATACTTCTCGCGGGTCGAACGGAAAACCTGATCGTCTTGGTCGTCGCGGATGATCGGCTTATTGGTCGGCACTTCGACCACCCCAAGACCGTAGATCTCCGCGAATTCCTCGGCTTCCGTCGCTGCCGTTCCGGTCATCCCGGAGAGCTTATCGTAAAGCCGGAAGTAGTTTTGGAACGTGACCGAGGCGAGGGTGACGTTCTCGGGCTGGATGGGGAGGTTTTCCTTCGCTTCGATTGCTTGGTGCAACCCTTCCGACAGCCGCCGTCCGGCCATCATGCGGCCGGTAAACTCGTCGATGAGCACGATATCCTTGCCGCGTACAATATAGTCGCGGTCGCGCTTGAACATCACATGCGCCCGCAGCGCCTGGTTGACGTGGTGCACCACATTGGTGCTTTCGGGATCGTAGAGCGTTTGGCTCTCGGGGAGGATGCCGTTCTCGTGGAGCAGCGTCTCAAGGAACTCATTGCCGTCCTCGGTAAAGCTCGTGCTCCGCTGCTTCTCGTCGAATTCGTAATGCTCTTCGGACAGGCTCGGGATCACTTTATCGATAGACTTGTAGAGCTCCGAGCGATCCTGGCTCGGACCCGAAATGATCAGCGGCGTCCGGGCCTCGTCGATCAAGATCGAATCGACCTCGTCCACAATCGCGAAGTAGTGACCGCGCTGCAGAACCTGATCCAAGCTCGATTTCATGTTGTCGCGCAGATAGTCGAAACCCAGCTCGTTGTTTGTGGCGTAGGTCACATCTGCTTGATACGCCGCCTTCTTTTCCTCCTCCGCCATGCCCGGCACCACGACGCCCGTGCGCATCCCGAGCGCGCCATAGACAAGGCCCATCCAATCGGCATCACGGCGCGCAAGGTAGTCATTCACGGTCACGACATGCACGCCGCGCTCCGTGATCGCGTTGAGATAGACCGGCAGGGTCGCCATAAGCGTCTTGCCTTCGCCAGTCTTCATCTCCGAAATATTGCCTTGATGCAGGAAGATACCGCCCATGAGCTGCACATCGAAGGGCCGCAATCCGAGCGTCCGCCGCGCGGCTTCGCGCGCATTGGCAAACGCCTCGGGCAAGAGCGCGTCGAGCGTCTCGCCTTGGGCGTAGCGCTCTTTGAACTCTATCGTCTTTCGCGCAATCTCTTCGTCCGTGAGGGCCGTGAAGTCCGGCTCAAGACGATTGATCCGCTCAATCGTCGAACGCGTCGCCTTCACCTTTCGGTCGTTCGGCGTTCCGAACACCTTCTTCGCGATGGAGCCCAGTCCCAGCATGCCTGTCCGTCCTCAATTACCACCCGGCTGGAGTGTCTGCGTCGCCGGGACGGCGTCTGGGTCTCCCGCCAAGTATCTGACATGGGCGCTTGTTCGCCGTCGCCGATCGGTCTAAGTCTCCGCCCAGCGCGGTCCGCCCCATTCGGGCCGAACCGGATGTAAGCGGCGCAACCGCGCGTGTCAACGCTGCCCGGAGGGGCGTCGCAGGAGCAGCTTTAGACGGTGCGTGCCGTCGTGACGACACGCCCCATGACACAGAGCGCCGAAGCGAGAGGCGCACGATGCGGAGAACCCCATGCGGACCTTTATGATTGCATCGGCCCTGTCCGGCCTGATTGCCACACTGCCCGTTCACGCCCAGGAGGCGCCAGAGACCGCGCCTGAAGGCGAGGTGTCGTATGACGCGACAACGGTTCTGGCCACTGTGAACGGGACCGAGATCACCCTCGGCAATCTGATCGTGCTGCGCAGCCGCTTGCCGCAGCAATACCAGCAGGTGCCCGATGCGACGCTGTTTCCGGGCCTTGTCGATCAGTTGATTGATCAGACGTTGCTGGCCCAGTCGAAATCCAGCAATCCCGCCGATGACCCGGTGGACGTTCAGATCTTGTTGCAAAACGAGCGTCGCGGCGCCTTGGCGGCCTCCGCGATCACCGACATGATCGCGGATCCGCTTCCAGAGGCGGAGATTGAAGAAGTCTATGGTCGCATTCTGGAGGATTTCGTCCCGGAGCCCGAATTTAATGCCTCTCATATCCTTGTGGACAGTGAAGAGACGGCCGCGTCTCTCAAATCCGAGATCGAAGGCGGGGCGGATTTCGCAGAGGTCGCTCAAGCGAATTCTCTCGACGGCTCGGCGCAGACGGGCGGTGAACTCGGGTGGTTCGGCCTCGGGCGGATGGTGGCACCTTTCGAGGCCGCGATTGTCGAGATGGAAGTCGGCGACGTGGTCGGCCCGGTTCAGACGGATTTCGGCTGGCATCTGATCAAGCTGAACGATGCGCGCGAAACCGCGCCGCCTGCGCTCGAGGAACTCCGTCTCGAGATCGAAGATCAGTTGCGGCAGACCCAGGTGCAAGATGCTGTGGTCGCATTGCGGGAAGAGGCGCAGATCGAGCGCCCGGACGTGTCCATCCCGCCTGCCGCAATCCGCGACATGGGCTTGATCGAGCAATTGCGCTAGGGCGCGAAGTCGCCATGGCAAAGACTGCGCCGAGCGTCTCGCCGCTTGCCCCCAAAGGCGGCTTTCCCGCGCTGCCACCGGTTTCCGGTCTACGGTTCGCCGCGGCGGAGGCAGGCGTCCGCGCGACCGGGCGGCTCGATGTCATGCTGGCTGAGATCGCGCCCGGCGCCGCTTGGGCGGGTGTGTTTACGCAGTCCGCCACCCGCGCAGCTCCCGTGCTTTGGTGCCAGGACATACTGCGCCGCATTCATGAAGAGGCTGACGATAGCGGTGGGTTCGGCATCGTGGTCAATTCGGGGAATGCAAACGCCTTCACCGGCGCGGCGGGGCGAGGCGCAGTGGATCGGACCACACGCGAAGCCGCCGCCGCCCTTGGCGTGCCGCAAGACCACATCTTCGTGGCCTCCACCGGCGTGATCGGGGAGCCGCTCCCGACGGAGCGGATCACCGCGGTTCTCGCGGATCTGACGGCCGATCTATCGCAAGGCGCGCTGGATCGTGCGGCGCGCGCGATCATGACGACCGACACGTTTCCGAAAGGGTCGGGCAGGGTGGTCGATCTGGACGGTGTGCCGGTAACGATCAGCGGAATTGCGAAGGGCTCGGGCATGATCGCGCCAGATATGGCGACGATGCTGGTCTTTATCTTCACAGACGCCGCGGTTGACGCGGCGCTTCTGCAGGATTTGGTCGCGACCAAGAACCAGACAACCTTCAACGCCATCACGGTGGATGGAGACACATCGACCTCGGACACGTTGCTGGTTACGGCCACGGGGCGCGCGCAGATGGCGCCGATGCGTGATGCATCCGACCCGCGTCTGAGTGTGTTTTCCAGCGCTTTGGAAGACGTCATGCGTGATCTGGCGCATCAGGTCGTGCGGGACGGCGAGGGCGCCACGAAATTCGTGGAAGTCGCGGTAACGCAAGCTGCCTCCGACGAAGACGCCCATAAGGTCGGGATGGCGATCGCGAACTCGCCGCTCGTCAAAACCGCCATCGCGGGAGAAGACCCCAATTGGGGCCGGATCGTGATGGCTGTCGGCAAGTCCGGCGCGCAGGCGGATCGCGACCGGCTGTCGATCCGCTTTGGCGACATCGCGGTCGCAGAGCAGGGCTGGGTGGCGCCGGACTATGAGGAAGCGCGCGGGGCCGAATACATGAAGCGCGCCGAGATACACATCTCTGTCGATCTTGGGATCGGCACCGGACATGCGACGGTTTGGACCTGCGATCTCACGCACCAATACATCGCCATCAATGCGGATTATCGCACGTGAAGCTCGTCCTTGTCTCGGCGGTTGCCTTGATCGATGTCGATGGGCGGATCCTGCTCGCGCAGCGGCCCGAAGGCAAGTCGATGGCCGGTCTCTGGGAATTCCCGGGTGGGAAGGTTGAGGATGGCGAGAGCCCCGAGGCAACTTTGATTCGGGAGCTGAACGAAGAACTGGGAATTGACACCTGGAAGAGCTGCCTCGCGCCGCTCTCCTTCGCGTCTCATGCCTACCCGGATTTCCACCTTCTCATGCCGCTTTTCGTTTGTCGTCGTTGGGAGGGTATTCCGCAGCCAAAGGAAAACCAAAAGTTGAAATGGGTTAGGGTCGAAGACCTCAAATCCTATCCTATGCCCCCAGCCGACCTGCCGCTTTTGCCAATATTGCGCGACCTACTCTAAAATGTGCAGAAAATTTTAATTCACATCGTTTATTAAGTGACAGAGCGATGACAGCGGGCTATCTTTCCTGTCCGTTACAGCGAAACCTGGTGGGTGGAGGAAGCCAGAATGTATCAGACAATCCAGCTGTCCAGCTGCGTTTCAGTCCATGGCGAGTTCGTCGAGACGCTTAAGAATGGGGAAGTGATCGTCCGGGTGGGAAAATCCACCTATCGCGGCCGCCCCATTGGCAAGACCTCGAAAGTCGTCAAGCCGGCGCGCTTTGCAGCTGATGCATCGAGCGAAACAGCAGCGCTTGGCATCGTAAACTGATCGGTCCTAGAGCGATCTTTCAACTGACCACTTAGCAAAGTCAGTGACTGGATCAGACCTGCGGTCTGGTCCAGCCAGCCATTTCTGTCTCCAGAACAGCCATCATCATGTCGATATGCGCCTCGTCCGCATTCAGACAGGGGATAACGGTGAACTCTTCTCCGCCCGCCTCGATGAAGCTTTCCCGGATCTCTTCGTTGATCTCTTCGAGCGTTTCGACACAATCAGACGAGAAGGCGGGCGCCATAATGGCAATGCGCTTCTTCCCGGCTTCAGCCAAGCGCGCAACCTCCTCGACGGTATAGGGCTGCAGCCATTCTTCGCTGCCGAAGCGTGACTGGAACGTGGTGACCACTTCTTCCTTCGAAAAGCCAAGCCGCTCGCGGAGAAGCCGTGTCGTCTTCTGACATTGGCAGTGATAGGGATCGCCGAGCTTGAGATACCGGATTGGCATCCCGTGGTAGCTTGTCATCAGAATATCGGGCCGCGTCTCTAAGCTTGCATAGGCGCGTTCCACGGACTGGGCGAGGGCGTCGATATAGAGCGGGTGCTCGTAATAGGCCGGGACCGTTCGCATCGCCGGCTGCCACTTGAGCTTCATCAACGCACGAAACGCCTGGTCGTTCGCTGTCGCGGTCGTTGTCGCGGAATACTGTGGATAGAGCGGGAAGAAAACGAGCCGTTCGCAGCCCTGATCGCGGGGCTTCTCGATCACCGACAATGTTGACGGGTTGCCATACCGCATCGCGAAATCGACAACGACGTTGTCGCCAAACCGCTCTTCCATGCGCGCCGCCAGCGCCTCAGCTTGGTCCCGCGTCGTCGTCAGGAGCGGGCTCTCGTCGGCTTCCTTATTCCAGATCCCGCGATATGCCTCGCCGGAACTGAAGGGCCGTTTCGAGAGAATCACGAGCTGCAAAAGCGGCTGCCAGAACAGCGGTGAGTAGTCGATCACGCGGCGGTCGGAGAGAAACTCGTTCAGATAGCGGCGCATGGACCAGTAATCGGTCGCGTCCGGTGTGCCGAGATTGGCAAGGACCACGCCGATCTTTGCCTTCGTAACATGCGGGTGATCGGATGGCGCGTGTGCCAGACGGTCTTCGCTGGAAAAGTCTGGTTGGCTCACGGTATCCTTCATCACGCCCTCGCTGTTCGATGCATTCGAGACTCGGCTTGTTCTATCGGGAAATAGAGAATGCGGGCTCGGGTTCAAGTGTCTGGCTCAACGTCGGGATGTGCGGCGGCCCGCTCAGCTTCCTCTAGCGCGTCCGAGAGTCGGGCCACGGCAGAGCCGGCACGCAACGGTTTGGGCTGGCTTGGCGCAGGCGCCCATCCGGTCAGGAATACCAGCTCGAACGTGGCCCGCACCCGACCGTCTTCGCCTGAATGGGCTTGCGCATAGGCCGCGCAGACGCCCGCAAGCAGCGACCGCGACATCGGTTGGCGGTGCCGGGTCAGCATGACATTCGTCTCACCCATCGCCCGGAGATCGCGCATGAGATGGAGCGCACTTTCATAGCGGACATCGAGCGGCTGACTGTCGGCCACAGGCAAGGCGAAACCGGCCCGCTGCAGCAGCCCGCCCAGATCGCGAATTTCGCCCATCGGCGCAACGCGCGGGCTCAGTCCGCCCAAGAGCGTGGTTTCTGCCTCGGCAAAAGCAATCCGCAATTCGCCAAGCGTCGCGCCACCAAACAACACGCCCAAGAACAAACCATCGGCGATCAGACCGCGGCGAGCCTGAATGAGCTGGCCAACCGGATCGTTCGACCAATGCAAATCGAGCGCGTGGACGACAAGGTCCGCCGAACCCTCTGGCAGGTCGAGTGTATCGCCAGTCGCGACCACAGTCACCTCACCGCCTGTCTCTGCAGCGAGCGAAGGTTCCCAAAGATCGGGCCGCGACGAGATTAACGTGATACGCCGAAACGGCCTGTTAACCTCCTCCAGCCTTTCTGAAATCTGCGAAATGGCCGCCTCTTGCAGGAAGTCCGCGCCACCGATGCGGCGGGCGCGCGCCCTGCGGCGGGTCAGCAGGTCGCTATCGAAGAGACGCGGAGGGGCCGACATGGCGGCAAGCGTTACCACACTCCTGGCCGGGGGCAAGGCCACGCTCCTGAAGCTCGGACGCGAGGCGCTCGACACGGTCTATCCGCCACGCTGCCTGGCGTGCATGGAGTTCACCGATGCGCCCCACGGCCTGTGTTCAGATTGCTGGCGAGAGACTTTTTTCATTGCCGGGTCGACGTGCCAAAGCTGCGGGGTGCCGCTTCTCGGCGAGGTGGGCGAAGGAGATGTCTGCGAGAGCTGTATGCGCCATCCACCACCCTGGTCGCGGGGTGCGGCGGCGCTGG
The DNA here is from genome assembly GCA_039177645.1 of Pseudomonadota bacterium. Lineage (GTDB taxonomy): Bacteria > Pseudomonadota > Alphaproteobacteria > Rhodobacterales > Rhodobacteraceae > Amaricoccus. The sequence goes on along the minus strand of JBCDFS010000015.1, from coordinate 12,679 downwards.
TCTATCGCGGCGCCGCCCGACGCATGGTGCTGGGGTTAAAGCATGCCGACCGGCTCGACATGGTAAAACCATTGGCAAAATGGATGTCGAATGCAGGACGCGACGTGATCGCGGAGGCCGATATCATCGCACCCGTGCCCCTCCATTGGAGGCGCTTGTTGAAACGGCGCTATAACCAGGCCGGGGAGCTTGCGCGCGGCGTTGCGCGCCTCACCGACACGCCCGCCGTCTACGATCTGCTTCAGCGCCAGCGCGCGACCGTGGCGCAAAAGCAGATGAACCGGGAGGAGCGGGCGGCCAATCAGGCCGGTGCGATTGTCGTGCACCCGCGACATCGTGAGCGTGTCTCGGGAAAGACCGTTTTACTCGTTGATGATGTGCTCACCAGCGGCGCGACACTCGGAACTTGCACCGAGGCGCTCCTTGATGCAGGCGCGCTACGCGTTCACGTGCTCGCCCTCTGCCGCGTTGCATTCCATGAAGCCGGTCCAATATAGACAGATGGAACGGTTGGGGAAAAACGATGAAAGAGGTCACGATCTACACCAAGCCCACCTGCGGATATTGCTTCGCGGCGAAGGCTTTGCTTGACTCCAAGGGTGTAAGCTACACCGAAATCGACGTGGCCCGTGACCGCGCACTGCTCGCCGAGATGGTGCAGCGCGCCCGAGGTCGCCGCACCGTGCCTCAGATCTTCGTCGGCGAAGAGCATGTCGGCGGTTTCGACGATTTGAACGCCCTCGAACGCATCGGCAAACTCGACCCGCTCCTCGCTGCCTGAGCGAATGCGGGTTGCGCTCGTCCAGCTTTGCGGGAGCGACGATCCCTCCGCCAATCTCCCCATCACCGAGGCGCTGATCCGCGAGGCTGCAGCCGGCGGCGCGCGTCTGGTGCTGACGCCCGAATGCACCAACATCGTGACGCTCTCGCGATCGCTGCAGGCCGAGCGCCTTCAGACCGAGGCGAACGATCCCACGCTCGCGCAGCTGCGCCTCTGTGCGGCCGAGGCCAAGGTATGGCTTCTGATCGGCAGCCTGTGTTTGAAATCGGATGACGCGGCGGATCCACGCTTCGTGAATCGCTCGTTCCTCATTGGTCCGGACGGTGAAATCTCGGCGCGATACGACAAGATCCACATGTTCGACGTCGAACTGGAAAATGGCGAAGTCTACCGGGAATCGACGGCCTACCGTGCTGGCGATAAAGCCATCATGGCGAAGGCCGATCTTGCGCAAATCGGCATGACCATCTGTTACGACCTGCGCTTTCCGCAGCTCTATCGTGACCTCGCCGCCGCCGGGTCGCAGATCCTCACTGTGCCGTCGGCCTTTACGGTCCCGACTGGCCGCGACCATTGGCATGTTCTGTTGCGCGCCCGTGCCATTGAGACCGGGTGTTTCGTCCTGGCGCCCGCCCAAGTCGGCGGGCATGCCGCCACGCGGGGAAAAGCCCGGCAGACCTATGGCCATTCTCTCGCGGTGGACCCTTGGGGGCACGTGCTCGCGGATGCCGGGGAGGCGGCAGACACCGTGACGCACGTGGATCTCGACTTGGCCATCGTCGACAAGACCCATACGCGTCTGCCGTCTCTTACCCACTCGCGCCCCTATGCGGCGGTTGAACGCCCGTGACGGCCCGCACACCCGGCGATTCGCTCGTGGTGGCGATCTTTGGCGAGATCGTGATGATCGAGCAGCTCGCCCGCAGCCGGATCAGCCGCGACATGCCCAAGGGCATGGAATTGTCGCATTTCATGGTGCTGAACCATTTTGCGCGCTTGGGCGGGGAAAAGACCCCGATGCAATTGGCGCGGATCTTCCATGTGACCAAAGGGGCGATGTCCAACACCATCCGCAAACTCGACGCAGCGGGATACGTCCATGTCCGGCCCGATTGGGACGATGCGCGCAAGAAATGGGTGCGGCTCAGCCCTGCCGGTCGTGCCGCGCGGGATCACGCGGTTGCGTGTATCGCGCCAGTCCTCGACGAGCTCTTGGCAGGCGTGGAGCAGGAGGAACTTCGCGCCGCTTTGCCGATCCTGCGAACGATCAGGCAAAGCTTCGGCGGCGAGACAGGGGCAGAACTCCCCGAGCCGCAGCGCTAGGCGCAAGCAGTATCGTATTGCAAGCCACCCTGCTCGTGGCCATGCAGCCGCTTGGGCCGCTCCGAGAAGTCAAACCGATGCGCACAACGCACTTGCTCGCTGGCACGATCTGCTGACTGCAACGCGTCGCAATCCATACGAGAGATCCACGCGCGCCCTGACGCGACAGCGATCAGATGGTCGTGTCGAGCGGCGTGTCCGTCGGCGGCGTCTCTGCATGCGTTGTGAAGTAGTGCCCCACTGTCTCTTGGACCGATCCGCCTTCCGCGTCTTGCGCCACATCGTGCGCGGTCGCATCCTCCGCACTTGGCGCCGGACGGGCGTCGCTGTGCCTCGCACGGTCTGCCTCTGCGGGGTCGGGGTCCTTCTGCACCTTGTCCTCCGCCGCCGCCTCGGCCGCGCGCGCTTCCATCATTTTGAGAACGACAGGAATGAAATGAACGATCCCCGTGGGAAGCCTGTCCGGTACCGGCGCAGCGTCGAGGCCCTTTTCTCGGGCAGCCACGCCACCCTCAGCCTGATGCCGCGTCGCCGCTGCAGCTTCACCTTCGCCTGCGCGCATGAAAGCACCCAGGGCGCGAACCGGTTCAATCAATAGAGATGTCGTGTTGTATAACCCACCGATCATGACGATTCTCCTGATCCACCCGAATGGAAGTCTAGGAGAAAAAGTGAGCAAAACCTTTAAGCCCGCTCAGGCGTTTAGCGCGCTTTTTTAAAGAGTTCTATTGATTGACCATCAGGCCGCGGGCTTCGGCTCAGCCGTGGCACTTTCCTTCGCCTCGGGTTTCACGCTCGCCGTGACATAATTGACCGACAGATCCCGCTCGGAGAGAAACCAGCTCCAGCGGATTGGATTGAACACCATCCCCTTGCGGTCCACCGGGGTGAGGCCCGCCTTCTCGATCATCGCGAAGAGCTCGTCCGGCGTGATGAATTTCTGCCATTCGTGGGTGCCCTTCGGCAGCCAGCGCATAATGTATTCCGCGCCGATAATGGCCATGACGTAGCTCTTGGGATTTCGGCTCAACGTCGAGCAGATCATCAGCCCGCCAGGTTTCAGCAATTCCGCGCAGGTGTCGAGATAGCTCTGCGGATCGGCCACATGCTCGACGACTTCCATGTTCAAAATTACGTCAAACCGCTCGCCATTCGCCGCGAGATCTTCTGCGGTTGTGTGCCGATAATCGATGTCGAGCCCGGATTGCTCGGCATGGATCTGGGCTACGGGAATGTTGCGCTGCGCGGCATCGGCGCCCACCACCCGTGCGCCGCGCCGGGCCATTGGCTCGGAGAGGAGCCCGCCGCCACAGCCGATATCAAGGAGATCAAGCCCCTCGAAGGGCGATCTCTCCTTCAAGTCGCGGCCAAACTCGGCAGAGATTTGGTCGGTGATATAGTCAAGCCGGCACGGATTGAGCATGTGCAAGGGTTTGAACTTGCCGGTGGGGTCCCACCATTCTGCGGCCATAGCTTCGAACTTTGCGATCTCGCCCGCATCAATCGAACTTGTCGTTTGCATTGCGCTTGTTTGCCTGTTTTGCGATTGTGCACCCAACTCCAACATCACATAGTCCGCCGATGAAGGAAAACACGCGCCAGAGCGCCGACGGTCCGCGCGGGGGTCTTTACCCACCAATCGAGCCCTTTCGGCAACAATTGCTCGATATGCCCGGCGGTTTCCGCGTGTATGTTGAGCAATGCGGGCGCGCTGACGGCGTGCCGGTGCTCGTGCTGCATGGCGGTCCGGGGGGCGGATGCTCGCCGGGGATGCGGCGGTTCTTCGATCCGAGCTACTATCGTACGATTCTCTTCGATCAGCGCGGATGCGGGCGCTCGGCACCGCTCGCCTCGGTGGAAAACAACACCACCTGGGATCTCGTCGCCGATATCGAACGGATCCGCACCGAATTGGGAATCGAACGCTGGATCCTGTTCGGCGGTTCTTGGGGCGCCTGCCTTGCGCTCCTCTATGCCCAGACCCATCCCGATCGGGTCGAGCAGTTGGTTTTGCGCGGGGTCTTCACCATGACCCAAGCCGAGCTCGACTGGTTCTATGCCGGGGGGGCGGGGCGATTCTGGCCCGATCAGTGGCGGGCTTTTTCAAGCATGATCCCCGAAGACGAGCGGGGCAATCTTATTGCGGCCTATCACAAGCGCCTGTTTGGCGGGGATGAAACCGAACAGATCCGCTATGCACGCGCTTGGGCGGGCTGGGAAAGCGCACTCGCCGTGCTCGATCCGGGGCCGTCGCGGGGGGCGCCGGGCGGGCAATACGCGCGCGCCTTTGCCCGTCTCGAAAACCACTACTTCATCAATCACGGCTTCCTGGAGCATGACGGCCAGATCCTGAGCCGGATGGACCGGATCGAGCACATTCCGGGCCATATCGTCCAGGGGCGCTACGATATGGTGTGCCCGCCCGCGACGGCGCATGCACTCCACCAGGCCTGGCCGCAATCGAAGTTTCGCATCGTGACCACAGCGGGCCATGCGCTCTCGGAGCCGGGCATCAGCGCCGAACTCCTCAACATCATGGATGAGCTGCGGGTCTAACCCGGCGGGAAGGCTGGCGGCGTGGCCGCCCCAGTTCTCTTACTGATTGGCGGTGATTTGGAGGCCCAGGATCTGGGGTAGGACAGCCGGCGCGGCGGTTCCCATGCCGATCAGTTGCATCATCGAAACCGGTTCGGGCGGGCTCGCGACCGCTTCCAGGCTGCGCGGATCGTCCAGGAACGTATTGAGTGCGGCGCTGACCTGCGCCTGCAGATCGGGCATGTTCTGCTGCGCCAGCATCATGGGCGCCATGGCCTTGATCGCCTGCGCCAATTGCTGACCAGACAATCCCTGCTGCTGCCCGAAATAGTCGAGCGCCCGGTTCGTGATCGAAGCATCTTCGAAGCGAAAGGACGCGCCGTTGAGGGAGACGCTTTGCATCAGACCCATCATCGTCATGCCGTAGGCCTGCGCGGCGGCCTCCGGATCTGGACTTGCGGCCATGGCCGCCTGTGCGTCCTGGATGGCCCGAAGCGTCTCGGACGTGTAGCCGTTCACGGAAACCGTCATCTGGAGCGACCCGACATCATCAAAGGCGAGTTCATACTCATCGATATCCACTGTCCCGGTGTCGCTTTGCCAGGTGCCGGACATCATGGCGTTCCCAGTCAATTGTTGCAGGCCGAGCCCGGCAATTGTCGCCGCGCTGGCCGGATCCATTCCGGGCGCCGCTTCGAGATTGATCGCAATGTCAGATACTTGGGCGCTGAAGGATATCTCCGAACCGTCCTCGGCTTCCTCCATCACAGTCTCTAGCGCGGCGGCGGAGACAACATCTGTGCCTTGGATATTGAAGGTCATCGGCCCGCTTTCAGCGCGTTCGTAGGTGAACCAATTCTGGCCCGCGCGACTCTCCTCCTCGCTGGGAATTTCAAGACCGCTGAGCACCATCCCTTCAATCGTTACGCGCACTTCGTCATCCTCGATGTCCACATCGGCGAAGCGCGCCGTCTCTGCCGTGTAGCCATCGCCGTCTTCGCGCACGCCCTCGAAGACCCAATCTCCGAGCGGTGCCGTGGCGCCGGGCTGGGGGAGACCGGCAAGCGTTGCGCCGGACACGGTGACCGTCGTGCCGCTCGCAGTCACACTGTCGAAAGAGAGGCTGCTGCCCTGCGCTGCAAACGAGGCGGTGAGCGCGGCTGCAAAATCGGCCTCATCGAGGGCGATGGCGGGAGAAGCGATCAAGACCGCGAGGGCTGCGCCGCAGAGCGGCTTGGAAAGGGGAAGTGTCATGATCGTATCCTTGTCCTTCGGCATTACGCGCCAGGGATCGGCAAAGTCGTTGCCAAAGAGTTTAGCCCGTATGCCGGGACTGGCGAATAGCGTGTTCCAAAAGTGCCAAACCTTCTGCCTGACCGTCCCATGACCTCAAGGCTTTGCCTTGCGCGGCTTGGGCTTCCACTTCCGCGCGAGGCGGTTGAGAAGCGCTTGGATGGTATCGAGCTCCGGAACCTTAGGATCTTCAGGCTCGCCATAGATGTCGATCATCTCAGCGTATTCCTCATCTTTGGGATCGGCCATGATCTCCAGAAACCTGTCGTATCCCGGAAAACCGCCGATATCTTCCGGCGGACAGCGGCCTGTTGCCTCGAGCAGACGCGGGTAAAGAACGTCCGCCGCTGGGTCGCTGAGGGCCTCCAGGTCAATCGAATGATTCCAATCGTCGCCGAAATCGTAGGTATAGACCAGCGCGGCGCCGCCCGCTTTCTTGAGCGCGCTTTCCAAGGTCGACTTTGCCGCGGGCAGCGTCTCGCCGACGCCAAGATCCATCTCGGCCCAGGTCAAATCGCCCGCTTTGAACCCCCATAGATGGCTGTTTGTCCAAGGCATGGCGGCTTGGATCACCTGGTGCAGCCTGTCGAGCTTGAGCCCGTGCGGCACCTCGATCCGGCGCACGACCCTGGGCTCGACGTCTTCGAGCGTGATCCGTAACCGGGCAATCTGGGTCGTCATGCTCATCGGCTCGGCTCCGCCTGCCGCCGAATTCGGTCTGTCGGCGCATAACGCCGCAGAAACACGACGCTTGTCTCGCGAGGGACGCGAGAAACGCCTATCATTGGGTTGTTGCCCCAGCGGACGCGGCGTTCTCCGCCGTGGCGGCCGCCAGTTCATCCACGACCCTCATCCAGAGATCGGCCGGTTGGCACCCTGTCACCACATAGCGCCCGCCGACAATGAAGGTGGGCACCCCGGTGACCCCCATCTGCGCGGCACTTGCTGCAGCCTCGGTGATGGTCGCGCGGTCCGATGTACCCGCCAAGAGCGTCGAGATCACCGCCGCGTCGCAACCCGCCGATCCAGCGATGCCGGCCAGCGTCTCGGCCTCCGAGAGATCGGCGCCCCGCTCGAAATAAGCCCGGAACAGCGCCATCGCCACGCGGGTCTGCGCGCCCTCGGTCTCGGCCCAATGCAAGACCCGATGCGCATCGAGGGTGTTGGGGGTGCGCTTGATCGCCGCCAGATCCAGTGAGAGACCTGCCGCCTCGGCGGCCTCCGCAACCGGCGCATAGGCTTTGATCGCACCGTCCTTGCCGCCGAACTTCGCCTCCAGATAGGCCCGCCGGTCCATGCCGTCCGCAGGCATGTCGGGATTGAGAAAGAAGGGCCGCCATTGCAGGTCGAACGGGTGGTCGGGCCGCGCTTCCAGGGCGCGCATGAGGTTCGTGGCGCCGATATAGCACCAAGGACAGATTACGTCGGAGATGATTTCGAGACGGGTGGCCATTCGGTCTCCATCTGTCTGAGTTTGCGCCGCAGGATCTTCCCATTTGCGCCACGGGGCAGGGTATCGACCGCACGAAACGCACGGGGGCATTTGTAGCGCGCAAGCGTTTCCGCGCAATGTGCCGAGAGTTCGGTCTCGGCAATCTCGCCGCCCCTCGGAACGTAATAGGCGGTGATGATCGACACGCCCTCGCGGATCGGCTGTTCCACAACCGCGGCTTCCGCCACGCCGGGATGATGCAGAAGCGCGTGCTCGACCTCCGCGGGGCTCACCCGATACCCGCCCGCATTCATCACATCATCGGCCCGGCCGAGATAGACGAGGGCGCCGTCCTCCTCCATACGTGCGCGGTCTCCGGTCAGAAACCACTCGCCGCGAAATGCGGCCTTGGTTTCGTCCGCGCGCCGCCAGTAGCCGAGCATCAGGCCCGGATCGCGATTGGAAACGGCCAGAAGCCCGTCCTCGCCTCGCCCGACAGGCGTCGGATCGCTCTCGGCCAGGATCGCAACCCGGCGGCCCGGCTGGGGATATCCCGCGCGGCCCGCCCGCGGCGGCCGGTTGGAGCAGAACGAGATATAGGTGGAGACCTCCGACATGCCGAGCGCCTCGTAAATCGGCTTGCCGGTCGCTCGCGTCCAGGCCTCGGCCACCTTTTGCGGCAGGGCCTCTCCAGCACTCAACCCGTGGCGCAGATGGCGGAACCCCTCGGCCAGCGCAGCATCGTCTCCGAGCATCTGTCGATAGACGCCTGGGACGGCGGCAAAGATCGTCGCGCGATGCGCGGCGGCCAGATCGGGCCAGACATGCCGGTCGGGCGTGCCTGTGTAAATCAGCGCCGCCGCGCCCCGTGCCCAGGGGTCGGTCAGCGCGGCGCCGAGCGTGTAGGTCCAGTTGAAGGCGCCTGCATGCAGCACCCGATCGTCGGGCTCCAGCCCATACCAATCGCGCCACATCATCCGCCGCGCCCAGGCCGCGCGATGGGCATGGACGACGCCCTTCGGGCGGCCACCGGTCCCGGACGTGTAGACCATGAAGGCGGGATCGTCCGCGGCGGTATCTGCAAACGCGGCGGGCGCGGACATGCGCAGCGCGGCGATTTCCGTGCCAGCCACAGTGGGAATGCGCGTCTCCGGCAGCCCGAGCCCGTCCCCGAGGCAGATCAAAGCGGGCTCTAAGTCGTCGAGAATCGCCGCAATCTCAGACTCGGTCAGCAGCGCGGATGTGGGAACCGGCACGGCACCGATGGCGATTGCCGCGAAGTAAAGAATGGGGAAATCTGAGCAATTTCCGACGCGCAGGAGAACCCGGTCACCCTGCTTCAAGCCGTGGGCAGCCAAGCCGCCAGCCGTGCGCAAGACCGCGTCGCGCATCTCACCGTGGCTCCAGTGCTCAAGCACCTTACCGGGGCGGCCCAAGACCTCCAGCGCCAGCCGTCCCGGAGCATCCTGCGCAGGCGCAAATGTATGCGCGGCCATGTTGAAGCGTGCGGGGCAGGGCGCGAAGGGGCCGTCGTCGAAAAGGGCGGGCTTGCTCATGGCGAAGCTCTATCCTTCGCGCCGCCGCACTGCAACGCACACGCGCGAGCCCGGCTGGCTGATCGGGCCAAAGGAAATAGGGGATAGGCAGACAGAGCGCCGGGTTCGCCCGCGATCCAACGCCTCGCCCAAAACAGCGCCGCAAGGCGGTCAGCGTCGCCGCCAGCCCGCGTCCAGGCGGCGAATGGCCTCGATCCGATCGGAGGTTGAGGGGTGGCTCGCGATCCAGGCGGGCGGGCGCCCCCCGACACCGGTGAGCGTCTCCAGTTTGGCCAGCAATTGCATCTGTGGCTTCACGCCCAATCCGGCTTTTGTCATCAGCGCGGCGGCATATGCATCGGCCTCATATTCGTCCGACCGTGAAAGATGCGCGCCGAGCATGCCTGCGATGGCATTGGCCACGAACACGCCGACGAATGGGATGAACCGCCCCAGGATCATCGTCAGCCCCATGCGGATTGCATTCTGGCCCGAAAAATCGATCATCCGCCGCCGGGCATGGCCGAGCGCCACATGGCCCAATTCATGGGCGACGACGCTGCCGATTTCTTCTGCGCTCACATCCCCGCGACGGTAGCGCTCATAAAAGCCGCGGGTGAGGAAAATCCGGCCATCGGGCGCGGCAAGGCCGTTCACCGGCTCGGTCTCGAAGATCCGCACCCGCAGTTGCGGCACATCGAGCGCACGCGCCAAACGGTCGAAAACCGGCCGAAGGGTTGCGTCCTCCAGCGGTTTCGACTGGACATCGAGCATCTTTGCCGTCCGCCAGGCCGAGAAGTTATACATCACGAGCCCGTAGAGCGCGGCGAGAAGAATGGGGGTCAGAAAGGCCATGGACCCAGGATCAGCGCAGCCATGCCCTGTATATGGTGTGAGTTCGGCTCATGTCATCGTAGAGCCAGACCATCCGGTCGAGGAACCAGAATTTGCCGATCAGGCACAATACGAGACCGAGAAGGACCGGCCAGCCCTCCTCGTGAAAGAGACCCATCGCAATCAGCGGCAGACCCGGCAGTGAGAATCCGAAGATGATCGGGATCGCGCGGCGATAATGCAGCGGCACCTCGATTTCATGGCGCGCGAGCCAGATCCGTTCGCCCATCACCGCCTTCGACATCCAGTTGTCGGTGGAGCGCGGCGGCGGGAACATCCGAGGATTGAGCCAGGTCCAGACCAGGAGCGCGGCCACGATTGGCCAGGTGAGCCACCCCAACGTATCTCGCCAATAGATCGCAGCCGTCAGGAGCGGCAGGATCGGCAGGCGCGTCAGCCCGCTCCACGGATTGGCATGGCGCTCCCAAATTTCCGCGTTCATGCCGTGAAGGTCGGCGATGGTGCCGAGCCAGTTCCGAGAGATCTTCTCGCCGCGCTCGCTATCTTCGTGCACCACCGACACCCCGAGGTTTGGTCAAGGCTGTAGATTAGGTTAAGCGCCCTGCGCCGTCAGCGGCGGCTTTGCACTATGGCTAACGTTCGTGGTCGGTGCTCGCACCCCGGGTGAGAGGAACCCTCCCCGGAAGCCTTTCAGGCGTCGTATCAGCGCGCGAGGGTCTTGATCCCTTCTTCGAGCCCCGAAAGCGTCATCGGATACATCCGGCCGCCAAAAATGCTGGCAATCATCCCCACGGATTGCGTGTAGCCCCACGCCCTCTCCGCGAGCGGATTGATCCATATCGCGTGCGGCCAAGTGTCGAGCACGCGCCGGAGCCAGGTCTCGCCGCTCTCTGCGTTCCAATGCTCGTTGGCGCCGCCCGGATAGGCGATTTCATAGGGCGACATGGCCGCATCGCCCACGAAGATCACGCGGTAATCGGACCCATAGGTGTGCAGAACGTCATGTGTGGGGGTCTGGTCGTTCCAGCGGCGGCGATTGTCGCGCCACACACCCTCATAGAGGCAATTGTGGAAGTAGTAGTATTCCAGATGCTTGAATTCGGCCCGCGCCGCCGAAAAGAGCTCCTCAACCACCCGGATATGTGGGTCCATCGACCCACCCACATCGAGAAACAATAGCACCTTGACCGCGTTTCGCCGCTCTGGCCGGGTGACAACATCGAGCCAGCCTTGCTCCGCCGTTGCGCGGATCGTGCCGGTGATGTCGAGCTCGTCATCGGCGCCGTCGCGAGCCCAACGCCTCAACCGCCGCAGGGCAACCTTGATGTTGCGGGTGCCGATCTCGACGCTGTCATCGAGATTGCGAAACTCGCGCTTGTCCCAGACCTTCACCGCGCGCTGGTGGCGGCTCTCGTTCTGGCCGATGCGCACACCTTCGGGGTTGTAGCCATATGCTCCATAGGGCGACGTGCCAGCGGTTCCGATCCACTTGTTGCCGCCTTGATGCCGCCCCTGTTGTTCGCGCAGGCGCTCCGCCAAGGTCTCCATAAGCTTCTCGAAGCCGCCCATTGCTTCGATCTCGGCGCGTTCGGCCTCCGTCAGATGCCGTTCCGCGAGTTTTTCCAGCCATTCCTTTGGCAGATCGACGCTTTCGAGCACCTCCTCGGGCGAGAGCGCTTCCAAACCGCCAAACACCGCCCCGAACACCCGGTCGAACCGGTCGAGATGGCGCTCATCCTTCACCAAAGCGGCGCGGGCAAGATAGTAGAAACCCTCGGGGTCGTAGAGCACAAGATCGGCCCGCAAGGCTTCGAGAAAACTGAGATATTCCCGCAAGCTCACCGGCACTTTGGCAGCGCGCAATTCCTCGAAGAACCCGGTGAACATCCGCTCAGATCACCCCCATGCGCTGTAGGACAACAATGCCCGCCATCGTCAGAAGCGCGAACAAGATCGCGTGGACCGCCGCGTATTGGAGCCCGTCATAGCGGTCACCGCCCCGGGTTTTCGCCCGCCGCCAGCCAAACCAGCCTCCCAAGATCGCCGCGATCAGTATCAGCACCCGCGTCACTCCGCTTCCAGGAAGACTAGATCGGCAAGCAAGGCCTGCTCGCGCGCCAAGTCCCCGTTGCCGTCGCCGAAGCCGTAGCGCGCCCATCTCAGGCTGTCGACCCGCGCATCGCGCGCCGCTTCCTCCTGCCCGAGCCAGGCATAGGCCTCCGCCCGCCGCGACAAAAGCCCTGCTACGAGGATGGCATTTTGCGACTCGATGGCAATGGGCAGGTGGCGATCCACCAAGGCCAGCGCCAGCTCGCTTTGGTCGGTCGCAATGGCAAAAGCTGCCAAATGCATGCCGGCTTGTGCCGTGCGCACATCTTCCAGGCCCACAGTCCGGGCCAAAGACCGATAGGCTTCGGAGAAATAGAGCGCCGCAGCGTTTGGATCGCGGCGGACGTTCAGCCGGGCAAGGGTCAGCAAGGACACGCCGAGCCGATGATCCGGGGGCTCCATATCGATTGCGATCTCGGTCGCCGCACTTGCCGCGCGCAATCTTTGACGACGGTTGTTGCGGGAGGAGAGCGCGGTCTCAATCGCCGCCGACCATTCCTCCACTTCCGGTGCGCGCGCTTGCCGCGGGCGCGAGCGGCCCTGGGGGTTGATGCGGTTGAGCACCCGCCCGGCCTGCGCCTGGGCGTCCGCGCGACTCATCCCGCTCTGCAGGTCGGGCTGATAGAGCGTGCGCAGCACCAGCATGTCGAAGGGTGTCGCCGCGCCATGCGAATTGTCATCGTTCCAGATCGTGTCGGGCAGCCGGTAGAGATCGTTGGCGGGTCCCAGCGCCTGGGTAACCTCCTCGTGGAGGCAATCGCGAATGTCTTGCGGGGTGGTGTCGGGGGGAATGAAAATGATCGCCTGCTGGAGTGT
>JBCDFS010000014.1:0-86760 GCA_039177645.1 Pseudomonadota bacterium | reverse complement strand
AGAGCGGGACGGCGCGGCTGGAGGAGGCGGTTTTGGCCTTCCAGGCGGCGCAGGAGGAATGCACCCCAGACCGCGAGCCGCTCGATTGGGCGATGACGCAGAACAATCTTGGAGCCGCGCTCCGCATCCTCGGCGCGCGGGAGTGCGGGACGGCGCGGCTGGAGGAGGCGGTTGTGGGATTCCGCGCGGCGCTGGAGGAACGGACGCGCGACCGCGCCCCGCTCGATTGGGCGATGACGCAGAACAATCTCGGCGCCGCGCTCGATACCCTCGGCGCGCGCGAGAGCGGGACGGCGCGTCTTGTGGAGGCGGTTATGGCCTACCGCGCGGCGCTGGAGGAATACACCCGCGACCGCGCGCCGCTCTCCTGGGCGGCAACGCAGAACAATCTCGGTACCGCGCTCCGGACCCTCGGCGAGCGGGAGAGTGGGACGGCGCGTCTTGAGGAGGCGGTTGTGGCCTACCGCGCGGCGCTGGAGGAGCAGACCCGCGACCGTGTCCCGCTTGACTGGGCGATGACGCAGAACAATCTGGGCAACGTGCTCCGGACCCTCGGCGCGCGGGAGAGCGGGACGGCGCGGCTGGAGGAGGCGGTTGCGGCCTACCGTGCGGCGCTAGAGGAACAGACCCGCGACCGCGTCCCGCTCGACTGGGCGATGACGCAGAACAATCTTGGCGCCGCGCTTTGCAACCTCGGCACGCGGGAGAGCGGGACGGCGCGTCTTGAGGAGGCGGTTGTGGCCTACCGCGCGGCGCTGGAAGAGCGGATCCGCGACCGCGTGCCGCTAGATTGGGCGATGACGCAGAACAATCTCGGCAACGCGCTGATGACCCTCGGCGCGCGGGAGAGCGGGACAGCGCCTCTTGAGCAGGCGGTTATGGCCTTCTGCGCTGCGCTGGAAGAACACACCCGCGACCGCGTGCCGCTCCACTGGGCAAACACTATTGGAAATCAGGGCCGAGCCCTACGGGTTCTTGCCGAATGGACACAAGATTTGCAGATGGCCCAGGTAGCGCTCGACCAGTTGCAAGAGGCCGGGCAAGTGCTACGCGCGGGTGAACATATCTCCTGGGCCGAGATCTTTGAGCGCCAGATCCCCGAGGCCGAGGCCCTCGTCGCGCGTCTCTCCGCCCGCTCGAACTAAGCTTCGCGCAACACCTTACTCCATCCCCCATAGTGGTCTCGCGGAAAGGCGCGGGCCTTAACGCAAGGTTAAGCGTGGCAGTGCCAAACGACACTCCCAAAGCCATACCGGTTCCCTACCGTTTCCATACCCCAAGTTCTGCCCGAAGCCTCTGAAATGGCAAAAAATCACGCGAGACGAGCGCAGGATTAGAGCAAGAAGTCGCTGCCTCCAAGCTTGTCGATGTCCTCGAGCGCGATCTGGAAGTCGGCTTCCTTATCCCCATCAAGATCGGCTTCGAGCTTGCCGCCCTTAAACCGTAGTTCGCCGGCATCGCCCGAGAATTTATCCTTCCCTATGTAGTCGAACTCCTGATGCCCCTTCTTCGTCTCGTTCGCGTCGAGCTTTCGAAGGTCGATCTGATCTTTGCCCCGCTTGAAGTCCATAATTACATCGCGAGAGCTGCCGTTTCCGGCATCGTCTGCGGACTTGAACACGAATCTGTCGCTCCCGCGTTCGCCGTAGAGCTCGTCAGTGCCTTTCCCGGGCGCAATTACGTCCTTGCCGTCACCGCCCTTGATTGTGTCATTGCCCTGGCCGCCATCGATTTTATCCTTTCCGTCTCCCCCTTTGATCTTATCGCTCCCTCGGTTCCCCTCTAGAGTGTCCTTTCCACCCCCACCAATGATCTCATCCTGCCCGTTTCCACCTGAAACGGTATCCTTGCCCTTTCCGCCAGAAAGAGCATCGTTTCCTTTGAGCCCGGAGATCCGGTCGTCGCCTTCTTCGCCAAAGATCGCGTCCGACTTTTCGGTGCCCGACAATGAATCATCCTGATCGGTCCCGACGAGCGACCCGTCGTGGATGGTGACCGTCCCAGACTGGATGTCGGCCACGGCACCTGGCGCATCGATTGCGATCCGGAAGGTCTCCGGTGTTTCTAGTTTAGTATCTCCCAAGACTTTGAACTGAACTGATGCTTCACGCTGCCCTTCCTCGAAAGTGATCTTTCCGGACTTCTTGACATAGTCCGATCCCGACACCGCCGTTCCGTCTACGGTCCGGTAGTCGATTGTGATCTTTTCCGGCGCGGGCCTGGACAGTGCGAAGTCGACGGAGATAGCTCGCTCGTCGAGGCCCGTCTCCGTGACCGTCGGTTCTGAAACCGCGAGGGCGAGCTTGTTCGTGGAGCCGTCGTTATCAATAATCCAGCTATCGGCGCGTAGAACCGGCGCCCCGTTCTCAAGCTTTGCTCCGCCACTCACGTTGAACGCCTCTAGCGTAATCGTTTCGTCGATTTCCGAGATCGTATCGTCCGAGAGCCTCAAGCTTACGGTTTTCTTCGTCTCTCCCGCATCGAAGCGAGCGGAACTCGAATAAGACGACGTATATGTGTCCGTTCCGATAATCCCTTCGCGCGAGATGAATCTGTATTCCACGTCGACTGGACCGGTGGCCGCTTCCGAGAGGTTGATCGTCCAATAAAGATATTGGGAACTCGTACCCTCGGGGCTTCGGGTCCCTTCAATTGAGACCGTCGGCATCCCGTCATCGGCGGCGGCATCATCATCGAGGATCACGGCCTGATGGTTCGAAATGGCGGCGATTGAAGAGGGAGCCTTGATGGACAGCGAGAAGCCCTCATTGGCCTCGATATCCTTATCTCCGTAGATCTTGACGCTGGCCGAAGCTTTGTCTTGTCCTTCGAAAAAGGTCACGCTGCCGGAGGTTTTCTCGTAGTCTTTCCCGGCTTTGGCCGATCCATCCACGGTCTTGTAGTCGACCGTAATGGTCTCAGTGGCGGGCCGCGAAAGAAGGAACTCGAATTCAGCCGAACGTTCTCCTTTCTGTCCCTCGTTGATGATCGGGTTGTTGACGACCATGGCGAGTTTGTCGGTGATACCGTCGTCGTCGAGTATCCAGCTTGTCGCGTTGAGATACGGTACGCCATTGGCAATCTTCGGACCGCCGCTCACGTTGTAAATCTGAAGCGTCACGGCCTCGTCCGTCTCGGTCTCGCCGTCGGCATTTATTCGGGCACGGACGGTTTTCGACGTCTCGCCAGGACTGAATGTTACGGATGAACCGAGATGACCGACATCAGCCCCGCTATAATAGTAGCCGTCCAACGCAGTGTCGGAAAACGTGCGGTAGTCAACAGTTACATTTCCCGTCGCCGGTTCGCTCAGGTTGATCGACCAAGTGGCGTAATGGCCACTATAGCCAGTGTCCTCCAGGATCGATGATCCT
Organism: Pseudomonadota bacterium; assembly: GCA_039177645.1. Taxonomy (GTDB): domain Bacteria; phylum Pseudomonadota; class Alphaproteobacteria; order Rhodobacterales; family Rhodobacteraceae; genus Amaricoccus. Next base: position 83,386 of record JBCDFS010000014.1, on the reverse strand, counting down.
GTCACGCTGACCGAGGGCATACCCGCGTCTGCGGCTGTATCGTCGTCCAGAATGGTGGCTTCCCCAAGCGAGATGTCGACAACCTCCTCGGGCGCGCTCACCAAAAGCGTGAAACCCTCGTTTGGTTCGACTTTCTTATCGCCTTTCACCTTTACATATACGGTCGCTGTGTCTTGGCCGTCGAGAAAGGTGACGTTGCCCGATGTCGCGACGTAGTCTTCTCCGGCAATAGCGGAACCGTCTACGGTCTCGTAGCTCACGGTCAGATCGCCATCGGCGGGGCGCGACAATGACAAATCGAACGCAACTTCGCGGCGGCCTGAGTCCCCTTCTTTCATGATCGCTTCTGAGACATGCAGCGCGCGCTTTTCGTTGCTGCCGTCGTCGTCGAGGATCCAGCCCACCTCCCGCATTAGCGGTCCTGAGTAGATAAAATCATTGCCGGCCGATATACTGTATGCTTCGAGCACGACCGCCTCATCATGCTCTGCGAGCGTATCGGCTGTCACTCGAAGGCGGACACTTTCGGAGGTCTCGTCGGTATCGATTGTTACGGAGCTATAGCTTGAGTCGTATGTGTCGGTCCCAACATAGGCAGTGTCCGAGAGAAACCGGTAATAGATCCGGATCGAGCTGGTCTGCGTGCCGGAAACGTCAAACGTCCATACCAGGTAGTTGCTCGAATATCCGGTCCCTTCCGGCGCGACGCCGCCTTCGATATCAATCGTAGCCATGCTAAAAAAACCCTCTATTAATCGACCCTATCCAGAGATCACACCCTCGCGAGACATGTGCGCTAAGGCTTGAAGTCCACCCAGGACGACTTAAATCAGGTGGTTATTGTGCAAGTCAACTGTCGCGGTTCCATCCGAGGTTTGTTTCGTCAAAGCTACGGATAGTTCTTGCCGATGGTCAGGAGCCTCACACGTCCAGGTCTTCGGCAAACCGGGCGTTTTCCTGGATATACTGAAAGCGCAATTCGGGCCGTTTGCCCATCAGCCGCTCGACCAGCGCCCCGGTGTCATCCGCCCCATCCACATCGTCCGGCAGCGCCACCGCCACGCGGATCAGCGTCCGCGTCTTGGGGTTCATCGTCGTATCCTTGAGCTGCGCGGGCATCATTTCCCCCAGGCCCTTGAAGCGCGAAACCTCGATCTTGCCGCGCCCGCCGAGCCCCTTTTCTATCAGGGCGTCCTTCTCGGTATCTGTCTGAACATACACCGATTTCGCGCCCTGCGTCAGGCGATAGAGCGGCGGCGCGGCCAGGAACAGATGCCCGTGGTCGATCAGCGGGCGCATCTGGGTGAAGAAAAACGTCATCAAAAGCGCGGCGATATGCGCACCATCCACATCCGCATCCGTCATGATGATGATCCGCTCATAGCGCAGGTCGCCGACGTCAAACCGCGCGCCGGTCTGCACCCCCATCGCTTGGCAAAGATCGCTGAGTTCCTGATTGGCCTGCATCTTTGACGCAGCCGCCCCGAGCACGTTCAGGATCTTGCCCCGCAGCGGCAGCACCGCCTGTGTCTTGCGGTCGCGCGCCTGCTTGGCCGAGCCGCCCGCGCTGTCGCCCTCGACCAGGAACAATTCCGAGCCTTGCCGCGTTGTGCCGAGGCAATCGGCGAGTTTTCCCGGCAGCCGGAGCTTGCGCACCGCCGTCTTGCGCTGGGTTTCCTTCTCCGCGCGCCGCCGTGCCCGCTCCTCGGCCTTGAGCACAAGGAAATCGAGGATCGCTCCGGCAGATTTCGTGTCCGTGGCGAGCCAGTTGTCGAACCGGTCTCGCACCGCGCCTTCGACGAGCCGTGCGGCTTCTTGCGTCGCGAGCCGGTCCTTCGTTTGGCCCACGAATTCGGGCTCGGAGATGAAGACGGAAATCATCGCGGACCCGCCCGCCATCAAATCGTCGCGGCTGATTTGCGCAGCTTTGCGGTTGTTCACGAGTTCGCCATAGGCCCGGATGCCCTTCAGGAGCGCGGACCAGAAGCCCTGTTCGTGGGTGCCGCCCTCGGGTGTCGGGACCGTATTGCAGTAGGAGGAGACAAATGCGTCGCGCTGCGGGGTCCAGTTGATCGCCCATTCCACCGATCCGATGGCGTTCTGCCCGAACCGCTCGGCGAAGTCGACCTTCCCCGCAAAGGGCGCCTCCGCATAGCAATCCGCGCCTTCCAGACGCTCACCGAGGTAGTCCGCCAAACCGCCAGGAAAGTGGAATGTCGCCGCTTCCGGGGTCTCATCCTTGGGGCCGAGACAAGCGGGGTCGCATTTCCACCGGATCTCTACACCGGAGAAAAGATAGGCCTTGGAGCGGACCATCTTCAGCAATCGCCCCGGCTTCAGGCGCGCTTCGGCCCCGAAGATCTCTGAATCTGGGTGAAAGGACACGGTGGTCCCGCGCCTGTTGGGCGTGGCGCCGAGGGATTGCAACGACCCTTCCGGCTGCCCGCGGGAGAAATCTTGCCGATAGAGTTGGCGATTGCGGGCCACCTCCACCGAGACCCGGTCCGAGAGTGCGTTGACGACCGAGATGCCGACGCCGTGCAACCCGCCAGACGTTTGATAGGCTTTGCCGGAAAACTTACCACCAGCATGCAGCGTGCAGAGGATCACCTCCAGCGCGGAGCGGTCGGGAAAGCGCGGGTGCGGGTCCACCGGAATGCCCCGGCCATTGTCACGCACGGTGACCGAAAAGTCAGCGTGAAGCTCAACTTCGATGCGATTGGCGTGACCTGCGACCGCCTCGTCCATGGAATTGTCGAGAACCTCCGCCACCAAATGATGCAGGGCTCTCTCGTCGGTGCCGCCAATATACATGCCCGGTCGACGGCGAACCGGTTCCAGCCCTTCCAGCACCTCAATGGCGGACGCGTCATAGGCCGCGGCGGCTTGATCTTTACCAAAAAGGTCGGGGGCCTGTGACATGCATTACCTCGGTCGGGACGGTTCGGCCCTATCTCTGGGGCCAATCCTGCTGCTATATGCTTTATCTTGTTTGTCTGGGAAGGCAATGATGCACGCGGATACAGCGAGCGAGAGACGGTTGGCCAGCGGTGCGGGCTTGATTTGGGCAAGCGTGTTTGATCGCTTGGGCCTGGTGCTGGAGGGAACGCGTCTACCGCTTCTCATAACGCAGCGCTCTCGTATCATGACCCGTATGGGCGCCGTTCGATCCGTAACAGAGCCGTCTGCGCTGCTTGGATCGTCCACAATAGCCTGGACGGGAGCAAGTCGCGTGGGCCGACGACACCTTTGCTGCCGCGTCGCAATCGAGAATGGTGGCGAAACGGGAGCGACTGGGAGAGCCGAATGCACGTTTTTGTCCTGACAGGTGCTGGAATATCCGCCGAAAGTGGTCTTGGGACGTTTCGCGACAAAGGCGGGCTCTGGGAAAAGTTCGACCCGATGCAACTGGCGACGCCTGAGGCGTTTGCGCGCGATCCGGTGCGGGTCCACGAATTCTACAACTATCGGCGCCGCAACATGATTGATGCGGAACCGAACGCCGCGCATGCCGCATTGGCGCGTCTCGAACGCGGCTTGGCCGAAAACGGCGGCGGCGTTTTCCTGTGCACGCAAAACATTGATGATCTCCACGAACGGGCGGGGAGCCGCCATGTGCACCACATGCATGGCGAACTGCTGAAATCGCGCTGCGCACGCTGTGGCGCGCAAGAGGATTGCCGCCAAGATTTGTCGATTTTGGATACCTGCTCATCCTGCGGGCGGGACAATAGTCTTCGCCCCGATGTGGTTTGGTTCGGAGAGATGCCCTACGGTCTTGAGGAGATCGAAGCCGCCCTTGAGGCGAGTGAGCTCTTCGTGTCGATCGGAACGTCAGGTTCGGTCTATCCAGCTGCGGGATATGTCGAGCTGGCTCGGTCTCTGGGGATCGAGACGTGCGAGATCAATCTTGAACCTTCCGACAACGCCTACGTCTTTGACCGGCGCATCTATGGTCCCGCGAGCGAGAGTGTGCCCGCTTTCGTTGACGCGTTGCTTGCCAATTAGTCCCCACACAGTCTCGTGATGACCAGAAAATCGAGCAAATTTGCGGGCGGATCCTGAGCAAAACCATCGCTGTTCGGAGTTGCGACCCATCAACAGTTTGCGAGAATTTACAGACGAACCGACTTTCTCTCAGTGTTTTTCGGTTTGGGGCTCCGTGATATTCGTCAAGCGCCATCTCCGATTTGCATTCCCTAGGGGCCTGCGTTACCTAACTCAAACGCTACACATTAAGACCCGACCCAAGGGATGGAATGGCCCTCAGAGAAAGCGTGCCCGATCCCATCCCTTCGACCTTTTTTTCGGGCCCTTCAGGAGATTCATATGCGTAGACTTGCCTTCGCCTCATGTGCCGTCGCCGTCGCATGCCTTGCGCCATTGAGCGCCAGTGCTCAGGACGCCGCGGCGCCGGAATGCGGGGATGTCTCGATCGCCCAGATGGGCTGGGCATCCGCCGAACTCACGACGACGATCGCAAAGTTCCTACTTGAACAAGGCTATGGCTGCTCCGTCAGTCTGGTCAATTCCGACACAATCCCTGCCATTACCTCGGTTGCAGAAAACGGCGAGCCGCAGGTTGTGACCAATCTTTGGCTGAACTCCGCTGGGGATGCCTATAAGAAACTCGAGGCCGGTGGCACCATGGAGCGGCTGACCAGCGTGCTGCAGCCCGGCGGCGTTGAAGGTTGGTGGATTCCCACCTCTCTTGCGGAGGCACATCCGGAGCTCACCACCATCGAAGGGATCATGGCGAACCCGGAACTTGTCGGAAATCGTTTCAACAATTGTCCGTCCGGTTGGGGCTGCCGAGTTGTCTCCGACAACCTGATCAAGGCGCTCGATATGGAAGCCTCCGGGATCGAAGTGTTCGATCACGGCTCCGGTGAAACGCTGGCCACGTCGATGGGTGCGGCCGTGACCGACGGCGAGCCTTGGTTCGGCTATTACTGGGAGCCGACCGTGCCGATGGGCAAATACAACATGACGCGGGTGAAGATCGGGGACTACAATGCCGAGGCTTTCGCCGCTCTGCAAAACCCCGAAACGACCGATCCGCAGGTCTCGGAGTTTCCCGACGCGCCGGTTCTCACCTCTGTTACAACGGAGTTCGCGACGAGCAATCCGCAGGTCACCGATTTCTTCCGGAAGATGTCGTTCGAGACCGGGGCCATGAGCGCACTTTTGGCCTGGCAGGATGACAACAACGCGTCCGCCGAGGAAGCCGCAGTGCACTTCCTGACCTCGTCGCCCGACATTTGGTCCGGTTGGATCAGCGATCCCGCTAAGGACAAGCTCAGCAACTTGCTTCAATAGACGCAGGGCCTTTGAGCCATCTGAAGAACATGAAAACGGGGGCGCAGGCCGCCCCCGTTTGCTTTTGTGCAACAGCGACGGACCGGCCGCTGAAGGTCGGGGAATGCAATGGCGACCTATGATGGTGTTTTCAACGCGTTAGGATTGCGCGGTTGGTGCGAGAAGGATGCGGAGACGGGGCCGATGTCCATGGCCGATCTCCTGGCGCAGACAAGCGGCGACCAAGCGGCGCAGAATTCCTGGTGGAACCTGCCGTTCCCCTCGCTCGATGCGCTGCACGATGCGTGTGCCGCCGTTCCGCAGTCACGCGATATCACCCAAGGCCTTGAGACAGGGTTCCTCAGCATTCGCGATGTGCTGCGCGTGGTGATCGATCCGCTCACACAGCCGCTCAACTGGATGCTGACCGACGCGCTTTGGATCATGACCGAAACACCGTGGTGGATCGTCATGCCAGTCTTGCTCCTGGTCACCTTTCTTGTGACGCGGTCATGGAAGATCGTCGGCCTTATCGCCTTCTTCCTGGGAATTCTCGCCTTCGTGGATCACTACACCGAGGCCATGGAGACCCTGGCGATCATCTTTGTCTGCGCCCTTTTTTGCGTTGTGCTTGGCGTCCCGATTGGGATCGCGATGGCCCGCAATGACAGAGTTCAGCGTGCGATCATACCGATCCTCGATATGCTGCAAACGCTGCCACCCTTCGTCTATCTCATTCCGCTGATCTTTCTCTTTTCGGTCACTGAGCCAAAGCTGTACGGGATCGCCATTATCCTTTATGCGATCGTGCCGGTTGTGCGGCTGACCGATCTCGGCATTCGGCTTGTGGATCGAGATGTGATCGAAGCCGCCGACGCCTTTGGTATGACCTCGCGCCAGAAGCTCTTCGGAGTCCAGATCCCGCTGGCCCTGCCCAACATCATGGCGGGCGTCAACCAGACGATCATGATGAGCCTCGCCATGGTGGTGATCGCCTCGCTGGTCTCGGCGCCAGGTCTCGGTGTTCTGGTTCTCCAGGGCATTCGCAATCTGGAGCTTGGCGTCGGTCTCGTCGCGGGCTTCGGGATCGTCGTTCTGGCCATCGCCCTCGACCGGGTGACGAAAGCCTCGCTGGCGCGCATCGATGCCAGCCAGTCGCGGCAGTGAGGGGGCGGCGATGACACGCAAGAATGATATCAAGGTCTCGATCCGCAACCTCTACAAGATCTTCGGCAGCGACCCGCAGTTGGCACTGCAAGACGTCCTGGCGGGCATGGGCAAGACGGACCTGTTGGACCAGCGGGGCCACGTGCTCGGCCTGAGCGATATCAACGTTGATATGGGGCGCGGCGAAGTCACTGTGATCATGGGGCTTTCCGGCTCAGGGAAGTCGACCCTGATCCGCCACCTCAACCGGCTGATTGAACCCACATCGGGCGAGGTTTTGGTCGACGGGGAGGATATTCTTGCCTGGGGCGAGAACCGTCTGCGCACTCTACGGCGGGAAAACATGTCGATGGTGTTCCAGAAGTTCGCCCTGCTTCCGCACCGAACCGTGCTTGAAAACGCCGCGATGGCGCTGGCGACACGGGGCTACAAGCGTGCGGATTACGAGGAGGAAGCGAGTAAATGGCTCGACCGGGTGGGGCTCTCGGGCTATGGCGGTCACTATCCACACCAGCTTTCGGGCGGCATGCAGCAACGGGTTGGAATCGCCCGCGCGCTGGCGTCGAACTCGGAAATCATGCTGATGGACGAGGCGTTTTCTGCGCTCGATCCTCTGATCCGCACCGACATGCAGGACCTGCTCCTGGAGCTTCAGGCCGAACTGGAAAAGACGATCGTGTTCATTACCCACGATCTCGACGAGGCATTGAAGCTGGCCGACCACCTCGTGATCCTCAAAGACGGTGCGGTCGTCCAGCAGGGCGAGCCTCAGTACATTTTGCTCAATCCTTGCGACCCTTACATCGAGGACTTCGTGGCCGACATCAACCGCGCGCGGGTTCTGCGGGTGCGCTCGGTCATGCGCGCGGGCGAATTGTCAGGGGAGTTTACCGGTGATGTGGACCACGATTCCAATCTGGAAGGTGTGATCGCCCAAGCCGAAGGCGCGCTCGATCGCCGCTACCGCGTGTTGCAGGGGGGCGGTCCAGTGGGAGCTTTGGAGATGCAAGACGTGGTGCGCGCACTCGTGCCGCGCCGGTCAAGCCACGCGGCCTAGGTGTCGCCGAAACCAACACGCCATTGGGGCGGGGAGGCGCAGACCTTTCCCGCTCGCTTCAGCTCATGCGCTTGGCGAGGGCATCGGCCAGAGCCGCGCCTTCTGCCCCCGATGTGCGGAGGCCTTCTGCCGTTCCCTCTCGATCTGCATCGGGTTTGTTCTGATTGATCTTCCAGCTTCCTTCCAGCCGATCGACGGTTAGTCGAAGCCCGACGATGCCGCGGCTCAGACCCGCGATGAAACGCTCCGGGGCATCGCTCACTTCCCAGGGGGCTGCCCGGGAAGCCTCGCGCGTGGCCGTTAGCGCGTCCAGATGCGCGCGGAGCCACTCGGCATCGTGAACCGCTTCGAGCACTCCGTGGGCATGCACGGCAATATAAACCCAGGTCGGCACAACCTTCCCATGCGCGGCTTTCGAGGGATACCAGGAGGGAGAGACATAGGCTTGCGGGCCCTGAAAGATCGCGGCCGAACGCATGCCCTCGCCGATGGCTTTCCAGTGCGAGTTTGCGCGCGCCAGATGCGTTTCTAGAAAGATCTGGTTGCCATGCTCCCGCACAGCGACCGGTGCATGGGTGATTTCAAGACCCTCTACCGCCGGCGACACAAAGGCGCCGAGCTGAATGTCACGGATCGCAGCAAGGAGGACCTCCTGCCGTGTTTCCTGGAACGCGGGCTGCGCATACATGGTTCACACCTCCCTCGGTTGGGGCTCGTGCTGGGATTCTTAGCCTTTGGATGCCCGTTGGTCCAAGTGGCGTCGCAACGCGCGCCCTTGAATTCAGCGCTCAAGGGCGTCCGCTGTTTCCTTTAGGAGAGTTGCGCTTGCTTTCAGGGCCATCCACTCGTCCTCGCTCATTTCCGGCATGAGCGTGGCGACAACACCTGCCGAGCCGATCACGCGGGGCACGGAGAGCGCAACGGGCCCCACACCGCCCACATCTGGAGTGACCGTCGAGGTGGTGAAAATGGCGCGCTCGTCTTGCCGGATCACAGAAACGAGGCGCGCAAGCCCCGCGCCGATCCCGTAATAGGTCGAGCCCTTGCCATTGATGATACGGTATGCGGCGCGCCGAACGGCCACATCGATCTCGTCGCGGATGGCTTGGGTGATCGCCGCGGAGACATTGGCCGCAAAGTCTGGCAGGGGCAGGGCACCGACGCGGGCATATGCCCAGCCCAACACCTCACTGTCGCCGTGTTCGCCCATGACATAGGCGTGGATCGACCGGGGCGCGACGCCGAGATGGTCACCGAGCAAGACGCGAAACCGTGCCGTGTCGAGCATGGTGCCCGATCCGATGACGCGTTCCGGCGGAAGCCCCGAAAGCCAGGTCGCCACATCGGTCATGATGTCGACAGGGTTCGACGCGATCAGAAGGATCGGGTTCGGTGTCGCGTTCAGGATTTGGGCGATGACTTGTTTGAAGACTTCCGTGTTGCGGCCCAGAAGCTCCAGTCGGCTCTCGCCTGGTCTCTGGCTGACGCCTGCGGCAATGATGACCACATCCGCATCGCTCAGATCAGCGTAGTCGCCTGCGCGGATCACCGATGTTGAGGCAAAGGGGATGGCATGAGAGATGTCTTCAGCTTGTGCCGCAGCGAGCGCGAAGTTTTGGTCAACCAACACAACTTCCCGCACCGTTCCACGCAGGCAAAGGGCGAAGGCCGCCGAACTCCCCACCATTCCGGCCCCGACAATTCCAAGTTTCATCGGTTCGGCTCCTCCAGGCTCAATGATCGGAAGAAGGATAAATGTCGTTTTTTAGGGCACAAGACGGCTCGGGTCTTTGCGGCCAAATGCCGCTTTCCGCCCGCCCAAAAAGAAAGGCGGGCCGCTTGGCCCGCCCGCAATTCACTCGATCGGCTCGAGGGAGACGCGATCAGAGCGAGTAATACATCAGATACTCGACCGGATGCGGCGTGTGTTCGAACATGTAAACGTCCTCCCACTTCAGCGCCATGTAGCCTTCCAACTGATCCGTGGTGAACACATCGCCCGCCAGTAGGAACTCATGGTCTTCCGCAAGCGTTTCAAGCGCTTCCCGGAGGGAGCCGCAGACCGTCGGGATTCCAGCAAGCTCTTCGGGCGGCAGATCGTAGAGGTCTTTGTCGCTCGGCTCGCCTGGATCGATCTTGTTCTTGATGCCGTCGAGGCCAGCCATCAGGAGGGCTGCGAAAGCGAGATAGGGGTTTGCGCAAGGATCGGGGAAGCGAGCCTCGACGCGCTTGGCCTTCGGGCTTTCCGTCCACGGGATACGCACACAGCCGGAGCGGTTTGCGGCGGAATAGGCGCGCAAGACCGGTGCCTCGAAGCCCGGGATAAGGCGCTTGTAGCTGTTCGTGGTCGGGTTGGTGAACGCGTTGAGCGTCTTGGCGTGCTTGAGCAGACCACCGATGAAGTAAAGCGCCTCATCGGAAAGGTTGGCGTATTTGTTGCCGGCAAAGAGCGGGCTGTTGTCCTTCCAGATGGACATGTTGACATGCATGCCCGAGCCGTTGTCGCCGTAATAGGGCTTCGGCATGAAGGTCGCGGATTTGCCATAGGCATGCGCGACATTCTGGACGACATACTTGTATTTCAGGATGTTGTCAGCCTGCTGAGTGAGTGTGCCAAAGATAAGTCCAAGCTCGTGCTGCGGCGACGCAACCTCGTGGTGGTGCTTATCGACCTTGAGGCCCATTCGCTTCATCGTCGAAAGCATCTCTGACCGGATATCCTGGGAGGCATCGACCGGCGGGACCGGGAAGTAGCCGCCTTTCACGCCGGGCCGGTGGCCCATATTGCCCATTTCGTATTCGGCGCCGGTGTTCCAGGACGCGTCCATAGCGTCGATCTCGAAGCCGACCTTGTTCATCGCGTTGTTGACTTGAACATTGTCGAACAGGAAGAACTCAGCTTCCGGGCCGAAATAGCTGACATCTCCGATACCGGAGGATTTCAGATATGCTTCCGCCTTCTCTGCGGTGCCGCGCGGGTCGCGGCTGTAAGGTTCGCCTGTATCGGGCTCAACCACGGAGCAATGTAGACACAGGGTCTTTTCGGCATAGAACGGATCGATATAGGCAGAAGCCGCGTCCGGCATCAGCTTCATGTCCGATTCATCGATGGACTTCCACCCGGCGATGGAGGAGCCGTCGAACATAAAGCCCTCCTCGATGAACTCCTCATCGACAAGATCGGACATGACCGTGACGTGCTGCAACTTACCCTTTGGATCAGTAAAGCGCAGATCCACGTAAGGGATCTCGTCGTCCTTGAGGGATTTCATGACGGAGGTGATGTCGCTCATCTGACTTCCTAGTTTTGTTGGCATTTTTGAGTGAGTGCGTGCCGAGAGTTGACCAGCCGCCAACCCCAGCCGGCCACCCTGGGGACAGCATCAAAGGGCTGGGCTTCAGAGCGCGTCGGCGCCCTCTTCCCCGGTGCGGATGCGGATCGCTTCTTCCACGGGGTACACGAAGATCTTACCGTCGCCGATTTTGCCGGTCTTGGCCGCAGTAACGATCGCCTCGATCGCGGTTTCGACCAGTTCGTCGGGCAGAACGACCTCGATTTTAACCTTTGGAAGAAAATCGACGACATACTCGGCGCCGCGATAGAGTTCTGTATGACCTTTTTGACGTCCAAAGCCTTTTGCTTCGATGACGCTTAAGCCTTGTATTCCAACTTCTTGAAGGGCCTCTTTTACCTCATCGAGCTTAAACGGCTTGATGATGGCTTCAATTTTCTTCATCCCGACGGGCCCCCTGACCGTTTGTAGGCGCATTCTCGATAGGCTGGGTCACGACAAAGCAACATGCGTTCCCAAGTTCAATGAGCCCCGCAAGAGCCTTCACGACCATGCTCCAATAATTGCCGAAGGTTGCTCATCGTGTGAGCAAATTGGGCAAATCTTGGGCGGAAATGCAAGGGAACTCGACGCGAAAGCACTCTGCATTTTTCGCTCGCGCGCGATTAGGCCGTCTGTTAGAGAGCGAGTTCGGCCGGACTCGCGGGACTCCGGGGCTTGCCTGCGGGCGTGGCGGAATTGGCAGACGCACCAGATTTAGGTTCTGGCGCCGCAAGGCGTGGGGGTTCAAGTCCCTCCGCCCGCACCAGATGCAATACAGAAGAACACGAGGAAACTAGCTGATGCAGGTCACTCAAACGCTCAACGAGGGCTTGAAGCGGGGCTATGCGATCACCGTTCCGGCCACTGAGCTCGAAGCAAAGGTGACTGAGAAGCTCGAGGAAGCGCGGAAAGACTTTCAAATGAAGGGGTTCCGGAAGGGCAAGGCGCCCGCGGCCCTCATGAAGAAGATGTTCGGAAAGTCGGTTCTCGGCGAAGCGATGCAAGAAAGCATCGACGCTGCAATGCGCCAGCATTTCGACGAGACCGGGGATCGTCCGGCCCTCCAGCCCGATGTCAAAATGACCAAAGAAGACTGGCAAGAGGGCGACGACATAGAGGTCACGATGACCTACGAGGCCCTGCCGGACGTTCCCGAGGTCGCCCTCGGTGAGATCGCGCTTGAGCGCCTTGTCGTTGAGCCTGAGGACAGCGACGTCGACGGCGCCCTCGAAGGGCTCGCTGAGTCCGCCAAGAGCTATGAGAGCAAGGGCGAAGGCGCTGTTGCCGAAGATGCCGACCAGGTCGTGATGGACTTTGTCGGATCGATCGCGGGCGAGGCGTTTGAAGGCGGATCAGCCGAGGATTTCCCACTGGTCTTGGGGTCAGGCAACTTCATTCCGGGCTTCGAGCCGCAGCTTGTCGGGGTGAGCGCTGGCGAAACAAAAACCGTCACGGTGTCTTTCCCCGAAGAGTATGGCGCCGAGCACTTGGCGGGCAAGGAAGCACAGTTCGAGTGTACGATTAAGGACGTGAAAGCGCCCAAGAGCGCCGAACTTAATGACGAACTCGCGACGCGTTTCGGAGCCGAAACACTCGATCAGCTCAAAGAGCAAGTCGTCACGCGCCTGAAAGCCGAATACGGCCAGGCGAGCCGCACCGTTATCAAGCGCCGCCTTATGGATGCGCTCGATGAGAAGGTCACGTTCGATCTCCCTCCGACGCTTGTGGATGTCGAGGCCAAGCAGATCGCCCATCAGCTTTGGCATGAAGACAATCCCGATGTGCAGGGACACGACCACCCGGAGATCACGCCGACGGAGGAGCATCAGCGCCTCGCGGAGCGCCGGGTCCGACTTGGACTGCTGCTGGCCGAACTGGGGACCAAGAACGAGATCGACGTCTCCGATCAGGAAATGCAGCAGGCGATCTTTGCCCAGGCACGCCAGTATCCCGGCCAGGAGCGTGAGTTCTTCGAATTCGTGAAGAAGAACCCTCAGGCGTTGCAGCAGCTCCGTGCACCTCTATTCGAAGACAAAGTCGTCGATTTCATCCTTGAACTCGCCCAGATCACCGAAAAGCCGGTGACGAAAGAAGAGTTGGAAAAGGAAATGGAAGCGCTCGAAGATGAAGCCGCCCCGGAGGCGCCAAAGGTAGAAGTCGACGCGGACGCGCCCAAGGTCGATGTCGAGGCTGACGCGCCAAAGGAAGCCTAGAGCACACTTGCCACTCGAAAGTCAGACCGCCCGCCTCGGCTTAGGCCGAGGCAGCGGACGTGAAAGGCTCCATTACCGGGATCAGGTCGGATCTGGAGCCGGTTGGCCCTTTGTCTTGAGAAGCGCGCGCATCTCTTTGCTGCAATCTGGGCAAAGACCGTGGCTCACAACCACATCATTGCGTCCGCCCCGGCGATAATAGTCTTCCGGGGCGATCCAGGTCGCATCCTCCGTGGCAGCACCGATCGGCCAAGCCACATCGTGACACTTGCAACAGAGTGTGAGGATTGCAGTCGCGCCCGGCTCAGGATTTTGGGACATCAGCTTTTCAAACAGGAAGATGTCCATCGGGGGGCGCATCTTTTCTGAGACTGTCACCGATTGGTAGAGGATCGCCGCGACCTCGCCATCAATGACGATGGGCGAGATCGCCATCCGCATTGAACGTTCGATATCGGGCGCGTCGCAGCGGTAGTCGAAATGGAGCGCCGGAACCATTTGCCGAACCACGGCCACTTGGATATCGCGATAGAGTTGCTCGACTTCTTCGCCGAACATCGAAGCAAAGAGCGAACGCCCGGCAGGATGGCAGGACCGAGCATTCTGTCCTTGCGGCTCGCCGGTCGCATCGGTCCAGAGACGCCGCTGCGTCAGAATGAGGCGTCCCTCGGTATCGGTGACGTAGACAACGCCGTCGAGCGCTTCGATCAGGTTTTGCAGCGGGATCGGTAGGGGACCCGCCGCTTCTTGATGAGCCCGTTCCAGGACATCGGTATCTGCTGCCGTCGGCGTGCATGCGGGCGAGGCGACAGCCGCTTCGTCTACCGGAGGGCCAGTCATTCCCGGACCATCGTTCGATTTGTCCCTATTCTCTGCACGAAGACCTCATATCACTCGCGGAGCGATTGTAAAACCTGCCCGCGGCTTCGGTCGCCACCGATAGAAGGCGCGGAGCCTGCAAAGTTCCGCTCGGCTCATCCCGAGCCGGGGCACCCGGATTCCCCAGGCCCCCCGAAAATGCGTCTTGACCTGACCGTGGGCAACGATACATACGACGCGTCACGCGCCCTTCGTCTATCGGTTAGGACGCCAGATTTTCATTCTGGAAAGAGGGGTTCGATTCCCCTAGGGCGTGCCACACTTCTCCTTGATCCGAGCCGGAGGCGTTCGCCCATGCCGATCGGCGTTTTCGACAGTGGTCTTGGCGGTCTCAGCATTCTCGAAACAGCTCGCACGCGCTTGCCACAACAGGACTTCGTGTATCTGGGCGATACGGTGAATGCGCCTTACGGCTCGCGCAGCCCTGACGAAATCTACCGGCTCACGATCCAAGGGGTGAAAGCGCTCTTCGCCGAAGGGTGCAAGCTTGTCATCCTTGCGTGCAATACCGCCTCCGCCGTTGCCCTCCACGATCTGCAAGTCAATTGGCTCGATCCGGCGGAACATCGGGTCTTGGGGGTTTTCGTTCCGGTGATCGAAGATCTCACCCGGCGCGATTGGGGGGACAATTCGCCGCCAACGCATACGGGTCTGCGCAACGTAGCCCTTTTCGCGACGCCCGCGACCGTTGCCTCAGAAGCCTTTCCGCGTGAGTTGCGGTTTCGCGCCCGCGATGTCCATGTCGAGCCACAGGCCTGTTCCGGCCTCGTTGACGCCATTGAGGCAGGCGATATGACCCAAGCGCGTTCGATCGCCGCCGAGCATGCGCGCGCTCTATTGGCGCGCCTCCCGTCCCCGCAAAGCGCCGTGCTCGGCTGCACGCATTATCCGTTGGTGGAAGATGCCTTTCGCGAGGTTCTGCCGCGGGAAACCACGCTCGTCTCGCAGCCGAAACTGGTGGCCGAAAGCCTCGCGGATTACCTCAAACGCCATGTGCGGTTCGCGGACGGCAGTGGTGCGGTGCGCTACCTGACAACGGGCAATCCCGCGCAGGTCGGAGCGCGTGCGGAGATTTTCACCGGCACGAAGCAGCATTTCGCGCACGTGGCGGCCGCATGACATCGGCATTGCACGCGAAACTCGACGCCGTCATTGAGCGCGCCGTCGCGAGCGGTCAGATCGTCGGCACCGTCGTCTTGATTGGGCGGAAGGGCCGCGAGGTCTATCGCAAAGCGGCCGGTTGGGCGGACCGCGAAGCGGCGCGGCCAATGCAGGAAGATGCGATCTTCCGGCTTGCCTCCCTCACCAAACCGGTCACTTCCATCGCGCTGATGAGCCTCGTCGAGGAGGGGCGCGTCGCCCTCGACGATCCGGTTACGCGATACCTGCCCGATTTTCGCCCGAAACTCCCCGATGGGACAGAACCCGACATCACCCTCGCCCAACTCCTGACGCATACCTCCGGCTTGCAATATCGCGGAACGACATTGTCAGGCCCGTATCACGACCTCGGCGTTTCCGACGGGCTCGATCAGCCAGGTCTGGGCCTGGAAGAAAACCTCGCGCGCCTAGCTCAGGCGCCACTCAACTTCGTTCCGGGTGCAACGTGGCGATACTCGATCTCCCTCGATGTGCTCGGCGCGGTCATCGCGGCGGCCACGGGGATGAGCTTTCCCGAAGCCGTCAAGGCGCGTGTCACGGACACACTCGGGCTCAAGGATACCGGCTTCTCGGTGACCGATGAAAGCCGTCTGGTCGCGCCTTATGTGAAAGCCTCGCCTGTGCCACAGCCCATGCGCGACCCCGAGACGATCACGTTTCGGGATGGCCAATTGGTGTTCGCCCCCTCCCGGATCCTCAACCCGGCCTCGTTTCCCTCGGGCGGCGGCGGGATGGCGGGAACGGCACCGGAAGCGTATCGACTATTCTCTGCGATTGCTGGGGGAGGGTCGCCAATCCTGTCGCAGGAGAGCGTCGCCGAGATGGCGCGTCCGCACATTCCCGCCGGGACGGGCGGTCTCGGCCCTGGGCTCGCCTTCGGCTACGGATGGTCTGTGGTCATGGATCCAAAGACCGTCCGCACGCCTCAATCCCCGGGAACCCTTGCCTGGGGCGGCGTCTACGGCCATCACTGGTTCATCGACCCCAAGCTTGGCTGGGTTGCCGTGATCCTCACCAATGTCGCTCTGGAAGGCATGGATGGCGCCTATATGAGTGTCATCCGCAACGCAGTTTACTCCGCAGGCGCGCATTAGGCGCACCCTTTCATCTGCAACGCGCGGTGATCGCCCGGGCGCAATTGAATGCGTTTGCGCCTTGCTCTAGACGGTGCCCCATAGCAACAGCGGACAAAACCCATGGCCCGGGACCTCAACATCGCCATCCTCGGAGCAAGCGGCTATACGGGCGCCGAATTGGTGCGCCTGATCGCCACCCATCCTGCCTTCACCATCCGAGCGATGACCGCGGATCGCAAGGCGGGCTTGCGAATGGGCGATGTGTTCCCCCATCTCCGCCATCTGGACCTTCCGGCACTCACGAAACTAGAAGAGACGGATTTCAGCGGGATCGACCTGGTCTTCTGTGCCTTACCGCACGCCACGTCACAGGCGGTGATCGCGAAGCTGCCGCGCGGCCTCAAGGTTGTCGATCTCTCGGCGGATTTTCGGCTGCGAGACGCGGAGGTCTATGCGAAATGGTATGGCCACGATCACCTCGCCCTCGATCTACAGGCCGAGGCTGTCTACGGTTTGACCGAGTTCTACCGCGACGAAATCCGCGCCGCGCGTCTCGTGGCAGGAACGGGTTGTAATTCCGCCACCGGTCTTTACGGGACGCTGCCACTGGTGAAATCGGGTGTGATCGACCTTGATACGATCATCATCAATCTCGCCACTGGCGTGTCGGGCGCTGGCCGCGCGCCCAAAGAGGGCACGCTCCACGCTGAGGTGTCTGAAGGAATGCATCCGTATAACGTCGCAAAGCACCGCCATTTGGCGGAGTTCGATCAGGAGTTGAGCAGGGCGGCGGGGCGCGAGGTTGCCTTGACCTTCGTGCCGCATCTCCTGCCGCAGAACCGTGGCATCCTGGCGACGATCTACGTGCGCGGCGCGGCGGGCGATGTGCATGCCGCCTTGTGGGAGGCATATGCCGACGAGCCATTCGTCCACGTGCTTCCTATCGGCGAAGCGCCCGCAACCCGTCATGTCCGCGGGTCGAACCTCGTGCATCTGGGGGTCGTTGCGGATCGGCGGCCAGGTTGGTGCATGGTATTCTCAACCCTGGACAACTTGGTGAAAGGAGCATCCGGCCAAGCGCTGCAGAACGCGAATCTGATGCTGGGCCTCGATGAAACCACCGGTCTGATGGCGGCTCCGCTCTTTCCATGACCCCCGTGCTGCGGTTCTTGACCGTCTTGTGGGAGGCGATTCGCCGCTTTGGCCAGAACGACGGCGCGGCGATGGCAGGCTTCGTGGCATTTTCCGGGCTCCTGTCGCTGTTTCCGTTCCTCATTTTCGCGACCCAACTCACCGGAGTGCTCGTTGGGCCCGACGATACGGAGGCGGTGATCGAGGCTTTGTTCCGCATCGCCCCCGAACATGTCGCACTGACGCTCGAGCCGGTCGTGACCGAGGTTCTGCACGGGCGGAGCGGGAGCTTACTCACCGTATCCGTGGTCTTTGCGATCTACGTTGCGTCTAACGCGGTCGATGCGATCCGTCTCGCCTTCGACCGCGCCTACCGCGTCGACTCCGATCCCTTCGTGTTCAATCGCGTTCGCGCCATTTGCGTCGTCTTCATCGGCGCGGTCGTTGCCGCCCTTCTGGGCTTCTCCATCCTGCTCTCGCCCCTGCTGATCCGGATGGCCACCGAACTCACCCATGTCGAGATACCCGGCATCACCGGATATTTGAGCTACGGGTTCGGGCTCTTGGTCTTCGTCTCTTTCGCCTGGGGCCTCCATAAGTTCCTTCCCGGAAGGCGCCGCTCCCGGGCCATTCGGCTTTGGCCCGGCGTGCTGCTCACCACGCTCTTGTGGATCATCGCGGCAACCGCTTTTTCGACCTATCTGACCTATGTGCCGAGCTACACGGTCACTTACGGCACGCTTGCGGGCGTGATCATTACGCTCATGTTCTTTTATATCACTGGGATGGTGATTATTTTCGGTGCAGAGTTCAACGCAGCGCTGAACCGGGTGAAACCGGGTCAGGCCTAAAGCGACAGCCGCCAAGGAGGGCTAGCCATGGGCATGGGGCAGAGGAAGAAGCGGCGCATCCAGCTGGTCGCTATCGGCGCTGTCCTGCTGGCGGCGGCCACCGGGCTCATCGGCTATGGGCTTCGCGATGGGATCGAGTTCTTCCGCAGCCCATCCGATATCGTTTCTGATCCGCCGGAGCCCGGCGAGCGGTTCCGCATTGGCGGTTTGGTTGCGGAAGGATCGCTCATTCGTGGTGAGGCGGAACAAGTGCGGTTCATCGTGACAGATGGCGGCGCCGAAGCTTCGGTCGTCTTCAGCGGCATTTTGCCCGATCTCTTCCGTGAAGGGCAGGGCGTCGTTGCCACCGGCCAGATGGAGAACGGGGTCTTCGTCGCCAACGAGGTGCTGGCACGGCATGATGAGACCTACATGCCCAAGGAAGTCGCCGACGCTCTGAAGGAACAGGGGCTCTTTCGCCATGGCGGCGGCGTGAACCCGCAACCCGAGAGCTGAGCGAAGCGCCAACGACAGCTTTTCCAGGTGGAGCTTTCCTCCCTCCCAAAATCCAACCCCCGCCCTATTCCGCGGGCATACACCGCATTTTAGGCGAATTGTGCCAGCATCCCGGCGTTTCCAGATACGAATGGGATGATAGGGAATGCATTCAGTTGAGAGCATTGCGGCAGAGATTGTTCGCCGCGAGGGGGGATACGTCAACGACCCCGATGACCCCGGCGGCGCGACGAAACACGGGGTCACCATCCACACGATGCGTGCGCTCGGGATCGATCTGACCGGAGACGGGCGGATCACCGAGGCGGATGTGAAGCGGCTCAGCGTCGGCCAGGCGACGGACATCTATGTCGAGCACTATTTCAACCGGCCAAAGATCTCCGCTCTGCCCGCGCCGCTCCATTCCAGCGTCTTCGATATGCAGGTCAATGCCGGCTCGAACGCGGTGCGCTTGCTGCAGACCCTGATCTGCAGGTTCGGCTTTCCGCTCGTCGCCGACGGGCAGATCGGCCCCAAAACCGCCTCAGCCGTCAGTGCTGCGATCTCCCGTGCACCGGACCATCTTGTGGACGCCTACGGCATCGCGCGGCGCAACTACTATTACCGTCTGGCCGATCGCCGCCCGGCAAGCCGTAAGTATGCCCGCAGACGCGACGGTGGAAAGGGCGGCTGGATCGTTCGGGCCGAAGAGTTCATTTCGCCGCGATTCCATTTTTCCCGAGAACAACATGAAGAGAGGATTGCGGCATGGGACTAATGAGACATCTGATTGGTCAGAAGGGCGTCGGCGGTGCAGTGCAGGGTGTTGCCGAAGTCTTCGTGGGCAACGCGGCTGAACGAGACCGCGCCGATCTTGAGCGCATAAAGGGTGCGCAGGAGGAACTTCAGTCGGAGTTCTCCCGCGCTCCGTCCGGTCCGTTCGATACATTCGTCAATGCGCTCAACCGGTTGCCTCGGCCGCTCCTGGCCATTGGCACCATCGGCCTGTTTGTCTATGCCATGGCCGATCCCGCCGGGTTCTCCATGCGGATGCAAGGCCTCGCCTACGCGCCGGAGCAGCTTTGGTGGCTCTTGGGCGCCATTGTGTCCTTCTACTTCGGCGCGCGGGAGATGCACCATTTCCGCAGGAACGGAACTGGCCGCGGTATGACGACGATCCCGTCCCAAGCAGCCGAAGCTGTGCGAACCGAAGTCGAAGCGCAAAAGGCAGCCGGGGATGAGCCTAAGACCGATACTGCCCCATTGACGCCGGTGCGGGTGAGCGCGTCTCCAGTGCAACCGAAAGTGCCGGTTCGGGCCAGCGATCCTGACTTCAATGCGGCCTTGGAAGAGTGGAAGCGCGACGCCGCCAATGACCGCCTTGCCTGACAGGCAAATGTAGCGGCCGAGAGCCTGGAGTAGGGCGCGCGCCCAAGAACCGAGATGGGCGCGCTGCCGTCCGCCACGGGCCGTGTTGGCCCCTCCAAGACAAGCGCCTCGCGTCCAACCACGATCCGAGACGCGATTGCGGCGGCGCACAGCTCGATTTTCGGTCGAGTTGATTTGAATTGCTGCGTAATCTTGCGCATATGTCTGTTGCTGCCAGCCATGGAGCCCGCGCATGATTGTCGAACTGGGCCATCTTGCCCTGATCCTCGCCGCCCTCGTCGCCGTTGTTCAGATGATCGTGCCCATGGTCGGGGCCAATCGGGGCTGGTCCGATTGGATGCGCGTGGCCGTCCCAGCCGCATCGATGCAATTCGCGCTGACGCTCATTTCGTTCCTGGCGCTGACCTACGCCTTCATCGTGTCGGACTTCTCCGTCCTGCTGACGGCGGAGAACTCCCACTCGGCCAAGCCGCTTATCTACAAAATCACCGGGGTCTGGGGAAACCACGAAGGCTCGATGATGCTATGGATGCTCATCTTGACCTTGTTCGGCGCCATGGTGGCCTGGTGGGGCGGGAACCTTCCGCCCTCGCTGCGCGCCCGCGTGCTAGCCGTGCAATCCTCCATCGCGGTCGCGTTTTTCAGCTTCATCCTCCTGACATCCAACCCGTTCCTGCGGCTTGAATTCCCGCCGCTCAACGGCAACGATCTCAACCCGCTGCTCCAAGACCCGGGCCTCGCCTTCCACCCGCCATTTCTCTATTTGGGATATGTGGGGCTCTCGATGGCCTATTCCTTCGCAATTGCCGCCTTGATCGAAGGCCGGGTCGATGCGGCCTGGGCCCGCTGGGTTCGGCCCTGGACCTTGGTCGCCTGGGTTTTCCTCACACTCGGCATCGCGCTCGGCTCCGTCTGGGCCTATTACGAGCTCGGCTGGGGCGGCTGGTGGTTCTGGGATCCGGTCGAGAATGTGAGCTTCATGCCCTGGCTCATCTCGTGTGCGTTGCTGCATTCGGCCATCGTGGTTGAGAAGCGCGACACACTGAAGAGCTGGACAATCCTGCTTGCGATCCTCGCATTTTCGTTCTCACTCATTGGCGCGTTTGTCGTCCGCTCCGGCGTGCTCACCAGCGTCCACGCCTTCGCAAATGATCCGGACCGCGGCATCTACCTTCTCTGGATTCTCGCCTTGTTCATCGGCGGGTCCCTGACGCTTTACGCTTGGCGCGCGCCGATCCTGCGCTCGAACTCGGTCTTTGCCAGCACCAGCCGCGAAAGCGGACTGGTCATGAACAATCTCCTGCTCGTCGTCTCGACGCTTGTGGTGTTCTTCGGCACGATGTGGCCGCTGGTCGCCGAACTTCTATTGGGGCGCAAGGTCTCGGTCGGGGCGCCGTTCTTCGATCTTGCCTTTACACCTTTCATGGTCGCACTCGCGGTCATCCTGCCGCCTTTCGCGATCCTGCCTTGGAAACGCGGCTCCCTCAGCCAGGCGATGCAGCCGCTCTGGGGCGTCTTGGCCCTCTCGATCTCCCTTGGTGCGCTCGTTTGGGCGCTGCAAACGGAGCGGTCCATCCTCGCGCCCATCGGGATCATCCTGGCGGCTTGGCTCGTCGGCGGCGCCTTCATGGAGCTGCTGCACCGCGCCCGGATCGGCAAGGTGCCGGCCTCGGAAACCCTGCGGCGCCTGCGCAATTTCCCGCGTGCGGACTGGGGCAAGGCTCTGGCCCATGCCGGTCTTGGCGTGACGATCTTCGGGATTGCCTGCATCACCGCCTGGGAGCAGGAGGACATCCGCGTCGCCCAGGTGGGCGATGTCTTCGAGGTTGCGGGCCACACCCTTCGCCTGGATGACGTCGAACAGGGCCAGGGCCCGAACTTTCAGTTCCAGCGTGCCCATGTCTCGATCCTGCGAAACGGGGAGGCCATTGCGGTCGTGACCCCAGAAAAGCGTATCTATCCGGTCCAGCAAATGCCCACGACCGAGGCGGGCATCGACCGCAGTGCCTTGCGCGATGTTTATGTCGCACTCGGGGATCCCCAGGTCGGCGGCGGATGGGCCATTCGGACGTATGTGAAGCCCTTCGCCAATTGGATCTGGGGCGGCGCGCTGCTGATGTCCATCGGCGGCGTCGTCAGCCTGACCGACCGCCGCTATCGTGTTGGCGCGCCCAAGCGGCGGGCCGCGTCATCGCCCGCCGGAGCGGTTCCCGCGGAATGAGCAGGATGGTCCGTCAGGTCTGGCTCGCGGCTCTCATCGCTTTCCTGCCCGTCACGGCGGGGGCTGTGCAACCCGATGAGGTCTTGGACGATCCCGCCTTGGAAGAGCGCGCCCGCGCAATCAGCGCCGAACTGCGCTGTGTGGTGTGCCAGAGCGAGTCCATCGACGAATCGAATGCCAGTATCGCGCGCGACCTGCGCCTCCTGGTGCGCGAACGGCTCGTGGCGGGCGACAGCGATGCGGAGGCCGTCAATTTCATCGTCGCGCGTTATGGCGAATATGTGCTGATGCGACCGCCCTTCACCATGTCGAACGCCGCACTTTGGCTGTCGGGTCCAATCTTTCTGCTCCTTGGCGGGGGCATCGCCTTCGCCTTCATTCGCAGCCGTTCAAAGACCGTCGAGGTAAGGGCCGCCCCTCTGAGCCCCGAGGAACAGCAACGGATCCAGCGCCTCGACGCCGATTGACAATCCAACCGTTTCAGCCGATTCGCTCGCGATGGGCGATAAATCGCGGCATGAATCTGATCCAAGGCTCCACCCTATCGCACGGGCCGTAAACGCTCTGCGGCTGGTTTATTCGGTCCTCGTTTTTCTCTGCGCGACGGTTCTCGCTGTGCCGGCGTTGGCGCAGCAGGGTGATCCTGGCGCACCGGCAGCGGTGGGCGATACCGCAGCTCCGGCGGAAGCTCCGGGGGAGTCCACCTCTCCTGAAGTGAGCGAAACGGCGTCGCCCATAGGTCCAGATGGCGGCCAACCGATTGGCAGCGGCTTGTTCGAGACACTCCGGGAAGGTGCGGAAACCGCCACCAATGCCGCCCGGGACATCCAGGTTCCCCAAGCGGAAGACCTGGGCGCGCCGCCCATTCTGGCAACAGAACCCGCGCAGAGCGGCGTACCAACCGCCTCCAATAGCACGGGTGCATCAGGAGCGCTTGCGGAGCAATCAAGTGCGGGACCGGCTGGGGCGGCATTGGCCCCTCCGCGCGATCCGTTGGGGACGCGGATTATCGCGTGGTTTGAAACCTGGGCGGAAACCACGGGCGAAGCCACGATCACCGACTTTGCCGTCGCAGAGCGAAAGTTTCAGGCACTGTCGGGGTTGAGCGAACCGGAGATCGCCGCAATCGCGGAAATCATTCCGCCTCTGGCGATCCTGGTCTCTTCCGGCCTCATCCTTGCCTATCTCATGCGGAGTTTGGTCCGCCCTGTGATGAGACGGCTCGGAAGCGCATCGATCGGAATGGGCCCGATTGGAAAGGTCCTGATCGGTGTCTTCAGCGCGGTCATTGATTTCATCGCTATGATCTTGGCGGGAATTGCCGCCTACTTGGTCGTCACATTCCTCCGCCCAGAAACGGAAATCGAAACCTCGATCCGCGTCAGCTTCATCGCCGCCTATTTCGTGGCGTCGGTCCTTATCGTCGCGCTGCGGGCGTTTTTCAGCCCTGCAACGCCGCATGTCCGGCTGCTCCCGATCCAGGATGCGACCGCGCGGGCATGGACCTTTCATCTGACCCTGGTCATCGTGTTTTTTGCGTTCAGCGAGATTTTTGCGGCCACCATCTTGCGCGACATCACAAGCCCCGAATTCGGCGAGGGTTTCGTCATGCTGATCAACGTGGCGGTGCTCCTCTATCTCGCGGTTCTGGTGACCATTTATCGCGCGGCCCCGAAACGCTTCGTGCAGCAGCGGCTTGTGGAGGATGAGGAGAGCATCCTCTTCATATCCCTATCCGCGCTCGTGCCGTTCTGGCTGGTGGTCGCCTACGCCTATCTCGCATTTTTGGTGCATCAATCCGTCACGTCCGGTGGGCGCGGTATCCCGCTCTTGGTCAACACGCTGAAGATCGCGGTGGCAATCGCGATCACCGTGACGATCTTTGGCTATCTCCAGCGGATCGCGACACGGGGTATCCGGCTCTCCGACAAGCTCAACGCCGGTTTCCCGACGCTGGAGCACCGGATCAACGCCTTCGTGCCGTTCTTCACCCGCCTGCTGCGCGCCACGGTTGGGATCATCCTGGTTGTCTTCGTGCTGCAGACCATCGGTTTCGTGGCTCTTTGGGACGGGATCGAGCGGCGCTTGGGGATCGACATCGTCGGAACGACGACAAGCCTGATCGTGATTGGCTTCACCGGTTTTCTGGTCTGGCTCATGATCAATGGCTGGATCGACTATCGGCTGACCCCGCGCCACGGCCATGTCGCCACGCCCCGCGAACAGACCCTTCTCGCGCTTCTGCGCAACGCCGCACTGATCGCGATCTTGTTGTTCGTTCTGATCTCGTCGCTCGCGGAAATCGGCGTGAGCGTCGCGCCGCTGCTCGCCTCGGCGGGGGTTGTGGGCCTCGCGATCGGATTCGGATCGCAAAAGCTGGTGCAGGACATCATCACCGGCGTGTTCATCCAGTTCGAAAACGCAATCAACGTCGGCGATGTGATCGAGGCGGGTGGCAAGACCGGCGTGGTGGAGAAACTCACGATCCGCTCGGTCAGCCTGCGCGATGTCCAGGGCGTCTTCCACGTGATCCCGTTCTCCTCGGTCGATCTCGTGTCCAACCACATGATGGGCTACAGCTACCATCTCGCCGATATCGGCATCGCCTATCGCGAAGACATTGATGGCGCAAAGAAGGAGATGCTGGCCGCTTTCGCCGATATGCAGCGCGACCCGGAATGGTGCGTGAAGCTCTTGGGCGATATCGAATGGTTCGGCGTGCAGGAATTAGCAGACTCCGCGGTCATTCTGCGCGCGCGCCTGAAAACCCGCGCGGGCGAACAATGGGGCGCGGGCCGGGCCTATACCGAACGGGTGAAGAAGCGCTTCGATGCCGCCGGGATTGAAATCCCGTTCCCCCACCTCACGCTTTGGTTCGGCGAGCAGAAGCACGGTCCCGCACCGCCTGCGCATGTCAGCTTCGCCTCTTCTGGGCTGGCAACACCGTCCCAGACCGGCCCGGATCGCTCCGGCGGAATGACCAAGCAAACCGTGCATCGCGAAGTCACCACGGACGCCGACAGCGACGAGAGTTAGCCCCACCTCAGCAGCTGCGGCGCGACGGAAAGGGGTTTCGCGCCTCTCGGCAACCGGCTAGACCCTCCAAGCCATGTCCAGATCGCCCCGTATCCTATTCGTGCATGATAATTTCCCCGCTCAATTCGGGCGTTTCGGCCAGTGGCTGATGTCGAGCGGCTGGGAGATCGGCTTCGCCACCGCGGCCAAACACGCTTCGCTCGATGGGATGCGGATCTTCACCTATGAGCCGCACCGCGAACCCGCCGAGGGCACGCATCCTTATGCCAATCCCATGGAGAAGGCTGTCATCAACGGCCAGGCCTTTGTCCGGTCCGCGCTCGAACAGCGCAAGCAAGGCTACAACCCCGATGTCGTCGTCGCCCATTCCGGCTGGGGGCCGGGCATGTTCGCCCGCCAGGTTTTCCCGAAGGCGCGTTACGTGCCCTATTGCGAGTGGTGGTATCGCTATCCCGGCAGTGACGTGACCTATCTCTCGGAGTTGAGCGGAGAGAAGCGTCCGGCAAATCTTGAAGGCGCGATTGTCGAACACGCCCGCAACGCGCCGATTGCGATGGACCTGTCGGCTGCGAGCGCGGTGATTTGTCCGACGCAGTTCCAGGCGTCTCAGTTTCCGCCTGTCTACCGATCGGCCCTGTCGGTTATGCATGACGGCATCGACACAGCCTATCTCTGCCCCGACGAGGCGGAGCGTCATGGAACGCTGGGCGGTCGTGTGGCCGAAGATGCCCATGTCGTGACCTACGCGACCCGGGGGATGGAGCCCCACCGCTGTTTCCCGCAGTTTATCGCCTCGCTACCGGATGTCTTCGCAGCCGATCCCAAGGCCGTCGCCGTCATCGCCGGGGAAAACCGCGTGGCCTATGGCAGCACCAAGCAACGCAAGACCGACTGGAAGGAAAAAGCCCTCTCGGAGGTCGAGGTTGATCCCGCACGGGTGATTTTCACCGGGCGGCTCCCCTATTCGGAGTATCGCGCCCTTCTGCGGCGTTCGGACGCCCATGTTTATCTAACCGTGCCGTTCGTCCTGTCCTGGTCGATGCTAGAATCGATGAGTGTCGGCTGCGCGATGGTGGTCTCGGATACCGCGCCGGTCACCGAGTTCGCCAGCGAGGAGACAGCGCGTCTCGTCGATTTGCGGGTTGCGGGAAAGCTCGCGGAGCGGATCATCGAAACACTGCAAGATCCCGAGCAAAGCGCAAGCCGCAGACAGGCCGCTCGCGAGAAGATCCGCACGGAGCTCAACATGCCCGATCTCTACAAAAGGCGCGCGGACTTGCTCCTTAAGGTCGCGAAGGGCGGGAACAGCTAACGCGCATCCGGTCCGGTAGAGGGCGAGGACCCGACGAATTGGGGGCTCGAATAGCAATTTGTGCGGCAGACCTGATCCTGTCGGGTCTGAAAACACTCGATCCGCCTACGGGACTGAGTCCGCGCACATCATCTTAACCTGCACATAAGATGCGACCGTATCACAAAGCGCTTACGCGGCCCTCGTTGCGCCCCGGGCGGTCTGCTCCGACGCGGTAAACTCCTCAACGGCACGAAGCAGAGTGTCGGTCTGCGTATTCAGTTCCTGGCTCGCGGCCGTTGTCTCTTCGAACATGGCCGCGTTTTGCTGAGTGACCCGGTCGAGATCCGCAATTGCGGTGTCAATCTCGCCAATACTGCCGGATTGTTGCGCGGCGCTGGCGCTGATGTCTTCGACTCGGCTCGCAATTTCGTTCACGCGCTTGGTGACTTTCTCAAGCGATGCGCCCGTGTCGTTTACCAAGCGAACGCCGTCTTGAACCACCTGCGCACTGGCATCGATGAGATCACGTATCTCCTGCGCCGCGTCAGCCGACCTCTGCGCAAGCCCCCGTACCTCTGACGCCACAACCGCAAATCCGCGCCCCGCTTCACCCGCGCGCGCCGCTTCGACACCGGCGTTCAAGGCAAGCAGGTTCGTCTGGAACGATATCTCATCGATGGTCGAAATAATCGAGGTAACCTTTTGCGAGCTGTCTTCTATCCGTCCCATCGCGTCGACGGCCTGGCTCACCAACGCGGTGCAGGCCTCGGCCTCTTTGTTGGTCTGGGAGACCTGTCCATTCGCCTCTCTTGCATTGGTCGCCGTATCGTTGACCTGACGTGCGACGGACGAGACGGAAGCGGAGACTTCCGCCAAAGTCGATGCTTGGTTTTCGGTGCGGCTCGCAAGATCGCTCGCGGCGCTGGCAATTTCGCAAGACTGGCCGGAGATCCGGTCGGTGGCGAGACTGACCGCCGAGATCGCACCATCCAGGGCGGAGGCCGTCTTGTTGAAATTGTCTCGAAGCGCCACGTAATCGCTCGGAAACTCGTCGTGGATCCGATGTTGTAGGTTCTTCTCCGACAGGGCGCGCAGGCCTTTCCCGAGCACCTCAACGACATGATCCTGTTCGGCGCGTTGGGCCTGTGCCCGAAGACTGCTCTCCTTTTCGGCGGCCCGCGCCTCTTCATCTGCCCGTTTGGCCCGCGCGGTTTCCTCGGCGGCGTGATCTGCGGCCTCCGCGGCCATCTGTGCGGCCGACTGCGCGTCGGCCTGCGCACGAAGGGCATCTGCCTTCGCAGTCTCCGAATCCGCCAGGGCGCTCTCGGCATCGGCAAGGCTCTTCTCGGACTGGGCTTTCGCCTCAGCGAGACGGGCTTGATCCTCCTGCATCTGATTGTCGAGACGGTTGCGTATCAGAACCGCATAGACCAGCGCCGCGGCTTCCGCTCCGACGGCGGCGCCGTGAACCAAAACGCGAGATACGTTTTGCATCAGATCTGCGGGTGGATAGATAAGCGCAGGGGTCACCACCGCGAGAATCAAATGGTGGAGCACAATCAATACCGTAGCGAAAATGATTGTGCGGTGATCGTTTAACACCATCAGGGCCGCAAGTGCCGCGAAAAAGAACATGTGGCTGTCCAACTGCCAAGGATGGCCCCTCAACGACGCGGTCAGAACCATCACTTCGCCCATCAGCGCCGTCGCCGCCAAGTATCGCCCGGTCTCGCCGCCAAAATGAAGCGCGAGGAGAGCAACGAGCGCGAAGGCTGCCGCCGCGGCGCCGAACACGAGAACCGAATTTCCCGCCGTGACCGCGCCGATGATGGGCAGAATGCCCGCCACCAGGGTTCCCATCACCACGACGCGCAGTTGCGGGTCCGATGGTCCAAGGGGCTCTGTCTCAGTGGGCATAACCATACCTATACTCCGCAAAGTTCGGCCAGCGGGCCAGCTTCGATGATCCAGTGGCCGCCGCTTTCGATGAGGTCCGCTTTGCGACCGTGCGCGGCAAACGAAACAAGTGTCGCGAACGGCGCGCTCGTTGGGCCGATTATCGTCCCGCCCAACGCGAGCAATTCGGCCTCGCGCTGTTCCGCGGACGCAAAAGAGAGCACCAAAACCGGGCCACCTTCGGTCGGCTCGGTGGTTGCCAATGTCAGCAGCGGCCCAACGGCCAGAAATAGGGCAACAGCCACGCCCAGAAGGATATTCTTCATGACGTCCTCGGAACCTTGGGAGACCGAGTAGGTCGAAAGTCTTCAGAAAGTCTCAATGATGTGGCAACGACAGGTCCAACTCGGTCCGCCGCTCTCTGCCTGCGGCCCTCGCTGGGCGTCTTCGCCCTGGCTCAGGTTGCCGCGCGCTCCGGCTGAAAAACGCCCGCATACCGATCGCGCAAGACATTCTTCTGCACTTTGCCCATCGTATTGCGTGGAAGCGCCTCCGAGATCACGAATTCCCGTGGCTGTTTGAAGCCCGCCAGATGCGTCTTCATGTCCTGCCGGATCGCCTCGATATCCGGCGTCTCACCGCGTTGCGGCACAAGTACCGCCACCACGCTTTCGCCAAAATCAGGATGCGGCGCGCCGATGACCGCACTCTCCAAGACGCCCGGCTGGCCATCGAGCACAAGCTCAACCTCCTTGGGGTATATATTGTAACCACCTGAAATAATGAGATCTTTATCGCGGCCCACGATGGTGACATAGCCATCCGCATCGCGGGTCCCCAAATCGCCCGTAATGAAAAAGCCGTCCTCGCGCAGATCTTCCGCCGTCTTGTCCGGCATTTGCCAGTAGCCCTTAAAGACGTTCGGGCCGCGAACCTCGATCGACCCAACCTCGCCTTCGGGCAATGCGGCGCCGGTCTCGGGGTTGGTGATCTTCAGCTCGACACCCGGCAGAGGAAAGCCAACCGTACCGGCGCGCCGCTCGCCGTCATAGGGGTTGGACGTGCTCATATTGGTCTCGGTCATGCCGTAGCGTTCAAGGATGCGGTGGCCCGTGCGTGCCTCAAATTGGGCGTGCGTCTCGGCCAAAAGCGGCGCCGAGCCGGAGATAAAGAGCCGCATATGCTCGGCGACGGACCGGTCAAAAGCGGGCGTATCTAGCAGCCGGGTATAGAAGGTCGGCACGCCCATCATCGCTGTCGCTTGCGGCAAGCTGGCCATAACTGCGTCGAGTTCGAATTTCTCCAGGAAGATCATCGCGCCGCCCGCGAGCAGCATGATGTTGGTGGCCACGAAGAGGCCATGGGTGTGAAAGATTGGCAGGGCGTGGAGGAGCGTGTCCTCCTTCGTGAACCGCCAGTAGTCGACCAGAACCTCGGCATTCGAGATCAGATTGGCCTGCGTCAGCATAGCACCTTTTGACCGCCCGGTTGTGCCGGATGTGTAGAGAAACGCTGCAAGATCTTCCTCTGTGCGGGGAACGGTCTCAAACTGCTCCGGCAAAGAAACCGCGGCCTCAGGGAACGAGCCCGTCCCGTCCGCACCCAGCGTCATCAGCTTCGCGCAGTGCCGTTCCGCCACCGGGGCGAGTGCCTCCGCCCCTGCTGGATCGCAGAGCACAAGTTTCGCCCCGGAATTACCGACGAAATAGTCGACCTCCTCCGCGGTATAGGCGGTATTGAGCGGCAGGAAGATCACGCCAGCCTGGGCACAGGCGGCATAAACGGCCAGCGCGTCCGGACACTTGCGGATCTGTGCGGCGAGCCGGTCGCCCGGAGTAAGGCCAGCGCCTTGAACCACATGCGCAAACTGCGCCGTGCGGCGCAGGAAGGCATCGTGGGTAAGTGTTGTCCCGTCCCTCAGATGAAGAAAGGGGGTCGCCTGTCCGGCATGCCGACCGAAGAGCCGGTCGTAGAGGGGGTTAGTCATCGGTTCCTGTTCGGGGTCGTTCTTGCTGTGGCAGCGGGGCGCGCGCCAGGTTCTGGATTTCCTTCGCCGCGACAACCTTTTTCTTCGCGGCAAAGTCTTCGTGGTTCCGGGAGATGCGCTTCAAGTCATAGAGATAGTTGACCATGGCGCCACCCGACTGCGCGAGACCGTTCGCAGACAGATCGCCCTTGGGATGAATGGCGTGGATCTGCGCTCCATTGTTGAGGTGGAACCGCGCAACCGAATCGAGAGGTTTCTCGCTTGGCGCTTTCGCATGCAAAAGGTAGTGCGCAGCAAGAGCGCGCAGCGCGTCGGGTGAGCTGGCGCTTGCGGTGAAACCCTCATGGTCGAGCCACTTCATCAGTCCAGGGATGGGCGAGAGCGTCACGAAGGTCTTCAATTGCGGCAATTCCCGCGAAAGGTGCTCCACCACTTGCTTGATGAGCGAATTGCCAAAGGAAATGCCCGCCAGCCCGGCTTGGCAGTTGGAAATCGAATAGAACACCGCCGTATCGGCCATGTCTGGGGGCAGGATCGTCCGGCCATCGGCGAGGAGGCCCTGGATCGAGCCGGGAATGCCCTTGGTCAGCGCGACCTGCACAAAGATGAGCGGCTCATCAGGCATAACCGGATGGAAAAAACCGAAACAGCGACGATCCTCGGGTTGGAGGCGGCGGCGGAGGGCCTTCCAGGACCGGATCGCGTGCACCGCCTCGTAGCGCGTGATCTTCTCCAGAATATGCGCGGGGCTCTCCCAGCTGATCGGACGCAGCACCAGAAATCCAGGGTTGAACCACGATGTGAACAAATGCCGGAGGTCGGACTCGACCCGCGCTAGGGCAACATCGTCGCCTGCGAGCCGCAATAGATCCGCCCGCATTTCCACAAGCTTGCCCGTGCCGCCCGGGACTTGGTTGAGCCGCCGCACCAATTCCTGCCGGGGCGGCTCGGACGCCACCATCAAGCGGATGTAATTCCGCTTGGAAGGATCGCGTCGATAGATGTCGAGTGCCGCCTGGCAGATATCGGGATCAAGCTCCAGCTCCTGCCCGAGAAACTCGAAGAACGATTGCTTGCCCTCATCGTTCAGGAGTGCATAGCGGTCGAACATCTGGCGCGCGAGGGTCACGCCGGACACCTCGCCCTGACTGGTCAGAAGATCTTGGGCAAGCTGCCGCATCGGTCGGTCGTCATGGGTTTCGGCCGCCGCGTAACGGCGTTCGAATAGAGTAGACAGAAGGTCGGCCATAAGGCTCATATTCCGCGCTCCGTTTCAGGACGAGACGTGTCTTGGCTTGGCAGTGTTGACAAATTCCTTGCAGCCGGATCATCCGAGCCTGCGAAAACATCTTGCCGCGAAGATGCGTGTCAAACAAGGCCTTGAGGCGGCTTCAAATGAAGTGGTGCATCGTGGAATCACTACCGGTGAAGCCATAAGACGCTAGTCGCGGACATAGAATGTCTAAACGACGCGAAACCTGCGCCTCGTGCGCCGCAATGGCAACGGAGCGGGATTGCGCTCTCGCCTCGGGCGCAAAGGTCAAGTTAACCAATTAACCATGGCGCATCCTGTCTGGCTCATGCTACAAATTGCGGTATGGAGACAATCGACCGCAAAATAGAGGCCTCGGCCCCTAGGATTCGCCTGCTCGACGCTGCCGCGGCCAACCGCATCGCGGCGGGCGAGGTGGTGGAGCGGCCCGCATCCGCCGTCAAGGAATTGGTCGAGAACGCGCTCGATGCCGGTGCGCGCCGGATCGAGATTGCCTATGCGGCGGGCGGCAAACGACTGATCCGCGTCAGCGATGATGGTCACGGCATCCCCGAAAGCGACCTCTCGCTCGCGCTCGCCCGTCACGCAACGTCGAAACTTGCCGATGGGGATCTCGCCCGGATCCTGAGCTTCGGGTTTCGCGGCGAGGCTTTGGCCTCACTTGGCGCTGCCGGACGGCTGACGCTGACCTCGCGCGCCGATGGCGCAGATGCCGCCGCATCGATCTCCTGCCGTGGCGATTGGACCGGCCCGGTCAAGCCGAGCGCGCTCAAGCGCGGCACGATTGTGGAAGTGGAGAGCCTCTTCTCGGCCACGCCCGCCCGGCTCAAGTTCCTGCGCACCGACCGCGCGGAGGCGCAAGCAATCGCGGAGGTGATCCGCCGCCTTGCGCTCGCGGCACCCCAAGTCGGTTTTCTCCTCACGGATGTAAGCGATCCAAGCGCACCGCGTACGGTGCTGCGGCTCGATGCGGGTGTAGACGATCTCTTCGCCAGCCGTCGCGCGCGACAGGGCGCCATTCTCGGCCCAGCCTTCATCGACAATGCCCTGCCGCTCGAAGCAAACCGCGATGCGTTCGCGCTGAGTGGTCTCGCGGCGCTGCCCACCTATTCCCGTGGCGCAGCGACAGCCCAGTATTTCTATGTCAACGGACGGCCTGTGCGCGACAAGCTGCTCTTCGGCGCGCTTCGGGCAGGCTACGGCGACACGCTGCCGAGAGATCGCCATCCAGTGGCGGTGATTTTTCTGGACTGTCCCCCCGACGAGGTGGACGTGAACGTTCATCCGGCGAAGGCTGAGGTCCGGTTCCGCGATCCCGGCATCGTGCGCGGATTGCTCGTGGGGGCGCTCAAATCACTCCTCGCCGAGTCAGGGTTCCGCAGCTCGAACACCACAGGCCTCGGGATGCTCGGTGCCTTCCGCCCCGAAGGATCCGCGCCGTCCTCCGCCACGCAAGTCGGACCGCCGCGCCGATCCTGGCCTACACCGCGGCCCAGCTCCGCAAGCTTGAACGTGGACCTCTGGTCTGCCCGCATTGACCCTGAGCCCGATGCCACCCCCGCCGAGCGCGCGCCTGCGAACGCCCAAGAGCCCCAGATCGCGCATCAACCGCAGGACGAGCCGCCCGACGCGCTGCCCCTCGGTGTGGCTCGCGCCCAGCTTCACGAGACCTATGTCGTAGCCCAAACCGAAGACGGCGTGGTCATCGTCGATCAGCATGCGGCGCATGAGCGGCTGGTCTATGAACGGCTGAAGGCCCAGCATGCGGCCCGCGCCGTTGCCAGCCAGATCCTGCTGATCCCCGACATCGTGGAGCTTGATGCGGCATCGCATGCGCGTCTGTCGGAGGCGCGCGAGCATCTGGCCGCGCTGGGCCTGGTGTTTGAGCCCTTTGGCGGAAATGCGCTCTGCCTGCGCGAGACCCCGGCCATTCTTGGCGAGGTTGAGGGGACCAGCCTCTTGCGCGACATCGCCGATGCGCTCGACAGCGACGCAGGCGAGGGCAACCTCGCCACCCGCATCGACGCGGTTCTCAGCCGAATGGCCTGTCATGGATCGGTCCGGTCGGGCCGCAGGATGAACGCCGAAGAGATGAACGCACTCCTGCGGGAAATGGAGGCAACGCCGCTCTCTGGCCAATGCAACCATGGTCGCCCGACCTATGTCGAACTGAAACTCAAGGACATCGAACGGCTCTTCGGACGAACATGATGGAGATCACCTTCCCCGAAATCGCGCTGTCCGACCCGTGGCTTTGGGTGGCGGCGGCTGTGCTCGTGCTTGGCCTGATCCTGCTCCGGATCTCGCTCCAGGCGGTGAAAGCGACGCAACCTCTGGCCCGGCATTTGGCCGATCTCGATGGCGCCGTTCGGGCGCTGAACGACGGACAGAACCAGCTTCATGGCGGGATCACCCATGTCGCCGAAGCCCAGGCCGCCACTCAGGCGCGGATGGCCGAGGCGATGGAGCGGCGCCTCTCGGAAGTGACCCATTCCATGGGCGAGAGCCTCGGTCGCTCGGCCCAGAACACCGCGCGTTCGCTTGGGGATCTGCAGCAGCGCCTGCAAGCCATCGACAAGGCACAAACCCGGATCGAAAATCTCTCAGGCGATGTGCTCGGCCTGCAGGATATCCTGTCGAACAAACAGACGCGAGGCGCGTTCGGCGAAATCCAACTCCGCGAGATCGTCCAGAAGGCATTGCCGCCGGACGCCGCGACCTTCCAAGCGACGCTCTCCAACGGAACACGCGCCGATTGCCTGATCCTGATGCCGCATCCACCGGGGCCGATCGCCATTGACGCGAAATTCCCGCTTGAAGCTTATGAGGCCCTGCTCGAGGCGAAATCGCCGCAGGAGACAAACGACGCAAGGCGCCAGATGCGCACCGCCTTGCGCGCGCATATCAAAGCCATCTCGGAGAAATACATCATCGAGGGCGAGACAGCCGATGGCGCCTTGATGTTCCTGCCATCGGAAGCGGTCTATGCCGAACTCCACGCCCGTTTCGCCGAAATCGTGCGCGAAGGCTTCGACGCCCGCGTTTGGATCGTCTCGCCCACAACATGCATGGCGACGCTCAACACCTTGCGCGCGGTCCTCAAGGACACGCGCCTGCGCGCCGAGGCCCACGCGATCCGTCGCGAATTGGGCCTGCTCTACCGCGACGTGGAACGCATGTCGACGCGGGTCGGCAATCTGGAGCGCCACTTCGCGCAGGCCCAGAAAGACGT
This sequence comes from Pseudomonadota bacterium, assembly GCA_039177645.1. Lineage (GTDB taxonomy): Bacteria > Pseudomonadota > Alphaproteobacteria > Rhodobacterales > Rhodobacteraceae > Amaricoccus. Next base: position 48,416 of record JBCDFS010000014.1, on the reverse strand, counting down.
GGACGAAATCCGCATCTCCGCCGACAAGGCCCAGCTCCGCGCGCGCCGCCTTGAAGCCGTTGATTTCAGCGACACAGCAGAAGACGCCGTGTCCGAAACCGCGCAAAGCGTTGTCCGGCTTGGATAGTGGCGCGGTCCGCGCCGACCATCAGGCCGCGAGCCGCCTAAATGCGATGGCGACGAAACCGCGCAGGCCCAGCCAGAACTGCCTGAAAACGTGTCAATCAGCACACGCCGCTGTCCCCCTTTGCCTTGGTGGCAGGGCCAGCGTTGGCACTTGTCTTGCGCCCGTGTAATCCTCCGTCTCTCCTCAGCGCGGAAGGCCGCCATGCCGCAAAGCTCGCTACCTGATCACCCGATGCGCTACGCCTTGGCGAATGAGCTGCACGCGCGCCCGTTTCCGTTGGTCGAAGCGCCAAGCCGGGTGGTCTATCTCGCGCTCAAGAAGGTCGAAAAGGCCGCGGAGCGCGACCGGTCCGAAGACTTGGCGCATCTCATCGCACTCTTGGACCGGTATGGCTGCGCGCATCCTGCGCCCAATGCCAGCCATTATTCCGGCCAGCTCGGGCGGGCGTTTCTCAAATGGGAGATGCACACAGAATTCGTCACCTACACGATCTTCACCTCCGAGCGGAACGGCGAACCCTACGCACCGGAGTTATTTAAGCTGTTCCCCTCCGAATGGCTCAAAGATGCGCCGGGGCGGATCGTCACATCTTGCATCGTGAACATCGTCTCCATCCAATCCGACGCGCGCGACGCCTTCATGGAGGAAAGCTTCCCGGGGTGGTTTGTCGCGGAAAGCCTCGCGGCGAGTGCAGTTTCCGACGACAGTGCGGTCGTCGCCGGTGATTTCCGCATCGACGAGAGCGGCCACATGCGGTTTGCGATCCTCGCCCAGCCCGATGTCGCTCCAGCGCGATTGGGGCGCATCGTCCAGCGGATCCTGGAGATCGAAACCTATAAGAGCATGGCGATGCTCACCCTTCCGCTCGCGCGCGACGTCTCCAAAACCGTGTCGCGGCTTGATCGCGAGCTTGCCAACAATGCCGAGGGCATGGCGGAGGAAACCGAGCAGGCGGCGGAAGTCTTGCAGAGGCTTTTGGCGATGTCGGCGGAGATTGAGGCGATCTCGTCTGCCACAGCGCTTCGCTTCGGCGCCTTCGAGGCATATGATGCGATTGTGGCGGAACGGATCGCGGCGCTCCGCGAAGAGCGCCTCGCCGACCGGCAGCTTCTCGGTGAATTCATGCGGCGGCGATTCGACCCTGCGATGCGCACCTGTCGGTCTGCCCGCGCCCGTCTCGCGGAGCTTTCAAACCGTGCGGAGCGGGCCGCCAATCTGTTGCGGACCCGTGTCGACGTTGCCAACCAGGCGCAGAACGTGGAGATCTTACGCGCGCTCGACGGCCGGGCCGCGATGCAGCTGCGGCTCCAGCAAACAGTCGAGGGCCTGTCGGTCGTCGCGATCAGCTATTATGCGGTCAACCTCTTCGCCGGTTTGCTCGCACCTCTTGGCCAAACCGTTGGCCTGACAAAAGGCGCGCTCACCGCGCTCCTCACCATTCCGGTTGTCGGTGGGGTCTGGGCCCTCGTTCGCCGGATCAGACACCAGATCGAGAAAACTGACCGCAAATAGCGGTGAAATGACTATGGTCTATTAATGACCTATCCAGAAATCAGGCTGGGCTCATGAAGCGTTTGAAATTTGAAGTAGTTCTAGTGAATTCTCTTTTCTTTATGTTCATAGCCTTCTGAATATTGTGATCCCGCGGAAGCGGTGGTTTGTGGATTTCCACATTCCAATTGCGGCCTCCACGCAAAACGTATCCTTCCGATACATGGGAAGGACTTGATCGAGCCAAACGATATGCGTGCCGGGGCTCGTGCGTCCAAGCGCGCGCATGACCTTGTTGCGGCTCACCATGCTCGTTCCATAGTGTTCGCAGTCTTCTACACTGTAAGGTGGATCAGCGAGGATGAGATCGTAATCACCGAGTGGCACGCCTTCGAGCGATTGGGCATCATCCAGGAAGGTCGGGTTTAAGTCCGGTTTGATATCAACGGTGTCGCCTGGGAACGTCTCAACATCGACACGGCCCGAGAATAGGTGCAGGGTTCTTTCTTTGTCAGGGAAGAGCGCGCGGATCCGTTTGAGATATCCAGCGGGGTAACCACCATAGTATTCAGACTTTACGCGATAGTCATTCCCCATAATCCATGTGCCAACCACCCGGCCATCTTCGGCGATAAACAGGCTCTTGGGGAATTTTGTTTCTCTCGCGTAGTTGCTTATTCTGTCCTGCCAAATCATGTTATTTCACCTTGTTTGGTATCTCGGCATGATATCAATTTGCGTGGCTCCGTACCAGCGCCAATCAAAGTGACCGAGCTTCATTCAAACCGTCTGTCGCGACTGCGGCATGAATTCACGGCTGTCGCATGTGTCGAAGATGTACTTCAGAATTGAGCAGTACAGGCTCGGACAGCAGTCGAATCCACCAGCCCGGAGTGGATGCGACGCGAGACACGCTTGTGAGCTCCTGCCGTTGCAAGGTTTGGCGCTACCTGAGCCATCGTTCGCCGGATTAACGAAAACCGACCGAAAGCAACAGAAACGAAATTTTGTAGTTACCGGATCACTACCGATTCCATACCGAATCCATACGTCAAAAACGGGCCTATCCCGCGCTTCAAACGCGCCTTTGCAGGTCGTTTTGCGCGGCGTGTTTCGGCGTCAGCAGCACCTTGTCGAGACCTGAAACCCTGCCGCTAATGCCGCCTGCACTCACATCTCCAGAACACCCAATGCCCTTCGAGGCGTGACATTCTTGTGCGATGCCTGCCCGGCGTAACCCTCAAATTCGGCGTGCTGACCACGCTAGTCAAATGTCAAAGTGCTACGATTGAACGATATAAAATGCTGAAAATAATTTATTTTTCGGATGGGCGCTTTGCTGAGGCTAATTCGTGTCTTCTACGAGATCCGGGGGTGGCGCGGAAACGCGCACGCCTCGCGCCCGCATGGACTCGTAAACCGCACCGGCATCGAGCGTCATATCGCGGTAGATCAGAGCTTCTCGATCGTTGCTGAACCATCTTTCAAGCACCCGACCCCGATTGTTGGCGCGGTAAGCCGCATCCTCGGTCGCGAGCGTTGCGCGGATCTGCGGATCGTTCGACGCGGCCCCAGCGCGCGCGAGCAAGGCTGCGCCATTCGCCGTGCGCGCTGGCTGCTCCTGGCCAGTGAGCCCGGCAATCGCCAAGGGCTCCGGCTCGTATTGGACTCGGTTTGTCGCGCCGGGCGTTGGGACGGGGAGTGCGGCAAGGTCGTCTGGGATTTCGAGCGGGCGGGTCGGCAAAACCTGAAACTCGTCGGGCGTCGATGTGGCACCGGACGATCGCAAGAATCCGGCCACGCCATCTCCGCATCCGCTGACCATTACGGCCAACGAAAACAGGAGGAGCGTCAGTTTGGCCTTCTTCAAAGTCATCGGGTTGGGTCCGCGTTTCCTCGCTTTTGACTGTGTTTAGCGCAGGCGGTCAGAGACGTCACGCCCCTTACAAAATATGCCTAAGACTGGTGGGACTTCGGCTCACGATCTGTCGCGAAGATGACGAGTATGGCGGCACCAATAAAGATTGCCGCGTCAGCAATATTGAAGGCGAACGGGTTCCTGATGCCGCAGCAACTCATATTCAGGAAATCCGCAACGGCACCATATTGCACCCTATCCCACACATTCCCGATTGCGCCGCCCATGATTGCGCCAGCGCCAACCGCTGCGCCCCAGCCGGTTCTTGTCCGGATCCAGATCGCAAGCCCTACTGTGATGGCCAGAGCAAGACCAATCAAGAACCAGCGTCCACTGTCGCCCATGTTGAACAAACCAAAATTTATGCCCTGATTCCAAGCCATCGTGAAGTTTAGCCAAGGATCGAATACCGGAATGTAGAGCCGGTGGCGCAGATCGAGCACTTCCACAATCCAGTATTTGCTCAAACGGTCGAGCAAGAAAACCGGTACGGCCACAGCGAGTGCGCGGCGGATCATAGCGGACCGCATCAATGGCGAAAATGCCGCATGCCGGTGAATACCATGGCAATCCCGGCCTCGTTTGCTGCCGCGATCACCTCCTCATCTCTTACAGATCCTCCGGGTTGAATAACCGCGGTCGCTCCGGCTTCTGCCGCAGCCATCAGCCCGTCAGAAAACGGAAAGAACGCGTCCGAAGCCACAACCGACCCGATCGTGGGGGGCTTATCGAGCCCCAGTTTTTCCGCCATGTCTCGCGCTTTGCGGCTGGCAATCCATGCCGAATCCACACGGCTCATCTGGCCCGTCCCGATACCGACCGTCGCGCCCGCTTTCACATAGACGATGGCGTTCGACTTGACGTGCTTCACAACTCTCCAGGCGAAGACCAAATCGGAGAGTTCTGCATCCGTTGGAGCGCGCTTCGTCACGACCTTTAGATCACTGACCGCCACACGACCAACATCCTTGTCTTGCTGCAAGAAGCCTCCAGAGACTTGCTGCACCATTGGCAGAGGCCGCGTCGGGTTCGGCAAGCCGCCTGTTTGCAGGAGCCGAAGGTTCTTTTTACGGGAGAAAATCTCGGACGCTTCTGGAGAGATCTCAGGCGCAATCACGACCTCGGTGAAGATCTCACTGATCGCCTCTGCCGTCTCGGCGTCCAGGGTTTGGTTTAGGGCAACGATCCCACCGAATGCAGATGTCCTGTCGCAGTCGAAGGCCGCGCGATATGCCTCCACCAGGGTTGCGCCCTGAGCGACGCCGCAAGGATTGGCGTGCTTGATGATGGCGCAGGCCGGCGTATCCTCGGGATCAAACTCCGCGACGAGCTCAAAAGCCGCGTTGGTGTCGTTGATGTTGTTGTAGGAGAGCGCTTTGCCTTGGAGTTGCCGAGCACTCGTCACGCCGGGACGCCCGCTTCCGTCGCTATAGAAGCTGGCACTCTGATGTGGGTTCTCTCCATAACGGAGGTCCTGGACCAGCGTGCCATCGAAGACCCGGCGCCGCGGAATTTGTTCCCCAATCGCCGTTGCAAACCAGTTTGACACCGCCGCGTCGTATGCGGCGGTTCGCGCGTATGTCGTCAGTGCGAGCTTCTGTCGAAAGGCATGGCTGGTCGCACCATCATTCGTGTCGAGTTCGGCCAGCAGCGCGGCATAGTCCTCAACATCCGTGATCACGCTCACATAGGCGTGGTTTTTTGCCGCGGCGCGTAGCATTGCTGGACCGCCGATATCGATGTTTTCGATGCAGGTTTCTAGATCCGCACCAGCCGCGACTTTATCCTCGAACGGGTATAGGTTCACCACAAGCAGGTCGATGGGCACGATCCCGTATCTCTCCATCGAGAACTTGTGCTCAGCGTTGTCCCGGACGGCGAGAAGGCCGCCGTGGACCATTGGATGCAGAGTCTTCACCCTTCCGTCCAGCATTTCCGGGAAATCGGTGATCGTTTCGACGTCCCGCACTGGGAGGCCATCGTTGCGAAGGGCGCTCGCCGTCCCTCCCGTGGAAACCAACTCGATACCATGCCGGAGCAGGTCGCGCGCAAGATCGGTCAAGCCGGACTTGTCGGATACTGAAAGAAGCGCTCTTCGCACTTTGACAAGGTCGGTCGGCATGGCTTGGGCTCCAAAGGATCGGACTCACTGCCACGCCTAAGATGAAAGGATACGATGGCTCTCGGCGGGCGCGTCTTCGGATACTTGACAGACCTCGGAGAGGCAACCGGCGCTCATTGGCCCGGGTAACACGGGATCCCTCGCACGTGCGTTCGGTCTTGCTTACCAACGCGCACTGGACTGAGTCGATCAGTCCTCACTTGCGCTTGGGATATCGGCTGGCTCACTGCCAGATACGCTCTGTTTTGGCGCGTCCCTCAGGCGCCGAAAAGACCAGATCAGCTGTGCAATGTTCTCTTGGATTTTGCCGTCGACGCGGATCTGCTTGGTATTCCGGGGCTTCTGCGAGTTTGCTTCGTAGTAGACGGACGGCTCCAGGCCGAGATCGCCACCTGAGGCGCGAAAGACCCAGACGCTTTCATTGGGCAAAAGGAGCAGTATGAGCTGCCTTACCGTGTCCATTTCCGCAGTGATATCCGGATGAACATGGAAACAGGCACAGCATGTGACCGGTCGCGATCTTGACGCCCTCTCGAACACCGTGCGGGCGCGCGCATCCGGCACTGAGATGATGTCTTCGCCACGGAGTTCCGTGCCACGGGCTTCAACAAACACGCGGCGCTCGTGGATGACGCCGACGCTTTTTGAGTAGCCGTCATGGGTTGCCAGAAGCCACTGGCCCGTCGCGTCCTGCGCCTGCCGGAGCGAGACGAGCGACGGACCATCCTCCAGTTGCGGCCCGAACGTGCTTGCGGTCAGACCGCCGGATCGGATTTGAGAGGACGAGCGTCCTCCGATTTCCACGGTGGAGTGGCATCTTGTGTGACGCGATTTCAGGCTGTGCTCTGCGCCGAATGCTTCCCCCGAACCACAATTGACGATGACCGGTTGGCGGCCAACACTCCATTCGAAGGCAAGAGTGCTGGCATGGGCTGATTGCGCGAGTGGCCCTTTGGGAGGCTCTGCCGCATCAAGAACAAGCGCGTTCCGCCCCCCGGTTAAGCGGCAAAACCCCATGGAGAGCGGCGGCTTTTGCTGGGCTCCGATCCGCAGTTCCGCGAGCGCCTTGTCGAGTTGATCGGAATCGCCACCGCTGCCGCCGTGAAATCTGGCGAATGACCCGTCTCCCATCCTCAAGGGGCGAAGTACTGGAACGCCCCGTATAATGGCTGATAGATGCGCAGGAGGAGCAGACTGCCCCGCATTCTCCAAGATCCGGGCGGTCCAAATGAGCAAAATGAGCGCGTTACCCAAGTCGTCCGGACGTCGACTCGAGACCTCACCTTCCGCATCGACATAGGCTTCTGCCAACTTCCCCAGTTCAGCCATTGCAATCCGATGACCGGCGTCAGGCAGTACGACACCGCTCCAGACCAGGCCCGCAAGAGCATTCATTTGTGCGAGACCCGGATCTGCTTGTCGCCAGCACTTTTCGAGATAGCGCTGCTGCGCGGCAAAAGCGCGCCAGAACCTTTCTATCTCAGGCTCGGACAGACCCCGAGAGAGGAGAGCAGAATGCGCGGTCCACTGCTGCAGGCGCAATCCGGCTCGATCTGGCGTCCAACCCGGACCCCGGCCACGTCCGTAGCGGTGGGCCCATTCCAAAAGCCATTGCTGCGCAAGTTCGCGCGCTGACTTGTTGCCCAAGGCCGCGAGGTCTTCGAGCCAGGTAAACCCGTGGCGCATTGCGTCGAGGCGTTTATCCGGCAGGGCCAGCGTCCAGATGGAGCGCTCTTGGAGGTCAAGGTCATATCCCAGCGCCTGCCAAGATCCCGAAACCAGAGCCTGGCCTCTTTCGGCTGCACCAAACAACATGGGCTCCGGCAAAACTTCCGCGATATGCAGTTTACCCGATAAGGAGGCGCGGCGCGCGAGCGTCCGGTTCCTCCACTTGCGGATCGGGCGAGCCAGTTGCGCACGCAGTGCCGCGAATAAGAGTGACATTCCTCAGTCCAAGGCCAAAAATGCAGAGTGCGCCGGACCTTAGAGGGCTCTGATGGGTGGTGTCACCTGTTTGCATCAAACCTTGCGCAGAACTGCGGCATAGAAGCCATCCATCCCACCGTATTGGGGCCAGAAGTCAGGCCGCAAACGCAGCCCTCCCGCGCTGTCGATCCAGTCTGGGAGAATGCCAAGTTGCGCTGGGTCTGGTCGCGCACAGACTGCGTCAAGATGCGAGCTGAGAAACTGCTCAATCTGCGTCTCTCCTTCATCGGGGAGAAGAGAGCAGGTGCAGTAAAGAAGTTGTCCGCCGGAGCGGATCCATGTCCAGGCCCGCTCCAAGAGCTGCATCTGGATCTTCGCAAGGGCCTCTACCTCTTGCTCTTGACGGATGTAGGGCAGGTCTGGATGTCGCCTGATCGTCCCGGTTGCTGAGCATGGCGCATCGAGCACGACAGTGTCGAAGGTTTGCTCAGGTGACCACGTGAGCGCATCTCGGGTGACGACATCCGCCTTCAGCTTCGTGCGGCAAAGGTTTTTCTCTAGTCGAACAAGCCGCCTATGAGACGCATCGAGCGCCGTTACGCGGGCTCCGGCCGCTGAGAGTTGCAAAGTCTTCCCCCCAGGAGCGGCGCAGACGTCCAAGGCGTGGTGACCCTCAATCTCGCCGAGCATCCGAACTGGCAACGCGGCGGCCGCATCCTGCACCCACCAGGCCCCTTCTTCGTAGCCCGGGAGGCCGGAGACGCGCCCCCAGTGCCTCAGCCGAACTGTCCCCGTGGGCAACAGTGTTCCTTCGAGCTGCGTGGCCAACTCCGATGCCTCAAGTTGCGATCGGGGCGTTAAATCCAGTGGGGGTAAAGCCCTGTGACTGTCAAAGATCGCGGAGCAGGTAGCCTTTCCGTAGGTATTGCGAAGACGTTGCGCGATCCAACCGGTCGGCTCGGGATCGCGCGTCTTCTGCCAGCGGTCCTGGTCGTCTGCGGCCTTTCGGAGAACCGCGTTGATCAAGCCGCTCGCATGTCGTGATTTTGGATGCGTCTTGGCCAAACCCACGGCGCCATCGACAGCCGCGTGGACAGGGATGCCATCGATATGGATTTCAGTGACACCTAGCCGAAGGATATTCTGGACCGATTTCGGTGGTTTGCGCCGCAAGTAGACGTCAAGATAGCTGTCAATCCGGCCCCTATGTCGCAGAGCCGTGTTTGCTAATCTTTGCGCGCGCGCTACGTCCACCGCGCCGAGCGTATCGCTTTGTTTCGCGTTTGCACCAAGCTGATCGGCAAGGCTCTGGCCCTTGTCCAAAACCCCCGAAAGGAGTTCAAACGCGAACCGGCGCGCGGCAGCGCCCTTCTTCGTCACCCCCAGGGGCCAGATCGTTGCCCCGTGCGCGGAATGGTGCTCTTACGGACCGAAGCGACCGGGCCTCCTGGATTGTTCCGTTCCAACTCCTGGAGAGCCTTGATCCGGTTCTCAACACTCGGATGGGTCGAAAACAGATTGTCCATCCGGGCGCCCGACAGCGGGTTGATGATGAACATATGAGCCGAAGCGGGATGCCGTTCCGCGCTCTCCATTTCGATCTTGCCAGCGCCGCCGGAAATTTTCCGAAGCGCTGAGGCGAGTGCCATCGGCTGTCGGCAAATCTGAGCACCAAGTCTGTCAGCCGAGTATTCGCGCGTTCGGCTGATCATCATTTGGATCATTGAGGCGGCCAACGGCGCGAATAAGGCCGCAAGGAGAACCCCCACGAAACCAAATGGGCTCCGATTGTCCCTGCCGCCGAAGAACAAACCGAACTGGGCGAGCATCGAAATCGCACCGGCCACCGTGGCGGCGACGGTCATCGTGAGGGTGTCACGATTCTTGATGTGCGCTAGTTCATGCGCGATCACTCCCGCGAGCTCTTCCCGATTGAGCAGACGCATGATCCCTGCGGTCATCGCGACGGCCGCATTTTCAGGGTTTCTGCCGGTGGCGAACGCATTCGGCTGTTGGTCGTGAATGATATAGACGCGCGGCATCGGGAGGTCCGCATTCCGTGCGAGTTCCGCGACCATCTGATACAGGTCGGGGGCGCTCGCCTGGGTCACGGGTTCGGCATTATGCATGCGAAGAACCATCTTGTCGGAATTCCAGAAGGCAAATGCGTTCATTCCGATCGCGACAAGGAATGCGATCATCATTCCTCCGGGCCCACCAAGCATGTAGCCGACGCCCATGAAGAGCGCTGTCATTGCGGCGAGCAGGAGCATCGTCCTGAAATAATTCATGTTTCCTCCGCCCTTGCGGCCCAGGATGGTCGCGCCATATACTAGCGCTGATGTCGGAGGTGATATATGCAGATCAGCCCTGGGGAAAAAGAGGCGAAGATTGCAGCCGCCGCAGAGCGTGCGCTTCAGGAAGCCGCAGCACGGCGTGAGAAGGCCGTGCCTCTAGATCTGCCGCCTGAATTGGGCGGGCGCGATGGCCCCGAACCAACCAGGTTCGGCGATTGGGAATTGAAGGGGATCCTTTCCGATTTTTGAGCCTGACGCGGTTCGAATGCGCGGTGGTTCAAATAAGTGGCGTGGTGAAGCAACTCATCTGCATCAATTGGGGCCGCAAATACGGGCCGCGATACATAAATCGGCTATATGGTGGGATCTCGCGAAATATCACTCCCCCATTCACGCTGACCTGTTTTTGCGACACTCCTGAGGGCATACGATCGGAAGTTCGAACCGAGCCACTTCCACCCCTTGATGTCGCAATGCCGAAAGGCACCAAAGGGATTTGGCCGAAAGCACGGCTCTGGAATGCGGAACTCGCTGATCTGAGCGGCCCGGTCTTGTTCATGGACCTTGATCTTGTTGTGGTCGGTAACCTTGATGGGTTCTTCACCGAAGGCAGTGCGGAAGATGTCATCCTTGCGCGGAACGAGAACACCCCATTTGAGAAACTAGGTCAAACGTCCATTTTCCGCTTTCCGGTCGGAAAGCTCCTACCGCTTTTGGAACGTTTTCGAAGCGATCCTCAAGGGATCGCCGATACTTATGAGTTCGAGCAGCGCTTTGTCACGCGCAATGCGCCTGGTGGGATTAAGTTTTGGCCAAGCGGATGGGTGCGGCATTTCCGCCGCGATTGCACTCAGCCGTTTCCGTTGAACTACTTCCGGTCACCGGCCTGCCCGAAGGATGCCAAGGTGGTCATATTCCCTGGTGGCACGCTTCCTCCCCATGTCATCGCGGGGCAATACAACAAATACTACACAACCGGCGGGCCTATGTCGCATTTGAAAGGTCTTTTCGCCAAGGATCGGCGCGATCCGCCGTTTCGCTATATTCGCCGCTACATCAGGCGTACAGATTGGGTTGAGGAGGCCTGGCGCGAATAGCTTCGTTGCTTGGGTTTCGATGAATTCATTCCGAGATGAACGCCTTAAGATAGGTCGTCCAACAATTCGGTCAGAGTCTGGCTAATATGCGAGAGGTTTTCTGGCTCGCTGAAACGGTGATCAGCATCCTTGACCAGCGTCAATCGAAAGTCGCTACCCCGCACGTGCTCTATCGTTCTGAGGGCAACCGACACCGGGACATCCGCATCCGCCGTTCCGTGGAGCAGGCGAAAGGGAACCTGAACCTCAAGGGGTGAGGTGAGAACCAGGTTTTGACGTCCGTCTTCGATCAAAAGTTTCGTGATACGATAGGGCTCTTCGGAATAGTCCGAAGGCGTATCGACAAACCCTTCTGCGTCCAGCATCTCCCGTTGAGCCGGAGTGAGGTTTGCAAACATCGAGTCTTCCGTGAAGTCGGGTGCTGCCGAGATCCCGATCAATCCGGCAACGCGCTCCGGGATGCGTTTGGCCAGGAGCAGGGCAATCCAGCCTCCCATACTTGATCCAACCAGGATCTGCGGCCCAGACGTCAGGTGGGACACGGCGTCTTGTGCATCCCGCGCCCAAGCCCCGATTGAGCCGTCAAGGAACGCCCCGGATGAGGCACCGTGCCCCGTATAGTCGAAGCGAAGAAACGACTGCCCGCGCCCTTTTGCCCAGGCCTCAAGGAAGGTCGCTTTCGTTCCGGTCATATCCGACCGGAAACCGCCCAAGAAGACGATCCCCGGCTCATCGCCTTTGGAGCGGTGGTAGGCGATGCGACGGCCGTCACTTGTTTCGAAAAATCGCGGTTTCATCAAAGTTTCCTAGTGGTCGAGATTGGCGTGTTCTTCCCAGACAATCGGTTCAGCCCCCTATTTCTTCATCTCAGGAAACAGGCCTGAGATTGCGCGTCGCACGGTGTTTCGGACGGACGGGCGTTCGAGAGACGAGAAGGGAAGGGGACGGCACACCTCGATAGCGGCAACGCCGACGCGTGCCGTCAACGCTCCGTTAATGACGCCTTCCCCAAATCGTCTCGATATCCGGCTGAGCGCGCCACCGCCTGCCATTGAAGAAAGAAAGTCGTCGCCAACGGCCAAGGCACCGGTTGCCAGCAAGTGTCCGGCCACGGATTTCAGGAGCCGCCAGGACCCAAACAGGCCTGCGCGAATTCCATAGATCGTGGCGATCCGGCGGATCATTCGAAGATTGATGGAAAGCGCAGCCAACACATCGGCAAAAGCGAGAGGGACGAGGGCGGTAACGGCGGCCACTGCCCGGGCGGCGGCCTCCACTTCACGCCTTGCTTCTTCGTCGAGGCGCTCGAACAGATGCCGCTCGGTCACATCGAGGATCGCGTCAGCGTCGACAAGCTCTTGTCTTTGTGTCGCGAGTTTTTCCTCATTCCAAGAGACCTCAATCCGACCCGCGTAAAAGCGCGAAAGACGCGATGAGACCGATCTCGCGGCCTGCGGGCTGGCCGATGCCAAAGCGGATGACGCGGCCTCTCTTAGCTCGTCGATCTGTTTAAGTCGTCGAAACGCCCACAATTCCCGGAGAACCTGGAGAAGCACTAACAGGATTAAGGCAAAGAGCAGAGCCGTCGCGAGAAACCCGATGGCGGGAAAGCGGGCAAAGAGGCTGACGAGGTATTCATAGGCAGCAACGGATGCGAAGACGCCCAAGAAGAGGCCCAAGACGGACCATGTCCACCGTCCAAGTCGACTTCTCTCTCGGCCTGAAAACAGTGCGGCGCGGCCCATTGCTGTGGTTTGGACCAAATCGTCTTCGCCAGGCGGCGGTGCGTCCGAAGGGCTCTCGAAGTCTGGATCGGGCAAGTCCTGAGCGCTCAGGACGAATGGCGCTGTATCGTCGTCTCGCTTCGTGGAACCGGTCATCAAATCTTGTCTCCGATGAGGAATTCCAACGCGCGGTCTAGTCGGATATGCGGAAGCGCCTCGCCAGGACGAAGATCCAGTCTTGGCGGAGCAAAACGCGCCATGCTGTAATTCGCATCGTCCCACTCGTCTGCCCCGTGGCGTGCGGGAGAAAGAATTCTTGAGGCATTTTCGGGCAAGGTGCCTGGAAACGCCGCCATCTCCTCTCCGGTTTCTGAAGAAGTCCCGCGAACAAGCCCAATGGTCTTGCCGTTCTTGTCGAGTGTTTGTTCTACGGTCGCCCGCAAGCTTGCCATCGATAACGCGGCAGTCTTTGCACCCCGAAAATCGGCCCTTTCGCGCGCCTGCTGCACAAGGGCCTCGACGATACCTGATAGCGACGCGTGCTGAGAATGATGGATATGGTCTGCCTTCGTTGCGGCGAACAGTATCCGGTCAACCCGCCTTCCGAGCAGCGGGGCTAGCCATGAGTTCTGCCCCGGCCGGAAGCAAGAAAGGATCTCGGCCATCGTCGTTCGAAGATCCTCGACCGCAGGAGGACCGTCCGAAATTGCCCCGAGTGCGTCGATGAGAACGATCTGACGGTCCAGCTTCGAGAAGTGGTTTCGAAAGAAGGGGTCTACGACGACGCGCTTATACGACTCGAAACGCGCTTCGAAGCTCTTCCACAGCGATCTACTCGATACCTGACGAGGCTTGGGCAGAGGAGAAAACGTGAGCGCGGGTGATCCCTCCAGGTCTCCGGGCATGAGAAATCGGCCCGGGGCGACCGACGAGAGCCCCTGCTCCCTGAGCGCCCCGAGATAGGCAGTGTATTTTTCAGCGAGGCCGGAAGCCGATTTCTCATCAAGCTTTTCGGAAGGGTCAGTCCGGTCGAGCAGATTTAGGTAGGGTTCCGCGAGCCCGATGTTTGAGGGTTTGCGCGCGGTCTCAAGCGCATTTCGGCACCATGTCTCAAAGTCCAACTTCATCAGCGGTAGGTCGAGCAACCACTCTCCGGGATAGTCAAAGATATCGATGTGGATGGTTTGACTTCCGCCGAAACCGGTAAGAAGGCCTGAGGGTCTCAACTTTAGTGAAATCCTTAGGGTCGAGATCGAGCGCGTACTTTCGGGCCAAGTCGGTTGTGGTGCCGTGAGTGCAGCAAGATGATCTTCGAAAGCGAAGCGCGGGATCGTATGGTCGGGATGTGGCTGTAGGTAGGCGGAGAGTATCCTGCCGTCAGCAGCGGCCCTCAATTGAGGCAGGCGCGATCGGTCGAGCAAGTTAGCAACGAGCGATGTGATAAAGACAGTCTTACCTGCCCTGCTTAAGCCGGTAACGCCAACACGAATGACCGGGTCGAAGAGCGTTTCTCCAATTCCCTCGATCGTGTCTTCTATACTTCGCGTAATCGTATCGGTGATGCGATTGAGAAGCACGCTACCCCTCCGTCCGGTCCGTCGCTGAGGTAGTCTCTTTCCCCGTCTGCTGCAACGGCAGCCCTTGGCATCCCCGCGCCGGAGGAGTAGGGCGCCCCTTATGCCAAGATATGCACTAAAGATCGAATATGACGGTCGGCCATTTTCCGGATGGCAACGTCAGGCGGAGCACCCCAGCGTTCAAGGCGCCCTTGAAACTGCAGTCGCAAAGATCGATACATCCCGCCCACCCATTCATGGAGCTGGGCGCACCGATGCGGGCGTGCACGCGCAAGGGCAGGTTGCGCATACTGATTTATCAAAGGAATGGAAAACCGACCGTTTGAGAAACGCGCTCAACGCACACCTGCGTCCGGCGCCGATCGCTGTTCTAGAGGCTGCACCGGTTGCAGAGGATTTCCACGCGCGGTTCTCTGCTGTTGCGCGGCGCTATCTTTTTAGCTTGGTGGTCCGGCGCGCGCCTCTTGTCCGTGATGCAGGCTTTGCCTGGCGCGTCAACCGGCCCCTCGACATCGATGCAATTCGCAAAGGGGCCGCCCACTTGGTCGGGAAACACGACTTTACGACGTTCCGTTCGACAATGTGTCAAGCTGCAAACCCCATCAAGACACTCGACATGATCGTTGTTCGGGAGTGTGCTTATCCGCATGGGGCCGAGATTCAGTTTGAACTCGAGGCGCGCTCCTTTTTGCACAATCAGGTTCGCAGTATCGTCGGAACGCTGGAGCGGGTTGGGGCGGGCGCGTGGATGCCCGATCGGGTCGCCGAGGCGCTGGCAGCACGGGACCGTGCGGCTTGCGGGCCTGTCTCCCCGCCGGATGGCCTCTTTCTGGTCGATGTCGCGTATTCGAATGATCCGTTCTCGGTCTCTCCGCTCGCACCGGATGGAGAGGGCTAGACGCCCGAAGCCCCTAAGGGCTAGACAAGCGACCTCAAACAATTGGGGGCGACAGGGATGAAACGTGCATTCGTATTCCCGGGCCAGGGCGCACAGGCCATTGGTATGGGCAAGGACCTCGCAGATGCATACCCATCTGCGCGGGCTGTCTTTGAGGAAGTCGACGATGCGCTGGGCGAGAAACTATCGGATCTCATTTGGACTGGCGACATTGCCGAGTTAACGCTCACTGCGAATGCGCAACCTGCGTTGATGGCCACCTCAATAGCCACGATGCGGGCCTTGGAGGCCGAAGGTGTCTCGATCTCCGCAGCGAGCTTTGTCGCAGGTCATTCGCTTGGCGAATACTCGGCGTTGTGCGCAGCAGGAGCGATCGGCGTCGGCGACACGGCTCGTCTGCTCAGAGTCCGTGGAAAAGCAATGCAGGACGCGGTTCCGGTGGGCGAGGGCGCAATGGCGGCTATTCTCGGGCTCGATTTGAGGGCCGTGGAAGCCGTTGCGGCGGAGGCTAGGCATGGCGATGTTTGTGAGGCGGCAAACGACAACGATCCTGCGCAGGTTGTAATATCCGGTCACAAGGCCGCAGTCGAACGGGCCGCCACGCTGGCAAAGGAGAAAGGCGCGAAGCGTGCGATGCTGCTGCCGGTGAGTGCGCCGTTCCATTGCGCGTTGATGAAGCCAGCGGCTAACCGAATGGTAGACGCACTTAGTGAGGTCACTATTGCTGCGCCGGTTGTGCCTGTTGTTACCAATGTGAAGGCCGAGGCCACGGCCGATCCGGCCTCTATTCGGGATCTTTTGATTACTCAGGTCACTTCGCGCGTTCGTTGGCGCGAAAGCGTTCAGTGGATGTCGGCTCAAGGCGTTACGCGCTTCTTTGAGCTTGGGTCCGGTAAGGCGCTATCGGGCATGATCCGGCGCATAGCAAAAGAAGCCGAGGCCGCTGCGGTCAATCGGCCGGTTGATGTCAAGTCTGTCGCAACGAAAATTGGGGAAACGCATGTTTGATCTCACAGAAAGGACAGCCCTCGTCACCGGAGCATCCGGTGGGATCGGCGGCGCGATCGCAAAGGCCCTTCATAGCCAAGGCGCGAAATTGGCCTTGAGCGGGACGCGGGTTGATCCTCTTGAAGCTCTGGCTGCGGAACTCGGCGACCGAGCGGTGGTGTTACCCTGCAACCTCAGTGATACCGCCGCCGTGGCTGAGCTGCCGAAGCGCGCGATAGACGCACTTGGTGGCCTCGATATTCTTGTGAACAACGCAGGAATCACTCGCGATCAATTGTTTCTGCGCATGTCGGACGCCGATTGGGATGACGTCCTTAGTGTCAACCTCACGAGCACGATGCGTCTTTGCCGAGGTGTGCTCCGCGGTATGATGAAGGCGCGCCGCGGTCGGATTATCAATATCTCCTCCGTGGTCGGAGTGACGGGCAATCCGGGGCAGGCGAATTACGTCGCCTCGAAAGCTGCCGTGATTGGTATGTCCAAGTCACTTGCAGCAGAGATCGCTGGACGTGGAATTACCGTAAATTGCGTGGCCCCTGGCTTTATCACAACGGCGATGACCGATGTGCTGACGGATGACCAGAAATCGAATGTGATGTCCACGATCCCAGCGGGCCGAATGGGAACTGTTGAGGAAATTGCATCCGCTGTCGTCTTTCTGGCTTCCGATGAGGCTTCATATGTGACCGGACAGACCCTGCACGTGAACGGTGGTATGGCGATGATTTGAGCAGACTTACCTTCGCGGCTTGGGCGCGCAATAGCATTTGCCACCGGCAAAGGTTGTGATATAGGCGCCGCGTGTTGAACAGGGGTGCTGCGGCTTGAGCCGAATTCAAGTCTGCTTGACAGTTCTGCCAATGGTTGGCGCATTTGCTGGTCCGTCTCTCGAAGGGCATGTTGAGAAACGTCTGGCTCCTGCGCAAAGAAATATGCCACGCTTGAAACTGGCAAGAGAGGAAGTAAGAATATGAGCGATATCGCAGAGCGCGTAAAAAAGATCGTCGTGGACCACCTCAGTGTCGACGAGGACAAGGTCAGCGAAGGTGCATCGTTTATCGATGACCTTGGTGCAGACAGCCTGGATACGGTCGAGCTCGTGATGGCGTTCGAAGAAGAGTTCGGAATCGAAATTCCCGATGATGCGGCGGAGACGATTCAGACCTACGGGGACGCGGTGAAGTTCATCAAGGAAAACGCACAGGCCTGATCCGCTGGAACCGTTGCGTTCGCGAGTGGCGTAACGACTGGTCGTGAAATGAACCTAGTAAGCCTGTATTCTGGTCCCTCAGAGGCCTCCTAACGTCCGGCTGTTGTCCTAATGTTGAGTTTTGGATAGACGAGCGAAACTACGGGAAAGGTGAGGGATTGGAAAAGCGTCGCGTCGTGATAACTGGTCTTGGAATGGTTTCGCCGCTCGCATGCGGCGTTGAACCGACGTGGAAGCGTTTGCTTGAAGGGCAATCCGGCGCGGGCGAGATCAAAAAGTTCGACGCGAGCCACTTGCCCTGTTCCATTGCATGTGAAGTGCCCTACGGAGACGGAACGGACGGCACTTTCAACCCCGACGATTGGGCTCCTGCGAAGGAGCGTAGGAAGATTGATCCGTTTATACTCTTTGCGATCGCGGCGGCACAGCAAGCTGTTGAGGATTCAAATTGGAAGCCCGACAACGAGACCGATCGCGAGCGCACTGGCGTCATTATTGGGTCCGGGATTGGCGGGCTTCAGACGATCGCCGAGACAACACTTATCCTGAAAGAGAAGGGTCCCAGGAGAGTTTCGCCCTTTTTCATCCCGGGCAGTCTTATAAATCTTTGCTCGGGACAGGTGTCGATTAGGTATGGCTTCAAAGGGCCAAACCATTCTGTGGTCACCGCATGTTCGACGGGCGCGCATGCAATTGGCGACGGTGCACGACTGATCCGTTACGGTGATGCGGATGTCATGGTCGCGGGTGGTGCCGAGGCGGCCATTTGCGAGATCGGTATGGCCGGTTTCGCGGCTTGCAAGGCGCTTTCTACATCTTTCAACGAGGTCCCTGAACGCGCGAGCAGACCATACGACAAGGACCGGGATGGCTTCGTTATGGGGGAAGGGGCTGGCGTCGTCGTTTTGGAAGAGTTGGAGCACGCGAAGGCGCGAGGTGCGAAGATTTACGCCGAGGTGCTTGGCTATGGTCTTTCGGGAGATGCGCATCACGTGACGTCGCCTTCACCGGATGGGGACGGTGGCTACCGCGCTATGCGGTCGGCTCTTTCGGATGCTGGTCTTTCCGCGTCTGACGTGGACTATGTGAACGCGCATGGCACTTCGACGCCTGTGGGCGACGAGATAGAGCTCGGAGCTGTGACACGCCTTCTGGGAAACGTTGCGGGTGACGTAACGATGTCTTCTACTAAGTCTTCAATTGGCCATCTGCTGGGTGCAGCGGGTGCCGTTGAAGCGATCTTTTGCGTCTTGGCGATGCGAGACCAGGTGGCGCCGCCGACAATCAATCTGGACAATCCTTCTGTGGACACTCCGCTCGACTTGGCTCCCAAGGCTAAGGTTGACCGTAAGATCGACGTATCTATTTCGAACTCATTTGGTTTTGGCGGCACAAATGCATCGTTGGTTTTGGGCCGCGCCGTCTGATCTGGCCCGATGATACGGCACGTCGCAGCCAACGTTCTGACCCTGATCATCGTCGGGCTTGTCTTGCTCTTTGGTTTTGTCCTGTGGGCAAAGGCAAAGTATGAGGAGCCCGGTCCACTGACGGCCCCGCTTCGTTTTGAAGTGGCGTCCGGCGAGACGTTCTCGCGAGTCACAGATAGATTGGAGGCTGCGGGCGCTATTGAAGATGCTGCGTCATTCAGAGTTGCGGCTCGATACACGAAGCAAGATAGGGGATTGAGGTTCGGCGAGTACGAGTTCCCGGTTGGCGCTTCGATGGAGGCCATCCTTCAGCAGCTAAATGCAGGTGGAAACGTCGTTCGTCAGCTCGTCGTACCAGAGGGATGGACAAGCTGGCAGGTTGTCGAGATGCTCCGGGAACGCGAAGAGCTGAGCGGGGAAATCACCGAGATACCCGCAGAAGGTTCCTTAGCGCCCGCCGGTTATGACTTCCAGAGGGGCGACGACCGGCAATCCATTCTCGACCGGATGCAGAATCTGCAAGCTGACATCCTCGCTGAAGCCTGGGAGGGGAGGTCCCCGGATCTACCTCTGCGTACACCGCGTGAACTCCTGATACTGGCGTCTATTGTAGAGAAAGAAACCGGGGTCGCAGAAGAACGACCCGTTGTGGCGAGTGTGTTCGTGAACCGCCTTAACCGGGGAATGAGGCTCCAAACAGATCCAACGGTCATTTACGGGATTACCAGAGGTCGCGGTTCACTGGGACGTGGTTTGAGGCGCAGCGAACTGGTGGCCGAGACCGACTATAACACTTATGTCATTCCTGGCTTGCCGCCCACGCCCATTGCGAACCCTGGAAGAGAAGCGGTTTTTGCGTCTGCGAATCCCGCCGGATCAGACTATTTCTACTTTGTTGCCGATGGAACGGGTGGACATGCATTTGCCAGGACGTTGGCTGAGCATAACGCCAATGTTGCGGTTTGGCGTCGGATTGAGGCGGAGAGGGCGCGCTCAGATTAGTTCCGGGCTTGGTTCAGTCCCTAAGTGGCATTTACGTGTTCGGTAGTTTTTGACGAGAAATCTGGGCATTTTGTCTGACCTTCAGCCAAAATTTACTAACCATTCCCTACAAATTTAATAGACTTTGTCGGCGTTACAAAATTAATACTTCGTTTACAAAGGTGTTTATTTCCATTCGTGCTGAATTCTATTGACAGTGCGATCTCTCTTCTGTATAAAGACGACATGCTGGAAGAAGTGAATGATTTGAAAGCAATCGTTTAGATTGTTCACTTCAGCCTGGGCGGAGCAGCCGGGGCAAATCACAATGTCAGTTTCAGCTCATAATCGAGTATCGGAAGCGGAGACGCTGACTGATACACTCGAATTGTATCGAGACCTCTCGGCGGCTCTTAGAGACAGAATAGAGGTTCTCAAATCGGATAGACCTAGTCAGGACGGTTGCAGATCTTCGATCGACACGATCCAGGCTCATTATAAGGCGCTCCACTTCCTCTTGGAATTGGAGGACAGCATTGGCAGAGAAACGCTGGAGAAGAAGGAGGGGTCCGTTGAGCAATTGGACCTCGAATCTGCACGCGCGGAAATCGCTCAGAGACTTTCTGTCTGGACTTCCAGAAGCTGAGCTTGATCGTCATCTAGCCGAACTCTCGCCGAATGCGCTCCTTTCGTTGCCTTGGTTGTTTGAGCACTGGGCCCTTTCCGGTCACCAAGTGCCGCCAGAAGGCGATTGGACGACTTGGATTGTGCTGGGCGGCAGGGGAGCTGGAAAGACGCGCACAGGTTCCGAATGGATCCGCATGCAGGTCGAGGGCGCGACACCAATAGACCCGGGAGTTTCCTCCCGGGTTGCACTCATCGGCGAAACTCTGGATCAAGCGAGAGACGTTATGGTTTTCGGGGAGTCGGGAATACTCAAGTGTTCGCCTCCTGACCGACGACCAGAGTGGCATTCATCGCGTCGGCAGCTTGTTTGGCCCAATGGGGCGGTCGCTCAAGTGTTTTCTGCTAGCGATCCTGAAGCGTTGCGTGGGCCGCAATTTGACTGTGCTTGGTGCGATGAATTGGCAAAATGGCGAAAGGCCCACGAGACCTGGGACATGTTGCAGTTTGGTTTGCGCCTTGGGGCGCGCCCACGTCAAATCGTAACGACGACCCCCAGAAACAACCCAGCTCTAACTGATCTGCTGGAGGACGATTCGACGGTCGTTACACACGCGCCGACCTCGGCAAATCGCATGCACCTTGCAAAGAGTTTCTTGGATACTGTCGTTCGTAAGTATGGGGAAACGCGCTTGGGCCGGCAAGAGATCGAGGGTGAATTGCTGGTCGACTATGGAGGATCACTCTGGACGCGTGACACACTCGAACGGTCAAAGAACATTCCGGAAAGTGAGCTCGACCGTGTTGTCGTTGCTGTCGATCCGCCCGTTACGAGCGGGGCGTCTTCTGATGAATGCGGCATCATTGTCGCCGGTGTGGCTCGCATTGGGCCCCCACAGGAGTGGCGTGCCGAGGTGATCTATGACGGCAGTGTTTCCGGATCAACGCCGCGCGAGTGGGCCGTTCGGGCTGTGGAACTCCACAAGAAATTCGAAGCTGATCGTATGGTCGCGGAAGTTAATCAAGGTGGCGATCTGGTCTCGACCCTTATCCGGCAAGTTGATCCCTCACTGAGTTTTCGTGCGGTGAGAGCAAGTCGAGGGAAGTGTGCGCGCGCGGAACCCGTTGCCGCGCTCTATGAGCAAAACAGGGTTCGACATCGAAGTCAGTTTTCAAGGCTCGAAGATCAAATGGTTGCTATGACGCTGACTGGATTTGAAGGAAGAGGAAGTCCGGATCGGGTCGACGCCCTGGTTTGGGCGCTCACGGATCTTGTCATCGAGCCGTCCAATTCGTTTCAAGATCCCAGGATCCGAGGGCTGTAGCCCCCGTCTCCAGCAAGAGTTCCATCCGCTTTGAGGCGCAACAAGTTGCGCTGAACACCCGCGCATACCTTCCGGACCAGACGCGGTTCTTCCGTCCGCCCTGAAACCTAGGAGCAAGCTTTCAATGGTCTTGCAGCTATTCAGAACGTCCAAATCCGAGGCCGTCGAAGCCAAAGCGTCCGCGGCAGCATCTGTCGTGGCGTTTCAAGGCGCTGGCAGGCCAGCATGGTCCAGTCGCGACAGCGAGACGCTGACACGAGTTGGTTTTCTCCGGAACCCTGTGGTGTTCCGATGCGTAAAGCTCATAGCAGAGGCGGCATCCGCTATACCCATGGTCGTTCAGGATGAGGAGCGTCGCTACGATCAGCATCCGAGCCTAGAACTTTTCAAAGCGCCGAATCCGCTGCAAGCCGGGCATGCTCTGCTGGAGTGCTTCTATGGTCATCTCCTTCTTACCGGAGACGCCTACCTCGAAGCCGCAGGGACAGCTGGATCGGGCGGTCCGCGAGAGCTTTACGCGCTTCGGTCAGACCGTATGCGCGTGATCTCTGGTGAGGATGGCTGGCCGGTCGCATACGAATACGTTTTGGGTGCGAAGAAGCATCGGTTCAATATGCGTCAAGATCGTCCCCCAATCCTGCATGTTAGGACATTTCATCCGCAGGACGATCACTACGGACTATCCCCCATACTTGCGGCCGCTGGCGCTATCGACGTCCACAACTCGGCAAGCACTTGGTCGAAGGCTCTTCTCGACAATGCTGCCCGGCCATCAGGGGCGATTGTCTATAAAGGGGCCGATGGGCAGGGCTCGTTGGCTTCTGACCAATACAGCCGCCTCATCGATGAGCTGGAAACCTATCATCAAGGGGCTCGGAATGCTGGCCGCCCGATGCTGCTCGAAGGTGGGCTGGACTGGAAACAGATGGGATTTTCACCGTCTGATATGGAGTTCCACACAACCAAAGCGGCGGCCGCGCGCGATATCGCGCTTGCCTTCGGTGTCCCGCCCATGTTGCTCGGGCTGCCGGGTGACAACACCTACGCGAATTATCAGGAGGCCCATCGGGCCTTTTATCGACTGACGGTCCTGCCGCTCGTGTCAAAGACGCTCGCATCCATTTCTGCATGGTTTGGTTTCTACTATTCGGACCCAATCGAGTTGAAGGTGGACTTCGACAATGTTCCTGCACTGGCAGAGGAGCGGGAAAATCTCTGGCGGAGGATCGGCGCAGCTGAATTTCTGTCAGACGCCGAGAAGCGTCAGATGCTCGGATTGCCCAAGCATAAGGAAGACTAATGCCGGAAAACGGCCCGCGAGGAGGTGGCTCGCGCTTTCTCTATGAACCATTCGATCCTTCAATGGACCGGGAAATGCGCGAATACCTAGAGATCATTCGTTCGCTTGGTTCACCAAAGCAGGTGAAAGAGAGCTTATTGGCTATCGATGTTCTTCTTGAGGAGAGGCAGCGACGTATTTGGCTTCTAACATCTATAAGAAAGATAGCAAGTTGGGTGGCTGTTGTCTTGGCCGGTTGGATGGCATTAAGGGGGTTCATCATCGAGACAATTTCGCAAATATTGAAGTAGGATATAATACTTCAATATGAACTGTGTATATTTATTTTTTGGAAGCCGTTTATTGAGCAAACCTGGCAGTATTGCTTTGCCAACTGCCGAAATCCTGTGAGGTCGACATATGAGGAGTTGGCAAGCCATGCATGCACCGCTCGAAACGAAGTTTCGGCATTTCGACTCTGATCTATCTTTGAAGGACGGGGCACTGATCGCAGGGTACGCTAGTCTCTTCGACTCGTGTGACGACGGGGGAGACACCGTCAATAGGGGCGCCTATGGTGCATCTCTCTCCAGACTGCAAAGCTTGGGTCGCTCAATCAAGATGCTTTGGCAACATGATGCTACCCAACCCATCGGGGTTTGGGATGAGGTTCGGGAGGATACCAAGGGGCTCTACGTGTGCGGTCGACTTCTTCTCGAGGTCCAGGCCGCCCGCGAAGCGCACGCACTTCTGAAGGCTGGCGCAATCGACGGATTGTCGATCGGATACCGCACTGTTCGCAGCGAGAAATCGTCAAGCGGAGGGCGAATCCTGCATGAGATTAACCTATGGGAAGTCTCGCTCGTGACCTTCCCAATGCTTTCGGACGCCCGGGTGCAGGCGGCGCCGTCCCAAGAAGAGGAAGATCTTGCGGAAAGTCTGGCCGCTACCTTCCGGCAAGCTCGGGCGTCTTTGGCCTGATTTTTTCCGACCTAACCTAAAGTCACCAAGGGAAACCGTGATGACCAAACATGAATTATCTACAAGGACTGACAGAAGTGCGGTTGGTCAAAGCCAGCACATGGAAGTAAAAGCCGCCGTCGCGGAGTTCGTCGCAGAGTTCAAGACTTTTCAATCAGAGATCAAATCCAAACTCAAACACCAGGAAAATCGACTGGCCATGCTTGACCATAAGTCTATTGCTTCGAACCGCCCACACCTGGCCGCTACGAACGACACGGATGCTCCTCATAAGAAGGCGTTTTCCTCCTACCTCCGTACGGGCGACGATGATGGTCTCCGCGGCCTGACACTGGAAGGTAAGGCACTTGCTACCAACGTGGCGGCGGACGGTGGCTATCTCGTCGATCCTCAGACGGCAGCACAGATCATCGGTGTCTTGAGAAGCTCGTCTTCAATTCGCTCGATAGCTAACGTCGTAAGTGTGGAAGCGACGGCTTTCGACGTTCTTGTGGATCACTCCGATGTTGGCGCGGGCTGGGCAACCGAAACCGATGCAACATCTGAAACGGAGACCCCGCAGGTCGATCGGATCTCGATTCCGCTTCATGAGCTTTCTGCACTCCCGCGCGCGTCGCAACGTCTCCTTGATGACAGTGCATTTGATGTCGAAGGTTGGCTTGCGCAAAGAATTGCAGACAAGTTCAGCCGCGCTGAGGCACAGGCGTTCGTATCAGGAGACGGTGTCGAAAAGCCGCGCGGCTTTCTAACTTACCCTGCAGTTGACGAACAAATCTGGTCTTGGGGATCTCTTGGATACGTCCCAACTGGTGTCGCCGGCGACTTCAATGCCGTTGAGCCCGCTGATGCCGTCGTTGACCTGGTTTATGCCCTCGGCGCACGCTATCGGGCCAATGCAACGTTTGTTATGAACTCCAAGACCGCTGGAGCTGTTCGTAAGATGAAGGATGCGGATGGCCGGTTCCTGTGGTCAGACGGTTTGGCTGCAGGTGAGCCTGCAAGGCTCATGGGTTATCCTGTCTTGATCGCCGAGGACATGCCGGACATTGCTCCAGACGCATTTGCAATTGCGTTCGGTGACTTCCAAGCTGGATATACGGTGGCCGAGCGACCGGATCTGAGGATTCTGCGCGACCCATTCTCAGCGAAGCCGCACGTTCTTTTTTATGCGACAAAACGTGTGGGAGGTGACGTGAGCGACTTCGCCTCAATTAAACTCCTCAGGTTCTCGGCGAGCTAGGCTTAAGGCCAACGGTGGTAGCTGTCGGGCTCGCTTTGCCTCGGCGCGAACACCTTGCCTACACCTACAAGCAAGATCGTTTGTCACCAAATAGAAGTCTGGCCTGTTCAGTCTCATAGCTTCGTGCGGCTCCGCGTTGGAGCTTCAGGAGCTATCCGCACCCCCATGCAATCCAGTTGCTGCTCCCATCCGTTCGGGCTGCGTGGGGGTGCGCGCCCAATTCGAAGCGCTATCTCCTGCGAGCCAAGAGTCTGACCTCACCGAGCCGGTGTTCTCGCAACCTGCGCAATAAATCCTGAGGCTTGGAGTTTCCCAATGATATTGACGGAGATCGGTACAATCCCTGCCGATACAATCCCAATTCGAGCGTTTGGCGAGCACTTGAGGCTCGGGACCGGCTTTGAGGACGACGGCTCTCAAGACAGTGCGATGGAACTCTACCTGCGCTCTGCCATGGCCGCTATCGAGGCCCGTCTGGGCTACGCATTGCTTTCCCGGCAATTCTCCTGGACGCTAACACGCTGGCAACAGGAGACCTCACAGGGCATGCCGATCGGCCCGATTTCGTCGATCGATGAGGTCGTGTTGGTTTCGGTCGATGAGAGCGAGGTCGTCGTTGACCCGTCTCAATGGCATTTACTCAGGGATGATAGACGGCCTCGGCTCGTAGGTCGGGACGGAGGAACGCTACCCGCGATTCCGCATTTGGGGCATACTGAGATCCGGTTTACTGCTGGGCACGGATCAACCTGGGACAGTGTCCCGCATGATCTCCGCCAAGCCGTATTCATGCTAGCCGCTTACTATTTCGAGGCGCGAAGCGAAGGGGCCAATGGACATGAGGCGATGCCCTTCGGGGTCCTCATGCTTCTTGAGTCCTATCGCACTATGCGTTTGGGGGGGCTCCGTGACCGGTAGCTGGATTCTCAACCGCAGTTTGATCCTAGAGAAGCCACATAGAGTCGAAGACGGATCCGGCGGATTTCAGACTAATTGGGTTCAACTCGGACGGCTGTGGGCGCATCTCGAACCACGCAGGGGGCGCGAGAGCTTTGCAGGTGGCCGAACCCGCTCCCAAGTTCCGTATCGGATCGTCGTTCGCGGTGCTCCTGTAGGAGCCGCATCGCGGCCTTGTGCGGATCAGCGTTTCCGTGAGGGCGAGCGGGTCTACGAGATCCTGAGTGTCTCCGAAGCGGATGCCCGCGGAAACTACCTTGAGATTGAGGCTTTGGAGGGATCGAGACTATGACCCTCCAATTCTCTGCCGACCTGCAGGCCGTAGTCTTTCAAGCGCTCAAACAGAATGCCGACCTCCGAGAGCTTGTTGGTGAGGCAGTTTTTGACGAGCCACCTCAGGATGTTCGCACCGAAAGCAGCGCCTATGTCATTCTTGGCGAAGAAACTGTCCGACCTTTCGAAACACAGACTAGCCAAGGGTCGCTCCACGATTTCGACGTGACCGTCCACTCGGGGCATTTGGGCTTCGATATTGCAAAACGTGTTGCTGGCGTGATTAGCGCAGCGCTGGCGGATCTCACGACACCCATTGAGGGGGGGCAAGTCGTCGATATCCGTTTCCTAAGGGCGAGAGCCCAGCGCGGCCGATCACCTATCACTCGCACAATCGCTTTGCGTTTCCGCGCTGTGATCGACGGCATCTGAAACCCATCTAAACAAGAGGAGCAGGTTTATGGCCGCTCAAAAGGGACGAGATCTTCTGATCAAGTTGGATACGACTGGAACCGGAACTTTCGAAACCGTCGCGGGTCTGCGTGCTTCTCGGATCAGCCTCAATGCCGAAACCGTTGATGCGACGCACATCGGCAGTGATGGCCAATGGCGTGAACTCCTCAGAGGCGCCGGCGTACGAACTGCCTCTGTTAGCGGTTCGGGCATCTTTCGAGATCAGGCGACCGATGAACTGGTTCGTGGTGTATTCTTTGCCGGAGGCATGCCTCGTTTTCAGGTTGTCGTTCCCGACTTCGGCGTAATCGAAGGTCCGTTTCAAGTTACGACGATCGAGTACGCAGGTGAATACAATGGTGAGGCTACGTATGAAATTGCTCTTGCCTCAGCAGGCGCACTCAACTTCGAGGCGCTCTGAATGGCAAACCCCTACCGAGGTGAAGTAGACCTCGAGGTAAACGGTGAGACCAGGACTTTACGTCTCACGCTTGGTGCACTTGCTGCATTGGAAGAGAGCCTCGAGAGCGATTCTTTGTTTGAGATGATCTCTCGCTTCGAGACAGGAAATTTCAGGGTTCGTGATCTCATTGGACTTCTGACTGCGGGTCTAAATGGCGGTGGCCTCGCGATCACAGAAGCTGAATTGCTGACGTGTCAGATCGGGGGGGGACCGCTCGCGGCTGCACGGGCCGCGGCAAAGCTCCTCCGGATTACGTTCACAATCCCCGGCGAGACTTCAGAGTGATGGGTGAGATCGGCTGGGCGCAGCTCTTGCGACTGGGACTCTCGGACCTTGGACTTACTCCTGCCACCTTCTGGGACCTTACGCCCGTGGAGCTTATGCTTTTGTCAGGACGCGTGCC
Organism: Pseudomonadota bacterium; assembly: GCA_039177645.1. Taxonomy (GTDB): domain Bacteria; phylum Pseudomonadota; class Alphaproteobacteria; order Rhodobacterales; family Rhodobacteraceae; genus Amaricoccus. The sequence continues at coordinate 20,615 of JBCDFS010000014.1, read as the reverse complement.
CGGTGATCATCCGATGACGCGAGCTGGTTTCATCAAGCTTGCACAGCGATTCCCGGACAACTCTGAAAAGCAGCACACAAAGATGGACTGAAGAAATGGACTTCGAATCTGAACTTGAGGGCCTTGATTCGCAATTCTCTGAACTGGGGCAAGTGGTTGGTGGGTTAGAACCTGTCGTTTCTGCCTTTCGAAAAGAACTTGCCGGCGTGAGAACTGGTCTTGAGAACACGGGGAAAGAGGCTTCAGGCTTTTCCAAGTCAGTTACGTCGTCGTTTAAGTCGGCTTTTGACGACGTCATCATGGATGGCAAGAGGGTATCAGACGCATTGAAGTCGCTGGGCAGTAGTGTCGCCAGTTCTGCTCTGCAGAAAGCGATCGCTCCGGTCAATGATGCCGTCGGATCTTCTTTGAGCAGCGGTGTCCAAGCGGTGCTCACTGGGCTCATGCCATTTGCGCGCGGAGGCGCATTTGCACAAGGTCGCGTGCGGGCGTTCGCGAACGGCGGAATTGTGAATGGACCCACGCACTTTCCGATGCGGGGCGGTATGGGCCTTATGGGTGAAGCCGGCCCCGAAGCGATCATGCCGTTGGAAAGGGGCGCGGATGGTCGGCTTGGGGTTCGCGGTGGCTCTGCCGGTGGCGTGAACGTTACCGTGAACATTTCAACGCCAGATGTTGAAGGATTCCAACGATCTCGAAGTCAAATCGCGGCAGATTTGAGCCGTGCTCTACAGCGTGGTCGCCGTAACCTCTGAGGTCAGAAAATATGAGTTTTCATGAAGTTCGCTTCCCCGCTAGCCTCTCCTTTGGCTCGACTGGGGGGCCCGAACGCAAGACAGAGATCGTAACCCTAAAGAGCGGTTTCGAAGAGCGGAATTCCTCCTGGGCGCATTCGCGGCGTCGTTATGATGCAGGCCTTGGCGTACGGTCGTTGGATGATTTGGCAGAGGTGGTTGCTTTCTTCGAGGCCAGGCACGGTCAACTCTACTCGTTTAGATGGAAGGACTGGCTCGATTTTAAGTCTTGTCGTCCGTCTTCGACTCCAGGGCCATTCGATCAAGAAATTGGCCGTGGTGATGGGGAGACCATAAGTTTCCAGCTGCAGAAGTCCTATACCTCGTTAGCACAGACCTATGTTCGGCCAATCGCCAAGCCCGTGGAGGGGACACTTGTCTTGGCGGTTGGCGGTCAAGTTCTCGAACAGGGCCTCGACTTTGGCTTCAGTCCCACTTCCGGAGTGATTACTTTTGATGAGCCTCCAGGAGCAGGCGTGCCTGTTACCGCAGGATATGAATTTGACGTTCCAGTCCGCTTTGATACGGACAGAATCACCACGAGCATTTCGAATTTCTCAGCTGGTGAAATACCTTCCATTCCAGTCGTCGAAGTTCGTCTCTGATGCGAGAGATTCCTGAGGAATTGCAAGTGCGCCTCGATAGCGGCGCAACGACACTTTGCCGGTGTTGGAAGATAGAGAGACAGGATGGTCTGACTTTAGGTTTCACGGACCACGACGTTGACGTTGAGTTTGATGGCTTGGTGTTCGCTGCTGGGAGTGGCCTGGATGCCAATGCCGTCCAAAGCTCAACTGGCCTCAGCGTGGACAACTGCCAAGTCCAAGGGGCTTTGTCTGCGGATGCGATCTCGGAGACCGATATTCGAGCGGGAAAGTTCGACGACGCCAAAGTCTTTCACTGGATTGTCGATTGGCAGCGTCCTGACCTTCGAGTCCTGCTGTTTGGTGGTATTCTGGGTGAGGTCAATCGAGTAGATGGACGCCATGAGGTCGAACTCCGCGGACCAACTGAAGCGCTCAACAAGCCTGTTGGTCGGATAATTCTACGGACTTGCGATCGGATTCTCGGAGATCAAAAGTGCGGCGTTGACCTCAGCAACCCATCGTTCCGTACCGCTGCTAGTCTATTGGGCGGCAGCGGTGGGGAAAGTATTGCTTGTCAGACACAAGGAAGTTTTGCCGACCAGTGGTTTCGGCACGGAATCGTCAAGTGGCTGACTGGAGCAAACGCAGGCATTTCACGTTCGATACGCAATGATCGGAGGCTGTCAGACAGTCACCGTTCCATTGATCTGTGGCAGGCCCCTCCTTTCCCAATCCAGACCGGGGAAGAGATCGAGCTGACCGCAGGTTGCGACAAGACATCGGAAACCTGCCGGGCGAAATTTCGGAATTTCCTAAATTTCAGAGGCTTTCCGCATCTCCCTGGTGAAGACTGGGTGGTCGCCTACCCGAAAGATGGTGAGGTCCATGATGGATCTAAGCTGCGTTGACCCAACGAACTTGGAAGATTGGGAGATTGTCTGCCTGGCCCGCGCGTGGATAGGGACACCCTATCGACACCAAGGCAGCTGTCAGGGGGGAGGTACGGATTGCCTTGGCCTCATCAGAGGGATCTGGCGCGAGGTCATTGGGCCTGAACCGGAACCTATTCCTGCCTACACGCCAGATTGGTCTGAGACGACCGGTAATGAAGATTTGCTCGCAGCTGCCATGCGACATTTCACGCAAGTCGAAAAATCCGAGGCTCAACCGGGGCATGTCTGCATAATGCGTATGCGCACCAGGAGCGTAGCGAAGCACGCAGGTATTTTAGCGCGAACGCGCGCCGGGAATCCGACATTGATACACGCCTATTCAGGCCAGGGTGTCGTCGAGTCGTCCCTGAACCAAGACTGGTCCAAGCGGATTGTTGCGGTGTTTCGCTTCCCAATTAGGAGCTTCTAATGGCGACTCTCGTTTTGTCAGCAGCGGGCTCCGCAATCGGCGGGTCTTTAGGTGGTTCTTTGGCCGGTATGTCTACGCTGGCTCTGGGCAAAGCCGCTGGTGCGATGCTTGGAAACTCCATCGATCAATCTGTTTTGGGGCAGGGGTCAGCGACCGTCGAGACAGGACATGTCGAGCAGTTTCGCATGATGGGGGCTACTGAGGGCACAGTTCTTCCAAGGGCTTTCGGACGCATACGTCTGGCTGGGCAATTGATATGGTCGAGCCGTTTCTTGGAAGCGGTGAATGAAGAAAATGTCGGAGGTAAGGGGGGCGGTGGGACAATCAGGGAGTACAGCTACTCGATAAGCCTCGCACTTGCTGTCTGCGAAGGTGAGATCCTGCGAGTAGGGCGGATTTGGGCGGACGGCCAAGTCCTGGATCAGTCAGACCTTGTCATTCGGACTCATTCCGGGAGTGATGAGCAACTGCCTGATCCTTTGATTGAAGCGATTGAAGGCAGGGAGGACGCGCCTGCTTATCGCGGGACAGCATATGTAGTCTTCGAGAATCTACCGCTTGGACCATTCGGAAACAGAATTCCGCAATTCAACTTCGAGGTGTATCGGCGTGCCGAAGCTGATGAGGCACTTGCTCAAAGGCATCCAGCACTCGATATCCAGGGCGTTGCTCTCATGCCTGGAACGGGCGAGTATTCTCTCGCGACCGAACCTGTTTCTTTCTCCTTTGGTGAAGGTAATACATCCGTCGCGAACATTCATAACGACTTGGGGCTGCCCGATATTGTCGCGTCCCTTGATCAAATGCGGGTCGAGTTGCCCAATGCCAAGTCCGTTTCATTGATCGTTACGTGGTTTGGCAACGACTTGCGATGTGGTCACTGCGAACTTCGGCCTGCTGTTGAACAAAAAGAGTACGACGGCAAAACACAGAATTGGATTGTGGCGGGTCAGCGGCGTTTTGAGGCGAAAGCGGTAAGCTCTGTTGGTGATAGACCGCTCTTTGGGGGAACACCATCTGACAGAAGCGTCATTCAGTCGATACGCCATATGAAGACTGACTCAATACGTGTGATGTTTTATCCGTTCATTCTCATGGACATCCAAGAGAATTCCGGTCGGCCGGATCCTTGGAGCGATGATCTAAACCAGCCAGTTATACCTTGGCGCGGCCGCATCACTCTTTCTAGCGCTCCGGGTCGCCCGGACACTTCTGACAAAACTCTGGATGCCGCCAACCAGGTTGCTCAGTTTTTTGGAACGGCTAAGCCCGGAGACTTCGATACTTCGAGCGGCCTACCTGTCTTCACCGGCGAAGATGGCTGGTCATATCGCCGTTTCATCCTCCACTATGCCCATCTCTGTGCGATTGCCGGTGGAGTCGATTCGTTCTGCATCGGATCCGAACTGCGTGGCCTCACCCAGATCAGAGACGGAGCAGATACTTATCCCACGGTGAGAGAGCTTTGCGCACTCGCAGAGGATGTGCGGAGTGTGGTCGGTTCCCAGACAAAGATTGGATATGCTGCGGACTGGTCAGAGTATTTTGGTCATCATCCTGCAGACGGCTCTGGAGACATACTCTTCCATCTCGATCCACTCTGGTCGCATCCTGAAATCGATTTTGTCGGCATCGACAACTACATGCCGCTCTCGGATTGGAGAGAGGGCCGTGAGCATCTCGATGCTGCATTCGGTTCGGTCTACAACCCTGATTACCTCAAAGCGAATATTGCAGGCGGAGAAGGCTTCGATTGGTACTACGCCAATCGTGCTGGTCGAGAGGCGCAAGACAGGCTGCAAATCGTTGATACAGCTTACGGCGAGGATTGGGTTTTTCGCTATAAGGATCTTGTGAGCTGGTGGAAGCAACCGCATCATAGTCGATTAGGCGGCGTCCGTGCCTCCGATCCGACGTCTTGGCAACCCGAGTCGAAGCCGATTTGGTTCACCGAAATCGGATGCCCAGCGGTCGACAAAGGCACCAACCAGCCCAACGTCTTCTACGATCCAAAGTCCTCCGAGAGCGCACTGCCCTATTTCTCAAACGGGTCTCAGGACGAAACAATTCAAGCCAACTATCTGCAGGCGGTTTTCTCATATTGGTCGACCCCTTCAAACAATCCAGTATCGGCACTCACAAGTGCGCCGATGGTCGATCTGTCGCACGCTTTCGTTTGGGCATGGGATGCGCGACCATGGCCGGACTTCCCTGCACGAGACAATGTATGGTCTGATGGACCAAACTATGAACTGGGCCACTGGCTTAACGGTCGTGCGACAGTTTGTTCTTTGTCAGGAGTCGTTGCCGAGATCTGTGGACGCTGCCCGGGCTCGACAATTGATGTTTCGGAACTCTATGGCTCGATAGTCGGCTTTGCTATCCAGGACATAGAGTCAGCTCGGCAGAGTCTTCAACCGCTCATGCTAGCAACTGGATTCGATGGTTCATCAGTCGGGTCCGATGTGAAATTCTCCAATCGAAATGGTGATACTGCCGTTAGAGTAGCGTCGGCTTCGCTTGTGTCTCATGGCTCGGATCCCGTTCTCTCGCAGTCTCGCGCATCAGCGTCAGAATCGCCGTCGCGCGTATCTTTGAGCTATGTTCGCCACGATAGCGACTACGCTGCCGGAGCGGTGGAGTCCGCGCTCCAAACAAGCACTGAAACGTCTACAACAACGACCAGCATTCCTGTCGTGCTGTCAGATGAGCAGGCTCGTCTGATATCCGACCGGTGGCTGGCTGAGAGCAACCTTGGCCGAGAAACGATCGAGACGGCTTTGCCTTTGTCGTTGCTAAAGCTAACACCTGGAGATGTAATTGAGATCCCCAATGGTGCCCTTGGTTCCGACTTCTTTCGTGTCGACCGCGTTGAAGACATCGGTCAACGAAACGTTACGGGAACGCGTGTGAGCCCTACCTTGTATTCTGCCAGGCCAGCACGCCCCGCGACACGATCGATAAAATCAACTGAGGTTGCAACGCCCGCACATACAGAACTGCTAGACCTACCGCTCCTTGCGGGTGAAGAATCTCCCCTGGGCGTGCATATTGCGGTGACAAAGCGGCCTTGGTCCGGTGCTGTTGCAGTCTACGACTCCGTCAGGGACTCAGCATACGTGTTGAGCCAGAGGATCTCACGAGCTGCGACTGTCGGCGAGATTCTTGACGAACTTCCAGAGGGACCGTGCGGGCGTTGGTTAGGACATGTCTTCAGAGTGAGATTGATAAGTGGAGCACTTGAAAGACGCTCTGCACTGGATGTGCTGAATGGCGCCAACACTGCTGCAGTGCGAGCGGATCCAAACTCAGATTGGGAGGTTATTCAGTTCAGTGACGCCGAGATTGACCCGGACTTACAAACCCCTTGGGTCTATCGCCTTGGTAGTGTCCTGCGTGGTCAAGCAGGAACGGATGGTATCTCTCAATCAACCCTTCCGAGCGGGGCTCGCTTCGTTCTTCTGGATGGGGCACTGGGTCGGATAACCTTACCAAGTTCAGCCATTGGCTTGGACCGGCACTACCGCGTCGGGCCCTACCACAAACCATATGATTCACCATCGTTCACCCATCACGTTCATGTCGCAACGGGTGTCGGAATGCGACCTTATCGCCCTGTTCATATAAGGTTCTCATCGGGTAGAGATGGAACTCTCTTGCTCGAGTGGACAAGGAGGACGAGGATTCAGGGGGATAGCTGGATGGGTTCAAGTGTCCCACTGGCCGAGGAGACAGAACTCTATCACGTCCGAATAAGTAGCGGCACTTCCCTGATAAGAGAGTTTTTTCCAACTATGCCGAGGTTGGAATATTCCAGTGATACTTGGACATTAGATGGAAATCCAAAGACAATTCAGGTAGAGATTGCACAGCAGTCGACAGTTTTTGGTGATGGTAATTACACCATGAAGAAATTGCTATTTAATGATAATTTTTGGATCAGCAATAATTAGTATTCAGCCCGGGGCACAATAATTTCAATTTATTTTCGCGTCATTCTCCCTGTTTGCAGTCTGTGAAAGCCTAAGTTCCTCTTCAAGAACTCTAATTCTTGCCTGCGCTTCGTTGTTAGAACTCTCTGCCAACCTTAGGCGTTCTGCTAGGTTTGACGTTGCTTTGATGCTCTTTGGACCTCTGTTTTCTGACAGGCGCGCAAACAACCAGTGTAGAATCCATCCAAGCATAACAGCGCAAAACAACACAGACGCTATGGCTACAGTTAGCTCACTCCTGTCCATCTGTCTCATACCCATTGGACGTGTCTGTTGCGCCTGTTTCAGGTGTATTCGCTTGTTGAGACATCGACTCAGCATCCGGGCCTGAACTCGCATGCATTTCGATGCGTCTGTTCTGTGCTCTGCCGTCAGGTGTCGAATTGTCCGCTATTGGCATTTCGGCGCCGTATCCCCGTGCCGTTAGAGACACCGTTTCTGCGAGCCCTGCTTCTCTTAATGCAGAAAGGACTGCTTCCGCGCGTTCGAGACTAATCCTGCGGTTGACATCCGATCGACCTGTATTGTCTGTATGACCACGGATCTCAAATTCTGTTCCCCCACAACTGCTGAGAGCACTTGCAAGTTCCGAGATCAAAGGCTGACTTGCTGGTGTAATTGTGCTGTCGCCGACGCCAAATTCTATAGATTTCCCCGAGAGAATTAGCGAAACTTGGTTTTCGCAGTTCACGTTGGAACTGGTTCTCTTCGCCTGCTCCTGAACAGGCGCACCAGAGAAGAGTGTTATCTCAATTCTGCGGTTCTGCCGCCGTCCTTCCGCAGTCCCATTGTCTGCGATTGGTATATCTTCACCGTATCCACGAGCCCGAAAGATAATCAAGGGTAAGTCCCAGTCCTGAAGCGCTTCCGTTACGGCTTCTGCTCTTGCCTTACTAAGAAGAGTGTTCGTTGCTTCTTTACCTTGGCTGTCTGTATGACCGGCGACCTCGACTTGTGAGCCTGGACAATTTCGCAAAACGTCGGCAATCGCTGCGATCACGCCGCGACTTGAAGGGTTAATATGCGAGGAACCCGGTCTGAATGCAATCGATTGATCTTTGAGGATTGCTCCGATATCGGCAATGCAGACTTCTGGTCGTTCTGCTGAAAGCTCGTCTTCAAACATTTGCTCGTCTGAGGCTGCCTCTGCGTCGAAACTAACACTTATGGATGCACCGTCGATCTTGTCTCCTATCAAATCCCGAATTCGTTCCCTTAGGTTTCGTTCTGTTCCCTGACCTTCGACCAGAAAACTGTCTGCACTCAGCGTAGCGCTTCCTGCACTCAATAGGCTCAGAGCATCCAAACCCGCTAGCACACGAACCGCCCAACCATCAGGCAGAGAAGAATCAAGGCTCGTCTCGTCCGTTATAGTGTGTTGAGCGAAGGTAGCTGTTGCGTAACTCATAATTGCCTGCCGAGACGTATCGTCCCGAAACGCACCTTCGAGTAGTAACTCTCCGTTCTCGTTAAGTGTGGCAACGATTGAGGTCGTCTTCCTCTCGCTTTTTTTTGAGGCATCCATCTGAACGGGCTCGAATACTTCCGATCTTATCTTGTAGTTCTCTGGTAGCTCTGCAGACAGACTAGAAGCTACCGCTTTGAACTTCTCAATCTTTGTGTCTTCGTGCGCGGTCAAAACAACTTCTGAGTCTACGACCTCGAATGAACCTTTGCCCAGCGACTGAACTGCGGCGATCCCGACTAGTAAGGCTTTGGACCAATCTTCGTTAGGTGCCCCAAGTCCCAAATCGCAGACTTCCGCAGCGGCAAACTCTGGGGTGACCTGGCGAAGAGCCTCGTCCAATGAATTCAGGGTATGCTCGTTCTCAGCACTGCATGACGAAACATTCACTTCGGAACCATCTTGATGGTAACTGAATGTGAATGGCGAGATTATCGGTCGAGGAACAGAAATCTCCAGGTGTAACTGTAGTTCGGGCGGCCTCTCTTTTGTGAGCTTGCGCTCGATCCGTTCTTTGGTGTCAGCGCTTTCGACCAAAGCGGTGACGCTCACGAAACCAGGTTCGACGCTTACTTTCGCTGCGGATAGAATAGAAACAACTCTTAGGCCGAAAGTGAGGGCACCCAGCCAGTTTTCGGACGAGACCTGGTCGGAAGTCTCAATCGTTTGGGAGATCTTCAAGATACTCTCGCCTTTCGGCAAGGCCTCCAGTATCGTCTCTATCGTTTCGCTTCCGGATGGGTCGTGCAGGGGCACCAGTCCCACAAGAGAGATTTCGCTCTCGTTCCTCAGCAGTTCCAAAACAAACCGGGGCGGATCGACCGGATCGTCGGAAAACACGCTAGTTTTATCGATGATACGTGCCGCATTTGTGACAGACTGCACCATCTGTACGGCGCCGAACCGTGTCGCCTCGTCTGGGGCTATTCCATTAAGAGTGACCAGCAGGCCGTCGGCTTCTATCTCGAGCCATAGCTCTCCAGCAGCAGTGAGAATGTCCCTAAGGTACGCTTTCTCGCGTTCTTCGATGTAAGCCGCTGCAAAATCCGCTGCGTGCCATGACGCGACCGCAACGCATCCAAGCGCTGTCCCTGCAAACAGCAAAGCGCGCAGCCGCATCTCTTCATCCCTAGTTTAAGACGGCAGCGCCACCGCTGGGCGGAGAATGCTGACGTTCTCTTGATTATGAACCCTTCATTGTAACGCACTTTTAGAGCAGCGAGGCGATCAAGACAAACGAAGTTAGAAGCAGGCCAGCTTCCCTGTTTGTCCTAAAGAGCGAAAGGCATACATCCGGGGCGTCGATATCAAGGACGCGAAGCTGCCAGCAGAGATGCATTCCAAAGCATGCGACCCCGAAAAGCGAAATAGTCATTGGAAACGCATCGGCCCTTGTCAAAACTACGGCACCCGTCATCCCAGAAATAGTGGTTACCACAAAAAGAATGAGCCAAGATTTCGTTGTCTTGCCAAAGAGCCTCGCTGTTGACTTAACGCCGATGAGTGCATCGTCAGTCTTATCCTGGTGAGCATACATTGTGTCGTAGAAAAGCGTCCAAGATACCCCGGCAACGTAGGCCAACAGAACAGACATGCCCAATCCATTCCCGTGCGCGAGCCAAGCCAACGGGATCCCCCAGTTGAATGCCAATCCGAGAAAGACTTGTGGCCACCATGTGAAGCGTTTTGCGAAAGGGTAGAGGCAGACAACAGCCAAGGATCCTAGTCCGAATAGGATAGCACTGAGTGGAAACGTCAAGAGAATCCCGAACGCCAATATCGCTTGCAAGCACATCCAAACGAGCGCGGCTTTCGGGGTGATTTGTCCTGATGGCAAGGGTCGAGAGCGTGTCCTCGCAACAGCGGCATCGAAGTGTCTATCTGTGTAGTCGTTCCAAGTGCACCCCGCTCCCCGCATAAGAAATGCACCGGCGGCGCAGCCGATGGCAATCCAGGCGTCGAACCCATTTGCGCCTGCTGGATCGGCGAGAATTGCAAGCGCCAGCCCCCACCAGCATGGAATCAAGAGAAGCCATGTGCCAACGGGCCGGTCCGCTCGCGATAGGCGGAGATACGGTCGCGTCCAGCCAGGGGCTCGCGCATCTACCCAGTTCCCTTGAACCGAATCGGATACACTTCCATCCCGGCACTCTGATTGTCTAAGGTTTTGCCGCATAGTCGGAGGACCTTATGTCAGCGCGCGATGGAAGTATCAGGCTTTTTGTTGAGTCAGATCTGAAATCTGGTCAAGGAATTCTCCTTTCCCACGATCACGCACATTATCTGGCTAACGTCATGCGCCGGAAGACCGGCGATCGCGTTGCTGTCTTCAATGGGCGCGACGGCGCGTGGCGGGCGGAAGTGTCCCAACTTGGTAAAAAAAGTGGAATGCTGGTTCCGCTACTTCAAATTGCGCCTCAGCGCATTCCACCAGATCTTTGGCTCCTCTTCAGCCCAATCAAGAAGGCAAGGACTGACTTCATTGTTGAGAAGGCCACGGAGCTGGGATGCGCGCGGATCCAGCCGGTCTTTACTCAACGCACAAACAACGAGCGGCTAAAGGTTGAGCGTCTTCAGGCTCATGCGATTGAAGCAGCTGAGCAGTGCGGCGAGACTTATGTACCGACGGTGTCTTCACCTGTGAGACTGGCTGCTGCACTGCAAAGTTGGACTGCTGAACGCCGCCTGATCTTTTGTGATGAGACGCGGGACGCCGAGACAATCCAAGACACGCTCAAATCTGCCGAACCCGGTCCGTGGGCGATTCTCACGGGCCCAGAGGGCGGATTTACACCAGAAGAAGCCGGTGAGCTAAGGGGGCTTCCTTTCGTCTCGCCTGTATCGCTCGGCCCTCGTGTGCTGCGCGCTGATACCGCCGCTGTTGCAGCAGTTTCACTTTGGCAGTCTTGGCTTGGTGATTGGCGCTAGCGTATGAGTTAATTCTCGACCCGGTAGTCGCCCGAGTGCGAAATTCATGGGTGTTAAGTGGGCGGGTCTCTTAGTCGCGCGTCTGAGCTGTATCCAACCGCCAATCCCCCTACAAGTGGACAAGTTCGAGGGGCGCTCTTGAGAGAGACTCTGATCCGGTTTCGGTTACCACCGAGGTCCTCCCCAGCGACATTCCTAAACCAGCGTCAGCATCAAAAAGAATCATGTGTAAAAAGAATACGTTCCCTTTGCGAAGCGGATAGCTTTGGCCCGCATATAGCATAGGCCAATCCATCCATGACGGCGCGTAAGTAGCGCCGAGGGAATAGCCGCACGCGTTGAGCGCATTTCCGCTCTGGTGGTGTTTCTTCATAGTTCTTGCATGCGCTTCATAAACGAGCCCGGCAGGCTCGCCGGGCCTCAGCGCCTCTTCAGACACCATAAGCGCTTCGTAGCATGCGGCGTGCATTGCTCTCAGTCTTGCGTCGACTCTTCCAATTACGAATGTGCGCATCGCGGCGGCATGGTAGTGCCGCCAAGCAGCAGCAAACTCCAATGTGAGCATATCGTCTGCGGATAGGATGCGGCGGCCTGAGTAGTAACGGCACATAAGGGCGCCCGCCCCGGATCCAATGATTTGTTCGTTAGCAGGATCGTCGCCACCGCCTCGATAGATGGTTCCCTGCAACTCCGCCAGAATGTCTCCTTCGAATGCGCCTGGCGATGTTGCCGAAACAGCGGCATCAAGCGCTGAGTCGGCAAGCGCTGCCGCACGCCTGACATGTCCAATCTCTGTGTCACTCTTTACTGCTCGCAATCGGGTAACCAGTAAAGAAGCGTCGCAGAGCTTTACTCCGTCCAAAGCATCTGAGACACGCATGCCTTTGGCTGCAGTCAGGCCGTAGGCGTCCCATTCGACGCCAATCTTTCCCCCAGCTTTACCAAACTCAGAGAGGATACTGCGCAAGTCGACCTCGGGTGTTGCGCCTTCCTCATCTCGCCAAATTCGAACATCTGATACGAGGGACGTAAAGGATGCTTGGAGGCGGTCTGCAGATCGTGTCAGGAGAACGAAGTCGCCTTCGTCCGTAAGCACCATGGCTTGGAAATGGACATACCCAAAGGTGTCGTAGCCGGTAAGCCAATACATGCTCTCCTGTCGGAAAAGCAGTAGGGCCGATAGTCCCTCGCGGTTCATTGCATTAAGTGTCGCGAAGAGCCGGGCCTCAAATTCCGTTCTATCGAAATGAAGATTTAGCGGCTCAGCCGGTGGCATCGTTTTGCCGTCCCAATGCTTCATCGACAATTGGGCTGATCCGGGTCTCCCAAAGCTGGCGGGTCAGCGGACCGGGATGACGGTATAGGATCTCCCCCTCTGGCCCCACCACGAATGTTTCCGGAACGCCATAGATTCCCCAGTCTATCCCGGTGCGCCCATTTGAGTCCTTGCCAATGAAATCATAGGGATCACCGAGTTCATCAAGAAAACCTTGTGCGTTGGCGGCCGCGTCTTTGTAATTAAAGCCAATAAGCGTAGTGCTACTACCTGCGACATCCATCAAGATCGGATGCTCCGCACGGCAGGGTCCACACCAGCTTGCCCAGAAATTGACGAGCTTGACGCCAGGCCCGAGCAAAACGTTTTCTGTCGGGACATCGGCTCCTGGGAAAATCTCGACATGCTCTAGCGGAGGGACGTCTCGACCGACGAGGGCGCTTGGAAGTAGATCCGGATCCTCCCGTTTCAGCCCGAGATAGGCAGCAAACGCAAAGACTAGGAAGAGTGCTGGCGGTAGGATCACGAGTAGATTGAATTTAGGCTTCGCCATGATCCGCCACTTTCGTTTTCAACTCGGCCTTCTCAAGCGCTCGGCGAACCTGCGCATTCCTCCAGATTGACGTCGCAAGCAGACCTCCGATGAGCACGACTGTCACTGTATACGCACCAAGGACAGTACCTGCGTATTGGCCGAGGTCAGGCATCACGCTTGGGCCTCCTTAGCTTTCCGCTGCTCGGTGGGCTGATGGTTTACATGCATCGCCTCGATTGCACGAAGTCGACGCGCGCGAACCTCTGTTCGGGTCCTAAGCAGTACCAAAGCAATAAACAGCAGCACGAAGCCCGCAATGCACAACAAAAGTGGCCAGTAGAAAACGTCAGCGACGTTTTCACGTCGGTCGAGTGAGAGCGACGGGCCTTGATGGAGACCTTGTGACCAGAAGAATACGGCATATCTGGAAAGGAGAGCGAATACAGTTCCGACGAAGCACACAATCGCCGCAAGATCCGCAGCTTTCTCTGGTTCGTCGACTGCAGACCACAATGCGATATACCCGAGGTAGAAGACAAAGAGGATAAAGAAGGATGTGAGCCGGGGTTCCCAAGCCCACCAAGTTCCCCACATCGGCTGACCCCAGATCGCCCCAGTAAAGAGTGTCACCAGCGTCATTACAGCTCCGACGGGGGCTGCGGCGCGGGCAGCCAGCGCCGAAACCGGATGCCGCCGAATGAACCAGATCAGAGATGCGACCAGCATCATGAACCAAGCGTTGATCGCCATGAGCGCCGCCGGAACATGAATGAAGAGGATTTTGACGGTCGAGCCTTGTTGGTAGTCGTCTGGTGTCCCGAAGAAACCCCAGATCAGGCCAAGGGCAAGACAAAGCAGTGTCAGCACCCAAACCACAGGAAGCAGCCGGCCGGAGAGGCGCATGAATTCCCCAGGGTTTGCGTATCTCCACAGCGACATAGAAAGCTTCTAACTCCGGCGGGAAAGTTCTTCAATCGGCGCGAACGCAGCGTCACAGTATCGTGCCAAGACCCATACCGTTTTCATCGCTGAGAGGCCGCGCCAACAGCAGCTCCGGCAGCGGTTCCAACAAGTGGTCCTCCCAAAACTGTCCCGACCGCGGCTCCACCAAGTGCACCGGTCGCTGCACGCTGCTCAAGCGTGTCGCCATAGGATGCGCAGGCAAGAACAAGAGTGAGAAACGCAAGCGACCGCATGACCTCCAAATAGTCGTTATCAGTCGTTGGGAAAAGTGTATGCGGGCCAAGCTTCGGCTCGATCCTGTGCTTAGCTTCCTCAGCCAAGTCACCGCATGTTGACCTTTAAGGCAGCTGCCGCCGCGAAAGGCGCGAGGGCCAAAACGAACAGCGTCACGCCTCCGAGAAGGAGAAGGGCTGGTGTCGGGTCTTGGCCAGCGGCGGCATTTGCAACAGCCCGAGCCCCAAAAATAAGTGTCGGCACAAAAAGCGGTAGCACTAAAATGGAAAGGAGCAAGCCGCCGCGGCGCAAACCGACGGTGACAGCACCGCCGATCGTTCCTAGAAAACTGAGGCCTGGTGTCCCAAGAGCAAGGCTGAGCGCAAGCGTGCCAAACGCCTCCAAGGGCAAATACAGGGCGATTGCAAGCACCGGTGCAAGACCAATGAGAGGCAGCCCAGTGGTCAACCAGTGCGCAAGCCCTTTGATTGCCACAAGTCCCTCAAGTGGCATCGGCGAGGTTGCGAGAATGTCGAGTGTCCCGTCTTCGTGGTCGTTGTGAAAAAGTCGATCCAGTGAAAGAAGACTTGCGAGTAGTGCTGCAAGCCAGAGCGCGCCGGGCCCAATCGCTTCCAGCCGTTCGGGCTCTGGTCCAGATCCAAACGGCACCAACAAAACGAAGACGATGAAGAAGGCGAGGCCTTGGCCCGCACCTCCGCCAGTGCGGAGTGCAAGGCGCAGTTCTCGTAGAAGGATTGCGAGAGCGCCTTTCACGTCAAAAATCCTCTAAGAAAGGGTCTCGCAGAGGCGAGTGATGCGCAAACGCCTCGCTAGGTGGCGTCAGAGTCTTCTCGCGAACGTTTGGCAGATCAATCGGGATATGGGTCGCAACAATGACCGAGCCACCGTTGTCGCAATGCTCATGGATCGCTGCATGGAGTTGCCCGCGAGCTGTAGTGTCCAAAGAAACAGTAGGCTCATCCAGGAGCCAAAGCCGGCGCGAACTGATCAATGCCAGACGGGCAAGGCCAACCCGCCGCTTCTGGCCCGCAGAACATGCATGTGCAGGTCGGTCCGCTATCGCGGCGAGATCGAAAGCGCTGAGCGCTGCGGCCAAATTGTTTGTGTCGAAAACAGCGGCCCAAAACGCCAAATTTTCTTCAACAGTGAGCTGGAGTTTGATTGCATCTGCGTGGCCTGCATAGGCGACATTCTCTGCAAAACCGTCGGGATCACGTCCCAGATCGACTTTGCCGAACTGCACAGATCCCGTCGAGAAGGGCAGCAAGCCGGCCAGGATCCGCAATAAAGTGGTCTTTCCAGAACCGTTCGCTCCACGAAGGGCAATCACTTCCCCCGATTCGGCGACAAGATTGACCTTGTTGAGGACGCGTCGGCCGGAGCGGGAGCAGCCGAGATCGCTGATACTGAGGCGCATTGACATCGCTTAGACGATGGTTGCCTCCCCGACAATGGCCCTCCGTAGTCCTAAGTGCCACAGTTCAAGATGAATTGTATACCATTGTATTCTTTTTTTCGCTTGCGGGTCTTGAGCCATGTGATCGGTTGAACCATATCTAACCCACAAAGACGCACTTATGGAATTTAGGGAGCAAGGAGCCACCATGACCATACAAGTGGGGAAAGACACAGCAAATACGCGCCGGATGCTCAATGTAAACGGAGCTGAATTCGCATTCTATTCAATCACTGCAGCTGAAGAGGCCGATCTCGGTTCGTTTGGTAGTCTTCCAGCTTCTTTGAAAGTTGTGTTGGAGAATTTGCTGCGCTTTGAGGATGAGGGTGCAACTGTTTCGATCGAAGACATCAAGGCGTTTTCGGAATGGGCAACGATGGGCGGGAAGAACCCTCGGGAGATTGCCTATCGGCCCGCCCGCGTGCTGATGCAAGACTTTACAGGTGTTCCAGCGGTCGTCGATTTGGCCGCGATGAGGGATGGGATTGTTGCACTCGGTGGCGACCCTGAAAAGATCAATCCTCTAAACCCTGTTGATCTCGTGATCGATCATTCGGTGATGATCGATGAATTTGGTAATCCACGCGCGTTCCAGGCGAATGTGGACCGTGAATACGAGCGCAACATGGAGCGCTACGTCTTCCTCAAGTGGGGACAGAGCGCGTTTAACAACTTCCGTGTCGTGCCGCCAGGAACAGGCATCTGCCATCAGGTCAATTTGGAATACCTTGCAAAGACCGTCTGGACCGACGCGGACCAGGCAGGCCAACAGGTCGCCTATCCTGATACACTCGTCGGAACAGACAGCCATACGACTATGGTAAACGGCTCGGCCGTACTTGGTTGGGGCGTCGGGGGGATCGAAGCCGAAGCGGCGATGCTTGGTCAACCAATCTCGATGCTCATTCCTGAAGTGGTCGGGTTCAAGCTCACCGGATCGATGGTTGAGGGCACAACGGGCACCGATCTCGTCCTGAAGGTCGTGGAGATGCTGCGCAAGCATGGCGTGGTCGGCAAATTTGTTGAATTCTACGGTGATGGCCTTGATCATCTCCCGCTCGCGCAGAGGGCGACGATCGCAAACATGGCGCCCGAATATGGCGCGACCTGCGGTTTCTTCCCGATCGATGACGAAACCCTTCGCTACCTTCACCAGACCGGACGTGACGAAGACCGCATTGCATTAGTCGAAGCCTATGCGAAAGCAAATGGAATGTGGCGAGGACCGGGATACGAGCCGATCTACACGTCGACGCTTCATCTCGACATGGGCGACATCGTGCCCGCAATCTCTGGACCAAAACGGCCCCAGGACTACCTGCCACTGACCGATGCGGCGTCAGCGTTTGAGAGGGTCGTTTCCGAGTATCGGGGAATAGATCTCTCGGATGCAGCGACGGAAATGGCAAGTGAAGGCGCGATTGCGACTAAGCCGATTGATGTTTGCAAGACAGCGCCGGTCGACGGAGAGACCTACAGTTTGAAGGATGGCTCGGTCGTAATCGCGTCGATCACATCCTGCACCAATACCTCCAACCCTTATGTCTTGATCGGTGCCGGACTTGTCGCCCGCAAGGCCCGCGATCTTGGGCTGAACCGGAAGCCTTGGGTGAAGACTTCGCTCGCGCCTGGCTCGCAAGTTGTGACGGAGTATCTGCAAGCCGCCGGCTTGCAAGAAGATCTTGATGCGATTGGTTTCAATCTCGTCGGATATGGTTGCGCGACATGCATTGGAAATTCGGGTCCGCTCCAACCAGAGATCTCGAAGTCGATCAACGACAACGACCTCATCGCAGTCTCAGTTCTCTCCGGCAATCGGAACTTCGAAGGGCGCATCAGTCCAGATGTGCGCGCGAATTACCTCGCCTCTCCCCCGCTTGTCGTGGCCTATGCGCTAGCGGGCGACATGAACATCGATATCACGAAGGACGTGCTCGCCATCGGAAAGAACGGCCAACCGGTTTACCTCAAGGATCTCTGGCCAACAGACGCCGAAATTGCCGAGCTTGTCGAAAAGGTTGTGACGCGCGAGGCGTTCCTGTCGAAATATGCGGATGTCTTCAAAGGCGACGAGAAATGGCGCGGCGTTGAGACGACAGACAGTCAGACTTACGACTGGCCGCCCACCTCAACGTATGTCCAGAATCCACCCTACTTCCAGGGCATGAGTTCAGAACCGGGCACTATCAACGATATCGAGGGGGCTAAGGTCATGGCCATCCTCGGCGATATGATAACGACCGACCACATCTCGCCAGCAGGATCTTTCAAGGGGTCGACGCCCGCAGGAAAGTATCTCCTCGACCGCCAAGTGGCTCCGCGCGAGTTCAACTCCTATGGGTCGCGGCGCGGAAACCACGAGATCATGATGCGCGGGACGTTCGCAAACATCCGTATCAAGAACGAGATGCTTGATGGTGTCGAGGGTGGCTACACACTCGGCCCCGATGGAGAGCAGACCTCAATCTATGATGCCTGTATGGCGTATCAGGAGCTCGGCATTCCGCTTGTCGTTTTTGGCGGTGAGCAATACGGCGCTGGATCGTCGCGCGACTGGGCGGCGAAGGGGACGTCGCTTTTGGGTGTGAAGGCGGTGATTGCGGAAAGTTTCGAGCGTATCCACCGCTCGAACCTCGTCGGAATGGGGGTGATCCCTTTCGAGTTCACCTCAGGAGATACCCGCAAGTCACTGAAATTGAAGGGCGATGAGACGGTCGATATCACCGGGCTGGGCGATGTTCAGCCGCTTCAGGAGGTTGTCGCGCAGATCACCTATGGCGATGGAACAGTCAAAGATGTTACGCTCAAGTGCCGGATCGATACAGCCGTTGAGATAGACTATATCAAGAACGGCGGTGTTCTGCATTATGTGCTGCGTAATCTCGCGAAAGAAAGCTGATCGGCGCTGATTTAGCTATGACTTTCTGCCCCGGCTTTACGCCGGGGTTTTTATTCGCGGGTATCGATGAAGTGCACATGAAGGCGATAACCAGCTGGCATTTACTTAGCGGCTTCGTTCAGACTGCGGCCAGGGCACTACGCCACCCCGCTTTGGTAGTGAAACGGTATGGGTCCGGTAGTGTTCTGGTAGTGTCAAAGTCCCGACTGATACATCGTCAGCGATTTCGTGCAGCCCTGCCCGGAGCCACTCACGCAATGGCTAACATAGCCAGTCTTAAGAAGACGGAGGAAGGTCAATCCCGGCAAGAGTGCAACTCAAAATGAAAATGTCAGAGACGCAAGAAGAACAATTATCACCAGAAAAAAAATTGAAATTTCTTATAGAGTTAAATGTCAAAATTCAAAAAATTTGAAACGCTGAATACTAATGGCCGTTTCTCAATTGCATTATCACTGCACTAAAAATGCAGCTGTTGTAACTTGTGACACCATCTAAATTAGATTCGTAGCAACTGTTTGGATGCCCAACTTGATCCCATATCTGGTCGTATTGTGCATCCGCTAAAGTCCACGATAGGGGTATCTCTAAAGATGATACATCAATGATATGCTCTCTATAAATCTGCATTTGAGGATTAAATTCGCAGTCATGGCATGCTGTTTCTCCAAATAAATCGTATTGGAATAGGAATCGAGAAGATAAAGATCGTGCAGATCGTGCATTAAGTAGCGCACGTATAGGTTCTATTATGGTTGGTAAACGCTGTTTGTCAAAATATTCTTCTTTAGTATTTTTTAAATAATCATCTCCTTCTTCATCTGATCTGAGTTGCAGAACGTTTATGGTTACAGGAACAAGCCTATTTTCCCAAAAGTATTCAATGCAACTCAAATATGATGATTCATTTTTATCAATTATATTACAGTCGTCCAAATCAATAATATATCCACAGTATTTTTGATTTTTTATTGATTCTTTGCAAATTGTATATTCAGAAGACCTAAGTAAATCTTGATATAATACCCTCAAAACACTTGAACCACTATTATCTATATATCCGCCATCGAGAAGTATCATGTCATCATCAGTAGATTCTTTCACTTTAGAGAATCTCGTTGGTGGTGTCAAAATTGGAAACCTACTTGATAGGCTCGCTGAATCCGCCATTGAAATGTCTGGAGAGATGTTGGAGAACGGGTTACCGAAATCCGAATAGTCTTGAAATTCAGTCTCGAATGAAAACGGCGCGATTATCTTTTGATTTCCCGTCACCGAGTCAGCTACGTTAAACAGTATCGCGGGCTTGTTTAAATGGTATGTGAGCGTTCTAGATTGTGGAATTGAAAAATCGCGTTGAGATACGTGATGATTGAAGACATCGGCCAACATTCTCCCGGTATTCGCCGCCTTGATGTCAAGCGGAACAAACAATTGTGGAATGTTTCCGAATGCGAAAGCAGCAGCTATTGGGGAAAGAAAGTCGTTGTAGAAGAGAGCGTTGGGCTCAGACTTGCCTGACCCACATGCTTCAGGTTCAATGTCTTGCCATGGTAGATTTGGGTCCGATGCAAAAACTGCCGCACCAAACGACCCTCCTGAGACAGAACTGATAGCAAAAAGATGAGCGGCAAATTTTGGGCAGATTTGAGTAAGTTTGCGTAATAAAGCATCGGTATGGGCGGCTGCATATATTCCCCCACCTGATGCTGAAACCAAGTATACTGGATACGGAACGTTTCGATTGCGATAAAAATCAAGATCCGCTCTCGAATAAAGCCATGATTCAAAAAAGCAAGCTGCAAAATCAATGTTACAATATTCGCCAGGATTTGAAAGCATACTCTCTTCGTAAGATGTTGATATCTCGTTTCCTATTGGCTTGAAAAAAATAATCAGAATGATGGAAACAAAAAAGAAGGCTTTGACAAATAAATTTTGTCTTGTAAGATAAATTAATAGAAATAAAAATGGTGATATAGTTATAAGAAATATAGTGGGAGCACCTATACCTGTTGAAAACCAAATTTTGTCCTGGAGATTTAATGAGTAAAAAAATAATATAAAAAGTAAGTATATTATGATTGAAATTTTAAAGACAATTTTTTGTATAAAGTAAAATTT
>JBCDFS010000013.1:0-118048 GCA_039177645.1 Pseudomonadota bacterium | reverse complement strand
GTCTGTATTGTAGATGTTGCATTCATTATGATATCTTTCGTTTTCATTTTTCATATTTTTAATTGACTGGCTTCACACCTACACATTTTCTTGTTTGCTGGGAGAATGTGGTTGGTGGAGAACTCATTTGAGATTTACGATGTTAGCTTGCTTACGTTACTGAATTTCGGATTCTGGTCAAAGCTTTCGGCGAGAGTCTCGGTTCCTCTTGATCCTGACAGCTCGCCTTCGATGCGGGCAATTGGTCGCAACTCATTCGTCTCCTCCTTCGACTCCTTCCCGCCCTGTCACCCTGTTTCCCTGTCAGGACATGCCCTGCCGCGCCAAAAGCTTGATCGCTTTGAGTGCAAGATCAATCGCCAAGTCCCGTAGTGTGTCGTAGGCTTCAATCGCAAGGAAAGCTTTCGCATGCGGGCCGCACGGATTTGAGAAAGGCGATTTGGCCCGTTGCAGATAACAACGGGAGGAAAAAATATGGAACTGACTCGACGCGGATTTCTTCGCGGCTCGACGGCACTCGTTTTTGCGGCCGCAGCGCCGCCCTCTTTGGCCAATACGGGTGCGACGGCCGGACGCAACGTCACGTTTATCCCCCATGCCGGACAGGCGGGGGCCTTCTGGGCGATGGTCGAGGATGGCCGGTTCACGAAGGCCATTCCGCGCACGCAATTCGATCCGCGCCCGACGCAGATGGTGACGCGGGGCGCGGTGAGCCGGACCTATTCGCCGACCCGCGTGCTCTACCCCTACGTGCGGCGCAGCTATCTCGATGCGCTCGAAGGCGGTGAGGCGAAGCGGCATCTGCGCGGGCGCGACGAGCTTGTCCGCGTCGATTGGGATACGGCGCTCGGCCTGACCTCGAAGGCGATCCTCGACACGATCGACAGCCACGGCAATGAGGCGATCTTCTCGTCCTCCTATGGCGCTTGGGCCCATGGCGGGGTGCTCACCCCGAACGTCTTGCAGGGGCGGTTCTTTAATCTGATTGGCGGCATGTCGGTAACGGTCGGCGATTTCTCGGGCGGCGCGGCGCAGGTCGTCATGCCCCATGTGGTCGGCGACATGGAGGTTTATTCGCGGCAGACCTCCTGGTGGCAGGTCTTGCAGAACACCCAGAATTTCGTGCTGGTCGGCGTGGATCCCGACAAGAATGGGCGGGCCGAGGGCGGCACGGCGGATCACTCGATGTATCCGCGCTGGGAGGCCATTCGCGATGCCGGGGTCAAGTTCATCTCCATCAACCCGCAGCGCACGACGACCGATGAGTGGCTGAACGCGGAGTGGGTGAAGATCATCCCCAACACCGACACGGCGCTGTTTCTCGCCATGGCGCAGAACCTCGTGGCGAAGCGCAGTTATGACGAGGCTTTCCTCAAGTCCCACACGGTCGGCTGGGAGCGGTTCATCGACTATCTTGAGGGCAAGACCGACGGGGTGCAGAAATCTCCGGAATGGGCGGAGAAGCTCACCGGGATCCGCGCCAACAAGATCCGCCAGCTTTCGGATATGTGCAATCGCGAGCGCACGCAGCTTGCGGGCTCCTGGGCGATCCAGCGCGCCCATCACGGCGAGATGCCCTATTGGGCGATGGTGGCCTTTTCCTGCATGACCGGGCAGTTCGGCACGCCTGGCGGCGGCGTCGGCTTTTCCTGGCATTGGGGGCAGGGCGGGGCGCTTTATTCTCACGCGATTGCGCCGGGCGGTGTGCCCCAAGGGCGCAACAATGTCGTGGCGATCTGTCCGGCCTCGCGGATCAACGAGATGCTGCTAAACCCCGGCCGGGCGTTCACGCGCAATGGCACCGACTACACCTATCCCGATGTGCAGATGATCTACAATGCGGGCAATAACTTTGCCTCGCACCAGCCGAATGTGAACGAGCTGATCCGCGCCATGGAGAAGGTCCATACCGTGGTGGTGCAGGATTGCTGGTGGACGGCCTCGGCCCGTGTCGCCGACATTGTGCTGCCCGCCTGCACGACGCTGGAGAAGAACGAGATCAGCTCCGGCGGGACGTATTCCAAGGATAAGGTCTATGCGATGCGGCAGGTGATCCCGCCGCTGGGCGAGAGCCTCGACGATTACGAGATTTTCCGCCGTCTCGCCGCGATCTTCAATGTCGAGGAGCAGTTCACCGGTGGTCAGAGTGTCATGGATATCCTTGAGGACAGCTTCTACAAATCCACCGCGTCGGAGATCGTCGACTGGGAGGAGTTCTGGGAGGACGGGGTCGCCCGCGTGCCCATTCCGATCGAGGAGCGCACCTGGACGCGCCATGGTGCCTTCCGGGAAGATCCGGAGGCGAACCCGCTGTCCACGGCCTCGGGCAAGGTGGAGATCTATTGCGAGAACATCGCTCAGATGGACATTCCCGACTGCCCGCCCATGCCGATGTGGCTCGAACCGGCGGAATACCTCAACAACGCGCCCGAGCCCAACATGGTGCATGTGGTGAGCCCGCACCCGTTCAACCGGATCCACAGCCAGTTCGCCCAGTCCGAGTTGCGCGACGAGATGAACATCCAGGACCGGGAGTTCCTGCGCATCAACGTAGAGGACGCCGAGGCGCGCGGCATTGCGGATGGCGATCTTGTCGAGCTTTACAATGATCGGGGCGCGGTGATTGTCGGCGCTCGGGTCGATGATGGCATCATGCCAGGGGTCGTCTCGCTCTATGAGGGCGCGTGGCTCAGTTTCGATACGAAGGGCCGCTGCAATTCCGGCGCGATCAACATGCTGACCTCAAGCCGTCCAACCAGCGGGCTGAGCCAGGCGACGACGGTCAACACCTGTCTTGCCCATTTGCGGAAGGCCGAGGGCGTGGACGGCCCGAACCTCGCCTATCAAGCGCCGAACTTCACGGATGACGAGCAGCGATCTCTTGACCCTGCCGTGTTCGGGTTGGAGCGGGCGGATAACGTCGCCTCGGAATTCATGGCCAATATGGATCCAGGCGAGAAGATCTTCTACGAGCGCTGCACGCTTTGCCACATTCCGCGTGACCCTGCTGGTCATACCAAGAAGGAATGGGACAGCATCACCCAGTCGATGTTCCCCAATGCGGGGCTTCAGGGTGACGAGGCACAACAGGTGCTCGACTGGCTCTACGCAAACGCGAAGGACTCCTGACGGAACGGAGACTGAGCTTGAGGCAATGGCTTGCGGCGGGACAGTGGCTTGTCCCGGCGCAGGCGGTGCCATGGATCTCTCACGAGCCATCGCCGGGTAAACCTTACGTTCCAGTTTGATCACAATTCCTGAGCTGATTGCCGGTTCGGCGCGGGCAATGCGAGGGCGGAGTCCGGCCGGTTTGGGGCATCACGGTGTTCCGCGAAGTTGTCATTGCGCTCGCGAATGCTTTACTGGCGCCGGAGGGAGCGGGCCGTTACCCGTGATTGGCCGCCACAACACCGGAGTTCCGATGCGTTTAGCTGTTCTCATCCTTGGAATAACAATTGTCGCAACTCCAATGATGGGACGTGCTCAACAGAACGCCGTAGTGTTGGAGTTATTTACCAGTCAAGGCTGCTCCTCTTGTCCTCCTGCTGATGCGTTGCTGCCGTATTTCTCTGAGATGCCCGGTGTCATCGCTTTGGCTCTGCATGTGGATTATTGGGATTATCTTGGCTGGAAGGATTCCTACGGAAAGGGCGAATTCACGGAGCGCCAGAAGGCTTACGCGAAGCATCTGGAGCAGCGTATGCTCTACACGCCGCAAGTGGTGATCCAGGGTCAGCAAAT
Organism: Pseudomonadota bacterium; assembly: GCA_039177645.1. Lineage (GTDB taxonomy): Bacteria > Pseudomonadota > Alphaproteobacteria > Rhodobacterales > Rhodobacteraceae > Amaricoccus. The sequence goes on along the minus strand of JBCDFS010000013.1, from coordinate 114,307 downwards.
CCTGATTGGCCATCAAGAGGGCAAGATCAAGACGATGCTTTCAGAGTATCAGGCCATGCCCTCCCCCATCCATCTGGAGGTCACGCGGGAGGGCGACCAACTCGCCATAAAGGCGGATGCGGATGGGGTTGTGATCGATGGGCCGTTCGATATTCAACTCGTGAGGTTCCTCGATTCCGAAGATGTGCGCATTGAGGCGGGCGAGAATGCAGGCCACACGCTGACCTATACGCATGTTGTGACCGACTGGGAGACCGTCGGTCGGTGGTCCGGCGATGAACCGTTCGAAGACATAATTGAGGCCGGGCCGGACGACTCGCTCGCGGTCATCGTGCAGAAGGCTAATACCGGGCCGGTGGTGACGGCAGTCGAGCTGCGCTGATTGCGCTTCGAGGGCAGGCGACGCCCTAGTGCTCGTCGTCCGAGCGCCCCGTTACGCAGCTTCCGGCTCTTGGGTCTTTGGCGCTCCGAGCGTTTTAGACCAGCGGCGGTGCAGCCAGTAATATTGGCCGGGTCGTGCCCTGATGCGCGCGGCAAGCGCATCGTTCACGGCCTGCATCATTTGCTTCGCGTCAGTGTGGGGGATCGGAGGATCCACTTCGACCTGCACCCGCTCCCCATCATCGAGCCGATGCGAGAACATTGGGATCAGCGGAACGCCGTATTTCAGGGCGAGTTGTGGCGCGAAAAGCGAGGTTGGGGCAGGCTGCCCAACGAAATCAAGCGGTTCGGCCCGATCGTCGTATTGATCCACGAGCAAGGCGACGATGTTGCCTTTCGCAAGATGGCTGACGAGCCCGCGCATTCCCCTTGGGCCCTTCTTGAACATGGGCTTGCCGTTGTCTTCAAGTCCAGACCCGTAAATCCGGTCGATGTAAGGATTGGGCGTGGGGCGATAGACGCCCGCGCATTCAAACCCGTTTTGCATCAGCCAGAGGCGGCAGCCCTCCCAATTGCCGAAATGGCCCGATACGATCACGGCCCCTTTGCCTGATCCAGCGGCCTCGAGAAGCGCCTCAGCCGCAGATCCGGAGGGCGGCACGATTGCATTGTGGGCGCGAAACTTCTTCATATGCAGGATTTCCATGAAGGTCCGGCCGAACGTATCGCCGGTTTCCCTCATGATCTGCCGCTTCCGATCTTCGGTCATGTCCGGAAAAACGTGGCCGAGATTGAGGCGGACCCGTTCCCTGAACCTTGACGATGACAGCACGATCCCTTGTCCGATGGCGCCGCTCGTCGCGAGCCGCAGTCGATACGGCATGATCCCGGTCAGGGAGACGAGGGCGCGGATCGGCAGGTAGGCCAGCCAATCCAGGGTATCATTTCGGTTTTTCTTTGCCATGCGTTCGAGCGACCTTGCGCACCTCGGACCATTCGACCTGCGCTGCCGGGGGCCGGTTCTCGATCAGTGGGGTCGTGGTCTAATGCTTGATCGGGTTGATCATCATGACCATTTGCCGCCCTTCGAGCCGCGGCATGGATTCGATCTTGCCGATCTCTTCGATGTCGCCAGCGACGCGTTCCAGGAGTCGCCTCCCCAATTCAGCATGTGCCATTTCCCGGCCGCGGAAACGAAGCGTCACCTTCACCTTGTCGCCACTTTCGAGAAACTTCATCACCGAACGCATCTTCACGTCATAATCATGCGTGTCGGTGTTTGGCCGGAATTTGATTTCTTTGACTTCAATGGTCTTTTGTTTTTTCCGGGCCTCGGATTCTTTCTTCTGCTGTTCGTATTTGAACTTGCCGAAATCCATGATCTTGGCGACTGGCGGTGTCGCGTTGGGCGAAATCTCGACCAGGTCGAGCCCCGCATCGACGGCGAGGGCCATGGCTTTATCTGGAGAAACGACGCCGAAATTCTCTCCTTCTGCTCCTATGAGCCGAACCTCAGATGCGCGAATGCGATCATTCACACGGGGGCCGGTATCTCTGGTGGGCGGAGCGTTGTGCGGTCTGCGAGCGATGGTGGTGGTATCCTTTTGATTGTTGAGCGGAATAAAAAACCGGAGTCATCCTCCGGTTTCGTGATTAACAATAATGCAGAAAAGCCGGAAATGGAAGATAGGTTGGTCGTCAGGCGCAGGTTTTGTAGACCTTTCGCCAACGGTTGAGGCCGGATCAATCCGTGCGGATACAAACAGGTTTCGGGGGCGCCGCGCGCTTGACCATTTCGCGTAGAGCGTGTCTTCGGGCGTCGCGGGCGCCACCGGTTTTAGGCGCCGAGGTGCTGCACAGGTTGAGAGCAGGATTGGAGAAACGCATATGGGCAAGACCATAGCAGTTGTGACCGCAGCGATCGCGCTTGCGATTGGGCTGATCGTTATGATCAACGAGGATCGGATTGCGCTGACCGATCCGGCGGAAGATGCTGCTCTGGAGACCTCTGATCCGGTGGCGGCGCAGTCGGATGGGGCACAGGACGCGGCGTCTGCTGACGCTGGCACCGGGTCTGTCGGTCCGGCGGTTGACGCGCCTACGGACGGTGCGGCGGAACCCGATACGATGTTGGCCAACGACCCCAGTGAAGTGTTCGAGAACGCGAGTGGCGAGACGGCTGCAGGGGATGACGCCTCCGAGACGGATGAGGTGGCGGCAACTGCTGCGGATGAGACCGATCCGATTCCGGAAAGTGCTGATGTCGTTGTCGCGGGCCCTGACGACCAAGAAGGACTCGCGCGAACCCTCGAATCTGAGATCCGCAGCTTGGCGGAGGATCGCTCCAGTGCCGCCACCGGGGACGCACCAGACGCGTCCGTCCCTCAAAGTGCGGGGGAGTGAGGCGGAGCGGCGCGTTGGTCTTGCCTCTGCGCCGCGTCAGTTCAAGCTCAGGACGAACCGGCTGATGCGGTTGCAGGCCTCAACGAGCGTCTCGTCCGACGCGGCATAGCTGATGCGGAAGTGCGGGCTCAGGCCGAAGGCTGCTCCGAACACCACCGCCACGCCCTCGGCCTCCAGCAGCTCGGTTGCGAAATCCGCGTCGCTGGCGATCCGTGTGCCTTGCGGTGTCGCCCGCCCAATGAGGCCGGCAATCGAGGGGTAGACGTAGAAGGCGCCGTTGGGCGTTGCGCAGTCGACGCCCGGGATCGCGTTGAGAGCGGCGACGACCAGGTTGCGGCGGCGCAGGAAGGCCGCATTCGCCTCCGGAATGTAGTCCTGCGGTCCGGTGAGGGCTTCCAGCGCTGCCCATTGGCTGATCGAGCAGGCATTCGTCGTGGATTGCCCCTGGAGCTTGATCATACCTCGGATCAACTCCCCCGGCCCCGCGCCATAGCCGATGCGCCAGCCTGTCATCGCGTAGGCTTTCGAGACGCCATTGACGGTGAGGGTGCGCTCAGCCAAGCGCGGTTCGACCTCTGCTGGGGTGCAGAAGCGGAATGGTGGGTAGGCGATGTGCTCGTAGATATCGTCGGACATGACCCAGACCTGCGGGTGCTGCATCAGCACTTCCGTGAGGCCTTTGAGTTCGTTCCACGCGTAGCCCGCTCCGGTTGGGTTGCTCGGTGTGTTGAGGATCAGCCATTTGCTGCGCGGCGTGAGGGCACCCGCCAGCGCATCGGGCGTGATCTTGAAGCCGTTTTCCTGGCTTCCCGGCACGATCACGGGCGTGCCGCCCGCGAGGCGAACGATATCGGGGTAGGAGACCCAGTAGGGGGCGGGAATGACCACCTCGTCACCCGGATCGATGGTGGCCATGAGTGCGTTGAACAGGACCTGCTTGCCCCCGGTGGACACGATGATCTGATCAGGGGCGTAGGACAGAGCGTTGTCGTGCGCGAATTTGGCGGAAATGGCCTCGCGCAGCGCGAGCAGGCCTTCGGGCGCGGTGTAGCGGGTCTCGCCCCGGTCGATCGCGGCCTTGGCAGCGGCGCGGACATTCTCGGGTGTGTCGAAATCGGGCTCACCTGCACTGAGACTGATGATGTCGCGGCCTGCGGCTTTCAGCTCACGCGCTTTGGCCGTGATCGCGACGGTGGGAGAGGGGTTGATGCGCCCGAGGGCCGCGGACAAGAGAGGCATGGCGAAGGGCTCACCTGATTTGCAAACGCAGCGTGACTGTCTTACGGTCCGCATCACGGGCGGGCAAGCCTGCGCAGCATAGAAGATCAGGGAGATCGGCATGTCGACCGAACTGTCGGCCGAAACAGCCGAACTGGCAGCAGACGATTACTCCGATGAGACGTCGACATTCGGCGATCGTGTGACCCTCGCTCGTGAGGCTCTCGGCCTCTCCCAGGAGGGATTATCCGAAAACCTCGGGGTGAAGCTGAAGACACTGCGGAACTGGGAAGAGAACCGGGCCGAGCCACGAGCCAACAAGCTCCAGATGCTGGCGGGCATGCTGAACGTTTCCATCGTCTGGCTGATGAGCGGACGCGGTGAACAGCCGGTTCTTGTGAGCGACGAAAGCCAGCGTGTCGTTGAGGAATGCCTTGACGAGTTGCAGGACATTCAAGTCGAACAACAGCGGATGGCCGCGCGGATCCACGCCTTGGAGCGCAAGCTCCGTCTCGCTCTCAACGGCTGAGGGCCCTTAAGCCCTCGCGGGCGGCGCGCTTTGTTCTCTCTGGTGCCTTTTTCGCGTGCTGAGCGCGGCTGCAAGCACGAATTCGTGGCAACTTGGCATCCAGATGCGTTTTCTCTCTTGCCCACCCCTTCATTTAACTTAGAATGGTTCTAAGTAGGCAGGCGCAATAGGCGTGTTCTTCAGCGCGATGCGCGATACTGATTGAGAGGATACCATGAAGGGCGACGACGAGGTCATTAAGATTCTCAATGCGGGATTGAGGAGCGAACTCACCGCAGTGAGTCAATACTGGCTGCACTACAGGCTGCAAAAGGACTGGGGATATTCCAAGCTGGCGGCGAAATCCCGCGAAGAGAGCATCGAAGAGATGCATCATGCGGACAAGTTCATCGACCGGATCATTTTCCTGGAAGGCCACCCGAATCTGCAGAAGCTCGATCCGCTGCGTATCGGCGAAACGCCGAAAGAAACGCTCGAATGCGATCTGGCAGCCGAATACGAGGCGCGGACACTTTACATCAAAGGGCGCGAACTCTGCCACAAGGTCGGCGACTATGTGACGATGGCGCTCTTTGAAGAGTTGATCACCGATGAGGAAGGCCACATCGACTTCCTGGAAACCCAACTCGGCCTGATGAAGGATATCGGGGAAGAGAGATACGGGATGCTCAACGCCGCGACGGCGGACGAGCCGGAAGAGTGATCCTCAAGACGTACCTTTGGCGTTCGACCGGTGCCGGATCTGGGGCCGGTCGTCTTGCTCTTGGACACTGCTGACACCTGATCTCGTCCCAGATCGCTTTGGGGCGTTTCTGCCGCCAACGCTAGCGCTTGATCTCCCGAGAGCATGGCGCTTCCCATATCCCCCTGACTGATCGTAGAATGGCCTCAGGAAGCCAATAAGAACGATCCGGATGCGCAGCTTAGAATCTTGCGTGTCCGTCCCAGGGGAGGGAACCGATGCCGGACGATCTTCGAGCCGATGCGCTCGCCTATCATGCTGCCAAACCAAGCGGCAAGTTACAGATCCTGCCGACGAAACCCATGGCCACCCAGCGGGACTTGGCACTCGCCTATAGCCCGGGTGTCGCGGTGCCTTGCGAGGAAATCGCCGAAGATCCGTCCAAGGCCGCGCTCTATACCGGCCGAAGCAACCTTGTCGCGGTGATTTCAAACGGCACGGCTGTGCTGGGCCTCGGCAATATCGGAGCCCTCGCTTCGAAGCCGGTGATGGAAGGGAAGGCGGCCCTCTTTAAGAAATTCTCCGGCATCGATGTGATGGATCTGGAGGTCGACGAAACCGACGTCGACGCTTTTTGCGAGACCGTGCGTCGGCTCGAACCCAGCTTTGGCGGGATCAATCTTGAGGACATCGCGGCCCCGGCGTGCTTCGAGATCGAGACGCGGCTTAAACGTGAGATGGGTATTCCAGTCTTTCATGACGATCAGCACGGCACCGCGATTGTCGCTGTGGCCGGGATCCTCAACGGGCTCGATCTGGTTGAAAAGACGCTTGCCGAGGCACGGATCGTTTGCAACGGGGCCGGGGCGGCTGCGCTCGCCTGTCTGGATCTCCTCGTCAGTTTCGGGGCCAGGAAAGAGCATATCGTGGTCTGCGATTCCAAGGGTGTGATCCATTCGGGCCGCGCCGCGCAGCTCGACAAATACAAGTCCGCATGGATGCGAGACACGGATGCACGCGTGCTTGCCGACGCCATGACAGGCGCCGATATCTTCCTCGGTGTATCGGTGGCGAAGGCGGTCTCGCCCGAAATGGTGAAGACGATGGCGCCCAAGCCTCTCGTCTTTGCGCTCGCCAATCCTGAGCCGGAAATCCTGCCGGAGATGGTGCGCTCCGCGCGTCCCGATGCCATCATCGCCACGGGGCGCTCGGATTATCCCAATCAGGTCAACAATGTACTCTGTTTTCCCTTCATCTTCCGCGGTGCGCTCGATGTTGGGGCGACGGAGATCAACGATGAGATGAAGCGGGCCTGCGCCGAGGGGATCGCGCGAATCGCTCGGGCGGAGGCCTCTGGCGAATTGCAGATGGCCTATGGTGGCCAAGATCTCAAGTTTGGTCCCGACTACATCATCCCTAAGCCTTTCGATCACCGGCTGATGATGGAGATTACGCCGCTCGTGGCGCAGGCCGCGATGGATAGCGGCGTCGCGACGCGCCCGATTGACGATATGGGGGCCTATGGCGAGACGCTGCAGAGCTTCGTCTACCGCTCGGGCATGTTGATGAAGCCGGTCTTCGAGCGCGCCCATCGAGATCCGCGCCGGGTGGTTTTTGCCGAGGGCGAATCCGAACGCGTGCTCCATGCCGCGATGCGGGCGTGGCGCGACGGTGTGGCCAAACCCGTCTTGATTGGCAGCGCCGATACGATCCGCCGGGAGATCGCGCGGCTCGCGCTGAACGTCGCGATGCTCGAACATGTGGAAATTGTCGATCCCGCGCTTTCCGATCAGCAGAGCTACGCCGCGGATCTGCATCGGCTTGTCGGCCGCGACGGCATCTCTCCGAACGAGGCAATGCGCGGGGTCACCAACGATCCTTCGGTCTTTGCCTTTCTGATGCTGGAGCGCGGCGAAGTGGATGCCGCGATCTGCGGAACAGGCGGGCGGTTCGCCCATCATCTCACGCGCCTCCAGGGTATCATCGGGCTAAAGCCGGGCGCCACGGGGCTCTCGACGATGAATGCTGTGGTTGCGCCTGGAGGCACGATCTTCATCGCCGATGCTTATGTCTCCGTCGACCCCAGTGCGGAGGAGGTGGCGGATCTGACGGTTCGGGCTGCGGAGGCCATGCGGCGCATGGGGGTCGAGCCCCGCGCGGCGCTTGTCAGCCACGCGAATTTTGGCGACAGGCCAAGCGCATCTTCTCGCAAGATGCGCCGAGCGGTCGAACTCCTGCGCGCGCGCGACCCGGATTTCGAGTTCGATGGGGAGATGCACGCCGATACCGCGCTGGTCGAGAGCCTTCGGGTCACTGCGCTGCCGGGAAGCACGCTCACGAGCCCGGCCAACCTCTTCATCATGCCGAATGCCGATGCCGCGCATATTTCGCTGACGCTCCTGAAGACGATGGGGGACGCGATCACCGTCGGGCCGATCATGTTGGGGGCGGCGATGCCCGCCTATATCGCGACCAAGTCGGTGACCGTGCGCGGGCTTCTAAATCTCACAGCACTGGCCGTTGTGGACGCGCAGGCCCGCGGCAGCGGCGGAACGGAGTCGCGCCTGGCGGCAGAGTAGAGCGGGGAGGCCGCATTCCTTTCAGGCCGTTCCGGGTAGGGGCGGTTGCCTTTTCGCCCAGTTTCTGGCATGCGCCATCCTCCTCCCGCAACGTGACACGCGCGGCCTCTCGTATGGGACCTGGGAGGATTTGATGGTCCCGTTTTGAAGCCCGCCCGGATATAGGTGGACCATGGCTCTCTACGAGCATGTTTTCATTGCGCGTCAGGATATCTCCAACGCGCAGGCCGAAGGGCTGATCGAGCATTTCGGCGACGTTCTGAAGGACAATGGCGGGGCCGTTGTCGGGAGCGAATACTGGGGCCTCAAGACGATGGCCTACAAGATCAAGAAAAACCGCAAGGGCCATTACGCGTTCCTGAAATCCGACGCACCAGCAGCGGCTGTGGAAGAAATGGAGCGTCTGATGCGCATCCATGACGACGTGATGCGCGTGATGACGATCAAGGTCGATGCTCATGACGAAGGGCCATCGGTGGTGATGCAGTCGCGCGGCGGGCGCGATGACCGGGGTGGCCGTCGGCCGCGTCGGGACGACAATTAAGGGGTAACACATGGCAAACAAACCATTTTTCCGCCGCCGCAAGTCCTGCCCCTTTTCCGGGGCGAATGCGCCGAAGATCGACTACAAGGATGTGAAGCTGCTTCAGCGCTACATTTCTGAGCGCGGCAAGATCGTGCCCTCACGGATCACGGCCGTGTCTTCGAAGAAACAGCGGGAGCTGGCCCGCGCGATCAAGCGCGCCCGCTTCCTCGCACTTCTGCCCTACGCCGTTCGCTGAGGAGGGAGACCATGGAAATCGTTCTGCTCGAACGCGTCGCCAAGCTCGGCCAGATGGGAGATGTGGTGCGGGTGCGCGACGGCTATGCCCGCAACTTCCTCCTGCCCCAGGGCAAGGCTCTGCGCGCGACGGCCGACAATCTCGCGCGGTTCGAGACCGACCGCGCGCAGCTTGAGGCCCGGAACCTGGAAGCCCGGACGGAAGCCGAAAATGTCGCGGCGCGGCTCGACGGTAAGAGCTTTATCGTGATTCGGTCCGCCTCCGATGGCGGCGCGCTTTATGGCTCCGTCACGACCCGCGACATTGCCGAAGCTTCGACCGAGGGAGGCTTCTCGCTCGACCGCCGTCAGGTTGTCCTGCACCACCCGATCAAGGAGTTGGGGATCCATACGATCCAGGTCGTGCTGCACCCCGAGGTTGAGGCAGAGATCAAGGTAAACGTCGCCCGTTCTGACGAGGAAGCCGAGTTGCAGGCGTCCGGCAAGAGCATCCAGGAGCTTCAGGCGGAGGCCGATGCCGAAGCTGAGTTTGATATCCAGGAACTCTTCGACGATATCGGCGGTGCGGCCAGCGATGATTACGATGCGCCGCCGCGCGGCGACGGCGAAGACGAAGCTGGCGGACCGATCCTCTGAGGATCTGACATTCGATAGGTCTTTTCAGACCGTCTAATTAAATAAGATAGGGCTGCCTGATGGGCGGCCCTTTCTCGTTCTGGTGCATGTGATCCGCACACTCCCGAGAAGGGCGTCCTACCGGCGAGCCGAGCGCCCAACCTATGCGATGGAGATCAGCTTTTTGCTCTTGCGTGTCTGGCGCTCTATACGAAGGGTTTGGATCGCGATGGCAATCCACGATCCGTGGAAGACGACCCCGCCCAGCACAACGATTGTCCCTGGGATGGGTCCAATCGCGGCGCGGTCGAAAAACTCGCCCCAGCTTTGCACGGCTGTCGGGTGGATTGCGAGCTTGCCGAAGAAGGCAATCGCCTGAACCGCAAGGATATACGCGTAATTCTTGCGCAGCCGCCGACCGATGGCACGCCAATAGCTGATATGGAAACGCGGCTGCTCGTAGTCGCTGGCAAGCAGTGTGTTCCACTTACCATCGAGCTGGACGCCTTCGCCGCGCAACATCGGCCCGTAGACATCGGTTTCGATCAGGCGGCACCGCGCGCGCCAGACGTTGAAATACCGGTAGCGGCGGGACTCGAAGACCAAGAACACCACAACCAGGAGACCGACGAGGATAAGCGGCAAGGGCGAGGCGCTCGGTCCCCCGAAAGCCAAGGATAGAGCAAGGCCCGTCGTCACAACCGCCCAATTGGTCGTTTGGTCGAGCCGCGTGCGCCACAGCGTGCTGCGGTAGACCTCGCCGCGATAGAGATGGGCCAGTGCACCCATTTCCGCGCTGGTGAAGCTCTCTGCCCGACCGCCAGCGGTCTCTTTCGTGGCTCCGTCCATGCATCCTCCCTTGCCGGTCGCGGCGTCTGGCGTTTCTGCGCCTATTCGCCTGCCTCGCTTTTGCGGGCCTTATCACCGGTATCCCCATTATCCACAGGCGAAATGCGCCCGCCAAGCGTCTATTATGGAGAACCAAGGAGAAGCCAGATGGATGATGGACAAGGCAGCGCGCTGGAAAGTGCGACGGGCGAATTACCGAGCAACGTTGAGGCAGAACAAGCACTGCTCGGTGCCATGCTCGTTAACAATGACGTTTACGACAGGGTGGCGTCAGTGGTGCAGCCGGAGCATTTCTTCGATCCGGTCCATGCACGGATCTTCGAGGTCGCGGCGTCTCGCATCAAGAAGAACGCGCTGGCGACCCCGGTGACGCTCAAAGCGTTTTTCGAGGATGATGAGGGCCTCGCGGCGATTGGCGGGCCGGCCTATCTCGTGCGCCTTGCCGGTGCCGCGATCTCGCTCTTTGCGGCAAAGGACTATGCTAAGCTCGTTTACGATCTGGCGATGCGGCGGGAACTGATTCTGCTTGGCCAGGAAATCTCCGAAAAGGCCGCGCGGGCGGATCTGGAGAAAGACGCAAAGGATCAGATTACCGAAGCCGAGCAGGCGCTCTATCAGCTTGGCGAGCAGGGTAAGGTCGATAAGGGGTTTCGAACCTTTCGACATGCGATTGTCGATGCGGTGCGTGTGGCCAATGCCGCATACGAGCGGGAGGGCGGTCTCGCGGGGCTCGCGACCGGCCTCGAAGATCTCGACAAGCGTTTGGGAGGTCTGCACCCTTCGGACCTCTTGATCCTGGCGGGACGACCCTCGATGGGAAAAACGGCGCTCGCGACAAATATCGCATTCCAAATCGCGAAATCCTACCGAAAGGGCCAGCGTTCCGACGGAAGCGAGGGCGCGGTGGATGGCGGCGTGGTCGGATTTTTCTCCCTGGAGATGTCGGCCGAACAGCTTGCGGCGCGCGTTCTGGCAGAAGCGGCGAGGGTGCCGTCCCACAACATTCGGGAAGGCAACCTCACCGAAGAGGAGATGCGCCGGTTTCTGGAGGCGGCGAAGGCGCTGGAGGCGGCCCCGCTTTACATCGACGATACGCCTGCATTGCCGATCTCGACCATCGCGGCCCGCGCGCGACGGCTCAAACGTCAGCACGGGCTGGATGCCCTATTCGTTGACTATTTGCAGCTTGCGCGACCCGCGAGCGCGCGATCCGAGGGGAGGGTCCAGGAAGTCTCGGAGATCACGCAAGGCTTGAAGGCCATCGCCAAGGAACTCGAAATTCCGGTGGTGGCGCTGTCGCAGCTCTCCCGACAGGTCGAGGGGCGTGAAGATAAGCGGCCGCAGCTCTCGGATCTGCGGGAATCGGGCTCCATCGAACAGGATGCCGACGTGGTCATGTTTGTGTTTCGCGAGGAATACTACAAAGAGCGGGAAAAGCCCGGCGACCATGACGTTGAAGCGATGATAAAGTGGAAGGACGAAATGAGCGCTCTGCATGGCAAGGCGGAGGTGATCGTCGGCAAGCAGCGGCATGGTCCTATCGGGACGGTTGAACTGGCCTTCGAAGGTCAGTTCACGCGGTTTTCCAACTTGGTGCGGGAATACCAGAAACAGGCGGTTACGGACGATTTCAGTTAGGGCGAGTGCAGATCTGTTTGAGGAGCTGGGACATCTATGCCCAAGTATTCGCCGCACCTGCGATTCGCTCAGCATGCCGTTGGCATGATATGGGCGATGTAGGGCGCCGCCGTGCCGTGTTTGCCAAACGCCCCTAGCTTTACGCTATCGGGGAGGGCTTGCGCGGAAAGCAGTCAACGCCCTAAGGGGGCATCCGCCCTGTCAGATAAGAAACGCAGCGGCGAGGCCGAGGAAGGCGAAGAAACCGAACACGTCGGTGATCGTGGTGACGAAGGTGCCGGAGGCGAGCGCTGGATCGGCGCCGGCCTTTTTGAGCGCGATGGGCACGATGACGCCCGCGAGGCCCGCGACGATCATATTGCCCACCATGGCTACGGCGATCACGACCCCGAGCATGGGATCGGAAAAATAGAGCCAGCTTAAGAGCCCGATCAGAATGGCGAAGCCCACCCCGTTGATCAGCCCGACCACACCCTCGCGACCGATGAAGCGGCCCACGTTTTTGGCCGAAAGGCTGCGCGTCGCGAGCGCGCGCACGGCAACGGTGAGCGTTTGAGTGCCCGCGTTGCCGCCCATGGAGGCGACGATGGGCATGAGGACTGCGAGCGCCACGACGGCCTCGATGGTGCTTGTGAAGAGCGCGATCACCGCAGATGCAAGGATTGCGGTGATGAGGTTGACACTGAGCCAGACGAAGCGGCCCTTGGCGATTGTCGCAACACCGTCCGACAATTCCTCATCACCGACACCGGCCAAAAGGCGCATATCCTCCTCTGCCTCTTGCTCAATAACTTCCATGGCATCGTCGATGGTGATGACGCCGACGAGCCGCCCTCCGGCCTCGATCACGGGTGCTGAAATCAGATGGTATTTGTTGAAGTCGTAGGCCACATCCTCCTGGCTTTGATCGACGGAGAATGTGCGGAAGTCGTCATTCATAATATCGCGCAGCCCGGTGATGCGGCCAGACGCCATGAGTTTGCCGAGTGAGACAGTCCCGATTGGCTGCATCTGGGCGTTGACGATGATGAGATCGTAGAAGCTCTCGGGCAGCCATTCCTCGGCGCGCATGAAGTCGATCGCATCGCCCACAGACCAGTGTTGAGGTGCGGCGACGACCTCGCGCTGCATGAGGCGTCCGGCGGTATACTCATCATGGCTGAGGATTTGCTCGACCGCGACACGGTCCGGGCCGTCGAGGAGGCGGAGGATCCGCTCCTTTTCCGGCTCCTCCATGTCCTCGGCAAGGTAGACGATATCGTCTGATTCGAGCTCCTGGACGGCGGCGGCGAGGATGTCGTCGGGCAACTCCGCCATGATCTCATCGCGGACGCCCTCTTCCAGTTCGGGCAGTGTGGCGCCGTCGAGTTCATTGCCCCATAGGCTGACAAGCGCGCGGCGCTCATTTCGGTCGATCTGCTCCAGGAGATCGGCGACATCGGCCTCATGCAGCGGTTCCAGCAAGTCAACGAGCCGGGATTTGTCCTCAGCCTCGACGGCTTCCAGCACGTCGGCGAGAAGCGCAGGGGTCACCGGATCATCGGGGCGGGCTGTATCAGCAGGGTCGGTCAGTGTGTCTACCATGCCTCGTTCCTCCACTGCCCGGCATGGACCGGATGGTGTGGACCATACACACCTGATCCCGGGAGGAAAGCCACGTCGGGTTTTGAGTGCAGGCCGTCTCGGCGCGTTTGGCCCTTGACCCGGCGCGTGGGAAAATGCCCGTTAGGCGGCATGCACTTTGCCCCGGGGGAAAGCCATGGCCAGGGCGCGCCTGACGATCGATTTGGATGCCATTGTAGAAAATTGGCGGGCCTTAGATGCCCGGTCCGCACCGGAGGTCGAGACCGGGGCCGTCCTGAAGGCCGACAGCTACGGGCTGGGCATCGACAAGGTTGCCCCGATTCTCGCGCAAGCCGGGGCGCAAAGCTTTTTCGTAGCGCTTGCTGAAGAGGGCGCGGAGCTTCGCACGATCTTGGGCCAGGACGCAGAGATCTATGTACTTTCGGGCCTGATGCCGGGCGACGCGCCGCTGATTGAGGATTTCAGGCTGGTGCCTTGCCTCAACAGTAGAGAGCAGGTCGAAGAGTTTGCGTCGAAGCTCAAGGGCTTGCCGTGCGCGGTGCAGATCGACAGCGGTATGAATCGCCTTGGCGTCGAACCACAGGACTTCATTGACCTCTCGGCGCTGCTGATCGACCTGAAGCCGCAACTTCTGCTCAGCCACCTGGCTTGCGCGGATTTGCCCTCTCACCCGCTCAACGACGAGCAGATGCGGGTGTTTGGTGCGGCAAGTGCCGCGATGACGGGTATCCGCCGTTCGCTGGCGGCGACCGGTGGCATTCTGTTGGGGCCGGACTACCACTACGACCTGGTGCGACCAGGGATCGGCCTGTTTGGTGGTTTGCCGTTCCTCGATGCCGGACCGGTGGTCGAATTGGTGCTTCCGGTGATCCAGGTGCGCGACGTGATCCCCGGGGAGACCGTGGGCTATGGTGCGCGCTGGACGGCAAGCAAAGCTGCTCGCATCGCGACGGTCTCGGCGGGTTATGCCGATGGGCTGTTGCGCGCGACCGGCAACGGTATGGTCAATCTCTTTGCGGGATCGGTTGCCTGCCCGCTTGTCGGGCGGCTTTCCATGGATCTCATCACGGTCGATGTGACGAAGCTTCAGGACGTTCCGTCACATCTTGCTATTCTCAACGCACATCAGGGCATCGACGACCTTGCCCGCGCGGCCACGACGATTGGCTACGAATTCCTCACGGGCCTAGGTGGACGCTATGAGCGAACCTATTGCGGTGGGGAAGCCGCCGCGGGCAGCCATTAGATTAAAGGCTCGAGGTGGGGAGGCCTGGGCTGGGCTGACATTTACATCTCTGCGCCCCGCGCGCTAGGACAGAGCTGGGGTTAAGGTTCGGGACAGGCATGGCATTTTTCCGCAAGCTCAAAGAGCGGCTGTTCAAGTCTTCGTCGAAGATCGAGGAGGGCGTCGATGCCATCGTCGCCGAAGGGGCCGATGATGCGCGCGAGGACAGGAACTCGGCGGTCGGCGATCTTGCGCCCGCGGACGATGCGCCTACCGAGCCTGCGCCCGCCGAGGCGGCCCCCGATCCGATCTCGCAGCCAGTAGAATCCGTGGCTCCGCCTGGTGAGCCTGCGGAGCCCGAGCTAGCACCCACGCCCACGCAAGTGGCACCGGCAGCTGATCCCGCTCCGCCGCCGCGAGAAGAAGTGCAGCAAAGGCGTGGTCTGGCCGGGCGCTTGTTCGGGCGCGGAGAGCCGGGCCGCGTGCTCGATGATGAGATGCTCGAGAGCCTGGAAGACCTGCTCATCACGGCGGATATGGGTGTCGATACGGCGCTCAAGCTGACCTCCAACATTGCAGAGGGCCGCTATGGGCGCCGGGTCGGTGCGACCGAGATCAAGGAGGCGCTCGCGAAGGAGATCGCCGCTGTGCTCGATCCGGTGGCGCGTCCGATGCCGATCTATCCTAAGCGGCCGCAGGTTGTCCTGGTGGTGGGCGTGAATGGATCGGGCAAGACTACAACCATTGGAAAGCTCGCGAGCCAGTTCCGCAGTGCTGGAAAGTCGGTGGTCATTGCCGCGGGCGATACGTTTCGTGCCGCGGCTGTGGAGCAGTTGCAGATCTGGGGCGAACGCGCGGGCGTGCCGGTTCTGACCGCGCCGCAGGGCTCGGATCCCGCAAGCCTAGCCTATGAGGCGATGGGAGAAGCGGAGCGGGACGGTGCGGATCTTCTGCTGATCGACACGGCGGGGCGGTTGCAGAACCGCGAGGATCTGATGCGGGAGCTTGAGAAGATCGTCCGGGTGATCCGCAAGAAAGACCCTGAAGCGCCGCATAATACTCTGCTCGTGCTCGATGCAACCACGGGCCAGAACGCGCTGATGCAAGTGGATGTGTTCCGGAAGATTGCCGACGTTTCGGGGCTTGTCATGACGAAGCTCGACGGCACGGCGAAAGGTGGCGTTCTGGTGGCACTGGCTGACAAATTCGGTATGCCGATCCATGCCATCGGCGTTGGCGAAGGGATCGACGATCTTGCCCCGTTTGACCCCGAAGATTTCGCGCGCGCGCTCACGGGGCTCTAGCCGCGCACTCCGGACGGGTTCGCCGGGATCGTTTCTCTGGGCGGGCGATCATTCATCCCTGGCATGCGCCATGGCTTTGGCGCTTCTCGTCATTGTCGTCATCGCTGCGGTTCTCATGGCGTTCGGCGAACGGACTGGCTAAGAGCGGCCTATGGCTGAGCGCGAGACAGGGCTTGCAGACTCGTCGTCTGCTATTTTGGGCGGTGTCTTCCCAGTCTGAGAAGGGCATTGAGCGATGGAAGTCTGGCTTGCGGGGATCGAGGGCACACCGGCGGCCCGCAACATGGCCATGGCACTCGCGCTCACAGCAGCCGTCTCGCATGCAGTATTCGGGGCGCTTCAAAAAGGGCGGCACGACCCCTGGCTCTCGCGCGGCGCCATCGACATCTCCTACTGCCTGATGGCGCTTCCGGTGGCTGTGTTTCTGGTGCCACCCCCCGATGCGCGGCTCTGGCTGATCCTCGTCGGCGCGATGCTGATCCATCTCGTCTACAAATATGCCCAGGCGCGGGCCTATGAGCGGGGGGATTTCACCGTCGTTTATCCGGTGGTGCGAGGTATGGGGCCGCTGATTACGGTGGCCGCCGCGAGTGTGGTGTTCGACGAAAGCTACACCGCGCTGCAATGGGGAGGCGTGCTGCTCCTCTCGGGGGGGATCTTTTCGCTCGCGGTCTTCAATCTGGCTGGTGCGCGCCTGGAGCGGCGGCGGCTTGCGGAGGCGCTGAGTTGGGCAGTGGCGACGGGGTTCATGGTTGCGGCCTATACCACCTATGATGCGTTCGGTATCCGCGCCGCGCCCAACCCGTTCACCTTCCTCGCTTGGTTCTTCGTGCTGGACGGGATCCTGTTCCCGATCATCGCATCGGTCCGCTATTCGCGCATGCTCAATCCGCCTGCGCTTGGCCCTCTCATGCGGCGCGGGATCGTCGGGGGGCTGGTGGCCTATGTGAGTTTCGGGTCGGTCATGATGGCGACCCGGCTCGACAAGGTCGGCGAGGCAGCTGTCCTGCGCGAGACATCGGTTGTGTTCGCCGCGCTGATCGGATGGCTTTTTCTTGGCGAACGGGTCGGGCCCTGGCGCGGCCTTATGGTCATACTCATTGCGCTCGGCGCGGTGATTGTCGAATTCGGCTGAGGGGGCGGGGCGTCGCCTGCGCGGCATTCCCGCCTGGACCCAGCCGCCTCGGCGCAGAATGTGATTCAAACCCGTCGGGATTTGAACTATGTGCGCCCTATGTCAGAGCGAAAGATAAATCCCATCCTGAAGATCGTGCTTGAGATCGGCCCGATCGCGGTGTTTTTCCTGGCCTATCGATGGGCGCCTGTGCCCGAAGGTCTGGAGACGACGGAACGCCAGCTCGAACAGATCCTTTTCTCCACAAAGGTGTTTATTCCGACCATTCTGGCTTCGCTCGGGATCAGCTACGCGCTGACGCGCAAGTTGCCGCGCATGGCGGTCATCACGGCGATTGTGGTGGTGATCTTCGGGGGGCTCACGCTGATCCTGCGCGACGATACATTCGTGAAGATGAAGCCCACGATTCTCTACTGCCTTTTCTCGGGCATCCTCGCCTTCGGGCTCGCGCGCGGCCAAAGCTACCTCAAATACCTCATGGAGGAGCTTTTGCCGATGGAGCACGAAGGCTGGATGAAGCTGACCCGCCGCTTCGTGGTGTTCTATATCTGTCTTGCGATCCTCAACGAAATCGTCTGGCGCACCCTTGGGACCGATGTCTGGGTTAATTTCCGAACGTTCGTGCTGCCCGTTGCCAATTTCGGTTTTGTCATGGCGCAATTGCCGCTGTTTCAGCGCTACGCCAAGGCGGAGGCGGCGCAATAGGCGGAGGATGAGCGGGCGACACCGGGCGCAGTGCCGCCCTACGGCATCGGCCCGTCCAGCCTTCGTTCATACCAGCCAAAGATCGAGGCGGCTGTCATCAGCCCGATGATCGCCGCGATCCCGCCGAGCGCGATCTCTCGATTCGCCGCGTCACAAGCCGCGATCAGCGCCAGAAGCGCCAGGACGATGAAGAGCAAGATCGGCACCAGGAGCAGCGTCTCGCAAAGGCTTCGGATCCGTCCGCTATAGTAGGTCAGGAGGCTCAGCATCCCTGCAACCCCCAGCACGGAGAGCGTGATGCCGTAGGCGGCCAGGCGGTTGGGGCAGACCACCCGGCAGATCCGTTCCGAGGCGCGGCTGAGCACGTTGGCATAGGTCTCGGGCAGGTAGGTAGGGGTCCAGCTATAATAGCGATTGTTGACGATTTCCGCGAGGCGGTCTGGTGTTCCGTCTGGCAAGGTCGCATCCGCGATGGGGACAGGCCAGAAGCCTACCCCGTCGAAATTGTCCTGAAAGTAGACGAGATCGTCGTCGAACTGACCATATGAGTTCTTTGTGCTGGTTGTTCCTTGGGAAGGGTCGCCGGGGCTCGCATGGCTGTGGTCGAGTGGGGCATGGGCGCCAGAGGGCACTACGGGAATGATCGAGCGCAGGACCTGGATGCGCTCTTCGCCGCGGAAGCTCCGCTCAATGCGTCCACGGAGGCGTTTCTTGGCGTCCGAGGTGGGCCGCTCCAAAAAGACGAGAACGTGGTTGACCAGCGGCGCGCTCTCTTCGCGGGTCTTCACGATCAGGTCGTAGAGATCTTCGAACAGCGGCGTGTCTTCATCCGCGCCCGACATCAGCGGAATGTCGAAAGCGAGGTTGATACTCTGGTTGCGGTCCGCAAGCCGTTCGGAGAGCGTCCGGACGAAGGTCCGAAGCGTTTCCGGCTCGGGGCTGTCCGCACTCCCGTCATAGTCGTCGACGATCAGTGTCACGCCGTCGGGCTGACGGCTGAAGAAGCGGTCGAGCCCGCCGAGTGGACCACGCGACACAACGAAGGTTTCCGTAGGTTGGGGTTGCATGAGGTCTTCAATGGCGTCTACCGCAGAGCGCCGTGCATCGTCGGACCAGCCCCGCCAGCCGGTGAGACGGACGGCCACGTCCGCTTTGGCCTCATGGCGGTGCGCCGAGGCCACGAAGGTCGCGCCCGCGTCGCGCCACTGCGCGCCGTAATGCAGATGCCCCGCAGCATCGATTTCCAGCCCGTCGAAGGCGATGCGCGAGATGGTTTCGAAATCGACCTTCGGGATCTCAGCGTCGTGATCTTCGGGAAAGAGCCAGAACGGGTAGAACCCATATACCACCGTGTTGGCGCTCAAAGGCACGTTGCAGCCGCAATCGGCCGCGATAGGCCCCACTGCTCGGCGCGCATAGGGATCGTTGATGCGTTTGCGCGCCACATCGTCAAAAACTCGTTGCGCGCTTTCGCCCGGGGCTGGCTCCAGACTGCCGAGCGCGAGGTCGAAGAGCCGCGTGTTAGGGTAGGCGATACCGGCCAGGGATTGGGCGGCGCTGTGCACCTCGGGCGTCACGGCTGCAAACTCCGGCTCCTCTGCGAGGGCGGCGATGAGTGTGTCATCCAGGCGCCATTGCCGGTGCACTGTCTCTAAGATGGCGTCGAGCTGTGACGAGGATGTTTCTTCGGTGCGTTCGTTGATCACAGGGCGCAAAGCGATCAGCATGTCCGCCCGAACCATCTCTCGGCTCGGCACAGGCTTATACGGCGTTGCGTTGATCGCCTCGAAGAATGCGCGGTCGGTCACTTCCGCCTCGATCATCAGGATCGAGGTATCGGTGATGGCGAATTCCTGCGGGCGTTCGATGGGCTCGAAAAAGTCGAAGCCTGGTGCCGCAGTGTCTGGCGCGGGCGTGACGTCCTCGGCAGCTGCCGCGGCGACATCTGCGGCTTCACCCGCCGCTTCTTCCTGCGCATCCCCAACTGTGGCACGCACTGCCGATTCAATGGCGGCTTCCAGCTCTTCTCGCTGGGTTGCTTCGATGCCGTTGAGATCACTCAGGGCGCCCAGTGTCGCAGCCATTTCCGGCTTCAGCGCCAGCGTACTAACAGCGTCGGGATCGAGGCTGAAGACCTCTGCGATTTCGGTGTTTTCTTCGAGCACATGCGCGGCAACTTGGCCCGCGCAGCTTGCTGGTTCGACACCGAGCGCCTCAGAAATGGCGAGGTGCAGGGCGTCTCGCGTGGCAAAGCGCTGTGCCGAAAGTGGGCCAAGAGTGGCATGGATGCCCGTGCGGGCCGAAAGGGCCTCAAGATCGTCAGCCGAGAGCGAGAAATACTCTGGGCCGCTGCGCTCGGCGGGTGCGCGGCAGGCCAGTCTCGGGTTGGCCCCCGTTTGGGCGGTCTCAACTGGCGTGCTGTCACCCTCGGGCGGCTCAAACTCGGCCAGCAGCGCGAGCGCGGCCGGTGCCGAGCCCAAGAGGCGAGGAATGCGGGCGACCGGGGCATCCGAGAGCCAAAGGGCAAATCTGTCCGAGGCAATGAGCGCCATCGCACCGGGCCGCGCGGCTTCTAGTCTGCCCAAGCGGTCGAGGGCGGCGGCGAGACGATCCGGGCCACCCTCCAATGGATAGAACTCACAGATCCGCGCAAGCGCCGTGCGAGTTGCGGGTCCCAGACCCGGCTCTGATGCGGGTGCAGCCAGCCCGGCGAGCGCGGGGTCTATCTCGCCGAGTGCACTTACAGCGCGCTGCACGCGCTCCGGTGTCACATCCGCTTGGGAAAAGTCGTGCGTCTCGATCATCGCGCAGGTGGTCGCATCGTTTGCATGCCCAGCGGCGAAGACGGAGGCTGCCATAGTGCCGCCGCCCGCCAGGCGCAGCGTTGCGTGTCCGGTCGGCGCCCCCTCTAGAAGTCTCGGATCGAGGAGCGTCGCGCGCCAATCTGGGCTTTGTCCGGAGAGTTCGCCAAACGCGCGCGCAACGTCGAGTGTGCCGGAAACGATGTCTGTGCCAGTCTGGAGCGGGATCTGGTCGCAGAGCTGGCTCAGGAACGAGCTGCTTACCGGACCGATGATCCCGTCGCTCAGAAAGCCCGTATCGGCGCCGAAATAGACCCGAAGACCAGCCTGGATCAAAGAGCGATCCGCCGCACCGCGGGTGGCCTCGCCAGCCATTCCGGGTTCGGTCAGGGGCGCGCAGTGGGCGGCATTGGCCTGCACGACGCTCGCCGAGGAAAGCGGCACCGGAGGCGTCTGGGCCGGATCGGCAACGGCTATGGAGGGCAAGGCCAGCGCGAGAATCCGGAGAACGCGTTTCATCATGGGATCCGGCCCTCCTTGCGTGCTTCGCTGACAATGCCTGCTTGCAGATCGGCGCTTGCGACCCGGTCTGCGCCTCTGCGCAGCGCGCTCACCGCAGCATGGCGCACGACGTTGAGGATCGAGCCCCCGGCGAGATCGTGGTCACGTGCGAGGTCGGGGAGTGACACGTCCGACTCCATTGGGACGGTCTCGCCCAAAACCCCGGCCCAAAGCCGTTCGCGTTCCAATGCGCTGGGCCGGGTGAAGCCGACGATCGACTGAAACCGCCGCAAGAACGCGGCGTCGATATTGTCGCGCAGGTTGGTCGCGAGGATAACGAGACAGGGGCAGTCTTCGACCCGTTGCAGTAGATAGGCGACCTCTTGGTTGGCGTAGCGGTCGTGGGAACTCGCGGTCGCTGTGCGCGCACCGAAAAGCGCGTCGGCCTCATCGAAAAACAGGATCCAGTTCTGGTTCGCCGCCTGATCAAAAAGTCGGGCGAGGTTCTTTTCAGTTTCGCCGATGTATTTCGACACGACCATTGAGAGATCGACTCGGTAGACATCGGCGCCCGCGCGCTGGCCGAGCAGGGCTGCTGTCAGTGTTTTGCCGGTGCCGGGAGGTCCGAAGAACAGAGCTCGATAGCCGGGTTTCAGGGCGCGTTCGAGCCCCCAATCTCGCAGGATGCGACCCTCGTGGCAAACCCAAGCCGCGATATGCTCGACCTGGTCCATGACCTCTGGCGCGAGGACGAGATCGTGCCAGGCGAGGCGGGTATGCAGCCTTTGTGCGGGAAAACCTGGCTCGTGATCGGGTTTGCCTTCCGCGCCGGTGAGGAGCCTTTCGGCGAGACCGGCCGCAGGTGTGAGCAATCCAGAAAGGGCAGGGGCGCCCGCGGAAGCCGCATCCAGTGTGATCAGTCGCGCGCGTTTCAGAGGCTCGTGGCTTGCAAATACGCCGAGACCTTGGGCGCGGGCGGACATATCGGTGCCAGCAAGCAAGAAGAGCGCGGTTTCGCCCGTGGGCTGGAAGCCACCGGTCTGGGCCGAGAATTGGCCGCCAAACTCGCTGAAGGGGCGGTCGAGCGCCGTATTATTTAGGAAGAATGGGTCCAAGAGAGCGGGGCGGATTTGAGGCGCGAGGCTGAGGGCGAGCACGATCCGGTCATCTGTACTCAGTGAGACGTCCGCCACGAGCTGACCAAGTGCGGAGGCCGGATCAAGCGTAGGGGGAGGCACCAACGGACCAGAGCCCGCCTGATCGGTGAAGAGGATTTCCAGCCGCGTCTCGATGACCGCGGTGAGCCAGTCGAGTTCACGCTTAACGGCCAAGGCATGGACTGAGCCGGCTTCCCGGGCCGCTGCATCCGCGTCGATCATGTCCGCACGTGCAGGGATCATGACTCCCTCCATTTCACGTGGATCGGGCCGGTCATCCAGGGCAGTTTGACCAGCGCGTAGCTCCAGGGCAGCCGGTCGATGAGCATGTCGAACGCGCGGGGGCTCACCTCTAGCCGGTGTCCCTGATCAACCAGGCTAAGCAGGCCTTCTCGCTGCAGGAAGCTGCCCCGCAGCCCGTCTGGGCTGGTGCTACCCAGCGCTGGCCACTGGCCGATCACGGCGCGCAGAAGCCCGTCGATCCGCTCCAACTGGCCAGGCTCGCGGAGCGGCGCCGCTGGGGGAAGCGCGAGATCCGCGGGAACCGCGCAGAGAAGTCGCTCAAGTGACTGGGTGTCCGCTGTCGGCGAAGCGTCACCCCAGACAAGCGTCTGCAACGCATCCAGAGCGGTTTGGCGTGCTTCGATTGAGGCGAAGGCTTGTTTTTCCAGCAGTCCGAGCCGAGAGAACAGCATCGGCAGATAGGGCGTCAGCAAGACCAAGCCAGCGCTTCGCGTCACATCCGGGCTGAACTCCCGGGCGTCCTGCTCGGATGCAATCGGCAGTGTGGCGCCTGGCAATGTGCTGAGGCCTGAGAGCAGCAACGCAGGTGCGGCCGGGGCGTGCGCGGGACGCATTGAGCCAAGGGTGTCGCTCAGCGCTGCGACCAGAGCCCGGCGTTCCTCCGGCGACGGTGCCAGGTGCGAGACGGCCGCCCTTGCGAGCCCGGCAACACCGCCCGGAAGTGGCGCAGGCGCAAATGCGAGGCAGAGCGCGAATTGCCACATCCCGGCTGCGCTTCGCGCCTCGGTATCTGGTTCGGGTAGTAGAGCGCTCCAGAGGATTTCGAGCGCTACCAAGTCGCGCGTGGCGAAACTGGGTCTTTGCGCTGCGATCAAGCGGCGCAACGCGTCCGGCGCTAGAGCCGCGACGATCTGGGCCGCCCTTGCCTCTGCCAAAGCAGGCGAGGACAGAAAGGCTGCGATCTCGTTTGGATTGGTCCAGTCTAGCTCCTCGGAAGCGGCGGCGGCCTCGCTTGTTCCTTGGACTGGGTGATCCGCATGGCTGGCGTCTGGGCGATGCGCGCGAGACACCGCTGGCTTATCGTCAGACGCGCTGTCGTCGGGCCTTCCCCTTCGGGCAAGGCCCGATGGGTTGGTGCCGGCAGGGAAATGGTCGCTGTGCTGCGCCGAGTTTCGAGTGGGATCGAAACTGTCCGGCTGAGACGTTCTGGCATTCGCATCGGACCCAGAGGGCCTGCGGTTTTGGTCTAGCCTCTCGGCGTTAAGTTCATCGGGTGGCGGGTCGAACCGACCTGGCTCCCTTTTTGCAGGGTATGGGATGGGAGCTGTCGGGACGGGACCGGATTGTGCTTTCGCGCGGTCGGCGATCGCTGCGAGATCCACAGGTTGATCCAAGGCAACCGCATGAAGGATGCTGCGCAAGAGCCTGCTGGGTGCGTGGCTGCGTCGCGTTGCCTCTTCGGCGGCTGTCAGTAGCGGTGAAGCAGTTTGCGTTGCGTTGGGTCGCTCCGGACTGGGGAGCGGCAATTTCTGGTGGGTGGATTTTGTCGCTCGGCCTGCGTTCTGCTTGTGCGTCGCCCGATCGAGAGGCGCATTCGTGGACTCGTTCTTTGGTTTCTTTCGCTTCTGCGCATCGGTTCGACCCGCAGGGCCTGATTGGTCGGAGCCCGTCGTTGGCGTTGGTGGGGTCGCGGCTTGCTTGGGTCCACCGTGTCGATGCAGTTCCGGTCCGGCATTCAGCTGCTTCGCGTCGCCAAGCGTGTCTTTCCCTTGGGATCCCGCCTTGGCTTGGTTTTCAGCTGGGTGTTCAGTGTCGCTGCTTTCCGGGCTGCGCCCGAGTCTTCGTGGGTTTGACCGCGGGAGCTCCCTCTCAGTCGGATCTTTGGTGAGCTCTTCGCCCGGGCGGTTTTGTCCCACTCCTTCGGGCTCGACGTGTTGTCGCTTCTCGGTGCCGGGATCGGGGTTAAGGCTGCTTGGTGTTTCGGGGGCGCCTTCCGACGGCGACGGTATCTGCGGTGCCGTTTCTCCATTGGCCTCCCTGCCGAGGCGTTTGCGGTTCGGGACATGCGCAAGAAGAGAGCGGAGCAGTGCAAGAAGTTCCGGGACGCCAAGCCCTTCAAGCGAGGCGAGGATTGTCTCCGGCCGTGCCCGCCATGCCTCCCGGAGGATCGTGGTGGCGTCCTGGGTCGCATTGCGTAGAGTGGGATGGGTCTGTGTACCCTCTGCCAGTGCGGGCGAAGTGGGGAAGGAAGTAGTTGCCTCGCCCGGTGGATTGTGCGGCGGGGCGTATCTATCGCCATCACCGCTGTTTTGTACGTTTGGATTTGGTGTTGCGTTTGCGCGTTGGGCTGCGGCAGCGCGCTGAAGTGCCGAGCCGTGCGGCTGTTGATCGGGCTTCATGACATCCGGCGCACGATCCAGGTTGGCGTTTCCATTCTGCAAGGAGGTCTCGACGGCCTGGGGCGCGGATATGCCCCGAGCGTTCTCGTCAGTTGACGATTGTCTCGGGACGGAAGGGGATTCCGTATTCGGCGAGAATGCCCGGTCCTCTCCGACGTCGGAGGAAGGCTTGAGTTCGTCATTGTGGTCGTTGCTTGCACTGGGTGAATTTGTGCTTTCGTCGTGATCTTTCGCCGTGTCGGCGCCTGCTAGGGCCTGGGAGCCTCCGGCTTGGAGAGTGTCGCTGCCCGAGGCGCGATCATCTTGAGCGACTTGCGCTCGAGGTGAGCGCGGGGCCTCCGATTGGCTGTCCACTTCCGTTGCATTAGCCTTCGTCGCGTCGAGCGGGGCGCTGGCGTCCGATTCGGGATCGGAGGTTCCTGGGGCTAGAACCGCAGTGGGGTTGGATGCGGTCGGGTCTTGGGCCGAGGACGGTGCTGCTTCGCTGGTTTGGCCTGGGTTGGTCTGACTTGGCCGAGTGCGATCAGCCCCGGATCGCTGCGTTTCGCTCAGCGTGTTGTCGACATGCGTCTGCTGTTGGCTGCTGTTTTCCTCGGCGAAGTCGCTATGAGCGCCCGATTCGCTCTGGGTCGGGATGGGATGTGCGGTTGGCTTGTCAGGCGCGGGTGCTGGGGGGAGCGGCTCCTGGTCCGCAGCCTGAGCAGGGTGCTGCAGCAGCGAGGAGAGGTCTTGCTGCTCTCCAGAGCTCTCAATTTGGGGTTGGGAAGGTGCCTCACCCGATGCGGTCGCGCCTGCCTTTTCATCCGAGTTGCTAGGCGAGCCCTCGATATCGCTGGTGTTGACTGGATCGCCGCTCGCGCTCGGTTCGCGCGCCGGCGCCTCTGAGATTGACTTGCGTTGGCCAATGGTCGTTTCTGTGTCTGGATCGATAGCGGTGTCTTTGCCTGGCGAGCTTTCGGCGTGCTCCTCGACGGAGAAAGGAGCAGATCTGTTTTGGGTTTGGGTAACGAGCGGATCAGGCGTATGGCGCTCCGCACGCCCCGAGGTTTCTCTAAGCTCCTCGTCAGGGCGCGTTGCGTTATCAACGTCTCTATCTGGGGCCTGCGATCCCTCGGGGTTCAACGCCTGATGCGACGTCCGGTTTTCCGCATCGGTCGCTTCGGGACCGCTTTCCGCTCTGGCGCGAGGCGCGGTTTCGCGCTCGCTTCCGTCTATTGGCTTTGCGTTCTGCTCCACGGAGCCGGGTTTTGCCTGCGATTGATCATCGCTACGAGCGGTGGCTCTCGCAGCGTGCTCGTTGTCAGGATGCGGTGACTTCGCCGCTTTTGGGGTGTAAGCGATCCCAGCTGGCGGTGGTGGGTCTTGCGGCGCTGAATCGCCAATGCCTCGAGGGATGGTCCCGATTTCCGGAGCGTCTGTCACAGACGCCACTGGCTCGGCTCGTTCGACTTCTGCTCGGTATGCGTGTGTTGTATCGTCTGCACTTCTGGCTCTATCTGCCCCGTGATGTGCCGCGTCCAGTAGCTTCGACAGGCGGGTCGCCGCCCGAAGGCTGATAGGAGCGGATGCGCCGTGGATGGCGACCGCGCGAACAAGTTCCCAGACCGAGGGGAACAGATTGTTGTTCGGCCTCTCGGGCTCTTGCTGTACGGGTGTCGCGCGTAACGTTACGTCTAGCTCTGGTCCTTGTGGCCCTTCATTGTCTCCAGGCTGACTTTGGGTTGTCTCTGACCTAGGCGGCACAGCTTGGTCGTTCGACTGTGCGAATGGCCCGTCCTCGTGAGCTTTGAGGCTGTCATTTGGACTATGACGGGCTGGTTCAAAGTCTTCGCTCGTGGTGGTGCCGCTTTGGCTTTCGTTTGCGTTTGACGCTTTGTCCCGAGCCGCGTCGAGTGCTTGACGCTGTTTCTTGGACTCTATTGCCGAGGCTGGGTCGGCCCCGGTCGCTCTGTTATCGCCGGAACGATGCGCTTGCTCAGATCCGCTTGCAGCAGAATACAGGTGTTCTTCAGGGTGCGACGTCAGCGGTTCGGTGTCTTCTGCTCGCTGACCGGTTGCTGAAGTGCTGACAGCTTCTGGCGGGTATGCTGGTTGCGGATGCGTTGCTTTCTTTCCGTCATTCGGCCCACCTGCTGGACTGCCCTGTTTGGTTTCGTCCTCGCGCGTGTCTTGTAGCGTTGCGCCGTCTGTAGGCGACACCGTTTCGGTGGCTACTGGCTCGCGATCTGAATTGGCGGTCTGGCTTAGGTGTGTTGTGTCAGGCTCGCGCGGTTTCGATGCTTTCTGCGTATTCTGCTGCTCCGGTTCATCTTCGTCGCGACGCTCCTCAACACCCGTCTGCGCTGGCGAGCTTGTCTTCGGCCAGTCTTCTGTGTGTGGTGTCGTCTTGTCGGGGGCTAAATTCTGCTTCGGCGCGTCTGGCGACCCCTGGCCGATCTCTGTTGAGCTCCCTTTGGCGCCAACGGGATCCGGGTCAGTTTCGGGGGCGGGCTCCGTATCGCCGATGTGCGTCTGTGCCCGCGCGCTTGGGTCTTCTGGGATGTCCTCCTCGGCGATGGACTGGCCGAAGCCATCTGGCGGCGATACGCGCCCCTTTTCAAGAGGCGCGTCGATGGCATCGAGCGCCTTACTGGCGTCTTCCTGGGCTTTGTTGCCTGTAAGCTGAGGGACTTCTCCAACGGGCGGTTCGACCCTATCGGGTTCGGTCTCAAACTCATCGCCGAAGTTTTGCGAGCCGTCCACCCCATCGGGTCGCGTCGCTCCTTCTGGGTGCCTTGCGACATCTCGTCCGGGTCGAATGCTCGCGTCTGCAAGCCGCTCCGTCGAGGCCATATCGGCCCGCGCGAGCGTATCCTGTCCCCGTTCCTTCGATTGGGCCTCAGGTTTTGCGCTTGCTGCGTCTTGGTTCGCCGGACGAGGGCGCCGCGCCTCGTCGGACGGGCGCCGACTCGAGCTCTCGCTTCTCAATGGGCCTGCTGTCGGCACATCTTTGACGGAGGCTGGCGGCTCAACGCCCTTCGGCTTGACGGATGTGCGGCTCTGCGCAGCTTCAGCGCGGGCCAGAAGCGCAGATCTTACCTGCTCCGCCAGATCCTGAGCAACCGCTTCCCAATCGGGATCCGCGGGATACCCGTCCAGTTCGATTTCAAGCTCACTGATGGCCAGCGGGAGTTCGACGTCTTGCGCTGCGGCGTCACACGCCTTCTCGATGGCCTCAAGCAATCCGCCGCGCACCCGTTGCAACAGGTAGGCGGGGTCGCAGAGTTTGGCGAAGGGATCTGCGCTTTCGAAATCGAAAGTCAGTTCTCCGATTGCGTGCTGCCATTCCTCCGGGTAGGTCTCTTTTCGCTGCGCGAGGCTCATGTTTTGCCTCGCTTCTCCAGGAATGCGCGCAATGCCTCGGAGGCGTGGTCCAGATCGTCGGCCCAAGGTCCTCCGCCACGAGCGTGGTCACGCAGCGCGACCCGCCAGGCGAGTTCAAGCGCCTCGAATTCCTGCATCTGCGCGAGGTCCAGCCAGAACACTTTGTGGCGCAGATGCGCCGGTGAGATCAGACGGATCGTTTCTTCGGTGAGCCTTTGAAAGCTCGGCTGCTCGGTGCGTTTCGTCCAGTTCGGAAGAACAAAGCTGAGCGCCCGTGGGCGGAATTCGCTGCCAGAACCGCGAAGCAGCACATCCTCGATCACATGCACGCCCTCCGACTTCCGGTTGAGGTCTATGAACATGACGCGCAGGCGGTTGGCGTCCTCGATCGCGTCCCGGCGGTTCTCGAACCGCCCGATGGTGAGCAGGTCGTCTGCATTGCCGGGATCGAGAAAGAGCCGCCACGCGCCGTCGGCCTCCGGCGCGAGCAAGTAGGCCTCCGGAGTAATGGCGCGGCGTAGCAGATCTATCGGGATCTTGCGCTCGCGCAGAAAATCGGTCCTTTCGATCAACGCCTGTCGGTCGAAGTTGGGTTCCGGTTCGTGTCGAGGGACGAGCGTGTCGAACGGATTTTCAGGTGCGGGAAGCAAATCTCGAGGTATCCCGCCTTCCACGTCGTCGTCCTCAGAGGTCAATCTGAGGCCTAAGCGGCTCAGGGGGGCGCTGAGTGGCCCGCTGACACGATCCTGGAAGTCCAGCAACAGACAGAGCTTGCGGCAGAGCGGCGCGAGGCGGCCCGGCGCGCCGTCCTGCACATTGGCGCCTCCCGCCCTGTCGCGATTGAGCGCCGCGGCCGCGCGCAAGAGCCGAACACGGTTCTCCAGGACCGCATCCCGACGTGCGGCGGGGGGGCGGTAGACATCATGCTGACGGAGCGTGTTCTGCGACATCTCCTCGCATTGCAGGGCCAAGAGGCGGTCGAGCGCCCGGCCCTTGCGGGCATGCCAGGGATCGAAGGATGCGAGGCGGGATCTGGTTGCATTTCGGCTTTCGGCGCGCAGAGCGTCGTGCGCTTCTGTTGCCATAGGGTGCGCGCGGTAGCTCTCTCGCGAGGTGAGGTCCGTAGACATCAGATCGCCCAAGTGTGACAGATCTTCGGTCGCGTCGTTGAGCATCGCATCGGTAATCGCGAGATATCCGCGCAACTGAGCCGCCCGAGCGCGATCTGCCGGGGCGGAACCGAGAGCCGGTCCTCCCGGCCCAACTCCGTAGGCGGGCGGCAAACCAGTGCCTAGAGGGAGGTACGAGAAATTCCGGCGGCGGCCTTCCGGGCGATACGACCAATCTTCAGGATCGAGTGTCTCACTCAGCCGCGCAACGTAATCGGCTCGCAGCCGTGCGAGTTCGAGCCGCATACGCTCCAGATCGAAGGGAACGGGTAAGTCACGGCTCACCAGCTCCAGACCAACCTCCTCGGTTGTTTGCGGGAGAACGAGTTCGCGGTAGCTGCCGGGCGTGAGAGGCGCGAAAGCATCTTCGCCTGGGGTCTCGATCCGGGTGAAGCGGAGAGAAATGATATCCTCGATCTCGTCGAGACTGATCAGATCTGCGAAGAACTGATCGAGGGCGGAGGCGCCTCCTGCGCTGTCGGCGCTGTGGCCGAACATGACAGCAGGTTCATCGAAAGCATCTTGGCGCGTGGCGGGCGGCGCCAACTTATTGGCGCGTCTGTCTCGCATGAGACGTCGACACTGCGCATAGACCAAAGCGGCAACGCGTTCTGGCGCATGCCGGCGTCGGATCTCGATCCTGGCATCGAGACGACAGGGGATGCGTGTCGCAAGGCCGATGGTGGCGGCATCCTCGCCGAGGTTGCGGATGGTATGGTAGCGACTTCGGGCGGCGGCGAGCGCGACTTCCGGTGCGGCGTCGGTGTCAGGGACGACATGGATATCATAGAGCCCGGCTTGCTCACCGCTTCGCGGCTCGACAATAGCACGCGAGATGCTCGGCTCCGCTCCAGCGATGGCGCGGGCGATATCGCCGGGCGTGACCGGCCGGACGGCCAGCACCTCGCGAGGTGTGGCGAGGCCAAGATGCGCGAGATCCAACGCGCCATCGACACGAGCGAGCAGGTCGGCGACGGGAAACCCGGCGCGGTAGCCGTACTCCGTCAGCGCGAAGGAGAACTGCTCCAGGATCGTGATCCCGGGATCATGGACGTTGTAGTCGGTCCAGATCTCACCAGAATGCGTTTGCGCGAGTGCGATCCCGCGCGCGCGCAGCGTCTCGAAATCGGGCACAGGTTCGGGCATCGCCCCGTTCACGCGATGTCCTCGTCGCGCAGTATTTCAGAGCGAGAGCCCTGCATTGCGGTGTCGAACCAAAGCCGAGTGATGTAGTATCGGACCACGATGCCGGCCCCGAAATGGGAGTTCGACCGGATCTGAAGTCGATAGTCGCGGCTGGTGCCTTTCCAGCGTAGCCGCAACCGGTCGGCGAAGCTGCCGAACATAGCGTTCTGCCGCCGGATTGATCTGCGGCCAAACACCCAATTCAGGATCGGGTTGCGCGGATTGTAAGCGTTGAGCGCTACGGCGTGCATCAGCGCGTAGCGGCCCCGTCCCGGCTCGCCTCCAGCGCCAGCCATGATCTCAAACGCATGACAGCCAGTGAGATGCTCAGTGATGTCGTGCCAGCGCCCGTCGGCGGGCACTTTTGCCTGCGGTCCCGGCACCCCGATGCGTCCGCGCATGCGTGCAACGCCGTCGACGTCCAGGCGCCATTCCGGGTCCGCCACATTCACGCCCACCTTGCGCGATCCCGACAGCGACAGGCTCGGCGGCGGTTCGGCCTCGCCCGTCGGACCCGGTATGCCGTGAAAGCCCTCCGGTCCCGGCGCCACGTGAAGTGTACCTGGCGTTCGGGCGTGGCGCATGGTCCAGGCTGCTTCGGCCGCCCCGGCGCCGTTGTAAAAGGACATGAGCGTTGGCGATGCGCCGAGCGAAGCGATGCGCAGCCCGTCTTGTTCGGACTTGTCGAAGCCGTCGTCGATCCGGTTGACGGCTGAATCAATCAGATCGGCATAGTGCTCAGAACTTGGCAATGCGCCATCGCGGAAAAACTTCTTCAAGGTAGGGCGGTCGCGTCTACTCATGCGCTTCGTGCCGCGTCTACGACGAGGGTTTCGCCGATCCCGAGCCCACCGATGCCCGTGGGTTTCGCGCTCTCCAGTCGCCCTGCCTCCTGCACTGTGATCCAGTGATCGGCCATCGGCAGCGCCAGCGACCAAGGTTCCCGGCCGCACAGAACCTGCCGTCCGTTGCCAGCTTCATCTCCGTCACCATCCTCGCGGGCGGTGTCAAAGAGCCGCCAGATGTTTCGGTCGTCGCGGGCGAGATGGAGAATGGAGAACCCGCTGAGCGCGCTGACATAGTCAAGGCCACGGAGGAACGCTGCTACATCATGCAGGTTGAGCGACCAACCGAAGCCGTCGAGCGGCGCCTTGGCCGTCCAGACGCTCAGAAACTTGGAGACATCGAGCTTGAGTTGTCGGAGCGCGAGGCCTGTATCCCGTTTGTCAACGAAGCTCACCTGCGCGCGGATCTGCAGCCGTTCGTAGCTCGGGTTGCGGACCCGCGGCACGCAAAACGCCCCGCTGCATTCGGCGATATACGCTTCGATCCGACGCAGGGTCAGAACATCGAACATCGCAGGTTGTGATGGCAGCTCCCGCGCCTCTTCCGGCGCCTCGGGCACGACCGCGATGATTGTCTCTGCTCCGGTCGACCACCCGTCGGAGGCGCGAGAGCCTGCTTCGGTTTGTTCAATGGCGGCGGGAAGGCACTTCACCTTCCAGACTTCGGGAAACCGATCAAGGATGATCCGCTCCACGTCCCATGCGGTGACTGCGCGCTGCCGGTGCCGCAAACCTTCGCTTGCACGGATCCGGAATGCCGCTTCGGTTTCCGCAGGCGCCCCCCCAAGGACCGGGCCGACCTGGGTGATCGCCCCAATCGCGGCAACAGGCGGTTCCACTGACCAACGCGCGCCTGCCAGTCCAGCAGAACTCTCAGCTGGGTCGCCGACGCGTTCGGCCCGAGCGCCATTGACGCTGATCGAGGCAAGGCGCGGGAAGGCGTCGAGATGGTCATCGGCGGAGACCGCAAGCCAAACACCCTCGCTGGACATTTCCCCGCCCGACAACAGGACGTCCTCATCGGGAACGTCCAGGGTGACAACGCCGGTGCGCATCAGACCCTCGGTTGTGTCCGTGCCGAGGCTCCAACCCGGAAGCGGCTGCCATCCCGCTGCCGTTAGGTAGTGCCAGCTGACAGAGGCAGGCTGAAAGCTCCGCCGCCGGTGGCTGCCGGGCTGCATCTCGAACAAAAGAGAGACCGGACCGGTCGCCGCCGCACCTGCGACACAAATGAACAAGCTGCCATCGGCGAAGCGTTTCGGCAGCAGTCCAGCGCCCGGTCGGCCGCGATGGGGATAAATTTCCGCGCGCCCGAACGGTCCGATCTGGACGACCCGTTCGCCGGGGCGCGCCGCTTGCGGTGTCGACAGGGTGATGGCGCCATGCGCCGAGTAGTCGAGCGAGATCGTCGCAATCTGGGGTGCAACCGGCGGTGGCGGCATGGAGCGCTTCTTCAGGGAAAACAGGGATGGGCGCATCGCTTCTGCCAAGATCGCCGGATAGCCCTCATGCCCGAAGCCGTCGGGGCCACACCAGAGATCGAGGCGCAGGAGGCCCGCCCGGATCGTCTGGCGCTGGCGAAACGCCTCTGGTCCGGTGCCGCGGCGCGCGGCCTTCGCGCGACCTGGGATCACACCTTCGAAGCGCCGCCGCGGTAGGAGTGGCCCG
This sequence comes from Pseudomonadota bacterium, assembly GCA_039177645.1. GTDB lineage: Bacteria > Pseudomonadota > Alphaproteobacteria > Rhodobacterales > Rhodobacteraceae > Amaricoccus. Next base: position 81,348 of record JBCDFS010000013.1, on the reverse strand, counting down.
CCCGGGGCGCTCTCTGCGACTAGCGGTTCGGGCCCCTGTCCGAGGTCTTTCCATCCTTCTCCGGTCAGGTAGGAAAGCGTTACCTCCGGATCAGGGGGCTCAAACGCCTCGCCGTAGGGCTGGTAGTAGCCCCGATAGCCTCCGGGCGCGCGTGGCAGGTCTGCCCAGGTGATGTCCACGCCCAGACGATTTACGGGTTTGCTGGCCAATTCGGGTGCGCCCACAAGGAATGCGGCGCCGTCCTGAGGGCGGGGGCCGAACGGCATAAACGGCTGCGCCGTGCTGAGCGGACCATCGTCGGAAAAGGCCGAGAGTCGGGTGAGCCCAGCGACTTCGACGCTGACGCTCACTCGTTCCATTGCATAGCCTTCCAGGAGCGATACCGGGCAGAAACGACTGTCTGGCGCAAGCCGCAGCGTGAGAACCGGGGCTTCCGCGTCGCCAGGGGCGGTGATGGCGGGATCGGCTTCGCTGAGCGTCAGGCTGATCGTGAAGCCGGGCCCGTCCTCCGGCTCGTTTGGGGCTGCCCGCAACATGGCCGGGACGATCTCGCCTTCTTCACTCGATAGGGTTGCGCTGAACGCATCCTGAAGCAGCGTTTGGAACACATCCTCCCGCGGCTGGCTGAAAATCTGCTCCGCCACTTTCGCCGCCGCTGGTCCGCCGAGCTGAGCGGAGATCGCATTGAGAAGCCTGCGCCGCTCGTCACCTGACGGCCAGGGCTGCCCCTCGATCAACCCGGCTGCGAGCGTGCGCCCATAGGATTGCCGCGCCTTCTCCGTGGTTTCGCAGTCGGTCTGCGGTGTCGGAGGGGCTGATCCTTGATCCGTTCGGGCCTCAAGGTGGAACGACACCTCAATCTTTCGCCGCCCGCCGGAGAGGGCCAGAAGTGGACTGGACACAGCAAGGCCCAGTTCGGCATCGCCTGGTCCGCCCGGCGCAAACAGGCGCGGTTGCCTGGCCTCTGGCCCGGTTTCCGGCTCGAGCCTAAGCCTGCGGGCGCTGACGCCTGTGATGTAGCCCAATTCCGATTGTGGTGAAATCAACGGGTCGCGGCGATACCGCAGGCTGCAAAGTGCGGCAATCTTCACCGGAGCCACGCGGAGCGTTTCCGCGAGCCGATACATCAAGGGCTCCGGTTGCCCCGGAATCCTGGCCAAAAGATGCGAACCGTTGGGAATATCCGTGGGCACGCCGCCCGGCGTGAAGCGCAGATGCACGGATTCAGGCTGTGCACCTCGGGGCTCAAGTCCGAGAACATCACCGTAGTAGAAGGCCGCGTGTCGGTCTGGGAAGGCGTTCGTAACCTCCGCCATTTGGCGCAGGAGACCGATCTCGGTCAGGATAAGCCCCATGGCCGGATCGATCAGACCAGAGGCAACACGCGTCTCAAATGCGGCTTCTACCTTTGGCCTGAGCGTCGCCATGATGTTGAGGAGTTGATCATGGGCCCGCGCGAGCGCTTGGCAGGCCGCACGCGCCTGAGCGATTGCACCTGTGCCAGCGCCAGAACGAAAGCCCGTCTCCTGCACAATCTGGGCGAGAGCCGCGGGGTCGGCACGTTCTGAGGACGCCAAAGCGGTGGCCAGTGCGAACGGGTCGTCGCGGTTGCGGAGGCCCTCGAGTTGCGCGGAGAAAAGGGCGCGCCCGCGCGTTGAGGCGCGCTCTAGCCAATCGTGAACGCGCCGCGCCAACGCGAGCAATTCCGTCGCAGCTGCTGCGGGATCAGTTTCGATCAGTTCGGCGAATCGAGCACGCTCATCCTCTGGCGAAACCGCAATCAGTTCCGCCATGATCGCGGCAGGTTCTTCCGCGAAGAGGCGTTGCCAAGTGCCTACCGGAACGTTTGCATCGTTGACGAACCCGATGCCTCCGGCAACGGCGGCACTTCGCGCCAAGTGAATGGGCAGGCTCCGCTCTTCGGGAAGGAAATACTTGTCATCCAGGGCACGAGCGCGCCGCGTATCTCGGCAACTGCCGTCTCTCACGCGATCCCGAATCCCTTCGATTGCCATGTCGCGCGATCTCGTCCTATTCCTGCAAACGCCGTGTCTTGGCCGCGCGTTCGGGCGGTTCCAGAGAATTTGCTAGGAAGTTTAGACTAAGCGAGTCTTAACGTATTAAAACAACCATGAATTGTATCTGCGGATGAGATCTTACCTCGCGTCCGCATGATACCTGCCAGAAGGTGCGGATCACTCGATTTGGTTGCTCAATGGAGCTGCAAATACCCCTTGCAAGACGCCTGAATCGCCTTGGATCAGGACGATACCGCCTATGGCCGCCGGACGGGCAAGGGCGTCGTCGAAACCGTAGAATGTCGCGTCGAGCAATGCGGTTCCCGAACTGGAGGTATCGCTCGGCCCGGCAAAGTTGATCCGACGTCCATCGGGGTCCTGGAATTGGAAACCACCCCGCCCCGAAGAAGCGATTCGCGTGTTGCAGACGGCAAGACCGTCCCAGTTAATCTGGGTGAACTGTGCGCCTGCGCCCAAGCCGCTGACTGTGGCCCGCGCATCTGCTGAGCTGAACCGAACTGCGATATCGATCTGGCCCGAATGAACCACACTGCCGCCGTCGCTGGTCAGATCCAGGAGCCGCAGTTCAACTGGTCCAGAATACCGTGCCTCTCCAGTCGTGGCGACACGGGCAGCTGGGGTAGGGCGACCGATGGCGACCAGCCCGGCATAGTCGCTTTCGCCGTTTGGGTAGGTGAGCGCCAGTGCCCTCATCTCGTTTACAATGTTGTCGAGTGCATCGACAGGAATGGCCTTGGCGCCGCGTCGGCCTGAATAGCCGCCTTCGCCGTCGGGTCGGGCCTTGAATGTGTAATCCTCGAACCAGATCCGAGACAAGTTGCCGTTGCGTCGGGCCTTTCCCTCTATGCGGGCAGCTTCGAAGAAGGCGACGCCAGTGGGGTTGCGGACCGCGACGCCTTCGAGCTTTCTCTTCCCGGGGTCCTCTCGCATGCACATTGGCGCAGGTTCGGCCTCCTCGGTGTCGCCGCCCCACAGGCCGCAGCCCGCGCACAGCAACGCCAGGGCGATGGCGGTTCCTCGCGCGATCATGGGGCGGCTCCGGCGCGTTCAGGCGCTTCCTCGGGCTCTGGCGAGTGCCAGTAGCGCGCAAGGGCGCGGGTGAGTGCGGAGAATGCGAGCCCTGCGCAGAGGAACCAAAGCGACACGTAGACGTAAACAACGACGAGGAATTGCGGTCTGCTATCGGCGGCGATCACCCGATTGGCCCGCCCGACGATCTCATCGGCGCCGATCACCGAGGCCGTTGCCGAGGCCATAACGATGATCAGGAAATACTGTAGCCACGCGGTGAGAAACGTGGCGCGGGCCGATGTCAGACCTTCGCGGATCTGGCGGCGCAAAGCGAGGCTCTGATCGGCGGCGAAACCGATGACAGGGATCGTAAGCGCAAGCGCGGCCTTAATCCAAAGGGGCACTGAAATGACGTGTCCGCCCCAAACGATCTCCACCGGCAGCGCGAAGGCCACATAGAACAGCAAGACAAAGCTCGGCACGTTTCGGCAAAGATTTGTCAGGAAATCCGCGGGCAGACGCAGCGGCGCGGTTTGGGACCTAGCCCAACCCAGCGCGCCGCCAAGCAGCGTGCCGAGCGCCATGGAGACCATCGCTATCAGCACGTTTCCGGCGAACCCGCCCGCCAAATAGGGTGTCCAGACAGCCAGATCGCCGATCATGTCGATCAGATCCATCGCATCACCACTCCCTTCAAGGCTCGCAGCAGAGCGAGGACGCTGAGGACAAAGAGGAAATAGAAAACGAGCAGGAGATTCATCATCGTAGTGGCGTCGCCGCCCTCCGCGATGATCGTGTTCACTGTGGAAATCACCTCAGGTAGGGCGATGGTGCTTGCCAGACCGGCTGCCTTGACGATGTTGACCGATGTGGAGACGAGCCCCTCGTAGCAGCGTTCCACTGCTGGCGGGAGCAGCCGGTAGGCTGGGATACCGGGCTTTTCCTCTTGCAGGTGGCCGATGGCACTGCCGAGCAACACTGCGTTCGTCGCCCCGGCATAGAAGGACAGCACAAGTGCCGCGATCCCGAAGCTGCCGGGCGTATAGCCGTAGTGAGCGGCGAGGTATCCACCGAGCCCGAAGAACAGGATGTAGAGCTGCAGGATCGGAGGTGTCATCCGGGCGGACACCACGAGCGCGCGTATCGGGTTTCGGAAAAGCCAGTGCGCCCAAGTGTTTGGCTTCAAGGAGCGGCTTGCAATCGCAAGCGTGACGCCGACCGTGAGCGAGCCGAGGATCGCAATAAGACTGAGCACAAAGGTGAGGCCGACGCCGTGGATCAGCCGGGTGCTGTCGATCTGGTCAAAGGCGAAAGACAGATCAAACCCGGTTTTGTCGCGTAGCACCTTGACCCAGCCGGGAAGCTCGGAGGTATCTCCGCTCGTCTTGAAGGCTTGAGTGCTCAGGCAAGAGGCGGGCCAGGCGCCATCTGTGCCCCTGATGCAGACCGGTTCGCCCGCTCGTTCGGCCCGCCATACGCGGTTGCGCTCCGTCAGAAAATCGCTTCTGGGTATACCCCAGCGATCTTGGAGTGCGAGCAGGATACCATCTCGGTGCCAGGTCGCGATGGCGTCAGAGACGAAACGACCGAGAGCGCGCTCGCCTTCACCCAGTTTAACGGCAATAGACCAGGGCGAGTTCAAGATGCTCGGCGTGGCGAGATGAAAGTCGGACCAGAGCGGGTCGTTCAAGTGTCGCGTGAGGACTGTGTCATCGTAGGCCATCCCGACGCATCGGCCATCTTGAAGCGCGAGTAGCGCATCACGGTTGCCCCGGAACACCACGGTCTGAATGTGATAGATCTCTGTAAGCCGCCGGTTGAAGAAGGCCCCGTCGGTCAAGCAGATTGGACGTCCGCGGAGCTGCCCCCAGTCCCGAAACGGCGACCCCCGGCGGGCAAGCAGCGTGACACCACTTGCATAATAGTGCGGCAACAACAGATCCGCTTCGCGGCGTCTTGCCTCTGTGTCGCCCATCGTCGCTATCGCGATGTCGATGACGCCTTGGTTGAGCCGCTGAAGCCTGTTCGCCGAGGTGACTGGGACGAGCTCCAACGCGACACCAAGGCGGTCTGCCAGGTCCTGCGCAAGATCGGGCTCGAGGCCAGCGATGGAGCCATCCGGGGCGATCATACCCCAGGGGGGATAGTCGGTCTTCACGCCGACGATCAGCCTGCCCCTATCAAGAACCCGTTGCATGCGACCATCGGTAGCTTCGGCCTCGGTCGGACTAGGCTCTGCGGGAACAGTTTGTGCAGGCGCGATCGGCGCCGAAAAGAGCCCCACAGAGAGAGCGAAAAGGCCGGCGATCCACCTCATTAGTCTGTCTCCCCGGCGCGTCGCGCAACGGCGGTGATCCCGTACCCCCAGGCGGCGGGGAGCCAAGCGGAAAGCTTTCCATCGGCTGCCTGCAACAACCGGGACCGCGTGACTGTGCTCTCGGAAAGAAGGCTTTCGGCCCCGAGCGATACGATTTCGAGCCCGGCCTGAGCGAGTTCCTCTTGCAGGCTTTCCGGATCGAAAAGCCGGTAGGACATCTCGACTGAGCCGTCGTTGAGCCCACGGGTATAGTGGATTTCCTCGGCGCCCGCTCCGGCGGCCTTCTGTTCACGGGTGAAGCGACGAAACCGGTTCGGCACTGAAATCAGGAGCCGCCCGGTGCGTGGCATGAGCTGTGAGCGAAGCTGCTCCAACACGCGGCGCCGTGCGGCCCGACCGCGGATATGCGACAGAACCCCAAAAAGACAAAGCACGAGATCGGCGGGTCCGTGTCGCGACGCATGGCGATCCAGATCCGAAGGGTCGGGGCCGAGCAGGGTCACCGGCAGGCGGTTTGACCGCTCGGCCAGTGCCGCGCGCAACCTCTCCAGCGCCGCTTCGCAAATGTCATAGCCTGCGGCGATCCTCGCCTTCCCGCTCAGATTCAGAAGGTATCGCCCGGACCCGCAGCCAAAATCGATGAAATGGCCATCTGGTGGCAGGAGGCTCTCGGCCAGCCGGAGCATGCGTTGATTAGGGCAGGGGTAGCGGTGATCGTAGCTGCCGCTCGCGAAGTAGCGCTCGTATTGGGTCAGGTTGGATGCGAACTCGGTCGCGGTCACCTCACCTGCGAACGCCTCCGCAAGCCCCGTCATCTTCGGCTCAGGCTGGGGATAACGCATGGTGTTAGGACGGGGAGATCGCGCCGTCGCCCATATATTCCTGGACGAGGAAACGCCATTCGGGGCTGCGGAGACGGCGAACCAGCGCCCTGTCTATGGCGGCGCGTAGCTCCGTAGGGACATTTCGCGAGATGCCCCAACCATAGGGTTCGTTCCAAAAAGTCGTGCCTTGGACTTCGAGGCCACCGCCATACTCAACCAGGCGGGAGAGATAGCTGAGCTGCGCCCAATCGCCGAAGACGGCGTCAACACGGCCATCGGAAAGGGCGTCCATCGCGTCAGTCCAGGTGCCATAACCGATGCAGAGATCGGCTTCGCTCGAGGTGTTGGCGGCGACGCAGTGGGATCGGGCTGCACTTGCAGTGGCATGTGGATGATGGGGTGCGCGATTGCGGCCAGCGGGAAGGGCCAGGCGGATGGTTTTCTCTTCCGCTTTGGGCTCTTGCTCCGGCGGGTGCTCTTTTGCGAGTGAGTTGAGGAACAGCTCCGATGTTGAGCCTTCGAGCGTTGCGACCCGCATGTTCGGAAGCTCTGTCAGAGCAACGGCCCGCGTCCCTCCGATCGAGCCCACAAGGGCTGTCGTCAGCATACCAAACACGATGGCCGAGAGGATCGCGCCGACGATCGCCGCAAAAACATCTAGCGTTGTGCTGGCCGTGCCGCGCAGTCCGTCACCCATGCCGCGGATACCCATGGTGCGGATAACCGCTTCCAGCATGTAGCGCATGGCCCGGATCGGGAGGGGCTCGCGGCCGATCTGTTCGTAGTCGGGGCGTGTGCGCAAGACCCAGGCAAGCAGGCAGGCCAGAACCGCATTCACGGCCAGGAAGATCAGGATCGCCCGCGGGACACCTTTATGCCCGAGCGTCTCGCCCAGAATGGATGCGGCATAGCCAAAATCGATCGCCGCGGTCGAGCGTTGGGCGATGGTCGTGCCGGAGCTCAGATACTGGTGGCTGAAGTCGAACCGCGTCAGGCGGTCCGCAGTGATCGTGAGCGGCGAGATGACTACGTCAACTGTGCCGTCCGCAAGTCCGGCGAGTTGCGCGCTCAGCGGGCAATCGACGAATGTCGTCGTGTGGATCAGCCCGTCTTCCCGAAGCTCTTTTTCGATGCTGGTCCAAAGATCGAAGGCGAAACCGCGTTGCCCGCGAATGGCATCGCTCGCGATGAAGGGCGGCGCGTTGCGCATTGCGACCACCAGATCGGCAGACGTGTTCGGTGTGGTGCACTTTGCGCCCCAGTCGGCAGCGTGCGCTGGTCCGCGCGAAAGGAGCGCGGGTGTAAGGGCCAACAGGAAGCAAAGGGCGAACCGGGACAGGATGCGTGTTTGCATGGCGATGACGTAACGGCCAGACCTTGACAGCGAGAAAGGGGCGGCATGGCCTTTCTGGCCACTCGCCTTGAACTTAGGGAGCCAAGGGTTGAGGAAGATTTAAGTGGCGCTCGCGAGGGCGGTCATCTCTACCGTTCGCCCCCTGAGGCAAACAGGATTTGTTGCGAGCCAGTTGGGGCACCGTTGAGCGGGGGAACACGCTCCATAGTCGATTGTGCCTCTGCTTATGAGGTTTGGCAGAGAAATCCGCGACACAGGTTTACCGTCCAAAGGCGTGACCTTTGGCCACTCCTCGATGCGACGAGCTAGAACCTTCGCCTCACGGGCGTGCTGGCGAATGCGGCGCTAAGCCAGCATTTCCTTAGTCGCAGTGAGCCGAAGTTCGGGGTAGTCGCGCGCGACCCGGTCGATATCCCATTGCAGACGGGTCATATAGACCGGATCGCCGTCATGGTCCTCGGCCATATGGCCCTTATTTGCCTTCACGAATGCGTCGATCTTGTCCTGCGGGCCCGAAATCCATCGGGCGGAGGTGAACTGGGTCGGTTCAAACCGGACCGGCAGGCCGTATTCCAGTTCGATCCGCGAGGCGAGAACATCGAATTGCAGCGGTCCGACCACGCCGACGATCCAACCCGAGCCGATATTCGGCTTGAAGAGCTTGGAGGCGCCCTCCTCGGCAAACTGGGTAAGCGCCTTTTCGAGATGCTTGGCCTTCATCGGGTCGCCAGCCCGCACGTTCTGCAGGAGTTCCGGCGCAAACGATGGAATGCCGGTAAAGCGCAGATCCTCGCCCTCGGTGAGGGCGTCGCCGATCCTGAGTTGTCCATGGTTTGGGATGCCGATGATGTCTCCGGCCCAGGCATCCTCAGCAATCTCTCGATCGTTGGCGAGAAACAGAACCGGGTTCGAGACCGCCATTGGCTTGCCCGAACGCACATGCTTGAGCTTCATGCCGCGCTCGAAATGCCCTGAGCAGAGCCGCACGAACGCCACGCGGTCGCGGTGCTTGGGGTCCATATTGGCCTGGACCTTAAAAACGAATCCCGCGACCTTCTTTTCCCACGCGCCGATCCCGCGGGATTGCGCGGGCCGGATCTGCGGAGGCGGGCCGAAGCGGCCGATGCCGCTCATCAGTTCTTGAACGCCGAAGGAATTGATGGCCGAGCCAAACCAGATCGGAGAGAGGTTGCCGTCCAGCATCGCCTGATGGTCGAAACTGGGCAGCAGTTCGCGCGCCATTTCCACTTCTTCGCGAAGCTGGGCAAGTAGATCTGCCGGGATGTGGTCCCCCATCCGCGGATCGTCGAGCCCTTCCATCCGCAAGCTCTCGGCTCGCTTGTTGCGGTCGGCGCGGTCCATCAGTTCCAGCCGGTCGCCGAGCATGTCGTAGCAGCCGAGGAAGTCGCGCCCCTGCCCAATCGGCCAGCTTGCCGGGCAGACATCGAGTTGAAGCTCCTGCTGGATTTCGTCGATGATCTCGAACGTGTCGCGGGCTTCGCGATCCATCTTGTTGCAGAAGGTGATAATCGGCAGATCGCGCAGGCGGCAGACCTCGAAGAGCTTGCGCGTCTGGCTTTCGACGCCCTTTGCTCCGTCGATCACCATGATGGCAGCATCGACGGCGGTCAGCGTACGGTAGGTGTCCTCGGAAAAATCGCTGTGGCCCGGCGTATCGACGAGATTGAACCACCAGCTCTCGAACGGAAAAGACATGGCCGAGGCCGAGACCGAGATGCCGCGATCCTGTTCGAGCTTCATGAAGTCCGAGCGGGTGCGACGCGCCTCGCCTTTGGCGCGGACCTGGCCCGCCATCTGGATGGCCCCGCCATAGAGCAGGAACTTCTCCGTCAGGGTCGTTTTGCCCGCATCGGGGTGAGAGATGATGGCAAAGGTGCGCCTCCGGGCGACCTCGGCGGGCAATTCGGGGGTGTTGGCAGCGCGATCGAGCATGTTGCGCGATATAGCGGGGCCGCGCCCAAGGGGCAATCGGGGCCGGTCTTTTCGGAGCGGCCGCTTTGGACCCCGTTGCAAGGTGCGCTTGCGGTCAGTGTTTCACCTCTGAGGGCACCGCCCGCCCCTGCACGCGCGAATGCGCCGCCCTTGGGGGGAGGGGCGGCGCAGCTCGGCTTTGCCGCCGGGCACAAGACGTGTCGGGCTGGATCAGCGACCGAGGCCAATGGATCGCTGCTGAACTCTCTGTTCGATCTTGGCACGGGGCAACGCTTTCGGGCGTTAGGTTAGAGTAGCGCAAGCAGCGCAAGAATGGTGCTAATGATCGTGCCCCATACAGCCGTCGCCTTCGCCCACGGTGGAGGGTTTCTCAGTGCCTCCAGGATACGAGAACCATAAGCCGCAAACACGGCAATCTTCTTACGGTTGCTGTCCCAAGGATAGGTGGCCAGATCACGGGTGACACCGGGCAGACTTGGACCCAACGCGTTTTCGGTCTCTGGTGCTTCCAGAACCTCAATGAGATCTTGGGTTGCTGCGAGGGCTTCCGCTTCAACGTCCGGCGAAACGAGGTCCGACTGGTGCGGATCTTCGATCTCCTGGAGGATAGGGTAGAGCTTTAGGAGAGTTCTTGCCTCTCCCATGAACGCGTCGAACAGCGCCTTATCGACGTCGGACAGCGCTTCCTTGTTCGCTGATAATTCTTGCAATGCTCTGATATTGGCCTTGATGAGAACAATCAGAACCTGACCCTTCGGCTTATGGATCTCTCGGTCAATAGCCTCAAAGATGCCGCATACATCGCCCACAAATGACGCCGCATTGGGGGATGCATTGGTGCGAATCGACGTCTTGATCTGTTTGGCCAAAGCCCCGACTGCGGCCAATTGCTCCATCTGCGCGCTTGCCGAGACTGTTGGGATGAACCGCTTTGGTTGTGGCTCGACGGCGATGAGTTCCGCGACGTCCAGTTCAAGATGCCCAAGTTCCGTCCATATGACGTCCACGGGTGCTGTAATCGACTGAAAAGTCGCTTCGGCAGGTAGAGGCATCGAGGCTGCATTTTGCTCGTTTGGTTCGAATGCAGGATATTCTGGCGACAGTTCATGCGATGGAGGAACCTCGGGAGGTTCTGGCTCCGGCCAATGGGCCGGGTAAACGAGGCCCTTGGGGAGGATGGCGCCTCTGTCGCCGACCATGGTGTTGAGTTGGTCTTGCGTCAGGAAACGCGTTTTGCTCAGATCGATATTCTTGGGCGTCATCTCATCTAGTGTGCCCCCGAACGAGTATAATGTTTGAACGTCCGCTTCCCTCAGGTTGGCCTTCCTCAGGTTGGCCTCCTTCAGGTTCGCCTCCCTTAGGTCGGCCCCGCTCAGATCCGCCTCCCTGAGGACTGCCCCCCTGAGGTCCGCCATCTCGAGGCTCGCCTGTCTAAGGATCGCCCAATCGAGATCTGCATTCTGAAGCTTCGCTCCCTCAAGGTCCGCCTCCGTGAGGTCCGCCCTCTCTAGGTTCGTTCCCGTGAAGATCGCCCACCCGAGGTCCGCTCGCTCGAGCTTGCCCCCCCTGAGGACCGCCCTCTCGACGTTAGCACCTCTGAGGACCGCCTGACTAAGGATCGCCCAAGCCAGTTCCACCCCCCTGAGGTCCGCCCCTCTGAGGATCGCTCCCTCCAGCTTCGCTCTCTCGAGGTTTGCATCCCGCAAATCTGCCCCAGAGAGGCGCGCCCCGCTCAAGTCAGGTTCGAACTCCTCCCGCGCTCGGCGCTCGTTCCACGCCTCGACGCCTTCAAGGAGCCATTCGATATGTTGGGGATTGGCCATTGGGGAATGTCTTTGCGGATGAATATGTCTGCGCGGGAATGTTTCAGACTTGGCAGGAAACCGGAAGTAGGTTTGCGCAAGTGGATTGTGAGAGGCGAAAGCTCGGTTTCACTGCTAAGGGGCAAAGCGCGACAACTAAGGCGACACGCCCCGCCTCACTCCAGACCGATGGCGATCTGATAGTTAGATGCAGTTTCTGGCCCGGCCAAAGAATAGACCGCGATGGTGAGCGTGCCATCCTCGGCCGCGGTGCCGCGGTATCTCGACCCGGCCTCTTGTGCCTCGAAGACGAGGTCACCATCCGGGGCAAAGATGTTGATGAGCGTGTTGTCGCTCGCCGCTTCGAGCTCGACGGTCAGGTTCTGCCCTGCGCGAGCTGTCACCTCATAGTTCACGGCCTCGCCGCCCTGTAGCGTTCCGGCGCGCACCGTGCTGAGCCGTGAGGCGGGCGGGATCACGACCGTTCGGGTGCCGGCCTTTGGGCTGTGGCTACTCGCGGCCGCGGGGAGTGCGGCTTCCACAAGAAATTCGCCCACAGCCCAACCACGGATATCTCCCGAAGGGCTCCCGACTTGGCACCAGCGGCGCGCCTCCGCCATGCGGCAGCCGTCGTTGCGCAGAATGGTCCCCCCCTTCGCGGTCACCAGGATCGGGGCTCCGGTCGACGGCGCGCCACGGATGTTGAGCCCGTTCGCGCTCCGAACCTCCCATGCATCCGGCCCGCCTTGCAGCCCGTCGGCGTAATCGCCCTCGACAATCGCGCTCGTCTCGCCGGTGATGGAAATGTCGAGCGTATAGTCGGAGCGTTCGTCGCGGCGTGCGGCGCTGCGCATCATGTAGACCTGGATCGTGTATTCGCCCGATAGTGGCAGGACTGCGTCGAAAAGGTTGATTTCCGCCATCATCTCGCCGCCGAGGCCGGAATTGGCGAGGGCCGCGTCGCCCGGGGCGTTTCCGGGCCCGTAGACATTGAAATAGGTCGCGAGGTTGCTGGGCGTGAGGGTGACGCGCATCCGCTGACCGGCCTCCGCGCCGAGGCTGTAGGTCACGGTCCCGTAGCCTATGATCGTGTCGTTGATTGTTGTGCCGGTGGTCCCGGCGGGGAAGTGGACATCGACCTCGCGGGTTTCCTCGCTTGCAGCTTGCGCCACAGCTGGCGCTGGCGCGCAGGCGAAGATGACAGGAAGGATGAGGGCGCAGATCCAGGGCGCTGGTTGCATGGCAGGGCTCCGAAGCGTTTTCGCGGCCATGGTATCCTTTGAAAGGCCGAGGTGAAACCGCTCTCACCTGGACGTGACGCGTTGACAGGTTCCCGCCGGTCCGCCGCGATGTTAGGATTTAGCCACAACAGGCCTGAAAAAGGACGAGAGCAGTGACGGGAATACGGGCAACTTTTGTGGTGCTGGTCGCGGCGGGTGTGATCACCGGATGCACACGCGCAGACGGCACCCGCAACAATACCGCGACACAGGCGGTGGCGGGCACGGCGGCGGGGGCGCTGATCGGCAACCTGATCGGCGATGGTGACGAGACGGCCACAGTGATCGGTGGCGTTGTGGGCGGAATCGCGGGAACCGCGGTGGGGAGCTATCTCGACCGTCAGCAACGCGACCTCCAAGCCTCCATCGGCGGCAGCGGGGCGCAAATCGTCAACACCGGGAGTTCGCTCGTCGTGAGCTTGCCCGAGGCGATCACATTCGACGTGAACAGTAGCGATGTCCGCCCCGATATCCGCGACGAAATCATCGCGATTTCGCAGAACCTTCAGGCCTACCCGTCCTCAACCGTCCAGGTTGTGGGCCATACGGACAACACTGGGTCGGCAAGTTTCAACCAAGGCCTCAGCGACCGCCGGGCGCAAGCAGTGACGAACATTCTGGTGGCCAGCGGCACGCCAGCCGGGCGCATCGTGACCATTGGTCGTGGGGAAGGCGATCCGGTCGCCTCAAACGACACTGAAGCGGGGCGCACCGCTAACAGGCGGGTCGAGATCATTATCACCCCGTCCAACAACGTTTAGGCGGCGCAAGAGCGCGCGTTTCTGTCAGCAGCAAATCACGCGCAGCGGCTCAGTCGTCCTGAGTGGGGCGGCTTAGTTGCTGAGCTTCCGGAGGAGGATCAGTTCCGACCGGCACAGGCCGCGCAGAGCGGGGTTTGCGGTAGGATCCTGAGGCGGGCCTCCGGGATCGGTTCGCCGCAGGCGACGCAATAGCCGTAGCTCCCGTCGTCAATCCGATCCAAGGCGGCTTTGATCATCCGGATCTCGCGCTGCCCAGCGATACCGAGGTCTTCGAGAACCTCCACGGCCTCACGTTCGGTCGCGGATTCTGCAAAATCCTTGCTTGCAGGCGTGTCGAGCTCACCCTCGATCCGCCGCAGCCGCCCCGTCAACTCAGTGAGCCTGCCCTCCAGTTGAGCTTTCTGGTCACACACAACAACCATTTGCCACTCCTCCCTGGTTCACCTCCTAAGATGGGGTCACAAAACTGCCACAGACGCTATGATCGGTGTCAATTCCAGGAGACATGGAGTGGTTGGGCGTAAACCATGCTTAAGGGGGGGCGGGCACCGATCTGTAGGCTGGGGTCTCTTGCCAGTGTCTCGGTCTCCAAGAGATCGACGTTTCTTAGAGTGATTTGGCTGGCGACGGCACAGGAGATGTGACGGCTGCCTGAGCTCCAGGACGCTTGTGGTGCAACTCTTCACGATGACATTGACCCGCGACGCGGCGGCATCGCAGCCTTCGGCCGTTCACTCAAGAAAAAAGATCCGCCGGGCGACGGATCTTTGTTGAAGGTGAACGGATTTTCTTGGCTGTGTTCTGCAACTCGTCAGGAAAGTGGAGACGGACGTGACCTCAGTGCAGCTTCTGACCAACTTCCTTGATGGAGCTCTCGATTGATGCTTTGATGTCGGCGCGCTTCATGGATTTTTGAATGACCTCACTGGCTGCAGCCACGGCGACAGAAACGGCACGATCCTTAACGTCCTTGATTGCAGCCTGCTCCGCTGCCTGGATCTGCTCGGTGGCGGTGGCCAAACGGCGGTCTACGGATGCTCGAAGGTCTTCTTTGGCCTGGGCCGCGGCTTGCTCCGCTTCTGCCCGCGCCGCCGTTACGATTTCCTCGGCCTGGGCTGTCACCTCCCGCTGCCGCCGTTCATAGCTTGCAAGCAGGGTCTGCGCTTCCTCGCGGAGCGCCCGCGCCTCTTCGAGTTCAGCGCGAATTCCGTCTGCGCGTGCGTCAAGCTTTGAGGTTATCAGCTTCGGCACTTTCACATAGATCAGGATGCCTACAAAAATCAGGAAGCCGATCGCTACGACGATGTCGGTGTTGTTTAGGAAATCCATCGCCTTAGCCTCTCAATTGGCCGGAAACGGCGCTTTCCACGCTCGCCTCGTCGGCCGTGCCGACCGGTGCGATGGCTGACACGATCTCGAGTGCCGTTGCCTTGGCCACCTCTTCAACGCTACGGGCAGCGTTTTCGCGGATTTCGGCGATACGGGCCTCGGATTCAGCGGCCTTCGCTGCGATCTCGGCATCGGCCTTCTCGATCATAACCGCGACTTCCTTGTTCACCTCAGCCTTTGATTCAGCAGCGATCTTCATCGCCTCCTCACGGGCTTCGGCGAGTGCCTTTGTGTAGGCGGCCTCTGCTTCCTCTGCGCGCCGCTTGTAGAGTTGGGCGGTTTCGAGATCGCCGGATATGGCGTCGCTGCGTTCGGCGAGAACGCTGGTGATCCGCGGGATCGCGACCTTGCTCAAGATCATGTAGAGCAGGACAATTGAAACGATCAGCCAGAAGATCAGGTTCGGAAAGTATTCCGGATTGAGCTGCGGCATGCCCGCTTCGGCACTCTCGATGATTTCGGCTTGTGTCCCGGGAACGCTGTGGCCCGCTGCTTCGCCGTGGGCGTCATCTGCCATGTGTCACTCCGTCCAATGGTCGCGCGGACAATCACCGCGCGACAGGGTGTCCGCCTTGCCTCAAACGGCGAACATCAGCAGCAGAGCAACCAGGAACGAGAAGATGCCGAGGGCTTCAGCGAAGGCGATGCCGATGAAGAGCGTCGCGGTTTGTTCGCCAGCCGCCGAAGGGTTGCGGAGTGCGCCAGACAGGAAGTTCCCGGCCACATGACCCACACCGATCCCGGCGCCGCCCATGCCGATGCAAGCAAGGCCTGCGCCGATGAACTGTCCCATTTCAGCGATATTGCCTTCCATAATCTTGCTCCTTTGGATTGGAATGGCGGGAAGAGGAGAGCGCAGATCCGGGGCTCAGTGGCCCGGATGCAGCGCGTCGTTGAGATAAACACACGTCAGGATGGCGAAGACGTAGGCCTGGATGCAGGCCACGAGCAACTCCAGCCCGTAGATCGCCACGATCGCAAAGATTGGGATGATTGCGCCAACGCCGAGCGCACCGGCAAATCCGGCGAAAACCTTAAGAACGGCGTGTCCTGCCATCATATTGCCGCCTAGCCGGATCGAGTGGCTCACCGGTCGGACGAAGTAGGATATTACCTCGATGACGGCGAGCACGATCCGGAGCGCAACGGTCGGTGCAGACGAAACCCAGAACAATTCCAAGAAATGCGGCCCATTCTTCACAAACCCGACCACGGTCACGGTTACGAAGACCGCGATCGCGAGAACGGCAGTGACAGCGATGTGGGATGTCGGCGCGAAGCTCGTAGGGATTAGCGCGAGCAGATTCGAGAAAAGAATGAAGAGAAAGAGCGTCAGGATGTAGGGGAAATACTTCGCACCTTCCTTCCCGGCGACATCCTCGACCATTTTCCGTGTGAAGCCAAACAACACTTCCGCGCTAGACTGGCCACGATTTGGAATGAGAGCGCGACCGCTTGTGGCCACGACCATCAATAGGGAGATCGCACCAACGGTGAGCAGCATCCAAAGCGTTGCATTGGTCAGCGAATACCACTGAACCGGTCCATCGCCGAAAAGCGGATGGACTTCGAACTGGTCCATCGGGTGGATGTTGAAGGGGCTGTCGCCGTGACCTGCGTCGCCTGCCATGTGACCTCTCAGTCCTTTCCCGGGCCATCGGCGCCCGTCGCTTTTCTGTCCTCCGCCCTGGGAGGCGTTCCAGCGCCTCCGTTCTCTGGCGGCGCTGCCTTTGTTGCGGGGGCATTTGCGAGACGTGCAGCCTCTGACTCCCCCTTACGGACCTGTTCAGCCGTGCGGATCATCGTGCGCACACCTGCAGCAAAGCCCAAAAGGCAAAACAGCACGAGGAACACCGGCAATGTTCCAAACAGGCTGTCCAGCCCGTAACCAATCGACAGTCCCAGAAGCATGCCAGCGACAAGTTCGGTCACCATTCGCCAAGCGAGCGACCCCTTAGTAAACTTGTCTTGCGCGCCGGTTACGGATGCCGGTTCGCGTGAAGTCTTGGCTGCACTAATGCGGTCCTCTAGGGCTTTCAGTCGCTCGGAAAAGGTGTCCTTTTCCATCGCCGCTTCCCCCAATTTCCGCGTCTGGCGCTCCCAAGCCCCCGGTTCTGTGTCGCAATCGTGATAATGCAAAGGTCAAGCGTCTGTCAAGCGAACCGGGGTCTGGGCGCCTTCAGCTAACATTCAGATTCATATTGGTTTTTTGCACTTGTCTTGATGGCTCTGTGTTTTCTTGCTCGCAAATGCAGCAAATCATGGCCTGCTCCAAAAATTCAACCAAATAGTTGATTTATGGATTCGAACCTTCAACCATTTGGTTGACATTCATGCGTCGGGCAGTCCTATGCGCGGCATGGATCTTCACCGTGAACACGATCTGGACGCTGTGTTTGCCGCGTTGGCGGACCCAACCCGGCGCGACATTTTGCGGGCGCTTCTCGATGGCGAAAAGCGGGTCTCTGCGCTGGCCGAGCCATTGCCTATGTCGCTTGCGGCCGTCTCGAAGCACCTTCAGGTTTTGGCGCGGGCGGGGCTGGTCAGTCAGCTCCGCGATGGCCGAGTGCGCACTTGTCGATTGGAACCTGACGGTCTTGCAGTGGCGTTTTTGTGGATGAAGGGCTTTGGTGCCTTTGCGCAGGACGACTATGATGCGCTAGAGCGGCTGATCGAGTATGCCCTCGACGACAGCGATCTGAGAGAAGAGGGCCTCGAGCGAAGTGGTTTGGAGCCACCCGTGGAGGTCGGGATCACGTCAAACGGAAAGGATCCACGGCATCCTCAGACGAACCAATTGCCTGACTTGGAAGCTTGAGCCGAACTGCGGGGCCGGACTTCGCTTGCTAGCAGTTGTTACATTTGTGTGACGAAATCGGCGTCGGATGGATTGAGACAGATTGTAGCGATGATTATCTTTTAACCAATAAAGCACATTGGCAATGCGGCCTCCGGGCAGGCACGGCCTATGGTATAGTATAGGCTGGGACTTGGTTCGCTGCTCTATAGCAGATCGAAACTGCCTTTCCGCTCTCGACGCGCGGCGAGGCCAACAAATCTAAGGGGGAAATAACCATGCTCAATTTTCAGGTGAGTGGAATGAGCAGCAAGAAATGCGAAGATATTGTGAGCCGCGCGATTGTCATGGCTGATCCTCGCGCAGAGCTGCGGATCGACCGATCGTCTGGTCGCGTTCAGGTCAACACGTCAGAGAAGATCGGGCGCATCAAGCAAGCCATCGAGATGGAAGGCTATCTGGTTGAGCGCGTTACAGCCTGATCCGAAGGTATTCTTAGCATTTTTGCGGCTTTGAACCGGCGGCTCTCGTCCGTTCGCTCACAGATCTGCTTGTGCCATCACCGAGCAACTCATCGCGTTTTGTCAGCCTGTAATGGTGTAGCCAGTGGGTCGGCTTTCGTCGGGCGCACGCTCTATACCCTCGTGTATGCGAGCGATATCGTCTTTGCGGCAGAGTTCGGTTCCTGGTGTCATTACCGCTGCGGAGCCAGCCGCGACACCTAGGGCGAATGCGTCTCGCGGATTTTGGTCATTCGCCAGTGCATAGAGCATGCCACCCAGGAAGCTGTCACCCGCTCCCACGGCGCTCCGAACCTCGACATCGGGGGGGCGCAACCAGCGAATGTCCCCGTGACCTGCGAGCAGAGCGCCGTCGCTGCCGAGGGTCACAGCGGCATATTCCAGCTTGCCCGTCGCGGTGAGTTCGAGTGCAGCGGCTTCAATCTCGTCGGCAGTGTGGAGCGGCTCATTGAGAAGCTTGCGGAGCTCTCCAAGGGACGGCTTCGCCAAATAGATGCTGCCATGGGCCATGGTGGATTCGAAGACATCGCCTGAACTGTCGAGCACGAATTGCGCGCCTCGGTCGCGGGCAATATCGGCAAGCTCGGTGTAGCAGTTCGTTGGTAGGCTCTTGGGGCAGGAGCCACTGGCCACAAGATAATCGAACTCCATCTCGCGGACGGTATCGAGGCAGATACCCCACTCTTGCGGCGTGACGCTGGGCCCCTCGGGTGTAAAGCGATACTCCAACCGCGTGGCTGTTTCGGTCACGGCGAGGCTCATGCGGGTGAGATCCCGGATGGGTATCGACTTCGCCGCGATATGGAGATCTGCCACCAGCGTATCCAGCAAGCTGCCGACCGTGCCGCCGCTGAGATAGACTGCGGAGGCGGAGCCACCGAGTTCTGAGACAACCCGCGCTACATTTATGCCGCCCCCACCCGCGTCGTAGCGCGTTTGGGAGGTTCGGATCTTATGAGTCGGGTGCACCGTTTCCGTAGCGCAAGATGCATCGACGGAGGGATTGAGCGTCAGTGTGACGATGGATTTCATTCGATCTCGACGGTTAGGGGCGCGTTCTCTGTCGGTCTCGCGTTCGGCTTGGATGTGGCGCAGGTTAAGACCTCGTTAGGGGGCTGGCAACGCGAGGTTGGAGCGCATTCAGAAAACTCTTGCCGATCCGATGATCGCTCTCGTCAACAGGTCAACCACCGCTGCAAAGGAGGATCAGGCAGCTTCAGCCGTGTCGCAGACGAGGGCTTGTTCATAATCTGGGCAAATCGATCAGTATTCGTTCGTTTTTCGGGCGCCCATAGGCGTTGCACAAGTATTAGGCCATTTCTTCTTGACCGGGCGAGGGGCGATTTGCAGCCTCCGCCCACCGCGTTGCAGGCCCCGGGGTGGACGTTGAGAGGGCGATGCGGACGCGATCCTATTTTCTGACAAAGGGACGAAAACCAACATGCGCAAGACGCTCAAGACCATTTTGACCGGAACAGCCCTGGCGGGCGTTCTCGCCGGAGCGCCGGCCTTCGCCCAGGACGACACGATCAAAGTGGGCATCCTGCATTCGCTCTCCGGCACGATGGCGATCTCTGAGACCACGCTCAAGGACGTGATGCTCATGCTGATCGAGGAGCAGAATGCGAAGGGCGGTCTCTTGGGCAAGCAACTTGAGCCGGTCGTCGTTGACCCTGCTTCCGATTGGCCGCGCTTCGCTGAGCTGGCCCGCGAACTGATTGCTGGCCAAGAGGTCGACGTGGTGTTCGGTTGCTGGACCTCGGTGAGCCGCAAGTCGGTGCTGCCGGTCTTCGAAGAACTGAACTCGATCTTGTTCTATCCGGTCCAGTATGAGGGCCAGGAAAGTCAGCGCAACGTATTCTACACGGGCGCCGCTCCGAACCAGCAGGCTATCCCGGCTGTGGATTACCTGATGGAGACAGAAGGCGTCGAGCGTTGGGTCCTCGCGGGAACCGACTATGTGTACCCGCGCACAACAAACCTGATCCTAGAGCAGTATCTCAAGGATAGCGGTGTTGCCGAAGAAGACATCATGATCAACTACACGCCGTTCGGTCACTCCGATTGGCAGACGATCGTGTCCGAGATCAACGAGTTCGGCTCGGCCGGCAAGAAGACTGCTGTGGTCTCAACGATCAACGGTGACGCCAACGTGCCGTTTTACAAAGAACTCGCCAACCAAGGGATCGAAGCAACTGAAATCCCGGTCGTTGCTTTCTCGGTCGGTGAAGAAGAACTTGCCGGTCTCGACACCGAGCCGCTTGTGGGTCATCTCGCCGCCTGGAACTACTTCATGTCTGTCGATACGCCGGAAAATGACGAGTTTGTCGAAAAGTGGCTCGAGTTCACCGGCGATGACGGTGAGGTGACCAACGACCCGATGGAGGCCCATTACATCGGCTTCAATATGTGGGCGAAGGCAGTTGAGGCTGCTGGCACGACCGACCCCGACACGATCATTGCCGAACTGCCCGGCACTGAAGCGCCTAACCTCACTGGTGGTATCTCTGTGATGCTCCCGAACCACCATATCACCAAGCCCGTCTTGATCGGCGAAATTCTTGACGATGGCCAGTTTGAAGTGGTGTCAGAAACGGATGAGCTTGTGCCTGGGGATGCCTGGTCCGACTATCTGCCGGAGAGTGCCACGTTGATCGCCGATTGGGTCGATTTGAACTGCGGCAACTTCAACACCGAGACCGAGACCTGCGGCGGCGCGACTGAGTAATCCTCGGACGAAAGTCCTGACGGCGCTGGGGGAAATACTCCGCGCCGTCACCTCTTCTTCCGGAGTTGGCGCATGCGTATCCTTCAGTTTTGCTTGGTCTTGTTGTGTTTGAGTGCAGCATCTGGCGCCTTCTCCCAAACCCTGGAAGATCTGGTTTTGCAGCTCCCCGAGGGGAGCTTCGACGACCGTGCGGATGTGATCCGCGCGATAGCCGCGACCGGCGATGAGCGCGCCGTTGGCGTCCTGCGCGCTCTGGGTGATCGCGACCTCCACATACGCGACAGCGACGGGACTGTGCTGATCGTGACGGGCGGGCGCGGCAATCAAGTCGGGACTGACCCGCTCACTGGAGCTGACCTCGGGGCAGTGGAGCGACGTTCGACCAGTGCAATTCGCATCAACAATGGCCTCCGGAGGGTGATTGCGGCGGCGATTGGCACGCTCAACCTGACCAATCCTGACCCTGTCCGGCGATTGAGCGCGGCAAATGCGGCATTTGAAGCCCCGGATCCTAACCAACTTGAAGCGATTGATTTGGCTCTTTCGGTCGAAGAGCGGTCGGATGTCCGGCGGGCCTTAGAGCAGGCGCAAGCGCGCACGCTCCTTTTGACCGACGCGCCACTCGATCAGCGCATTCAGGCCATTAATACCGTCGCGGAGCGGGGTGGCAACGCAGCGCTTGCAGCCCTTGGGGCATATCGCACTGCAGACGAGCCCGAACTGGCGGCTGCAGCCGAGGACGCGATTGCAGGCATTGAGCGGGTGCGCGCCATGTGGGCGCAGGCGCAGAATGTCTGGTATGGGCTGTCACTCGGTTCAGTGCTTCTGCTCGCCGCGGTCGGCCTCGCGATCACCTTCGGCGTGATGGGCGTGATCAACATGGCCCATGGCGAGCTGATCATGCTCGGGGCTTACACGACATATTTGGTCCAGGAGATCATCCGCAACAGCGCGCCTTGGCTTTTCGATGCGTCGCTTCTCATCGCCATCCCGGCTGCATTCCTCGTTGCAGGCTCCGCGGGCGTGGCGATCGAGCGCGGCATTGTGCGGCACCTTTACGGGCGGCCCCTCGAAACCCTACTCGCGACCTGGGGTGTGAGCCTCATCTTGCAGCAAGCGGTGCGGACCATCTTCGGGCCGACGAACCAAGAAGTGGGCAATCCAAGCTGGATGTCGGGCGCCTTCACGGTTGGCGAGATGACGGTGACGTGGAACCGATTCTACATCATCATATTCGCCATAATCGTCTTCATGGCGCTTCTGACGGTCCTTCGCCGGACAGCGCTTGGTCTCCAGATGCGCGCGGTGACGCAGAACCGCGCCATGGCGGCCGAAATGGGAATCCCGACGGGGCGCGTCGACGCGTTGACGTTCGGTCTTGGGGCAGGGATTGCCGGGCTGGCGGGCGTGGCGCTCAGCCAGATCGACAATGTCTCGCCGAACCTCGGTCAGAGTTATATCATCGACAGCTTCCTGGTGGTGGTCTTCGGGGGCGCGGGCAACCTTTGGGGAACCTTCGCGGCCGCCTTCTCACTCGGTATAGCAAACAAGTTTCTGGAGCCCTACGCCGGTGCAGTGCTTGGCAAGATCCTGATCCTTGTTTTCATCATTCTGTTCATCCAGAAGCGGCCACGCGGCTTGTTCCCGCAGCGGGGCCGGGCGGTCGAGGGCTAGCCGATGCAAGAGCCCCTGATATCGCGGCGGATCGGGATCTTTCTGGTTCTTTTGTTCGCAGCGATCGTGCTGGTTCCGATTGGAAACTTTATCCTGTCGCCCGACAGCGTGGGTCATGTCCCGAGCCATATCGTGGCGCTCCTGGGCAAGTATCTGTGCTACGCCCTGCTTGCTGTCGCGCTAGACCTCGTCTGGGGCTATTGCGGGATACTCTCGCTCGGCCACGGCGCCTTCTTCGCCCTTGGCGGCTACGCGATGGGGATGCACCTGATGCGCGAGATCGGCGACCGGGGCGTCTACGCGAACCCGGTCCTAGCCGATTTCATGGTGTTCCTCGGCTACGAGGAGTTGCCTTGGTTCTGGTATGGCTTTGATATGTTTTGGTTTGCCGCGTTCATGGTCTTCCTTGTGCCCGGCGCGCTTGCTTTCGTCTTTGGTTGGTTTGCCTTCCGGTCGCGGGTGACCGGGGTCTATCTCTCAATCATCACCCAAGCGCTCACCTATGCTCTGATGCTTGCCTTCTTTCGCAATGAGATGGGCTTCGGCGGCAATAACGGGCTCACCGATTTCCGCGACGTTCTCGGGTTCAGTCTCTCGGCGGATACGACGCGGGTTGGGCTCTTCGTGCTTTCGGGGCTGGCGCTTGCCTTCGGGGTGCTTCTGGGTCGCAAGATCACCATCTCCAAGTATGGCAAGATCCTGGTTGCGATCCGCGATGCCGAGAGTCGCACGCGCTTTCTCGGCTACCGCGTCGAACAGTATAAGCTGTTCATATTTGTTGTGTCGGCCATGCTCGCTGGCCTCGCGGGGGCGCTCTACGTCCCCCAAGTCGGCATCATCAATCCCGGTGAATTCAGTCCTGCGAAATCGATTGCAATCGTAATCTGGGTCGCGCTGGGGGGGCGCGGGACGTTGGTTGGCGCCGCAATGGGCGCGCTTCTCGTGGCGGCCGGTGAGAGCTGGCTGACTGCGAGTTTCCCCGAGGCATGGCTCTTCGTGCTGGGCGCTACCTTCGTGCTTGTGACGGTGTTCCTTCCACAGGGCGTATTGGGCCTCATCGAGAAGTTAGCCCGCAGGCGTCATGATCCCGATCCGGGCGACGCGCGCCAGGAGGCCGAGGCATGAGCCCGACAACCCTTCCAGGCGATCGGGGCGAACGTGCGACCCAGCTCTATCTCACTGGTGTCAATCGCAGCTTTGACGGCTACAAGGCCATCGACGATCTCTCGATCTACATCGAAAAGGGGGAACTGCGGGCCGTCGTCGGCCCGAATGGGGCGGGCAAGACCACGATGCTCGACATCATCACAGGTAAGACGCGCCCCGATTCCGGCGAGGTGGTCTGGGACAATTCTGTCGATCTCACCCGGCTCGATGAGGCGGGCAGCGCCCGGCTTGGCATTGGACGCAAGTTCCAAAAGCCCACGGTGTTCGAAACCCTCACCGTCTATGACAATTTCCTGCTCTCGCTCGCGGGCGACCGCGGTGTGCCGACATCCCTGTTCTATCGGCGAGAGAAGCCGGACGAGGAGCAGATCGAGAAGCTCATGGAAACGGTGCGGATGAGCGATCACCGTTTCCGGCTCGCCGGGGCGCTCAGCCATGGGCAGAAGCAATGGCTGGAAATCGGCATGCTGCTCGCGCAAGACCCGAAGCTTCTCCTGGTCGATGAGCCCGCCGCTGGCATGACCGATGCGGAGACGATGCGCACAGCGGAACTGCTCCGTGAGATTGCTGGCGAGCACTCCGTGCTCGTGATCGAGCACGACATGGAATTCGTCCGCGCGCTCGATTGCAAGGTGACCGTGTTGCATCGAGGCCATGTGCTCGCGGAAGGCTCGCTCGACCATGTCTCGGCAAATCCCGATGTGGTCGAAGTTTACTTGGGACGCTGACATGCTGGCGGTGGAAGGGATCGCTCTGCACTATGGCGCTGCTCAAGCGCTTCGCGATATCTCGGTCAACGCTGAGCCCGGGAAGGTTACCTGTGTGCTTGGCCGTAACGGTGTGGGTAAGACTTCCCTCATGCGGGCTATTTCCGGACGCTGTCCGATCTCGGGTGGTCGTATTCTTCTGGAAGGCAAAGATGTAAGCCGAATGAGGCCCGACCATCGCGCGCGGGCTGGGGTTGCCGTCGTGCCGCAGGGGCGTGAGATTTTTCCGCTGCTCACCGTGCGCGAGAACCTTGAAACCGGGTTTTCGCTCCTGCCACGCGGTAAGAAGAAGGTGCCGGATCTCGTCTTCGAGTTGTTTCCGGTCCTGAAGGAGATGCTTGGCCGCCGGGGCGGGGATCTCTCTGGGGGGCAACAGCAGCAACTCGCCATCGGCCGAGCTTTGGTGACCCACCCGAAGCTGCTGCTGATGGATGAGCCGACGGAAGGGATCCAACCGTCTGTGATCAAGGATATTGGTCGGGCCATTTCCGTTTTGCGCGCCCAGGGCACCATGGCGATCGTGCTCGTCGAGCAGTATTTCGAGTTTGCCACCGAACTTGCGGATCAATACGCGGTGATGGACCGCGGAATGATTGTGCTCGCGGGCCAGAAGGGCGAGGTGGATGAAGCCCAAGTCCAGAGGCTGATGACGGTCTAACCGGCCTGCGGTGACCGCCTTTCCGCCAAATACCACGTTAACCGAACAGTAACCTGTTGTTTGACGCGCGACCGCTTCGACAGGCAAACTCGCCTCTGGAGTGTGTGGGGGTTTGAAGATGGGTGGTTTGCGTCGGCGAGCGGTCACGTTGGGTGTCCCGCTTCTCGCGGTCGTTTTCTTGGCGGCATGCGCGGGCAGCGATAAGGTGATCTCGCCGACGCAGAGCGGCGGCAGCAAGGCGGACGGCGTCGTCTCAATGTCGTCGACAGTTTCGTTGTTTCACCCCTTCGAGCCGGATTGGTTGATGGCGCATGAGGGCGCAGCAAAAAGATGTAGTCGCTGGGGTTACAAGGCCCCTCCAACATTCACCGGGACACGCGAGTTCTGCCAAGCTTGGGACAAGCATGGCCGCTGCATGGAGGCGCAACTCACGCGCTATTATCAATGCAACAGCTAAGGCGGCTCGGCAAGACCAGGCCTACACGATTAGGCTCGTAGAAATTCCGTTGCGCCGCGCTGGCGAGCTAAAGTCGGAATGCCGTTATCTCGCTGGCCCGAGCGATTGGCGCAGGCGGATATCGGTTGGGAGCTTGACGCTCTTCGGTGGGTCTTTGCCGCGAAGCATTTGAATGAGCATGCTCGCGGCCCGGCGGCCCATTTCGCGATGGGGGACGTGAACCGTGGTGAGGGCAGGTTCGGCCAGCATTGCAATTTCGATATCGTCGAAACCGGTAATCGAGACATCTCCCGGCACGCCCAATCCAATCTCGAGGGCAGCGCGCAAGGCACCAAGCGCCAACACGTCATTGCCGCACAGAATTGCGGTGGTTGCTGGTGCCGCAGCCATAACTTGCCGCATCGCAGTCTCGCCAGTCTCTATCCCGTAGGGCGTTTCGATCAACAGAAGCTCATCAGCGTCCAGACCGGCCTCCCCCATGGCGAGACGAATGCCCTCGACCCGGCCGCGCGCTCGATCGTTCGAAGCCGTTGGCGCCGAAATGCATGCGATATTGCGATGCCCCTGCCCGATCACCAAGCGGGCAAGCTCCGCCATCGCGGCCCGATTGTCAAAACCGATAGCAGGTTTGTCCTGCTCCTCGGCAAAGGACCATGTGACCAGTGTGGGCACAGAACGTTTGGCCAGGAAGGCGTAGAGTTCGGGGCTTCGGTCATAGCCAATGAGCAGCAAAGCATCAGCTCCTCGCGCGACGAGGGCACGGACTTGCGTGTCTTCTAGGTCTTCTTGGTAGGCGGATGAGGCGATCAGCAGCGTCTTGCCATGGCGCCCCAATTCCTCCTGAAAGGCCTGGATGCCTCTGGCGAACACGGCGTTTTCCATTGTTGGGATGACTGCACCGACGGTGTTGGTTTGTTTGGCGGCCAAAGCACGGGCCCCGAAATTCGGCGCATACCCCAAGTCCGAAACGGCCTGGAGCACCCGTGCGCGGGTCTCGTCGACAACTTGGTTGGGGTTGTTGAGGCACCTCGACACTGTGGCCGTGGAAACGTTCGCGCGACGGGCGACGTCAGCCAAGGTCGGAATGGCGCTCTCGGATGTGGACTGTGCCATTGACCTCAACTTACCACTTTCGCCGCGCTTACCATGCCTCTCGGCTTTTGGGTGCTTAGGCAATTTAGAGGTTCGGGGGCCTAGGCCGATTTTTCAAGCCCTCCCAGACGGGCAGGTAATTTCTTGCAAGACAAAATGTAAGCGCTTACATTGATGTCGAATCGGAGTGTGGCTAAGAGTGGGGAAAGATGATTGCATATCTGATCGCGCTTGCGCTCGTCGTTGCGTTCACCGTGAACGTGGTCTTGGGCGCCGTGAGCGACGCCCCCTTCGTCGGAAACGTGGGAGAGATGCTCACCCTTTTTGGGGCCTCGATCGCCTTTTCGGTCGGTGTCCTTCAGAGCGAAGCCCGCGCCAACTCAGAGAAAAATGAAAACTAAGAATGCCTGTCCAATGGGAGGAATACACATGGATACCCGCAAGACCGAGCTGGCCTCGGCCGAACGCCGCAATTTCCTAAGACTCGCTGGGACGGGGGGCTTCACTGCTGCGATGGTTGCGGGTGCAAGCGGCCTGCTCTGGTCCGATAAGGCTGTTGCACAGACCGCCGCTGAAGAGCGTGAGCGCGAGGCGGCCGCCGACCACATCATGACGCTGGCCACGGCTTATGTGTTGGGTGCGTCCCGTAGCTATCCGATTATGCAGCTGGATCTCAAAGAGAATATCCAGAACATGACCAACGGACAGGTCTATGTTCGCCTGGCGCCAGGGGGGCAGCTTGGCGCCGGAGGCGCGCTCGCCCAGGCCGTGCAATCCAATACCATCCAGGCCGCGCAGCACTCCTTGTCGAACTTTGCGCCGTTCGCTTCAGTTGTCGACTTGATTAACCTCCCCTACTTTTGCGGATCCAATCAACGATTTACGAACCTGACCTCGTCTGAGGCCTGGAAGCAAGAAGTCGATCCACGTATCGGCGAATCTGGCTTCAAGGCGCTGTTCTACATCGTCATCGATCCGCGCGTCGTCGCGGTGCGCAAGGGCGGCGATGCGATCATAACGCCAGCGGATATGGAAGGTGTGAAGTTCCGCGTTCCTGGTTCGGCGATGCTGCAGCAATACTACCGCATGGTTGGCGCGAACCCCACACCTGTCGCTTGGGGTGAAACGCCTTCGGCCATCCGTCAGGGCGTTGCCGACGCGCTCGATCCCTCCGTGGGCGCGCTGCACGTGTTCGGCTTTGGCGAAATTCTCAGCCATGTCACGTTCACCCAAGCGGTGCCGGATAGCCAAGTCTATTCCGTGAACCTCGAATGGTTCGATAGTCTCCCGATGAGCGTCAAAGAGGGCATCGAGTTTGCGGGCGAGGTCACCCAGGCGCAGAACCTCTCCAAGGTGCCCTCGGCCCGTGCGTATGCCATGTCGCAACTCGTCGCGAATGGCGTTCAGTTCCACTCGCTCTCGGAGGATCAGCTGGCAGAATGGCAAGCCGCTGGTGGCTATCAGCGCAATGAGTGGGACGAGTTCAAGATCGAGCTCGCTGGCGACATGGACAGGTTCTCGCGGCTCGAAGAAGCGGCGGGCACCATGGGCCGCTACTACGTCCACGATGCCTGAGGACACTGTCGGCCAGCGCTCTTTCGCGCTGGCCTAGAACGCAAAAAAAGCCAGCAGCTATGCACCGGACGGGATCATCTGCGCGTCCGATCAGGAGGATTCCATGTCACAGATCTATCAGGCCATCGATAGGAATGGCGAACGATGGCTGCTGCTGGTCTTCTACGTAATGCTCGTCGGAACAATGTTCATCGAGGTGGTCCGGCGGGAGGTCTTCTCCTACTCCTCCATCTGGGGCGAAGAGATCGTTCGCTATTCCTTCATTTACCTGGCCTGGATCGGGGCGGCTGCCGCAGTGAAGGAGCGCGGGCACATCCGCATCGACGTCTTGATGCATTATGTACCGCAGACGGTGAAATCGCTCCTCTATATCTTTGGCGATATCGTCATGTTCATCATCGCGGTTGTCGCTCTCTATTATTCCTGGGAGACCGTCCATCTGTCCTGGAAGTTCGGCTCGCTGACCCACGGTCTACGGATCAGCCAAACCGTATTTCTATTTGCCGTCCCCTTCGGCTTCGCCCTCGTGATCCTGCGGCTCGTGCAGTCGTTCCTCCGCGATATCGACGATCTTCGTAACGGACGTCCCGTTTACGAGGGCGACAAACTCTTCGACTGAGGGGGACCCAAGCTATGATGTGGCAACAGCTGGGAGACCAGACGCTCGAACTGGGCTGGGACTTCTACGGACCGGTTATCCTATTCGTAATTCTCATCGCTCTGGCGGTTCCGGTTTGGGCCGCGATCGGATCGGCGACAATCGTGATGCTTCTGGTGTCGGGAGCACTGCCTCTGAGCCTGTTAGGCGAGAAGCTCTTCTCGGGCATCGACGCCTTCGCTCTGACCGCTGTCCCGCTCTTTATCCTGACGGGCGATGTGTTGGTGCGAACGGGACTATCGAAAAAGTTTCTCGATGTCGCCGAGGCGCTCACATGCTGGGCCAAGGGCGGTTTCGGCTCTGCCACCGTTTTGGTCTGCGGCATGTTTGCCGCGATCTCCGGATCGGACGCAGCTGGTGCCGCCGCGGTCGGGCGGATGACGATCGACCGTCTCGTCGAGTCCGGATATCCGAGGCCCTATGCCTGCGCGCTCGTCGCCGCTGGCGCCTGTACGGGCATCCTGATCCCGCCCTCGATCGCCTATATCATCATTGGGCTGGTCCTCGGGATTGCAGTGTCAACGCTCTTTTTGGCTGCCCTCATCCCCGGCCTTCTGATCCTCGCGGCCATTCTCGTCACGAACACTGTGATGAACCGCCTGAACCTCTGGGAGGGCGGCGGGATCATGACCGCCGCGGAATGGCGTGCCAACCTCTGGAAGGTGCTCAAGTCCGGATGGTATGCTTTCATCGTGCCGGGCATCATATTCTATGGGATCTTTTCGGGTCGCCTGACGCCGACGGAAGCCGGTGCCATTGCCGTGGTGGTGACCATCGCGATCGGCTTCATTCTTGGAACGCTCAGATTTTCCGACTTCCCCGCAATGCTTGTGAGTTCTGCGAAAGTGAACGGAGTGATCTTACCGATCATCGCATTCTCGATCCCGCTTGCCGAAGCGCTTGCCATCATTGGCGTGCCTCAGGGATTTGTCGGCGCACTGACCTCCGTCAGCGACAACAAGCTTATGCTGATCGGCATGATGGTCCTGATCCTGATCGCCGCGGGCTGCGTGATGGAGACAACGCCAAATATCGTGATCCTCGCGCCCATCCTCTTCCCGTTGGCGCAAGAAATCGAGATGAACGAGATTCAGTTCTGCATCATGATGATCACGGCGCTGGGTGTGGGCTTCATCACGCCGCCGCTTGGCCTGAACCTCTTTGTGGTGTCTGGGATAACGGGGGAGTCGATCCTCAAGATCGCCTATCGCGCGATCCCTTTCGTCTTCTTCATGCTGATCGTCACGCTGATGATCGCCTACATCCCGGCTTTCTCCACATCTCTTTTGCCAGATGTCTACCGATAGGACGCGCGCTCCCATGACACGTGAGTATCTCAAGAAAGCAACACTGACGCCTGCGAGCAATGCGTCCGATGTGACGGATATCGTCCAAGGAATCCTTTCGGACATCGAAACGGGGGGAGATGCAAAGGCCCTCGAATACGCCGCCAAGTTCGACAAGTATGAGGGCAATGTGCTCCTGACCCGAGAGGAGATCGAAGCGGCGGCGGCTCTTGTTCCCGACAAGATCAAGGCGGACATTGAGTTCAGCCATGCCAACGTCAAACGCTTCGCAGAGGCGCAGAAGGCGACCCTGACCAACATGGAGATCGAGATCGTTCCCGGTCTGACTGCCGGGCAAAAGACGATCCCCGTCGACGCGGCGGGATGCTACGTGCCCGGTGGCCGCTACAGCCATATCGCAAGCGCCATCATGACCGTGACGACTGCGAAAGTGGCAGGCTGTAAGCATATCGTCGCCTGCTCCCCTCCGCGCCCCGGCGTTGGGATCGCCCCCGCGATCATCTATTCTGCGCATGTCTGCGGCGCCGACAGCATCATGGCGATGGGGGGTGTGCAGGGCGTCGCCGCCATGACCTTCGGCTTGTTCGGTCTACCGAAGGCCAACATTCTCGTAGGTCCGGGAAATCAATTCGTCGCTGAAGCGAAGCGCATTCTCTTTGGGCGCGTCGGGATCGACATGATCGCGGGCCCGACCGACAGCCTGATCCTTGCCGACGTCACCGCCGATCCGATGATTGTGGCCACCGATCTCGTGGGGCAGGCCGAACATGGGTACAACTCCCCAGTCTGGCTGGTGACCGACAATCGCGCATTGGCCGAGGAGGTGATGCGGCTTGTCCCGCTCTTGATCGACGACCTTCCCGAGGTGAACCGGGACAATGCCGCAGCTGCCTGGCGCGACTATGCCGAGGTCATCCTATGCGCCGACCGCGAAGGGATGGCGGCAACCTCCGACGATTATGCGCCTGAACACTTGACCGTGATGACCGAAGACCTCGACTGGTGGCTGGACCGGCTCAATTGCTATGGCTCGCTGTTCCTTGGGGAAGAGACCACGGTGGCCTTCGGTGATAAGGCATCGGGCACAAACCATGTGCTGCCGACCTCGCGCGCTGCGACGTATACCGGCGGTCTGTCCGTCCACAAATACATGAAAATCGTGACATGGCAGCGCTCAACCCCCGCCGCGATGCGCCCAGTGGCCGAAGCAACGGCCCGAATTTCGCGCCTTGAGGGCATGGAAGCCCATGCGCGTTCTGCCGACATCCGGCTTTCTAAGTTCTTCCCTGGCGAGAATTTTGATCTGACGGCGGAAGACTGACCGATGCCAGAGGGCGGCTACCCAGATTTGAGGGGCCACGTGGCGTGCGTCACCGGAGCAAGCTCCGGTCTTGGCCGGCGGGCGGCGCTGGTCTTGAGCCGGGCCGGCGCATCCGTTGTTGCGATTGCCCGCCGCGCGGATGCGCTCTCTGGCTTGCAAACGGAGGCTCCTGGTGAGGTGGCAGCACTGCCGTTCGACCTGATCGACCGCGCAGGGTTTCCCGCGCTTGTGGCGGATGCCACAAAGCCGTTCGGTCCCCCCGACATCCTTGTGCATGCTGCTGGGATCAACACGCGAGAAGCGGCAGACGCGGTGACAGAGGACGGATGGGAGACAACGCTCAATCTCAATCTCTCTGTCCCCTTCTTTCTGTCGCAGCACATGGTGCCTGCCATGAAGGCCAAGGGCTGGGGCAGGATCGTCACCTTCGCCTCCCTTCAATCCTCGCGCGCCTTTCCCGGCGGCGTCAGCTACGGAGCTTCGAAGGGGGGCGTGGCCCAGCTAACTCGTGCGATGGCTGAAGCCTGGTCGCGGGACGGCATCATGGTCAACGCCATCGGTCCAGGTTTCTTTCGAACGGAATTGACGGCAGCGGTCTTCGCCGACCCTGAGCGCACGGCCCGAAATGCAGCGCAGACCTGTATCGGCCGCAACGGCGAGCCGGAAGACATTGACGGTCCCCTCCTTTTCTTTTGCTCGGATGCCTGCGGCTACGTGACCGGACAAGTGCTGATGGTGGACGGAGGGTTCACCGCGAAATGAAAGCTCTCGTCTACACCTCGCCCGAGGCCATGGATTATCTTGATGTGCCTGAGCCTGAGTTCAGCGCCGGTCATCACTTGGTCCGCATCGATAGCGTTGGGATTTGCGGCTCGGACATGCATGCCTATCTCGGCCATGACGAGCGCCGCCCCGCACCCCTGATCCTTGGTCACGAGGGAGCGGGCATTGTCCAAGGCGGCTCTTTGGATGGACAGCGCGTCGCTATAAACCCCTTGGTCACCTGCGGTGAATGCCGGTCGTGCCGTGCTGGGCGCGAAAACCTCTGCATACATCGCCAGATCATTTCCATGCCGCCGCGCGAAGGAGCTTTTGCCCAGTATGTGGCTATGCCGGAGCGAAACCTCGTGGAGGTGCCGAACGCGATCAGTTTGGAAGAGGCCGCGCTCGCCGAACCCATCGCTGTCAGTTGGCACGCCGTGCGGCTGGGGATCGCGGCAGCGCCAAAGGACATGCGCGAGACTGCGTTGGTGATCGGCGGTGGCGCAATTGGAGTAGCGGCCGCGATCTGCCTCATTGCCCAAGGTGTCGGCGAAGTCAGCCTTGTGGACCCAAGCCCAATCCGCCGCCAATACCTCGAAGAACACGCGAGCTATCGAGTTCTCTCGCCAGACGATGCTGAGGACAGGCAGTACGACATCGTCATTGACGCTGTTGGTTATGATACGACGCGCCAGGTCGCCTCATCGGCAGTGCATCCGGGCGGCGTCATCCTGCATATTGGGCTGGGTGGTGGCACGGCAGGGTTCGATATACGCCGCATCACGCTACAGGAGATCACCGTCATCGGCACTTACACCTACACGGCGCAGGACTTTCGCGACGCCTGCGCGGCCATGTTCGATGGCCGCCTCGGTTCGCTTGATTGGTTCGAGACCCGTCCAATGTCCGAAGGCGCTCGCGCATTCGGTGACATTCGCCAAGGGCGCTTTGCCGCGCCCAAGATCATTCTGAAGCCCGAGTAATCTGGAGACATTCATGTCCAATCCTATCCCGAATGAGATCCCGCATCTGCTGGTCCATGAGCAGGCTGACAATGTTGGTGTCGTTGTGGTCGAAGGTCTGACTGCTGGCACGGATATGCTGTGCTGCATCACCCACGACAATTCTACGTTCAGATTGACGGCGGGCGCAGACGTGCCGATCGGCCACAAAATCGCCCTGAAGGATCTCCAGGAAGGCGATACGGCCATCAAGTATGGCGAAGACATCGGGAAGGTCGTTGCCACCATTCCTAAGGGCGGTCACGTCCATACTCACAACGTCAAAACCAAGCGCTGGTAGCCGAGAATGCCTGTGGCTCAAGTGCTTATCTCGGATCGAGAAACGCTATCCGCCGAAGCGATTGTGGATTCCTGGGACGCTGCGGCGGGGATCGGTGTCAAGTCCGAGATGACCGTGAGCCTTGTCGAAGCACCACAGGGTGGGCGGCGATATGCAGCCCCCGCGCAGCTGTGTTTGCCGAGCCCTTGGAACGCGTGCAATGCCAAGCGACTGCAGGAAGGCCTTGCGCAAGCCCTTTGCGAAACGCTCAGGGTCCCGCGCTCCGCCATTCAAGTAATCACCTTCGCCGTGCCGTCGGGTTCTTTCGTTGAGGACGGAAGAACGCTCGAATGGCCGGACGGCAACTGACCATCTGGAGAGACAGAATGCCATCGAAATACTCCAACATTACGTTCAAGGGATATCGGCGCGAGAATGGCCGCGTGGGCGTGCGCAACCATGTCCTCATTCTACCCGTCGACGATATCTCGAACGCCGCCTGCGAGGCGGTCGCCAACAATGTCAAAGGAACACTGGCGATCCCGCATGCCTATGGCCGTCTCCAGTTCGGTGAGGACCTCGACCTGCACTTCCGCACGATGATCGGCACCGGCTCCAACCCAAATGTGCATTCCGTCGTCGTCATCGGCATTGAGCCAGGCTGGACGAAGCGGATTGCCGACGGAATTCGCGAAACTGGCAAGGAGGTCGCGGAGTTCTCTATTGAACAGAAAGGCGACTTCGAAACGATCCGGGCGGCAAGCTGGGCCGCAAAAGACTTCGTGCATAAGGCGACCGAGATCCAGCGTGAGGAATGCTCGATCAAGGACCTCTGGGTGTCGACCAAATGCGGCGAAAGCGACACCACAACCGGCCTGGGCTCCTGCCCGACCGTGGGGAACATGTATGACAAGCTCTTGCCCGAAGGGATCACTGGCTTCTTCGGGGAAACCTCCGAAATCACCGGAGCAGAGCACATCTGCCAGAAGCGCGCGATTAATGAAGAGGTTGGTGCGCGCTGGTATCAGATGTGGAAGGCGTATCAGGACGATGTGATCTTCGCCCACCAGACCGATGACCTCTCCGACAGTCAGCCGACCAAAGGCAATATCGAAGGCGGCCTGACAACGATTGAAGAGAAGGCGCTGGGCAACCTCGAAAAGATCGGGCGCACGTCGCAGTACATTGACATCCTCGAGCCTGCGCAGATGCCAAGCTCTGGCGATGGTCTCTATTTTATGGATAGTTCATCGGCGGCGGCAGAATGCGTGACCCTGATGGCCGCAGGCGGCGCGGTCGTCCACACCTTCCCGACTGGCCAGGGCAACGTTGTGGGCAATCCGATCGTGCCCGTGATCAAGATCACCGCAAACCCCCGGACTGTGCGCACGATGGGTGAGCATGTGGACGTCGATGTTTCTGGCATCCTGCGCCGCGAAATGACCATCGACGAGGCAGGGGACGCGCTCATCGAGATGATCCGCCGCACAGCAAACGGGCGGAACACTGCTGCAGAGGCGCTGGGCCATCGCGAGTTTTCAATGACGAAACTCTATCGCAGCGCGTAAACCTACCTTGGGGTCGCGACCAATCGAGGTCCGGCCCCAAATCCACTCCCATCGCTTGAGGAGCGCCCGCATGGCTGATCCCGTCTGCATATCGATTGCCGAAGCCAGGGATCTGCTCAAGGCGGCATTCGAGAATTCCGGTGTCCCTGCGCCGGCGGCCTCTTCTGTCGCGCATGCGCTTGTGGCCGCCGAGGCGGAGGGGCAAGTGGGTCATGGGTTCTCCCGGCTGGCTGACTACGTCGCGCAGGTCGAGAGCGGCAAGATCAATTCTGGCGCTGAGGTCAAAGTCATCCGGCGCGCACCAGCCTCGCTCTTCATCGATGCAGATCTCGGGTTTGCCTACCCGGCCCTTGACGCGGCCATTGAGGCGGGCGTTCCATTGGCCCGCGAAATGGGGATCGCCGTTATGGCGATCGGCAACTCGCATCATTGCGGGGCCTTGTCGATCCAGGTGGAGCGGTTCGCCGAAGCCGGGTTGATCGCCATTATGGTTGCCAATGCCCCAAAGGCTGTCGCCCCATGGGGTGCGAGCAAGCCTGTATTCGGGACCAACCCAATCGCCTTTGCGACACCGCATTCCGCTGGGCCCCCGCTTGTGATCGATCTGTCGATATCGAAGGTCGCCCGCGGCAAGGTTATGGCGGCAAAGAAATCTGGCAGACCCATCCCCGAGGGGTGGGCTCTGGATGAAGATGGCAACCCGACCACCGACGCGGAGGCCGCGCTTGCAGGGACAATGGCGCCGATCGGCGAGGCGAAGGGAACAGCCCTTGCGCTGATGGTCGAACTCCTCGCCGCAGCCTTTACGGGCAGTGCCTTCAGTCAAGAAGCGGGGTCTTTCTTCCATGCAGATGGCCCGGCGCCACGGGTCGGCCAAACGCTGATCGCCATCGACCCAAGCGGTCAACCCGATTACGCCGCCCGCGTCACGGGGCTTCTGGAGGTGATCTCGTCGATGGAAGGCGCCCGGTTGCCGGGCACCCGCCGTCGCGCTGCCATCACGGAATCGGAGGCCAATGGGCTGAAGGTCCCGGAAGCCTTCATCATGCAGGCCCGTCAGTTGGCAAATTCAGCCTGAGCCGTTTCGGTCCGGGCCATCGCAAGGAACAGATAGTGACAGCATCCATCGATGGGCCGAGCCGGATGAAACAGGCGAGAGCGTTCCTGCCCGGCGTTACGGTTGCTGTGGTTATCGCACTGGCAAGCCAATTCATCTCCGAACACTACGGCGCCCCTGCGATGCTCTTGGCGCTCTTGTTCGGCATCAGTCTCAACTTCCTGGCCGACCAACCCGATTGCGGCCCGGGGATTGCTTTGGCTGCAAAGACGCTTCTCCGGGTGGGTGTCGCGCTTCTTGGCCTCAGGATCAGTTTCGACATGGTGGGCGCACTCGGCTGGCCCATCGTGGTGATGGTGGTGCTGATGGTGCCCGCGACGATTGTATTCGGTGTATTCGTGGCCCGGCCGTTCGGATTCAGCTATCGCTTTGCGTTCCTCTCGTCGGGCGCCGTTGCGATCTGCGGCGCCTCGGCAGCGCTTGCAATTGCCGCGATCCTTCCGAAGGACAGTAAGTCGGACGACAGGTTGGTCTTTACCGTTGTCGGGGTCACGATCCTCTCGACAGTCGCTATGATCCTCTACCCGATCATTGGGCGTGTTTTGGGCTTTGGTGATGTGACTGCGGGCATCTACATCGGTGCGACGATCCACGATGTCGCTCAGGTCGTCGGAGCCGGGTTTTCCATATCGCCCGAGGCGGGCAAGACTGCGACGCTGGTGAAGCTTCTGCGCGTGGCAATGCTCGCGCCGGTTGTCGTGCTCGCAGCTATCCTGTTGCGCCGAATGGCGGCTGTGGAAACATCGGGCGCGCGTCCGCCATTGATCCCCGGCTTCGTACTTGCGTTTATCATCCTTGCAACGATCAATTCGACGGTCGAGCTCCCGCTGACAATTGTGGTTCTTGCGGCGGACGCGTCTGGCTGGTTGCTCCTGACCGCGATCGCAGCCGTTGGGCTCAAGACAAAACCCGCAGAAATCATGAAGGTTGGTCGGCTCGCGGCGGCGCTGCTCGTCGCCGAGACCCTGTTCCTCGCGATCCTCGTCGCACTTGCCCTGACCTTTTTGCCAATCGTTCCGACCTGACCCGGAGAAGGAGGCCTCGACACCAATGCCCAGCTCAATCCTGATTCCCGTAGCAATCGATCACGAAGCGCTCCTGGAAAAGAAAATCGCAGTGGCGCAAAGCATGCTGGAACCTGGCGGTAAGATTACGCTCCTGACCGTCCTGGAGCAGATCCCGGGGTTTACCGCGGAGTTTGTGACGGTGAAATCGGAGAACCATCTGACAGAAAAGATCATGTCCAAGCTAAAATCCGTCGCGGGAGGGCGAGAAGAGATCGACTGCAAGGTCGCGACGGGGAAAGCCGGAGTGCGGATTGCCGAGGTGGCGCGCGAAATTAGAGCTGATCTTATCATCGTTGGTGCGCATCATCCCACAGCAGTGGATTACTTTTTGGGCTCGACCGCGTCCCGCGTTGCGCGACGGGCGCATTGCTCCGTCCTGATCCAGCGCTAACGCGCACAGAGCTGGGGCAACGCCACTCAAGCGGCCTCAAGTTCCAAACTGCTTTGAATTCTCTTCTTCAATTGCGCAAACAGTGGATACGGTGGAAGAGCCGTCAGCCTGTTTGCGCGGGCACCGGCGGGCCAACTACTCCATACCGGCGCCTGCTATCTTGTCGCTAAACTGCTCCGCCTTCGACGATCCGATCTGGGAACTGATCGGTCCAGGTCTCTAGGAGCTCAGCGATCTCTGGGTTCCCGACCCGGTCCGCAGCGTTGCGTGGCACAGGAACGCCCGCTTCCAGAGCGAGCCTTACGCATTGGACGTGATCACGTGTCGCGCGCGCTGGGCAGTTTTCTGATCCGTGCACAATCGTGGGCAGGAGTGTGCCGCCATATCCGTTCTGATGCTCCAGATCGGGGCCAAGTGACAACAGATACGCCATGACCTCTGGGAGACCCTCCCAGCCAGCAACCTGCACTGGCGTCAAACCTTCCGAATCGGGTTTGTCGAATTCCTGGCCAACGGCGATCAGCCGCTTCACATGGTCGAGCTTCCCCGGCAGATGCAGGATGGTGCGGATGATGTCGCGATAAGCCTCCGGGAGTTTTTCGGGTGCTACCCTCCTGTCGGCGGTATCCTCCCCGTCGGCCACCATCGCCAGAAGGTCTTCCTGCGGCGTCAGTGCCACGGCCGCGCCGCGTGCTTCGATTTCCCGAGCAAGCGAGACATTGCCGAAGACGCGCGCGTAGCCATAGGCGCTGCATCCTTCGAAGGACCGCCCTGGATCGGCGCCTGCCTCAAGCAACACACGGACCATCTCCGGCGGGCATAACCGCCGCGCGGCCTGATGGAGAGCTGGCACAACCCATGGCCGCTCGCCGCCCACATGCCTACCGTCAAACTCGTCTGCAAGGGCACCCGCGTCGAGCAGCATGCGCACGGCCTCGACATCGTCAAAATCCATCGCCCGCAGCAAGGCGTTCGTCCCTCGCGGATCAGCGCCATGCGCCAGGAGCATCTTCAGTCCCTCGTGATGGCCAAGCTCGGTCGAGTGATAGAGCGACTCGTTGTCATTGGGATTGGCCCCGTGCTCCAACAGCCAGCGCGCCAAGACCATGTTGTTGGCGTGCCCCAAAGCGCCATAGAGGGCAGAAAGCTGGTGTTCGTTGTCGGGCGAGACTGACATGGATGCATCAACGCTCGCGCCCCCGCGGACGAGCATCTCGGCGATTTTGATCATGTCAGCCGCCAAATCTGGGCGCTGGTGGATATAGTGAGAGAATGTGAGGTGGCAGAGCGGCGGACGCCCCCCGATCTCCCGGTTCGCAGCGTCTGGGTCACGCGCTAGGGCGTTTTCGACCGCGAGGCGATCATAGAGCGCAATTTGCAGACCCAGAAGTCCGTCAGCCAGATTCGGCGTCTCACTGAGCAAGCGGTCGACGACATGTGCGTGGCCCGAAAATAGTGCAATCCGGAGGCGCTGCTGCTTCGCTGCCCGGTCGAGACCGTGCAAATCTGCTGCGATCTTGAGAGCCGGCCAGCTCTGAAAACTGTTCTCTCTGGCAATCACATGCAGGTAGTCCGCATGCTTGAGCGCCTCTCCCGCAGGCCTTGGCGGATAGTTCGCGATACGTTGCCGCGCATGACGTTCTCCAGCCTCATGGGCACGTCTCAGTGCCTTGGCGTCGCGGCGCAACTGTTCGATGGATTTTGTCATCGGTTTCCTCATCAGGTGCCCGACGATCCGCTGAAACGGGCATGAGAAAAACCGAGGCATAGATCGGTCTTCGAAGTCTTGGGGAGCCGATGACAGCTTTGCGCGGACCTGGACGCCACCCCATTTGGCAATGCTGAGTATATCCCAGTTGCCGCGCGCCGTCTATCAAGGCTGTTTCTTAAGTCCTCCTGCCGCTTCAGAGCGGGACAGGATCCAGACGATCGCGTTGCTCCTGAAGGCGATCAATTATGGATGGACGGACCGCTTATCCGAACACGAGCTCGTCGAAGCGGCTGATCGTGCAATCCGCGCCGGCCTCCAAGAGCCTTGATCGATGCCCCTCGCTGATCGCAGTCAGGTGCTTGCCGCCCAAAAATCCGATGGCCCGCATTCCTGCCTGTTTTGCCGCAGCAACTCCATAGAGCGAGTCTTCAATGACAACGCAATCCTCTGGATTGACTCGCATTTCTTGTGCCGCAAGAAGGAAGAGATCTGGCGCAGGCTTTCCGTTTCTCACCTGCTCGGCGCTAAAAACGTGCTCAAACCGGTCCGTGAGTTTCATTGCTTCAAGCGCAATACCGATTCGTTCGAACGATCCGCTGGAGGCGATGCAGTAGGGGATGTTTTCTTCCGCAATCCGTGCCAAAAGGTCCTGCGCGCCATGAACGGGTGTCAGTTCCGCGCGAAAGCGTGCAAAAAGGATTTTCTGCCAAGCCTCCCGGAACCCGGCCGCTGTGCGTTGCGGACTTTCAGACTCCACATCCCGGAGAATCTTATCGGTGCCGACGCCAAGGTAACGGCGTCTGACCTCGCCGATAGACAGGTCTACACCAAATGTGCCCAGCGTCTGTTGGAGCGACGAGAGCGAGATCACTTCGCTGTCGGCGATAACACCGTCGAAATCGAAGACGACCAATGCAGGCGCTTCGAGGCAAAGCGCGCCCCCAAGGCTGGCCCCTTCGCGGGCCATGGGTTGGTCAATCCGCAGCGTCATCGTAATGCGCGACCGGCCTCGTTGAACTGATGCAGGCGGTTCGGCGGGATGCGCAACCCAATCTCCGTCCCGACTTGTGTATTATCGTCACCATCGACCTTAGCGACGATGCTGAGGTTCTTTGGAGTCGAGAGGTAGAGCAGGCACTCGCCGCCGAGTTGCTCCTTGACTTTCACTGTGGCGTCGAGATTGCCCGTTCCGCTCGGCACCAGTTGCAGATGCTCGGGCCGGCAGCCAATAAGGCGCGTGTCATCTCCAAGGTGGACATCGCCCACGCCCTCCGAGGCAAAGACATTCATCGCGGGAGATCCGATGAACTCCGCCACGAAGCGTGAATTGGGCCGATGATAGAGATCCATCGGTGTTCCGAATTGCTCCACCCGGCCTGCATTCAGGACCACGATCTTGTCAGCCATCGTCATGGCCTCAACCTGATCATGGGTGACGTAAACCATAGTGCCACCGAGTTGCTTATGAAGCGCTTCCAATTCGACGCGCATCTGCACGCGAAGCTTGGCATCAAGGTTCGAAAGCGGTTCGTCGAACAAGAAGACCTTTGGGTTCTTGACGATGGACCGTCCGATGGCCACGCGCTGTCGTTGTCCACCCGATAGTTGGCCAGGCTTGCGATCCAAATACTCCTCAAGCTGGAGGATGCGTGCGGCCTCCAGGATGCGTTTCTCCCGCTCATCGGGATCGACGCCGTTCACCTTCATTCCGAATTCCATGTTCTGGTGCACGGTCATGTGCGGGTAGAGCGCATAGGATTGGAACACCATCGAGACCCCGCGGTCTGCTGGCTCTGCGTCCGAGACATCTTTGCCGTCGATAATGACCGCGCCCGAATCGATGCCCTCAAGTCCTGCAAGTGTCCGCAGGAGGGTCGACTTTCCGCAACCGGAAGGCCCAACGAAAACAACGAATTCACCGTCGGCGACATCAAGGTTCACGTCGAACAGCGCCTGCGTTTGCCCATAAAACTTGTTGAGACTTCGAATTTCGATAGTTGCCAACGTCCCCTCCCTGTCGACCAGGCATCGCGGAATGGAATCCGGGTCATTTTTCTCATCATGTCAGGTTTTTCGATTGACAGACACGGTAGAGATACATTTGTATTGCGTGAAGAACAAATGATTGTCAATCAGAATACGCGACCGGGAGGAGACCCTATGAAGCTCAGAAACCTATTGTCCTGTGCAGCCGTTGGCGCGCTGATCGCTGGCGGTGCGATGGCCCAAAGCGATTGGAGCCTGGAAGGCGCGGCTGCGCCTTATGCCGGCACAACCGTCGATGTGGTCTTCCTGTTGCGGCCGGGCTATGAGGCTATTGAAGCGATGCTGCCGGAATTCGAGGAGCGGACCGGCATCAACGTCAACATCATCAAGCATCCCTACGAAAATGCGCTTGGTGAACAGGTGCGCGACTTTGTTGCAGGCGGTGACCTGGACATTGCCCTGATCGACCTCGTCTGGATTGGGAATTTCGCAGAGAACGAATGGATAGTCCCGATCGACGAGATCCAGGCCACCTATCCAGACATCATCGACCCTGATCTCGACATCGACGATTTCTTCCCGCTTGTCCTGAACGCCTTCGGCGGCTGGAACGGAACGATCTACGGTCTGCCATTCGATAACTATTCCGGGCTTCTGTTCTACAACAGCTGCATGCTCGAGGAAGCCGGGTTCGACGGCCCGCCCGAGACCTGGGAAGAGCTCAAAGACACCTTTGGCCCGGCTCTGACCCAGGATGGCAAGTATGCCTTCGCGCTTCAGTCGAAGCGCAACGAGACCCAATCGGCTGACAGCTTCGCGCGGGTCCTCTGGCCGTTTGGCGGCTCGTTCCTTGACGATGAATTTCGTTCAAACCTCCTGAGCGATGAGAGCCAGGCCGGGCTTCAGTTCCGTCAGGACCTCATGCAATACATGCCCGATGGTATCGTCGCCTATGACCATGCTGAGACGGTCAATGGCTTCGCCCAAGGCGATGTGGCCATGATCACCGAGTGGTCGGCGTTCTACTCAACCGTGGTCTCGCCGGAGACGTCCGTGGTTGCCGATTGCGTGGAGATCGCGCCTGAGCCGATGGGTCCCGCAGGGCGCAAGCCTGCACTTGGCGGCTTTTCCCTTGCTGTCGCGAGCCAAGCCGACGAAGCGGAGCGGGCTGCGGCGTGGCTCTTTATCCAGTGGGCGACCTCGAAGGCGAATGCTGGCGAGTATCTGGAGCGCGGTGGCG
The DNA here is from genome assembly GCA_039177645.1 of Pseudomonadota bacterium. Classification (GTDB taxonomy): domain Bacteria; phylum Pseudomonadota; class Alphaproteobacteria; order Rhodobacterales; family Rhodobacteraceae; genus Amaricoccus. The sequence goes on along the minus strand of JBCDFS010000013.1, from coordinate 38,773 downwards.
TCCCGGCGCGGCAATCGGCTTACGCTGATCCGGCTCTGGCCGAGACCTACAAGTTTGTGCCTGCCCTTGTGGAAAGCTGGCAGGACGGCGTGCCGGAATTCCGCCCACGCTTCGCCGAGTGGCCTGAGATCACCGAGATCGTGCAGGAATGGGGCACGAAGATGATGCTCGGAGAAGTGACGACCGAGGAAGGTGCCGCGGAAATCGGCACTCGCATGGAAGAAGTGCTCGAGAATGCGGGCTACTATTCCGGCGAGAAGCCGCTCGCCCAGTAGCCAATCCAAAGAAAGAGAGCGGTGCGGCGCCAAAGGGGCCGCACCCAAATGTTGGCTCGGGGGACGGCGCTATGCGCGGACGCGTATCGAGAAATACCATATTCGCCTTTATCGGTCCCGCCGTGCTTGGTCTGGCATTGGTGGGCATCGCCCCGCTGCTCTACGCCGTATGGACGTCGCTTCATTTCTTCAACCTGACCAAACTGCGTCAGGTCGAGTTCATCGGGATGGACAACTACCTCACCGTTCTCACCGATGAGGTCTTCTGGCAGGCGATGGGCCGAACCTTCTTCCTGTTGGGCACGGCGCTGCCGCTGCAAATCGCGCTTGGCCTTGGCATAGCGCTCATCTTGCACAAACCCGGATTGACGGTTCTCAAGACCCTTGCCCGGCTCAGCCTCGTCTTGCCGATGGCAACCACCTATGCGGTGGTGGGATTGCTCGGGCAGGTCATGTTCAACCAAAAGTTCGGCGTCGTGAACCAGCTTCTGGGCGGGGCAGATATCAATTGGATCGGCGATCCGACCAACGCGTTCGCGATGATCATTTTTTGGGATGTCTGGCAGTGGACGCCGTTTGTCGCGCTTGTCCTGCTCGCAGGCCTCACGATGGTGCCAGGTGAAGTTGAGGAAGCAGCGCGCCTTGAGACGAAGAGTTGGTGGACGATCCTGCGCCACGTCCAGCTCCCGTTCCTGATCCCGGGCCTTGTCGCAGTGCTGATCCTACGCACGGCAGACACGCTCAAGCTCTTTGACATGGTCTTCACCCTGACCCGCGGCGGGCCTGGTGCGTCGACCGAATTCATCTCGCTTATGATCCAACGGGTGGGCTTTCGCGGCTTCGATCAGGGCCTCGCATCTGCGCAGGCAGTGATCCTTCTGATCATCACCATCGTGCTTGCGCAGATCTACATTCGCGTCTTCTACAAGGAGGTGTAACGATGGCCGTCACCCCGTCCGACGCTGACCCCCAGGTTTTCGCCACAGCCTCCGCTGCGAAGCGAAGGACCGTAAACCATTCGTTTGTCTGGCAGATTGTGCTCTTAACGGGGATCATGCTGGTCTGCGTGTTTCCTTTTTATTGGATGGTTACGACTTCGCTGAAGACCCAGATTGTGGCGCTGGAGGCCCCCCCGGTCTGGATGTTTGAGCCGACACTCGACAATTACCGCGAGGCGCTGTTCGAAGACGGTGTTCTGAGGACACTGATCAACTCGCTTGTCATCGCCATCTGCACGACGGCGCTCGCGCTTGTGCTTGGTGTTCCCGCGGCATTTGCGCTTGCGCGGTTCGAGTTCCGCGGGAAGAAAGACCTTTGGTTTTGGTTCATTACCAATCGGATGGTGTCACCGATCGTTTTGGCCCTGCCATTCTTCTTGATCGCGCGGAACCTTGGACTGCTCGACAAGCATATCACACTGATCCTGATTTATCTGACCTTCAACCTGCCCATTGTGATCTGGATCGTGACCGACCAGTTCCGCGGTATTCCATACGATCTCGATGAGGCGGCCCGGTTGGAAGGGGCATCGCAGTTCACGATCATGCGGAAAATCTGCTTGCCGCTGGCGATGCCTGGCGTCGCCGTCTCTGCGATCTTCTCATTCATCTTCTCCTGGAACGAGTTGATGTTTGGATTGATCCTGACGCGGACAGAGGCCAAGACGGCGCCCGCCATGGCCGTCTCTTTCATGGAAGGTTACAATCTCCCGTATGGCAAGATCATGGCGACCTCGACGCTGATCGTCATCCCGGTCCTGATTTTCGCGCTTATCGCCTCCAAGCAATTGGTTCGAGGCCTGACGATGGGAGCGGTGAAATGACGGGAATGGACCCAAGCCCTGAGGCCCGCCTGCGGTTGGTATGGGCTGGCGGGTGGTGATAGACCCGTGTCTCGTCGCATCAAACTCGACCAGATCGACGAAGAGGAGCAACTTCTGGTGCGCCTCGCCTGGGCCTGCGAGATCGAAGGGCTGACCCAATCGGACGCAGCTGATCGTTTCGGCACGACGCGGCTGCGCGTCAACAAATCCCTCGCGGAGGCAAGGCGGCGTGGCATTCTTCGGATCAGCATCGACTCCGTCTACCGTGCGGCCATCGAACATGAATGGAAGCTCGAACGAGAGTTTGGCCTTGCCAGCGTCGTCGTCGTCCCCTCACCCGAAGACCCGGACTCGGTCACATCGCTCGTGAGTGCCGGGCTTGGCAGTTTTCTGACCCCCCTGCTGTTAGACCCCGATCTTTCGATCTTTGGGATGTCCTGGGGTAATACGCTCAATCTGGCGACCCGCTTTATGCAACCGATCGACCGGCCCGATCTAGAGATTGTCTCGATCATGGGAGGCGTCTCGCGCGGCTCCGACGTCAATGCCTACGAGATCACCACCCGGCTCGCGGATCTCTGCAATGCCGAGCATAGCTTCTTCACCACGCCGCTTTTCGCTGGGAGTGCGGAGAGCCAAACCCTCTTTCTGCAACAGGATGTCGTGGCAGACATGCTCGCTAAGATACGTTCCTGCGGCGCCGTAGCATTGGCGACAGGCGATCTGAGGAGCTCGCTGCTTGTGCGCGATGCTCTGCCCAAGGATATCGATCCCAAGGAGCTGATCCAGTTGGGCGGCGTCGGTGACATCATGGGGTATGTGCTCGATGCCGAAGGCGAATTGGTCGATCATGAAATCAATCACCGCGTGATCGGCGTCTCCCTCGACGAGCTCGCATGCATTCCCAACGTGATTTTGGCTGCTGGCGGGGCTCACAAGGTGCCGATCATTCGCGCAGCCCTGAGACGCGGGTTTGTCAACACGCTTGTGACCGACGCCAACACAGCCGCGGCGTTGACGGCCCGACCAGACGGAAAAGGAGAGGATGGATGAGTATGGCCGAAGCCCTCGTCTTGGAAGAGAAAGCGCGGCTCAGCCTCCGCGAAATCGACCTGCCGTCCCAAGTTGGCCCCAAGGATGCCCGAATTTCTGTGAACACCGTCGGTGTCTGTGGCAGCGATGTGCATTACTATACGCATGGCAAGATCGGCCCGTTCGTGGTGAAAGAGCCTATGGTCCTCGGCCATGAGGCTTCTGGCGTCGTGAAAGAGATAGGCTCGGAGGTCTCTCATCTCGCCGTGGGGGATCGGGTGTGCATGGAGCCGGGCATTCCCAACATGTCGTCAAAGTCCGCGAAACTCGGCGTCTACAATGTCGATCCTGACGTCCGGTTCTGGGCCACACCGCCGATCCACGGCTGTCTGACACCCTCTGTGATCCATCCGGCTGCGTTCGTCTACAGGCTCCCAGACAACGTGACTTTTGCGGAAGGCGCAATGGTCGAGCCTTTTGCAATTGGCATGCAGGCCGCAACCCGCGCCAAGATCAAGCCTGGCGATGTCGCGCTCGTGGCCGGCGCCGGGCCTATCGGTATCATGGCAGCTCTTGCTGCGCTGGCAGGCGGGTGCGCCAAGGTCTTTGTCTCCGATCTCGTCGACGAGAAGCTCGGGATCGCCGCGCAGTACGACAACATCCTTCCAATAAACGTCAGCCGTGACGATCCGAGTGCCGTGCTCCACGAGGCCACCGGTGGCTGGGGGGCCGATATCGTGTTCGAATGCGCTGGCGCCGCGGCATCGATCCAGTCCGCGCTGGAAGCGGTTGCCCCTGCGGGTTGCGTCGTTTGGGTCGGGATGCCGGTCGATCCCGTCCCGGTCGATATCGTGCTCGCGCAATCCAAGGAAATCCGAATGGAGACGGTGTTTCGCTACGCGAACATGTATGACCGAGCGATTGCTCTCATCGCGTCGGGCAAGGTGGATCTCAAGCCGCTTATTTCCGAGACCTTCGACTTCCACGAAAGCGTCGCTGCCTTTGACCGGGCGGTGGAGGCGCGCCCGACGGATGTGAAAATCCAGATCAAGATGCCGAGAGCTTAGGCGCTTCCGATGACGCTTGACCGGGAAACTCTAGCTGATCGCGTTTTGGAAGAACTGCGCCCCGGTCTCGCAGCTGGCGTGCTCAGTCAGATCGAACCCCTGGCCCAGGAGCTGACTGGCGCGAACCGGATCGCCTGCTATGGCGTGGGTCGCGAAGGCTTGATGATGAAGGCGCTGGCCATGCGCCTCTATCACCTTGGCCTCAACGCCCATGTCATCGGCGATATGACGACACCGGCCCTTGGCTCGGGAGACCTGCTTCTTGTGAGCGCGGGCCCAGGCCACTTTTCCACCGTCGAGGCGCTCGCCGGCGTCGCGCGGAAGGCGGGCGCGCGTGTCGCGTGTTTCACCGCCGAGCCCGATGGTCCGGTGCCTCTCTCGGCCGATCTCGCGGTCGTTTTGCCAGCTCAGACAATGGCTGCGGACCAAGGCGCCGCTGCCACATCTGTGTTGCCGATGGGATCGCTCTACGAAGCGCTGATGTTTCTTTTCTTCGAGATCGTCGTGCTCGATCTGCGCGAAAGGCTCTATTTGGCACCGGACGCCATGCGCGGTCGGCATACAAACCTGGAGTAGCGCATTGGCAGAGTGGCACAAACGGTTCAACCTCGAAGGCCGCACGGCCCTCATCACTGGTGCGTCGTCGGGCATCGGCTGGGCCATTGCCGAGGTCTTTGCCGATGCCGGGGCCAACGTGCTCGCCCATGGGCGCGATGCTGCCCGCCTCGCAGCCCTTGAGGAGATTGTGGTCGGTGCGGGCCGCAGCTACATGGCGATCACCGGAGACCTCGCCTCCGTCGAGGAAACCGAAGCGATCGCCGAACGCGCGCTCGACGTGTCGGGTGGTCAGGTTGATATCCTTGTGAATTCAGCTGGGATCGCCGTCACCGGTCCGGTGGTCGACTATTCCGCTGAGGACTGGGCGCGCACTATCGCGGTGAACCTCACGGCACCTTTCCTCCTGTCCAAAGCGCTCCTGCCCGGGATGATGGCGCGCAAGTTGGGCAAGATCATAAACATTTCGTCGCAGACCGGGGTCATCGCGCTGAGCGATCACGCCGCATACGCCTCCTCCAAGGGTGGCCTTAATGCGCTGACAAAATCGCTTATGACAGAGGCCGCGCCTCATAACGTTCAGGTCAATGCGATCTGTCCGACAGTCGTTCTGACGGAGATGGGAAAGACGCTTTGGTCGGCTCCTGAAAAGAAGGATCCGTTTATCGCGCGAACGCCGCTCGGGCGGTTCGGCGAACCGATAGAGATCGCCGATATGGCGCTCTACCTCGCCTCGTCTGCCTCTGATCTCGTCAATGGCGAGATCCTGATGATCGAGGGCGGCTATTCCAGCATCTAGGGAGGACCCATGGCCAAAGACTTGCAGGGAAAGGTCGTAGCGATCACCGGTGCGGCGTCGGGTATTGGGCTGGAATGCGCGCGGCAGGTTATGGCGGCTGGGGCGCAGGCAGTGCTTGTCGACCGAAACAATGCGGCATTGGCTGAGGCATGCGGCAATTTGGGTGAGGGTGCAATACCGGTTGTGACGGACCTTCTCGACCCGGCCAGTGTCGAAGAAATGCTCCCTTCGATCCTAAGTTCCGCAGGACGGCTCGATGTCTTTCACGCCAATGCCGGCGCCTATGTTGGTGGGGATATCCTTGAAGGTGATCCCGACCAATGGGATCGGGTGCTCAATCTCAACGTGAACGCTTGTTTCCGGTCAGTGAAAGCGGTCTTGCCCCATTTCGCACAGCAGAAATCCGGCGACGTGATCCTGACGAGCTCGGTCGCGGGTGTGATCCCAGTCGTCTGGGAGCCGATATACACCGCCTCGAAACACGCGGTGCAGGCCTTCACCCATACCGTGCGGCGGCAGATGTCGAAGCATGGCGTGCGGGTCGGGGCGATCTTGCCCGGACCGGTCGTCACCGCTCTTCTCGATGATTGGCCGAAGGCGAAGATGGAGCAAGCGTTGGCCGAGGGGAGCCTTATGCAGCCTAAGGAGGTGGCTGATTGTGTGGTTTTCATGCTGACCCGCCCGAGGAACGTGACAATCCGCGACCTCGTGCTCTTACCGAATGCAGTCGACCTTTAGGTGACCAAGATGGTGTATATCGGCGTCGATGTCGGCACCGGCAGTGCGCGCGCAGGCATATTCGACGCGCAGGGTACGCTCCTTTCAAGCCACAAGCAGGACATTCGGATCTGGCGCGAAGCGGGCGACATCGCAGAGCAATCCTCCGCTGGTATATGGTCTGCGGTTACGGTGTCGGTTCGGACGGCGGTGGAGGCGGCGGGCGTTTCGGCCGCGCAGGTCGGCGGTATCGGTTTCGATGCCGCCTGTTCGCTTGCCGTGCTCGACCGGAACATGGCGCCGCTGAGCGTCAGCCCGTCTGGCGACAATGACCGGAATGTCATCGTCTGGATGGATCACCGGGCCATTGATCAGGCGAACCGGATCAACGCAAACCGCCATCGTGTGTTGGATTATGTGGGCGGGCGCATCTCCCCGGAAATGCAAACGCCGAAGCTCTTGTGGCTCAAGGAGAACCTTCCAGAGCGCTTTGCGGCGGCAGGACAATTCTTTGATCTGCCAGATTTCCTCACTTGGGCCGCGACAGGGTCGCTGCAACGGTCAGCCTGCACGGTGACCTGCAAATGGACCTACCTCGCGCATGAGGATGCATGGGATCGAAGCTATTTCGAGGAGATCGGGCTGGGTGATCTGGCAAAAGAGGGCTTTGCGCGCATCGGCACCGACATTCTCGCGCCAGGATCGCCAGTTGGCGCCGGACTGACCGAGACCGCCGCGCGCGAGATGGGGCTCAACCCGGGCACGCCGGTCGGGGCGGCCTTGATCGATGCCCATGCTGGCGGGGTCGGCACCGTTGGGGCGCAGGATGCGTCCGGACCGGAAGCGACCATGGCCTACGTGTTCGGCACATCGGCTTGCACAATGGCGTCGTCCAGCGCGGCGCATTTTGTGCCAGGGGTTTGGGGGCCCTACTACTCTGCCATGGTGCCTGGCCTTTGGTTGAGCGAAGGGGGACAATCGGCCGCCGGTGAAGCAATTGCACATCTCATCGCGACCCACCCGGCACTCGACGATGCGTCAGCCGCGGCCAAGTCGCAGGGGAAGAGCGTTCAGGCGTATCTCCTGGCGGAAGTTGAGCGGCGCTGCGCCAGCCCGAGTGATGCGGTGGATCTCGCAGGCAACCGAATGATCGTGCCGGATTTTCTCGGGAACCGCGCACCCTATGCTGACCCAAATGCCACGGCGGTGATCACTGGCCTGACTTTAGATCGCGGGATCGATGATCTGGTCGCGACTTACGTCGCCGGGATCCTCGGCGTCGGATACGGGCTTCGAAAGATCGTCGATGTGCAGCGCGAGCACGGTGTCATGCCCAGCGCGGTGGTGATCAGTGGCGGGGCCGGTGAGAGCGATACGGTCAAACAATTGATCGCGGATGCGGGCGGTCTCCCGGTTATCGCGACCCAGTCGCCTGAACCGGTCTTGCTCGGCGCAGCGATGCTCGGGGCGGTGGCCTGTGGCGGACAGCCCAATTTGCGCGACTGCATGCGCACAATGTCGCATGTGAGCGCCCGGTTCGAACCCGCGACAGGCAGGATTGGAGAGATCCATGCCATACGGTGCTCGGCCTATGATGCTCTGCAGGCAACCGAGCAGGAGTTGCGCGCGGGTCTCGCCAAAGTCTGAGGCGGAACCTTTGCGCAGCGCGGTCGCACTGTTTTGCCGTGAGCCACTCCTAAGCCTGCGCGCCGACGAAGCAATCGAATACCCCACACCCGCCTGGTCCCATCCGGCTCAAAGCCCCAAGCTTTCTCGATACTCCTACGAGCGTTAACGTGTTCGATTTTGGTTCCTTCATAGCTTGACAGGCTCGGGTCGTCTTGGGCATCTGGTCTTCGTTGGTGCCTGCTTCGGCAGGTGAAAAGGGAATGCGCAAGGTGCCTGTCCATTTGGTCGCGCCGAAGTGCAGCCGCCCCCGCGACCGTGACCGGAGAGGGTCCCCAACAGCCACTGGCCGCATCGGCGGCATGGGAAGGCTGGGAACCCGCCAGGGATACGCCCTGAGATCCGCAAGCCGGGAGACCTGCCAGCAGAATGAAGGAGACCGGGCGGGGTGATCCGGTGCCGGATGAACAGCTCGCCGGAGCTGGATCTCCGACACTTGCCCTGGCTCACAGCTTGGTGGAGTTCGGCGAATGCAGACTTCGAAACAGGTGGAACTGCTGGTCTGCACCCGATGCAGGTTTGGGACTGAGGCGTCCGAGGAGGCCGAACGTCCGGGCGCAACCCTGTTTCGCCGCCTATCCGATCTGGGCATGGAAGGCATCACCGTGACACCTGTCGAATGCCTCTCAAACTGCTCGCAGGGATGCACAATTGCTTTGCGCGGCCCGGGGCGCTGGACCTATGTCTATGGTCGCCTCGATGCCGACGGCGATATCCAAATACTTCGCGACGGTGCTGCGGCCTATGCAAGCACGAAAGACGGTCTCGTGCCCTGGCGCGCACGCCCGGAACACTTCCGCAAGAATTGTATCGCGCGAATCCCACCGATTTCCCCCGCTATTCCCCAATTCGGAGAGACCTGACATGGCCAGCCTGGAGAAACTTCCCGTCACAGTGATCACCGGCTTTCTGGGCTCGGGCAAAACGACGCTGATCTCTCATTTGATGCAGAACCCCGGCGGCAAACGCCTTGCCGTCGTCGTCAACGAATTCGGAGACGTGGGCGTTGATGGTGAAATCCTGAAGGGCTGCGCTATCCCGGATTGCCCAGCGGAGAATATCGTGGAACTGGCCAATGGATGCATCTGCTGCACTGTGGCGGACGATTTCATCCCAACCATCGAGGTGCTGATGGCCCTCAACCCGCGTCCCGATCATATCCTCATCGAAACCTCGGGCCTCGCGCTTCCTAAACCGTTGCTCAAGGCGTTCGACTGGCCCGATATCCGGTCCAAGATCACCGTCGACGGTGTGATTGCGCTCGCCGATGCAGAGGCGGTGGCCGCCGGACGCTTCGCTCCGAATGTCGCGGCGGTGGATGCCCAGAGACAAGCGGATGACAGCCTGGATCACGAGACGCCGCTCTCAGAGGTTTTTGAGGATCAGATCTCCTGCGCCGATATCATCCTTCTCACCAAACCTGATCTCGCCGGGCCAGAAGGCGTCGCGCAGGCCAAAGCTTTCATCGAGGCGGAGGCGCCGCGTCCTCTTCCCGTTATCGAGGTGGCCGAAGGTGCGGTCGATCCGCGTGTCATACTAGGCCTGGAAGCGGCGGCCGAGGCTGACCTTGAAGCTAGGCCAAGCCACCACGACTCTGCTCATGATCATGACCATGAGGATTTCGAGAGCGTGGTCATCGACTTGCCCGAAGTCTCCGATCCCGCTGACCTGGTCGCGCGCATTGAAGCCCTCGCGAACCGGCACAACATTCTGCGTGCGAAAGGCTATGCCGCTGTTTCCGGCAAGCCGATGCGGCTTCTCGTCCAGGCAGTCGGCGCGCGGGTGCGGCATCAATACGACCGCCCTTGGAAACCGGAGGAGCAACGGCGCGGACGGCTTGTTGTCATCGCCGAGCACGACGATATCGACGCCGCAGCGATTCGCAGTATTCTGGTGCCCGAGGTGCAAGCCGCAGAGTAGAGGCGCCGGGTTAACCGCAAGAGGGGCCGATGCACGTTATCTTCCGCGAAAGCCATGGGCTGGAAGAGACCGAGACACCCTGCGACCTTGGGCAGTCGCCGGCAGACCTCGTTGTGCTGTCCTTTTCCGATAGCGACCTGGGCGCGTTCGCGGCGGGCTGGTATCGCGGCTGTGGCCCGGATGGCGGGCTTCCGTCACTGAGGCTCGCCAACATCGTGGCACTCAAGCATCCTTTGTCGGTCGATACCTATGTTGAGCAAACCCTTCAGGGCGCAAGGGGCATCTTGATCCGTCTCATCGGAGGAATGCCCTACTGGCCTTACGGATTGCAGCAGATCCAGGCGCTCGCGCGGGAGCGGGGGATCGCCCTGGCTGTCTTGCCTGCGGATGGACGGGCCGACGCGCGGCTTGATGCCGTCTCGACAGTACCCGTATCTACATTGCGGCGGCTGGCGCATCTCTGCGGCACCGGTGGTGCCGTGGCGGCCCATGCAGCACTCGCGCAGATGGCTTTGGCGGCTGGGCTCTATGCGGGGCCAGTCTCGGGTGCCAAGAGCTTGCCCGAGGTCGGAGCCTGGACGCCAGAGGCAGGTGTGCTTGCCCCAATCCCGACTGAGTATATGCAGCAATCGCGGCGTGTGGCGGTTGTCTTCTACCGGTCCTATGTCGTTGCGGCGGACACCGCTCCCATCGAGGCCTTGTTCGCAGCCCTACGGGCGCGCGGGTTTGCCCCAATTGGTTTGTTCGCGCCCTCGCTCAAGGCCCCGGTCGCGCGAGACTGGCTTGCTGCGCAGGTGCAGGACCTCGCTCCGGTGGCGATTGTGAATGCCACTGCGTTTTCCGGGCGCGGGGATGCGGGCGCCTCGCCGCTCGACGCGGCTGGAGTTCCGGTTTTTCAAGTGGCGCTGGCCACTTCGACGCAAGATGCGTGGGCCGAAGCCGAGCGCGGCTTGTCGCCAGCCGATCTGGCAATGCATGTTGTGTTGCCGGAAGTGGATGGTCGGCTCTTCGCAGGCGTTGCATCCTTCAAGCAGCCGAGCGCGCCTGATCCACATCTGCAGTTCGCCCGCTATGCCCACGCGCCCGAAGCAGACCGGATCGATGCGATCGCTGACCGGGTTGACGCCTGGCATCGCCTCGCGACCACACCACCCTCCAAGCGTCGCCTTGCGCTCGTGCTCTCGACCTATCCGGGCCGGGACTGGAACATGGCCCATGCTGTGGGGCTCGACGCGATTGCCTCAGCCGACGCCATTCTGGATGATCTGAGTGAAGCGGGGCATTCGGTCGGCCCCCGGTTCCCCCTGACCAATGCGCTGGAAACCGAGCGGGTGCACTGGCCAATGGAGGCCTATCGCAACGCTCTGGAAAGGCTGCCGACGGCGCTTCGCGAGGATTTGGCCGAGACTTGGGGCGCGCCCGAGGAAGACGCGGATGCAACCGCGACGGGATTTGCGTTTGCAGCGATCCGGCGGGGGAACATGATCGTGGCGCTCCAGCCCGAACGCGGCGCGCCTGCAGAGCGTGATGCGGAGTATCACGACCTCTCGCGCGTGCCCCGCCATGCCTATGTCGCGTTTTACCTTTGGTTGCGAGATGACGCCCAGGGTCTGATCCACATCGGCGCGCATGGCACCCTTGAGTGGCTTCCGGGCAAGTCCGTCGCCTTATCCGCGTCATGCTGGCCGGAAGCGCTGATCGGTCATCTCCCGGTCATCTACCCGTTCATTGTCAACGATCCCGGCGAGGCCGCCCAGGCGAAGCGCCGGATCGGGGCGATGACGATTGGCCATATTCCCCCGCCGCTCAAAGCTTCTGGCACACCTCAGCGCCTTGCACGCCTGGAGGCATTGCTCGACGAGTTCTCGAATGCCGATGGGCTCGACCCGAGACGCCGCGACAGGCTCATGGCTGATATCCGCGACGAGGCCCAGGCCTTGGGGGTTGAGCGTGATCTGGATATTCAGGCAACATCCTGCACGACGGAAGCGATCACGCGCATCGATCGCTTCGTGTGTGAGGTTAAGGAAAGCCAGTTTGGGGACGGCCTGCACATCTGGGGCCAACCGCCGCAGGCGAGGACACCTTTCGAAACCGTGCCGTCCGCCCACTCCGAGCGTCAAGCGCTTCTCGACGCGCTCTCGGGGAAGCGGATCGAGCCGGGACCGTCTGGTTCGCCGTACCGGGGTCGCACGGATGTCTTGCCCACGGGCCGAAACCTCTACACCACCGATCCGCGCGCTGTGCCAACGCGCGCAGCATTCCGCCAGGGCGTTGCCCTCGCCGACGAGTTGATCCGTCGCCACCTCCAGGACGAGGGCGATTGGCCAAGAGGCCTGATAGTGGATCTCTGGGGCTCGGCGACGATGCGCACGGCGGGAGAGGAATTTGCCATGGCGCTCGCGCTGCTTGGAGTTCGGCCGATCTGGGATGAGGGCTCCGAGCGGGTCTCGGGCATCGAGGTGGCGCCTCTCGCCGAACTCGACCGTCCGCGCATCGAAGTGACGCTACGGGTCTCCGGCCTTTTTCGCGATGTCTTCCCGACGTTGTCGGCCTTGTTCCAGCAAGCCGTTCGCACGCTCGCGGCCCGCGACGAAGCCACCGACCACAACCCCTATGTCGGACGCGACGACGCGCGTGTCTACGGCCCCGCGCCCGGGAGCTTTGGCTTGGGCATGGGGCCGAGCCTCGGGGACTATTCCGAAGCGGGTCGCGTTGCGGCCGGAGAGGCGTGGCTCGCAGCCTCGTCCTGGGCGCTCGATGGCGATCGCCAATCCGAAGACCCGGAGGGCTTGCGGGCCCGCGTCGCAGGGGCCGATGCGTTTGTTCACCTGCAGGACCTGCCCGAGACGGATGTTTTGCTCGCCGAAGACTATGCGAGCCACGAGGCCGGATTTGCGGCCGCCCAAAAGGTCGCGGGTGGCGCAGCGCGGCTCTACCATTTCGACAATACCGATCCATCGCGTCCTCGCGCTCGCGGGCTCACAGAAGAGATCGCCCGTGTTGTCCAGGCGCGCGCTGCCAACCCCGACTGGATTGCTGGGATGCGGCGCCACGGGTTTCGCGGAGCGGCCGAGATCGCCTCGACGCTCGAAAATATGGCCGCCTTCGCGCATCTCGCTGGCGTTGTCGGACCGCATCAGTTCGATAGCTTCTGGGATGCGACGCTTGGGGATGAGGACGTGACAGACTTCCTTGCAAGCGCCAACCCCGGCGCGCTGTCTGCGATGCGCCAGCGCTTTTCGGAATTGCACGCGGCGGGCCTCTGGCAGTCTCGCCGGAATTCGATCCTCGCCGAAATGGAACTGGACCAATGACGAGGCCAGAAATCCGTGGCTGGTGTCCCGGCGCGCATCGCCCGATGGCATCAGGCGACGGGCTTGTGGTGCGGGTTCGGCCACCCTTGGGCGAGATCTCAGGCGCGCAAGCGCGTGGCCTTGCTGACCTGGCGCAACGCTATGGCAATGGTTTGATCGAACTCACGAACCGCGCCAACCTCCAGATCCGGGGTGTCAGCGATGAAGGGCATGGCCCGGTTCTCGATGGACTGGCTCGGCTTCGGTTGCTCGATGCCGATGCGAGCGTCGAAGGGCGGCGCAACGTCGTGGCCGATCCGTTTCGCAGCGGTGCCGCAAGCGATCCTCAGACGCAGGTCTTCCGGGCGCTTGTAGATGGTTTGCGGAGCCCGGATTTCGCGTCGCTTCCCTCAAAGTTTGGCTTCGTCATTGATGCCGGAGCGCAGCGACGATTATTTGCCAAGGTGAGCGGTGACATCCGGATTGAGGCATGCAACGACGGTCTGATGGTCCGTGCCGATGGCTGCGAGGAGGGCCAGACCGCCACAGGCCCGGCGGAGGCGGCACGTCTCGCGCTACGCCTCGCAAAGTGGTTCATCGCCTCCGGCGGTGTTGGGCAAGATGGACGTGGCCGGATGGCGCGACACATCGTATCCGGCGCAGCACTCCCGCCATATCTGAATGGAATTGCGCGGCCGCACCCCGCCATTCCGGCGCCGCAGCCCGGCGTCCGACCTGGCGGTCTACTTGTCGCTGCGGCTTTTGGGCAGCTCGCTGCTACCGATCTTTTCCGGCTGGTCGAGAGCGGGGTGAGCATCTTGAGGCTGACCCCTTGGCGTATGGTCTTCCTGCCCGGAATTCATGATCCGGAAGAGTTGGGCGCGGGGGAAAGCCTCCTCACCAATCCCACTGATCCGCTCCTACAGGTTGATGCTTGCACTGGCGCGCCGGGATGTCCGCAGGCCGGTGTAGAGACGCGTGCGCTCGCAAGGTCTCTTGCGCCCCGATTGCCAAACGGCACAGTGCTCCATGTGTCCGGATGCGCCAAGGGTTGCGCCCGACCGCGCTCCGCCGATCTCACCCTTGTCGGTCGCGATGGTGTGTTCGATCTTGTCAGGGGCGGCGCGCCGTGGGATGACCCGATCCGCTGCGGCATCGCCCCGCAGCAGGCAAGTCACATCATCAGCGGATAGGCGGTGCCTTACAGCTACGAGACAGATGGCGCGGCAATCTACGCCGAAAGCTTTGCCACGATCCGCGCGGAGGCCAATTTGACGCGCTTCGCGCCGGACGAAGAGCAGGTCGGTGTCCGCATGATCCACGCCGCCGGCATGGTCGGACTTGAGGCGCATATCCGCTTCTCACCGGGTATGGTCGCAGCGGCCCGCGCCGCGCTCGAAGCGGGGGCGCCGATCCTCTGCGACGCCCGGATGGTGAGCGAGGGCATAACGCGCAAGCGGCTCCCGGCGGAGAACAGTGTGATCTGCACGCTGCATGACCCTAAGGTGCCGGAACTCGCGGCCGAACGCGGGACGACGCGCTCAGCCGCCGCTCTGGAATTTTGGCGCCCGCACCTGGAAGGCAGCCTCGTTGCCATTGGCAATGCGCCCACCGCCTTGTTTCACCTTCTGGAGATGCTCGAAGATCCAGCTTGTCCGCGCCCTGCGGCCATTATCGGCTGTCCCGTGGGCTTTGTCGGCGCAGCCGAATCGAAAGCAGCACTTTGGGGCGCACAGCCCGCGCCGTGCCTGATCGTAGAGGGCCGTTTGGGTGGAAGCGCGATCACCGTGGCGGCGGTCAATGCCATCGCGAGCCGGGCCGAATGAAAGCGAGCGGCACCCACGGCACCGTCTGGGGCGTGGGCCTCGGTCCTGGAGATCCCGAGCTCATGAGCGTCCGCGCCGACCGCTTGGTGCGCGGCGCGCGCAATGTGGCGTATTTCCGCAAGTGTGGCCGCCCTGGACGGGCACGTACTATCGTTGAAGGGATGCTGCTCGCCGACGTCCGGGAAATTCCGATGGAGTATCCGATCACGACGGAAAT
This sequence comes from Pseudomonadota bacterium, assembly GCA_039177645.1. Lineage (GTDB taxonomy): Bacteria > Pseudomonadota > Alphaproteobacteria > Rhodobacterales > Rhodobacteraceae > Amaricoccus. The sequence continues at coordinate 23,561 of JBCDFS010000013.1, read as the reverse complement.
CCCGTTCGACGATCCGGCCTATGCCGCGTGTCTCTCTGCGTTCTATGCCGAGATTTCAGGTGAGCTGTGCCAGCTTGTACAGGCGGGCGAGGATCTCGTGGTGCTTTGCGAGGGCGATCCCTTCTTCTACGGCTCCTTTATGCACCTCTATACCCGTCTCAAGGACCATGTTCCCGTGAGCGTGGTGCCAGCCATCACGGGGATGTCGGCGGCTTGGACCGCGACCGGAATCCCGGTGACCTGGAGCGATGACGTGTTGACGGTGCTGCTCGGCACCATGTCCGAGGCAGAATTAACGCGGCATATGCGCGAGGCGGATGCCCTTGTGATGATGAAGGTCGGTCGCAACCTGCCCAAAGTGCGCGCGGCCCTCGACGCGGCGGGCAAGCTTGATCGCGCTTGGCTTGTGGAATGCGCGAGTATGGAGGAGGAGAACGTCGTTCCCCTCACCGAAGCCGGCGACCGCGCGTCGCCTTACTTTTCCATCGTGCTGGTTCATGGCCAAGGGCGGAGGCCATGACCGGTTGGCTCGCCATTGCAGGCCTCGGGCCGGGTGACGAAGGCCTCGTGACGCCGGAGGTGACCTCAACTCTCGCCGAGGCTACGGATGTGGTGGGCTATATCCCTTATGTCCGTCGGGTGCCGGAGCGCGATGGCCTGACCCGACACGAAACCGACAATCGTGAGGAAATCGCCCGCGCGCAGCATGCTCTGGAAATGGCCGAACGAGGGCACCGCGTCGTGGTGGTGAGTTCAGGTGATCCGGGTGTTTTTGCGATGGCGGCGGCTGTGTTTGAGGCCATTGAGGCCGGACCGCAGAGTCGGCGCGCCTTGGACATCCGCGTCCTTCCGGGCGTCACCGCGATGCTGGCAGCCGCTGCACGGGCCGGAGCACCGCTCGGACACGATTTTTGCGCGATCAACCTCAGCGACAATCTCAAGCCGTGGGACCTGATCGAAAACCGCCTGCGCCTTGCTGTAGAAGCTGACTTCGCCATCGCCCTCTACAATCCGCGCTCGAAATCGCGCCCCGATGGTCTCGTCCAAGCGCTCGACACTTTTCGCGGGATCTGTGAGCCGGACCGCCTGTTGGTTTTCGCGCGAGCTGTCTCGACGCCAGAGGAGAGCCTGCGCGTTGTTCGCCTTGCCGAGGCCAAAGCCGACATGGCAGACATGCGAACGCTCGTGCTGATCGGATCTTCCGCCACGCGCATGATCCCACGCAAGGGTATACCCTTCGTCTACACGCCAAGGGCGGTGCCGCAGTGAGCGATCCACTCGAAAACGCTGTCTATATCGTGCGCCTCGCGCCGTGCGGGCAGATCAGGACGGTCGATCATCACGACCGGCAACGCGAGCGCCCGCGCCGCCGCGATTTTCGCATAGGCACCGGTGCCACCGGAGTTCTTCGAGACGATGATTTCGATGCCGTTCTCCTCCATCAAGGTGCGATCAGCCTCCGTATCGAACGGCCCGCGATCGACGATGACTTGCGTGTCGGGGAAGGGCAGTTCGCCCTTTGGCGGATCGACAAGGCGCAGAAGATAGAAGTGCTGCGGGTTCGAGGCGAAATCACTGAGGTGCATCCGCCCCACCGCCAACATCACGCACATTCGGGGCCGATCGAGCGCGGCGACCGCCCCCGCAATGTCCGGGACCCGCGTCCATCGGTCGCCCGGCTCCGGCATCCATGCGAGGCGCGTCAGTGCGATCAAGGGCACACCAGCGGCATCGCAGGCCACGACAGCATTGCGGCTCATCTGCGCCGCAAAGGGATGCGTGGCGTCGATCACATGGGTGATCGCCTCGGCCTTCAGATAGTCCGCAAGCCCTCCCGCTCCGCCGAAACCGCCCATGCGCTGCGGCAGGGGCTGGCGCAGGGGGCGCTCGACACGGCCCGCGAAGGACACACAACCCGCCATGTCGCGTTCGGCGACGGCCCGGGCAAGCGCGGTCGCTTCCGTCGTGCCGGCAAGGATCAGCAGCTTGGGTGCCATGTCTGACGCTCCGTGGCTCACAATCGTGGGGCTGGGTGAGGATGGCCCGGACGGCCTGCCGCCTGCAAGTCGCCGCGCGCTTGAAGAGGCCGAAGTCGTCATGGGGCCGCCGCGTCATCTTGGGCTTCTCGGCGCCTGCGGAGGAGAAGTCATCGAATGGCCTATCCCCTTTGCGATCGGATTTCCGATCCTGCGCAGCCTTCGCGGACGGAAGGTTGTTGTCCTCGCCTCAGGGGACCCGTTCTGGTTCGGCGCGGGGGCCGTCATCGCCCGGGAGCTTGATCCCGGCGCTTGGCGGGCGCTCCCTGGCCCTTCGACATTTTCCCTGGCCGCCGCCAAGCTCGGTTGGCCGCTTGAGCGCACGCTCTGCCTGGGGCTCCATGCGGCGCCCCTTGCCCGCCTGCGGCCCCATCTTCGGCCTGGACTGCGCGCGATCCTGCTCCTGCGCGATGGCACTGTGGTCGAAACCCTCGCCGAGTATCTCGTCCAGGAAGGCTTCGGGTCCAGTGAGCTTGTAGTCCTGGAAGGACTCGCCGGTCCCGGCGAACGCGTCACGAGGGCACGCGCAGACGCCTTGCCGGACGGGGCATTCGCGCATCCCTTGGCCGTCGCACTTGAGGTGTCCGGCGATGGCGCAACAATCCCGAAATCGAGCGGGATCGATGATGCGTTCTTTGCCTCGGACGGCCAGATGACCAAGCGGCCCATGCGCGCGCTGGCCCTCTCCGCGCTTACGCCGCTTCCGGGCGAAAAGCTCTGGGATATCGGCGGCGGTTCAGGATCCATCGCGATCGAATGGCTTCTCGCGCATGAAACGACCGAAGCGATCAGCATCGAAGCTCGGGCAGACCGCGCCGCGCGCATCCGCGCGAATGCCGACCGGCTCGGCGTCGACCGTTTGGAGTTGGTGGAGGGCAGGGCGCCCGAGGCGCTGGATGGTCTCTCGGCCCCGGATGCGGTGTTCGTCGGTGGCGGCTTGTCGGACGCGCTTTTGAGAGACCTTTCCGAACGGCTGAGCCCCAAGACTCGTCTCGTAGCCCATGCCGTCACTCTTGAGTCCGAAGCGCTGCTGGCGCGTTGGTCGGAGCGTCTTGGCGGCACGCTCCTGCGCTTCGAATTGGCGGAAGCAGCCCCGCTTGGGGAAAAACGCGGATGGAAAAAGGCCTATCCGGTGGTTCAATGGCAAGTGACGCTGTGATCGTAGCGGGGTTCGGATTTCGCTCAGGGGCATCGCCCCAGAGCCTCGCGGATGCGCTCTCGCGCGCCGCTGGAGAGGACGCCGGAGAAGGCACTGTGGACTGTCTCGCAACTGTGGAGGAGAAGGCCTCGGGAGAGCCGTTTGGGAGTTTCGCACGCGCGCTCGGCTTGCGCATCCATGCTGTGGGGGCACATGCCCTCGAAGATCAGGTCACGACAACCCAGTCAACCGCTGCTCTCGCCGCACGCGGCACAGGCAGCGTCGCGGAGGCGTCCGCCCTGGCTGCTGCGGGGCCAGGGGCTCGGCTCCTTGCGCCAAGGGCCGTCTCCGCCGATGGCATGGCAACTTGTGCGTTGGCCACTCGGGCCGCGGTCAAAGGGAGCATACCATGACCGTGCATTTCATTGGGGCGGGGCCCGGCGCGCCAGATCTGCTGACGCTGCGGGGCAGGGATCTGATCGCCGCTTCTCCGGTCTGCCTCTATGCGGGCTCGCTGGTGCCAGAAGCGGTGCTGGAGCATTGCCCACCTAGAGCACGCGTGATCAACACCGCACCGATGGATCTCGATGCGATCATGGCCGAGATGTCTGCGGCCCATTCCGAAGGTCTCGATGTTGCGCGGCTCCATTCCGGTGATCTCTCAGTCTGGTCTGCGATGGGAGAGCAGATCCGGCGCCTGGGTAAGCTTGGGATTCCCTACACCGTGACGCCCGGCGTTCCTTCCTTCGCCGCCGCTGCCGCAACACTTGGGGCCGAATTAACGCTTCCCGGCATTGCCCAATCGGTGGTGCTGACCCGCACACCGGGCCGGGCCTCGTCAATGCCGGATGGCGAGACGCTCGCGGCCTTCGGTGCCACGGGTGCCACGCTCGCGATCCATCTCTCGATCCAAAATCTCGCCCAGGTCACCACTCACCTCATACCACAATACGGCCCGGACTGCCCCGTTGCCGTCATTTGGCGGGCGAGTTGGCCCGATGAGCGGATTTTTCGCGCAACGCTTGCCTCAATCGAGGCGGAGATGCCCGAAGGGATCGAACGCACCGCGCTCATTCTCGTCGGTCCCGCGCTTGCCCCTAAGGATTTCATCGAGAGCCGGCTCTACGCGCCGGATTATGACAGGCGGTATCGCCCGCAATCGGCGGAGAGCCCCTGGGCGGAATGGTCGGATCGCGATGAGTAACGCACGGTTTCCGCCCGGTCTTCTGGTCTCAGCCCCAGCGTCGGGCACGGGAAAGACAACCGTCATGCTCGGTCTCCTGCGTGCGCTGGCGGAAGACGGGCTCCGCGTCCAACCCTTCAAATCCGGACCGGATTACATCGACCCCGCCTTTCACCGAGCGGCTTCCGGGCGCGCCTCGTTCAATCTCGACACCTGGGCAATGCCTAATGGGTTGTTCTCGGCCATCGCCTCTCAAGCGCAAGGCGCCGATATCTGCGTGGCGGAAGGCTCGATGGGCCTGTTTGACGGCGTCGCAACCTGTGGTCAAACCGGTTTCGGATCGAGCGCAGAGACGGCGAAAGCGCTTGGCTGGCCAGTTGTTCTAGTGCTGGATGTGAGCGGACAAGCGCAATCCGCTGCCGCGGCGGCCCTCGGCTTCAAGCTCTATGACCCTGATCTGCCTCTCGCGGGCGTGATCTTGAACCGGGTCGCGAGCCCACGCCACGCGCGCCTGACGCAACTCGGTATGGAGAGTGCGGGTTTGCCGGTCCTCGGTGCGCTGCCCCGTCGCGGCGACCTGACCCTGCCGGAGCGGCATCTGGGCCTTGTGCAAGCAGTGGAGCATCCGGACCTCGAAGAGGCAATTTCGGGTTATGCTGCGTTCTTGCGTGAGCATGTTGATCTCGCTGCAATCCGTGCAGCTGCGCGTGGCAACGCGCCTGGCCAGGCGCAAACCCTCCCAGAGCCTCCCGCACAACGCATCGCGCTGGCGCAAGACGCCGCCTTTTCGTTCACCTATCCCCACATTCTGGAAGGCTGGCGCGCAGCAGGGGCCGAGATCATACCGTTTTCGCCCTTGGCTGACGAGCCGCCAGACGAGAGCGCCGATCTCGTCTGGCTGCCTGGAGGGTATCCTGAGCTGCATGCGGGGCGACTGGCCGCAGCGATGCGCTTCCAGGAGGGTCTAAAGGCGCACGCGGAGACGAAACCCATCCATGGCGAATGCGGTGGGTATATGGCGCTCGGCGCAGCGCTCATCGACAAAGAAAGCACTCGGCATAAAATGGCCGGGCTCTTGGGCCTGGTGACGTCCTACGAGAAGCGCAAATTCCATTTAGGCTATCGCCGTGCCGTCCTCAACGCGCCGCTTCCGGGATATCAGACCGGGGACGCCCTCAGGGGTCATGAGTTTCACTACTCGACGATCATTGACCAACCGGATGCGCCGCTTGCGCGCGTTGCCGATGCCGACGGCAACCCCGTTCCGGAAACAGGCTCCCGGCGTGGCCATGTCACCGGCACGTTCTTTCACCTCATCGCGGGAGATGAGGCGTGACGGGCTTTGTCAGCTTCGTGGGTGCGGGTCCCGGCGATCCCGAACTCTTGACGCTCAAGGCCGTGGACCGGTTGAAGCGTGCCGATGCGCTCCTCTACGACGATCTGGCATCCGGGCCCATCTTGTCCCACGCCCGTCCAGATGCCGACTTAGTGGGCGTTGGGAAACGCGCGGGGCGGCCCTCGCCGCGGCAACACCATGTGAGCCGCCTTCTCGTCGACTACGCCAAGGGCGGTGGCCGCATTGTGCGTCTGAAATCCGGGGATGGCGGGCTGTTCGGTCGGCTGGAGGAAGAGCTCATTGCGCTACGCGAGGCGGAGATCCCATTTGAGATCATCCCCGGCGTCGCCTCTCCCCTTGCCGCTGCCGCGGCCGTCGGCATTCCGTTGACACGCAGGCTCACCTCTCGGCGCGTCCAGTTCGTCACGGGCCATGACGCGCAAGGCCAACTTCCGCAAGACCTCGATCTTCCCGCGCTGGCCGATCCCATGGCCTGCACGGTGGTTTTCATGGGAAAGCGCACCTTCCCTGCGCTCTTCGAGGCACTTTTCGCGCAAGGTCTGCCGCCCGACACTCCGGCCCTTCTCGCGGAAGCCGTCGGGACGCCGGATGCCGAGTATCATCGAACCACAGTTTCCGCGCTTGCCGCAAAGCTCTCCCGGGAGATTGGGCCCAAACCGGCTCTGATTTTCTACGGCCCGCTTGCCGAAAATAGTGAGTTTTTTGAAGAAGTTGACTGACCTCTGGCTGATCGGGATCGGGACGGGCAATCCCGACCATGTAACGCGTGAAGCGGAGGCGGCGCTGCGGGACGCGGCGCTCGTTCTTGTGCCGCGCAAGGGACCGGATAAAGCCGATTTGGCCGAACTGCGTTATGAAATTCTGGCAAGAAGTGCGAGTTCGGCGCCTGTTTTGGAATTTGATATGCCGGTGCGGGACGAGAGCTTGCCCTATGCGGCGCGCGTTCGGGCCTGGCACGATGAAATTGCGAAGATTTGGGCAAAAACGATCGAAAAAGCGCAACCGGAAGGCCCTGTAGCCCTCCTCGTTTGGGGCGATCCGGGGCTTTACGATTCAACTTTGCGGATCGCTAAGCGATTGAAACCGCAGCAAAATATTCGCGTTGTGCCCGGGATCACCGCGCTGCAGGCCCTTACGGCGGCGCATGCGATCCCGTTCAACACGATCAACGGCGCGGTGACGGTTACGACTGGGCGCCGCCTGCGCGACCATGGCTGGCCCAATGGCGCGGAGACAGTGGCTGTGATGCTCGACGGCGAGTGCAGCTTCCAGACGCTCGACCCCAAAAACCTCTACATATGGTGGGGTGGGTTTCTAGGCATGCCAGATCAGGTGCTTCTCGACGGGCCTTTGGCAGAGGCGGGACCTCGGATTGTCGCGCTCCGCGCGGAAGCCCGCGCGCGGCATGGATGGATCATGGATAGTTACCTGCTGCGGGCTTTGTAACCGCAAATCGGGCGGATTCCGGACAGGTTTCAGGCCGGATGGGGCCTGTTTTTCGAGTATGGAATCGGTAGTATTTCGGTATGGAATCGGTAGTGTCATTTTTTGTCTAACGAACCTTTCGTCCATACTTCTTCCAATGATCAGGGAGTGTGAGGTGATCGGGGAGAAACGTGCGGCTGTTCCCGTGCGCTGGGTTGATTTGCTCTTGAGTGAGATTTTGCGCTCCGCGGAGGTCCGCGTCGCTTAGGTTTGCCCCGCTCAAGTCCGCACTGCTCAGGTCCGCCTCGCTCAGGTCTGCCCCCTTCAGGTCAGCCGCGCTCAGGTCCGCCTCGCTCAGGTCTGCCCCCTTCAGGTCAGCCGCGCTCAGGTCCGCCTCGCTAAGGTCGGCCTCGCTCAGGTGGGCCCCGATCAGGTAGGCCCCGCTTAGGTCCGCCCCGCTCAGGCCCGCCTCGTGCATGTCAGCCCCGCTCAGGTAAGCCCTGCTAAGGTTCAAGCAACCGAGCGCCCGGCTGACCGGGTACCATGTCGTAGCCAGCAGGCGATTTAGGAGATGACGCGGCTCATGTGTATTGTCTGACCAATTGACCGGTATAGTGATGGTCCGGAAATCCTCGCCCAGCTCTAGGGGCGGGGATAGTTCGCGGCGCCTGCGGTTGAGCGCGTTGAGCACAGCAAGAAGAGCGGATTCTGCGCAACGCTGCCGCGTTTCGAGCTCGCGGTAGTTTGCCTCGGGCCAAACCTTGTTCACGGGCAAGCCATCCTTCAGCGCCGCATTGAAGACCTCCGTTAGCGCCGCGATGCTGCTCTCAACGGTATCGGAATCCAATATCCGCGCTTGATCGACCAGAAACCTGAGAACTTCCACGGTGAGTTCTGCTTGGTCGATGAGGCGGACCCATCGAAGCGCAACTTCTGCCACGGTGCGGGGTTCTTCCTCCAATCGCAGCAGGCGCGCGCAACGCAGCCCTGCCATAAGCAGACCGCGCGCCGCGAGATATTCGCCGAAGCTCTTGTGGATGAATTCATAGCCTTCGCCGCCACTGATGTCCTGGCGGGCGAAGGTTTGGACAGCAACCTTGCCCAGGTCGGATGCGGGGAGAGACAGCTTTTCCTCGCCCAAATGGCGCGCGTGGAGACTCTTCAGTTCCTGAAATTCCGTCTCCGACCCGGTCCGGCCATTGCCGCGCCACGAGGCCAGGCCGAGGCATTCCTGCAACGTGAAATACTCGGCCTCCTGCAAATTCTGCGATGCTGAGTGTTCCTTATTCTTGTCTCGCTCATGGATGCGCTGAAAGATCGACTGGTATATCAGGTTGCGGTTCTCCGCCGCCTCGCGCCATTTGTCTTCGCTTGTATAGCCGGAGAGAATGAGCAGGTGCAGGAGAAGCGGTTCCGCATTGAGTTCGTTCAACGCCTTTGCCGTGATCGCTTCTGGGACGGGATCAGGTGCCATCCCGCGCGCGACGGCCGAGCGGCGCCAGAATGCTTCCCGCTGGTCGGCTTTCGCGAGCCCTTCAGGATCTTTCAGTCTGTGCTCTCGGATTGGCGTGAGCGGCGCTACGTGAATAAGTGACTTCAGATCAAGATCGGCCTCTTTCATGGCCTCTTGGCAGGCGGTTGACCGGCCCAAGATGAGGGCGCGTATTTCCGGACCAACTGCGTTCAGGCTGGTGAGCAGGTTGTTGACCGAGAAGATGAATTTGCGAGAGGTTTCTTGGGCGGCGTCATCCGAATGGGTCAATTCATCCAGACCGTCGAAGACGAGCAAGTATGGCATTTCCTCACCGGATCGATAGTCGAGCGGGTCGGCAGGGAAACCGGCACCGCCCTCCGCACGGGTCGTGTGATGCCGATCTTTCAGGTATCGCTCTATACGCGCCCTCAGTTCTCCGCCGAGCGGCATCGTCTGAAGTTGGACGTAGATCACGCGATGCGTTGCCCGTTGGACCACTTCCGAAGCAAATGCGGCAGCGAAGGAGGATTTGCCGCTGCCCGGCCCGCCAGCGACGACGCGGATATGGTCGCGGCCTTTCGCGCCCAGCCAAGCGTGGAGGGTTTGGTGGAGATCGGCTATATGGGCGATGCGGCGGGTCTTCTCGCCCGACCGTGCCATGCTGTAGGGAGCGCGATCCGCGCCGGGGTCTGGCATTTCTTCATGCCAGAAGCAGCGCAGACGGTGATAGACCTCGTGGAGCGGGATATCCCTGTCTTCCTGGCCTACTTCCGGGAGAGAGAAGATCGGTTTCGTGTCGTATAGGCTCTTGATCCATTCCTCATGCCGCGCCCAGGCGCGGTCGCGTCTTTCCGCTTCCCCGAACCGCGTTGAAAGCGCTGCATCGAGGCGTTGGAAGAAGTTTGGGTCGGAGACGATGGTGCGGTGGGCGGCGGTGTTGAAGGCTAAAAGGAATTGTTTCTCGATCTGGGCGTCGCTCAGCTCGCAGTTTGGATCGAGTTGGTTCACGAATGCGATGACCCGACGCGTGAGTTCGACAACGACCGGCAGGCTTGTGGGATTTGCCTGCACCGTCGGGTCGAGTTCGTCGTAGCCGTTGAGGGTGAGGGCGGCTTTCACGAAGCCTATGGCGGCGTCCTGTTTGGCCGCGCCGTTGATGCGAGCGTCGATCTCGGGGCGCTTGATGAGCATGGAGACTGCCTCTAGCGCCGTGGCGCGGAGCCAGATCCCGGCGAGTTGGTCTACCGTAGGATCCACGTTTGCGCCCATGATCACGTTTTTCAGCCGCTCAACGAGGCCTGGGGCGTTGCCCTGAACGCCCTCAAGCAAGGTGAGGCCGAGGTTTTCCAGGATGTTCGACCAGTCATACTGCGTGGTGCCGTCTTCAATCTTGACCGTCATGAATTGCGCCCCCCAGTTGCTGTCTGAAATTCGCCGCGTAGACTCGAGACACATAGCACTGGATCATGGTCCGAAGTGCAAGGCCACGCCCGGCCCCGAGGGTGGGCGGGGTGCTACTGGCGCGCGTTTTGCTCTGGTGCGAGACATCAGAGCCCATAGCAACGGTTGAGCAATTCACGCCCGCCCGCCGTTTTCGTGCACGCCTTCGGCATTGCACTTGATGCGCATGCCTCCGGCATGACTGGGGCGGGGCCGGGCAAGGCCCGGATCGCAGGCGATCCGAGGGATCGAGGTGGCAGACGTCGCGCGGCATCATTGCCCCCGGTTGGTGCGGCGCTTGATCTTGCGGCCAATTCGTGGCGAGTTTGGCGCGGGGTTCACTGTTCGGGACAGCAGGGAGTAACGGTTATGCCTTTTGTCGATGGGTTCGTGGCGCCGGTTCCGGTCGCCAACAAGGAGGCTTACATCGCCAGCGCGAAGAATGCCTCGAAGCTCTTCAAGGAGTTCGGCGCGCTGCATATCCACGAATGCTGGGGCGTCGATGTGCCCGACGGCGAGGTGACGTCGTTTCCGATGGCGGTGAAGAAGACCGAGGATGAGGTGGTGGTGCTCTCCTGGATCATCTGGCCCGACAAGGAGACGCGCGACACCTGCCATGCGGCGATGGACAGCGATCCGCGCTGGCAGCAGGTGTTCGAGGGCGGCATGCCGTTCGATGGCAAGCGGATGATCTATGGCGGGTTCGAGACCTTGTTCGAGGTCTGAGCCCGCGCGGCACCGGGTTCGCCGGTGTGGTTGCCTCTCTTGGCTTGACAGACGGTTTTGAGGCGGTAGAGGGAGCGCTCAACCTCAGACCCGGGCGTGCCGTAGGCGCCGAACCAAGGAGCGTGATCATGAGTGACCCTGTCCCTTCGCTTGAGGAGGTCGCGATCACGCTGCCCGATGGGGCGCAGCGGCGTTATGCTGCGGGTGTGACCGGCGCCGAGATTGCCGCGAGCATTTCCAAGAGCCTCGCCAAGGCCGCCCTTGCGGTGAAGATCGACGGTGTGCTCAGCGATCTGTCGCAGCCGATCGCCGGGGATGCGGATGTGGCGGTGGTGACGGCGAAGGACGAGGCGGCGCTGGAGCTCATTCGCCACGACTGCGCCCATATCATGGCCCGCGCGGTGCAGGAGATATGGCCGGATGTGAAGGTGACCATCGGCCCGGTGATCGACAACGGCTGGTATTACGATTTCGACCGCGCCGAGCCCTTCACGCCCGATGATCTCGCCACGATTGAGGCGCGGATGCGGCACATCATTGCCGCGCGTGATCCGGTGCGCACGGAGGTTTGGCCGCGGGCGCGGGCGGTGGCGCATTACGAGGCGGGCGGCGAGCCCTACAAGGTCGAGCTTGTCGGCATGATCCCCGAGGGCGAGCCGGTGCGGATGTATTGGCACGGGGGATGGCAGGATCTCTGCCGCGGGCCGCATCTGGCGCATACCGGTCAGGTGCCTGCCGATGCGTTCAAGCTGATGTCCATCGCGGGGGCCTATTGGCGCGGCGACAGCAACCGCCCGATGCTCCAGCGGATCTATGGCGTGGGGTTCCGCACGAAGGACGACCTCAAGGCGTATCTCCTTCAGCTTGAGGAGGCCGAAAAGCGCGACCACCGCAAGCTCGCCCGCGAGATGGACCTCTTCCATTTGCAGCCCGAGGCGCAGGGTTCGGTCTTCTGGCACCCCAACGGCTTTCGGATCTGGCGAACGCTCGAGGCCTATATCCGCCGCCAGCTCGATGCGGATGGCTATGTGGAGGTGAAGACACCGCAATTGCTCGATGCCGATCTCTGGCGCCAGTCTGGGCATTGGGGCAAGTTTCGCGAGAACATGTTCGTGGTGCCCGACGAGGTCCCATCCACCGAGGATGAAGGCCCCGTCTTATCCGGTGAGGGCGATCTCATGGCGCTCAAGCCGATGAACTGCCCCGCGCATGTGCAGATCTTCAAGCAGGGCACGAAGTCCTATCGCGATCTGCCGATTCGGATGGCGGAGTTCGGCTGCTGCCACCGCAATGAGGCCCATGGCGCGCTCCACGGTTTGATGCGCGTGCGACAGATGACGCAGGATGATGCGCATATCTTCTGCCGCGAGGATCAGATCGAGGCGGAAACGAGCCGGTTTCTCGCGCTTTTTTCGCGAGTTTACGGGGATATGGGGATGACGGATATCTCCTATAAGCTCGCCACGCGGCCCGCGGCGCGGGCCGGGGACGACGCGACGTGGGATCGGGCAGAGGCCGCCCTGGCGGCGGCGCTCAGCCAAGCCGGGCTCGACTTTGCCTATGCCGAGGGCGAAGGCGCCTTTTATGGGCCGAAGCTCGAATTCCATCTGACCGACGCCATTGGGCGCACCTGGCAATGCGGCACCTTCCAGCTCGACTACGTTTTACCCGAGCGGCTGGACGCCAACTATATTGGCGAGGATGGCGCCAAACACCGACCTGTCATGCTCCACCGCGCTGTTTTCGGCACGTTTGAGCGCTTCATTGGCCTCGCGATCGAGCATTTTGCCGGGCGCTTTCCGCTTTGGCTCGCCCCGCGGCAGATCGTAGTCGCGCCCATCGTCTCCGAGGCGAATGCCTATGGTGAGGATGTCGTGGCGGCCTTGACGAATGCCGGGCTTCGGGTTGAGGGCGACTACCGCAACGAAAAGATCAATTTCAAAGTTCGCGAACACTCACTCGCGAAAGTGCCGGTTATTCTCGCGGTAGGCGCGCGCGAGGTTGAGGCGCGCACGGTCTCTGTTCGGCGCTTGGGCGAGAAGGGCAGCCGTGTGCTCGCGCTTGACGAAATCGTCTCGGATCTCTCCCAAGAAGCCACGCCGCCAGACCTGCGCATGGCCTGACAGCCGCCATCGGGCCTCTTGAGATGCCCAGTCTTCATCTCCGGTTAACTCTGTTTCGCAACAAATCCCTTTGAAGCCTCGGTTTTGACTTGAAATGTTCCTATTTTGTCCTCATGTTCGCGTCAAGAACAATTGTCGAACATCCCGGCAATTGCCGCTCCAGGACAAACATGGAATAAGGGGCCAACATGAGTTCGAATATACTGAACCTTTCTGAGAGGCGGGGCATGGACAAGCAGAAGGCGTTGGAATCCGCTCTCGCGCAGATTGAGCGCAACTTTGGCAAGGGCTCGATCATGCGGCTCGGCCAAACCCCGGCGCTGGATATTGAGGCGATTTCAACCGGATCGATTGGTCTCGATGTGGCCCTGGGAATCGGTGGTTTGCCTCGGGGGCGGGTGATCGAGATCTATGGCCCCGAGAGCTCCGGCAAGACCACGCTTGCACTCCATGTGATTGCGGAGGAACAGAAAACCGGCGGCACCTGCGCCTTTGTCGATGCGGAACATGCGCTTGATCCGGTCTATGCCAGAAAGCTCGGGGTGGATATCGATGAGCTTTTGATTTCGCAGCCCGATACCGGTGAGCAGGCGCTTGAGATTACCGAGACGCTGGTGCGCTCCGGCGCGGTTTCGGTTGTTGTTGTCGATTCGGTGGCAGCGCTAACACCCAAGAACGAGTTGGAAGGCGAAATGGGCGAGGCGCAAGTCGGCGCCCAGGCGCGGCTGATGAGCCAGGCAATGCGCAAGCTGACCTCCGCCATTTCCCGGTCCCAGTGTATGGTGATCTTCATCAACCAGATCCGGATGAAGATCGGTGTGATGTTCGGCAGCCCCGAGACGACATCTGGTGGGAACGCGCTGAAATTCTACGCTTCGGTCCGGCTCGACATTCGGCGGATCGGCTCGGTGAAGGATCGGGATGAGGTTGTCGGCAATTCGACGCGGGTGAAGGTGGTCAAGAACAAGGTCGCCCCGCCATTCAAGCAGATCGAGTTCGATATCATGTATGGCGAAGGGATCTCGAAGCGTGGCGAATTGATCGATCTTGGGGTGAAGGCAGGTGTCGTAGACAAATCGGGGGCCTGGTATTCCTTCGAAGATCAACGCATCGGTCAGGGCCGCGAGAACGCGAAGACCTTCCTGTTGGATAATCCGGATATCGCCTTCGCGATAGAAGATAAGATCCGCGCCGCCCATGGTCTCGATTTCGCCATGTCGAAACAAGACAAGGACGAGGTCCTCGACGGATAGGGAGATTCGGACGGGATTTTTCCCGAAGACCTGCCTCAGACATGTTCAGGGAACGCATCCGGCAGCACCGGGGATTGGGCCGTTCCACAGCCGTTTAGGTGGAAGGGTGGATGACTTCGGATCTGTGAAGGTTGGCGGCGTGGCCTTGCGGTGGACAGCGTGACCTGGCGGCGCTAAACGAGCAAACTCAATTGTTTGCCGTCGGGTTTGCTCGGCGGGTCAGAGCCCGGACGGATGCCATGGCGAGCCTCAACGATATTCGCTCTACCTTTCTCGACTATTTTGAGCGGAACGGACACGCAGCGGTGCCAAGCTCGCCGCTTGTGCCGCGGAACGATCCAACGCTCATGTTCACAAATTCGGGCATGGTGCAGTTCAAGAACCTGTTCACCGGCCTGGAACATCGTGACTATTCGAGGGCGACCACCAGTCAGAAATGTGTGCGCGCGGGCGGCAAACATAATGATCTGGACAATGTCGGGTATACCGCGCGCCACCATACGTTTTTCGAGATGCTCGGGAATTTCTCGTTCGGCGATTACTTCAAGGAGACGGCGATCCCTCTCGCTTGGGAGCTGCTGACGCGAGAGTTCGAGTTCCCGGCGGAAAAGCTCCTAGTGACCGTTTATCACGATGACGATGCAGCGGCGGATCTTTGGAAGAAGGTTGCGGGTCTGCCGGATGATCGGATCATTCGGATCGCGACGTCAGACAATTTCTGGATGATGGGACCGACGGGCCCGTGTGGGCCGTGTTCGGAAATCTTTTACGATCACGGGCCTTCGGTTGCGGGTGGCCCTCCTGGCAGCCCCGATGAAGATGGGGATCGCTTTATCGAGATTTGGAACCTCGTTTTCATGCAGTTTGAACAGTATGATGACGGTTCCCGCACGGATTTGCCTCGACCGTCCATCGATACCGGTATGGGATTGGAACGAGTGGGTGCCGTTCTCCAGGGCAAGCACGACAATTACGATACGGACTTGATGCGCAGCCTGATCGAAGCGTCAGCGCACGTCACGGACGGTGCGCCCGACGGTCCGGGCAATGTGCATCACCGGGTGATTGCAGATCATCTGCGGTCGATTTCTTTTCTCATTGCCGATGGTGTGCTGCCGTCCAATGAAGGGCGCGGCTATGTGTTGCGCCGGATCATGCGCCGCGCTATGCGGCACGCGCATCTCTTGGGCGCCCAGGATCCGGTGATGTATCGGTTGGTTCCGGCCTTGGTCGCGCAGATGGGCCGGGCCTTTCCGGAACTCACCCGCGCGCAGGCACTGGTCGAGGAGACGCTGCGGGCGGAGGAGACGCGGTTCAAGGCGACCTTGGATCGGGGCTTGAAACTTCTCGATGAGGAGCTCTCGGGCTTGTCCGCCGATGCGGCCCTCCCAGGGGCTGCAGCCTTTCGGTTGTATGACACCTACGGATTTCCGCTTGATCTGACCCAGGATGCGCTGCGTGAGAGCGGACGTCAGGTAGATGTCGAGGGTTTCGACACCGCGATGACCGAGCAGAAACGCATGGCCAGGGCAGCCTGGGCGGGCTCTGGCGAGGCGGCGGATGAGGCGGTTTGGTTCGATCTTGCCGATGCGCACGGCACGACGGAGTTCTTGGGCTACGACAGCGAGGACGCCGAGGGTCGGCTCCTTGCGATCGTGAAGGACGGGAAAGAGGTTGAGCGCGCAGTGGCTGGGGATAAAGCGGCCTTTGTGTTCAACCAGACGCCTTTCTATGGCGAGTCCGGTGGTCAGGTTGGCGATACCGGGGCGATCGCGGTTGAGGGCGGAACAGCTTCTGTGCGGGATGTGCGCAAGAAGGCAGGGCTCTTCGTGCATTACGGGACGGTGACGGAAGGGGAGATTGCCACGGGGGCCAATGCGGTCTTGAACGTGGATCCGGCGCGAAGGGGCGCTATTCGCGCCAACCATTCGGCGACGCACTTACTTCATGAGGCGTTGCGGCAGTCGCTTGGCGAGCACGTGGCGCAGCGCGGCTCCATGGTGGCCGACGACCGGCTTCGCTTTGATTTCACGCATGCCAAGGCGATGACGCCCGATGAATTGGCAGCGGTGGAGGCGGATGTGAACGCATATGTGCGGCAGGACACGCCGGTCGAGACGCGGATTATGACGCCTGATGCGGCTCAGGATCTGGGCGCCCGCGCGCTCTTTGGCGAAAAATACGGCGATGAGGTCCGTGTTGTCAGTATGGGCAAACAGGCGGGCAGCGGGATCGGCGCGAAGGGGGATACGTATTCGCTGGAGCTTTGCGGCGGCACACATGTTGCGCGCACCGGCGAGATCGGGCTCTTCAAGCTTGTCTCGGAGGCCGCGTCATCTTCCG
Source organism: Pseudomonadota bacterium (assembly GCA_039177645.1). GTDB lineage: Bacteria > Pseudomonadota > Alphaproteobacteria > Rhodobacterales > Rhodobacteraceae > Amaricoccus. The sequence continues at coordinate 7,063 of JBCDFS010000013.1, read as the reverse complement.
GTGTTCGGCGGGTTGAGGCTTTGACCGGTGCTGCGGCCCTCAACCACGTGGCCGCCGAAGAAGCTGCGCTGAACGAAGCGTCGGCCCTCCTGAAGGCGCGGCCCACCGATTTGCCGGAGCGCGTCAAGGCATTGCTCGATGAGCGCCGCGCGCTGGCCCAGGAGCTTGCCGATCTGCGGCGCAAACTGGCGCTTGTGGGCGATGGCGCGCAAAACGGAGCGGCCCCCGAGGATGTCGGCGGAATTGCTTTCCTGGCGCGCACGCTTTCTGGGGTTTCCGGCAAGGATTTGCGCGGGTTGATCGATGAGCATAAGGCGCAGTTGGGATCGGGTGTAATCTTGCTTGTCGCGGATACCGGTGATGGGCGTGCGGCCGTGGCGGCTGGGGTCACGGGAGATCTGACGGAGCGGTATTCCGCTGTCGACCTGGTTCGGGCGGCGGCCAAGGAGCTTGGCGGCAAAGGCGGCGGCGGACGGCCCGATATGGCACAGGCAGGCGGCGCAGATCCAGCCAAGGCGCCTGAAGCAATCGCGGCTGCGCGGGCATTGATCCAGGCATAGTCCGACAGCAAGTAGCGCTGGTGCGGCATGACAGAGGCGGTTCTGACACGACAAAGGGCTTAGAGCCTGCCCGGAAAAGAGTTGAGCGGTTCCAGCGGGTTGCGATTCCCTACCGTTTGCAGACTGAACGGAGCAGACGACGCCTTGGACTGAAGCCCCTCGGGGGGAATATCTGCGGGGTTGCTCGCGTTACGCAAGCGATATGACCGATCGCGAATGGGCGCTCATCGAGCCTTTTATGCCGCTGCAGGACCGGCAGGGCCGTCCACGGAGCTCCGACCTGCGAGAGATGATGGACGCGTTGCTCTACATCGCATCCACCGGATGCCGCTCGCGCAAGCTGGCGAAGGTTTCGCCGCCGGTCTCGACGGTGCAAGGATATTTCTACGATTAGCGCGACAGCGGTTTTCTTCGGGCGGTCCGCTTAGTCCTGGCGATGGAGACGCGTGAGCTTGAGGGTCGGGACGCTAGTCCGAGCGCGGGCGTGATAGACACCCAGAGCGTCAAAACCACTGAAAGCGGGGGGATTTCCGGTTTCGACACCGGCAAGAAGATCAAGGGGGTGAGGGGTGAGCGCGCCACGGGTTCGAGCGCCACCTTGAACGGTGTCATATCGTCACCGACACCCTTGGCCTGCTGTTCGGGTTGGTCGCCCATTCTGCCGACATTCAGGATCGGGATAGCGCGCCCGAAGTGCGCAGGACGATCCGCCATGCCTGTCCTTGGCTCCGTCACGTCTTTGCCGAAGTCTTTGCTCATGGGCGGCTGTGCAGGGCCGAAGTTGCGTCGCGCGCTCAAGCACGAGGGCGCGTGGACAATCGAGATCATCAAGCGCTCCGATCCCGCGAAAGGCTTCAAGGTCCTGCCGCGCCGATGGATCGTCGAACGGACCTTCGCATAGGTGGGACGTTGCCTCCGCCCAAGCCTGGATCAACATCACTCACATCCGCCTCACAACAAGACGTCTCGCAAGATACTGCTATCGCTGACCGAGTTTTGAGTCAGGCTATAACGAGGCGGCGACGGCCTATCTCGTTTGCGCAGTCTCGATAGGGAAGTTTTCCAGGCGAGGCGGGCGCTATGAGCCGCCCGAAAGGTATCTGCGCCAGCCACCGAATGCCGTGATGTCCTTTGCGCCTTGGGCGGCGATGGCTTCGCAGAGGAAGCCCGCCACGTTCGTGCCATTGTCGAGCTGGATTTGCCCCAGGCCAAGCGGCGAGGGAATGCCCGCGAGCAAATCTCCCACGGACGGGCGGGGCAGAGCCCAGATTTCCAGCGCAATCGACGCGCCGTTTCCCGATCGAATGAGCCCAGGCCGCTCCGGAGGGCCGCCGGGCAGCGCATAGAGCCGATAGTCCGCACTGGTCTCGGTGGCTTGCAAGAAACGCCCGCCACGCGAGACGAGTTCGCCGTTGAGGGGCAGGCCGGACATGTGCGCCCCGCAGACGGCGAGAGCTATCTCATCCGGTGCGGGCGCGGGTTTGGCGATGCCCATTGCATCAGGACCCGCTTGGAGCCGGATTGCCTCCGCCGCGAGAAGTCCGTCCGCGCCCGAAGGGCCAATCAGGGTGATGCTTCCCGGCCTGCCATCGGAGCGGCGCCCGACCGGCACCGCGAGCGCGCAGAGATCGAGAAGGTTCACGAAATTTGTATAGGTGCCGAGGTTGGAGTTGGGCGTAACCGGATCGGCGGAGAGATCGTCGACGGTGTAGAACCTGGGGATCGTGGGGACGCAGAGCATCTCATGCGCGGCGATGAGCGGTGCGCAGGCGCGTTTGAGATCGGCGAGCCGATAGAGGCCGCGGAACGCGTCAGTTGCGCTCATGCTGTCGGCCTTCGCGACGATCGCGCGCGTGACCGGATGGATCGCTTCGGGGTCTTTGCGAAAGAGTGGCTCGATGACGGCAAAGCGCTCCGCGACCCAGGCCCCATCGTAGAGCATTTGCGCAACTTCGTAGAAGGGCGTGAAATCGATCTCCGTGATCTGAGCATTCCGCGCGCTGAGCGCATCGCAAGCGGAGGCGAAATAGGCGGCTTGCGCCTCATCCCCGAAGAAGCGGAGACTGGCGGCATCGGGGATCGCGATGCGGGGCTGCGGCAAGGGCGCGGGCAGTGGCCCGGTGCGGACCGGCCTCGCGTAGCCGTCCGCCGCGTCGAAGCCCGCCGCCACCCGAAACGCGGCATGGGCATCCTCCACGGAGGCGGCGAAGATCGACACAGTATCGAGAGTTCGGCAGGCGGGCACGACACCGCTGGTTGAAAGCGCGCCGAGGCTTGGCTTCAACCCGACGATGTTGTTGAGCGCCGCCGGAACACGGCCCGATCCCGCCGTATCTGTGCCGAGCGCGAAGGGGAGCGCGCCATGCCCGATGATGACCCCCGACCCCGAGGACGAGCCGCCGGGCACAATCGCGGGATCAAGCGCATTGCGCGGTGGCGCAAATGGGCTGCGGACACCGACGAGGCCGGTGGCGAACTGATCGAGGTTGGTCTTGCCCACGGGGATCGCGCCGGCCGCGCGCAATCGCGCGACGACAAAGGCGTCGCGATCCGGCATATAGCGATAGGCCTCGCAGGCCGCCGTGGTTGGCATGCCAGCGACATCGATATTGTCCTTCACGGCAAAGGGCACGCCCCAGAGCGCACGCGCGGGATCGAAAGCGCCCAAATCGTCCGCGGCGCGCCGCAGATCCTCCTCGGATGCGAGATGGATGAAGATGCCCGGATCGTCGATCTCCGCGAGGCGGGCGAGAAACTCGTCGATGATCGCCCTGGGGCGCGCCCCGTCGCGGTAAATCTCGCGAAGGGACGGCAGGGTGAACGGCAGGGCGGCGAACGGCCGTTCCGTGAGATCCTTCATCTGTGCCTCATGGGTATCGAAAAATGGGTGGTCTTACTCCGCCACATGGGCGAGGGGCGCTGCACTCGGCTCCGGCGCGGGAGGTGCGGCGGGGGGTTGCGGCGCGGCGGCGAGCAGATCTTTCGTGTAGGGGTGGCTTGGCCGGGACATCACCTGGGCGGCGGGCCCGGCCTCGACGATTTCGCCCGCCTTCATCACGATCACATGGTCGCAGAGCAGACGCACCACATTGAGATCGTGGCTGACGAACAGATAGGTCATCCCCAGCCGCGCCCGCAGATCGGCTAAGAGATTGAGGACAATCGCCTGGATCGAGACGTCGAGCGCGGCGGTGGGCTCATCGAGGATGAGGAATTTCGGGTCAAGCGCAATCGCGCGCGCGATGCCGACGCGCGCTTTCTGGCCGCCCGAGAGCTGGTGCGGGAAGCGGTCGAGCAGCGGGCGCGGCAATCCGGTCAGATCGGCAAGCTCCTCCACCCGCTTGGCTTGCGCGCCCCGCGGCATTTGGCTCATGCGCCGCAGCGGCTCTGCGATGGAGGCGCGCGCGGTATGGCGCGGGTTGAGGCTGTCGGTGGCGTCTTGGAAGACCATTTGGATCGCGCCGCGGCGCGGGTCGCGGATGAAGCGATCCGCCGGGATTGTGCCGATCTCCTTGCCATCGAACACGATCTCGCCGCTGGTTGGGTCGAGAAGCCGCACCAGCATCGAGGATGTGGTTGACTTGCCGCAGCCCGATTCGCCGACGAGGCCGACGCTTTGGCCTGCCTGGATGGTAAAATCGATACCCTTCACAGCATGGACTGGGCCGGATTTGCCCGGATAGGTCTTGGTGAGGTTGCGGACCTCGAGGATCGGGCGCTCCCCGATCGTGTGAGGCGCGAGCGGCGTGCGCGCCTCCGCTGGCAGGAGGTCGCGGATGCCTGCCCCCTGGCGCGGTGTCGCGTCCACCAGGCGCCGCGTATAGGCGTGGCTTGGGCGCGCGAAGACGGTTTCCGCCTGGCCGGTTTCGACGATCTCGCCGTCCTTCATCACCGCCAGCCTGTCGCAATATTCCGAGGCGAGGCCGAGGTCGTGGGTGATCAGGATCGAGGACATGTCGCGGTCGCGGATCAGGTCGCGGCAGAGATCCATCACCGCCTTTTGGGTCGTGATGTCCAGCCCCGTGGTGGGTTCATCGGCGATTAGGAGGCGCGGGTCGCAGGCCAGGGCAATGGCGATCACCACGCGTTGGCACATGCCGCCCGACAACTCGAACGGGTAGGCGTCGTAGCGCGCCTCGGCCTCGTTGATGCGCACATCGCGGAGCGCCTGGATCGCCTTCTCGCGGGCGTCGCTTTGGCTCGCGCGGGCATGCTGGCGCAGAACATCCTCGATTTGCTTGCCGACCTTGCGGATCGGGTTGAGGGCGGCGCGCGGGTTTTGGAAGATCATCGAGATCTCCCGCCCGCGCAGTGCGCGCATGTCCTTTTCGCTCGCGCGGCGGAGGTCCTGGCCTGCATAGGTAACGTCGCCCGCCGCGATCCGGCCGCCGACATCGAGGATCCGCATCAGGGCATAGGAGGTTACCGACTTGCCCGAGCCGCTCTCGCCGACGATCCCGAGGGTTTCGCCCTTGGCGAGGGTGAGGTCGATGCCGCGCACCGCATGGACGGTTCCCCGGCGGGTGCGGAAATCGACGGTGAGGTTTCTGATGTCGAGCATGTCAGGTCCGTCTCCGCGGGTCGACCAGATCGCGAAGACCATCGCCCATCAGATTGAAGGTGAAGACCGCGAGCATCAGCCACAGGCCGGGGAAGAGCGCGACCCACCACTGGCCCGAGACGATGAAGTTCGCGCCCTCGGCCACCATGATGCCCCATTCCGGCGTTGGCGGACGCACGCCGAGCCCGATGAAGGAGAGCCCGGCTGCGTTGAGGATCGCCCAGCCGAGGTTGAGCGAGACCTGCACCATCATCGGCGGCAGGGCGTTGGGGAAGATGTGGAAGGCCACGATGCGGGGGTGGGAGTTGCCCGCGAGCCGAGCGGCCTGGACGAAGCCCGCATCGCGCCGGATGTTGACCTCAGCGCGCACCAGCCGGGCATAGAAGGGGATGTTGATGATCGCGGTGGCGTAGATGATGTTCTCGACGGTGTTGCCGAGGGCGGCGACGATCCCCATCGCCAGAACGAAGAGCGGGAAGGCCATGATCGTGTCAAAGATGCGGTTGAGCACCACATCCCACCAACCGCCCCAATAGCCCGCGATGGCGCCGAGAAAGCCACCGATCACGAAGGAGAGCGCCACTGCCGCGACCGAGATGGTGAGGTCGAGCCGTGTGGCGACGATCACCCGCGAGAACACATCGCGGCCCAGGCTGTCGGTGCCGAACCAATGCGCCCAGCTTGGCGGTTGCAGGGCTTGGGCGGCATTGGTGGCCAAGGGATCGTAGGGCACGAGCGCGGGGCCTAAGATCGCGGACAACAGGAAGAACGCGAACATCGAGAAGGCGACGAGCGTCACTGGGTTGTCGCGGAGCACATAGACCAGATGCGCCCAGGGGCTCTGTTTGGGGATGGCTGCGTCTGTCATGTCGCGTCGCTCACTTTGCGGAGAACCCGATACGGGGATCGATCAGCGCGTAGCTGAGATCAATGATGAGGTTGAGCAGGACGAAGAGGACCGCCATGGCCAGAACGAAGCCCTGCACGGCAGCGTAATCGGAGGCCACCAGCGCTTCGACCGCGTAGGAGCCGATGCCGGGCCAGGCGAAGACCTTCTCCACCAGTACATTGGCGCCGAGCACGAACGAAAACACCATGCCGAGGGTGGTGACGACCGGCAGGAGCGCGTTGCGCAGCGCATAACCGTAGAGCACCGTGCCCGGCTTCAGCCCGGCGGCGCGCGCGGTCCGGATGTAATCCGACGACAGGGCCGATAGCATCGCTGCGCGGGTCATCCGCGCGATGGGCGCAAGGGTAAAAAGCGCGAGGGTCGCGGCGGGCAGAATGAGCTGGCGCGCGGCGGCGGCGAAGGTTTCCCAGTCTCCAGCAAGCGGCGCGTCGATCAAATAGAAGCCGGTGACATGCGGCGGCGGCAGGTAGATGAAATCCAGACGCCCGAGCGGCGAGGGCGCCCAGCCGAGTAGGTAGTAGAAAATGTAGATCAGCAGCACGCCGGTGAAGAAGGTGGGCAGCGAGACGCCCGCGGTCACCAGAACCCGGCAGAGATGGTCGATCCAGGAGCCTTGGCGGACAGCCGCCCAAACCCCGATCGGCACCGCGATCAGGCAGGAGACCAAGAGGGCGGTGAGCGTGAGTTCCAGCGAGGCCGGAAGCCGCTCGGCCAGATCGGTGAGCACCGGGCGGCCGGTATTCACCGAAATGCCCAGATCGCCGCGCAAGAGATCACCCGCATAGAGAAAGAATTGCTCGATCAGGCTTTTGTCGAGCCCCAGCTTTTCGCGGGTCTCGGCGATGGACTCGGCATCCGCCATCACCCCGGCGAAATAGGCCGCCGGGTCGCCGGGCAGGGCGCGGGTGAGGATGAAGCTGATCACCACCACCCCGACCAGGACCGGCGCGGGGGGGGGGGGGGGCCGCACAAACGCCCCCACACCCCGGCGGAAAAACGGTGGGGGGGGAGGGGGGGGGGGGGGGGGATGGG
>JBCDFS010000012.1:0-127623 GCA_039177645.1 Pseudomonadota bacterium | reverse complement strand
TAGCTGCGAGCGAAACACCCGATCCCATCCCGAACTCGGCCGTTAAGCGCCGCGGCGCCGATGGTACTGCGTCTCAAGACGTGGGAGAGTAGGTCACCGCCAAACCTGAAAAACGCACGCAAATCCAGACACTCCGCTCTCTTCACAAGAAACCCGCGGCGCGCCCAATGCGCGCAAAAGCCGGCCGCCCAATACGCGGCCAGCACGGGAACAATAAAGGCCGCCAGATGCGAGACACATCCGCATCTCAAACGCGGACCTCGTCAGGCCCAAATCCTGACACACAAAATTGGCGCGGGGTGGAGCAGCCCGGTAGCTCGTCAGGCTCATAACCTGAAGGCCGCAGGTTCAAATCCTGCCCCCGCAACCAAACCGAAACACCAAAATATCAAAGGTCTCAGCGGCTCACGCTCGAGTGTCGACGGCGTTGCCATCGCCCCTAAGAGCACGACCGAGAAGCGCAGCTCTTCCAAGCTCACACCAACTGCCGCGACGCGAGCCTGTGAAACACCCCGTTCCGCTGCAATAACTCGGCATAGGTGCCCTGTTCCACAATCCGGCCTTGGTCCAGGACCACAATCCGATCCGCGCGCCGAACCGTGCTCAGCCGATGCGCGATCACCAGCCGGGTGACCTTGAGCGCGTCGATATTCTCTTGGAGGACGGATTGCGTCGTGTTGTCGAGAGCGGCCGTGGCTTCATCGAGAAAGACAATTGCCGGGTCGCCCACCAAGGCTCTGGCAATCATCAGTCGCTGCCGCTGTCCGCCCGAGAGCGTGCCGCCGCCCTCCGAGACATAGGTCTCCAATCCCATGGGGAAGCCTGCGATATCGTCGGCAAATGCTGCGTGCCGCGCAGCCTCCATCACCGTCTCATCAGACATCACCCGTGCCCCAGCGATGTTCTCGTAGATCGAGCCGGGGACGATCTCCGCCGATTGCAAGACCGTCCCGATCTGCTGGCGGACCCGCCGGACATCCACATGAGCAAGGTCCCGCGTCCCATAGAAGACCGAGCCAGAGAGCGGTCGCTCGAACCCAAGGAGCAGGCGCAGGATCGTGGACTTTCCCGATCCAGACGGTCCGACAATCGCAACAAATTCCCCCGGCGCGACGGAGAGACTCAGCCGGTCAAGAACCAACGGGCCATCTTGAATATAGCGGAAGGACACTTCGTTGAGCGAAACCGCGCCCGAAAGCTTACCTGGATCCGCGGCGTCCTCTTCGACTTCCACAGCTGCGGAGAGAACGGGCGTGGCCCGGCGCAGGAGCGGGATCCCTAGAACAATGGTTCCGAGTGCGAGACCTAGCGCACTGATCGCCGTGACGAATTGACCGAAGGCTGTGCTGAACGCCGCGAAGGCCGCCACCGAGATCGGGTCGCTCCTGAGCCCCGCGACCATGATCATCCCAACGGTGCCGAGCGCGCTGATGATGACGAGGAAGACGGTGCGGTGCACCTGAACTCTCCCGGCCTGCCAGAGGCTTTGCTGTTGCGCGGCGAAGGGGCCCGACCAACGGGCCAGACCGCGCTCCTCGGCGGCCGCGATCCGAAGTTTGTCGATCCCGGCGATCAAGGACAAAACGAACGCTGTCACTCTTCCCTGTTCCTCGCGGAAAGCCGTCTCGTGACGGAGCTGACGCCAGGCAAGCAAAAACAGCAGGCCCGTGGCCGCCAACGCGAATAGGCCGCCAAAAACCGCAAGCCGCCAGTCGAAGATCAGCATCACGGTGAAACTCGGGATGGAAAACAGCCCGCCAAGCAGCGCGCCGATGATCGGACCGGTCAGAAGCTGGCGGCATTCATCGACCGACAATACGCGCCGCAACAGATCGCCCGTCGCGTAGGCGCGGAAGAACGAACTCGGAAGACGCAACACTCTGTCCCAAATCGCCGCCTGCAGGCGCATGTTTGTCAGCGTTTCCAGGCGGATCGTCAGCAGGGTTCTGGTCAAGCCGAGCGCCAAGACACCGAACGCGGCTGCCGCGACCAGAATCGCCATCTGCTGGATAAGATCGGTGCGTCCGTCCGGGACCGCTGTGGCAACCAACGCGGCCATGGCGATGGGCACGACGGCGCCAACAGACATGGCAAGCAGAGATGCCGCGCAGATGATGCGCATGTCCCGCGAAAGCCCATGCAGCGAGAACCGCAACAGGCTCTTCAAACCGGTCTCTCGCGGGAGCCCGGCATAGAGCTGGAACGCCGCCTCATCGAGATCGGCCGCAATCGCGGCGGTTACGGGGGTCAGGCGGTCGGTTTCGGGATCCCGGATCTGATAGCAACCCCCTCTCCAGATGACAGCCGCAGGCGCTGCCGTGGCGAGGTGCTGAACGAGATATGGCGGGCCCTCATGGCGCCACCACTCGTCTCGCAGCGTGGCCTTGCGATACCGGAAGCCTGAGGCGAGAGCGAGGCTATGCAAGGCCTCTGAGAAGGACGCGCCGTCTTCCACCTCAAATTCCTCGGCAACACGAAAGCCTTCATGCGCGGAAATCTCTGAGACAGCATAAAGTATCGCGTCTGGCTTGGCACGTCTCTCGAGCCCTGCCGGAGCCTCACTAGAAATCGACGAGAGCCTGCGGGCCACGACCTCGAGATCGTCGCTCATCAGCCGTCTTCCGACCGGATCAGGCGGCTATAGATCCCCTCATTCGCGAGAAGTTGGTCGTGAGAGCCGCGTTCCACGACGCGGCCACCATCCATGACGATAATCTCATCGCAATCGCGGATCGCGCTCAGCCGGTGCGCGATCACCAGGCAGGTCATCCCGCGCGATCTCATCGCGGTCATGATCTGAAGCTCGGTCTCCGGATCGAGCGCGGAGGTTGCTTCGTCGAGGATGAGCAACGCGGGTTCCCGCGCAAGGGCTCTTGCAAGCTCAATACGCTGGCGCTCGCCGCCGCTGAAGTTCCGCCCGTTCTCCTCCACGACCGTCTCAAAGCTCCCCGACCGGGAGGAAATCACGTCGAAGAGGTGCGCATCGCGCGCCGCCGCCATAAGGGCCTCTTGGGAAATCGTCGGGTCCCACAGGGTGAGGTTGTCCCGCATGCTGCCCTCGAAGAGCACGATGTCTTGATCGACAGACGCCATGAGCCCACTGAGGGTGCTGCGGTTGAGCGAGGTGAGCGCGCGGCCCGCAATGCGAACGCTTCCGCTCCAGGGCTCCAGGAGCCCGCAGGCCAGTTTCCCGATCGTGGTCTTCCCGCTGCCTGATCCTCCCACAAGCGCGACCCATTCTCCTTTCTTCAGATGCAGATCGAAACCTTCGACCAAGGGCTGCGCCAGTGGGTTGTATCCAAACGTGACGCCTTCGAGCGTCAAGCTGATCGCCTCAGGCGCGCCCGTATCGGTTTGCGGAGAGGCGCTGTGCCGCCAATCCAGCTTGTGGTTCAGTATGTCGTCCAGCCGGGCCATATCGGCCGCCACCTTCTGTGATAGGCCAGCGGTGTTGGCCACCTGCTGGAGCGGCGCGCCAAGCTCGTAGAGCAGCGCCTGAAAGGCAATCAGCGCGCCAAGCGTCAGCGCCGCCTCGATCACCAACCCGCCACCAACCCACAGGATGAGCGCGGTTGTCAGTGTGATCGTGAGGCCCGGCACCAATGCCGAGATCTGGTCGATCCGGGCAAGTTTCTGTTCGGCCATCAGAATTCGGGCATGGGTCCCAGCCCATTTTCCAAAGAAATCGTCTTCCCGACCGCCCGCCTTGAGGGTCTCTATCGTTCTGAGACCGATGGCGGAGATCCCAAAGAGTTTGCCCTCGTCCACGCTGAGCCGCAGCGCAGTCTCAAAGCGGTAGTGTTGCACGGCAAAGAGCACGGCCACATTGACCAATGCCCCGCCGATGGCGATGGCCGCGAGCCGACCATCAAGCAAAACCATCAGGGCAAAAAGGATCACGGCCATCACGAAGCTCACACAGGCGGTCGCGACGCGAAACGAAAGCACCCGCGCGATCATCGGCACGCTGGCAATCCGGCTTGTGATGTCCCCGAGATAGCGGGCGGAAAAGAACGCCGAAGGAAGCCGCAGGACGTGCCAGAGCACGGATGCGGATGTCGACGCGGCCATATGGCTTTCAACGCGCAGCAGGACACCGTTCTTGAGCCAGGCCAGAAGCGTCTGGCACAAGGTGATCGCAATCAGCGTCGCAATGAGCCCACGCAGCCAGCTCGCTTGCCCACCGATCAAGACTTCGTCGACAAACGCGCCCGCGATGTTTGGAACGATGAACGTCGGAAACGCGATCAACACGCCCACGAGCAAGACGAACACCATCTGCGCCCGATACGCGAGACCTTGCTGAAGCAAACGCCGCAGAGGGCGCTCTGGCTTGCCGCCGGGCCGAAACGCTGGACCCGGCGAGACGGAAATGACCACATCGGAATAGCGCTCTTCAAACTCAGAACGCGACACGCGGTAATGCCCAATCGCCGGATCGTTGAGGTAGGCATGCGTCGCCGAGGCGCCTTCAAGCACCACGAAATGATTGAAGTTCCAAAAGATAATGGCGGGAAATGGACCTTTGAGAGCGGCGTCTGCGGAAGCTTGGAAGCCTTCGGCCTCGCAGCCGAACTGCTGTGCGACGCGGATGATGCTCCCGGCATTGCTGCCGTCGCGCGAGACACCGCAGGCCGCGCGAAGTGTGTCGAGCCTCTCAAAGCGGCGGTAATATCCCAACACGATGGCGAGGCACGCCGCGCCGCATTCCACCGCTTCCATCTGAAGAACGCTCGGTGTCCGGACCCGCCGCGTGGATTGCCGCGGCTGACCTCCTGAAAAGAGAGACGCCTTCATCCCAGTCCGATGAGCGCGCGAAACGCCGGGATCACGAGCGTGATCGGGGCACGTTCTTCCAAGATGACGTCAACCTGGGCGAGCGAGCCCTCGTCTATGGGAAAGGACGGGCCTTGCCCCGACCACCATTCGTAGCCGCTGGCCGAGGTCCGATCTTCGAACAGCTCGATCCGGGCGAGATAGGACGTCCCGCTTTCTGTCAATTGCTGCGCGAGAGCCGCGTTGCGGAGGAGGGCGCTCGCGTAAGCAATCGAAACGGGCTCCGGTGAGAGCGTGGAAACGCGTCCACGCATCGAGCCATATTGCGCCTTATTGATGGAAGACGGGACAACCTGAACCGGCATTCCCACCGTGACCCGGCGGGCTTCGGCCGCCTCAAGAAATGCGATCACCTCTGCGCCTCCGCCGCTCTGCGCGATGGTCGCGATTGTCGTATCTTGGGTGACATTCTGCCCAATCGAGACGCGGATCTCCTCGATGCGGCCCGGACCGGGGGCGCGAACCAGCGTGTCACGCGCGCGCAGAGCCTCCAGCCGTTCAAGCTCGCGTGTCCCCGCGTCAAGCTGCTCCTCCGCCGCGTCAATCCGAAGCGCGCTCTCGGTCTTGAGGTCGGCGAGATCTCGTAGCCGTTCCGCATGCTGGGTTTTGAGGGTGGCGAGCTGAACAGCCATGTTCTGCTGGGAGACCAGCGTGCTGATCACCGTGGAGCGGGTCGCCAGGCCCTGCTCCTGAAGGCTCTCCTCGCCTTCGAGAAATGCCGCCAGTCGGCTTTGCCCTTCTTCGATCTCCTGGAGGGATGTCTCGTAGATGGCCTCAAGCTGCGCGTTCGTTGTTTCGTGGTCGGCAATCTGCGCTGTCAGTTGGGTCCTAATGGCGTTGTATCTCGCCGTCAGATCATCGACGGCTGCCTGGGCCTCCGAGATCTGGATTTCGAGCCCGCTTTGGTCGAGCTCTGCAATGGCGTCGTCGGCATCGACCTCATCTCCGATTGCCACGGCGATACTTTGAATGCGGCCTTCAGCCTCACTTTGCGCGACGCGCAGCTGATAGCCTGCCGAAACGATCAGCCCTTCTCCCGCCGCTTTGGTCGGCAGCACGCCAAAGACGGACCAATACCCCGCAGCGCCCATCAACAGTGCCACCGCAACAAACAGAAACTGAAAGGCCCGTGGGATCAGCGTAATCTGAACATCGAGTTGGTCCCGATTGCGCTGAGTGCGTCTTGGATTTAACACGCGGCCCTCCGCAACCGTCTCACCTGAGGTGCAGAGTATGGTTCGATATCTCGGCAAGCGCCATGCCCTCGCCAACGTCGCCGCGCATCCAGTCTCGCGCGGATCTCGATGAGCATGAGGCGCGCGCCACAAGTTGCGATGTTTGGGTCTGCAAAGGGCGAGGGCCGGTGGCTTTCGCCAACGCGAAGGTCAGCGCGCCACCGGCTCCTTGCCACTTGACGTGACCGTCAGACGGCCACCTCAGTGCGCCAGTCATCAGTCCGGACAGTGCCTTCCACGACCGGACGGATCCCGCGAGGGTAGGATGTTAGATGTGGGTATTCCCACTCCCGCCCATCCCATGCGGAAAACCAGCGCCGCCTGCGATACGCTGAAGATCATCGCGGGAAAGCCTCGCAGCCTTTTCACCTACCGCAGGGGCAAGTGGATCCATGGGCATTGCGTCCCACCCCCCGCGCGCGCGAAGGCGATCTTGCGGGCTTGGCGCCCGCGTTTCAGCGGATGTCTCAGAGGTCTTCGCACGAGACTTCTTCCCGCGCATGTTTGGATTGTTAAAGGTCATTTTCATCTTCCTTTTTTCAGCACAGGCCTATCGGTCGAGCAGCCTGTCCAACCGCTCGGTCAATACGCGTGTGATCAGGGTTTCTGGCGGCATGCATCTGCACGCCACGCGATCTCGCTCCTCACCCGAGTGCGCTTCGCGGTCTCGGGTTTTTTGTTATCTCATTCGCGGGCGTGCCCGAGCGCATCCCTCTTCCCATAAGGGCAGGAGGGTTTGGCGCCTCGGCCGACCGATCAGCATGCAGGGCGTGCACATTCCGGGCTGCACGGAACCAATCCTAGTGCGTGTTCCCGGCGTCCGGCCCTGTAGCATCATGACCGCCACCCGCGATGCGTCTCAGCTCATCGGAGGAAAGCTTGGTCGCCCCCTTTCCCGTCGCTCGGTAGGGAGGATCCATACCTCTTGCCTCGCGTCGTGACTGAGCGCGCCGCCCGTCTCTTAGGCGCGAAGGCGCACTGGCGTTCGGATGGTTTTCGGTTGGTGGCGCCGCCGTTGTGGCAGATGTCGCATAGCGCTTTGCGCCGGTTTGCGCGTCGGGCATGTTTGAGCCATTCAGTTTGGGTTTCATCTTTCTTTTCCCACAGCTTCCTTGTTCAGACGGGCTGACTGACCGCCTGTTCCATGCGTTCTTGATAGGGATCGCTCACGCGCCGTCTGGCATAAGTCCTATGCTAGAGCGCGTTCCCGGCATCTGGCCCGGTGGCATCGTGGCCACCGCTTGAGACGCGCCGCAGCTCACCGGGCAAGAGTTTGGTCGCCCTTTTCCCCGCTACCTTTATGGAGGACCCAGACACCTTGCATCGTATCCGGAGTGAGCGCGCCGCCCATCCCATGGGCGCGAAAGCGGGCTGGCGTTCGGACGGCTCTTGGTTGGTGGTGCCACTGCCGCGGCAGACGTCGCGTAACGCATCGTGCGCGCCTGCGCCCTTGGTATGTCGTCGTTCTCTGTCGTCTTCATCTTTCTCTTCCCATAGCTTCCCTGTTCAGACAGTCCGTCCGACCGCCCGTTCCATGCGTTTGCGATAAGGGAGCGCTCGCGCGCCGGTTGGCGTAAGTCTTATGCTAGGCGTGTTCCCAGCATCTGACCCCCTGGCATTACGCCCGCCGCCGTTGGGCGGGCCTTCCAATCAAGCACTTCGTTCAGTTTGACAGCCCTCCTTTCAGGCAATCTGTATGTCGTCGATATCGATCCGCGTGACGCCTTCGAAGAGGATCGTCTGGTTGAAGAGATCGAGCCTGAGCGAAGCGCGACCCTCGTGATCGACAATCGTGGCGGCGCTATCGAAACCGTCGATGAACCCGTCGCCGACGTTCACCTGCGCCATGCCTGTCCACCACGGACCAGACAGCCAGAAATTGTCGTCGAGTTGCGCGATATCCGTGAGCGCGGTCCCGTTCGTCAGAGCCTGCCCTTCCAGTACGATCCGGTCGAGAAAATCGAAGTCACTCACCGTATCGATGTAGCTGCTCACCTCGACGCCGGGATCATCGAAGATGAACGTATCCGGTCCGGTGCCCCCAACCAGGTAATCGTTTCCAACGCCCCCATCGAGGACATCTCGCCCGTCCTGGCCATAGAGCTCGTCATCACCGCCGCCGCCGTTGAGCGTGTCCGATCCCCGGTCGTCGGAACTGGCGCCGCTGAGGCCAGGGCGCACATGCCCCCACAGCGTGTCGTCTTGCAGTCCGCCTAAGATAAGGTCGTGCCCTCGGCCGCCGGAGATTTGGTCATAGCCCTCATCTCCGTGCAGAGTGTCGTTGCCCGCAAGCCCGTCGATCCTGTCGTCCTGGCCCCAGCCACGGATCAGATTGCCGCCATCATCGCCTTCCAGGAGATCCGTGAAGTTGGACCCGTATAGGTTCTCGATGCTGTGGAGATCGATGTCGAGCCGGACGGACGAGCCCATCGTTGCCGTGTCGTGGATCAGCGTCGGGTGGCGCGCGGCACTGCCGTCTTGAAGCGACGCAGTGACCCAGCCATCCGCGTAGTAGAACGACACGAGATCGGTCCCCGCCGCGCCATCGACAAAACCCGTCCCACTGGACTTGAAGAAAATGTCGTCGCCGGTTCTGCCCCACGCTGCGTCATTGCCGCCCTGCATCCAGAAGATGTTGCGCGCTCCGGGCGTTGGATCTCCAAAGAAGATCTCGTCGGCATTGCTCCCCCAGAGCCAAAGTTCGCCGGAAGTATAGTTGACAATAGTGTGCATGATCATCTCCAAATACGTATGTCGAAGATAACACGACTGGCGACTATGCGGGACCGAAAAGGTCTATCTGTCTCGCGGCGATTGGAACACCTTCGCGCTTTGTGTCAGGAACAACGTCCGACGTGCCTTTCTCTCAGGTATTGCCCAGGATGCACTGGCGCCAGGCGCGAGGGGCGACGCTCCCATCGCCCCTCGGCCACCGCCTCCGATACCGATTCCTCACCCCACGAAGGCAGCACCAGAAGCGGGTTCACGCTTCGCGATTTGACGCGTCAGTGTTCGGTGCCGGACCATCCACGTCCCGGCATGTCCCCGCCTGCGATTCTATCGAGTTCGGTCGGCGATAGCCGCACGACACCGGTCGCGCTGTTATCAACCACCACGTACAAGATGTTTGAAGTGTTGGCCGGGCGCATTGGCCGATCGCCTCTTGGATCGCTATAAGCGCTCGCGGAGTTGCGGCGTCCGGGTGGATAAGCGGCTTGGGCGGAACGGTTGTTGTATTCGCTCAAGTCAGTGCGGCTCTCCTTTACCACCGCAAGGTCGACTGTGTAGTGCATGGTGTCCTTCCTTCATGTTTCCTTGGTCGAGCCATCGACCCAATCGCCCAATGCCACTTTCCCTTCGCGGGGCGGGAGCGGATCTTCCTCCGTCTGTCTCTACAGTCTTGTCTCTTGTAGAGCCCGCCCCGCCGGACCACTGGCGATACGCGTATGCTTGCTTACTTGAATAGTCTCATCTTCTTTCTCCCATTTATTTCATGCCATTTCCGCATTTTTACTTTTTGGCTTCTTTTCCTTTTCTGTGCAGGGGTTCTTCCCTTCTGCAGGATTAGAGATGGCAACGAAAGAAATCGCATCAAGCTGGGGCTCCGTAACAAGCTGTATCAAGGTGGGGCCGGGGGTGCGGGCCTGGGTGCCATGGCATTGCACGGCATCTCGTGCGCGCCATCGTGCAGCTTAAGCTTCCCTGATCACTGCCGGATCGCTCGATGATATCGCCCTCCGCGGCGGTGGAGTTGCGACCGTCGAAGCAAAACGCAACCACGGTCTTGGAAGGTGCCATGTTCCATCTGCTAGAGCAGGCGGTGCTCGGCAATTGGATCGCCACGTTCAGGATGGGCGGCGCCGGGTGTGCCGCCGTTTGGCTCCGCCACCCCGCGTTGCGGCGGTGACGATAGAACCGCGCGCTTCGCGAGCCGAGTGCGATCCGCCCGGATACTGCGATCCGATTGGACGGTTCGATGCCCTGAGTAGCGTCTGCGTGCAGCATCACCTCCGGGGCAGGGGTGATCTGCGCGCGGCTCACCCGCGTTTACGATGACGTAACCTTTCCGCTTGGAAACGCCGCTTTCGGCCAATTTGTAACTACCGTTTCACTACCGGAATACTACCGATCCCATACTCGATTTCGGAGCGATTCTGGTGTCCGGAGACCGCGCAACGGGGCCCATTCTGGCACGGAGTTTGTGCGCCTTGGAGACTCAGCCGCGCCGGTGCTAGAGCTTGTGCGTCCCCAGCGGATACGGTCCAAACCGGGCGGAGCAAAGAATGAAAGATCAAGGCGAGACGCGACCCAACCTTCTGCTCATCATCGCGGTTGGGATCAGTTCCGCAATTGCGCTTTGGGGCATTCTCGACCCGCAAGCCCTGGGTCAGCTGGCAAGCACTGCCGTGGCAATCCAGTTCGATAGCCGAGGCTGGTTCATCATGCTGGAGGCCAGCGGATTGCTGTTCGTCGCGCTGTTTCTCGCACTATCTCCCTACGGCAAGATCCGGCTCGGACCCGACGGGGCGAAGCCCGAGTTTTCGACAACCGCTTGGATTGCAATGCTTTTTGCTGCCGGTATGGGCGTGGGGCTTTTGTTCTACGGTGCCGCAGAACCCCTGACGCATTTCGACCAGCTTTCCGCCTCCATGGAGCCTCCAGGTGCGGCGGGCTATGCTCTCTTTGTCACCTATCTCAATTGGGGTTTCCACGCTTGGGCCATTTACGGCGTCGTGGGCCTTATCATCGCCTACTTCGCTTTCCGGCGTGGGCGAACCCTGCTCCTGAGCGCGCCTCTTCTCGATGCGGTCGGGGATCGGCCCTGGACCCGGGCGCTGTCTTGGCTCTTCGATCTGTTGTCGATTGTGGCCATTTCGGTCGGCCTCGCGGGATCCTTGGCGATGGGCGTTTTCCAGATCCAAGCCGGGGTGGCAGGCCTTCTTGGCATTGAGAATGCGAGCGTGCTGACCATGCCGATCTTCGTCGCCATGTGCATCGCATTCGTGTTCCCTTTGCGTCGCGATCTCGGCGACGGGATGGCCAAATTATCCAATGCTGCCATGATCATAGTGAGCGTTCTTATGATCTATCTTCTGCTCCTTGGGCCCACCTCTTACCTGATGAATGGCATCGTTTCGGGCTTCGGGCGCTATGTGTTTGGCGTCCTGCCTGCGGGTTTCGCGACGGCTGAATTCTTTGAGCGCGACTTTGTCGATTGGTTCCAGGGCTGGACGCTCAACTACATGATCTGGTGGCTGGCATGGTCGCCTTTCGTGGGCATTTTCATCGCGCGGATTTCGCGCGGCCGGACGATCCGAGAGTTCCTGACCGGCGTCATACTTGCACCGACACTGTTTTCGATTCTCTGGTTTGGGGTCTTTGGAGGGTTGGGCTTTTACGATGCTTTGCGGCAGGAAGGCGCCCTGTCGATCGTTAACCGGGCAAGCCTCGATAACACCACGTTTGCGCTTCTGGAGCTTTTCCCTCTCGACGCACTGACCCGCACCGCAACCATTCTCGCGGCTTTCCTCTTTGTCGTAACGAGCGTTGTGAGCGCGGGCTTTACGCTGGCCATGATTGGAACCGGCGGCGACGAAAACCCATCCCCGCGGATCCGAACGATCTGGGGCGGTATCCTGGGCGCATTGGGTTTGGCGATGGTCTTGGTGGGCGATGTCTCCGTGGTCCGCTCGATCATCGCGCTTTCCGCTATCGCCTTTGTCTTTATCGTGCCGGTATTGGTCGTGTGCCTTTTCCGCTCGCTCAGACGGGAGGCCAAGCCGTGAATCCCCTCTTGCTGGACACCCTGCTCAACCTGATTGTTTTTGCTTACCTGGGTTTTTTGGTTTGGTTGGCGCTTCGGCCTGAGCCCTAATAAACGGATCTTTACGACATCTCCTACAGTGATGACGCGAAATATCAGGTGTTCCGCGCCTCCTTGCGCGCGCTGAGTTCGCTTCGGTGTAGGCGCTCCAAGCATCTGTAATGAAATGCATATTTGCGCCATCGACTAGCTGCGAAGGGTGCTTAAACCAAAGAACGCGCGAGACTGAGGTGTCGTTTTTGGCCGTTCGACTCTGCCGCTCCTTGATCGCGACATCTAAGTCCGAGCCCGCAACGTCCTGCTGCAAACGGGTCCGTGAAATGTAAAGAAATTGCTATTTGGCGGTTCGCGCCCCGCTGCACACTGCATCAAACGGAGGACGAATGACGCCTGACGAACTGACTGTTGCACCCGATTTCCAGCACCTCATTCTCGACTGGCCCGATGGGACTTCGAGCCGCTTGCCCGCTGAAACGCTTCGACGAGAAGCCCGCGATGCGGCAACTCGTCGGCGAATGATCGATCATGGTTTTGTCGAAGTTGCCAAGGGCCTGTCTATTACCGGATTAAATCTGATCGGAAATGGGGCGGTGAACATCACGTTCTCTGACGGCCATGATCGGGCGATTTATCCTTGGCCCTATCTTCGGTCCCTCGCGCAGAGGTTTGGCAATTAGTTGACATCTTTCCCAGCGGAGCCGGTGACACCTTCTGTGCGCCAGCCCAGTTAATGCCAGGAGCAAGCCGCATACATGGACGAAATTCTCGACGGACTGACGCAAATCGATTGCGATATTCTTGTAATCGGCGGAGGAACAGCCGGGCCCATGGCGGCCATTAAGGCCAAACGCAAGAACCCGAACGCGAATGTCGTCCTGCTGGACAAAGCGAATGTGAAGCGTTCTGGCGCCATCGCTATGGGGATGGATGGACTGAACAACTCGGTGATCCCCGGCTACGCGACACCGGAGCAGTATACGAAAGAAATCACGATCGCGAACGACGGGATCGTCGATCAGGCGCCCATCTATCGCTACGCGAGCGAGTGCTACGGGATCATCAAAGAGCTCGACAGTTTTGGCATCCGTTTTCAGAAGGATCAAAACGGTGAATACGATGTGAAAAAGGTGCATCACATCGGCACCTACGTATTGCCCATGCCCAATGGCGATACGGTGAAGAAGGCACTCTATCGTCAGCTTCGCAAAGCGCGGATCAATATCACCAACCGCTATATGGCCACACGCTTGCTGACGGGCGACGGGCGCATCGCTGGCGCCATCTGCGTCAATACACGCACCGCTGAGTTCCTAGTCGTGCGCGCCAAGGCCGTTGTCATGTGCCTCGGCGCTGCGGGCCGGTTGGGGTTGCCCACGAGCGGGTATCTCTACGGAACTTATGAAAATCCGACCAATTCCGGCGAGGGCTACGCGATGGCCTACCATGCCGGGGCTGGCCTCGCGAACCTCGAATGCTATCAGATCAATCCGCTCATCAAGGATTATAACGGCCCCGCTTGTGCCTATGTCGCCGGGCCGATGGGCGGCTACACCGCCAATGCAAGCGGTGAGCGCTTCATCGAATGCGACTATTGGTCGGGCCAGATGATGCAGGAGTTCTTCGACGAGCTGCAGGGTGGAAAGGGCCCGGTTTTCCTCAAGCTCAATCATCTGGCGGAGGAGACTGTCAGCGAGATCGAACGGGTCCTTCACATCGTGGAGCGGCCCACCCGCGGCCATTTCCATGAGGGGCGTGGCACGAATTACCGCAAGCAGATGATCGAGATGCATATCTCCGAGATCGGATTTTGCTCCGGCCATTCGGCAAGCGGCGTCTTTGTGGACGAACACGCACGCACAACGATCCCAGGCCTCTACGCTGCGGGCGATATGGCAAACGTCCCGCATAACTACATGCTCGGTGCGTTTACCAACGGATCGTTTGCGGGCGAAGATGCCGCGGATTTCGTGGCGGAGATTGATTTTGCGGCCTTCGACGAAGGTGAAGTCGCTGCGGAGCGCGATCGTGTGCTCGCGCCGACCAAACGTGAGGACGGCATACCGCCCAACCAGATCGAGTATAAGACGCGCCGCCTCGTGAACGACTATCTTCAGCCGCCCAAGGTCACGGCAAAGATGCACCTTGCCCAGACACGCTTCGCTGAGGTTCGCGAAGACATGGAGCAGGCGATGTATGTGCGCAACGCGCATGAACTGATGCGAGCAATGGAAGCGGCGACCATCCTCGACTGTGCCGATATGGCGGCAGCGGCGTCACTCTATCGGACGGAAAGCCGCTGGGGTCTTTACCACAATCGCGTCGAATATCCGGGCAAGGATGATAACGAATGGTTCTGCCATACGATCATGACCAAGGGGGCAGATGGTCTCCCAGAAAGCCGCAAGCAGCAGATCAGGCCTTACTTGGTGGATATCGAAGAGCACGAGAAGGACGCCTACGACAAGCAGCGCGTGAGCGCCTCGGTTGCTGCGGAATAGGGAGGGGCGCGAGATATGCCTTTAGCTCAAACAGCAACATCCGTTCCTGTCACCGTGAACGATGATCTTTGCATCGCCGATAAGGGCTGCAAGGTCTGCGTCGATGTCTGTCCGCTCGATGTTCTTCGTATCGTTGACTTCGCCGATGGCTCGAAGACAGCCGAGATGGCCTATGACGAGTGCTGGTATTGCATGCCCTGTGAGGCCGACTGCCCCACCGGTGCGGTGACCGTCACGATCCCCTACCTCCTCAAGTGAAGCGCCATGAGTGATATCTTTGAAGGCTTTGGTGACATCGAGGATTTCGCGGAAGATCTCCAGGACCCCAGCCCTGGGACGCGGATTATGGCCGTGCGCGATCTGGCTGATAGCGCTGATCCCGCGGCAATCCCATACCTAGCCACGGCGATTGAAGACAGTGATGCGGGTGTTCGTTTGCAGGCAGCCCAAGCTTTGGCCGATTTCGAAGGGCCAGAGACGGCGGCGGCCCTTGTCTCTGGCCTACGGGACGACGATGAGAAGGTCCGCACTGCAGCTTCGGTCAGCCTCACGGAACTGAAGGAGCCCGCATCCGGTCCGCCCCTTTTGGACGCGCTCGATGATCCGGATGTCATTGTCCGGCTTGGTGCATTGCGCGGCTTGATCGAACTTCGGTTGCCCGAGGCACTAGCACCCGCGATCCGAGCACTGGAAAGCAGCAATCCTGACGAGCGCGCGGCGGCGGTGGCTGTAATCGGTTGGCTTCAAGACGAAACGGCCCTGCCGGCCCTCATGGCTGCCGCTCGAGATACTGACCCAGGTGTGCGCCGGACGGCGACACAAGCTTTTGGCTTCTCGCGGACAGACCGCGCTGAGGCAGCATTGATTGCTGCGCTCAAAGACGGGGACTGGCAGGTTCGGGAGGCGGCTGCGGAGACCCTGGCTAAGTCTGGGTCGCTGAGCGCAGCCGATCCTCTGATGGCAGCTCTCGACGACGATCTTTGGCAGGTGCGGCTGAAAGCGGCGCGCAGTCTCGGACGATTGGGCGTCACCGCTGCTGCTGAGAAAATCGGACCCCAATTGGCGCTCGATATTCCAAATCTGAGGAAGGAATGCGCGGCTGTCCTGGGTGAATTGGCGCAGCCGGAAAGCCGTGTCTACCTGGAACCGTTTGCGCACGATCCTGACCCGGATGTGCGCAAGAACGTGCGTTGGGCTTTGGAGCGGATCGCCGGAGCCGCCTAAACGAATGCAAAATTTAGCTTGACAAGTGTCGTCATTCTTATGGCGGCACACATCTGTGCTTAAGACTAAAAATAAATAATTACAGAGGCTTAGTAGAAAGTGATTCGCGTTGATCCATGTCATCTTTGTTAAATTCGCGCTAATCTTGTAATCATCTGTGTAGAAAATATGCACATCTCGCATTCTTGAACATGAAATTTGCCGCGTTTTGCTCACAAATTGTGGCCTGAAAGCCGGTCTGCCGAAACCATAGCACCGAGGCCGTTCTCAAGCGGTTTTCTGGCCCGCGGTGCTGCGCGGGCGTCGCAAACGGAGACAGCGATGACCAAGCTATCAAACGTGACAGCTCTTGCCTTTGCCTTAGGAACAACCGCCCTCGCAGGCGGCGCGTTCGCCGAAACGATCACAATAGGAATTGGCCACCAGAGCACTGTGACCAACACCGTACCGGGCGGCATCATCATTGAAAAGTTGGAGCTTCTGGAAAAGCATCTCCCGACGACGGGTCGGTATGAGGGCGTCGACTACGAACTGGTTTATCGTGACTACACATCCGGCCCGCCAATCACCAATCAGATGCTTGCTGGCAAACTGCACTTTGGCGTCATGGGAGACTATCCGCTGATCGTGAACGGAGCGCAGTTCCAAGCGGGCGGAGAAGATGAGAGCCTCTTCATCCAAATCACAGGCTACAACCTCAAGGGGACAGGAAACGGCGTCGTCGTCCCGGTCGACAGCGATGTCTATACGCTGGACGACCTGCGCGGAAAATCCGTATCGGCGCCCTTCGGCAGCGCAGCTTGGGGTATGTTCCTCAGCGTGATGACGAAGGAAGGCCTCACGGACGACATCACCTATGTGAACCAAAGCCCGCCCGTCGGCGTGAACAACATCGCTATGGGACGTATCGACGCCCATGTCGACTTCACTCCATGGTCGGAAGTCATGGAGTTTCGCGGCACGGGTCGGAAGATCTATGATGGGTCCGAGGCTAACATTCCAACATTCCATGGCACGGTTGTCGCGAAGTCGTTCGCCGAGGAATATCCCGAGATCGTCGATGCGTATGTTGCAGCGACGCTGGAAGCTCAAGACTGGCTCAACAACGATCCCCTGAACGCCGCCATCAAGGTTTCAGAATGGACCGGGATCGAGAAGGAGGTCCTCTACCTCTATTTCAGCGACGGTGGGATCTCGACGTTTGAGAGCTCCATCAAACCGCAATGGGTGGACAGCCTCAAAGAAAGTCACGCCCTGCTGGTGCGCGAACGCGATGTCCCGCCGCTCGATTTCGACAAGTGGGTCGTCGACAGTTACGTGAAAGCTGGTGTCGAGGCCCGTGGTGAAGACTACGATGCGATGACGGCCGAAGTGGTCGACACTGCGATTGCTAACGAGGGCAAGCCTGCGGAGATTTGGCATCCTCGCGATGGAATTTCGTCCTACGCGAGTTTGGATGAGTTCTTCACCGCTTTGGCGGCCATCCGGGATACAGGTTTTGCGCCGCTTGCAAGCTATGTCTACGATGCTGACTCAGGCCTGAAGCTCTTTGGCAATCGGGCGTTCTATGTCAGCTCCGATGAAGGCTACAGCGCGTTCCTAAAGCGTGATGACGCCGTTGCCTTCGCCGAAACGTCCGGTGGCAGCTTGGTAACCTACACCGAAATTGTGGACGGCATTTCCAGCTAAACCCCAACGGCGCTGGGTCGGCGAGACCCGGCGTCGCCTTTGGTGAGCGAGGAGCAAGGCAAGAATGCTGACAGAACGCAAGGATCTGATGTCTGACCCGGAGGCGGTTCCTGCGATCCCCCCGGTTGAGGAGCGCCCTGACGACGCTCCCGTGGAGGCGCAAGCGGCAGAAAAGAGGGTCGTATCCAGAAACTGGCGCCCTCTCCTGCGAAATGGCGGCCTGACGATCCTTTCGCTTTCTGTCGGTGTTGCCTTGTGGCATGTCGCCAGCGAGAACTCGTGGAATTACGGCGTTAACTTCCGCAACGTTCCGACACCCAGCGAGGTTCTCCAAGCGACCGTTGAAAACGTTACAGACCCAGAGTTTTACGTCCATATCGGCGTCAGCATCCAACGGGTCTTGACGAGTTTCGCTTTGGCATCCGTCCTGGGTATCTTCATCGGGCTACTTATGGGGCGCAGCAAAACTGCTCGTGTGATGATTGCCCCCTACATCGAGGTGTTTCGTCCGATCCCGGCCGTCGCATGGATCCCGCTCGCGATCTACATGTGGCCGACCGAGGAATCGTCGATCATCTTCATTACCTTCTTGGGTGCCTTTTTTCCCATTGTCTTGAACACACTGCATGGGGTGCAACAAACCCCGGAAGTCTTGGTCCGCGCCGTCCAGTCGCTTGGTGCGAACCGGATGGCTGTTTTCCGTCATGTGGTGTTCCCAGCAGCACTTCCATCCATCACGACGGGGCTCGCGATCGGTATGGGTGTGGCGTGGTTCTCGCTCTTGGCCGGTGAAATCATCTCGGGCCAGTATGGCATTGGTTACTTCACCTGGGACGCCTACTCGATGGTGAGAACGCCGGACATCGTTCTCGGGATGCTGGTGATCGGTCTGCTAGGTACAGCGTCGACTGCGGCCGTGAAGCTTGCCACGAGCCCCTTGCTGGCATGGCAAAAAAGGACCCGTTAGGCGGTCAACTGAGAGAGGAGTCTCAGAATGCTTGATGCTTTGCGCATGCGTGGCGGGGACGGTTCTGCACAGGAACCAGGGAATACGAAGGGTCGGATCGTAATTGATGGCGTGTCAGTGACCTTTGGCTCGGGCCCGGGAGCGCACCGGGCTGTAGATCCCACTAACCTGACGATCGTGCCAGGAGAGTTCGTCTGTATCCTCGGACCATCTGGTTGTGGAAAGTCGACGCTCCTCAATTGCGTTGCGGGTTACGTGAAACCGACCAGCGGGACGGTCACAGTCGACGACGTCGAGGTGACTAAACCGGGGCCAGATCGCGGTATGGTGTTCCAGCAGTATTCTCTGCTGCCTTGGAAGACCGTTTACGAGAATGTTGCGTTTGGCCCGCTTATGGCGGGTGCGAGCCGTACGAGTGCGGGATCAACGGCCAACACATTCCTCAACATGGTGGGGCTCTCGAAGTTCGGGAACAGATACCCGGCAGAGCTTTCCGGAGGGATGCAACAACGTGTGGGAATTGCCCGGGCCCTGGCCAATTACCCGTCCGTGCTCTTGATGGACGAGCCCTTTGGAGCGCTCGATGCCCAGACCCGGCTCATGATGCAGGAAAATCTGCTTGAGATATGGCGAAAGTTTGGGATTACCGTTTTGTTTGTGACGCACGACGTTGACGAGGCCGTCTTCTTGGCTGATCGGGTCCTAATCATGTCCGCAGCGCCTGGCGGTATCATTCGGGAGTTGCCGATCCGGCTTCCGCGGCCCAGGGATCCCTCGATGGCCACTGATCGTTCCTATATCGCCGCAAAGAAGGACTGTCTCAGCAGCATCCGCGCTGAATCTCTGCGCGCTTTTGAAGAGCAGAACACATGATGTGTTCGAGCGTGTTGACCTCCTGCCAAACGATTGGGCTCTCGACGGCGTTCGTCTAGAAGTAATACGCCTCCCAAGCTGCTTCTCCGGGACGCAGCGGGGGCCCATTTTGAACGTTGGCTCACTGCATAACACAAAGGCTGTTTGCAGCGAAATTATGCGAATTCTTGGATGGGGCGAGTGTTCGTGTCGTCGGAGCGTGGAACAGCATTGTCATGACCAGCTCTTAGGGTGAACACTCGCTGGAGCACGCACAGTTTCTGTCCGATAGCCATAGGAGCCAGCGACGATACTTTCCCGCCTAGCAGACACGACGGATGAAAGCGCGCTCTTCCTCTCAGAGTATCTCTTTGACCTGAATTCCGGTGCTGGCTTTATGGCTACGATGTCGCCGGATGAGATTTCACGCGTCCGTGCTGCGGGACGACCGATGACAGTTGAACGCGGGCAGGGGGTATTCTTTCAGGGCGATACGCATCGCGGGATATGGATCGTAGAGGAGGGTCGCGTTCGCACCTTCTACGCTGGCCCATCTGGTCGGGAAATCACACTAGCATATTGGACGCCTGGCCACTTCGTCGGTGGTCCGGAAGTTTTCGGTCGCGGTCGTCATATTTGGTCGGCGGATGCCTTGACCAAGTCAGCGCTTCTTTTTCTTCCCGGCGATGAATTGAGGAGCCTAATCCGGGAATGCCCGGGCCTCGCCCTCGCTTTGATCGATGGGTTGGTGGCAAAGGGCAAATGCTACTCTGCGCTGATCCAGATGCTTGGAACGCGCTCGATCTCTGAACGCTTGGAGCAGTTGCTCGTGATCCTTGCGGATACGCGCGGGGAAGTTCGAGAAGACGGCATTGTTATCGCGCGCTCCATTACGTTCGAACAACTGGCCACCTTGGTCGGCGCAACGCGTCAATGGGTCTCTCAGAGCATGGAAAAACTGGAGATACGCGGAATTGTGTCTGTTTTTCGCAAGAGCATTGTCATCCACGACCTTGAGAAGCTCCGGGGACCAGAGTCGCTGAGTTACCTGGACTGAAGACTGGTTCTGTTGCGGTCTCCTCAATAGCCAGTTCCAAAGTCGCGACACACGATTGCCTGCGTTTCAGTCGCAAGAGCCGACAAGAAAACTGGCCTTAGCCGTAGCGTAGCTTTGTTCAAGATGTCCTGTTGTGCATAAAGTCGCCCGCATGAAATCGGAGGCGCGGATCGTGATACTGCATTGTGTGTTCTGTGATTTTCTGCCTGAGGTCTCGGGGGCGGCGCGCGATGCCCTTTTTGAAGAGCTCTCAAATCTGAGCCTAAGTCTCGAAGGTGTCGAGACATTTGAGTTTGGGCCCAACCGCGACTTTGAACAAAAATCGCAGAACTTCAGCGCTGGTTTCGTCATTCGGTTTCGCGATCAGGCGGCGCTGGAAGCCTATGCGGTCCACCCCGGACATCAGGCACTTGGCGCGCAACTCTGCGACATGTGCACTGGTGGTGCGGATGGTATCGTCGTGTTCGATCTGGAGATCTAAGCGCCTGGCGGGCTCACGTGCTTGGCTGCGGGTGTGAGCATGTCGAAGAGCTTTTGCAAACCGGTCAGGATCAGGACCGATCCGACTGCCCAAACGATAAGTTCGTAGGGGGCGAGCGGCGTTCCGCGGAGCCAAACCGCGACAAGACCGCCTTGTGGGCGAAGCATTTCGATCCCGAGTAAGCCTTCATTGCCCCAGAGCCGGAAATCCCAGAAGCGGGAGACGTAGAACAGGGCAAGAGCCACGAAAGCGACGATCAACAGCGAGACGCTTCGGCGGATCACGGCAAAACCTCAACTGTCCCCGGTTCCAAAGCGAAGACGAGCAGGTCACCATGGCGGGTGACTTCGCCTGCAATCGAGATGTATTGCCCCATGTAGTCGTAGACAACATCTGGGATCTCGGTTCGTTCAGGGCCGGAAATCAGGAGGTATTCGCTTCCCGCCATCGGTTGGGACGAGACAAAAACCGGCGGCACGCCGCCTTCAACGCAAAGATTGGCACAGGCCTTGTGCGCCAAGCCACGCCCGGGCCGCATTGCACCAGCAAGGCATTTGCCGTCGCAGATCTCCCCGGCAAGGCGCCACCGACCAAGACTTTCAATCCCGGGAACCGCCGCGCGGTCGTCGGCGCTCGAAAGCCCGTTCTCGCCGCCGCCCAATTGTAGCATGTCGAGCGCGCCGCGCTCGAGGAGGATGCCCGACGCCTGAACCACCTCGCCTTCGATTGCGGCGGGGCGGTTCATCACGCCGTTCTTACCTTGGCCAGAGAGCATGATCGTGCGCCCAGCCGCGATGCGTTCGCTTCCTTCGGTGACATGCAGGATGGGCAGAGGCGTTAACTCGATGATGCCGGTCACGCTCTGCTGCCCGTAATCGAACCGAAAGCTGCCAGGACCTGGATCATCTTGCGTTGTCCCGATCCAGTAGCCGAGGAGTGCAGCGAGGGCTACCAGCGCCCCGGTTGCGGTCCAAAGAAACCAGCGCAGCCTCGCGGGGACAGTTAGGTAGCCGACAAAGAAGGGGGTCTTGTCAGCTTTCATTGCTGAGTTCCAGGAGAGGCGCGACAATGGGCTCGACGAAGGTTCCCGGCGGATTGGGCTTGGGATCCACCAGGATCCGACCGGTGTCGAGACGCAGGTTGTAGGTGGGGATTTTCTCTGTGAAGGGGGCAGGGGACTGGCCGGTCGTCACGTCATACTGGAACCCGTGCCAGGGACAGGTGACGAGGCAATCCAAGATGCGGCCTTCGCCGAGCGGTCCGTTCTGATGGGCACACGCATTGGCAATAGCACTCAGCTTGTCGCCATGCCGGAACACCGCAACACGATCGCCGTTAGGCAGAAGAGCTATACGGGCCCGTCCATCCTCAATTCCGCTCGGATCACCGACTTCGATCCAGTCTGCGCGGCTCGGCCGGCTGGTCCGTTCGCGCCACGCCGCTGCCGCGTGAAGCCCGGCAACCAGGCTTGCGCTTGCGATGACGATAACGGTGAACCCCTGATTTTCCTGATCTTGGAGGGTGCCAAGCATCACGTGCCCGACTACGGCGGCATAGGCCGGATAGATGAGATAGTGAAGCGACTTCCAAACCGGTGGTGTGAGGAACTTCATCCAGAAATCGTGGCTGGTCGCACTCAGGATCAACAGGCAGATCAGGGCAAAGACGCCGAGGATTTCGAAAGGGAAGCCTGATATTTGACCGAATGAGGTGTTGGACGATAGCACCGCAGCGTATTTGTCCACTGGCGAGAACGCGAAATACCAGTTCAGAATGAAATAGAAATGCGTCGTGGCGACCACAGCGGTCAGCACACCGAAATGCCGACGATTGTAGAGCAGTGGCAGGAACCTTCGGTCAAGCCGGGCTAGCGGGCCGATGCAAAGGATCACGGTGAGCATCAGGAAGGCGCATGCCCCGAAGGCACGCGCGTTATGAATTGCCGGGCTGATCGGGCGTTCATGGCTGAGGATCCCGGGCGCAAGGTCGAGGAAGACCCAGAGAAACAGACCAGTTCCCGCAAGCAATACTGCGTCATAGCGCCATTTGAAGGCATTCCACTGCACAGGAACGTATTTGACGCTCATTGTTCCGGCTCACTGAGTTGCTGCGGCGCGACGTCGGCAGGCCATGTCTGGCGCACGGCAAGTCCCGCCAGGATCGAAAATGCGATTGCGGCTGCGAAGACAAAGGCTGTGGGTAGATGCACCGCGCGGGGCGGCTGATAGCGCGCCATCCAATTTTCGGTCGCGGTCTCCAGCCGCATCCAGCGCCACAGGACCAGAGGCCAGATGAGGAGAATGGCGGGGATCATCAGCGGGCGGAACGCGTAGGCGCCGCGCGAATCCTCGTCGATGCGATCCACACCAATCGTCAAAAAGACAACGGCGACCGCTGCCCCTGCGATCAGCCACCAACGGGCAAGGCTCACGATGAGCTCTGCCGTGGTCATGGGTGCGGCACCCGTCCGTCCTCGGGGTTCGCCGAAGCAGCGTGATTTGCAGTCGAGATGATCTGTTGCATTATTCTAGCTCCCATTCGGCGTCTCATGGTGGCTCAATCACCTTGTCTGCGGGTGCGATCCTGTGACGCTACCCCTTTCGCGCCTCATCATGTCCTGTTTTGATCGCTCTGAGGCAAGGTTTCTTTGCCATCACCTCCCGCGATCTTGGCCATTGACCTCGGCAAGACCTCTGGGCCCGGATTTGCCAGAACCTTTGCCAGAGGGAT
Organism: Pseudomonadota bacterium; assembly: GCA_039177645.1. Classification (GTDB taxonomy): domain Bacteria; phylum Pseudomonadota; class Alphaproteobacteria; order Rhodobacterales; family Rhodobacteraceae; genus Amaricoccus. Next base: position 104,230 of record JBCDFS010000012.1, on the reverse strand, counting down.
CAATGCGATCATCACAAGAACGAGCCCAATACCGACCGCTCGCCAAGCGCCGATATCGTAAACATAGCCGAGGAGAAAGGCGCCCGTTAGGCCACCAATGTAATAGCTCGTGAGATAGAGCCCGTTTGCCACCGCGCGGTCAGTGAGGGCCGTGCGGCCGACAAAGCCGGTCGCCGCCGCTTGCATGAAGAATGTGCCCGCACCGATCAGCGCGAGACCGGCCAGAACGAGGGGCAAGCTCGGCAGCATAGCTAAGGCCAGTCCGAGTAGAACAACACCGGCCGACACTTGGAAGACCCTTTGAGGTCCGTATCGGCTGACGGCTTTTGATGCATATGGTGTTGTGAACATCGCGGGTATGAACACCAGATACACCAAGCCCAAATAGTTTGGATTCAGGCCAAGATCGTCAGTGAGGTAGAGATTCACGTAAGTGTAGACCCCCACGAAGACAAAGAGGATCGCGAAACCGATCAAGAAAGATATGCGAAGTGCCGGGTGCCCGAGATGGCGTTTCCAGGCGTCCAGCGGTGGCCCGCCGCGCTCGGGAGCGGTGCGATCCTGCGAGCCGATCAACAGAAACGCGAGACCTGCACCGACCAAGTTCAGCACGGAGAAGGTCCAAAACGAGCCCGACAAGCCGACCTGATCTGCAGCTGAGACCGCAAGCAACCGACCAAACAAGTTTGAGGCCACATTGCCGGTGATGTAGGCGGCCATTGCGCCACCGGCGGCGGTCACGTCGCATTGCTCGGAGAGATAGGTGAGGGTGAGGGTGAAGGCGGCGGCCATAAAGATGCCCTGCAACACCCGGAGCGCAGTGAATGCCGCGACAGTGTCCACGACGCCCAGAAAGAAGGTCGGAATCGAGAGAAGCGCCAAGCTGATCCAGATCCCGCGTTTCCGATTGATGCGGTCCGCGAACCAGGCCACGACTAAGCCCGAAATCGCCATGCCGAAGGTGGACGCATTGACAGCGACACCCATCACCTGCGGATCGGCCTCGAACGCGACGACGAGTTGCGGGAGCAGGGCTTGGCTTCCAAAGAGATCGATTAGCGTCAAGAAACTGACGAGAGCGACGATCGTCGATCTGCGGATAACATCGCGTGGGCGTTCTCCGCGCAGTGCACCAGCCAGTTCAAACATAACAGTTCAGAGTTCCGGCAGGGCAGCGATACTGTCGAACATGCCTCGGATCTCGACTGATGAGCGCTTGCCGAGGCTGTCGAAATTATCGACCAGCCATTCGTCGGCGATCTTGCGTCCGGTTTCGTAGAGGTAACGCAGGAAGTCCCATTCGGCGTTTAGCTTGGATGAAGCGTCGAGCTTGGCGACTTGGGGACAAAGCTGGATCACGTGGATATTCATCCGGCGATATTTGCTTTCGTCGAGCTGGCCCGCATCGAGTAAGCGGCGGACGAAATCGATGGAGCGCAGCTCGTGCAGCAAAGCGCTGTTGAAGGTGATTTCATTGATCCGGTTCTGGATTTCAGCCGCTCGCTTCGGCGTGCCAGGCCGCTCGATCGGATTGATCTGGACGATCAATATGTCATTCGATGGTGAGCCGTGGAAAAACGGAAACAGCGGGGGATTTCCCATATAGCCGCCATCCCAATAGGGCGTTCCGCCGATTTCCACGGCCTTGAAAAGGTAAGGTAGGCAGGCAGATGCCATGGTGCTGTCGAGTGTGATTTCTTCACGCTTAAACACTTTGACGCGCCCGGTCTCGACGTTTGTGGCTGAGACGAACACGCCCATATCGGTGGAGTTCCGGACACGCTCAAAATCGACCACATCATCAAGGACCTCACGCAGCGGATCGTAGTCGAATGGATTAAGATCGTAGGGTGACGCCACGCGCTGGACGAAGTTCATCCACTGAAATCCGGGCGACGACTCTAAGGACCAGTTTTGCGTGGCTTTTGCCCACCACGAACGTTGAATTGGGCTCGTTTGGGCAGAGACGCTGACAGCGCGCCAGAACTCTTCCAGCTTCGCACGTGCACCGATCGCGCCGTTTTCGTGCATTCCGTGCGCGGATACCACGGCGTTCATAGCGCCGGCAGAAGTTCCCGAGATTGCATCAATCCAAAGCCGATCATCTTCGAAAAACTTATCGAGAACACCCCAAGTGAACGCCCCATGGGCACCGCCTCCCTGAAGCGCGATGTTCACCCCTTTATGTCCGCTGTTTCTGCGGCCTGGGCCGCGCGTGATCTTGTTCATCCTGATGTCCATGTTTCGTCTACCGACATGACACGCGCTGTGCTTCGCGCTGGGCCACGTGTGACCCGGCTCACAGGGTAATCTCAATCGGTCGCGCCTTCGAAGCGATTTTTCCACCTTTTTTGTGCGGCGCAGTATTTTGGGAACAGGTTTTCGCCCGCCGCTCCAGGAATTGCCCGTGTGCCGTCGCAGGATCTGGGATTTGACGAACTTGGATGCGATGGGCGCGTAGGCTCTCAGTGAACCGTATTGCGAGTCATCTCTGCACAAGTCTGAAAACGCTGAGGCTTAGATGACCGACTCGCAGGGAACTGACATTGAGGATGGCGGGGGGGTGTCTTCATAAAAGACGTTTTGTGCAGACGCGCGCTCGAGCATGGGCTGTTGGGGGCCATGATCTACAAAAAAATGGCCCACCGATTGAGTGGGCCTTTACTGCCGCCAATGCCTCTAGGGAGGCTTGCCGCCGTTAGGCCAGCACACCCGGCCAGTTCCGATCCGCAGCCTCGATTCGTGCCGGAATGTCGCGCTCCCAGCGCTGTTGCACTCGCCGTGAGAAGTTCAGATAGAGCTTACCGTCGACGATCCGCCAGGCTTCCGGAATAGTCGATGCGGTGTAGCCCTCGCTCACTGCCCAGGCACAGTATCCGCCATACTGCGGTGCATAGGCCTCAGGATCAGCTATAAAGGCCGCGCGATTTTCTTCGGATGAAAACCGCCAAGTTGCGCCGCGCCAGTCGTGGGTGAAGCTATCCGATCCTACAACCGGTTCGCCCTTTGTGAAGTATGCCACAACATCACTGCCATCGACGGCGATCCCGTTCTCGGCATAGATCTGCGGTGTCGAGGCGAGAACAGGCCTTCCGACCACCGCCGCGATGGGTAGGCTTACAGAAAAAGCGATCAACGATCGGCGCGTGAGGGTCATGATCTTCTCCGAATGATCTCCAATATCCTACATTTCGGGTGAGACTGCGGATCCGTTTCGACGAAGAATGTGGACTAATGCGGCTATGAAGTGTCGGATCCAGATTACTTATTGGTCGCTGGGCGTCCTCATCCTTCGCTTGGTCTGATCCGGTAACGCGGTGCGGTTCGAAGTTGCGGCCCTCAGCCAAATGTCTCTGCACGTTCAGCGTTCAGAGGGAGGGTGAAGGCTCGTCCCTCACTTTGGGCACGCCACGTCACGCGCCATGGCTGTGCCCGGCCCAGTCAAATGAGGGGTCACTATGTGGCCTGTGAGATGAGCCTTGCTGTGCCGATTGCGGCCTCGGTTCGCTCAGCAATTTCGATCTTGAGGCCGAGCCTGCGTTCGCGCAGTTTGGTCCAGGTCGGGTTCTTTGCGCCCCCTCCGGCTGTGAACAGCCGGTCGATTCGCGGCGCGCCGCGTTTTGAAATCTCCGCGTAGCACTGTGCCTCGATCCGAGCGATGCCGTCGAGAAGCCCATGCAAAAAGTCTACATCGCTTTCGGGACGAGGCTCGATACGTGGTGCGAAGTTGGGGTCGTTTACTGGAAACCGTTCGCCAGGTTTGGAGAGCGGGTAGTAGTCTAGCGTGGTCAGTTTCGTTGGATCGACCTTGGTAGAGAGTTCCTCAAGCTGCGCCGTGGTGAAGAGCTCAAGCAGGACGCCGCCGCCTGTGTTTGAAGCGCCGCCGACAAGCCATGAATTCCCCAGCTTGTGCGAATAGAGCCCGATCTCCGGCACATCAATTCGGTGGTCGCTCATGATTTTCACGGCGAGTGTCGTGCCGAGCGATGTAACCGCCATACCGATTTGCATGGGCGCAGAGGCAAGAAACGCGGCAATACTATCGGTCGTGCCCAGATGAACCTGCACGTGCTTCGATAATCCGAGTTGCTCCGCTATTTCCGGGTGGATTGGTCCAGCACGTATTCCGGCGGGCCGGACGTCTGGAAGGATGTCAGACAAGCGGCCGAAAGCCGCAAACCAATCTGGCCAGCCGCCCGCCTCCGGGTCAAAGCCGGTCTTAAGGGCATTGTTGTGGTCTGATAGCCCCCCATAGCCCATCAAGCGCGCGGCGATGAAATCTGCCTGGTGCAGAAGGTGTTGCGCCCTCTCTGCTCCATCCTCACTCAAGAGACGAAGCGCGCGGGCGAGGGCGGAACCCGGGCCGCGCGTTATGTGCGAGGCTGGCGCCACAGCATCTATGTTCTGCGCCTCTTCCAAAAAGCCAGACGCGTTGTAAAGGAGCGGCCGCGTGACAGGTTTGAGCGCTTCGTCGGTCAGAACCATGCTTCCGGACGTGCCATCGACACCGATCCGACGCACCCTGTCCTGATCAATCCCACCCGCCCGGAGAGCCGACAGCTGGTTCAGGATACAGCGGCTGGCGCCGTCCCACCAAGTCTCCGCGCTGCCAGTGTCGTTTCCGTATTCTGCCCGTGCCATCGAGATCACGCGGCCCTCGGCGTCCAAGACCGCCGACCTTATGCCGGATGTTCCAAGATCGACGCCGAGAGAAAGGTCAGTCATGTGCGGGCTGCCAGGGCCTGACGATACTTTTCAGCATCCCAATCTAGCAACTCGGCTTCAGCCTCTGGGCCGATTGCTTCCATATGCCAATCCTCTGGAACGCGAGCCATAAGGTCTGAGAGGCACTTCAGCATGGCGCGTTGAGACGCGGTCGCCTCCTTCCGGATGGCGATGCCTTCACCCGGGATCAAGAGAGCTGGCACGTGTCCCGTATAGGCCGACGTTGACAAGGCCGGGCCCAAGAAAACGACGTGATCGGGATAGTAAGACCCTTCAAGTGCGCGCGCGCAGGCCACTTCGTTCTGCGCCATCCAGCTCTCGCGGCTCCACGCGAACCCGTCGGGGGCTGCGCCTTCCGGCTTAGTAAATTCCGCACTGCGTGCTGTCATCATCAGCCGTGCTTCGACTTCCTCGATCAGATCAGAAACCGCGGCCACGGTTTCGCCTCCGCAGATAAGCCCATGATTGCACAGAACGAAGATCCGAGTATCCGGTTGGGCTGCAGCAAGAATTTTGCGCGTCAGGGGTAAGCCTGGTTTCGCATAGGGTATGATAACGAACGGCAGCCCGCGCAGCTTCTTCTCTAGAACGGAGATACCCTCGGTCGCAACGCCGTGCGCCAGAGTGGCAATGGAATGGGTGTGCGCCACAACGGGCCAATCGAGTATTGCGTGAAATGTGGTTTCGATCGAAGGCCGGAGCCCGTGCGTCGTGTCAAGGACCGTCGCCCGGCAAGAGCCGTCGCCTTCCCCCTCGACTTCGGCGCGTGCTTTGTGCAGATCGACTGCGACGAAGATGTCTTTTGTATCCGCCTCCGCCAACTCTGTGCCCGAGGCCTTGATCCACATGACATCCCCATTTTTGATCGACGTGTTCCCACCGGGGCCTTGAACGCGAAGAGGATCGCGTCCCAGCTGGGCCGACAGGTTCCGGAACGCGGCGAATTCTGAACTCTCCATCTGCGTGTCCTAGAGCTGTGCAAGGGTGAAATCGGGCATGGGCGCGGCTTCTTGCGCCGCAAGCGATGCGATCACTTCACATACTGGAGGCGTTGGCTGCGCGAATGCCCGTGCATGAAGGCCGCCGCGAACGAAGACAGTCGACCATCCCGCCGCGTGACCGCCAGCAACATCATGCTCGAGGCTGTCACCCACCATCAAAAGGCGTTGTGGTGGCAAATCTAGCGCCAATTCCAGACTTCGGAAAACCGGAGTATGTGGCTTGCCGTAGTAGACCACTTCTCCACCCGCTTGGGCGTAGTCATGTGCCAAAGCCCCTGGTGAGACGACGACCCGCCCGCCCGCGCGCGGTGAGGCACGATCCGGGTTTGTGCAGAAAACCCTTAGGCGGCGGCTGAGGGCCGCCTGTGTGACCTCGACATAATCAGGGCGAGCCGAATCGTCGGGGAGCCCCATGAGCAGTAGAGCGTCGGCCTGATCCACAGATTTGGTCAGTCGGATATCAAGGCCCTGCGCCCATTTCTCCGCGTCGCCCACCCCGCGTTCGATGGCGTAAAGATTGCGTTCTTGAACGCGGCCCGTTGAGATGTCTTGCCAAAGCGCCTCGCCGGACGAGATGACGATTTCAAAGGCTGACACGTCGAACCCAATAGCGGCAATTCGATCGGTGTTAGGGGCCGCGCGCTTGCCGGAATTGGACAAAACCGCGAGCCGATGCCCCGCAGACTTTAGCTCTTTGACGGTATCAATCGCGCTTGGATAGGCGTCTGTCCCGTCATGGAGCACCCCCCATTGATCTAGGACGATCGCGCCGAAATCCGGCGCAATTTGGAGTAGGCTTTCCAGCCTTTCGACCATGGTTCAATACTCTGCCATATCCTTGGGGTGCTTGAGAGCAGAGAGGTAGACTTTGGCTTCGTCCTCAGTCATCGCTGGCGCGGCCAGCTTTGCCGTGCCGGGCGGCATGTCGCCGAAGTAAAACTTCAGGCCGGGGATCGGTTGCCGCCGCTTCCGAATTGGCATGCCTTCGTAGGGGAATACATCGGAGCGCGCATTGGCGCCTTCGTCGTGACACGGCAAGACATAGTCTGCTCGCTTGTCGATTTCCTCGACCGACTTCCAGCCTTCAAAGGAGTTGACGAAACGCGCCGGGACCCAGTATCGCCAGCCTTCGTCAGGGTTAGGCTCTAAATTTCGCTCCACGAAGATTGCGTCGCCCGCGATAACAATGCTTCCCATCGCAGTCTCGACGGTGACTGCCATATGCCCGACGGAATGGCCTGGCGTATGAAACATCGTGATTCCGGGGAGTACCTCACATTCCTGATCCACGGCCTCGAAGACACAACCCGTGTAGGGCGGCTCAATCCCGAGATAGCCGCTTTCGTAGGTGCGGTAGTATAGCGGCAAGGGATTGTAAGCCATTTCAATTTCGGCCTTTGGCGCGATGTATCTGGCGTTCTTGAATTTTTTCATGTTCTGCACGTGATCCCAATGCAGATGGGTGAACACGATGGCGTCGATTTCATCGGGATGCACACCGAGCTTTTGTTCGAGGTGCTCATGGACTTCAATGCAGCAGCGCTTTTCGCACTTGTGATGATACTTTGTCGCGCGCTCTTCGTCACAAAGGCCGGTATCAATTAGGATCTTGTGTTCGCCGGTGTCGACGTAGTGGCAGTAAACCGGGTTCCAATATTTTTTCCCGGCCGGCCCTTTCCAAAAAATGTATGTGCCGAGATCCGCCTCGAGCCAGCCCGTATTGATAGGATAAATTTTGGTATCCGCGACACCCATAGCGCCCTCCAATCTCGGTTCAAAAAATGTATACAAGATTAGCTTCTCGTATGCAAATGCTCTTCTGGGAAAAGTAGTTCTGCTAGTTCATTGCGAGTGTCTGCACAAAGCTGGCGGTCATATGGGCTCGCATCCCCTCCGACGCGGCCTGAGAGTCTTCGGAAAAAATACTGGCAATCAGTTCCTCGTGGCTCTTGGCTGATGCAATCAGGTCGTCCTTACTAGCGAATTTCTTCGCCCGAAATGGACCAGTCCGCCGGCGAAAGTCAGAGGCCATCTCAGCAATGTATGGATTTCCGGTCGCGCGATAAATCGCTGCATGGAACGCCTCGTTTGCGCGCATATACTCGGTTTGATCACCTGTTTCGGCAGCGCGAACGCATTTTAGCTGAGCTGCTTCTATCTCTGCACGTGCAAGAAGCGTCAGCCTTTGAGACACGATTCTTGCGCAGGCCGCTTCGATTTCATGCATAGCTTCAAATATTTGCGCGAGTTGCTCACGGCTGTATTCTGCTACTCTCACACCCCGTTTCTCTCCGGGTGTAAGAATTCCTTGTGCGACAAGTCGAGCCAGCGCTTCGCGAACCGGTGTACGTGAAACGCCGAACCGCTCGGTCAGACGCGCCTCATCCAGTCTTTCGCCGGGCTTCAGCAGGCCCGCCGCGATATCGTCTACAAGCACAGACTCGATGTGTTGTGACGCCCCACCACGCGTTGCTGTCGTTGGCTTGGCGCGAGCCGCGGCCATGTGGATCTCCTCTTTGTTCGCCTCGTATCCTAGTCGAAAGGGCCCGCAAATTCAATTTTGCATATTTACAGATAAGTTTGTATACATAAAATGAAAGTAGGGAGGTCGAGATTCGGTGCCTGAGATTCGATTTGATAATCTGATAAAACGTTACGGCTCGGTCGAGGTGTTGCATGGCATCGATCTCGAGATGACGCAGAACGAATTCACAGTCCTCGTCGGTCCTTCTGGTTGCGGCAAGTCAACGACTTTGAGGATGCTGGCGGGCCTCGAAAGCGTCTCGGACGGTGAGATCTACATGGACGGACGTCCCATAAAGGCACTCGACCCGAAGGACCGCGATATCGCAATGGTTTTTCAGGACTACGCGCTTTATCCGCACATGAACGTCGCTCGAAACATGTCATTCTCCTTGCGACTGGCAAAACGGCCGCAGAAGGAGATTGATACGAAAGTGCGCGCCGTTGCTGAAATGCTCGGCCTCTCTCAATTTCTTTCGCGAAAGCCTGGAGAGCTGTCCGGCGGGCAGCGGCAGCGCGTTGCTATGGGGCGCGCGCTTTGCCGGGACGCAGGCACATTCCTATTCGATGAGCCTTTATCAAACCTGGATGCAAAACTCCGCGGGCAGATGCGGGCCGAGTTGGCGCTTATGCGGCAGACCGTTCAGAAGAACATGGTTTATGTGACCCATGACCAGATCGAGGCGATGACGTTGGCTGATCGTATCGTCGTGATGCAGGGCGGTCATATCCAGCAGCAGGGTACACCCGAGGAGCTGTTTAAGCATCCGGTCAATAAGTTCGTCGCTGGATTTCTCGGCTCTCCGCCGATGAATTTCCTCAGTGTCGATCTCGTTGAAGCCGATGGGGTCTTTCTCGCAACAGGCTCGCATTTCGCTGTCCGTTTGCCAGATGCCTTGGCCCATCGCGCCCGTCAGCGAGGGATCAGTTCTGCGCTTTTGGGTGTGCGTCCTTCGGACTTGGAGTTCCAGCCCGACGCTCCGTCGGATGCTGCCTTTGATCTACGGGTGGTCGTGTCCGAATACATCGGCGCCCAGTCCGTCCTGATCTGCAAATGCGGCGCGGAAGACATCACTGTCGAGCTTGCGTCGGAAACGCCAATCGCGCTTGGCGAGACGCTGCGCTTCGGCGTGCGGTCAGAAGGTCTGCACCTTTTCGAAACGACAACAGAAGTGGCGGTGTGACGCCGACGATCTAGACAACCGGGAGGAATGTAATGCGAAGGATTTTGACGACGACAACGTTGTTGGCAGGGATGACGCTTGCCGTAGCCTCAACTGCGCAAGAAGGGCCCTATGCCCCGTATGAGGGGACGACGCTGATCGTCAACTTCCCCGCCCATCCGCACTACAATGCGGTCATGGAGGTTCTGCCGGAGTTTACGGAGCAGACGGGTATCGAAGTCGAAGTCGATATGCTCCCTTACCTTGACATGCGGGAGCGCCAAACACTTGAACTCTCGCTTGATGAGGGCGCCTACGACCTAATTGCGTATGTCGTGTTCTCTAAGGCTGATTACGTTTATGCCGATCAGATCCTCAACCTCGCGCCATTCTTCATGAACCCGCGACTGGCAGACCCCGGTTACGACGCGGAAGATCTGATCGACGGTTATGTTCAGAATATCGGCGTTGCCGGTGGTGAGCGCGGCTATCTTCCAGGACCGACCGGGTCTTTGTACGGGCTCCCATTCGGATCTGAAACGTCAGTTCTCTATTACCGCACCGACATCTTTGAAAAGCATGGGCTTGAAGTGCCGGAAACGTATGAAGAGTTTCTTGATCTCGCCTGTCGCATTCCGGAACTGGAGCCTGGAATGGGTGGCGTCGCCTCCCGTGCTGCATCCGGTCATCAGGCTAGCCACGCGTTCTTGCTTCACCTGGCGCCGCTCGGGGGGCGTGTCTTTGGGGAGGGCTGGGAGCCGGCGATCAATTCCCCAGAGGGTGTCGCTGCAGCGGAAGCGCTTCGCCGTATTGTTGAATGCGGCCCCGAAGGCTCGTCAGCCTTCGGTCCTGCTGAAGCGGCCAACGCCTTTGCTCAGGGCCAGGCTGCCATGTTCCTCGATACAATTGCTTTCGCACCGACCTTCGAAGACGAGGGGCGGAGCAAAGTCGTTGGGAATGTTGGTTGGGCGCCGCACCCGGTTGGCGTGCAGGCCGCTTCTCAGACTGGCGGATTTGGTCTGGGGATCCCGCGCAACGGCGCCAATCCTGAGGCCGCGTTTTTGTTGATGCAGTGGCTCACCAGCCGGAAAGGCGACCTCGCTGTTGCAATGGCTGGAGGAAACCCGTCCCGGTTTTCGACCTATCAAGACGCTGGACTTAACGAGCGGTATCCTTGGTCGGCAACCTTTGGGGGAGCGCTCGAAGATGCCGATCCCGATTGGCGCCCGATTATCCCGCCATGGGGCCGTATCAACGCGGATATCGGCACGACGATGAGTCAGGTTCTGACCGAGGGGCTCGATCCGCAGGAAGCGTTGGATGGGATCGCGGAGCGAACACGCGCTCTGATGGACGAAGAAGGCTACTACGTCTGGCAGTAAGCCCAGCTGGTGAGGCCTGCGGGTCTCACCGCATTCCCCTGCCACGCCTGGAACTGCGGCGTTTTCGCTGTCGCCCGGTTCGCTTCTCCCAGAATCACGGACGTATTCCCCATGTCAATGCGCCAAGGCATGAACCGGCTGACGCCCTACATGTTCGTCGCTCCCGCTGGCCTCGTCATGATCTTGGCCTTGTTTTATCCGATCGGATACATGGTTTGGGGCAGCTTTCGCGAGTGGGATCCAAGCCAAAACATCTCGGAAACGGAGTTTGTGGGCTTCAGCAACTACGTCCGATTATGGATGGATCCAGCGTTCTGGGAGAGCTTTAGCGTCACGCTGATCTTTGCGTTCACGGTTGTCACGGTAGAAATGGTCCTAGGTGTGGGCCTTGCACTGCTTCTTGACCGAAACATCCGTGGAATGTCGGTCCTTCGCACCCTCTTCATCCTTCCAATGATGATCGCACCGGTCGTGGTGGGACTTGTGTGGCGATACATGTTTCACCAGACCTATGGGACCTTCAATCAGTTCCTCGCTTCGATTGGGCTGCCGCGTATCGACTGGTTGGGACAAAACCCGCTTCTCTCGGTGATCATTGCCGATATCTGGCAATGGACGCCATTCATCTTCATTCTATCACTGGCTGCACTGCAATCGCTGCCGCGCTCCGCACTTGAGGCCGCGAAGATTGATGGTGCGACCGCTTGGCAGCAGATCTGGTTCATCAAACTGCCACTGATGATGCCGGTTCTCATTGTGACCATGCTCTTGCGCCTAATTGATGCCTTTAAGGTCCTTGAGGTGATCCTCGTGCTGACGGGCGGCGGGCCTGGGCTTTCGACAGAGATCCTTGCACTCCGGATCGCGCGGACGGCACGGGAGTTTCGCGAACTGGGAGAGGCGGCTGCGATGTCGAACTACCTTCTGGTTCTGCTCATGGTCCTGACCCTAGGCATGTTTGCCTTCTCACGGTGGCAGGAGGCTCGTGCCCGCCGCCTAAAGCTCGCCACGGAAGAGGAGGGCTAAGACTATGGCCGAGACCAATTTCGACCGCCAGAATCCAGCGTTTTACGCGCTGATTGGCGTCCTGATCTTCATGTCGGTCGGCCCGGTGCTGATCCTCTTGGTCAATTCGTTCAAGCTCGATGTCGATATCACCAGCGGGGCGGGCGGATTTCTTTTCCTGCCGACGATCCGCAACTATGAAACCGCACTTTGCGATATCCTTTGGTACGAGCCTGAACATCTGCGGTTTTGCCAGATCAGGTTTGGTGGCGCATTTATCAATTCAATCATCATCGCGCTTATCTCGACAGCCCTGACGCTTGTGATGGGCACGATGGCGGCCTACGCGCTCGTCCGATTCCGGTTTATGGGTAAGGATAGTCTTTCGCTTTCCACACTGGCAGTGCGGATGATCCCGCCCGCTGTACTCCTAGTCCCAGTGTTCGGGCTTTGGAACAATGCGTTCTGCCTGGATAACGACTACGGCCTAGGGGCCTGGATCCGCGGCACGTTCGGTGGGCGCGGGGATGTCTGCCTTGCGGGCACGCATTCGGGTATTATCCTGATCTATGTCGCGATGAACCTCCCCTTTGTCATTTGGATCCTGCAGAGCTTTATCGTTCAGGTCCCCTTTTCGCTGGAAGAGGCCGCGCGCGTTGACGGAGCTGGACCGTTTCAGACGTTTTTCCTGGTTGTGCTTCCGTTGATCAAGCCGGGCCTCGCCGCCGCAGCGATCTTTACGTTTCGTATTGCGTGGAATGAGTATCTGTTGGCCTCCGCTTTGGCCGACCGTGATACAATGACAGTTCCGATCCTGATCGTGAACAATGCCAGCGAGTTCGATGGGCTCGGAACGATCTTTGCCACGGGGATGCTCCTCGCCATACCACCGATTTTGTTCACTCTTTTTGCTTCACGCCAGATCATCACGGGCATGACTGCGGGCGCGGTGAAAGGCTAAGCAATGCCCCTGGTGCTTCTCGTCGGCACGTTGGACACCAAATCCGAGGCTATCGAGACCCTTCGTTCAGCTTTGGTGGCCCACGGACTTGAAGTTGAATTGCTAGATGTGTCGCTTGAGACAATGGGTGTAAGCGTCGACGGGGCGGCAAAGCTCAAGCTCATGCAACGGGCGGGAGACAAAGCGCGCACTGCGCTGTTGGACCTCTACCCCAATGCATTTGCGGCGATTGGTATTGGTGGTGGAACGGGCGGTGAGATCGTCCTCGATGCCTTTCGGTGGCTGCCAATGCGCTTCCCCAAGTTTCTCGTGACAACTTTGGCCTTTGATCCGCGCACGGCACTTGCAGACACAGCAATCACTTTGATCCCAAGTCTTTGCGATATTGAAGGGATGAACTCAACGCTTGCCCAGGTCTTGGAAGATGCCGCGGCGATGGTGGCAGGGCTTCAAAGAACAAGGCATCACAAAAAGTCTCAACGCGCCCGAATTGCGATGACAACGCTCGGGGCGACCGGTCGGGCAGGGGAGCGCATCTCGACCCATCTAAAACTGGCCGGGTTCGAAATCACGCTGTTTCATGCCAACGGCTATGGAGGTGCCGCTTTCGCGCGCTTCATCGAAGAGGCGCGGCCGGACGGCATCGTCGATCTGTGCCTTCACGAGCTTGGTCGGATACGTCTTGCTGGCGTCTCCGCGCCGATGCCCACGCGTTTCGACGCAGGCAGAGATTTGCCGCGGATCATTTTGCCCGGCGCGCTAAACTTCTTGGGGCTCGGTGCGATTGATACAGTCCACGATGCCTATCGCGCGCGCCCATGCTACCAGCATTCGGGATTGTTCACACACGTGAAGCTGACCCTGTCTGAGATGGCGGATCTCGCTGTATCTCTAGCCGAGGCATTGAACCGCTCTTTGCGCCTTACGCACGTGCTGATCCCAATGGGTGGTTTCAGTCATGAGGACTGCCCCGGCGGTGCGATCGAGGATCCCGATCTGCGCGAGGTTTTTGCAGAGGCTTTGGAACAGCGAGCCGATGCGTTTTCCGTGGCGCGAGTGCCATATCACATCTCCGCGCCAGAGACTGCAGAAGCCGTTGCGGACGCACTGCGGCAGGTCATGAGCGAGAGGATTCTGGATGCCTGATTTCCCCGATCTCTACGAGAAGATGGATGCGCTCGTCGCATCCGCACGCCGATGCTTCGATCTCGGCTTGCAAACGAATGCGGGTGGTAACCTCTCCGTTCGGCTTGATGCGCGGGACGCTATTGTTATCAAGCCCTCTGGTGTGGGATTTGCAGAATGCTCACGCGAAAATTTGCAAGTTGTCGCATTGGACGGACAGATTCTAACGTCGGCTACAAACCTCAAACCCTCGAAGGATTTGGACTTCCATCTCGACCTTTACCATGTCCGCTCAGATGTGAATGCCATCGTTCACTGTCATTCACCATGGGCGACGGGCTACGCGAGCGCGGGGATAGAAATCCCGTGCCTCACGGTGCAAACAATTGAGAAGATTGGTCGGATGCCGTTGATTCCCTTAAGCGCAAATGGTGGCCCGCAAACGGAAGCGGAAATCAGCCCGGTATTCCGCGACGGAAGCATCAACGCGGCTGTCCTGGCAAACCATGGCACGATTGGCGTGGGTAGGACGCTGATGGCTGCACAGTATCTAGCCGAGATTATCGAGGAGACGGCGCAGATCGCCTATGTGCGCGATACGCTGCTTGCAGCTCGCGGCAAAGGCCAGTCCGACTTGCCGCGTTATGGGACTGCGGCAGAGGCGCGCGCTGCCAGTTGAGCAGGGCAGTCTTGCTGCGAGCGATGGTCGTCTTGTCGATGCTGTCCCTCTTCCTTGCCTTTGTCGCACGTCAGTATCTCGCGCGTCTTTAAGAGGCCCTGCAGAGAAGGCAGAAACTCAGCCGATGGACGCTAGATTGGTCTGAGTCCACGGGCCTTCGTGGAAGCAGGCCGAAGATCGCGGTAGAGGTTGCGGTGCGAACCGGGGGCATAGGCACTTTGGCGAAGTGCAGCAGTCCGGCTCTGTTGCGGTTCATGGGAGCTGGACCATGCGGTGGCCTGCAATCCTGCCCAGAGAACGAAGGCTCTTCGCGCAGAAGGTGACCGTCCATTGGGGAGCTACTCGCTGCGCTGTTCCTTTCGCACATGTGCTTGGTCAATGTCACATTTGTTTTGCGAAAGCGGGTTAACGCGCTAAAGACCCGCCACCAAGGGAGGACATTCATGAGACTTTTCGCATCACTGACAGCCGTCGCTGGGCTCGCGCTCACTGTTCCAGCCTATGCCGAATTCACGCTTGGCGAACGCTACGTCGACAATGATGGCGATCTAATTGCAGATATCCCAGAAGATCCGTCTGAACAGATTGATCCCGATACTTTGATCTTCGCCTACACACCTGTTGAGGATCCTGCAGTCTACGCCGAGGTTTGGGCTGGCTTTCTTGAGCACATGGCCAACTTGACCGGGAAAGACGTCCAGTTCTTCCCTGTTCAATCAAATGCAGCTCAAATCGAAGCCATGCGGGCTGGGCGTCTTCATATTGCCGGTTTCAATACTGGGTCAAATCCGCTGGCGGTTGCTTGTGCTGGCTTCCGTCCTTTTGCCATGATGGCCGCGGAAGATGGCTCTTTCGGATACGAGATGGAAATCATCACCTATCCAGACTCCGGAATTGAGGCAGTCGAAGATCTCAAGGGTGAGACGCTTGCCTTCACCTCTGAGACGTCGAATTCTGGTTTCAAGGCACCTTCGGCCATCCTTGCCGCAGAGTTTGGTATGACAGCGGGCGAAGACTTTGAAGCCGCGTTTTCTGGAGCGCATGACAACTCTATCCTTGGTGTCGCAAATAAGGACTATATTGCAGCCTCGATTGCGAATTCCGTGAAGGGCCGCATGATCGACCGCGAAGTTGTCACCGACGATCAGCTTGTCGTCCTCTACAAGTCGCAGACATTCCCGACGACCGGATATGGTACGGTCCATAACCTGACGCCAGAGCTTCAGGAAAGCATCCGTGAGGCTTTCTTCACCTTCGAATGGGAAGGCACTGCTCTTGCGGAAGAATTTGGCCGGAACGGTGAAGACAAGTTCATCGAGATTTCTTTCCAGGATGACTGGTCGGTGATCCGGACCATCGACGAAGCCAATGGCGTCGTCTACGAGTGCAATTGAGCCGGGCTTGCAAACTTCCGCGCGGGCGTCCAATGCTGGTTGCCCGCGATACTCAGGCCTGACTTTATGCTTGCGCTAAAAGATCTCTCAAAAACCTACAAGACTGGCGATGCCGCACTGAGCGGCGTCTCCCTCACAGTACCTGAGGGCCAGATTGTGGGGTTAATCGGGCCATCGGGTGCGGGCAAGTCGACCCTGATCCGCTGTATCAATCGGCTCGTCGAGCCGAGCGCCGGAGAGATCCTCCTCGACAAGGTCGATCTCGTGGCGCTTGGAAAGTCTGGTCTGCGTCGGCAACGGCGACGGATCGGAATGATCTTTCAGGAATACGCGTTGGTCGAACGTTTGACAGTAATGGAAAACGTTCTGTCCGGGCGGCTCGGCTATGTGCCTTTCTGGCGGAGCTATCTTCGGCGCTATGAGAGCGCCGATGTTGAGCGGGCCTACCGTCTTCTGGACCGTGTCGGCCTGATCGAACACGCCGATAAGAGAGCCGATGCGCTTTCGGGTGGCCAACGTCAGCGCGTCGGAATTGCAAGAGCGCTTGCGCAGGAACCTGACCTCTTGTTGGTTGATGAGCCAACGGCGAGCCTAGATCCGAAGACATCGCGCCAGATCATGCGGCTCTTGACGGAGATCTGCGCTGAGCGCGGTTTGCCGGCCATCGTGAACATTCACGATGTCCCGCTAGCGCAGCAATTCATGCAGCGCATTGTGGGACTTCGCGCTGGGCGTGTCGTTTTCGATGGTGCGCCAGCCGAGCTCGACGAAACGGTGCTCACAAAGATCTACGGCGCCGAGGATTGGAACGCGATGCGCCGCGACGATCAGGAGCAAGCCGAAGCCGAAGCGGATGCCACCGCCCGTTTCGCTGCTCTGGCGAAATGACGGCCAAGTATCCAACCACATGGCAACGCCCGCCGCAGATCTTGAAGGACCGGCGCTGGCGGATTGGTCTTCAAGTCGGCATTATCGTTTACCTCATCCTCGCGCTTGGCTCCATTGAGGTCGATCTGCAGAGGGTAATGATCGGCTTTGAGCGGGCGTGGTTGTTCGTTCTGGGGTTTCTCCAGCCGGATTTTGAAAGTCGCTGGACAGACATATCGCGTGGGCTTGTCGAGAGTTTGACGATGACACTGACGTCGACTGTGGTCGGGGTCGCGATCTCTATCCCCATCGGAATTGGCGCGGCGCGCAACCTGGTTCCCGCATGGATCTATCTCATTTGCCGCTCGATCATTGCGGTGAGCCGAGCGCTGCAAGAGGTTATCATCGCAATCTTTCTTGTGGCGATGTTCGGATTTGGTCCCTTTGCAGGATTCCTTACGCTCAGCTTTGCAACAATCGGGTTTATTGCCAAGCTCCTCGCCGATGATATCGAGGAGATCGATGAGGCGCAGGCAGAGGCTGTTCGTGCCACTGGCGCCTCCTGGGGGCAGTTGGTCAACTACGCTGTGCAGCCGCAGGTCATGCCGCGGCTGATCGGGCTTTCGCTCTATCGTCTCGACATCAATTTTCGTGAAAGTGCTGTTATCGGTATCGTCGGGGCAGGCGGGATCGGGGCTACGCTCAATACCGCAATTGACCGGTATGAGTATAGCAGTGCGGGCGCAATCCTTCTCATCATCATCGGGATCGTGATGATCGCGGAGTATGGATCAAGTTATCTTCGGAAGTTTCTGCAATGAAAGAGCTTTCGCATGTAAATCAGGTTTGGACCTACCGCACACCCAGGCTTCGACTGCTCATTTGGATGGGGTGGCTTTGCCTGGTTGCGCTCTTTGTCTGGTGCTGGGGGTTGATGACAGAGAACACGATCTGGGCATTCGTCTGGGATGCGCCGCGCCAGGCAGCGGATATCGGGACGCGGATGTGGCCACCGCGCTTAAGCTACTTGCCGGAACTCCTGGTGCCGCTTTGGGATACGCTGAACATCGCTACGCTCGGTACGATAGGCGGTGTTATCATGGCGGTTCCGGTGGCATTCCTTGCGGCCCGAAACACTACTCCCTCGGTCAGTATTTTGCGACCGATCGCGCTCTTCATCATTGTGGCCTCACGGTCGATCAACTCGCTGATTTGGGCGCTGCTGCTCGTCGCGATGATCGGGCCTGGTATTCTTGCCGGGATGATTGCTATCGCGCTACGGTCTATCGGATTTATCGGCAAGCTACTTTACGAGGCAATCGAGGAAACCGACCGGCAGCAGGTTGAAGCCATCGAGGCGACCGGCGCGTCACCCGCACAGGTGTTGAATTACGGAATCGTACCACAGGTGATGCCAGCGTTTTGGGGTATCTCCGTGTTTCGTTGGGATATCAACATTCGCGAGAGCACCATCCTTGGACTGGTCGGCGCTGGCGGAATTGGGCTCAAACTACAGGCGTCCTTGAATGTCCTAGCTTGGCAGCAGGTAACGCTGATCCTGATCCTCATTCTGGCTACGGTCGTTCTGAGCGAGTGGGTCTCCGCTAAGGTGCGCCATGCGATAATCTGACCAGCCTCTCGGCGAGGTAACAATTGCCTCTGGTGAGGAAGGGCCGAGGTTCATGGTCGCAATTAGATACGCTTCAAGACTTCCCTTGCTGTGGCCTCGTTGTGGAGGACAAGCCGTTCCGCGGCATCAAGCCGAGCACGTGCCAGAACAGCAGTCATGATCCCCTCGTGTTCTGCCAGTGATCCTTCAATGCGCGTATGATCTGCATTGACCCTATACCTCGCGCGTAGAATCTGAAGCTGGAGACGCCCATACATGTCCAGAATTGCGGAATTGCGCGCAAGTTGCGCAAGCATCGTGTGAAACTGCTCATTGAGTTCGGTATAGGTTGCAGTGTCCTTGAGCGATGCAGCGTCTGCTAGGGCCGCATGGACTTCTGAGAGCCTCATCAATTCGGCCTCAGAAGCGCGTGTCGTTGCGTTAAGGCCGATAAAGCGCTCCAGAGCACCTTTTGCTTCAAAGATTTCAACGAGCGTGGCTGGATCAAGCGGCGTAATTACTGATCCACGGTTCGGCCTGAGCATAACAAGCCCTTCGGCCGAAAGGGCTTTGAGTGCTTCACGGAGCGGGGTGCGCGAGACGTGAAAACGTTCGCAAAGCCGCGTTTCCGGTACTCGTGAAGAGGGTGGAAGTTCTCCACGGACGATCAAATCGCGCAACTGCGCGATAAGACGAGCATGTAGATCCGGTGGTGCCGCGCTTTTCTTTTGAGCAGTTATACTCATACCAGGCAAGGTTCGCGGAACAGGCGGCCGAAGCCGGCGAGGGGGGCGGTGTCGATCTCGAGAAGCTTCAGGGCGCCCCAAAGGGTGACCGCGATGGAGTCGAAAACCGGGATACCAAACTCCCGTTCGATCTCGGCCGCGGTGAAAGGACCACGCATATTTGTGCAGACGATTGCGATACCGTCGACGCCTTGTCGGGCGACATCTTTGCACATTGTGTATATCTGCCGTGGCGTAATCTCCGCGAAACTGTAGTTGTCACTCAGGTCGGCGCGGCACTGCGCGGAGATCGTGATACCAATTGCGCCGTAGTTACGCACGATTGCTGACTCCACATCAGCAGTATATGGCGTTACGAGGCCCAACTTCTGGATGCCGAAAGCTGCAAGAGCTTCGTTGAGGCTTACGATGGCTGAGGTTGCGCGGCACCCGGTCTCGCGTTCGATTGCGGCGCAGAGGGAAGCGTCGCTATCAAATCCTCTCCAGCTCGCCGATGTCCCGTTCCAAGCGATAATAGAGGCTTTTGCGTCTGCCAGAAGCCCAGCTGCGGCAAGGATTGGCTTTTGCGAGAATTGTGCGTCGGCGCCCGTGTCCATTGCAATCCGTGTTACACGGAACCGCGAGAAGTGGATGCTCAGATCGTCCATCAATGGCGCTGCAAGTGCGGCTGTCGCTGGTTCGAGGGCCGTATTGGACGAGGGAACAAGCATCCCAATTCGGAAGGAAGGGATCTTTGCTTGGATGCTAGAAGGTGTCTCCATTGGTTCTCTCCATTCGCGGATAGACCGATACAAATCAATTTTGCATGCAAAATCTTTGCAATCAACAGTAGCAGTCTAGGATTTCAGATGAAATTCTGGGCAAAAATCCGCTTCTCTGATCCAAAACCGTCGATCTTTCGCACTTTCGCTTGCATTGATGGCGCATTGCAAGATGCAATTTGAATGCAATTCTGGTGAAGCAGAGGGAAGTTCATGCGCCTACTCCAGTCAACGATCCTGTCGGCCGGCTTCGCGGCTCTGATCGCAGCGCCGATCTCGGCCGAAACCATGACGTTCATTTCGCAGAACCAGGAACAGCGGGCGCAGTATCCTGCCGAAGCTGCAGCAATGGACGCGCTGGCAGAAGCAGGCTTTGAAGTGAACCGCAACGAATTCCAGGCTCTCGGGATCAACCTTGCAGATGGCTTGCGACTGCTAAGTTCGGGTGCTTTCAACATGGCGACGATCCAAGTTGGGAGCGTGGCAAAGGACGATCCGTTCTTGGAAGGGATCGATTTGATCGGTGTTTCCACCAACATGGTGGATCTGAAAGCGGCGGTCGAAGCCTATCGCGAACCGTTCAACGCGCGGCTGGTGGAAAAGTTCGGCGTTACCGCCGCTGCAATCTGGCCATTTGGGCCACAGGTTTTCCTCTGCAATGCTGATATTGCATCTCTCGATGACCTCGACGGTCTCAAGGTACGTTCGTTTACTGCCTCGATGTCCACCCTACTCGAAAACCTCGGCGCAACGCCGGTAACGCTGTCATTCCCCGAGGTTTATCCGGCGCTGCAGCGCGGTGTCGCGTCATGCGGAGTTACATCTCCAACATCCTCCAACACGGGAAAATGGCCAGAAGTCACAACCAACCTCTATCCGCTGTCGGTCTCGGGCTCGATACAATCTCATATGGTCAGCCTAGAATGGCTCGAAAGCCTTAGCGAGGAAGACCGGGCGTCGTTCGAGAGTGTCATGGCTGAAATGGAGGCGGCCCTCTGGGAAACCGCAATTGATACTAATGGGACAGCGCAATCTTGTTCAACGGGTGGTGATTGCCCCGATGGCGGTATCTATACTTCCTACGACATGACGCTCATCCCGGTGAGCGAGGCCGACAAAGCGCGCGTGGCAGAAATCTCTGTTACGGAAATCCTGCCGGAATGGGCGGAGAAATGCGAAGCATCGTATTCGGGCTGCAAAGAGATCTGGAACGAGACTGTGGGCGAGGCGCGCGACCTTGCCATCCAGTAGGGTGGGCCCGGTTGGACGAGGTCTTCTCGGTGTCTTCGACCGAGTGAGCGCGGCGCTCGCGCTCGCGGCTGGTATTTGCATTTTGATGCTGGCCGTTCTGATCACGATCGATATCTTGGGCAGAGATTTTCTTGGTGTCTCTGTCCAAGGGACGGACGAGATTGGCGGCTACGTACTCGCGTTCGTGGGCTCGCTCGGGATGGCGCTGACCTTGCTCCGGCGGGGTCATCCTCGGATCGATCTCTTCTTGAAGATCTTCCCGGCTACGATACGGGATGGTTTGACCGTGTTTGCCCAAGTGACAATGGCGATGTTTGCGCTGTTCATGGCCTGGCAGGCGCTTGGAGAGTTCCGCAATACTCTGCGTTTTGGCGCGATTACCAACACGCCTCTGGAAACTCCCCTTTGGGTGCCCCAGGCAATCTGGCTCGGCGGTGTGAGCTTCTTTGCTCTTGCGGCTTGCCTTACGTCTGCTCACGCTTTGCGACTGATGTTCGGAAACCGCACGTTAGTGGCGCGCTATTACGGCTCGCCCACAGTGGAAGAAGAGGTTCAAAGCTACACCGAGATCGATCGAAACGAGGCGGCTGATGCTGGGCGTTGAAGGAGCAGCACTCGGCCTTGCGCTGCTCCTGTTCCTCCTCTTCATCGGGCTGCATATCGCAACCTCTTTGTTTATTGTCGCAGTGCTCGGGGCGTTCATCTTCTTTGGTGATACGATGATCCGCCCATTCGGGACGATGATGTGGGGGACACTCAACAACTTCCTTCTCGTGGCAATTCCGCTCTTTGTTCTGATGGGGGAAATCCTTGTGCGCGGTGGTGTGACGCAGCGGATGTATCGCGCGCTCGCCGATTGGACGAAACCTCTGCCCGGCGGTTTGCTGCACACTAACATCGCAGCCTCTACGGTCTTTGCTTCGATCTCTGGGTCGTCCGTGGCGACTGCCGCAACGATCGGCACGGTCGCGTTTCCCACATTCCGGCAGCAGAACTACGCGGAAAGCTGGGTCGCAGGAAGTGTTGCGTCTGGAGCGACGCTCGGGATCCTGATCCCGCCATCGATCAATCTCATCATATACGGTGCGGTGACAAACACATCGATTGGTGCCCTCTTTACGGCCGGTATTCTGCCTGGGCTTGTCCTGGCCCTCGCATTCATGGGCATCATTGCAATAGCAGCTATGGTCAGTCCGCGGGTGGCGGGTCGACCGGAACCGCTCGCAGCGTGGGGCGAAAGGCGTCGTCGGCTTCCCGATCTCATTCCACCCGTGGTGATCTTTCTCCTCGTGATGGGGTCGATCTACCTGGGGTTTGCGACGCCAACAGAAGCTGCGGGGGTCGGGGTCATCGCCGCGCTTGGCCTTACAGCGTTCTACCGGACACTCAATTGGCCCATGCTTCGCGACGCCATGCTGTCTGCGGTGACGACCACTGGAATGATCCTGCTCATCCTGATCGCCGCCTTCTACCTGAATTTCATCCTCGGTGTCTTGGGGGTCCCTGGTCAGGTTTCCGCATTCGTTTCTTCACTAGATGTGAACCCAGCCATCATGCTGATCTTACTGGTTGTGCTTTATATGGTGCTTGGGTGTTTTCTTGATGCGCTCGCCATGATGATAGCGACAATCCCCATCGTCCTTCCAGTGGTAACTCTGCTTGGCTATGACAGTATCTGGTTCGGGATCTTCCTCGTCCTGATGTGCGAACTCGCTCTGATCACTCCGCCTGTCGGAATGAACCTCTATGTGACCCAGAGCGTACGTGGACGGGGTGACGTGACCACCGTGATTTTCGGCGTGATGCCCTTTGTTCTATGCATCCTGCTCGTCGTCGCTTTGATCGCAGCCTTCCCCGGGATCCTGATTTGATTCCTCAAGATCAAGTCGTGAGGACTGACGCGTTGCGGTCTAGGCTCGCGAATGTATCTGGGCGACTTTTGTGATAAAGATCTTGGCTTACTCCGCCAGATCTCGAGCAGGATAAAGCTGCGCGGGCTTAACCGGCATCGGTGGTGTCGGCTTTGGTGTTTCCTGCCCGATCTTGCGATACACAAAAGGAAGGGGCCCATTGCCCTGCTGCTCTTCGGCGAGCACCGCGTCGAGCAATGCGCGGCCCGGAGAGTGGCGACAAACCGGGTCGGCCGCGGTGGCGTCGCCTAGGATCGCCATCGCCTGACAGCGGCAACCGCCATAATCGATGTCCCTTCGGTCACAGGCTTGGCAAAGGTCAGGCAGCCAGTCTGTGCCGCGATAGGCATTGAACGCCGAACTTCGATACCAGATCTCAGAGAGCGGCGTATCCAGCACATTCTCAAAGGTTAAACCCGGGATAGTAGCTGCCGCGTGGCAAGGGAGGACAGTGCCATCCGGAGCGACATTGAGCCCGGTAGATCCCCAGCCATTCATGCATGCTTTCGGAAAGTCCGAATAGTAGTCGGGTGGTACAAAGTCTATCACGAGCTGTCCCTTGAGCCGTTCTGCCGCAAGCCGTACCTCATGTTTCGCTTGCTCGACTTGTGCTCGTGACGGTTGAAGCGCTGAACGGTTGACGAGCGCCCAACCTTGGAATTGCACGCAAGCGACCTCGATGCGCCGGGCGCCGAGGCGCACTGCCATATTGATCGTTGCGTTGAGATCCCCCAGGTTTTCGCGATGCATCACTGCATTGAGTGTGAGCGGAAGGCCGATCTCGCCTATCGCTTCGGCCACGTGCATCTTACGCTCGAAGCCCCCCTTGTATCCTCCGATCCTATCCGCAATCCCGGCGTTGATCCCTTGCAGTGACAGCTGGACATGATCGAGGCCCGCGTCGCTCAAATCCTCAAGTCGCTTGCGGTTCAGGCCGACGCCGGACGTGATCAGGTTCGTATAGAGGCCTGCCGTCCGCGCGGCGACAACAAGTTCTATCAGGTCGCGCCGGGCTGCAGGTTCGCCGCCTGACAGATGGATTTGTAAAACACCGAGGTCCGCGGCCTGTTCAAAGACGACGCACCATTGCTCGGTGCTCAACTCCGCATCGCGGGTCAGCAACTCAGTCGGATTAGAGCAGTAAGGACAGGATAACGGGCAGCGATGCGTTAGTTCGGCCAGCATTGCGAGGGGTGCATCAACGTGAGGAAACATGGATGAACCCCTTGTCGACGAGATCTTGCAGATACTCGACGACATCTGGCTGGATGACATCGAGCGGCGCATCGTATGTCGCGGCGAGATCCCGCGTGATTTCGCTGATCGCTCTGTCCCCATCGATACGTGTCACGATAGCGTGGCCTATGGCGTCGAGCATAAGCACGCGCTCTGGCCCCAATATGACATCGATCTTCCTGACCCGATCATAATGGCAGCGCACGCCTCTTGGCATGATTGGGACATCGTCATCCTTAATCACAAGAGACCCTGTCCCGGCTGCCATGCGCCGGGCGGAACATGCCCTGGCGTCACATATGCCGCATAGAGCGCATCAAGCTGTGCCCATAGCACTTCGGTCTTGAAGATTAGTGCGCGCGCGGCTGCATCCTGATCCTCTTGTGTTTTTGCGTGATCCAGGACCCACCCAAGTCCGAAGGCGACATCCTTTGGCGCTTCGGTCAGTCGGTGGCGGAAATACGAGATCGTCTCGGAATTCGCGAATTCGTAGTGTTGAAGCAGCCCTTCGATTCTGTGCGCGTGGATTTTTGGGGCGAATAGTTCTGTGAGGGAAGAGGCTACAGCTGGGAGGAGTGGCTCATCCCGTACGAACCGGACATAGGCATCCACTGCAAACCGGGTAGCCGGTAGAATCCCGATCTCTG
The DNA here is from genome assembly GCA_039177645.1 of Pseudomonadota bacterium. Lineage (GTDB taxonomy): Bacteria > Pseudomonadota > Alphaproteobacteria > Rhodobacterales > Rhodobacteraceae > Amaricoccus. The sequence goes on along the minus strand of JBCDFS010000012.1, from coordinate 79,245 downwards.
AGGTTACGTAGTCTGGATCCAGACCGACCCCTTCAGCGAGCTTCAACCAGCGCGAGATTCCTCCGGTATCGGGGCCTGTTCCGTCATGATCTTCAATTCGGCTCCTCCAGGCGCGCCGGAGCGCGGGATCGCGGACGCGCGACATAAAGGCTGCATCCTTCATCGGAATGCGGGACTGATAATAGTATCGGTTCAGCACCCATGCGCGCACCTGGTCGGACGTGCAGCCCCCGGAATGGAGCATTTTGTGGAACGGGTGAGAGTCATGGTAACGATCCGCACCTATCTGTCGCAGGCGGGCCTCGAATGTTTCACGGCTAGCGACATGTCTCGTCACAGGGTGATCTCCATCCCATCATAGGCAATCTCCCATCCCTTTGCGACCGCGGTTTGGCGCTCTGGCCCACAAGGTTGAAGGATCGGGTTTGTGTTGTTGATGTGAACGTAGATCTTGCGCCCGGCAAACCACTCTAACCGATCCAGGCTGCCACCTGTACCTGCCATCGGGATGTGCCCCATCCGTTTGCCGGACTTAGTGCCTGTGCCAGTGCGCGACATGTCGTCATTCTCCCACACTGTGCCATCGAACAGCAGGACATCCGCTTCTGCTAAGCGCTCGAGCAGCCAATCGGGAAGAGCCGCGCATCCAGGGACGTAGGCGAGTGTGGCTGTTTCACACTCAAGCAGAAGGCCAACTGTCTGTTCGCCGATTTCTGCGAGTTCAATCTTGTCACCTTCTAGATAGAGCGCAACTTTGCCGGGCACTGAAAAGGGCGTCACTTTTAACCCTGGCACCGGCTCGATCGGCTCATCGAGCTGGAGTGGTATGCGGCTGACCAAGTCTGGGTCCAGAACATTGAACACAGCGTTTGTTCTCAGAATCTCCAACGCTTCTTGCGTTCCGTAGACGACAAATGCGGTTTTTTCCCGCAGGCTCAGCAAACCGCCTATGTGATCGATATCTCCATTCGTCAGGATCGCAGCTTTGATCGGCGAGTGCCTCAGTTTTCTCGGATGGAGCTCTTCGCAACGATTGATTTGCGTAATGATATCCGGCGAGGCGTTCATGAGCACCCAGCGTTTTCCGTCGATTGAGGCGGCCAACGAGGATTGTGTCATCGGCTCAATCTTGCCGTTGCGCGCATCGGTGCAGTTCCGGCACGCGCAATTCCATTGGGGCAGGCCTCCGCCAGCGCCTGCCCCAAGCACTCGTAACTTCATACTATTTCGCGTGTGGTCCTAGATCGGTCGGCGATCAGTCTCGCGCTCGTCATCTTGGCCCGGACCGTACATGTTGACTTCCATTCCGCATTTCACTTCGCGGGCGACTGGTTTCTTCCAACTCATGATTGCCTCCAACTGTTGCCCAATTACGCTAACTCAGCCGTCATGGTGACCAAATGAGACTTTCGGCTTACACTCATTCTTAATACTGTAGACAGCTCGCAACGAATGGGCAGGCTGCAGCGAGCGGCCATTGCGGCGGCGCTGCCGCCGTTGTGTTTCATGGCTTAATGCCTTACCTGACCGCCGTCGGTCTCAATTGGATAATACGCCCGGAAGGGGTGACATAATGACGCGTGCCGAGTTTGACGCTCTCTGTGCCGCGCTCCCAGGCGCTACGCTTTCTGGTCCCGGCGAGCTTGATGCATGGAAGGTCGGCGGCAAGATGTTCGCTTGTTTCGGTCATACTGACCAGCGTGCGACCAATACTGAGCACGTGGCGGTGCATTGCGGCGACAATGAGACTGCCGAGATGCTGATCGACGCGGGCGCGGTCCATAAGGCTCCCTATTTCCGCGGCGCCTGGGCAAGGCTGTATCTCGATGGTCTTGAAGTTGAGGAGGCACGCCATCGCATCGACGTAAGCTACGCTGCAATTCGCTCGAAGCTTACTAAAAAGCTGCAGGCCGCGCTCGACGCTGGAGAGCAGTGAGGCTCTTCCGAGTTCAATCCGTAAGCCTCCGAGTTTTTGGCACGTCTGTGACCTGCTTTCCTTCCAACAGCGCCGCTGATTGACTTCAAAGTCTCTTGCGAACGTCTCGACTTGGGCCATGTCATGCCCGCCAGAATGGGGTTCGCCAACGCGAGGACAGAGTAGAAGGGTTCCTCATCGCGCGGAGAGTGCTCACTCGGGCTTCTCTAATCTCGGCAAAACCCGTGAGATCGTGACGCACCAACACAATCCGTGATCGGAGCGTACATGCTTGAGACACGATAGTTGGCATGGTCGTCTCATAGAAAAAAAGGAAGATGACGGTGATGCCGTGCTTCTCTGCTCAGACCCTCCCTAAGGACCCAATCCTATGAGTCGACCGTTGATCGCGATCTTGCGTGGAATAACGCCATCTGAGGCGGAGGGTGTCGCTGGTGCGCTCATCGAATCCGGCATTGACAGGATCGAGGTGCCTCTCAATTCCCTCCGTCCATTCGACAGTATCGCTGCAATGATCGAGAGTTTCGGAAGTCTGGCGACGATTGGTGCAGGAACCGTCCTGACGACGCAGCAAGTCACTCAGCTTCACGAGATTGGTGGGCGCATGGTGGTTTCGCCCAATACCGATCCCGCCGTGATTAAGGCTGCGGTTGATCTGGGTCTTTGGAGCTATCCCGGCGTCTTTACCCCAACAGAGTGCTTTGCTGCGCTCAATGCCGGCGCGCATGGACTGAAGCTTTTTCCTGCGGATAGGATAGGGCCCGAAGGGCTGAAGGCCATACGAGCGGTCTTGCCGGAGGCGACTGAGGTCTTCGCCGTGGGTGGTGTCACGGCCGACGATTTTGCGGCATGGTATTCAGCTGGCGCGACCGGTTTTGGGCTCGGGTCTAGTCTCTACAAGCCGGGCGAAAGCCCTAGTGATGTCGCGCAGAAGAGCACGCTGATCGTTGAGGCATGGGATGCGCTCACGTCGCCCCAGTAACCCGCGCTACCGTTTTGGGGTCGGTTCGATGCGGGGTGGCTTACCGCTGCGGAGATTTCGAGCCTCTTGAGATTGGAAGAGCTTCGGGACTGCTGCACGGTCACCTAACGGTCTGCACTTCCCATGGATTGATGCAACTGGACTTCGAAGTCGTTCGTCTCACCATACAGGCGTCAACTACAGACCTCTCACAATGCTGCTCCATCCGACCAAATCGACAGAGGTATTCTTACAACTGCAGCGAAATGGCAGCGGTTGGCCGAGAGGATCACTCCGCTGCCGCTTTCAGTTGAAAGGCAGCCGCCATCAATTCTCGCGTATAATCCGTACGTGGAGCTGAGAAGATTTGTCCCGAAAGACCTGCCTCAACCACATTGCCATTCTGCATGACCATAACCTTGTGCGCTAGGGCGCGGACGACGCGAAGATCATGGCTGATGAAGATGTAAGCCAGCCCGTACTTCTTTTGTAATCCTCTCAACAATTCGACGATTTGCACCTGAACGGTCATATCTAGGGCCGAGGTGGGTTCGTCGAGAACAACAAGCTTAGGCTGTAAGATCATGGCGCGGGCGACCGCAATGCGTTGCCTCTGGCCACCGGAGAATTCATGCGGGTAGCGGTCCATCATCGCTGGATCGAGCCCAACCTCACGCAAGATGTCTGCAACTTTGGTCCGTGGATCGGTTCCTGGACTGTGAATGCTGAGGCCTTCGCCGATGATCTGTTCGATGGACATGCGCGGGGAGAGCGATCCGAATGGGTCCTGAAACACAATCTGCATGTCCCGCCGTAGCCGCCGGAGCTCTCGGTGCTTCAGCCCTTGTATGTCACGGCCGAGGAACAGCACTGTTCCATCGGACGAGATCAAGCGCATAAGTGCCAGGGCTAGCGTTGTTTTGCCCGAGCCGCTCTCTCCAACGATGCCAAGGGTTTCGCCGGTTCCGACCGAGAGCGTTGCCCCATCCACCGCCTTCACATGGCCAACGACGCGCCGCAGGATCCCCCGCTTGATAGGAAACCAAACCTTGAGATTCTGTGCCTCGACCACCGGCGTATCATCATCCGCTGGCGGTTCCGGTGTTCCGCTCGGCTCGGCGGCTAGGAGTTTTTGCGTGTAGGGATGGGCGGGCGCGTCAAATATTCTCTGGGTTTCGCCGGTTTCGACAATCTCGCCGTCCTTCATCACCGCCACTCGGTTTGCGATCCGGCGCACGATGTTGAGGTCATGAGTGATAAACAACATGGCCATTCGTGCGCGGGCCTGGATATCAGCAAGCAGCGTGAGCACCTGCGCCTGGATGGTTACGTCCAGGGCAGTGGTGGGTTCATCGGCAACGAGGATCGCTGGATTGTTGGCGAGGGCCATTGCGATCATGACACGCTGCCGCTGACCACCTGAAAGCTGGTGGGGATAGGCGCCGACGCGATCTTCGCTGTCACGAATACCAACCTGGTTCAAGAGTTCCAGGATCCTGTTTTTCGCCTGCCGTCCCGCAAGCCCCTGGTGCAAGGCGAGGCTCTCTGCGAGCTGCTTCTCGATGGTCTGAAGGGGGTTGAGCGATGTCATCGGCTCCTGGAAAATGAAGCTGATATCGTTGCCGCGGACACCTCGAAGCGTGCGTTCGGTCGCGCTGAGAAGTTCTGTGCCCTTGTAGCGGATGCTCCCGGTCATGTCTGCGCTATCCGCAACAAGCTTGACTGTGGACATCGCTGTCACGGATTTGCCAGATCCGCTTTCACCCACGAGGGCCAGTGTCTCCCCCGCAGCTAGGTCAAACGAGACATTCCGTACAGCCGCGGTGCTCTTGCCACCTTGACGGAAGGTCACACTTAGATCCTCGACCCTCAGGAGTGGCTCCTTCATCGATCGCGACTCCTCGACATGTGTGGCGTGGTTTCCTGCAACGCTTGCTGTCCTGTACGCAGTTTCATCAACGGAACGTCTTTCTCGGATCAAAAGCGTCCCGAACGCCCTCGAAGATGAAAACGAGCAGCGAGAGCATGATCGCGAATGTAAAGAAGGCGGTGAAACCAAGCCATGGTGCATTCAGCCTATTCTTGCCTTGCAGAGCGAGTTCCCCCAGCGAAGGATAAGAGGGCGGAAGCCCTAGGCCGAGGAAATCGAGCGCGGCGAGCCCTCCGATTGCGCCGGTGATCAAGAAAGGAAGAAGGGTCAGAGTCGCGACCATCGCGTTGGGTAGAAGGTGGCGAAACATGATCGTTGCATCGCTCACGCCTAGCGCTTTCGCGGCGCGCACATACTCGAAGTTTCGGGCGCGAAGGAACTCGGCTCGCACCACACCGACAAGCTGGGTCCAAGAGAAAAAGGCTATCAGGAGTGTCAGAAGCCAGAAATTCATCTGAAAGATCGCGGAGAGAATAATGATCACGTAAAGGCTGGGCAGATTGGTCCAGATCTCAACGACGCGCTGGAACGTAAGATCCACCCATCCGCCGAAGTAGCCCTGGACCGCGCCCGCGACTATTCCGATCAGAGACGAAATAGCTGCAACGACGAGCGCAAAGAGAACGGAGATGCGGAAGCCGTAGATGACCCGAGCAACGACATCCCGGGTTTGGTCGTCTGTGCCAAGCCAATGGTCGCGATCGGGAGGCGATGGGGCCGTCGCAACGCCATAGTTTATAGTGTTGTAGCTATAGGGAATAAGGGGCCAGATACTCCAGCCGGGCTGTGCGATGGGCTGACCATCGACCGTGTTGTCTGCTTCAGCTGAAGCGAGGGCGGCATCGGGGTCGTCCAAGCAGGCTTCAAGGCCGCCGGTTCGGATAAGGCAGATAACCTCAGGCGCTTTGTATTCGGCCTCTGTCTGGAATTCGCCGCCGAAATCCTCCTCGGAATAGAAGCTCAGGATAGGAAAATAAAACTGTCCCTGGTAGCGGATCAGGAGCGGCTTGTCGTTTGCGACAAACTCCGCGCAAAGCGTGACAAGAAACAACCCAACGAAGATCCAGAGCGACCAATAGGCGCGCCTATTCGAGTTGAAGTTTGCCAGTCGGCGTTTCTGGAGGGCATTGAGTTGCATGGTCTACGTCGGACTCCGCAAAACGCTGCACCGTCTCACCTGTGCGCAGACACGCGATTTGGGACAAAGCCCGCTCAAGTCTCGCGGCTTTCAAAATCAATGCGCGGGTCAACCCAAACGTATGTCAGGTCCGACAATAGACCGACAATCAAGCCCATGAGACCGAAAACGTAGAGCGTGCCGAATACCACGGGATAGTCGCGCTGGATCGCGGCTTCATAGGCGAGCCGACCCAACCCATCGAGTGAGAAAATCGTCTCGATGATGAGGCTGCCGCCAAAAAAGACGGAAATGAAAAGAGCAGGAAAGCCTGCGATGACAATCAGCATGGCATTTCGGAACACATGGCCGTAGAGCACACGATTTTCGCGGAGCCCCTTCGCACGGGCCGTCAAAACGTATTGCTTGCGGATCTCGTCGAGGAAAGAGTTTTTGGTGAGGAGAGTCAGCGTCGCGAAAGCGCCGATCGTCGATGCCGCAACCGGAAGAGCAATATGCCAGAAGTAGTCGGCAATCTGGCCGAGAAGACTTAGGTCTGAGAAGTTATCGGATGTGAGACCCCTGAGGGGAAAGATCCGGAAATAGGATCCTCCGGCGAACAGGACGAGCAGCATGATCGCGAAAAGGAAGCTCGGGATCGCATAGGCAACGATGATTAGGCCCGATGTCCAGGTGTCGAAATTTGTTCCGTCCTTGATCGCTTTGCGGATCCCAAGAGGTATGGAAATGAGATAAGCGATCAGTGTCGACCAGAGGCCCAGCGAGATCGAAACGGGCATTTTTTCGAGAACCAGGTCGACCACTGAGATCGACCGGAAGTAGCTCTCGCCGAAATCGAAGGTCAGGTAGTTTCCGACCATTATGAAGAAGCGCTCAATCGGCGGCTTGTCGAAGCCAAACTGGCGCTCAAGTTCCTCGATGAACTCCGGCGGGAGACCTTCCGCGCCGCGGTACTCGCTTGAACCTCCAACTTCGCTGCCACCGCCAGCGATCCGGCTCAGAGCGCCTGAATCCTCGTTGTTGATCTGTGCGACGATCTGCTCGATCGGTCCACCCGGCATGAACTGCACGAGCACGAAGTTGACAAGCAGGATCCCGAACAAGGTCGGTATGATCAGCAAGATACGTCGGAAGATATAGGCGCCCATGGTCAGACGCTCACCTACCGGAGGGCACCTTGCGCCCTCAGGCCTTCGTACTTTTCTTCGTCAATCCACCAGAATGCTTCGCCTCGGGTGTAGGGTGCTGTGCTCTCTGGACGGCCAAACACGTCCCAGTAGGCGACAAGGTATTGACCAGAATACCAATTCGGGACCCAGATTTGTTTGCTGCGCAGCACGCGATCGAGCGCTCGGACCCGCGCTTCTAGCGTCTCCCGGTCGTCTGACGCGATAATCTCTTCTATCAGCGCGTCCACAACTGGATCCGCAAGCCCTGTGTAGTTCGACGACCCAGCCGCCTCGGCTGCCTCGCTGGAGAATATCTGACGCAGTTCATGTGATGGTGTGAGTGACATGGCGAACCGCCCGGGCACCATATCAAAGTCGAAATCGTCGAGCCTCTGCTGCATCTGCGCGGCGTCGATCTGGCGGTAGTTCGCATCGACACCAAGCCTTCGCAGATTCTGCACAAAGGGATTCATGATCCTCTCAAACGACGCATTGTCGTCAAAGAAATCAATCGTGAGGGTTTCACCTGCTGCGTTCCGCCGAAGGCCACCGCTTCCCACTGTCCATCCTGCCTCGTCCAGCAAGGCAGAAGCCCGCCGCTGCGCCGAGCGGTCAAGTTGGCGGGTGCTCATTACCGGAGGCGAGTAGGGTGGTTCAACAAAGATCTCCGGCGGGAGTTGGTCCCTATAGGCTTCGAGGACGGCCAATTCCGCTCCCTCAGGAAGGCCGTTGGCTTGCATGGTCTGCGAATTCTCCCAGAAACTGTCGGTCCGGTGGTAGAGCCCGTAAAACAGCGTTTCGTTCGTCCATTCGAAGTTGAACATCAGCCCGATGGCCTCCCGCACACGCGGGTCTTGGAACTTCGCTTTGCGGAGATTGAACCAAAACCCTTGGGTGCCCGACGGGCGGGCATCCGGGATTTCTTCACGCTTCACCCATCCGTTCTCGATTGCTGGGAAATCGTAGGCCGTGGCCCAGAGCGCCGAGAAAAACTCTTGATGGAACAGATACTCTCCGATCTTGAGCGCTTCAAAAGCGGCATTGTTGTCGGCGAAATACTCATAGAGGTAACAATCGAAATTGTTGGTCCCGACGTTGACGGGTAGATCCGCGCCCCAGTAATCGTCGCGGCGACAGTAGCGGATAAACCTGCCCGCATCCACGCGGTCTACAGCATATGCTCCTGAGCCAACCGGCGGCTCAAGTGTCGACTCCTCGAAAGGCACCGTTTCGTAGTAATGCTTGGGCAAAATCGCGAGCCCGCCAACAAGCGCAGGCAGATCCTTTTTGGGGGCGTCCTCTTTGAAGGTGAACTTTACGCGGTGTTCCTCGAGTGCCTCCACAGATTCGACATCGCCCAAAATAATCCGATAAGACGGCGCACCTTTTTCAATGAGCACCTCATAGGTGAACACGACGTCTTCCGCTGTCACAGCCTCGCCATCGGAGAACGTGGCTTCAGGTCGCATGTTGAAAATCACCCAGTCCCGGCTCTCCGGATACTCAATGCTTGCCGCCAACAGCCCGTAAGAGCTGTCTGGCTCGTCTGCTGAGCCGGTCAGGAGCGTATCGTAAAGCAGCCCGAGTCCCTGTGCGGCTTCTCCCTTGAGAATGAAAGAATTGAGGCTGTCAAAGGTTTGGCTTGCCCCTGTTCCCCGGAAACTCATCGTGCCGCCTTTGGGCGCGTAGGGGTTCACGTAATCGAAGTGTTCAAAGCCTTCAGGATACTTTAGATCCCCGAAGGTCGAGATGCCGTGGCTCACGACGATGTCTTCGGCAATTGCGAAGGTTGTGCACGCTAGAAAACCAACTAGCGAGCTGACCAGAACTGAATTTTTCAAGCCCTATCCTCCGAACTGTTCTGAGTGTCTTGGAGAGGAGGATGGGTTTGAAGCTGCATGGCGCTTTCGATTTATCGCTAAGGTTGCAGCAACTTTACCGCGCTTTATGAGATGGTAAAGCGCCACTTGGAGAGCTCGAAAAAATTTTCCGAGAGTAATGCGTGATGAGCGGGTGACACGCGTTGTCGAGCTCGCCCGCCCTTCCCAGTTTCGGTCAACTTCTAATTTGTCACAGACTGAAGATACGCGATCACGTCTGCGCGCTCTGTGTCTCTCCTGAGACCGGCGAAAGCCATTTTTGTCCCCGGGATAACCCCTTTCGGATCACCGAGAAACGCATAGAGTGCCTCGACCGTCCAGGGACCGTGCGCAGCCATAGCGTCGGAATAGGCAAAGCCGCTAACCGCGCCCGCTTCTCGTCCAACAACACCGTCCAAATGCGGGCCTACGCCGTCGGTTCCGTCCAATTTGTGACAGGCCGCACATTTGCGGAAGACGGCCTCGCCGTTTGCAGCGTCAGCGGCCGCCATGAGCGCAGCAACATCCACCTCTTCTACCGGTTCGTCTTCGGCTGCGTCGCCTGTGTCGACCTCAATCGTATAGGCCAGCATCTCGCTGTGCGTGTCATACAACTCATTTGAGACAAAGTTGATCAGCAAAAAGACCAGCAGCGCACCGCAAAAAGCACCAACGAATTTGGTGATTTCCATTGTGTCCATGTTGGCAACACACCTCACAGTTTGGGTCCGGCCGACCGGGCCGCTTCCTACTCGCATCTTGTAGCCGCACTGACCATTCCGACGCAAGGGCGGCGATCAAGCTCGGAGCGAAGGTTAGGGATCTCTTAAACGGCTCTGCAGCCCGTATGCACGCGTCTTCTTCTCAACAAAGGACATAGAATTTCTGAACTCGAAGCCAAGCACGCTTAACTTCGCTCCGTAGACTGCGGTTTGGATGCTAGAAACCGGGCATACTCGTTAATGACTCTGCTTGTGTGATCATTTCTGCGGAGATCAGTGGGAAGTCAGATAGAGTTTCGCGTTAGTGTCTGCTTTGCGGCAGACAGCTTTAGGACAGTCTCAAGCGGTCGAACTTGCAAGCAATGGAAAAAAGTGGCCTTAGTTGCCAATTGAAGCCGCGTCCGCACGCCGCTATACCGCCCAACATGTTGCTGATGGCGGATCTCCGAATACGAATTACGCTCCCGGCGCTCTGAGACGCAGAGCCGCCGGGCTATCGCGCGTGAGCGCTCGCTTTCCCCAATGTCCATGCTGTAGACGGATGATGCCATGTGCGCCGACATGACAGACTATAAAGAAACACTCTTTCTGCCCAAGACTGACTTTCCTATGCGCGCGGGTTTGCCCAAGCGCGAGCCAGACTGGCTCGCGCGATGGGAGCGCTTGGGTGTCTACGATCGGCTTCGCGAACAGGCGAATGGTCGCGAGCCTTTCGTTCTGCATGACGGCCCGCCCTATGCGAACGGGCATTTGCACATCGGCCATGCGCTCAACAAGATCTTGAAAGACTTCATTGTCCGTAGCCAACAAATGATGGGGAGGGACAGCCGCTATGTCCCAGGCTGGGACTGCCACGGTTTGCCCATCGAGTGGAAGATCGAGGAACAGTATCGGGCAAAGGGCAAGAACAAGGACGAGATCCCTGCCAACGAATTGCGGGCAGAATGCCGCAAGTTTGCGGAGGGCTGGATCGATGTCCAGCGCGAGGAGTTCAAACGCCTCGGCGTTACGGGGAAATGGGATGACCCGTATCTCACGATGGACTTCCACGCCGAAGCGGTGATCGCTGACGAATTCATGAAATTTGTCATGAATGGCTCGCTTTACCTCGGTTCGAAGCCGGTGATGTGGTCCCCTGTAGAGAAGACCGCCCTGGCCGAGGCAGAGGTCGAATACAAGGATCACCAGAGCCACACGATCTGGGTGAAGTTTCCGGTCCTCCGCGGGCCGCAGGCACTCTCCGGAGCCAGTGTTGTGATCTGGACCACAACGCCTTGGACAATCCCTTCTAATCGCGGCGTCGCTTTCTCAGACACGATCTCCTACGGTCTCTACGAGGTAGCGGAGGCCGCTGACGACAATTGGGTCAAGCGAGGCGAAAGACTGGTGCTTGCGGATGCGCTCGCTGAGGACGTTATGGCTGCGGCGCGGGTCGAGGCGCACACGCGCTTGTGCGATGTTCCCGGCTTGGTTGGGACGATCCTTCGCCATCCGCTCGCCGGGGTAGAAGGTTCTGGCGGGTATTGGGACTATGAAGTCCCCATGCTCGAAGGGGAATTTGTTACAGACGACGCCGGAACGGGGTTTGTCCACTGCGCTCCGAGCCATGGCGCAGATGACTACGATTTGTTCGTAAAGAACGGCCTCACAGATCGCATGACTTACAACGTGCTCGAAGACAGCGCCTTCGCGGAGCACCTCCCTTTCTTTGCGGGTCTCCAGATCTTTGATCGCAAGGGCAAGGAAGGGAAGGCCAATCGTACAGTAATCGACAAACTCGTCGAGGTCGGTGCCCTTGCTGCGCGCGGACGCTTGAAGCATTCCTACCCTCATTCCTGGCGCTCGAAGGCGCCCGTCATCTACCGCAACACACCTCAATGGTTCGCAGCCATCGACTCTCCTCTAGACGATGGCATGGATGAGTTTGGCAAGACGATCCGAGAACGGGCTCTGGCGTCGATCGACCGTCTTGTAACCTGGACGCCGCAAACGGGCCGCAACCGTCTTTACTCGATGATCGAGGCTCGGCCTGACTGGGTGCTCTCACGGCAGCGGGCCTGGGGCGTTCCGCTTACTTGCTTCGTGCGGCGACTTGGCGAGGGTAAGGTCGAAATCCTGCGCGACGCCTCAGTAAATGCGCGTATCCGTGACGCTTTCGAGACGGAAGGCGCTGATGCTTGGTTCGAAGACGACGCCAAGGCGCGCTTCCTAGGCAACGACTACGACCACGACTCTTGGGAAAAAGTCACGGATATTCTTGATGTCTGGTTCGATAGCGGCAGCACGCATGCGTTCGTTCTGCGGGATCGGAACGACGGGGTGCGGCCTGCGGATCTTTATCTCGAGGGCACAGATCAGCACCGTGGCTGGTTCCACTCAAGCTTGCTACAAGCCTGCGGCACGATGGGGCATGCTCCTTACAAAGGTGTGCTGACCCATGGCTTCACGCTTGATGAGAAGGGCATGAAAATGTCCAAGTCTCTCGGTAACACCGTGGCGCCCGAGGATGTTATCAAGCAATACGGGGCCGATATCCTTCGCCTATGGGTCGCCCAATCCGACTATACTGCGGATCTGCGTATTGGTCCCGAAATCCTCAAGGGAACCGCGGATTCCTATCGGCGTTTACGCAACACGATGCGGTTTATGCTCGGCGCGTTGAATGGCTTCGCCGAGGTGGAGCGTTTGTCTCCAGAAGAGATGCCGGAGCTCGAACGTTGGGTTTTGCACCGTCTTGCCGAGCTAGACGGCGTCGTGCGCCAGGGATATGCCGCTTACAACTTCCAGCATGTTTTTCAGCAACTTTTTCAGTTTTGCACAGTCGATCTTTCGGCGGTTTATTTCGATATCCGCAAGGACGCGCTCTATTGTGATTCGGTCGACAGCAAACGCCGCCGTGCCGCCCGCACCTTAATGGACCTTCTCTTCTATCGCCTCACGGCATGGTTTGCTCCGATCTTGTGCTTCACGATGGAGGATGTTTGGCTTGAGCGGGTGCCTGGAGACGAAAGCTCTGTGCATTTGATAGACTTTCCTGTGACCCCTGCGGCTTGGCGAGACGAGGCTCTGTCCGAGAAGTGGGACAAGATCCGGGCCGTGCGCCGCGTCGTTACCGGCGCGCTCGAAATTGAGCGGCGCGAGAAGCGTATCGGCGCGAGTTTGGAAGCTGCTCCAAGTGTTTTTGTGTCGGATGACAAGCTTCTGTCCATTCTTCGTTCGGTTCCATTCGAAGATGTCTGCATCACTTCGGCTGTGACCCTAACCAACGAGCCCGCGCCCAAGGGGGCCTTCAAGCTCGACGATGTGCCGGATGTGGCTGTGATGCCAACGCTCGCGGAAGGACAGAAATGCGCGCGCTGCTGGAAAATTCTTCCGGATGTGGGTCTCTACGAACATTCGCAGACCTGCGGTCGCTGCAATAATGTTCTGAGCGAAATCGAAATCGCAACCAAAGCCTGATGATGCGATAGTTCAAACACAACGTAGCGGCGCCCTTAAACTCGTGACTGTCCCGAGGGACGTAAACCCGCGAAGCGTCGATCGCTGACAAAGAAAATCGGCCATTGCAACGCGCTTGCGGAACGTTTCTATGGTGAGTTCTGGTTTGCATCGCGGAATTGCGAGTGTCGCCCAGGGGGAGAAATGCTGATCCTTCATATCGGCCTTCCGAAGACGGGTGGGGGCTTCCTGCAGAACCGCATTTTTCGGAAACTGCCGGACACAATACTGGTGCGTCGTGGAGCAGGGCCACGGGAGGATAAGGTGTGTGCCACCCTTCGCAAGTATGTGTCAGCACCGGGCCTTACGGCCGCACTGATGCGGCGGGCTATGATCAGTGCAGGCTTCACGAAGCTCAAGCAGCTTAACGAGAGTGAGCTTCCATCAAACGCGATACTCAGTGACGAGAACCTATCACTTCGGATGGCTGCATTCTGGCGCGGAAATGGTCCAGGTCCTGAGCGGGTCGCTGAGAGACTTTATACGCTCGCGACATCGGTCCCGGCACAGTATGGCCCCGTCAAGATCCTGATCGGGCTGGCCCCCCAAGAAGATTGGATGGCCGCGCGCTACGCGGAGGCTTCGAAAAGTATGGATCGGTTCAGTCAGGCTGACTTCGATCAACGAATGATGCGGATTGCGCAAGACGAGCGGCTCGCCGGTGCGCTTGGCTGGCTCGACTACGCCCAGATCTACAAATCATTTGCTGGCCGTTTTGGCACCGACCATGTCGTGGTCATGCGTCAAGAACAGTTGGTCGACCGCCCGCAGCGGACTCTGAACAAGCTGGGGCAAAAACTTGGGGGGCTCAATTTGGTCCAACCCTACCGAAAGATGAAGCGCCGTCACAATGAGGGAAAGCTCAAGGCCCTAACAGCCGAAGAAAGCACTTGGCATCTTCGCAGGACGGATGCGGTTCTCGAATTGAAAGAAGATGTCCGGAACGCGCTTCGGGCGAGACTTTCGGAATCAAATGCGCAGTTTCTTGCCATGACAGGGTCTGCCGAAGGCTCGGGCCAAAGTAAGCGACGCCGATTAAAACGAACGGGTCAGCAGAAACACCTTCAGAGCTCTGCGTCGATCTAAGCGCATATCAGCTTTCAAAGCGCAGGCCGCTGGTATGAAGCGTCATACGCCTTCAGGCTGTCAACTTAACCTTCGCCGAACCCCACCGTCCCCGCGGCCCGACTCGAACGGGCACTCCCTTTCGGGAAGCAGATTTTGAATCTGCCGTGTCTACCAATTCCACCACGCGGGGGGCTGGACGGTTAGGATCAGTGTCTTTTATCCGCCCATACTAGGGGGCTCAAGCAGGCAAAGGGTCTATTTTTGACCGGACCTCGGCGCGCCTTCATTTCGCGCCAATGGATGTGCCGCGGCATAGGCTTCCATGAGGTGCACCTGATCGACGCCAGTATAGACCTGCGTGGTCGCAAGGGATGCATGGCCGAGCAATTCTTGTATGGCGCGCAGATCGCCGCCCGCTTCCAGCAGATGTGTGGCAAAAGAGTGCCGGAGCGCATGCGGCGTGGCGGTCGGTGGAAGGCCGAGCTGCATCCGGGCAGATTGGACGGACTTTTGCACCAGACGGGCGTTGAGCGCTCCTCCGCGGGCTCCAAGAAACAGCGCTCTATGCGGCTCTGGCTCAAATGGACACATAGCCCGATACCGGTCTACTGCGCTCCGCGCGACTTGCAAGACAGGCACAAGACGCTCGACTTGGCCCTTGCCTCGGATCTTGAGAGCTTCTGGTAAAGGCGCATCCGACTGCTTCAGCGCGAGGGCCTCGGAGATCCTCAGGCCACACCCGTAGAGCAGTGTCACGACGGCCAGGTCCCGTGCTGCGATCCAGGGCTCTACGCTTTGAAGTTCGACGGTATCGATGAGTGCGCGTGCAGCTTGAGGTGCGACCGGGCGCGGGAGCCGTTGCTTGAGGCGTGGCCCCCGCGTCGCGGTGATCGAAGGCGACACCAGACCTTTCGTTTCGGCTAGCCAAGCGTGGAAATTCTTTACCGCCGAGAACGACCGGGCCACCGATCTTGCGGAGAGCCCTCTGCCTCGTTCGTGGGCCATCCAGGCACGAACATCTCCTGTCGAGACCGACGCTATCCTGTCTCGTCCAACACCTTCACCCCAGTGTTCTCCCAAGAACCTCAGGTAGCCTGACACGTCCCGACGATAGGCGTCTACGGTCTTGACGCTTAATCCTCGAACGGACCTGAGTTGTGTCAGCCATTCGTCGAGTAGCGCTGCTGCACCGTCTGAGAATTCTGCCTGCATCAGGCGATCCAACGTCTGAGCGTCCTTTCGAAGACACCACAGAAAAACGTTAGCAAATCGGTCCCTTGATCGCGATGAAACCGCTTCTTCTCGTTCGATCCGAACAGCAAAAGACCGGGACGGCGTTCTGCGCCCAGATCGAGGCGCACAGCCGCCTCGCTTCGTATTTGCGCGGCGGCATCTCCATAAAGCTCCGGCGACGCTTTCGCCAGTTGCCGCAGGGTGATCTGCCGCGGTCCTAACCCTCTCCCGTGCGTAATGTAGGTGCCGACACCGTCTTGTGGCATCGCAATCACCACACGGTTCAAGTTACCCTCTGGACCCAATCCTTTGCCGGCTACAGCGCCCGGCGCTTCAAGCCCAAGGCGCACAATATCAACCGAAAGGATTTGCGGCAGATCGTCAACCATGACGTTGAGAAAGCCAGCGAAATCCGCCGCATCGAGTAACGCGAGGCAGGCCTTATGAACTTGATTGGTGCCTGCGACATTGTCATACGCAGCCGCAAGCACCTCCCTGTGTGTGTCTTCCAGATGCCCAATCTTCTGCTCAAGACGGCCCACCAGCACGCTTCTCAGATCCACGACTTGGCGACCCCGAAAGGAGGGATCGGCGTCCAGCAGTCCGCGGATCATATCTGGATCGTCCAGGATGACACCCGGATCGCTCAGGATCCTCTCTTTGAGGTCCTCAATTGCAGCATGGTCGGCCATGCGATCTGGGTCGCGTTCCCGTTTCAGATCTGCAGACCCGTAGCAGCCCAGTCCTTTAGGAAGCCTTCGAGCCCCCTATCGGTAAGCGGATGGGAAACGAGTGATTTCAAGATGTTTGGTGGGCAGGTCGCAATATCCGAACCGGCGAGGGCGCAAGCGCTCATTTGGTTCGCACTTCGAATGCTGGCCGCCAGGATTTCGGTAGAGAATTCGGAATTGTCGTAGATTTCGCGGATGTCTTGGATCAGTTGCATGCCATCGAGATTGATATCACCTATCCGACCTATGAACGGAGAAACAAAACTCGCACCTGCCTTTGCTGCTAGCAAGGCTTGGTTGGCAGAAAAGCAGAGTGTCACATTCACCATCTTGCCTGCTTGCGTAAAGGTCCGGCAAGCCTTAAGCCCATCCCAAGTTAGCGGTACTTTTACGGCGATGTTCGGAGCAATGCTTGCGAGTTTTTGACCTTCGGCCACCATTTCATCGTAGGTGAGCGCCACAACTTCGGCGCTGACGGGGCCTGGAACTTCTGCGCAGATTTCAGCGATGACTTCCTTGAAATCCCGACCGGACTTCTTGATCAGACTAGGATTAGTCGTGACGCCATCCAAGAGCCCGAGAGCGTTGAGCTCCCTAATCGCTTCAATATCGGCCGTATCTACGAAGAACTTCATGGGTTCCTACAGAGCATTTGGGGCGATCGGTGGCCAAGCGGACATCTCCGCACGGTCTCTATAGTAGTATGACTTCCGACGTTCCAGTCTCACCAAGCACTTCTCATCCTGATTTTCAGAACGGACAGGCGGTTTCCGTCCTAACGGCTGAGGGGTTCGAACGGTTGCTCGACTACTCGGTCTTGGAGGACGGGCTGTCCGTTGGTGAATTTGTGGAGGTCCCACTTGGCCAGCGACGTGTCATGGGCTGTGTCTGGGGTGCAGGACAGGGTGATGTCGCGTCAGACAAAATCCGTGCCGTGACCCGCAGGCTCGACCTTCCACCGATGCGTCCGCTCATGCGACAATTCCTTGAGCGCGCGGGCGCCTACACGCTTACGCCGATCAGCCACATGTTGCGGCTGGCAACTCGGCTCCCGTCTTTGGACGAACCGCCCGCAGCGCGTACCCGGCTGACATGGGCCGGTGCACAGCCAGAGCGATCCACCCACGCCCGCGCGAGGGTTATCGAGGTCTTTGAGGATCATGGTGACCTAAGCTTTGCTCCAGGGGAGCTTACGCACCTTGCCGGTGTGTCGAGCAGCGTTGTGAAAGGGCTCGTCGATCAAGGCGTGCTCGTCAAGAGCGAAGCGCCGCGGGATGTTCCGTTCCCGAAGTTATATCCAGATGCAGCGCCGCGCCCACTCTCCGAAGCGCAGTCCAGCGCAGCGGCGCAGCTACGACGCTCGGTGTCTACGGAGCGCTACGCGACGATGCTCCTTAAGGGCGTGACCGGATCCGGCAAGACAGAAGTCTACCTAGAGGCTGTCGCTGAGGCGTTGCGCTGTGGCCACCAGTCACTCGTGCTATTGCCCGAGATCGCACTGTCCGTAGAGTTTCTGGATCGGATCGAAGCGCGCTTTGGCGCGCGATGTGCTGAATGGCATTCGGGCGTGACGCAAGCAGGTCGACGGCGGGTCTGGCATGGCGTCGCTTCCGGTCAGGCGCAGGTTGTCGTTGGAGCAAGATCCGCGCTTTTCTTGCCGTTCCAAAAGCTCGCCCTCATCGTGGTCGACGAAGAGCATGACGGCTCCTACAAGCAAGAGGATGGCGTGCGCTACAATGCGCGCGACATGGCCGTCCTCCGGGCCTCTATCGAGGGAGCAACAGTCGTTCTCGCTTCGGCCACGCCGAGCCTGGAAAGCTGGGCCAACGCCAAGGCCGGGAGATACACCCGCGTCGATCTTCCAGAGCGGTTCGGCCCGGCCCAGATGCCGGACATGGAGGCCATCGATCTGCGGCAGCAGCAGCAGCAGCTTGATCCCGGTCGTTGGATCTCTGCGAAGTTGGAGCGCGCGGTAAGTGCGCGCCTTGAGGCAGGACAACAGGCTCTGCTTTTCCTCAACCGGCGCGGGTATGCGCCGCTCACCATTTGTCGGGCTTGCGGCTATCAGGTTGGGTGCATGAACTGTGACGCCCGGATGGTTGAGCACCGCTTTCGCAAACGCTTGGTGTGTCATCAATGCGGAACGACGGCGCCTATCCCGACCCAATGCCCCAATTGTAAGGTTGAAGGGAAAATGCATGCGCTGGGTCCAGGCATCGAGCGCCTTGCAGAGGAGGCCGAGCAGCTTTGGCCCGATGCCAGAATTGCGCTTTTGTCCTCTGACCTTGCAGAAAGCCATAGAGCTCTGAAGGCTCGGATTGATGCGATCGCGCAAGGTCAGGCAGATCTGATAATCGGAACCCAGATCGTGTCGAAGGGCCACAACTTTCCGCTGTTGGGCCTTGTAGGTGTGATTGATGCAGATCTCGGTCTGCAAGGCGGCGACCTCCGTGCTGCAGAGAAGACCTTTCAGCTTATCCGGCAAGTTGCAGGCCGCGCCGGTCGCTCGTCAACACCAGGACAGGCGCTTGTTCAGACTTTTGTTCCAGATCATCCGGCGATCCAGGCGATCCTCACGGGTGACGACGAGGGTTTCTTGGAGTGCGAAGCGGCAGCGCGGAGACAGGCCGGCATGCCCCCTTACGGCCGCCTTGCCGGCATCATACTCTCTGGCCAGGATGAGGCCAAAGCATGGAAGGTTGCCCGTGATCTCGGAAGGAAGAGCGATTTGCTCGCTGTCGGTGGTGCGGATCTATTCGGACCGGCACCTGCGCCGGTTGCCCGCATCCGGGGGCGGCACCGCATTCGGTTTCTCGTAAAGGCCCCCAAGAGAGTATCGCTGCAGCCACTCCTCACGTCTTGGCTTGAGGCTGTGCCTCTATCGGGGGACCTAAGGCTAGTTGTTGATGTCGATCCTCAGACGTTCTTCTGAACCCATGTCAGAAGTCGACTTCGTATCTCACAGTTAGGGCCGTGTTTGCCGGTGACCTGTGCTGATCGGCAAACCGGATCCCGATATGCGTCTCCGAGCCATCGAGGTGTTCGAACCGTCTTGCCGCCGCAAAACCATACCGGACTATCGTCGTCTTGGAGCTGTCCATCCCTTCAAACTCCGCCCGAATACGGCTTTCCAACTCCACATTCTCTAAGATCTCAAACTGTGCGCGGGTTTCGCTGAAAGCGCGATCGGCTTCAGGGCTGAGGCTGAAACGACCTGTGAGACTGCCGAAACTCCACAACGGTCGGTTGAAGTTCAGTGCCAGGATGCCGCAACAGGATCCGTCGAAGTCCTGGAATTTATGATTATAGTTGAGGTCCATGTCGAAGCCGAGAACCGTTGGCCGAATTCCAAAATAGAGATCAACTTCGGTTTCGTGGTCGGTAGCCAAACCTGTCGCAGCTTTGAAACCGCTGTAGAGCCCGGTCCAAGACTCTCCTTCGAACTGGCTGCGAAGCGCTGGACCGGTTTGTTCGCTCTGTTGTTCAGTGACCGTGATAGACCTGTGCAGTTGCCAGTCATCCGCACTGACTGGCGCCACAATCCCGCATACCAGAACAAGGCATTTCAATACTGGAATTCTGGTCACAACGACTACCATCTCGAGGCCAACGTATCCGTATGGTCGATTTAGAAAGGCTAATTCGGAGATCTGAGCAAAGGATGAAAGCCAGCCTCAGTCACCTTTAGGCAGG
Source organism: Pseudomonadota bacterium (assembly GCA_039177645.1). Lineage (GTDB taxonomy): Bacteria > Pseudomonadota > Alphaproteobacteria > Rhodobacterales > Rhodobacteraceae > Amaricoccus. The sequence continues at coordinate 59,307 of JBCDFS010000012.1, read as the reverse complement.
ACCCAAACTGCGTCCGAATCGATGGCGGGCGCAATCATAATGAAGTGAACTTGTGAGGATTAGACCAACGTAACTAGCCCCGAAAACGGCAAAAAACCTCAATCGGTCTGGCTCTTGGCTGACGAGATCGGTAGAGACAGTTGGGCCGAGAGGGATTGACGAAAGAAGGTCCAATGCATGCCAAAGCTGCACCCACAACCAGGTATTATGGACATTGCCCTCTATGTGGGTGGTGAATCTCGAATTGCTGGCCGGGCAGCGGTTCTCAAACTCAGTGCGAATGAGAACATGCTGGGGCCAAGCCCCGCGGCGCGCGATGCCTATCTTTCAGCAGCATCTCGCCTAGAACTCTATCCGGACACGTCTCACCGAGAATTACGCGACGCGATCGCCACCGTTCATGGGCTCGATGCAGACCGCATCGTTTGCGGGGTCGGGTCTGATGAGGTCATCGCGTTCGCCTGCCAGTGCTACGCGGGCCCGGGCGATGAGGTGATCCATACCGAGCATGGCTTTGGCATGTATCGCATCTCTGCCCTCGCGGCAGGCGCGACACCTGTCGAGGTCAAGGAGGCAAACCGACATACGGATGTTGATGCCATACTCGCCGCCTGTAGCGAGCGGACCCGGATGGTCTTCATCGCAAATCCCAATAATCCGACAGGGACAATGATCTCGGATATAGAGGTCACTCGGCTGGCAGATAATCTACCAGAGAATGTGTTGCTGGTCTTAGACGGTGCCTACGCCGAGTATGTGCCTAGTTTCAACGGGTCCGCGCATTTGGTAGATACGCGCGAAAATGTTCTGATGACTCGAACGTTCTCAAAGATTTACGGTCTTGGCGGCCTAAGGATCGGCTGGGGTTACGGGTCCCGTGCCGTGATCGACACCCTCAACCGTGTTCGGGGCCCGTTCAACCTCTCAGCACCAGCCTTGGCTGTGGCGCGGGCTGCGGTCAATGACACAGCCTATACCGCGTTCTGTCGTGAGGACACGCTTGCCAACCGTGCCAGTCTAGCGGAGGACTTGTCGTCTCTGGGGGTGCAGATTGACGAATCTCACACAAATTTCGTCTTGGCACGATTTGAAAGTCGAGCCGCCGCAGAAGCCTGTGACGCGCATTTCCGCGCGGATGGGATCATCGTGCGCCGGGTTGCGAGCTACAAGCTACCCGAAGCGCTTCGGATCACTGTTGGAACGAAAGAGGCCTGCACGCGGGTCACCGAAAGCTTGGACGCTTTCATGAGGGTTAAGGCCTGATGCCCTACCGTCATGTCGCCCTGATCGGAATGGGCCTGATTGCCTCTTCTATCAGTCATGCGATCCGGCGGGCTGGATTGCCCATGCGGATCACAGGCCATGCAAGATCAGATCGCAGCCGACAAGAGGCCCGCAGGCTCGGACTTGGCGAGATATTTGAAACGGCAGCGGAGGCTGTGCAGGGCGCGGACCTGGTAATTCTGTGTGTTCCAGTCGGCGCCATGGCCTCGGTCGCGAAAGAGATTGCGCCGAACCTGGCGCCTGGCGCGACGATAACGGATGTCGGCTCAGTAAAAGTCTCCGTGGTCGATGCGGTGAGGCCAAATCTTCCGGACAATGTCTATTTTGTCCCGGGTCACCCTATCGCAGGGACCGAACATAGCGGACCGGCATCCGGTTTTGCCTCGCTGTTTGACAATCGCTGGTGGCTGATTACCCCCATTGAGGGAACCCGTCCGGAGGTTGTTTCGAACCTGATCCAGTTTGTCCAAGCCCTCGGCGCTCGAACGGACACTATGGAGCCTGCGCATCACGATCTGGTTTTGGCGGTCACGAGCCATATACCCCATCTCATTGCCTACACTATGGTGGGCGTAGCAGACGATATGCGAAGAGTGACCGAAACGGAGGTCATCAACTACTCTGCGGCAGGCTTTCGCGATTTCACGCGGATCGCCGCGTCGGATCCAACGATGTGGCGCGACGTTTTCCTCAACAATCAGCCTGCGACGCTGGAGATTATTGGCCGGTTCACGGAGGAGCTTTTCGCGCTCCAGCGGGCAATTCGAACCGGTGACGGCGATACCCTCTTCAACTACTTCACCCGCACCCGTGCAGTTCGAAGGGGCATTATCGAGGCGGGGCAAGACACGGCCGCGCCAGACTTCGGACGGATCGCAGCGCAAACCTGACCGGGCGTTCCAGTGCCTATAGCCCGCGACATGTCTTAGAACGCGCGCGACAAGCGTGGCGCAGGGCCTATTACCAGTGGACCGATTGAACTGCGTCCATTTCGGAAGCGCAATCGGATTGTGATCGTATCGCGGTTGCCCGCGAGCATTGCAATAACGTCAAGGCCGCTGCGGATCGCACGGGCCAAATCGGGCGAAAGCGAACCCGTCTCCTCGGCAAGCTTAAGCATCTTACTCCAATTGCGGGCTTCGATTTCGAGCGTCCCGTCAGCGAAGCCTGATCTGTCGGTGCGAAGCTCGCCTGTCGCCGCGAGCCTCAAATCCCCCCAGATCGCCTCCGCAGCATCCAGTGAGATTGCAAGGATCGTCGGGTTGTCGGTTTCGACCGTCTCTCGGTTCCAATGCGCATCGAAGGTCACGATTGCGTCCAAGGCGAGGGCTTCCATCTCACGCGAAAGTCCACCGGACGCGGGGAGCTGCTCTATCCAACGGCTGGGTGGGACGAGGCGATTGGCCTGGAAGCTGATTTCGTGTGCGAACCTGTCTGTTTCCGGTGCTTGACGGGTCGCGAGCAGGGCCTGGCCGATCTCCGCCTGCCACCCCAGATCTCCAGTCAATCGAAGTCCTTCGATTTCGATAGTAGAACGATCCAATTCGAGTTGTGCAATGGGATTGACAATGATCGACCCCCGCAACTCTTCGCTTTCGGCCCGTATGGTTTCGTAGGGCGTACCGACCACCTGCTCTCCTTGCCACACCGCGATCAAGTGTTGCGGTTTCCATGACATGGACAAGATTTGGAAGCCCTCTGCTTCCCAGAACCAACCTTGATCCGGGTCGGCCAAGGATAGCCCCTCGACAAAGGTGTCGAGACGGTTTGGAAATCCTGAAATAGAAAGCTTCCCCGCCTCTGCAACCCACCCCTCGTCGCGACGCTCGGCGAGCCAGCCGTTGAGCGCCTTGGAGCGAAGATCGGCCATAAACCACCAATAGCCGCTCCACGCGAGGCCGGCGAGGATCACGATTGCCAATAGTTTCTTCATGACCTACCCCAATGTGCGGTTCGACCCGCAATAGCGCGGAGGAAGCTTGGGAGACAATGGAGGGACAAGCGGAGGACCTTTGGATTTTTGGCTACGGGTCGCTGATCTGGCACCCCGGCTTCGATTATCTTTCGCGCCACCTTGCGTCTCTCTCCGGGCATAGCCGCTCCTTCTGCATGGTATCGGTTCACTATCGCGGCACGCCTGAGCGACCTGGGCTCGTCTTGGCGCTTGATGCGGCTTCAGGCTGTGTCTGCGAGGGTGTGGCCTACCGGGTGTCGCAGTCTCATGCTGCCGAGACGCTGGCTTATCTTCGGGAGCGGGAATTGGTGTCCTATGCCTATGTTGAAGCGTGGCTTCCGGTGCACCTTCAGTCTGGCGAGACCGTCGAAGCCGTCACATACGTCATAGATCGTGATCATCCGCAGTATCGGGGTGATCTCGATCTTCAGAGGCAGGCAGACATAATCGCCTCTGCCGAGGGGCCGCGCGGTCCCAATGCAGACTATCTTTTCAACACCGTGGACGGTCTGGTCGAATTGGGCCTTCACGATGCTGATCTCTTGGCCTTGGCCGGATTGGTGCGGGAGCGTCTCGCGACTTGAGGTTGACGGGATCAGCCTGAAGCTACGGCGCCTGTGTAGCGGACGCCGATGACCGTCACCCCGTCCCAGCCGAACTCACATGCCCATGGCTCTCCGATGCCTGAAACCGAGACGAAGACTTCGCTGCTGGTGCTGTGTCGTCGACCGGGCAGAAGGGATACATTGGGGTTGTTCGTGGTTCCTGCAACTGCCTTCAGGCAAGCCGCCTCAGATGGAGCGATATGTGGCCCCTCGACACTGTGCTGGGGCGCGCAGCTCGCGAGCAGGACGAGAAGCGCCGCCCATTTGGTGGCGGTGCCTATTGGCTTGGCAGAAATCTTCATTCCTCAACTCATGGATCCTTGCTGATCGATACCTAAGGTCGTTGGTAGCAGGTGACAGGAATGTCAAAGGTCAGATTCTCTCTGGGGGGCATTGCGCCGCTCTGTGTCTTCCATCATCCTGAAACAAATGGGTTTGCTGCTTCGAATGCTCCATTCGTTTCTCTCCCTGATTGCGCACGGGCCAAGCTCCCGAAAGCGTGGGGCAGGGGTCTGCCGAGGTGTGTTCGCGTTGACGGTTTCGCTCCTCCTCACCTCGGAGCCTGCGATAGGGGCTGAGGCCCGCGTCGCTGTCGCCTCCAACTTCATAGCAACGGCAAAAGAGATCGCGCGCGCCTTCGAGGAGCAGACTGACCATCGGGTTGTAATCAGCTCTGGCTCCACAGGACAGATCTTCGCGCAGATCACTCAAGCTGCTCCGTTCGAGGTCTTTCTCGCTGCGGATGCATGGCGCCCTCAACTCACCGTGTCGGAAGGCTACGGAGTGGATGGAAGCGTCTTTACCTATGCGACCGGATCGTTGGTGCTTTGGAGCAAGGAGCCTGATCTAGTCGAGGGTCTAGACACTCTGGAGAACGGTTTATTTCAGCGCTTGGCAATCGCCAATCCCGACATTGCTCCTTACGGTCACGCCGCAATCCAGGTCTTGGAGACCGCCGGTGTCTTGGACGCGGTTGATCCGCGTCTTGTGCGAGGCAACAACATCGCTCAAGTCTACCAGTTCGTTGTAACCGGGAATGCGGATCTTGGTTTCGTCGCCGCTTCGCAGATTGACGATAGTGTTGAAGGATCATCTTGGTCTATTCCGGCGTCGTATCACGATCCTATCCGACAGGACGCGGTGCTCTTGAAGCGCGGCGAGGCGAACCCAGCAGCGCGGGCATTTTGGGAGTTCTTGCAGGGTCCGTCTGCGCGTCAGATTATTGTGGATAACGGTTACATGGTTGATCAGGATTGAGCCGGGTCGCGGGATGATTTGGACCACCGTTTCTCTCACGCTGCAACTCGCGACTTTAACGACTCTCATCCTTTTGCTGATCGGGACACCGCTTGCCTGGTGGCTGGCACGCGCGAAGACTTGGTGGCGCGAGGTTGTATCGGCCATCGTTGCGCTGCCGCTCGTTCTGCCGCCGACGGTTCTCGGCTTTTATCTCTTAATTGCGCTTGGCCCTTCCGGCCCGGGTGGGGTTCTCGGCAGTCTTTGGGGCGTTCGCTCCCTTGCCTTTTCATTTGAGGGGCTCGTGATCGGGTCGGTGATCTATTCCATGCCATTTGTGGTGCAGCCGCTTCGCAACGCCTTCGAAGCAATCGGAGATCGCCCCCTTGAGGCGGCTGCTACGCTCCGGGCTTCACCGATCGATCGGTTCTTTACGGTTGCAGTCCCGATGGCCCGACCCGGTTTCGTCACAGCGACAATCCTAGGCTTTGCCCATACCATGGGTGAATTTGGCGTGGTGTTGATGATTGGAGGCAATATTCCGGGCGAGACGCAGGTGCTCTCCATAGCGATCTACGATCAGGTGGAGAGCATGAATTGGGCGATGGCGCATCTCCTTTCAGCGGGGATGCTCGTCTTTTCCTTTGCCGTGATTCTTGCCATGGCGCTTCTGGAACGCCGCGCGAAAGAACGGATCCGTTGAAGGAACAGCAGTGTATTGAAGCACGATTTGAGGGCGGGATTGGGAAGCTGAACCTGTCGGTGGACTTCGTCGCCCCATCACGCGGGATCACCGGGATCTTTGGACCATCAGGCTGTGGCAAGACGACGGTCCTCCGGTGCATTGCGGGTCTTCATTCTGCCAGGTCTGGAAGATTCAGTATTGATGGCGAGATCTGGCAGGATGAGGCTGTTTTCTTACCAGCGCACCAGAGATCAGTGGGGTATGTCTTTCAAGATACAAACCTTTTTGACCATATGTCCGTGCGTGCAAACCTCACTTATGGCCTTCGGAGGGCGCAACCAAACCCAGATCGAGAGGCGATCCGGTTGGACGAGGTCGTTGCCCTCCTTGGTATCTCGGGCCTGTTAGAGCGGTCGCCGATCCGCCTTTCTGGCGGTGAAAAGCAACGTGTTGCGATTGGCCGGGCACTTCTTTCTCAACCGTCGCTACTGCTCATGGACGAGCCGCTCGCTGCACTCGACCAGCGTAGCAAGAATGAAATCTTGCCTTATCTGGAGCAGCTTCGAGACCGCCTTTCTATTCCTGTACTCTACATCAGCCATGATATCGTCGAGATCGAACGCCTAGCGGACCAAATCGTCTTGATGGATGCAGGGCATGTCGTCGCACAGGGAACACTGGCTGAGATCCAGTCTGATCCGACCCTCCCAATTGCCAGGATGCCCGAAGCTGGTGTGGCGCTCAGAGCCGAGGTTACCGGCCATGACGCAACCTATGGCCTCTCGACCCTCTCCGTGGATGGCGTGGACATTCTCGTTCCGGGCAACTTCGGGGCCCGTGGTTCAAAGCATCGCGTGCGGATCGCGGCAACAGATGTGAGCGTCGCCCTCGAACCTCCAAAGGCCAGTTCGATCTTGAACGTGATTCCCTCAACGATCAGTGGATTTGAGGCGCTCGATCCGTTCCAGTTGATCTTGGTGCTGACGCTTGGCCCGTCTGCAAGTGGTGTGCGTGTTCTTGCAAGGATTAGCCGGCGGTCCTGGGACACGTTGGGGCTTTCCAAGGGTCAAATGGTCTATGCACAGATCAAGAGCATGGCCCTGATCGCAAGCAACGCGCCACCATAAGCCTATTCATTTTCTACCCAGTGTTGGCCGTTGACCTCACTTCCCTTCCGCCGGGAGCGTTTGCCTGCTTGAGGTCGGCAAGCTGGCGACGGACTAGATCGATGTGCATGCGCATCGTGTAGGCGTATTCCTTATACTTCATAGGCAGTCTGAGCCGCGCCACGTCGCGCTCGATATCCTCAAGGCGCGCTTCTAGATCGTTGATTTCAGCGGGTGTCACCGCCTCCGCCGCGTCTCTTTCGATCTCGCGCAACTCAGGATAGCGCCGGTAAACCCTGGCGCGCATTTGCCACTCGTAAAGACCGGGCAGGATCCGCATCAACGGCACGATGATGACAAGCAAGGGCACCAACAACAGCGCAAAACTGTTGATCTGTGCAACGACCCAGTAGGGCAAGAAGCCATAGAGCGGGCTTGGCGGTTTCTTAAGCAAGTCGTCGGCTTGCGCGTTTAGCGGCATGGAAATGCCCGCCGTCGACGGAAACTCATTCTCGTTGGTGACAAGATCTCGCTTCGAATGGATGTCTCTTGCGGCGGCAATCAGACGGTCGACAAGGGCGGGATGCAAGTCTTCACGAGCAACGAGGCGCCCGATCATGGCAATCAGCGCAATGTCCTTAGGAGGGCGCTCCTGGGCGTAGTCAAACCCAGAACGTGGAATATCCACTTGCCTGATGAACGGCAAACGGCGCGCGATCGCAGCGCCGTCTCGAATTGAAGCGACTGTTACGTCCGGGTCGCCAAACAATGGCGTTAGATAACTGGCGGTTACCGGAGCCACGTAGATCGCCGCGTCAGCTCGTCTGGAGAGAAGCGCGTCGGTCGCCTCGTGCCCACCGATCGGTAGGAGAGTGTTCGCAGGTGTGCGTGCGCCGGTGACGTTTGCAAGCTCGTCAATCACGAAACGCGTGCCGCTCCCGAACCCGCCCCCAGCAATACGAAGTCCAGACCAACTGGTCGGATCGGCGGGGTCCGAAAGCTGCCCTTTGTGTACGATCCAAAGTGGCTCAAGAAACACCGCAGCAAGTGCTTCGACAGGTCGCTCTTGGACAGCTGGGACGCCCCCTTGTAGAAACGCCACATCGGCATCGGCGCCAATGCCACCCAGCCGCTCAGCATTCTCGACCGATCCCGCGGTCTGGATGATTTCGACCTCAATCCCGTCTTGCGCAAGGCGCTCTTGATACTGCGTGGCGAGATCGAAGTAAGCGCTCCCCTCCCGACCGGCCGCGAAGCTCATCGTTGTCGGCGGTAGTAGATCGAGGGCACGTTGATAGACGAAATAGAGGATTGCCGCCGCAAGAACGACGAAAAGGAAGAGTTGGACCCAGGTGAAGTCAAGCCGGTCAAGTCTTAGCTTCAAGACACCCTCCAAATCGGATGTGCGATGACTTTGTCAGACGGCGTGAACAGCCTCCGCCAGCGTGCCGACAAAGTCCAATACACTGTCCACACTCTCGCCCCTGCCAATCCGCTCCACAATCGCTGATCCGACCACAGCACCGTCAGCTATACGGGCAATCGCTGCAGCGGTTTCCGGTGTCTTGATCCCGAAGCCGACACAAACTGGGAGTGCCGTATGAGACTTGATCCGTGTTACCTCGGGATTGATCTCCGCTGCGTTTGCCTCTGCTGAGCCGGTGATCCCGGTGATTGAAACGTAATACACGAACCCGGATGTGTTCGTCAGAACGGTGGGAAGTCGATTTTGGTCCGTGGTCGGCGTCGCAAGCCTGACAAACTCAATTCCGGCATCTCGCGCGGGAATGCACAGTTCGCTGTCTTCCTCTGGGGGCAGGTCAACAATGATGAGACCGTCAACCCCAGCGGCTCCTGCCTCGTCCAGGAAGCGCCCAACTCCTCGCGCATAGATCGGATTGTAGTAACCCATGAGGACAATCGGAGTCATACCGTCCTGTTGCCGAATAGAGCGGACGATATCGAGCGTCTTGTCCATCGTCTGACCCGCTTCCAAGGCCCTCTGTCCCGCTCGCTGAATCGCAGGGCCGTCTGCCATTGGGTCGGTGAAGGGCATGCCCAACTCAATGATATCAACGCCGTGCTTCGGCAACCCGCCAGCCAGTGCAGCGGAGGTTTCAAAATCTGGGTCGCCCGCCATCACGAAGGCGACAAAGGCTTTCCGGTCCTTCGCCTTGAGGCGCGCAAAAGTATCCGAGATCCGGGTCATAGACCAACTCCGAGCAACACAGGCTCCGAGTAGCCCAAGGAAATGCGGAAAATCAATTAACAAACTGCCCCGGCCTCCGGAACAATCCGCGATTGCCTTTCGTGCCCGCGCCTTGAGCATATCTGAGCTTGTGGTTTGCAAACAAACATGCGCAGAACACAGTTGGAGGATCTCTTGAGGCGGTGGCTCGATGCTCGGTGTTCTTTCGACAACCGGGTCGATCTTCGCACTCATTGTCCTGGGCTATGTTTCAGTTCTGATTGGTGTTTTCACCAAAGCGCACCTGCGCCTCTTTGGGCGCTATGTGATAAACTTCGCGCTTCCGGCGCTGATCTTCCGCGCAGTCACCGCTTCGGAGTTGGCTGAGGTTATCGACCCGGGTTATCTTGTGATTTACCTCCTCGCGTCGATGTCTGCATTCTGCATAGGGTTCTTAGTCAGTTGGCGGATCCTAGGGCTGACAGCTTTGGCCTCGACCTTCCAGGGGATGGGAATGTCGTGTTCAAACACCGGTTTTGTCGGCTATCCGCTCTTGCTGATGACGCTTCCTGCGGTGGCGCCAACGGTTCTGGCGCTCAACATGACCATCGAGAACCTCATAATGCTACCGATTGTGTTGATTCTCGCCGAGCTGTCGACAGGCAAAGGAAGAAACCGTTGGATTTTAGCGCGGGACGTCTTCGGACGAATGCTCACTCGAAACCCGATTGTCGTCGCGCTGATCGTTGGATTGTTTTTCTCCATATTAAGAGTTCCGCTGCCCGTGATCGTAACGCGACCCATTGAGATTGTTGCTGATTCGAGTGCGGCGGTTTCTCTTATGGTTATCGGCGGAACACTGGTCGGGCTGCCGTTAAAATCGATTGATGCGCGGGTTTTGCTTGTGGTTGGAGGGAAGCTCTTTCTCTTTCCAGCCTTGGTCTTCGTCTCACTTCTTGTTTTCGCGCAGATCGGGTTTCGGCCCGGCTCTACCGAGCTTTGGCAGGCGCTCGTCATTAGTGCGGCTCTTCCGGCGCCGGGAATCTACCCGATTGTCGCACAACGCTATGGCGAGGAATCCAATGCCGCTCTTGCCATGTTGCTGATGGTTGCGATTTCTTTCTTCACCTTGACTTTTGTCTTGATGGCCTTTGGTCTCGGAGCAAGCGGAGGCTTCTAACAGATTGGGCGTTCCAACAATCAGGATCTGTCTGTCTGTGGAAGATGCGATTGTAAGCCTTCAGCCATAAGTCTTTGGTGTAAAACAAAGTTCTCAACACTCAGTTTGACAATTGTGCTCAAAGCGATCGCCATCTGCGGCCCGGACCCCAAACCGCGTAACTCGTAGTCTCGGAACATCTCTGCAATCTGTGAAGCCATGATTTCGTAAGCCGCGTCCCGGTCGATTTCGACATTGGACCAGTCGATTGGGTCAGCCGCCTCCGCATCCTTGGCGAAAGATGCGAGTAGGCGATGGTCGAGGGCATCTTTGCGTTGTCCGCCTGCCATAGGGTCTCCTTACTTCGGCGCGGAGATACGATATGATCGGTTGAGAAGCCAAGACAACTTGTGCCTATTGTTGGTATTTGATTGAGAACCGGGCAGCTTGCTCTTTCTATTGGTTATTCCATGGTCTTCTTGGGAAGTAGACCCGGCTATCGCTCGCCAGACGTGTAGATAAAAGTCTCATGCGGGGAAGCCCAGTCACTGAATATCGTCCGAGTTGGAACTGCGGCTTCTCGGCGCAGCTTCAAACCGTGTGATCTTCGGTTGCACGCCCACGTCCGAGCGGAACTGAAGCCTCGCCGTCAGTCGAGATCGCGCCGGACTTCGGGGGAGTCCAGAATTGTTCTCGTCCTGTCCATCTGATCGAACGTTTGATCGGGCTGAAAGGAGAGCTGTGGTGAGTATTTCAAGTCGATCTCGCGCGTGATCCGATGCCGAATGTCCGATTGGCGCCGAGTTAGGGCTGCAATGACTTGGCTCGTGTTCACGCCACCAAGCGGCAAAACATACGCCGTCGCGTGGCGAAGATCCTGGGAGCATCGAACTTCTGAAACGGTTATCGAAACGCCATCCAGTTCTGGATCTCCGACCTCACCGCGAATGAGGAGGTCTGAGAGCGCACGCCGTATCAACTCTGCAACCCGCAATTGCCGCTGCGAGGGTGCGCCCGGTCGCCGATCAAGGGCCGAGCTTCTCGATTGATGCCTTGTCTTTGCCATCGCGGTCAAATCATATCCCAACGCAGCGCTGTCAAGAGGGCGAAGGAGGCGGTCGGGGATGAACGAACCTGTGAGAATCGGCGTTGTTGGTGCCTCCGGGCGGATGGGCCAAATGCTCGTGCGTGCGGTCAACGAGGCACCTGAAGCCCAACTCAGCGGTGCTACGGTGGAGCCAGGCCATGCTTGGACCGGTAAGGATCTTGGAACGGCCATGGGCGGCGCGAAGATCGGAGTTCAAGTGACTGACGATCCGATTGAGGTTTTCGTACGGTCGCAGGCCATCTTGGATTTCACGGTGCCTCAGGCATCTGTCGCGTTCTCCGAACTGGCGGCACAGGCGCGTCTCACGCATGTGATCGGGACAACTGGCTTCGAACGATCACATCTTGAAGTCCTTGCCGCAGCCGCGCGCCACGCCGTGGTTGTTCGGGCGGGCAATATGAGCCTTGGTGTCAACCTTCTAACAGTGCTGACCCGGAAAGTCGCTGAGGCTCTAGGACCGGAATTCGATATCGAGATTGTTGAAACCCACCATCGCAACAAAGTCGATGCGCCGTCTGGTACCGCTTACATGCTGGGTGAGGCCGCCGCTGCGGGGCGTCGGCTCAGTCTCGTCGACAACTCTGAGCGCGGTCGCGACGGGATCACAGGCGCGCGAAAGGAGGGTGCCATCGGCTTTGCTTCCCTCCGGGGCGGTGATGTGGTTGGCGAGCATGAGGTTATCTTTGCCGGACCCGGTGAGCGGATTGTGCTTGGACACATTGCCTCAGATCGTATGCTCTTCGCCCGAGGAGCGGTCCGAGCCGCTCTTTGGGGACAAGACAAGCCTCCGGGCCACTACAATATGATCGATGTGCTGGGTTTGAGGGACCCAGAGGCCGAATTGCCGGATCGCTGAATCCCATCGATTTACGATCAGAGGACTGGAAACGGGTCAGTGAGGCGTGTAGAGAGCCCGATGGTCCATTCGGACCGCTCGGCTTCTAGATCCAAGACCCATGACTCTGAACACGACTTCTTTGGCCGAGCCTGTATGGCTCGACCGCTCCACGCCCCCTGCGACAGTGACGTTGGTTGTCCTCGCAGGTCTGGCTGCGCTCAACATGAACATTATCCTACCGTCACTCCCACGGATCTCTGAGCATTACGATGCGGACTATGCGTTGGTCCAACTTGCTGTGTCGGCCTATCTGGCGACGACCGCTGGTCTGCAACTGCTGATCGGCCCGCTTTCGGACCGCTTCGGGCGGCGCCCAGTCCTGATCTGGTCCATTGCGGTCTTCCTCGTGGCAACGCTCGGCTGCCTTCTGGCCCCCAGTTTCGGTGTCTTTCTTCTCTTTCGGCTCGTTCAAGCGTGCGTCGCGTCTGCAATCGTCTTGAGCCGCGCGATCGTTCGAGACATGTTTCCGCCGGATCAGGCCGCAAGCAAGATCGGGCTCGTCACAATGGGGATGGCGGTTGCCCCGATGATCGGACCTATGATCGGGGGCGTTCTCGACGAGTGGTTTGGCTGGCATGCTGTGTTCGCGGTCAGCTTTGTATTCGGTGTCGTTGTCTTGTGTTTGACACTCACGGATCTTGGCGAGACCAACGTCACGCGCGCGGCGGACTTCGCGAGCCAGTTCCGCGCGATGCCTGAACTCGCGCGCTCTCGCCGGTTCTGGGGGTATTCGGCGACAGCAGCCTTTGCCTCCGGCTCGTTCTTCGCCTTTCTTGGTGGAGGGCCTTATGTCTCTACCACAATCTTGGGAATGACACCCTCACAGCTCGGGCTCTATTTCGGTCTGATTGCCCTAGGCTACATGGGTGGGAACTTCGTGTCAGCACGCGTAACGCAGCGGGTCGGAATGAACCGAATGATGTTGGCCGGGACACTTCTCACGACCATGGGAGTTCTGCTCGCCGTTGTTTTTATGTCTTTTTCGGAACGGATCCCTCTCTCGTTTTTTGGGCCAATGTTCTTCATCGGATTTGGTAATGGCCTGACGTTACCAAGCGCGACGGCCGGGACTGTTTCTGTGCGACCGCATCTCGCGGGAAGCGCCTCGGGCATCGGCGGGGCGATGATGATCGGCGGTGGGGCGGCCCTCTCAGCGATATCTGGAGCCCTGCTTGGACCAGAGACGGGGCCTTGGCCCTTGCTCGTCATTATGCTGTTGTCTGCGATCCTCAGTGTGGTCTGCACGCTTGATGTTCGACAAACCGCGAAACTGCGCGGTGAGTTGCCCACGAACGGCGCCTCCACGTCTTCCGCTTCGCCATGATTTCTAGAGTATCTGCCGCGTCTGCGAACATGCGCGGCGCTGCCTTCATGGTGGTGGCAATGGCAGGCTTTTCCTGCAACGACGCCATGGTAAAACTCATCGCCCAGGATATTGATCTTTTTCAGGCTTTATTCCTGCGAGGGCTATTGGTCACCCTGGGTTTCGGCATGCTGGTGGCCGCGACAGGCGCGCTAAAACCCATCCGAAGCAAAAGAGACCAAAAAGCGCTGCTGGGCCGCTCCGTCGGTGAGATCTTTGGTGCCTTTTGCTTTCTAACGGCGCTTACGCAAATGCCGCTCGCGAATGCGACTGCGATCTTGCAGAGCATCCCGCTCGCAATCACGCTTGCCGCCGCCTATCTGCTCTATGAACCCGTCGGATTGCGGACATACACCGCAATTGTCGTCGGTTTCTTGGGCGTTTTGGTGATCGTCCGACCCGGTACGGACGGTTTCAATGCATACGCACTCCTTGTTCTTGCTGCCGTCATTTTCTTCACGTTGCGCGATCTCTCGACGCGTGTACTTTCAGCGGACGTTCCAACGCTCTTGGCGGCTTTCATCACATCTGGCGTTACAACCTTGGCGGCAGGGTTCGTCTCCATTTTCACGGGATGGTCCGGCCTCACTCCGCTCAACACACTCACGCTGTTCGTCTCGGCTGTTGGTCTGATGATCGGCTATCATTTCTCGATCATTGGCATGAGGACGGGTGATGTCGGATTTGTATCGCCGTTCCGCTACACTCTTCTGATTTGGGGCATCATGTTTGGCTGGCTCGTGCATTTGGAAGTGCCAGATCTATGGATGCTCATTGGTGCAACCATCATCATCGCAGCAGGTATATTCACGTTCTATGAAGAGCGGCGCCAACTCCGTGCCTAGACCGCGCAAGGCCAAGCAGGTTCATCGAAGCCTTTTGATTAGGCTAGACGTATCCAACCTGCCGCCTCCCATAGCCTGGACGTCGCGATAGAACTGGTCGATAAGCGCTGTGACCGGCAGACTTGCACCGTTTCTTCGCGCCTCCGAAAGACAGATTTGGAGATCCTTGCGCATCCAGTCGACCGCAAAACCAAAGTCGAACTCATCCTTGACCATGGTCTCGCCCCTGTTCTCCATCTGCCAGGACCCGGCCGCTCCCTTCGAGATCACATCGAGGACTGCCGAGCCGTCAAGTCCAGCTTTCTCCGCAAAGGCGAGGGCCTCTGATAAGCTCTGGACCACGCCGGCAACGCAGATCTGATTGACCATCTTCGCAAGCTGTCCGGACCCCGAGGGGCCCAAGAGTTTGCAGGAGCGCGCAAACGAAGCGATCACGGGTTCGGCTTGGGCGTAGGGCTCATCATCGCCGCCGCACATCACGGTCAAGGCGCCGTTTTCAGCGCCAGCCTGTCCGCCAGAAACCGGTGCATCAATAAAATAGCCGTCCTTTGCATGCGAGAGGCTGTTCAACTCACGCGAGATCTCGGCTGAGACTGTTGTGTGATCGACGAAGATTGTTCCAGGGCGAAGCGCCCCAAAAGCACCGTTCGGTCCCAAGAGCACCGAGCGCAGATCATCGTCGTTTCCGACACAGCTGAACACAATCTTGGCACCATCGGCTGCCTCAGCGGGGCTTTCGGCGAGTGCGTTGCCGAACTTGGTCACCCATTCTTCCGCTTTCGCTCTGGTGCGATTGAAAACACTGACTTTATGGCCTTTGCTCGCCAAGTGCCCTGCCATAGGGAATCCCATGACACCCAACCCGATAAACGCAACACGTTCCATTAGATCCCCGCGAAACCCCAGACCAAAGCGTTGTCACTGCCCTAGTGGCCTGCTAACGCAAATGCGTCAACCCGATCGGGAGAGGACATTTTTCGTATGGGTTTCTTATTCCGCTGGGCTGTGCGGAGTTTCGTATTCTTATTCGTTCTCGCAATCCTTGCAGCCCTTCTTGTCTATTATCTCGCCGAGCAATCGCTCCCCGACTATAATGCAGATTACGCGGTCCAAGGACTATCGGGCGAGGTCGAGATCGTTCGCGACCGGTATGCGGTTCCCCACATATTTGCTGGGGGTGATCGCGATGTGCTGTTTGGTTTGGGTTTCGTACATGCCCAGGACCGTCTTTGGCAGATGATTTTGATGCGCCGGGCGTCCCAAGGCCGCTTGTCGGAGCTTTTCGGTCCTGAAACGCTTGAGATTGATCATCTCATGCGTGCATTCGATATCTATGGAATTTCTCGTGAGGCCGCGCAAGTCCAGGACCCACAAATCCTAGAGGAACTTCAGGCCTATGCGGACGGCGTGAACGCATGGCTCAGGGTTGTTCAGAGAGACGCGCTTGGACGTGGAGCGCCGGAGCTCTTTCTATTCGGATCCGCAATTGCCCCTTGGATCCCCGCAGACTCCATTGCGTTGCAAAAGCTGATGGGATTGAGGCTCTCGGAGAACGCGTCCGTCGAGACACTTCGTGCCCGTCTGTCCTTACGCATTCCGCCTGAGCGCGTGCGTGATGTTCTTCCAGAATCGAGTGGCCAGCCTGTGATGGGACTGCCGGACTATGCGTCCATCTTCCCAAACATTCCATCTGTGCCCGTCAGTCCGCCGACGCGCCATGCCCTCTATCCAATTCCACCAATGGGGCAGGGGGGCGCCTCCAATGCATTTGCCGTAGCAGCGGGACGGGCCTCTTCCGGGGCACCCTTGCTCGCGAACGATCCACACTTGTCGCTTACGGCGCCTTCCGTTTTTCATCTAGCGCGCCTCGACCTCGAGAGCGGATCAGTGATTGGCGCGGCGCTTCCCGGCGTCCCAGCTATCGTTATCGGCCGTAACGCGGAAATCGGATGGGGATTGACGGCCAGTTATCTCGACAACCAGGACATCTACATCGAGAAACTCGACCCCGAGGACCCCTCGCGGTATCTCACCCCAAGCGGATATGAGCCGTTCCGTATCAGGGATGCGATCGTCGCTGTGAGGGGACAAGACCCCGAACGTGTTACGCTGGAATGGTCACGCCACGGGCCAGTTATTCCAGGCGACCACTTTGACGTCGATGCTGTCGTTCCCGACGGTCATGTTGCATCGCTCGCTTGGACAGGGTTCACCGCGCAGGATCGATCGATTGGCGCAGCGATGGGGCTCATGCGGGCGCGATCGATCCAGGAAGCCCGAGATGCACTTCGCGAACTTGTTGTTCCTTCGCAGATGGTTACGCTCGCAGATCAAGAAACAGTGGCTCTCCAGATGGCGGGAGCGGCCCCCGAACGCCTGCCCGACCACACCAGCCGCGGCCGGATTCCGGCGCCGGGATGGCTCGCGGTCAATGATTGGCAAGGTGATCGACCCTTCTCCGAAATTCCATGGGTTGTCGATCCACCAAGCGGCATCGTGGTCAACACAAATAACCGGATCACGGATGCCCTGTATCCAGACAATGTCACCCATGATTGGGGAGATACATACCGGATATTGCGGGCAGCAAGGCTACTCGGTGAACGCGAGTTCCATACGCTGGATGGCTTCATTGATTTCCAGACGGACGTGGTCTCAGAGCCGGCACGCACACTTCTGCCACTGATGGCGCGCGACCTTTGGTATACGGATGCAGCAGCAGAGCCAGGTAGTGCCGCCGAACGGCGTCAAATCGCGCTTGAGCGATTGGGAAATTGGAACGGAGCGATGTCGGAGCACGATCCTGAGCCGCTCATCTATGCGGCCTGGACGCGCGCGCTACAGCGTCGGCTGATTATCGATGAGCTTGGGGCAATGGCAGATTTGCTTCCCCAGCCTGAGCCGGTTTTCATCGATCGTGTCTTTCGCAACATCGATGGAGCCGCAATTTGGTGCGACATCACTCAGACAACGGTAGAGGAGACCTGCGCCCAGATTTCCAGCCTGGCGCTCGATGACGCCTTGGTCGAACTCACGGACAAATACGGGGACCGTCTGGAGAGTTGGCAATGGGGTGATGCGCATCAAGCACTGCATCGGCATGAGACCTTGGGAACAATCCCATTGATGAGATTATTGACCAACATCCGCCAGAACACGGCCGGTGGCGCAGATTCTTTGCGGCGTGGGCAGTGGACGGGAAGCGGAGAGCAACCCTATACGAATATCCATTCCTCGGTTCTGCGCACAGTCTACGATTTTGCCGATCCTGACTCGAGCGTTATCATCCTTTCGACGGGCCAGAGTGGTCATCCTCTATCGAAACACTACGATGACATGGCATCTCTGTGGCGCCGAGGAGAGTACATTCCGATGTCTCTCGATACGGACCTCGCACGGGCGGGCGCCGAAGGCGTGACGCATCTAAGGCCGGTGAAGTAGTAGCGAGCAGCCTCAAAGTGTGCGAAACCTGTTTTTGAACAGACCCGAGAGGGGCGAACCGTGCCGGCACCCATTGAGGCCGTATGGTGCTCTGGAATCACGAAGGCATACCGGCAAGGACGTGCAATTCTCGACGTTATGCGTCCAGGCCGCGCGCCAGCGGATTAAACCGCCAGCGCACTGGTTCCCGCAGGACCTACATCGAGCCGACAGGCCCCAGCTTTAGGAAATGGGTCTCGCCTGAGCTGTCGTCGACCCCGTCATTGTCCGTGACCGCAAACGCGACACCGGCTGCATCTATGGTAAACCCCTCAATTTTATCAACGATGTAGCCATTTGCCGCTTTGAGGTCAGGGATAAAGTCGTGGACTTCTTGCTTGCTCACGACAGGCAGCTCACTTCCAAGCGGCGCCGGGCGCATCTCCGCCAATGGCACCCGGTAAAGCTTCTTGATCGTCGCGGCTGCGCCGATCTGGTTGTCCCTCTCGATGATGTAAGCGTACTCGCCGTGAATGGTGATCTCGCTGAGGCCAACCCAACCGGCTTCCGCCGGGTCGAGCGGGTAATGCACGGCGCCCCACTGCCCATTTACAGGGTTATACGAGACCAGCTTTGCGAAGCCATCGGGGTCATCGGCCCATTCGCGCTGGATCGCGATCCATAGCCGGGAACCATCGACCGCTATCCCTTCGGCACCAAACCGTTTCTCGTGCGCCAAGAGTTCGTCCGGGAAAGGAATGGACTCAGTGATCGCGCCATCTCGGTCAACGCGGTAGATCATATGGGGAATGTCCCGATCCGTCCGGCCCTCCGACGCAATCCAAAAGCCACCCCGACCGTCGAGCGCAATCCCTTCCTGATCAAGCTGCGTTGCGGCCACGCCATCACTCATCACCGGGATCGAGCGGATGATCTTTGCAGGCGTTTCACTCGCGTCGATCTCGAAGATTGTTGGCTGGCCGCCATAGAAGCTGTCGTTGACAGCGTAGAGGCGTGCTGGCGTGGCCTCACTCGCAACCAGCCCCGACAGAGCCCCGAAGCCGATGAGCGGCTCGGTCCCAGCCGAAGTGATCGATGGGTAGGCGGGCACCGCATCCTCTTGCGCCTGATAGATCATGACATGGGCACGGACCCCGCCATCTTCGATCAGGTCTGTTTCGTTGGCGGTGGCCAACAGATTGCGCGACGGGATCGCCACAGCACTTTCTGGCGAAATGCCGGAAGGCAGAGGTTGGACAAATTGCGGCGTCCCATCGACCATCCGATAGACGCCAACGATAGAGGCGCGCTCGGACAAAACGAAGATGTAGTCTTCACCGCCGAAGGTGCCGGTTTCTAGCCCCTCTGGCTCGACGCCTTTATTCTCGCTGCGGCCCTCGGGATAGTGTCCAATCTCAACCAAACGGTGTTCAAAACTCGGCCCACTTTCAAAGGCGACCGATCCGTCCTTGTTGAAGAGGGTGAAGCCGCGAGAGCCGCCTTCGTAGTCGCCCTCATTGGCGATGACGAGTTGCTCTGTGCCAATCCACTTCACAGCATCGGGCTCACGCTTGACGCTAGTAAGGCTGCCAGAGAAGTCCAGGGCGTCATCTTCGGCGATGTCTATCCCTTCGAGATCGACCGCCCCGGCGGAGAAATGGGAGATGACCTCACCTGCCTGGCTGAGGATGACGACGTGGTTGTTTTCCTGCATCGTCACGGCGATTTCGCCGTTTTCATTGACCGAGACAAATTCAGGCTCTGGATCTTTTGGAGCGATTTCGGCGAGGCCGGTCACATCTGCTTTGATGAGAGCATCGCACTGCATTTCGCCAGAGGCGAGCGGCACGATCGCGACATAGCCGCCGGGAAGTTGCGGGAGGATGCCGTCGTTAAGGTCCTCGTCGCGCTCATTTTCAATGGCTACAGCGACGAAAGCGCCATCGGGGGCCACAGCGACACTATCGGGCTGGCCACCAAGATCGCAGGCCGCGGTGATTGATTTACCGGATAGCGAAACGGCGGCCAAGCGCCCAGAAGGAGAGGTGTAACTCTCCGACGTATTGACGCCAACAAATGCCAGCTCATTGCCAAAAACCGCCACGGCTGTTGGTTCGCCTCCCATATCGATTACTCCACCGGGAGCGGGTGCGAATGGGTCGGAGATGTCGATCATGCCAATCGCGCCCAGCGGGCTATCCGAATAGACGAGCGTCATGCCATCTTCCGTCGCGTCGATAATCTCGGCGGAAGTTTCGGTTTCCAGATCGGCAGTGCCCGGCAGGTTCTCTGAAACAGGAAAAGAAGCGATGCGATTGAAGATCGTTTCGGCCTGGGCGGGCAAAGCGGCTGCGAGCGCGATGACAGAAACGAGCCCTGCAAGCTTTAGCGGCATCAAGGGGTCCTCCAGTTGGATGTCCGCATGTCTTCAATTGAGTTTGCGACGTTTTCGTGACGAATTTGTCTCAAATTGATGGCTTTTCTGCCGGAAGACGGGAAGCGGTCGCTTGCTTTTATTATCTTTGATAGCGCCAAAGATTTAAGATAGGGGTTCGACGGTCGAGCCAAAATGCCTTTCGTGTGAGCCGCGCGCCGGGAGCCGATTGGAAGCGCTTGTACTCCGATATGTAGAGCAGGTGCTCCACGCGCTTGACGGTCTCCCGGTCAAATCCCGCTTCAACGATCTGTCCCACGGATTGGTCGTCCTCAATCAGCCGCTCCAGAATGGCATCCAAGATGGGGTAGGGCGGCAAGCTATCTTCGTCTTTTTGGTCCGCACGCAACTCGGCTGTTGGAGGCTTTTCGATCACGCGAACCGGCATCACCGTCCCGGATGGCCCCTTCATCCAGGACCGATAATTGGCATTGCGCCAGCGGCAGGTCTCGAAAACGCGGGTCTTGTAGAGGTCTTTGATCGGATTGTAGCCGCCTGACATGTCGCCATAAATGGTCGCATACCCAACCGCGACCTCGGACTTGTTGCCCGTCGTCAGGAGCATCTCACCAAACTTGTTGGACAGAGCCATGAGCAGGAGGCCGCGAAGCCGTGACTGGATGTTCTCCTCTGTGACGTCCGGAGTGCTGTTTCCAAAGAGGGGGGCCAAAGTCTCGATGATCGCAGCCCGGCCCGCCTCGATCGACAATTCGTCGAGTTGGCAGCCAAGAGCTTCGGCCACGCCGGCCGCATCTTCGAGCGAATGCGCGGACGTATATTCCGATGGCAGCATAACGCATCGTACGTTTTCGGGGCCCAGTGCATCTGCGGCAATCGCCGCCACAAGCGCGCTGTCCACCCCGCCTGACAGGCCGAGAAGAACCTTTTTGAAACCCGACTTGGTCACGTAGTCCTTCAGCGCAAGAACCATGCCCCGGTAGTCTTGCTCGACAGTTGGTGGATGGGTGGCGCAATCGCCGGATGCCGCGCGCCACCCCTCGTTGGTCTGCTCGAAATCGATATGGGCCAGGGTCTCTTCGAAAACCGGAAGCTGGACCGCCAGTCTTCCACCGGGATTGAGGACAAAAGATCCGCCCTCAAAAATCTGGTCATCCTGACCGCCGAGCATGTTGAGATAAACGAGCGGAAGCCCAGTCTCGACAACCCGTGATACCATTTGTTGAATGCGGACGTCGAACTTGCCTCTGCGATAAGGCGAGCCGTTCGGCACCATGAGGATTTCCGCGCCGCTTTCCGCTACGGTCTCGGCGACATCCGGATACCAAGCATCCTCACAGATCGGCACACCGAGACGCACAGGACCGATCCCGAACGGTCCCGATATCTGACCGGGAGAAAAAAGCCGAACCTCATCGAAGACATTGTAGTTAGGCAGATGATGCTTCCGGGCATAACCCCGGATCTCCCCACCTTCGAGAATCGCGTAGACGTTAAACTTTTCTCCACCATTCTCGATGATCGGGAGGCCAATGCCGAGCGGCGGGCCCTCACTGGTGTCTTCCGCGAGGCGCTCAAGTTCCGACCATGCACTTTCGCAAAGCGCGGGTTTGACTGCGAGATCCTGTGGCTGATAGCCAAGGAGAAACATCTCCGGCATCGCAACGAAATCTGATCCCACCGCTTTCGCAGCCGCATGGGCCTCGCGCGCCTTGGCCCGATTGCCTGCCAGATCTCCCAGCATCGGATTGAATTGTGCGATGCTCAGTCGAAACCTAGCGGCCATGCGCGCTCATCTCCGTTTTGTTAACGTTCCCCGGCATATCGTCCACGTGGGCCCTATGACAATATCCGCGGCTTTCAGATGTCTCGTTTCGGCGTTGCTTGACCAAGGGGGCGGCGGTATTCCGGGGCAAGGTGACAGTCTGTTGGCTTGCTCGCCGGAGATGCCGCTGACCGCTCGGGGTCTGACCAGGAGAGACGCGTGAGATCTGCGTTAATTCACATCCGATTGACTGCTTTGGCCTTTTTGGGGCTCGCCGTGTTGGGGTCCGAGATCGCGGCCGCGCAAAGTCAGGTTCTCACAAAGGAGTACGACAATGGCGGCGTCTATGAGGGAGACTTTGTAGACGGCCTGCAGCATGGATACGGCGTCTATCGTCTCCCGAATGGCTACGAATATGCGGGCGCATGGGTATCAGGTCAGATTTTGGGCGAAGGCCGCGCGACGTTCCCGGATGGATCCGTTTACGTCGGAAATTTTCTGAACGGTCGACCGGAAGGCCAAGGCAAACTCACCTATCCTTCGGGCGACATCTACGAGGGCACCTGGAAAGCCGGAGTGATCGACGGTTTCGGCGTCGCTGAATATGCCAACGGGATGCGCTACGAGGGTGACTTCGTGAACGGCAAACAGCATGGGACAGGGCGACTGACACGTCCGAGCGGTTATGCTTACGAAGGTGCTTGGGTCGATGGGGTTAAACAGGGTATCGGCCGTATCGATTTTGCGGATGGGAGCTATTTTGAAGGCGATATCAGCGCGGGCCTGATGGACGGGTCGGGTATCCTCGTTTCTGCCGACGGAACCCAGTATGAGGGGGCCTGGTCCGCGGGTCAGGTCCATGGCGAGGGACGGCTCACTCAGCCGGATGGAACAGTGTATGAAGGTTCATTCGCCAACGGTCGCCGAGAGGGCCTCGGTCGCCTCGTTCTCGCCAACGGCGATGTCTATGTCGGTGGGTTCCGCGACGACAAGAGGGATGGCGCCGGAACATTCACCAAACAAGGTGGCTTTGCCTATACGGGCGAATGGTCGGAAGACCAGATTGAAGGCATGGGCAAAGCGGTCCATCCGGACGGTTCGGTTTACGAAGGGAGCTTTCTTGGCGGTCGCGCGCATGGCGACGGCAGTATCACTTACCCGGACGGCTCGAGCTATACCGGAAAATGGGCCGACGGTGTGATATCCGGCCAAGGAACGGCCACCTATGAGAACGGCGCCCAATACTCCGGTGAGTTTGCTGACGGACGAAGTCACGGACAGGGTGAACTGGTGTCATCAGACGGTAGCTCGTACACCGGCGAGTGGCAGAACGGTCTTCGTCACGGAGAAGGTGTCGCAGTTTACACCGATGGCACGCGTTACGAAGGGTGGTTCGAAGCGGGGAAAAGATCCGGCCAAGGCACACTGGTTCTATCCCAAGGTCACATCATGGAAGGCCGGTGGTCCGACGGATTGCTCAATGGCCGAGGACGTATGGTCTACCCGAACGGCGATATCTACCTAGGGAGCTTCGTCGAGGGACGCCGCCAGGGTTCTGGAAAAATGACATTTGCGCAAGGCCAAGTCTACGAAGGCCTGTGGGAGAATGATCAGCCTGCGGAATTCGGCTCGGCTTCGCCGCTTCCCAGCCCACCGTCTGCCATTCCACCCCAACCGGACTTGTCGACTGAGTGAAGTAGCGCGAGGCCTTGTCCCCGATTCGAACATTGGTCAGCCAGGCATCAACCTCGCTTGGTCAACGCGTTCACATCACGCACTAAGGAGCGCACGAGTTTTACACCGATAAAGGTGTCGGTCGTCTCGGCGTCTCCTACAACCATTTCCCAGATCTCGAGCTTGTTTTGAACTTCGTTCAGCGACTGGGCCGGGATTTGTCCCGCTTTGACGATAGCGCGGGCTTCAAGCGCCAAGAGTATCTCCGATTCGTAGGCGAGCTTATCGACATGTTCGCGACTTCGGGCATGAAGCACTGCCATTTCCGCCAGACGAGACTGCAGATAGCGTATGAATGAGAGAATCCCGGCAAGATCGTTCGGCAATCTTGTCATGCGGCTGGGGAAGTGATGGATGATCGCTGGCTGACCGGCTGACGTCGTGTCCGCACGAGCTGAATAATCAGGCGACGAATTGGTTTCGGCCTGACGCTCTGGTGAGAAGCTATCCTCATTAAGGAAGTCATCGTTCACGGAAATCATGGTCTCCTCCCAGATTCTGGGAAGACCCGGAGGGCAGGAAGCTCATTGTCTCCCCTCCGAGGCTTCCGGTTTCGCAAAGGGCTTACTCCTTTGAGTGATTGCCTGGATCACGCCTCCACTAATTAAGCCTACGCTTATGGCCCGCACTGCCGCTGTGATTCGGTCAAACACGCCGAGCTTCACGAAAATACGGCGCAAATGGGCATCGACGGTGTGCGCCGAGATGCCCAGTATCTCCGCGATTAACGGATTGCTCTTGCCACGCGCGACCCATACGAGCACCTGTCGCTCCCGTGGAGTGAGTCGGGGGCGGGGGCCGAGTTCGGGCACCCACAATTCGCAGTAGCGCACATGCGCAAGCTGAGCGGACCACTGCATTTCCTGCAGTGTCTCGGGGCAGAGCCTAGAGATGCCTTCCGGCAGTTCGAAACAAGCGACTCCGTTCCTGCCATTCGGCCCAAAAACCGGTATACACATGCCGTTGACGCAAGCCTGGTTTTTCTGTTCACCAACAACGATCTGATCAGAGGTGTTCTGCGGTAACTCATCCCAATAGAAAGGATGTGGATGAGCCTTTGCGTGTTCGAGCAGCTTGACCGCGTTATAGTAGCCCGACCTGAAATACTCTTTGGCAGTTTCTGGATCGAGGCCTTCAGCTCGGAATCTCAGATCGTTTTCATCAGGGGCCCCAACGGGAGGAAGATGCGCATAGTAATAGCGCCGAAGCCCAAACCTCTCCGAGTATTGACGGCAAACCTCCCAAAGCCCCCAGATATCTTCTGCCGTCTTGAGGGCTCGCTGAAACTCCTCAATCTGCATTTGACCACAACGCCGATGGATTTGTTCTTTGGCAGCAAAAACAAGCCAACTTTCGTTGCCGGTTTGGAAACAGGCTATGTTTTGAATCAATTTTCCGAGATTTAAATATGAATGTGTCGGATTGGTTTTGGCCTTCCGGTGCAGGCCGGGCTTTTACAATTCCATAGCTCTAATGGAGACGATTACGACCGCTGTTCGGCGTTCTATGTGCGGCCGCAGGCAGTCTCCTTTTCAGGCCTCGCGTAAGAAGCGCCGCTGAATCTTGCCGGTTGCGGTCATAGGCAGGTGATTGACGAATACGACATTGCGTGGGGCTACATGCGGAGAGATACGGTCTCTTACGCGCGCCTTTAGCGCCAGCTCCAGCCCCTCGGGGCTAACATTATCGCGCAATATCACAAACGCTTTCACCGCCTCTGTCCGGATTGGGTCCGGAACACCAACCACACCGGCCATAATGACGTCAGGGTGGCTGGAGAGACATTCTTCGATCTCGGTGGGGCCGATTCGATATCCAGATGATGTGATGACATCGTCGCTGCGGGCTTGGAAAAACACATAGCCTTCCTCGTCCATCACTGCTTCGTCGCCGGTCGGCAGCCATTCTCCGCGAATTTTCTCCGCGGTCCGAACTGGGTTGTTCCAGTATCTCAGAAACATCGCGGGGTCTGGGCGGCGAACGGCGATTTCACCCGGCTCTCCGGGCGGCAAAACATCTCCGTTAGGGGAAACAATAGCTACATCGTGACCGGGGATCGGCTTCCCCGTAGAACCGGGCTTCACAGGCATGCGCGCGGAACAGTTGCCGATAACCGGATTACACTCGGTTTGGCCGTAGAATTCGTTGATTGTAAGCCCGAAGACCCCCTGACCCCAGTCCAGTAGCTCGGACCCAAGTGCCTCTCCGGCGGACGTGACCGATCGCAGACCGGCAACCCGCTCTACCCCGGCCTGCCGCATCAGCTTCAATGCGGTCGGTGGGAAAAATGTGTTCCGTATACCCGTTCGGATGATCAGATCGGCGGCGCCTTCGGGGTCGTATTTCGTCATCCGATGCGCGACCACCGGAACTCCGTGATAAAGCGATGGCAGCAAGACATTGGTGAGACCGCCCATCCAGGCCCAGTCCGCCGGTGTCCAAATACAATCCCCTTTCTGGCCGAGACCATTGTGGGCGAGCGAAATGCCAGGCAAGTGTCCAATGAGACATCGGTGCGCATGGAGCGCACCCTTGGGTGGACCGGTCGTTCCGGACGTGTAGCTGAGGAAGGCGGGATCCTCGGATGCTGTCGGAACAGTTGGACACGCATCCGCGGCTTTCCCCAGTTCTTGCCAGAAGCCAAGAACCTGCTTCTCACGGACATCGATTGAAAAAACACACCGGAGATCGGGTAGAGCGTCCCGAATCGCAACAACCTTCGGGAGGTTTTGGGCGTCCGTGATGATCGCGCGCGCGCCGGAATCCCGCATTCGAAAATGCAGTCCATCTTCTCCAAACAGCGAAAACAGAGGCACTACGATCGCGCCCAGGCGGTATGCTGCTAGATGGGCGATCAAGGTCTCGGGAGATTGTGGCAGCAAAACCGCAACTCGGTCGCCGCGTTCGACGCCATGAAAGCGGAGTGCGTTAGCAAAGCGCCGTGACGCGCGTTCGAGTACGCGGTAAGAAAAAATCCGCTCTTCACCGTCGGGTCGAATGTAGCGTAGCGCGATCCGGTCGGGATCCGCGCGCGCCCACACGTCGCAACAAGCCTCAGCAATGTTGAACCTCGACCAGCGCGGCCAGCGAAACTGGGCGCGAAGGTCGTTCCAACCTCCAGAGTCGGGCACAAGCGATCGACCGGGCTCGCGCATCTCAGGTCTCCGAGTTCAACATGTGCCTCAGCTCGCACTCTTCTTCGCAGATGCAGCATCATATCGGCGCTCTTCGCGGAAATGAAGTCGATCGGTCCTTTGCCGGTGAATGGTGCTCATCTCGCAACGGTCGGACTGGGCATTGTGGCTCAATTCGGAGAGGTGGCGACCTTGCTCGATACTCGTTTAATGCCCACTTTGACTGTGGGCGTTGAAAGACGTCTCACGCCGTAATACGGTGAAAACGGTAGCAAATCTGCTTTGCCTGGAGAATCGTGTGACTGAGCCGCCGCAACTCATCGATCCCTTCAATCGGGAGATCAGCTATCTGCGGGTTTCCGTCACGGACCGCTGCGATTTCCGTTGTGTCTATTGCATGTCTGAACACATGGAGTTCTTGCCAAAGCGGGAGCTTCTGACGCTCGAAGAATTGGACCGGCTGTGCACAGCGTTCGTTAGGCTGGGTGTCCGCAAGCTCCGCATTACAGGTGGCGAACCCTTGGTGCGCAAAGGCATCATGGGGTTCTTCGCGTCGATGTCAGACCATCTGGAAAGCGGCGCCCTGAGCGAATTGACCTTGACCACAAATGGCAGCCAGCTCTCGCGTTTTGCCAATGACCTGGCGGGGTATGGCGTGCGCCGGATCAACGTGTCTTTGGACACATTGGACCCCGAGCGATTTCGCGCCATCACGCGGTGGGGCCGGTTTGAGCAAGTGATGGCGGGGATCGACGCGGCGGTGTCGGCGGGCCTCTCGATCAAGATCAACGTGGTCGCGCTCAAGGGCACAAACAGCGATGAGATCCATGATTTTGTGAGTTGGTGCGGTCTACGGGGATTCGACCTCACTTTCATTGAAGTGATGCCCATGGGAGATTTGGGCGGCGAGAACCGGCTCGATCAGTATTATTCGCTGAAGGAATTGCGGCGGGATCTCGAGACCCGCTGGACTCTGACGGACACTGAGGACCGGACGGGCGGACCTGCGCGGTATGTCCGCGTGTCGGAGACCGGGGGGCGTATAGGGTTCATCACGCCGCTTACGCACAATTTCTGTGAGAGCTGCAACCGGGTCCGTCTTACTTGTACTGGGCAGCTCTTTATGTGCCTTGGGCAGGAGGATGAGGCGAATCTGCGCGATGTGCTCAGGGCAAATCCGGACTCCGATGGGCCGCTTGAAGGCGCCATCCGGTCGGCTATCGCTCGCAAACCGAAGGGGCATGATTTCGACTACTCGCGGCAGAAGGTTGCGGGGCAAATGCCCCGCCATATGAGCCATACCGGCGGCTGATCCGGCCTCGATCTGATCTTTACAGCCTGCATCCGCGCTCACCTTGGACTGGTAAACGCGCCGTTAAGATTCGGGGAAAGGTTAAGGAATCGGCTTTTTTCCCGGTTTTGGACGCCGATATCCGATAAGCCTCTGACGCAGAACGTTTATCTCGGAAAACCTCGGGGCGGGAATCGGTATGGAACCGGTAGTATTTCGGTAGTGCTCATTTTGGAGGCTTCAGCCCTACACGACCCGACGAAGCGTGAGCTTACCAAAGGCTTCGGGGCATTGCGTTAGGATCACTCAAGGCGCACGAATGGGCCATCCCGTTCTGAAGAAACCCGGTTTCCCCACGGTATCGGCGCACTTGTCAGACCGAGCAACGTCACGCGGTTTTGGCAAGAGGGGCGACTTGGAAAATCCGCCCTGTCTCGCCTCACATACGATGCCGTCTCTAGTGGAATCTGTTAGGTGATGTCTGCTTCGCGCCCATAAAGCATATTGCTGCGCAGCGCAGTAATGACGGCAACGGCGCCCAATGCAGACTTATGTCGTCTGAAGCAAACGCAACAAATACCTGAATACATGCGAGCCCTTGCCGAGCGTTCCATCATTCCACGCGCGTGATTTCGCCGGGTACGTAGTCGCCGTTGAGCCACTCTTGGCGAGGCCCATACATGCGAAGGATTGTAAACCAACTCTTGCCAGGGACTGTCTGCACCCAGTTTTCCTCCAAACCCTCCGGCGCTTCAGGAGCGAAATACACATCAATCGACCCGTCTTCATTCAGAGCAGGGTCGTTTTGAATGCTGTCAATGGAGGGCAGGGGCTGGTCCGTTTGCAACATCGAGCGGGTCTGTGCGTCGTAGAGGGTAAACGCCCAAAAATCATCTGCAGGTGGGTTAGGAGGTAGTCTTACTTTGTATGAAACCGAGCCGTCGAATGGTTCGCCCGCTGCATCCAGATATGCAATTCGATAGTCCGACCCCACTCCGGGGCTCGGCTTCGCCATTGCGGGTGTGACTGCTGTGTAAGGGTAGTGGAACGTGACGCGCGCGTCGGTGTTCATCGTCTCATCGTCGGGGCCATCAAAGAAGACATCCTGATTGAGAAAGGCTGAGTTCCAGTTTGTGCCTTTAAAGGTTTGCAGTCCAGACAGGATGCTGTCCGTTCGCGGGTGCCAGACAATAGACCGCGCGGCTGCGTTTCCTATGGCGACGGCATCTTCCAAAATAGCGCGCATCCTTTCGTCAGGTTGGAACGGCTTGCCCTTCTCAATCCCGATAGACGACCACAGACCGCGAGTTTCTTCAGGAAAAAGATTGATTGGTTCGCGTTGCACGACTGCGTTGAGCTCTTCGTAGAACTGGAAGTTGTTGGCGTGAACTGTGTTGAATGACTCGCCAGAAAGCGAAATCAATTCCAACGCAGGCGGGTTATCTGCCTCGCTCAATGGGTAGACGCGCAGATTTTCTGCGACATTCTCGTAGGCGGCCTCTAACCCGTCAGCCACAGACATGCGCATGAACGTCCAGACAGTGAAGCTGGGCGATTGGACGACAAAGTATCCATCGGGCACATCTTTTTCGTAACCTGGAGGCAGAACGAGGTACTTGCCCCCTTCTCCGGCGTCAGCACCGGCGGGGCCGACATCCGCGATATACCGGAAGTATGCGTCATTGAACGCACCCAACGCTCCCGGCGGAACTTCGACGACCGTGGGCCCGTCGCGGTCAAGCTCAAGATTTGGGAACACATACATCGTTGAACTATTGCCTGTCAGGAACAGGGAATTTGCATCCATCAATTCATTGAAGATGCCGACCTGGTGCGCTTCTACGGCGCCAAGAGGTTTTACCCCTTCAATCAGCATGTAGACCGACGCCGCTGGGATACCTTTCAGGAACGCATCAACGCCGCGAGCACGGTCAAGATAATCATAAACCATCTCTGAGGTTTCAGGCAGTGGCGCGCCATCGATAAAGCGCAGCGTGCCGATTGAGGTTTCCACTTCGTTTGGTGTCGAAATCGCATCCAGTTGTTCTTGCGTAACTTCTGCTGGCGCGAGTGTAGGCAAGGCCAAAGCCGTAGCTGACACAGCCACAAACCGACGCAATCTCTTCATCAAAATCTCCCTTTTTGAACACACGAGCTAGTGTAAAGCGTTGGCGATGCTAGAGCCAAAAAGTCTTGCTTTGCACAACCGAAAACATTTCGCAGTTCAACGCCTGCCCCCCTTCGGACGGACGCGGCCCCTGTGATCGCACCAAACGAGCGTCTCCGCTGTCCTGCAAATCAGTCATAGCCCAAGCCTTAGCGAGACACCGCTGTTGGCAACAGAGCCGCCGCGAGAGTTGGGCGTTTTAATAGACACTAACCTGGGCGCCTATTCGCGGTCCGCCAGGTTGCTCGCATAGCGCAAGCATTCCCGCCGGCACTCCCAACGCGCGGCTTCAGTCCAAGGCATGTAGAGTTCCGTTCAGTCTGCAAACCGCACGGAGTTACAACCAATCGATACGGCTCAACTCTTTTACAGGCGGGGACTGTCGATTGCGTTGGAAACGCCGCTCTGCGGCCTTTCCCCTTCCGAAAAGTGCGACTAGCATTCCGGGGAGAAGTGGGAGTGGGTTCCTTGGCGCAAACTTATTTGTTTGATCAGTTCCGGATCGATCTGCAGACCTATGCGCTGCTTCAGGACGACAAGCCCATCCTCGTCGAACCAATGGTGTTCGATCTATTGCTCTACATGGTCAAGAACCCAGGTCGTCTCCTGACGAGGGACGAACTGATCGACGCGATATGGGAAGGGCGGTTTGTCTCAGACAGTACTGTTTCAACGGCAATCAAGATGGCGCGCAGAGCTTTGAATGATTCCGGTGAGACGCAGACTTATATCCAGACCATCCGGGGTCGTGGGTTTCAGTTCACGGCTGATGTCCAGCGAAATGAGGTCGAGGCCAAACCTGTCCCACTCTTCAAACAACCGTCCCTTGCTATTGCTGTGTCGTCGCCCGACGAAAGCTGGCCCAAAGCGCAAGCAGCGCTGCTGACGACGCGGCTGCGGATTGTCTTGGATCGTGTGCCATTGCTGCGGATCGCA
Source organism: Pseudomonadota bacterium (assembly GCA_039177645.1). Taxonomy (GTDB): domain Bacteria; phylum Pseudomonadota; class Alphaproteobacteria; order Rhodobacterales; family Rhodobacteraceae; genus Amaricoccus. Next base: position 28,037 of record JBCDFS010000012.1, on the reverse strand, counting down.
GCACAACGCGATACCGACCTTGCGGCGCTTAAGTCTGAGGGCGTTTCGCACCTTGCCGAGGTTTTTGTCACGGATACCGGCGACACCTTGATCGCCGATGCCGCTCTGGTCGAGGTCCAAACCGGCCTGCAAACTTGGGCACGCAGCTACAGCACACCCAATACGCCCGGCGTTCCCGAAGTGTTGCTTTACAGGATCGTTGCGCAACTCGAGCCGGAACTGATGCGCGCGATGGTGCGCGCCTTCTCTGGCCAGGGGGCGGCACAAGATCCTCGCGGTTTGGTCATAGAAGCAATTGGCACACTCGCGACCTGGGGCTGGAACCGGGCCAGTTTTAAACATGCGCGCGCCTTACTGGATCAGGCGTTATCGATGGACGAAAGCAACGCCACGGCCCATGCCTATGCGGGTCTGATCCGTGCTTTGGGACATCGCGTGGGCGCAAACCGCGATCCTGCCCTGCTGAAGGAGGGGGTGCTACACGCAGAACGTGCGCTGGAGCTTGAAGCGCAGGACTCCTTTGTTCTGGGCATTGCAGGATGCGCGTTATGTGACGCCGGCCAGCTTGAGCGCGGCTATCCGGTTCTGAAGCGCTCTGCTCAGATTAATGAGGCAAACGGGCACGCTCTGACGGCCATAGGTGCTGCATTGATCATGCGTGGTGAGTTTGAACAGGCGGTGGCAAAACTGCGGGAAGGGATTGCGATTAGTCCCGCGGATAGCAGGTTGGCGGTGTGGGAAGCGCTGCTCGCCATGGCGGAACTGATCATGGGCAATGTCGATGAAGCGCTGGTTGTTGCCGAAACTGCCCTGTCCCGCGACGACCGGAATTATCTATCCAGGCTTGCCGCCTCCGCCGTCATGGCTGCACGGCAGGATGCAAGAGGCTTGGACCGCAAGGTGAGTGACCTTCTCAGAGTACACCCGGAATTGAGCGAGGATGAAATCGCACATTTTGCAGGGCCTGATCTGAGCGTGCCGATTTGGGCCGCTGTGGAACGCGCGCGCGAACAGGAGGATGCGGCGCTGGTCTAGGTCCCGGTGCCGCGCATTCTCCCGGTCTCCCCCCGCATCTTTAGGCTGGCCGGGTTGGTTCAGCTATCTTGGTGTCATCCGGCAAGACTGCCTGGTGTCGACTGAGTGCTCAAACTTGCAAGGCTCGCTCTTTCGGCGAGGCTCACCGATCTCAGCATTAAGCTGCGTTTTTGTGTGGTCTTGGCTTGCGCCGACGAGGTTTGGTTGAGTTGGAAACGGTGCCAGAGTCATGCACGCTGGGCTTGCTGCTCCGCCTGCGACGCTTCGGCTTGAAGGCTTTGGGCGGCTGCGGATCTTTACGCGTATCCCGCGTGAGATCTGGCGTATCGCCTTCGACGTGAAGGCCCGTCTTGATTAGTCTTTCGACGTCCCTCAGCTGTTTGCTCTCATCGGACGCACACAGGGTGACAGCGACCCCAGAGCGGCCAGCCCGGGCGGTACGACCAATGCGGTGGACGTAATTCTCGGGCACATTGGGCAACTCATAATTCACCACCAGGCCAACGGTCGGAATATCAATACCGCGCGCTGCGACATCCGTGGCGACGAGGATTTGCATCTCACCGGAGCGAAACTGTTTGATCGCGCGATCACGTTGCCCCTGCGATTTGTTTCCGTGCACCGACGTCGCAGCAAATCCATCGGCGACCAGACCATTTTTCAGTTTTTCAGCCCCATGCTTTGTGCGCGCAAAGACCAAGGTGGCTGTGTTCGGGTGTTGACCAAGCACATCGCGCAGTACCGCAGGTTTGCCCGGCTTTTCAACAAACCGAACGCTTTGATCGATCTTGTCGGCGGTGAGATTGGGTGGGTTCACCTGAACTTTCCGAGGATCGGTGAGATATGCGCGGCTCAGTTGTTCCATCTGTTTGGACATCGTGGCCGAGAACAGGAGCGTTTGGCGGTCATCGTTGAGAAACGGCACGATCTTGCGCAACGCATGAATGAACCCGATGTCGAGCATTTGGTCGGCTTCATCCAAAACCAAATGCCGCGTTTCGCCGAGATCAACGCCGCCTCTTTCCAAGAGGTCGATCAGCCGACCCGGCGTTGCCACGAGAACATCTGTTCCGCGGGATAGCACCTGCAGTTGTTTCCCAATCGACACGCCCCCGACAACGGTGTTCACGCGGATTTTCGTCCGCTCGGTCAGAGATCTCAGTGTTTGCGAGATCTGGTTCACCAACTCGCGCGTCGGTGCCAGAATGAGGGCTTTGGCGGTTTTGGGCGCCGGTTTGCCTGGTTTTCGCATAAGCGCGTCAAGCATCGGAATCCCAAACGCGAGGGTCTTGCCCGTGCCGGTTTGGGCCAAACCCATGATGTCATGGCCGTCTAGTGCCAAAGGAATGGCCTGAGCTTGGATAGGTGTGGGGACGGCAAAACCACCGTCGGTGAGTGCGGTCGCGAGCTCGGGCGCTAAAGCGAGCTCTTTGAAGTTTTTCATGTATATAGATCCGATCCGGTCGCCAAAGATTTTGGCAACCAATTATGGGCGCAACAAACGCCTGCCAGGGTTTTGCTATCCTAAGAGGCCAGGTGAAGCCCAACTCCTTACGACAGGCAGCTTGAACCCTGCGTGATGGGGAACAGTCAGGATGGGTTGTCGTTTGGTTCGATCCACGAACCGCTCACGCGACAACTATTGAGGCGGCTATGGGCTCTTGTGGCCGCGATGTCAACCAACACCCGCAGCGTCCTGTATGTGCTGACACATCAAGACGCGTGGGGCCGCAGCGAACATCGTTCGTGGCCAAGAGCTGTTGATGGGTCCTGACCTTGGAGCCCTATTGCAGCACGATCTGGCCGGGCAGGGAGTTGACCGCCATGGCTTCCCGTGGCTGGAAGCGGATCATCGAGCGGGTCGAATCTCCCGCCTTAAACATGTCGATGGCGGTGTTGATCTGGTCATGGTTCATGTCATGGACCACGTCGAGATAAACGCTGAAATCCCCCGCGCAGCCATTCATCGACCATTCCGGGAAGTTGGTAGAGGCCTATTACGCCGCCGAAGGCCGCGCCGCACCAAACGCGCCCAGTGACGAACTGGAACGCCGCGACATGCACGATATCCTCCCAGATCGGCAATGCGTCGTCACCCGAAGACGGCTCGAACCCGCTATGGTCAGGTGTGTGGTCCGACTAGGCCCGCGTGTGCGGCGGGCACTGAGTTTAACGTGAACGGCATAACCGATGTGGCCAGGCCAAGTTTCAAAAGAGAGCGACGGGTCACTCTGCTGCCTCCAGTGTTTTGCGAGGTGCGAAACTGGGCAGCACATCAGGAACGGTAATGCCCTTCTGAACAGCGGGACGATCCAACATACGCTGATAGAAGGCCGCCAAACGTGGGGTTGCCGCGATGTCAAAGCCCATCGAGACCGAAGTGTGCAGCCAGCCAAAGACGGCGATATCGACGATGGAATACTCCGACAGGAACCAATCACCCGTCAGCAGCGTGTCCATCACCTGCTCTAGGCGCGCGCTTTCAGCCTCATAACGGTTGATTGCATAAGGCAGAGTTTCGGGCGCATAGAGCGAGAAATGCGCGCGTTGGCCAAACATCGGCCCAATATGGGCCGCTTGGAAAAACAGGAGTTCGATTGCCTTGGCGCGTTCCATCGCATCTTGGGGCAACAGATTGCCGGTCTTTTCAGCAAGATACAGCAAAATGGCGTTTGACTCGCCGATCGTCACACCTGTTTCGCTGTCGAACAGCACAGGGATTTTCGAGTTGGCGTTCTTGGCCACGAAATCAGGTGCAAACTGCTCGCCCTGATGCACGTTGACCCGTTCGACCATGTAGTCGAGCCCAAGTTCTTCCAGGGCGACGGTGACTTTATGGCCGTTGGGGGTGTTATGCGTGTAAAGCGTCAGCATGATCAGCCCTCTTGGCCAAGACCGGTCGCCGTAACGGCGTAGGGGTGAAAGTCAGGGGTTGCTGCACGAAAGGCTGCGGCCATTTCGGGCGCTTTGCCCGATTGCAGCTTGGCAACGAAGGCCTCGAGGGCCTCTTGGTTTGCCCATTGCGCATACATCACGACGTGGTCGCTATCGAGCGAACGGTGAATGTTGCCGGACACAAAGCCTGGCTGCGCGATCAACTCGCCTGACAGCGCGGTTTCCAACATCTCGATAAACTCGGCTTGTTTGCCTTCCTCCGGCGTCCAGACGTTGATCATGGTCAGAACGTCCGCTTGCGGCGTGATTTGTGCCGTTCCTTCAGCCATGGCGGATATCGGCAACAAAGCCAGCATGCCTGCGAAAATCTGTTGTTTCATTTTCAGTCCCCTACTTTTATAGTGATCACTAAATAAATCCAAGGAGCGCGCCCGCGCAAGATTTTTGTTATGACTGATACAAAAAAAGTTAGAGGACGTCCTCGCAAGCTTGATCCAGACCAAGCCGCAGCTATCGCGATGGAACTGTTTTGGCGCAAAGGATATGACGCTGTTGGGATTTCTGATCTGATCCAAGCCTTGGGCGTCAAATCCCCCAGCCTTTATGCCGCCTTTGGCAACAAAGCGAATATCTTTGCCGCCGCCCTCAACGCCTATGATGGCCTTGTCGGCCCACAATTCGCTCCGGCTTTTGCCGAACAAACAGTGCAAGGTTTCACAGGACGGATGCTTGAGATCGCGGCCGACGTATACACGTCCAACCCGGATTTGCCGGGGTGCCTCGTGCTTGATGGCGCTCGGAATTCCGACGATCCCGACGCCAAGGCGCATGCGGCGACCCATCGGGAGGCGCTCACTTCGTCTATGGCGCAAAGATTGGAAGTTCTCGGGGCTGAGAATCCTACGCAACTCGCAGATTACATTACGATCGCCATGCTCGGTCTTTCAGGTGCCGCGCGTAGCAGGCTTCACACGGATTCAATTCGCCAAAGTGCAAAGGCGCTGGCATTGGCCCTGGATCGCTCTGAGGCGTCTAACGTGTAACGCGAGCATCACTCGTAAGTGCCCCCAAAGTCGCGGTTCTTCCGAAACGCCGAAAGTGTCGCTCAGCTTTCAAATGGCAGCAGAAACCGCCACACCGTATACTGATCTTGCCTGAGCCAAGCCGTCGGATATCGAGCTTGCCTCACGATCGCTGGCCGCGGAGGTTCTGGCCCCAACAACTCGCTTGAAGCGGGCAAACTGCCAATCGGAGATTGACCCCCGACCATCGGGAGCGATGCTCGGGGATGTGTTGCTCGTCTTCAGGTGGATCTCGTCCAGTGCTGACGCGTGCAATGGGCGCTTGCCGAGTTTGAACATAGGCGGTCCGATACAAGGCTCCGTCGGACCCTACTCTTGCCAAATGCTGCGACGTGGCGAAGCTCGGCCATTCTCTCCTAGATTGGTGTGCCAGTTGCAAACTCGTAGGATCGCGCGACGATCTGTTTCACAGCCGTCAGTTCGCTTTCATCCCGAGGGGAGAAGATCATCACCAGACCAGTGGGCCATTTTCCCTGTGTCACCAAATAGTGGTCTTCCCCCCAGCCTGTGCGTTTCACTTCTGCCACATCTTCAACCGGCAAGACGAGGTGCATGCTGCCATTGTCAGGTTTGGGGTGAATATGGGCGAACTCTCGGCCGATCATGAAGGCGGCTTGGTTCGCGGGCACACCGTCGCGCAAGACCAATGCACGCGATCCGGGAACGGATATTCCGCTGTCTTCGTTGTTGATGTCCGGCAGCGCAAAGCACCAAGCATGCAGGGCCCCGACGACATCATCTGGCCCATGTTGGGTTAGTTGCGAATGGGGGAGTTGCCCAAGTGTTTTCGGCGCGGGCCCCGGCCGTCTCGGAAGGCTGAGCGGAGTATGCATTGTTTGCTCCATGCTGTTGCTTGGGCTGAAGATATGCGTGTATTCTGGCAAATGAATTTCAGATTTATGCAAATGGGATTTGCATGAAAGCACAGAAGTCCCGTGCGGATCAGAACCTCGAATGGGCCGACATGCCCTATCTGCTGTCTGTCTGTGAGGCTGGCAGCCTTGCGGGCGCTGCGCGTATGCTGGGCGTCAATCATTCAACAGTTTTTAGAAGGATCGAGGCCGTTGAGGCGCGATTGGGCGTGCGCCTGTTCGAACGCCTCGCGCGTGGGTATGTAATGACCACGGCCGGAGAGCGGTTCTATGAGCGCGCGATCTTGCTTTGCCAAGGTTTGGACGAGATTGAGCGGGACATTGGCGGCCAAGATTTGCGCCTGGAAGGCCCGCTGACCGTCACAACGACGGACTCACTTCTTCATTGTCTCGCACCTGTCTTCGGACAGTTCCAACAAGCGAACCCAGACGTCGAGCTGCGTCTGCTCTCGGACGTTCGGGCCCTCGACCTGATGCAAAGGGATGCCGACATCGCGCTACGACCAACAAACTCGCCTCCGGAACACTGGATTGGACGAAAATTGTCGGCGCTGTCCTTTGCGACCTATGCGCATCATGACTATTGGAGAAACATCCAAGATGAAGATCCGGAGACGTTTCACTGGGTCATGTTGGGCGACGATCTCAACCAATCACCGATGAGCAAGATCACTCTGCGCTGCAAACATGAGCGGGCCAAAGCCACGGTGCTCAACACGATGATGAGTGTGTTTGACATGGTGAACGCTGGTTTCGGCATTGCCTCGATGCCTTGCTACCTTGGCGAGAAGCAGGAGGAGCTCGTGCGCGTGCACGCTCCCGATGACAGCGCGAATTGGCATCTATGGCTGTTGGCTCATCCGGATGTGCGGCGCAGCGCTCGGGTGAATGCGTTCTATGACTTCGCCGCGAAGCACATCACCGATGAGGTTTTGGGCACGCCATAGAACCTGCGTTTCTCTCGGTTCAATCTTACAGGTCTGTGCTTGCAGTCTTTGGCAATTCTGCGCGTGCCTTTGCCGCCCTCCCTCTTTGTCAGTGTTCAAGAAGGAGGATCTCAATGCCTATGGCAAGGACTGCAATTCCACCGAGCCTCGGCCTGTTTGCCGGTGCCGCGAACGCTCTGGAGATCGAGACCAGAACGCTTGATGCTGCTCAGGTGCTCTCGGTCCAGTTAGAACCGAATAGGCATGGAAATTCGCGCTGTCGCCTTTCATCGCGAAGGTGTCGCCGATCGCATCAACCTAGTAAGAGCCCGCCATCCGACAAAACTGCTAGATGACGACGGAGAGCCCAAGCTGCCGAATGCTGCGGTTTACATGAACGTCCCCTATCAAAAGTGGGACTGACTTACTGCCCGGAAGCGATACCGCCGGTATTGAAATAACCTTCGGAGTGTCTTTCGCAGACATAGCCAGGAAGACCGATTGAGTGTCCAAGTTCAGTGAGCCGCATATCATTTTCGTCCCGATGCAGGCTGATGGCGGGCGCGGCAATGAAGAGTTCTGCTGTCAGGTCAACCTCGCGCAGCAGACTCAGACCGGGGTTAGGTCGTCTTCCGCATCCTCATTGCACTTGAACGTTCGCGTCACCCGGGCGCGCCCAAGGGGACCGCGACTTGTGTTTAGTTCGCCTCGGCTGCGCGGTGGCTGTTCGTCCAGTCGAGGCAGGATTGCAGAAGCTGGAGATATTGCTTCGGGGAGTAGCTCTCATGGGTCGCGTCGGGATAGCCGACCAGATGGGCCTCGGCGCCCGCACGTTTGAGCGCGCGATAGAATTCCTCCAGCTGAGTGTAGGGCACGTTGTCGTCTAAGAGCCCGCCCTGGATAAGGATCGGGGTTGTCACGTTCTTGACGTGAAAGATCGGCGAGCGGTCGAGGAACATCTGCAGATTGTCGATGAAGCTGCCGCCCAGATACCAGCTGGTCTGGAAATAGCCGTTGGTGCCTTCGAGGCTGATATAGTCCGTCTCTCCTGCGACCGAACAGGCGGATTTGAAGCGGTCGGTCTGAGTCACGATCCAGTTTGTCAGGGTGCCACCATTGCTTTGGCCGAGGACGAAAAGCTGGTCCGGGTCGGCGATGCCCAGACCCACCACATGGTCGACGCCGGTCATGATGTCTTCGTAATCCGGGCCGCCGAAATTGCCGATCAGGTCCTCGCGGAATTTGCGTCCATAGCCGAATGACCCGCGATAATTTACGCGCAGCACAACATAGCCCTGGGCGGTGTAGTTGGCGGTGGCAAAGTATCTAATCACCGGCAGGTATTCGTTGAAGTCGACCGCATTGGGCCCCCCATGGATCTGCACGACCATCGGGTAGCTCTGCCCCTGCTGGTAGTCGGTCGGATAGCTCAGGATGCCCTCAACCTCGGTGCCATCCAGCGATGTCCACCGGATGAACTCGGATTGGCCGAGCGGCATTTCCAGATAGAGATCGTTGGCGGTGCTGATCTTCTCCGGCGCGAAGGCGTCCAGGTCGCTGATATAGATCGCGGGCGGGGTGCTCGAAGTCTGACCGATATAGGCCAGTTTGGTATTGTCCGGGCTTACGTGGATATAGGGCGACGTGAGGTAGGTGTTCAGCCCCGGCGCGTCGATGTCCTCGGGCGCGCCGAAGATCTTGGTGAAGTCGCCGCCATCAATGGGCATCTCATAGAAGGAATAGCTCACCCGGTCGTTTTCGAGGTAGTAGATGCTTTGACTGTCGGGCGCCCATTGCCAGACGAAGGGCAGCCGGTTCTTGGTCTGCGCTAGATCGACCACATCGCCGCCGTCCACGGACCAGAGTTTGATGTCCCAGAGGAAGGACCACATAAACGCGCCAGGCGCGTTCTGAATGGCGATGTATTTGCCGTCCGGGGACCAACGCGGGAAGTATTGCCAATGGTCGTTGCCCGGCGCCATTGGGGTTACGGTTTGCGTTGCGACCTCGGTGATGGCGAGCCGCGCCTCGGTCATGTCGTCCAGCCCGGGGCGTTCCTGATGGGCAAATACGATGGCTGAGCTGTCGGGCGCCCAATCATAGGTCCAGTTGCCTGTCCAGCCGCTGACGGAGAAATCCGCGTCGGGCGTCAGATTGACCGCCGCTCCGTCCTGAGTGCCGTTGGCAAGCCGCACCATCCAGAGCTGGTTTTTCGCATAATCATCGGCGTTCTGGACCGGCGGCGGCACATAGTCGGGATCCTCCATCACAAAGGCGATGGCATTGCCTTCGGGCGCCCATTTGAAACTTTGGATATCGGTTGTCTGCTCGGTGAGGGCCTGGCCCTCGCCGCCCGCCGTCGGGACGAGCCAGATATTGCTGACCCCGGAGGCCGAGGACAGATAGGCGACGTGGCTGCCGTCGGGCGACCATTGGGGGCCAGAGATGTCCGGCGATGCGGGCAGAAGCGTGCGGACGGAGGCGCCTGTCAGATCTGAAATCACATATTCGGTCAGGTATTGGTCGCGATCGACGTCGGTGCTTTGAATGCCGTAGAGCAGTTCGGCGCTGTCGGGCGAGAAAGAGACATCCGAGAGGTGCTTGACCTGCAAGCTGCGCTCTGGCGTCCAGCCTTCCTGCGCTAGTGCCGGGAGCATCAGTAGACAGCCGGAGAGAACTCCCAGACCGATACGTTTCAGTTCGGACATAGAATGCTCCCCGTGTGCACTGCCCAGGGTCGTTCCGCCAAGTCACGGTCGGACCGTTGTCGCGCGGGAGGCTAACACGCCGTCGCGCGACGCGCCACGTAAGCCACGAGGTCCGAATGCATCGGGCCCATGGGTGCTCGGTCCATTTACTGTCCAAGGCGATCGCAAGCCCTAGCAGACTTACGGCCTGTTGCCGTGCGTGAGCAGTACAACAGGCCGTGCCCTCAAAAGGGTGGCTTCATCGGGTGGGCTCGTTCTTAGCCTGGAACGATTGGCTGAACGCCCGGTTCTTGTGCCTGCATCAGCGCTTCGACTTCATCCATCCCGAGCGTTGCGATTGTATCGCCATCTGGGGTGATGAACTCATAGATCATTCCGTTTGTGACTTTGTTGCTGAACCAGGCGATACAGTCGATATCGCCGCCGCCTTCTGTATGCGGAGCACCGCCGCCTGCTCTTTGGACATAACTCGCGGTCGGTCTGATTTCCGTCAATACGCCGTCAGCGTCGTAGATGCGAAGCTCACCTTGAATGATGAAGGTGCTGTAGTCCGCATGGTGCTTGTGAAGCAGGATCTTCGCGTTTGCACCGAACTTGAAGAGGATATCCACCACATTCAGGTCACGGTCCACATTCAGAACGTGATACCAAACATGGTCAAACCCTTCTGCGGTTGCCCAGTTGATGTTTGACTCATCAAAGGCCGCGGCAACTTCCGTGGCAGCGTTGCTCGCGCTGGCGCCCAAAGTGACGGCCGAGACCGCCGTCCCGATATAGGCCAATCCTTCTCTACGGGTTACGTGCGTCATGATTTCCTCCGCTTCTCAACATGCCAAACAGGTTTGGTCGGAGCAGGAGATCACAGATGGGAAAGGCGGGTGTCAGGATTGCGCAAAATCTTTGCAAGAGCTTTGCAAATTCCTCATGCTGGCACCAATCGGTAGCCAATCCCGCGCACGGTTTCGATCAATGCAGGCTGGGATTTGTTCGGGTCGAGCTTGCGCCGTAAAGTGATGACGTGCTGGTCCAGTGCGCGAGAGTTTGGCATGAAGTCGCGACCCCAAGCCGCGTTATATAACTCATCCTTTGTGACGACATTTCCGTCGCGGTCTTGCAGCGTGGTTAGGACTTTCAAATCCCTCTCGGTCAGAGGCACTTCTTTCCCGCCATAGACCGCGACATACCGATCCGGGAAAACCTGAAGACGCGTCTTTTGGCTCAGGTCTTTGCTCGGTACGCACGGTGTGAACTTTGCTGCAATGAGCGACACAAAGGCCAAGAAAGCCAAAACGCCTGACACAGTTTTGGGGGGCACTGGCAGGCCACCTGATTGGAGGCTGAGGGCCTCTTCGAAGGTCTCGCGGTGATAGACAAGACAGACTGCCGGCTCTTTGCGACAGTTTAGGATGTGGTGCGGCGATCCGCGAAAGGCTGACCACGCCACTGGGTTGGCGCTCCTTTGCACACGCGCAAGCTCCAAAAGAGTGTCCTCCGATAGGTCCAGGCGCAAAGGCACCATCCCTTTTGGTGGAGGATAGATCAGAGCGCCATCGCCGTCCCAGATTGCCACCTTCTCAAGAGCGTCATCCTTCACCAGCATCCAGTTAACCTGCTCAGAACTCGCAGACTTTTCCGCAAGCTTGCGCGCATCGTCTTGAGCTTTGGCATCGGCTTCGGTCGACCGTTCAGGAAGAATTGCGGCCAATCCTGAGAGTAGCGCCAAGATCGCGGCGGTGATGAGTGAGAACTTTCGCATGGCTGCAGGCTAATATCGGCGTCGCGTGCCGAGAATATAGCCATTGGTCGAGGGTCCTGGACGGGATGTGGTCCTAGAGCAGGGCGGTTACATTGCTCCAGGTCCACAAGGCACACAACCCGTCTCAAGGGCCGGGTCTTCGGGGTCTGGGTGGGTAAACCCGCCGTTAAGATTCGGGAAAAGTTGAGGAATCGGCATTTTTCCGGTTTTGGGCGCCGATCTCTGATAAGTCTTTGTAGTGGAATGCTTATCTTGGAAAACCTCAGGGCGGGATTCGGTATGGAACCGGTAGTATTCCGGTAGTGTTCATTTTTGGGGGTTACAGCCCCTACACGACCCGGAGGAGCATGAGCTTACCAAAGTCTTCGGGGCATTGCGTTGGGCTGGCTTACAGCGCACGAATGGGCCATCCCGCTCCGGCGCGACCCGGCTTACCCTCGGTATCGGCTCGCTTATCAAAGCGCGCAAAGCCCGGCGGTATCGGGAACAAGGGTGCGATGCGGCTAAGGTGCTCCAGGTCGAGGCGGAACAGATTCGACATGGACACTCCCGCTGATGCCCTTGGGGCAAGAAGCTCTCGCTGACTAAGATTCTTCACCGACGAGACCAAATTACCTCGTAACCGGGAAACCCGCCCAAGCAGCATCGAAGAAGTTGCGTTCCAGGGTGACTGCGCGCTTGAATGTTCGTGTCACATCGTCTCGGCCCGCGTCGTCCAGTCTCTGCCACGTGGCATCAAACTGACCACGCAAATATACGACCACACCGGCAAAGCCTGGGCCCGAATGAAGCGTGATCCACTCGCCGAGCCAGAAGGGCAGTTTCGCAGCCTGATCTTCGAATGGTGTCGCCCATTCAAGATAGATCCATTCTGCAACCACGAGAACCGCGAGCATTATTTCATACCGACCCGAGCGGCGCGCCTCATCCATAAGCTGCTGAAAGGCATGCGTTTCGGGCGCGACTGTTTCTGCCTGCGGAACGTCTAGCGCTTCGAGTGCGCGCAGGAAGTATGTATTCTCGGGCCCGCAAATCAGCCCTAAGAACTGTGCCCCGGGTACGGCATCTTCTAGTGATGGGGCCTGCGCAACCGCGGATGCCAAAAGCCGGACAAAACCCTCCACAAAGAGATAGTCTTGCTGCAAATAGCCTGCCATCTTTTCACGGCTCAATGTTCCGTCGGCCAGGGCATTGGTGAATGCATGGGTTGTGGCGGCCTCCCAGTCATCTGCCACTTCTGATCTGAGTTTTTCCGAAGCGCTCAATTTGTCCCACCTTATTCATTTGGCCGCAGCTGACCCGTGGCCGTGATCACATATGATGAAGCCCTTGCCCAGGGAGAAGAGTCTGTCTGGTCAGTTTCACCCGAGCAGCACACTTGAAAGGGGACTTCGATAAAAACTGCTAGATGATGGTGGAGAGCCCAGATTGACCGATGGTGAACTGCACACGAATATCCGGTTCTCAAGAGGCGGTCGAAAAGCTGACAGAATCAAACCGAGTCTTGCTAAGGATTTGTGTCACAAGATTTTCCGGAGATTTCAGTGAACTAACCGTCAGTGCCAAAAACGACCGTTTTTGGCGCTTATGCTTTGAAAGCGCACAACCCTGTGTTGCCACAGATATGAAAGAGAACGCCTTTGTGGTAGTGAAGCGTAAGCCATAGACGCGGATTGAGGTCTCACCTAAAATGGATAAGGAAAGGGTAATTACTTCTGTAGTCGCGTCAGTGGTCACAACCGCGGTGCTCTACGTTGGTGCGGTTGCATTCGATTTCTTCACAGTGTCATTGGACCCGACGGATATTCCTCAGGTTGCTCGCGAGTTCGTCAACGATGGTAACACCAGAGATGCGCTCCTTAGCTTCATGGCAAGAGACGAAGAGCAGCGTTTCCGTGGGCCTGAAGGCGAACAAGGTGAGCAGGGTCAGCGCGGAGAACAAGGGCTCCCTGGTGAAGCACCGAACATGTCTTTGGAGTTTTTTAGCTTGAGCTCGGCGCGTGATGCGCCCGCAAGCGAGACAGCATCGCTCGGCGCGCACCAATTCTGCTCATTGTCGCGCGTGCACCTTCCGCATGCCAGTCAAGCGTGTGGGTGCATTCTACAGCAACAAAACACATCTTGGACCTTGGACTTAGTCACTGATCCGAATGACAGAGGGGCATGCGGTTGCACAGCTATATGTGCAAATTGGTAAATAGTAATTGAGCCGATCTAGCTGTCGAAAGCTCGTATCTTAGGCTGGATGGGTGCTCCCGGCATGTTTAAGACCAATGGGCGGTCTACAAACGATCGTTTTTGGCAGTTCCTCATCCCGCGAGCTGGCCTTGGCAGCGCCCCCCTTCGGACGGCCACTGTCCCTGTGATGGGACCTATCGAATGCTCCGTCCCGAGCCCAAATCTTGCCGAAAGGCCGCTCGTGGTAAGAGCGGCCGCAAGATTTGGGCCTCTTGATAGGTTCTGACCCGGGAGCTCTATTCCGGGACGATCTGGCCGGGCAGGGAGTTGACCGTCATGGTTTCCCGTGGCTGGAAGTGGATCACCGAGCGGATCGACTCGCCCGCTTTCAACAGGTCGAAGGCGGTGTTGATCTGGTCATGGTTCATGTGGTGGGTGATGTAGGGATCGACGCTGAAATCCCCGCGCAGCCATTCATCGACCATTCCGGGAAGCTGGCTGCGGCCGAGAACGCCCCCGAACGCGGTGCCGCGCCACACGCGCCCGGTGACGAGTTGGAACGGTCGCGTCGAGATTTCCTGACCCGCTCCGGCCACGCCGATCACGGTGCATTCGCCCCAGCCCTTGTGGCAGGCCTCAAGCGCGGATCGCATCAGATCGACATTGCCCACCGCCTCGAACGTGTAGTCGAGCCCGCCATTCGTCATCTCGATGAGCACTTCGTGGATGGGCGATGCGTGATCCTTTGGGTTGATACATTCCGTTGCTCCGAGCGACATCGCTAGCGGGAATTTGTTTGGGTTGATGTCGATCCCGATGATCCGCGAGGCGCCTTTCAGGACGGCGCCCTGGATGACGGCCATCCCGACAGCGCCGAGGCCGAACACGGCAACGCTCGCGCCTTCTTCGACCTTGGCGGTGTTGCGCACGGCGCCGATCCCGGTCGGGACCGCACAGCCCATGACTGAGGCCTTGGACAGGGGGGCTTCCTTTGAGATCTTTGCGACGGAAATCTCCGGCAAGACCGTGTATTCGCTGAATGTGCTGGTGCCCATATAATGCAGGATCTGCTTGCCCTTGTAGGAGAAGCGCGATGTTCCGTCCGGCATGACGCCCGCGCCCTGGGTCTTGCGGATCGTCTGGCAGAGATTGGTTTTGCCCGACTTGATATAGGGGCAATTGGGGTCCTCCGGCACGTAAAGCGGGATCACGTGATCGCCCGGCACGACGGAGGTCACGCTCTTGCCCACTTCCTCGACGATGCCGCAGCCTTCATGGCCCAAGATACAGGGGAACAGCCCTTCTGGGTCTTCGCCGGACAGGGTGAAGACATCGGTGTGGCAAAGGCTCGTCGTGACGATACGGACGAGGACTTCGCCCTCCTTGGGGCCTTCGAGATCGATTTCTTCGATTTCGAGCGGTTGGTTTGCGGCCCAGGCAATTGCGGCGCGTGTTTTCATTATGGGTCTCCCTATCGGCTCGGCGACACTACATGACTTGCGCGCATGGTCCATCCCTCCGCGCGTTCCTGAAGGTCGGGAACACCGGTTGCGCTCGACGGGGTGTCGAACGGCAGAGCCTCGGCGGGGTGGCGGTTAGCCCGGGCCGCAGGCCGCGCAGACGCCCCGCACCTCGATCACATGGCGTTGGGGTGCGAAGCCGGTTTCGCCGAGGATGCCGGAGAGCCGATCGAGCAGGTCGGGCGCCACGCGCTCTTCGACCTTTCCGCAATCGTCGCAGATCGAGAGGATCGAGGCGTGTTCGTGGCTGTCGCATTGGCAGGCGATGTAGGCCTTCAGCGACTCGATGCGGTGGACGTGCCCGCGTTTGGTGAGTGCCTCCAGCGCATTGTAGATCGTGGGCGGCGCGATCTTCGGGTGCGCGGCGCGCAACTCCCGGAGCACGTCATAGGCGGAGAGAGGGTGGGGGTGCCGCCGCAAGACACCCAGCACATCCGCTTGCATCTTCTCGCCCCGCTTGGTCATTGGCTGTGGCCTCCCGGCGGCAAGGCATCCTGGACCAGAGCGGCGACGGCCTCATCGAGGGCGAGCGTCTGTTTCGCATCCGACCCATGGCGCCGGAGCGTCACGGTCTGTGTCTCGGCCTCGCGCGCGCCGAGGGCGATCTGGATGGGGATCTTCTTCAGGGCGTGTTCGCGCACCTTGTAGCCGATCTTCTCGTTGCGGAGGTCGGTCTCGACCCGCAACCCGGCCCCTCGGAGCGCTTTCGCAACCGCGTCCGCCCAAGGATCGGCGGCCTGAGTCACAGTGGCCACCACCACCTGCACGGGCGCCAGCCAGAGCGGCAAGTGGCCCGCATGGTGCTCGATCAGGATGCCGGTGAAGCGTTCCAGCGAGCCGAAGAGCGCCCGGTGGAGCATGACCGGTGGCAGCTTCTCGCCCGAGGAGGCGACGTATGTTGTCCCGAACCGTTCCGGCAGGTTGAAATCAACCTGCAAGGTGCCGCATTGCCAATCGCGCCCGATCGCATCGCGCAGCACGTATTCGAGCTTCGGGCCATAAAAGGCGCCTTCGCCCTCGAAGATCGTGTAATCGAGCCCGGCTGTATCGAGTGCGGTGCGCAGCGCGCCCTCCGACCGATCCCAGCTTTCGTCGCTCCCGATCCGGTTGTCGGGGCGGGTCGAGAGCTTGATGCGCACATCCTCGAACCCGAAATCGCGGTAGATCGACAGGACGAGATCGTTGACCGAGAGGCATTCCTGGGTCAGCTGCTCCGGCGTGCAATAGATATGGGCGTCATCTTGGGTGAAGCTGCGCACGCGCAGGAGCCCGTGCAGCGCGCCTGACGGCTCGTAGCGATGCACCTTGCCGAATTCCGCGATCTTGAGCGGCAGGTCGCGGTAGCTCTTGGTTCCCTGGCCGTAGATCAGCATGTGGCCGGGGCAGTTCATCGGCTTGAGCGCGTATTCGCGTTCGTCTTGAGTCTGCGCGAGGAACATGTTCTCACGGTAGTTTTGCCAATGGCCCGAGGTTTCCCACAAGGCCCGGTCCATGATGTCTGGCGAGTTCACCTCGACATATCCTGCGGCCTCTTGGCGCGCGCGCATATAGCCGATAAGGGTCTGAAACAGCCGCCAACCCCGCGGGTGCCAGAAGACCGAGCCCGGGGCCACCTCCTCGAAATGGTAGAGATCCATCTCGCGGCCAAGCCGCCGGTGATCGCGCTTCTCGGCCTCGGCCATCATGGTGAGGTGGGCGTCGAGGGCGGCTTTGTCCGAGAAGGCCACGCCGTAGATCCGGCTGAGCATCTTGTTGTTCGAATCGCCGCGCCAATAGGCTCCGGCCACATGCGTGAGCTTGAAGGCAGACCCGGCATCGCCGGTATGGCGCATATGGGGGCCCCGGCATAGATCGAGCCAATTGCCCTGCCGGTAGATCGTGACTGGCTCGCCTTGGGGGATCGCATCGAGCAGCGCCACTTTGTAGCTCTCGCCTGCGGTTTCGAAATGCGCTTGGGCCGCGTCGCGGGTCCATTCCTCACAGGCGAAGGGCGTGCGCGCGGCGATGAGCTCGCGCATTTTCTTCTCGATGACCGGCAGGTCTTCGGGGGTGAACGGCGTCTCGCGGTCGAAGTCGTAATAGAAGCCGTTTGCGATGGCCGGTCCAATCGCGGTGCGTGTCCCGGGCCAGAGCGCCTGCACCGCTTCGGCCAGAATATGCGCAAGGTCGTGGCGGATCAGTTCCAGCGCGCGGGGATCGTCACGCGAGACGAGTTCCACCGCGGCGCCATCGGGCAGGGCGGCGGAGAGGTCGCTCATTTGCCCGTCCACGACGGCGGCCACGGTGCGTTTGGCAAGGCTCGGGCTGATCGCCGCGGCCAGATCGGCGGCGGTGCTGGCGGGCGTGAGGGCGCGGGTGGCCCCATCTGGCAGGCGGATATGGATCATTTCACGGTCTTTCGGGTCGTGATGGGGGGACCGGGTCGTATCCCGAGCCGCCCCAGGGTGTGCAGCGGGCGATACGGCGCAACGTCAGCCAGAGGCCGCGCAGGGGCCCGTGGGTTTGCAGCGCCTCGATGGCATAGACGGAGCAGGTTGGTTGAAATCGGCAGGAATGCCCGACCCAGGGCGACAACACGAGCCGGTAGGCCCGGATCGGCAGGATCAGAAGCCACGTAAGCGCCGCCCTCACGCGCGCACCCGCCAGCGGCTCTCGCCATCCGCATCCTCGACCGTGACCCCGAGTGAGGCGAGCTCGTCGCGAATGGCGTCGGCGCGGGCCCAGTCGCGCTCGGTCCGGGCCCTTGCGCGCTGAGCGACGAGCGTCTCGATCCGCGCCACGTCGGTCGCGCCCGCCTGGGTCCAGGCCGGGGCGTCTTGCTCGAGCAGCCCGAGGCAGGCGCCGGCTTGACGCAGAGACGCGGCCAATTCCGCTTGCCGTTTGGGATCGGAACTGGCGTAGATTTGGCCCGCGAGCGCGTGCAGGGCGGCGAGGGCCGCGGGCGTGTTCAAGTCATCCTCCAAAGCCGCGAAGACCGGCGCCGTATCTTCTGCCCGAGGCTCGGCGGGCGGCTGATCGCGCAGCGCGCCATAGAGCCGGTCAAGTGCGGCGCGCGCGGCGCGCGGTGTCTCGGGCGTCCAATCGAGGGGTTGGCGATAGTGGGCGGTCAGAAGCGCATAGCGGATCGCCTCGCCCGGGGCTTCGGTGAGCAGGTCACGCACCAGAAGGACATTGCCCAGGGACTTGGACATCTTCGCCCCCGACACGGTGACATGGCCGTTATGGACCCAGAAGCGGGCCTGCGTGCCTTGGGCGATCTCGTTTTCATGGTGCGGAAAGCGCAGATCGATCCCCCCGCCATGGATATCGATCGCCTCGCCCAGATGGCTGCGGATCATCGCCGAACATTCGATATGCCAACCGGGCCGCCCGAGCCCCCAAGGGCTTTCCCAACCGGGCTGCCCCGCCTCAGACGGTTTCCAAAGAACGAAATCGCGGGGATCGCGCTTCCATGGCGCGACTTCGACCCGCGCCCCGGCCAGCATTTCCTCCGGATTTGCGCCGGACAGGCGACCATAGGCGGGAAAGCTTGGAATGTGGTAGAGCACATGCCCCTCGGCCGCGTAGGCCCGACCTGCGGCGATCAACTCTTCGATCATGCGGATCATCGGCGCAATGTGATCGGTCGCCCGCGGCTCAATGTCCGGTGGCGCGACGCCAAGGGCCGCGAGGTCGGCATGATAGGCGTTGGTGAAGCGACGCGCGATTTCGTCGCATGTTGCGCCCTGATCCGATGCCGCCGCGATGATCTTGTCATCCACATCCGTGATGTTGCGGGCATATTTCAGGCCGGGAAACCGCGCGCGCAGAACTCTCGCGAGCACATCAAACACCACTGCCGGTCGCGCATTTCCGATATGAGCAAAGGAATACACGGTCGGTCCGCAGACATACATCCGGACATTCGCCGGGTCCTGCGGAACGAAGGGCTCGACCTTGCGCCCCATGGAGTTGAAGAGCCGCAGCATCGTTCAGAACGGCATATCTTTGGTGTCGGTCATCATGCCCTCACTCTGCGCGAGCCTCTCTTTTGGCACCATGCGCAGGGCTTCGAGGCTGGCTTTCAGGTCGTTCTTGTCGAAATCACGCGCGATCACGACCACCCGGCTGGTTGTGTCTTTACCTGACCAAGACTTGAGCGGCACGGGCGCATCGAAGATGTGCTGCACCCCGTGGAAGACAAATGGCCAAGCCACATCCTCGACATGCGCAATGCCTTTGATGCGGAGAATGTCGGGCCCCTTCAGCGCGATCAATGAATCGAGCCAGAAATCAAAGACCTTTGCGGGTATCGGCTTTTCGACCTCGATCGAGGCCGAGGTGATCCGATGATCATGCTGCGCGGATAGGCTCGCGTCTCCAAACGGCAGCGGCGCGGGCGCGGTTTGTTTGATCGCAAGCCCGGAGATCCCGGCCAACGGATCCGGTTCGGGAGCAGACTTTCCCAGCCAGCCTGCGACTTCGTCGAACGACGCGCTTTCGCGCATCGCTGAAAGCCCGAAGAGCGCGCCTGGTGGGACATGGCCATGATCGGCGCGCAGACGCGTTGCCGTCTCGTTGATGCCTGCGAGCCGCGCCTCGAAACGCTCAAGCTCATAGCTGGTGACGAGGTCCGTCTTGGTGAGCACAATGAGATCGGCGAGCGCGATCTGGTTGACCGCCTCGAGTTGCGTGTCGAGCGTTCGAGATCCGTTTGCCGCATCCGCTAGGGTCACAACCCCGTCCATCCGGTAATTCGGCGCGATCAGCTTGTCGGCGACCATGGTCTGCAAAATCGGACCGGGATTTGCGATACCGGTGGTCTCGATGACCACGCGGTCGAAGGCCAGCTCGTTGCGCGCCCGCCTGCCGATCAGAGACCCGAGCGTCTTGGCAAGATCGCCACGGATCGAACAGCACAAGCAGCCCGATTGCATAAGAACGGTCTCTTCGGTGAGTTCTTCGATCAGATCGTGATCGAGCCCCACATCTCCGAACTCGTTCATCACGACGGCGATGCGGCCGGCTTCAGGATCGCGGATCAAGTGGTTGAGAAGGGTCGTCTTGCCCGCCCCGAGGAATCCGGTGAGCAAGGTGACCGGAACACGGCGGTCCTCGGCCTCAATCGTCATGCCTGCCTCTTTACAACGGTGCTGTCCTGCGCAAATAAGCTTTATGTTATAAAGTAAGTGGTCACAAGGCGTGGCGATGACCCAACTCGAATTCCAGACACGGCGCACGGTAGAGCAGGTTGAAGAAGGCACTGACCTGGCGCCGAAGTTCGGGCCCGAAGGCGTCCTGCCTTGCATCACAAGCGATGCGCAGACCGGTGACGTCCTGATGCTGGGCTGGATGAATGCCGAGGCGTTGCGGCTGACGATTAAGACTGGCGAGGCGCATTACTTTAGCCGTGCGCGGCAGACGCTCTGGCACAAGGGCGCCACATCGGGGCTCGTGCAGAAGGTTGTGGAAGCGCGAATCGACGATGATCAGGATGCGATCTGGTTGCGGGTCGAGGTCGCGGGGTCCGGTGCGTCCTGTCATGTCGGATACCGCTCTTGTTTTTACCGCGCGGTGCCCGTCGGGTCCGAGGCGGGCCAGCCCCTGAAATTTCTGGAAGACCGAAAGTCTTTCGATCCGATCGAAGTGTATGGCGATGCGCCCAACCCCACACAACTCTGATCTCGTTTGGATGCAGCGGGCGTTGGGCCTTGCGAGTGGGATGCGCGGCCATGTCTGGCCGAACCCGCCAGTTGGTTGCGTCATCGTCACGGAGGGGGTGGTCGTCGCGGAGGCTGCAACGCATCCCGGCGGCCGACCTCATGCCGAGCGCAAGGCGCTGGAGCAGGCCGGAGCCAAGGCCAGGGGCGCCACGTTCTACGTCACGCTGGAGCCTTGCTGCCATTGGGGACAGACCCCGCCTTGTGCGGAGGCGATCATCGAGGCGGGCGTGTCGCGCGTTGTCTGCGCCATTCAAGATCCCGATCCGCGGGTGAATGGCGGCGGGTTTGCCAAGCTCCGAAACGCTGGTGTCGAACTTCTGATCGGCGTTTGCGCGGAAGAGGCGGAGCAGCTCATGTCGGGCTTCTTCCACCGTGTGCGCCATGGGGTGCCGGAGCTTATTTTCGTCGAGCAAACCGAGACCGCAATCCCCGCCGGAATGGATGCTCTGATGATGTCGTCCTCCGAAGGTATCCGCCTTTCGACGCGGCGGGGCGAAGCTCTCGACGAGGTCCTTATCACTGGTGTTCCGAAGCCCGGTTTGCTTGTGCATCTAGGAGAGATGGGACTGACTTCGGTCGCCGTGCCGCGCGGGGATCCGATTGTGCGTGGCCTGACCGGGCCGGGGGCTCGCGCGTCCTATGGCTCGAGAGGTTGGGAGAGCAACCGACCACCCGCGTTCCACCCGTGAGGCAGCATTGTCCGATGTCGCAGAATTCGGCGCAAATCGTCGCAGTGGCCGACTGAACGCATCATGGTCGGCGCGGTTGGAGATCGTTTTGCTGTTTCCTTGGCTCGGGGTGGGCGTTTGAGTTTCGCTAGGTCGGGATCGACCCAACCTGACGCTGCCTTACGCCTGCTTGGCGAAGCACCACTGACCCAAGAAAGAAATCCTCTATCGGAGGACGTCGCAGATGACTGAAAGATTCTGTTTCCGCAACGATTTCAGCTGGTTCTCCAGCCCAGGCGGCGCCGAGGCGCGGCGCGCATGATTTGGGAGGGTGATATTCATTTTCCCGACCACATTCGGGTTGCCATAATCGGTGCTGGCCCGGCTGGTCTTGGGGTCGCGCGCGTGTTGCGCGATCTGGCGATCCCGGATGTCTGGGTGCTGGAGCGCGGCCGGATCGGCGAGAGCTTTCTCTCCTGGCCCAAGGGCACGCGGCTTCTCACGCCATCCTTTCCGGGCAATGTCTTTGGGGTGACCGATCTCAACGCGATCAGTTACGACAGCTCACCGGGCTGGTCTCTGCGCGCTGAGCACCCTGACGGCACCGCGTATGCGAGCTATCTGCAGCAGGCGGCTTCGGCCTTTGGGATCAATGTGCAATGCGGCATTAAGGTCGACGCGCTTCTGCCGGAGGGTGATGTGTTTTCGCTGGAGACCCAGCAGGGCACGGTCACTGCCGACTATGTGATCTGGGCGGGTGGTCACTTCGGATCGCCGTCGGATGGGGGCCTCCTTGGCGCGGAGCTCGGCAAGCATTATGCCCGCGTCCAGCGCTGGAGAGACGTCCCGGGCGATGAGGTCTACATCATTGGCGGCTATGAGAGCGGCATTGATGCAGCGATCGGGCTGGCGCGCGCGGGCAAGCAGGCCATCGTTCTGGATCGCGGCGCGCCCTGGCTCGGCGCCGACAAGGATCCGAGTCGCACTCTTTCGCCCTACACCCAGCAGCGCCTGAAGGCGGCGCTCAAGAGCCTGCCCATCGACCTGCAAGCCGATGCGGACATCATCGCGTTGGAAGAGCGCCCGGACGGTATCCATATCCTCGGCGGCGATGGCCGCAGCTGGGTCTCCGGCGGCTCTCCGATCCTGGCGACGGGATTTGGGGCCGGGACGGGCCCGGTGGCGGAATGGTTCAACTACGATCCCGACGGCCATCCGATGCTTACGGCCCAGGACGAATCCACTGCGCTGCCGGGGCTATTTTTGGTTGGGCCGGAAGTGTCGCATCAGGGTCATCTGTTTTGCTTCATTTACAAGTTTCGGCAGCGATTTGCGATTGTCGCGCAAGCCATTGCGGGGCGGATGGGTGTGGATACCGCGCCGCTTGAGCTCTACTACCACAACAACATGTTCCTCGACGACTTAACCTGCTGCGATGATGATAAGTGTCTGTGTTGAAATATGTTTTCGACGAGTGACGGAGAGGGCCGGTTATCATGACATCTGAGATCTCGACCCTTCGGGTCGATCCAGAACCAGGTGAGCCTGAGCCCGAACCCGGTCTTGCCGGGGGCGGCGTCGCGGCGCTGTTTGTGGGCGCAATCCTCGCGGGATCGATTTTGGGGCTGACCGCCCCGACTGCAGGCGAAACTCTGGCCGCTGGCATCGATCCGACGCTCCTTCTGATGATCTTCTTGCTGTTCTTCGAGTTGCGCCCGGGAGCCATTGTGCAGGGCTTCGGCAATCTGCGGTTTCTCAGCCTGGCATGGGCTGCGAATTTCCTCATCGTCCCGTTCATCGGTTTTGCGCTCGCCAGCTTGTTTCTCTCGGGACAGCCGCTGCTATTCATTGGGCTGGTGATCTATTTTGTTGCCCCCTGCACCGATTGGTTCTTGGGGTTCACCCGCATGTCGCGCGGTGACACGGCGCTTGGCAGCGCGCTGATCCCGATCAACATGCTGACCCAGCTCTTGCTCTTTCCGCTTTGGCTCTGGCTCTTTGCCCGGCACACCGGGCTTGTCGACTTCGCGGCAATCCCGGGCCTCCTGGCGCAATGGTTTGTCTTGCCACTGATCGCGGCACAGGCCTTGCGCGTTTGCCTCGTGAAGCTCCTCCCGCAGGGTCGTTTCGATCACTTGCTACGGGTCGTGGGGCGTATCGTGCCGCTGGCGATTGCGGGTCTGATCCTACAGATCTTCGCCACAAATATTACCGCGATTACCGGGCATCTCGAGTTCCTCGCGCTGATCCTGCCCGCGGTGTTTCTCTTCTTTGCCGCGACATTCATCGTGGGAGAAGGGGTCTCGCGGCTGGCTGGATTGAGCTATCCGCAACATGCGCTTCTGGCCAACACCCTTGCCGCGCGGAATGCACCGCTAATGCTCGCCGTTACCGCAGTTGCGATCCCCGATCAGCCGATGATCTTGGCGGCGCTGGTGATGGGCATGCTGGTGGAATTCCCGCATCTGACGGGCCTGAAACAGATCCTGCTCTGGCAGCGCTCCCGGCCGAAGAGCGCGCCCGCCTGAGCGCGGATCAGGTCTTCAACTCTGCGGCGGCCTGCTCGAACCAGACCAGCGTGCGCTCGTGATGCGGCTCGCCCCAGGTTTCGATGAAACGCTGTGTGCGGTGATCGCTCTTGTCTTGGAGCGCCGTGATCCGTTCCTGCACGTAGCTCGGCGTCAGGGGGATATTGCACAAGACCGTGATGCAGTGTTTCCACTCTTCGTATGTTTGGGGCACGATACCCATCTCATCTGGTCCTTTCTCAATCGGTCCGTTTGAGGCAGTTTGGTTTCTTGTTCGAACGTCAGTCTTTCGCGGGAGAGGCAACCAAATCCTTTCGCGTCCGAGCGTTGTGCCTTCCATCGCCGTTCAATGCAACTGTCACATCATTTGCCGTCGCTTCTGAGGTGCGGGTTGCAGGCTGCCGATCTGGCGCGATCTGCCGGTTTCTGGAAGGGAAGGGAGCGCTCTGTCAGAGTGACGGATCGTGTCGGCTCAGAAGGACCACGCCATGAAACTTGTCGTATTGGGCGCGAACGGGCGCACAGGTCAGCTTATCGTCGAAACCGCATTGGCTAGGGGCATGGATGTCACCGCGATCGTCCGCTCGGCCCAGAAGTCTCTCCCCATCGACCATGACCGACTGACAATTGTGGTCGGAGATCCCTGCGATCCTGCGTTCCTGAAGACGGTCCTGCGCGGGCAAGACGCCTTGGTTTCGGCCTTAGGCGCACGACGGCCGACGAAGGCTGGCACATCCGTCTGTCCCCGCTCTGCCGCTGCCATTGTCGAAGCCGCGCTGGAGACGGGGCTGAGCCGGGTGCTTGTCACGTCGACCGCGCTGCTCTTCCGGGAGCAAACGCTGCTGGGAAAGATCCTGCGTGTCATCGTTCCGAACACTGTCCGCAGTGCGGCGCGGATGGAGGAGATTCTGGCAGCCTCGGATCTGAACTGGACGTCCGCGCGGCCTGGTTTCCTGACGGATGCCCACGAGGACGCGTATCGTGCGCAAAAGGACAGCCTGCCGAAGAGCGGTATATCGGTTTCGAGGCGTGCCCTGGCGCATTTCTTGATCGATGCGATTGAGGCCCCGGACGCCTCATATGCAGCTTTCGGTGTCTCAAAGGCGGCTGCATGATCGCGGCATTTGTGGCGTATCTTTTGCGCCTGACGCGCAATTTTAGTGCGGCGCGCGGCGAGGGCTTCGCGGCGCAGATGCGCGATGGCGCGGCGGAGCAGGCCGTATGACCGGTATCAGCTTTTCGCGTCTTTCCGCCATTCCGCTCGATGAGATCGCAGCGCATATGTCCGACCCCGGCTTGGCTGCCCATATGCCTTTGCTGGAGGGCGTTTGGGACGGGCGCCGCGCCGCAGACTTCGTTGCCATGAAGGAGGCCCGATGGGCTGAAGACGGGCTCGGCCATTGGGCCATTTTGGCGGATGGCGTTTACGTGGGCTGGGGCGGCTTTCAGCTTGAGGACACCGACTGGGATTTCGGCCTCGTGCTCAAACCCTCAGCTTTCGGGTTGGGGATGCGGATCACGCGTCACGCGCTGGCGTTTGCGCGCGCCGATGCAAGGATCTCGTCCGTGACCTTTCTTCTGCCGCCAACCCGTACGAAACTCGGAGCCCTGGCCCGCATGGGTGCGCGTTTTGAGGGAGAGGTGGCGCTTGAGGGTGCGCTCTTCTGCAAATACCGGCTCGCGACGGAGTGTAGTGTCTGAGCGCGCTGGGCGGGGGTGAGTGGACATGCGTGTTCTGGCCGCGAGAAGGCACCGCCGCAGGTTTGCGACCTCTCAGCGAAGGAGAGAGCCACCGCCGTGACTGCGAGAACAGAGGGGCGGTGGCCGGTTTGGACTTTACGGGTGAAGCACGAGATGCGGCTTTCCGTCCGATGTGCGCTCATTGGAAAAGCCTTTCGGGCCAATCCCAATCCGTATCCGCTTCCGAAAGTTGGAAAACCCCTCGAAGCGGACCACGTCCACGGCCTCGTCGAGATCGAGCTCCAGTCGATGCCAGCCCGGGCGCAGAGGCTCAACCGATAGGACCGTCGCCATAAAGGGCTGCGAGAGATACGCGCCGGTCACGCGCCCGCCGACACTCCACTTCTTTGCGGGCAGATCCAGAAGCGCGCCGTGCATGGCGTTCCAGTCTCGAAAGCCGTGGCGATGGGCGATCTTCTCCAATGCCTGCGAATGGCTGATCGGCGTGCCGTGGGCCGCGAGGTCTTCGCGCAGCTGTTTGGCGAAGGTCTTTGCCTCGGTGCGTGTAGGAAGCGCGCGTCTCATGCCAGACCCTTTCGACGCAATTGGAGGCTGCTCCAGTGCAAGCTGCGTCGCCTGGTCACTGGCGCCGGGACGCAGCCGATTGGGGTGAGGCGGCGCGATATGTTCGAGATTGCGGGCGTCTCGAAGGCCGAGACCCACTGGGTTAGGTAGAGTTGGGCTTGGGATGACATTGCCCCCGTACTCCTTCTGGCTCAGGTCGCGCGAGGATTGGACGGGGCCCGCATTACCATCCGCGCGACGGGTGCCGAGGATGACGAAGATCTTGTCTGATACAGAACTTCACAGGGACACAATGTCAGCGGGCGGCGGGCGTCTGTGGCCAAATGCGCTGATAGTCGGTGTCGTCCGGCGCTGTCAAGCGGGTCTGGGCGCACAACTCGGACGAAACTCGGGGCCCTGGCCCGTATGGGCGCGCTTCTTGAGGGAGAGGTGACGCTTGAGGGTTCGCTCTTCCGCAAATACCGGCTCTCGACGGAAGGTGGTGTTTGGGTGCGCTGGGCCGAGGTAATTGGACTTTGATGATTGGGCCAGCGGGGGGCCGCTGGCCTCGCGTTTGTTTCTTGCGCTTACAGCACACTCGGCTTGAGACCTGCGCTACAGAATGAAATGCTCTTGGCCAAGATCAGCTAGAGCGATGTCGAGCAGCAGGACACTATCGCCGTTCGTATCGTCCAGACTGATCAGCGTATCGGTCCCCTGCGTTGAAAACTCAACCTCAAGAGCGCTGTAGCTTGCGAAGTTGAAGGCTGATACGTCGATTTTGTCCGCAGAACTGCCGGTAAGTTTGAACCCGCTGATCCGGTCTGATCCGGTGTCGTTCTTCAAGATGAAGAGGTCAGCGCCACCGCCGCCAATAAGTGTATCGTCTCCTTTGCCCCCATTGATCCTGTCATCTCCTTGCTTGCCGTTGATGTAGTCATTGCCTTGACGCCCCCGGATGACGTTTCCATTTCCGTCACCGCGTAGATCATCGGCGTGGAGTGAACCGGTCAGATTTTCGACGCTGGTATAAACGTCGCCTTCCGCTTCGCCGCTGTTTCCAGTCGTATCGAAGAACAGGAAGTCAACGTCGACGCCACTCGCTGCGGTTGAATAGTCGGCTGTATCGTTGCCGTCCCCGCCGTTGAGGGTGTCTGCGCCAGCCCCGCCAATCAGGACATCGTTTCCACTTCCGCCATCCAGGCTGTCATCACCGGCGGCGGCAGAAAGCCTGTCATTTCCGTCGCCGCCCAACAAGGTATCGTCTCCGACCCGGCCGACGATTGTGTCGGAGCCACCTGCGCCATCAATCGAGTTTTCTCCGGCGTCACCTTTGAGAACGTCGTCGAAGCTCGACCCAAGAATGTTCTCGATACTGACATAGGTGTCGCCCAGGGCGTCATTGGTATTGTTGCCCGTGGCAATCAGGTCGACATAGACCCCTTCACCCGCCGAGCTGTAGTCTGCGGTATCAATCCCATCGCCTCCATCGAGAACGTCCGCGCCGCCAGCGCCGTCAATTGAGTTATCTCCAGCGTCACCTTTGAGAACGTCGTCGAAGTTCGAGCCAAGAATGTTCTCGACACTGATATAGGTGTCGCCAAGAGCGTCATTGGTATTGTTGCTCGTGTCAGTCAGGTCGACGGAGACCCCTGCACCCGCGGAGCTGTAGGCTGCGGTATCAATCCCATCGCCACCATCGAGAACATCCGCGCCGCCAGCACCCTGGAGGACGTCGTTTCCGGCCCCACCTGACAAGCTGTCGGTCCCATCGCCTCCATCGAGAACATCCGCGCCGTCATCGCCCTGAAGGACATCGTTTCCCGCGCCGCCTGACAGGCCGTCGTTTCCGTCGCCCCCTGACAAAGTGTCATCTCCGGCGAGGCCGAAGAGTATGTCGACACCTTCCCGTCCGTAGATTTC
>JBCDFS010000011.1:0-150457 GCA_039177645.1 Pseudomonadota bacterium | reverse complement strand
GCGGGCCTCGATCTCCTGGTGGGAACCCAGACCACCGTCAAATTCGACGCCTTCGGATCCTTCTCAGAGCACACCACGTCCGGTGGAGGCGCCATCCGGATCGAAGTCACATTCTGAAGAAACGCATAAGATCGGGTGAGGCTTTCTTATCCGCAGGCGGCGGCCTCGACGCGCTTGAGGACTTCTGGAAAAGGATTGGAAACATGACGGATACCCCCCAAAACGTCACTCGCAGAACCGCCATGACAGCGGTCGCCCTCGGCGCCGTCGCGGCGGCCGGAACATCTCGGCGCGCGCGGGCCGAAACCGCCGACCTTCAGCAGGTTGTCGATCAAGCGCTCGCCACAGCCAAAAACACCACGGGCGGGAAGAACGCCGACTACATTCCCTATCTCGCAAATGTCGACCCAGACCTGACTGCCGTTTCGATTGTCACAAAGGACGGTGGTGTCCACACGGCCGGAGACGCGAGCTTCGGCTTCGCCCTGGAATCGATATCCAAGGTCATGACCCTTGCGCTTGTGATGGAAGAGATTGGTCCTGACGGTGTCCGGGAGAAAGTGGGGGCGGATCCCACGGGCCTGCCGTTCAACTCCGTGATTGCGTTGGATCTGCATAAGGACAAGCCGCTCTCGCCATTGGTCAATGCCGGTGCGATAGCTACAGCGAGCCTCGTTCCTGGCAAGACCGCTGATGAGAAGTGGGCGCGCGTCTTGGATTTTCAGTCGCGGCTTGCCGGAAGCGAGATCTCACTGTCGGATGAAGTCAACGAGTCGGAGCAGACGACGAATTTTCACAACCGCGGGATCGCCTGGCTGCTCTACTCTGCAGGAACGGTCTATAGCGACCCAATGCTGGCCCTCGACGTCTACACGCGCCAGTGCTCAACGCTGGTGACTTGTGAGCAATTGGCCACAATGGGCGCCACTCTGGCGAATAATGGGATCAATCCGAAGACCGGCGAACGGGTGGTTACGGCCGAGAATGTTCCACACATACTCGCAGAGATGATGATGGAGGGGCTCTACACCTATTCCGGGGACTTTGCTTACACGGTCGGCCTCCCCGGAAAGAGCGGCGTTGGTGGCGGCATTTTCGCTGTCGCGCCAGGCGATCTTTCGATCGCGGGTTTTTCGCCGCCGTTGGATGCGGCTGGCAACAGCGTAGGGGCGCTCGCCGCTGTCAGCGATGCGGCAAAGTCTCTAGGCCTGAACGTCTTCAAGGCGTGATCCTAGCTTTAGGCATATCAAGCAGCGTTGAGGCCGTTCCATCCCTCCGCGTGCGCTCAGGGATCACCGCTACCGACACCTTATGCGTGTAAGCCGGAAAGAACCGGGGATACTTTGTGCCTTAGCCGCTTTGGGCGGGTGCCCCCGGCATCCAGTGCGCTCCACGTCCGGTCTGCATGAGCGAATGCGCCCCCGCTTTGCGCCAGCCCCGGGCGGTGCGGGGCAGCGTTGCATGCCGATGACGCCGTATACGCTACGTCGCGGCGGACCCTTACGCCGCGATCGCTCACCGGCTAGGCTTCGACAGGTGACGATTCGTAGGACGGGTAATAGGTAGATGTCGCTTTTCGAGCTTGCCATTTTGGCAATCGTGCAAGGGATAACGGAGTTTCTCCCGATATCCTCCTCCGGGCACCTCATCCTTCTGCCGCAATTGATGCAATCCGACGATCAGGGCCTTGCTCTCGATGTCGCGGTCCATGTCGGCACTCTGGGTGCCGTGATGTTGTTCTTCCGCGCAGAGGTGATGCGGATGGGGCAAGGCACGCGGGATATGCTTAGCCGCAAGATGCAGACCAGCGACGCGCGATTGGTTCAGCTCCTGGTGATCGCCACGATCCCCGTCATCATCGCCGGGTTTTTTCTCAAGGTCACGGGGCTGTCGGACGCGATGCGATCGATGGCCGTGATTGGCTGGACGATGCTTGTTTTCGGGATCCTGCTCTATTGGGCGGACCAGCGCGGCCCGGTGACCAAGACGGACGCGGATTGGAACCTGCGCGACGCGATCATCATGGGCCTTTGGCAAGCCGTCGCCCTGATCCCGGGCACGTCGCGTTCCGGGATCACCATCACGGCGAGCCGGATGCTGGGCTACAACCGTGAGGACGGCGCGCGGATCGCCATGTTGATGTCGATCCCAACGATCATCGCCTCCGGGGCGCTGCTTGCGGTGGATGTGATCGGCGAGGCGGACTGGCAGACCGCACAAGATGCGCTTATCGGTGCTGTCTTGGCCTTTATCTCAGCCTATCTGGCGCTTGCGCTGATGATGCGCCTTTTGAAGACCGTAAGCTACACACCCTACGTGATTTACCGGGTTGTGCTCGGCATCATCCTTTTGGTTATCGCCTATTCGTGACGGGACCCTGGCCGGGCGGCGAGACGCTGCGCACAAATCCGGCAAGGCTCATTGGTTTCTCAGGTTCTCCGCGGAGGCGGTGATCGCATCATACTGGCCATGCGGCCGGTAGGAATAGAGGTAGCCCTCGAGAACCGCCTCCATGGGCGTTGGCTCGATGCCGAGATCCGCGAAGGTCCGAGCCCCGTCCGTGACCACGTTGTCCCGCTTGAGGAGCGCGACCTGATCTGCGGTCAGGATGCCGTTGGTGAAGAGGCCAAGGCTCAAGCTTTGTAGCAGGTCGAAGGCGCGGCCTTGCAGAGCGGCGATTCCAAACGGGATCACCATGAGAAACCGCTTCCGTTCGATCACCTTCAGCAACCGCTCCATGAGCGCGCGGAAGGTGGCGGCTTCGGGCCCACCAAGTTCGTAAATCCCGGGACTGGCTTCGCCTTTGGCGGCCTTTTCGACCGCTGCGGCAACATCATCGACATAGACCGGCTGGAACCGTGTGTCCGGCCCCACCACCGGCAAGGCTGGTGAAAAACGCGCCATGGACGCGAACCGGTTGAAGAACTCGTCCTCCGTTCCGAACACGACCGACGGTCGCAGGATCGTGGCGTCGGGAAAGGAGGATTGCACCGCCTTCTCGGCCTGAGCTTTCGCGCGCGCATAGGCGCTGTCACTCCCTGCGTCCGCTCCGATGGCGGAGACATGCACCAGCCGCTGCCCGCCTTCCTCCGCGGCAAAGCGCGCAATCCGGGCAGCGCCCTCCGCGACGACAGCATCAAAGGTCTGTTTGCCGCTCTGACCCAGGATGCCCACGCAGTTGATGACCACATCGGCGCCGCGGATCGCTGCCTGCGTCGAGGCGTCGTCGCGGATATTGGCCTGCACAGGCTCGACCTGGCCGACGGCGCCATAGGGCCGAACGAACAGACCCTCTTCCGGGCGCCGGACCGCAACTCGGATCCGCCACCCCTCCCGAGCGAGCCGCTGCGTGACATATCGCCCAATAAAGCCGGAGCCGCCAAAAATCGTCACCACGGTCGTTGGGCTGGCCATCGTGTTTCTCCTTTGAACCACCTGTCTCACGAAGTAGGTCCGCGGTGGTTCGCGGGCAAGCGCCATCCGACGTCAATCCCGGCGACGTGTTGGGCAGATCTCCCGCGCGGCTTGGGCCGGGCGATCGCGAGGGCGCATGACGTTGACAGCCTGAAGCGCCCGCTTTACACGGCGCCAATCGTGCACCTCAGCCCAGGTGGCGGAATTGGTAGACGCGCTGGCTTCAGGTGCCAGTTTCCGAAAGGAAGTGGAAGTTCGAGTCTTCTCCTGGGCACCATATTCTAGACTGAGACTGAGACAAAGAGGGGCATCCCTACACGAAGCGCATTCTTCGATCAGAAGTGGATCGGTTCCCGCGCAAGCTGTTGCCGGTCGCGCGGCATCGCGGGCGGGCGACCGTCTCGACTTGGAGTAGATCCCAAAAAAACCTAACGAGCCCAACAAGAATGGCTTTGAGTACCTTGGCTTCCGCTATCACGGGCCGCGCGTCTATGTCCGCGAAAACACGTTTTCGGGCTTCTACCGCAAGTTGGCGACGGCGACGAACAGTGAGGCCGCAAAGCTGGTTGCTGCAAACCGGACGGCGGCACGGCTGAGCTTATCGCAGCCTTTGACTACTCTCTCTCCTCGCAGGGATTTGCGCGGGTGAAGCGGACCAAGCTGACCGACGACTACCGCAGTTGGACATTCTATACCTACCTGAAGCGGGCATCGCGGACGTTCAGAAGGAAGGGGGACCGAATCCTGCGGTACGCCAGCGGTTTCCTGGACTTTGTCCATAGCCGAGCGGAAGAGGCGATAACGATGCGCGTGGCGAATGGGCGCTCGCCTAAGCCCGAAAACGTCGCCTGGACCCTGACTTCGCGAGAGGCCGCGCCTCGGTGGCCTTATCTAAGACCTTAAAGTATATGAAGATCTTGGCTCCGGCGGTAGGGTTCGAACCTACGACCAATTGATTAACAGTCAACTGCTCTACCACTGAGCTACGCCGGAATACGCCTCAGAACGACACGAGGCTATAGCAAAGCCGATCTTGGCCGTCCAGGGTCTATGGCAGTTTCGGCCGCGTTTTCCTCACGTTGACTGGGGCGTGGTTGCAATCGGAGCATTCGGCGCCAGATTCCGATCTATCCCCGGAAAAGAATGTCGATTGGGGATAGTATGGGACCGATCTGGATGTCGTGGAGCTGCCAATATGGGTGAGACACGTTCTACTCTGCCCAGCGCCAAGGTCGCACAGTTTCTTAAGCAGGCGTCGGCAACGCCGGTCCGGGGCGGCGGAGGGCGTGGGCGGCTGATTTTCGGTCTCGACGCTACGATGAGCCGCCAACCGACCTGGGATCTCGCCTGCCATCTCCAGGCGGAGCTTTTCGACGCAGCGTCGAAGGCGGGCGGACTTGATGTGAAGCTCGCCTATTTCCGAGGCTACGACGAAGCACGGGCCTCGCGGTGGATTTCCGATGCCGCCGCGCTCAACAAGGTCATGAGCCGGATCGATTGCCGCTGCGGGCTGACGCAGATTTCCCGCCTGCTCGATCATACGCTGAAGGAGGCATCCGACGCACCGGTCGCGGCATTCGTCTATGTCGGTGACACGATGGAGGAAGATATCGACCAGCTTTGCGCGCGGGCGGGCAAGCTGGCGCTTCACAACACAAAGGCCTTTATGTTTCAGGAGGGGCACGATCCAGTTGCGGAACGCGCCTATCGTGAAATTGCCAGAATCACCGGTGGCGTTTTCCTTCGCTTCGACCCGCGGGCGCCGGAACGGCTGCGCTCGCTCTTAGCCGCTATCGGGACCTATGCCGCTGGCGGGCGCGCCGCGCTCGAGACCGAGGGGTCGCGGGAGGCACGTCTCCTGTTGGAGGGCATGTCGCGGTGAATGCGCTCCTGCCCTGGGCAGGCGGCGCGGTTTTGCTCGCGGCGCTGGCGATCCTCCTGTTGCGCCTGCCAAAGCCTAAGGCGATCGCCGCTCTGCTCTTCGCCGCAGCCGCCGGACTTGCCGTCGCCCGGCAATTCGCTCTCGCCGTGCCATTGGCCTGGGCCGCCCTCGCGCTTTGGCGCACGGGCGGGGGCTTTGGCGGGCTGGCTGGCGGATTGGGGCGAGGGCCAGGTGGAGGCAGCCCGCGTCAGGGCCAGGTCTCGGAGGTGAACACCGACTGGTTTGAGATGACCCTCGACCATGACAGCGGCGAGATCGATGGCACCATTCGCCAAGGGACGTTCGAAGGCATGACGCTGTCTTCGTGTTCGCTGGAGGAGCTCAAGGCACTTTGGAGTGAGATCAAATCGGTCGAAGACAGCGAGAGCCTATCGCTCCTGGAGGCCTATGTGGCGCGGCATCGACCGGACGCAGCAGGGGCCGAGCATGGCAGCGCCTCGGGTAGGTCCTCCCATGCTGGTGTCTCTGGAGAGGAGATGAGCACAGAAGATGCCTTTAAGATCCTCGGTGTGGAACCCGGCGCGAGCCTTGATGAGATCCGCGCCGCCCACCGCCGTCTGATCCGCAAGCTGCACCCAGATAGCGGCGGGTCCAGCACGCTTGCCGCCCTTATCAATGCCGCGCGGCGGAAACTGGATCCGGGCTAGGCGGCGGCGCTCTCAAAACCTCGGTCGATCAGGTCGCGCCGCCGGGCTCTCTGCCCCGAGGATCTCTTCCGAATGGCCAGCAAATCACCCTGGCAACACTTTACCGGCGCACCCTCTAACGGATGGCCGACACCTCTTCGGATGTCATGGTGACCCCCCCAGCCGCAACGAGACTTGCGCCATCCTGGGTCAATCGCACCTCGGAAATCTCGGAAAAGACCTTGCCGCTCTGGGTTGCGATCACGGCCCCGTCCTTGGACGCTTCAAGCTGGAAGTTATAGAGCCCGGGCTCGGCGGGGTCCCCAGAGGAGTCACTACCATCCCAGACATGGGTCTCCGCCTTGGCATCGACGCCTTCGCGGTAGATGATTTTGCCCGCCTCGTCGCGCACGACCAGGACCGCGCTATCCGCATCGGTGACAGGATCGACCTCCACATCAACGGGTGAGCCGTCGAACTGCGCAAATCCGCCCTCGACGAGAACCTCCTTGCCGATCCAGGTTGCGACCTCACCCGCCTGGCCGACACCGAGCTTCTCCGCCATCGCCGCGAGGGTGTCGTTGGTCAGGATCTGTTGCTCCACCGCCGAGAAGCTCGCGAGTTGGGCGACAAACTCGGTGTTGGTCGTCGGCTCCAATGGATCCTGATTGTTCATCTGCGCCGTCAGAAGCTCGACGAATGTGTTGAAATCCCCGGTGAGCGCATTGGCTGTCGCGCTCTCCGTGGCATCAGGGGCATTCGGGTTGGCGGCACTTTTCTGGCTGGTCGTTGACTGCGTGTTTGATTGCGGGGTCGAACTGACATCCATGGCACGCTCCTGCGTTGGATCGAAAGAGGTGGATCAGAGGCGAATATCGAGGCTGGAGATCCCACTGTCGCGCGCGTCGGGACGCCCGCTGCCCTGCACCGGGCCTTTTGCAGGATCTACGGCGGCATTGTCGCCCAAGGTCCCGGTTAGGGTTTGGCCCTCGCCGCTTGAGCCATCTTCGCCTTGCATGCCTCCGGAGCCCGCTTCGCTTCCGGCAGTGAAGTCGAGCGAGACCGAGGTGAACCCGGCCTCTTCAAGATGGCGGCTCAGCATATCGGCATGACGGCGCAGGAGCTCTTGGGTTTCCGCGCGCTCAGCGATCACAACTGCGCGCACGCCATCCTCAGAGGTTTGCATCTGGATCTGTACGCGGCCGAGTTCCGGCGGATCGAGACGCAACTCGACCTGTCCGTCCTGCGCGGTATTGATTGCAACGGAGAGCTGTTGAGCGACGGTTTGCGGCCGCGCCTGAACCGTATTGCCCAGATCCGCGCCCCGGGCAGCGGCGGCTGTCGTATCCATTGCCAGCCGCCATGACGCAGGATCCTGCGCGACCTCAAGATTGAGCATGGCCTCTTGCTGAGACGCTTCAGCGCTCAGGGCGGCCTGCGCCAAAGAAAGCGACTGCGCTGGCGGAGGAGTGATTGTGGCGAGATCGGCGGGTGCGGATATCGGTGCAACGGCTTGGGCCGGTGTTGCAGTCGAAGCGGTTCGATCCGCCGCAGCGGGTGCAACAGTGAGGTCCGCATCGCCCGGCGTGGTGGTGGCGGCATGATCCACGGCCAGATCGGCGCTTGCGGCTCCCGGGGCGGGAGGTTGCGGCTGGTTGACACCGGGTGCGGCTTGATCCGCCGTTGCGCCGTACTGCGCGTTTTGGACGGCTTGCGGCCCCGCAGAGCTCGTGGTTACCGTCCGCGCGACGTCCGCCGCATCGCGAGGCCGGTACGATAGGTCTGCGGCCAGAGGCTGCTCCCTGCGTATCTCGGTGCCTTGGCGCCCCGCGGCATCCATCGGGTGGATTTGCTGCGCCGCTTCGACTTGGGCGCTGGCAGCAGGCTCCACTTGGTTCGGCTGCGCAGCCAATAGCGCATCCGGGTTTGCGGACGTGGAGCGGGGTTCGGCATCTGTAGCTTCAGTCGGGCCAGCCGCTTTGACGAGTGTTTCGCCACCGGTTTCCACCATCGGCTCCAGGGCCGCTGCTTCCTTGCCAAGAGGCTCGATGCGGCTGGCAGCGGCGCCACCACCTCCGCCGGCGGCTCCTGGCTCTCCGCCTCCGATACTTCCCGCCATCTCCGGCGGATCAGATCCGTCCGTCGTTGCAGTTTTCCGTGGCGCTCCGGCAGGCAGCGCCGAGTGATCTTGATCTTTGACATGTTCCTCAACCAACTGCCCCTTATCAGGTCCAGATCCGGTTGCCGACACCAAACCTGTAGGGGATGCGGTTGCTCCATCCTGTGGAGCGGCCTGCCGTTCTGGCAGGCCCGTTGTCTCCGTGAGCACAGACGCCCCATGTCCGGCCACTTTGTGGGCCTTGGCTGCCGCGTCCGCATTCTGCGGCGCCTCCGCCTCATGACGTATGGGGTGTGCATCTTGGGCAGGCTGGCCGGACCGCTGCGAGGCTTCGCCGGAGGGTTTGCCAGCCTTCTGCAATTCCTGTTCGAAATCCGGAGATTTCGAGGCGAGTTCTTCGCCGTTGGTGCCATTCCGGTTGGCCTCCGCGCCTTTCGATTGCGGCGCGGGGCGTCCCAGGGCAAACACGTCTGTCGGGGTCATTTGAACTCCGTAACAGGGAATTGGAGCCACAATTTCAGCGAGATCGTTACGATTTATTTACCGCGACGCGCCAAAACTTCTCTCAATTTAACTCAACCGTCGCAGTAGGCCCATGGATCTGACACCCCCGCAGCCGCTTCTGCCTCTGTCCGCGCCGCAGCAAGCCGCACCGAACACAAACCCCGGCTCTGACGCCGAGCTTCGGGCCACGGCGGAGGCTTTTGAGGCGGCTTTCCTTGCCGAGATGCTCAAGCATAGCGGGATCAACGAGGTCTCCTCTGAGTTTGGCGGCGGCTATGGCGAAGAAGCGTTTTCGAGCCTCGTCACCCAGGAATACGCCGAAATTCTAGCCGAATCGGGTGGTATCGGGCTGGCCGAGCAAATTTTCGAGTCCCTCAAACAAAGGACAGAGAGCGAATGATCTCAGAGGCTCTGACGACTACGCGTTACTCCAAGATCCTGCGCATGCTGGAGGAAGAGCGGAAGTTGCTCGTGTCCGGCCCGTTGGACAAGTTGCAAGCGCTTGTCGCTGCGCGGGAGGCCGCAATGAACGAACTGCTTTCTTCGGGCGCGAGCCTGCCGGAAGCGTTCATCGTTGCTCTCAAAGCCCGAGCGGAGCGCAACGGGCGGCTCTTGCGCGCCAGCATTGACGGGGTCAAGTCGGCGCGAGCGCAGGTTGAGCAAATCAATCGGCAAAGTGAAGCTCTGCGCACCTACGGAGCCGACGGCAAATCGGTCGATGTGACGCCGTCAAAGATGACGCGCGACACACGGGCCTAAAGCTCTTCCATAGAGCTGGCGCCGCGCCAAGGGTCGTCCTGGGGGTGCACTTCACCTTAGGCTAACTTCATTTCCGGGACCTCGGCGGGCACGATCAGCGCGGCCGAGGTGTTGGCCTTTATCTCCTCTATAGAGACGCCCGGGCCCCGCTCGCGCAGGACCAGCCCTTCATCGGTCGGCTCGATCACGGCCATCTCCGTTACAATCAGGGTGATCCGCCGGGTCGCCGTTAGCGGCAAGGTGCATTCCGGGACGATCTTGGGCTTGCCCTTGGCGCTGTGGACCATGGCCACGATCACCTCGCGGGCACCCGCGACAAGATCCATCGCGCCGCCCATCCCTGGCACCATCTTTCCTGGAACCATCCAATTGGCGAGGTAGCCGCGCTCATCGACCTGAAGTCCGCCGAGGACGGTCATGTCGAGGTGGCCACCGCGGATCAGACCAAAGCTCATGGCGCTGTCGATCGAGGCCGCCCCTGGCACAGCGGTGACGAAACCGCCGCCGGCATCTGTGAGGTTGGGATCCTCCATCCCTTCCGGCGGCCGCGCGCCGAGCCCGATCACGCCGTTTTCCGCCTGAAAGAACACATGCACCGAATCGGGCAAATGATTGGCAACCATGCTGGGCAGACCGATCCCGAGATTGACCAGCGAGCCCTCTTTAATCTCCAAAGCCACGCGGCGGGCAATCACATCCTTGGGGCTGAGCGCCGGTTTTTCGTCCACCATCGTCATCCCACGGCCCTTTCCAGCATGTAATCCACAACCACGCCCGGGGTTTTCACCGCGTCGGGCGAAATCACACCCACGGGCACGATATAGTGCGGCTCGGCGATCACAGTCTTCCCGGCGAGCGCCATGATCGGATTAAAGTTGTGGGCGGTGAGAGAGTATTCGAGATTGCCCACATAGTCGGCCTGTTGCGCATTCAAGAGCGCGAAATCGCCGTGGATCGGCTTTTCCAGGATGTAGGATTTCTCGTCGATCTCGATGATCTGCTTGCCGTCCTGCACGGGCGTGCCAATGCCGGTGGCCGTGAGCACTCCACCGAGGCCGACGCCGGCGGCGCGGATACGTTCAACCAGCGTGCCCTGGGGCACCAGTTCCACATCGATTTCTCCGCTGATCATCTTGGACTGTGTCTCGGGGTTGAGGCCGATATGGGACGTGACGACCCGCGTGATCTGGCCGGACGCCACGAGCTTTCCGATACCGACACCGGGCATCGCGGTATCGTTTGCCACGACGGTCAGATTGCCAGTGCCGCACGCGACGAGCGCGTCAATCAGACGGTGCGGCGACCCTACGCCCATGAAGCCGCCGATGAGGAGCACCGCGCCCTCAGGGATCATTTCCGCCGCATGGGACGGACTGATCGCAGTTTTCATATGTGTCTCCCCCTGTTACTCGGCCGCGTCTCGACCCGCTTCCCCCTTTTGCAAAAGGCCCTTCGCTGCCCGCGCAATCACGATTTCTTCGTTGGTCGGGATCACCAGAACATGGGTGCGGCTGAAAGACCCGTTGACACGCCGCTCATTGTTTTCGTTGCGCTCACGGTCCAAGTCGATGCCGATCCAGTTCAGACCCTCGCAAATCCGCTGGCGGATATACCGTGAGTTTTCACCGATCCCACCGCAAAACACCAGCGCATCGAGCCCACCGAGCGCGGCGGCCAACCCGCCCAATTCGCGACGGCAGCGGAAGACGAAATAGTCGATCGCCTCTCTCGATTCCTCGGTACTTGCCGCTTCGAGCGTGCGCATATCGTTGGACAGACCGGAAATCCCCAACAGTCCGGATTCCTTGTAAAAAATGTCGCGCACATGTTCGATCGACAGGCCTTCCTGTTCGACCATGTAAAAGATCACGCCCGGATCGATCTGGCCTGTGCGCGTGCCCATCGGCAGCCCATCGAGCGCGGTGAAGCCCATAGTGGAGGCCACCGAGCGGCCACCGATCATGCCACACATCGACGCGCCGTTGCCCAAATGGGCGATCACGACCCGACCCTCGTAGATGAGCGGCGCGATCTCCTTCAGTTCGCCCGAGACATATTCGTAGCTCAGACCGTGGAAGCCGTAGCGGCGGACGCCTTTCTCGTAATAGGCGCGCGGCAAGGCAAACTCGTCATTCACTTTGGGCTGGTGACGGTGAAACGCGGTATCGAAGCAGGCCACCTGGATCGCGTCCGGGAAAGCTTCCAGCGCAGCGCTGATCCCTGACATGTTGTGCGGCTGGTGGAGCGGCGCGAAAGGTTCGAACGCGCGCAACTCCGCAAACACCTTTGGCGTTACGAGAATCGGCTCGTTGTATTTCGGCCCTCCATGCACGACCCGGTGGCCAACCGCCGCCGCGTTGAGGCCAGGGAACCGCTCGCGCAGGAGCGAGAGCACCGTGTTGAGCGCGCTCTTGTGATTGTCTGCCTCAACCGGACTGAGATCGCGGCTCATCTTTCCATCGACGCCGCCGAATTCCACCTTGATCCGGGGCTGGCCCCCGATCCGCTCGACCAGACCCATGGCAAGCTCGACCGGGGCCGCGCCCACGTCAAAGACGCCGAATTTCAGCGAGGACGACCCGGCATTGAGCGTCAGCGCGATCGTCTGGGTCATTCTGCGGCCAGCTTCTCGACGATGACCCCCGACATCCGCGCCTCGTGCAAGGCTGCCACGGCACATGATGCGAGCCGTGCCATATCGTCATCCGCCCGCGATGTAAGGATAATCGGACAGGACGCTCCCATCACCATACCCGCCGCTTCGGCCTTCGCGATATAGGTGAGCTGCTTGGCCAGCATGTTCCCCGCATCTAGATCCGGGACAATCAGCACCTCGGCCCGGCCAGCGACCTCGGACTGGATGCCCTTGGTCCGCGCCGCGCCGAGATCGACCGCATTGTCCATGGCGAGCGGTCCCTCGACCAGACCGCCTTTGATCTGGCCGCGATCCGCCATCTTGGACAGAAGCGCCGCATCGACCGAGGAGGGGATCGCCGGGTTCACGGTCTCGACCGCCGACAACACGCCGACCTTGGGCTGCTCGATGCCGATGGACATCGCCAGATCGATGGCGTTTTGCACGATGTCGATCTTTGTCGCGAGATCCGGCTGAATGTTGATCGCGGCATCCGAGACGATGATGGGATGCGGCACGCCAGGCACATCTACGACAAAAACGTGGGTGAACCGGCGCCCGGCCCTGAGCCCGCCTTCCTTCTGCAGTGCTGCATGCAAGAGATCGTCGGTGTGCAGATGGCCCTTCATCAGAGCCTTCGCCCGGCCCTCGCGGACCATGGCAACACCGGCCTTTGCGGCCTTGCCGTGGTTGTCGATCTCGATCAGTTCGAAGCCGGAAATGTCCGCCTTGATCTCCGCTGCCGCGGCTTCGATCTTCGCCCGATTGCCGATCAGGATCGGCGTGATGATCGTCCGCTCGGCACCAAGAATGGCGCCCCCAAGCGAATTGGGCTCTTCGGGGCAAATAACGGCAGTGGGAATCGGAGGAAGTGGCTCTGCCAGCCGGATCAGAGCATCGAAATACCGGTGCCTCTGCACCACAAGACCCGGCAGATCGTGATCTTCGTGGATCACCTTATGCTTGGGCGCGACAACCACCGCTTCGCCACCGACGATCTTCAGTCCGTCGCTGGAGCGGCGCACTTCGGTGTCGAAGACAACTGTGCCGTCATCGTTCTTGGCGGTGAGTTCAACCCGCGTGGTGAGTTCATCGCCGGCATGAACCCGGCCAAAAAACTCAAAATTCTGCGACTTGTAGAGCGTGCCCGCTCCGGGAAGGATGTTGCCCAGCACCGCAGAGATGATGGCCCCGCACCACATGCTCGGCGCGACAGGCTCGGCCCGCTCCTCGCCCTTGCCATCAGGATCGGGCAGATGCATCGGGTTGTGGTTGCCCGACGCGATAGCGAACACGTAGAGGTCGTCCATCGTGCAAATGCGCTGGAGCTCGTAGCTGTCGCCGATCTTCAACTCATCATAGGTCTTGTTTTCGTGGATCATTTTGCGGCAGCCCCGATTTGATCACTGGGTTGTTCCGACGCCAGCGGATCATCCAGGACGTCGCTGAGATTGGGGTCGAGGCCGAGGACTTCACGAAACCGCCGGAGTAGCTCGAAGGTGTGCGGCGCCATCTCATCGATCGGGCCCGGCACGAACTGCACCACTTTCGTCGCCAATTCCCGTGAGGCCGCATCGGGCAGCAAGTTGGGCAAGGTGGCGATCGCTTCTTCCGCCTCGAAGGTCGCGATGAGCGTCTGCTCATGGATGATCCGGGCCCGTTCCTCCATGGAGAGGGACTTGAACGGCTCGTCTTGCGTTAGAACACGGGCCGAGCGCTCGAGCCTGTCGCGCCGCACGGTTCCGCGAGACTCCGACAACAGGATGAGCATCCGGATCACCGCCTCGGCGAAACCGCCGCTGGAAATATGCGCGAGCGCCGATTGCACTTCGGGCAGGTATTTCAGCGATTCCGGCGTCTTCAACGTGCGCCGCATGGCCTTGCGCTTGCCATAATGGCGTGCCCAGGGCGTGTTCCACATCGAGAAGAACATCATCTCATAGGCGGCATCGCGGATGTCGCGATACATATCCATCTGTTGGGTGAGCAGATCAGCGAAAATCTCTTCGGCCTGGACGAACGGATTGTTCGGCTTGCAAGCCTGGCGCTGGGAAGAAACGGTTTGCGCCATGCCTTGGACTTGGGCCATGAGCGGGTTCTGGCTCGACATCATGCTGCGTTGAAGCCGCAGAGGATTGGTCATCCGGAAAAACTCGGCCACCGGCGGAGAAATCATGGCCTGCACGAAGGGGCGAACCATGCTGTCATAGAACTCGGCCTGGGATTCCGCGTGCCTCGCCACCGCGCCGAAGGCATCTTCATCCTTTCGGCCGTCATCGATCTTGCCGAGATCTTCCATCGTCCGCTCAACGAAACTCACGGTGTAGTGCGAGCCGGTCCGACCGCCATCTTCGACAGTGTCGATGCGCATTTCGTAGAGGCCAGGCGCGAGGGCCTCGATGGTCTTCAGTGTCGACGCGACCTCGGTATGCTCTTTCTTTGCGATCTTCGAAGAGACGAAGATGCCCAGATGGCCGACCTCATCATGGAGGACGTAGACAATCCGCTGGCCGCGGATCCGGATCTCATCGACGCTTGTATAAGTGTCGGAGATCCAATTCAGCGCTTGCTGCGGCGGGGTGATATTGTCGCCATGGCTCGCGAAGACGATCACGGGCGCCCGGACCTTCTTGATGTCGATTGGGCGGCCGGTTTCAAGATAGGCCTCGTTGCGGGTGAGCTTGTTGCCTACAAAGAGCTGCTCCACGATCCAGTGGATTTCGGCTTCGTTGAGCAGGAAATACCCGCCCCACCACTTCTCGAATTCCAGGAAACGGCTGCGGCCCGTATCGACGGTGGCGAAGACATCGTAGTATTTCCGGAAATAGTTGCGGCTGGGATTGAGCATTTCGAAGTTGGAGACGAGCATTGCTCCGTCGAAAATGCCCGCGCCGAGATCCGAGTAGAACATAGGGATCCAGGTACCGCCCAACACACCACCATTGTAGCGCATCGGATTCGTGCCGACTTCGCCCGACCAGGTGGCAACCGGCGCGCCGCTCAAGACGATAGGCCCGACAATATCGGGATTGGTTGCGGCCAGCACCAGCACGGCCCAACCGCCCTGGCAGTTTCCGACGACAACGGGTTTGGGGCTTTCGGGATGCCGCCGGGTCACTTCCCGAATGAACTCCGCTTCGGCGCGCGTGACGCTGGCGAGGGTCTGTCCGGGCTCCGGCATCCGGCGGAAACTGACGAAATAGACCGGATGGCCATCGCGCAGCGCAACGCCCACCTGGCTGTCGGGCTTAAAGCCGCCAATCCCAGACCCATGGCCCGCGCGCGGATCCACGATCACATAGGGGCGCTTTCGGTGATTCACCTCAATGCCATCTGGGGGCAGGATATGAAGCAACTGGTAGTTGCAAGGATCGGGCAGGTTGGCGCCGTCAACAACGATCTCGTAGTCATAGATGAGAACCGGGGGGCAACCGGCGGCCTCATGC
The DNA here is from genome assembly GCA_039177645.1 of Pseudomonadota bacterium. Taxonomy (GTDB): domain Bacteria; phylum Pseudomonadota; class Alphaproteobacteria; order Rhodobacterales; family Rhodobacteraceae; genus Amaricoccus. The sequence goes on along the minus strand of JBCDFS010000011.1, from coordinate 135,012 downwards.
TCGATGAAGATGTCCCCACGTTCGCGCAGGATATCCGTGAAGAGCACGGCGCGCTCCCCGCGATCGCGCAGATATGCGACCCAATCTTGGAACAGATCGCCGCCCTCGCGTTCGCTGGCGGACATCTGCCGGGCACAATTTACAAGGTTTTCGAGCGCTTCCTGCGTCCGACCCGAATGCGTGCTTGCGATGTTTGATGCGTGCCGAGAGACCGACTTCATGATGAGTTCGCTTGCCCCGTTCAGGTCATGGAACTCCATCGCGAATTCTTCGAGCCGTTCGCCGGGCGAGCTGGTGAATTGCTCGAAGAGCGACTTGGTGAATTCCTGCGCCTTCTTAAAGTCGGGGGTCGGCTCGTCCATGTGCTTCTCCGTCATCCTACGATGCTATAGCCGCCATCAATCTGGTGTATGCCGCCTGTGACGTTGCTGGCTCCTTTGCTGGCCAGAAACGCCGCATAGGCGCCGACATCCTCTATCGTTGCCAGCATGTGGGTTGGGGCTCGCGCTGCGGCTGCGTCCAAAAGCTCATCAAATTCGCGAATGCCTGATGCGGCGCGCGTCTTGAGTGGCCCCGGTGAAAGCGCGTGGACCGAGACACCCTTTGATCCAAGCTCAGCCGCGGCATAACGGACGACGGATTCCAAGGACGCCTTGACCGGGCCCATCACGTTGTAATTCTCGACAACTTTTTCCGCGCCATAGAAGCTCACCGTCATGCAAGTGCCACCATTTGGCATCAGCGGCTCGGCTAACTTAATCATTCTCAGGAACGAATGCACCGAGACGTCCATGGCAATGCCAAAGCCCGCAGCGGAGCAGTCGACCACTCGCCCATGGAGATCTTCCTTCGGACAGAAGGCTATCGAGTGCAGGAGCGTGTCGAGTTTGCCCCATTTTTGGGTGATTTCGTCAAACACCGCCTCAAGATCGCCTTGGGTCTGCACGTCGAGGGGCAGGAAAATCTCTGCCTCCAGTTCTTCTGCGATAGGCTCAACGAAACGCTTTGCCTTATCGTTCAGGTAGGTGATCGCAAGGCTTGCCCCGGCATCGCGGAGGGCTCGGGCACAACCATAGGCAATAGACTGATCATTTGCGATTCCCACGATGAGGGCCTTCTGCCCGTCGAGAGAGAACATTCGTTACTCCGAATCCGATGTGCTACTGGGTGAAGTGTATGCTGCAATGCGGCAACTGTAACGTGCATTCTTCACGAAGGACATATCCACAGCGACGCAAAATCGTGACGGTTTGGCGACAGAAAACCGCGAAGCTTCGGTCCAAGAACCCTGCCTGAGCGCCGATCTGTGCATTGCAGGAGCGGCCCTCTCGTGGCGATGCAGCGTGTCGTCATCGCGTGCCTATTTGAGATCGGTTAGCAGAGGGTTATCGCTCGAATTCGATTGCACTATGATCGCAATCCGCAAAGAACGACCGTACGGAGCGGCACTTTACACGTGCGGCTGATCGGGGGCCAACGAATGCCAGATGGCCCGGCCCGCCTCGCAGACCATCAGGGGAGACGGCGCATCTTCCCACGGCGAACACGCGCCCTTGGAGAACACAAATGAAAAGAGCCAGCCTTATCGGCTTGGCCCTATTCAACACTGATTTTGCTAACTTTTATCGGCTGGTGTTGGTTGCTCGCTGACCGTGTTTAAGGGCTGTTAGCCCCGGCCAGTTGGCGACGCGGCCTGACCAGACCGCGCCTTATGCCGCGCCGCAATATGCGCCCGGTCATGCCCTCATGCTGACCTCAGATGAAGTCGATCAGATCCTGCTCCAGGAAGTCGTCATAGTCGCGCAGGTTTTTCAACCAGATTGTCTGGACTTCATCGACCACAATCGCCGCTTTGCCCTGATGGAACGTGAGCTCCAGATCGTCGAGGTCGTTGCATTCGAAGCCTTCCAGCAGGATCCGATCATTCTTATAGCGAAAGTCCCGAATGGTATCGAAATCCGTGTCGCCAGACGCGATTTCGCTGGCGCGAAACACAACGACATCATCGCCGGAGCCGCCATACCTTGTGTCATCGCCGCGACCGCCTGCGATACGGTCGTCACCGCTGGAGCCCTTGATCTTGTCCTTGCCGCCTCCGCCTTCGATGGTGTCATCCCCGCGTCCGGCCGTGACGTTGTCCGCCCCGCCCAACAGGTCGATTTCCAGGTCGGTCTTGACCGACAATTTCAGTTCGTCCGCCCCACCGGAAAGCTCCAATGAACCGGCGCCGGGATCGGAAACGTCATCGAGAGAGACGTTTTCGAGCTCGGGTGCTGTGTTGTTGCCGCTATAGAACTCGAAGTCGCTTTCGGAGAAGTCCTCGACCGAGGTGCGTTTCACCAAGACGGTCACGCCTGAGTCGATCGTGATCAATGTGCCCTTCTTCTTATCGGTAAGGGTGAGATCATCGAAGCCTCCGGAGAAGCCGTTGATTTCGATCTTGTCCTCCCCGAAGACCAGCTTTTCGATGACGTCGTTGCCGGAATCATTCTTGTGGAACACGAAGATATCCGCCTCGTTTCCACCGTTCAGGGTATCGTCGCCTTTACCGCCATAAAGCGTGTCCTCGCCATTCTTGCCGCTGATCTTGTCGTCGCCATCGTCGCCATACAGCAAGTCGAGTCCGTGGCCACCGTCCAGACGGTCTTTTCCATTTCCGCCGCTGAGGCTGTCACGGCCGTTATCGCCGCGCAGATTGTCTCCATCCGAGCCGCCGAACAATATGTCGTGCCCGTCGCGACCGCGCAGATAGTCACTGTCGGTTCCGCCCTTGAGCACGTCGTTACCAACGCCAGCGTCGAGCCGATCCCTGCCGCTGCCCCCTTGTAGCGTGTCAGCACCCGATCCGCTTTCAAGGTTGTCCCGGCCGCTCCCGCCGACCAAACGGTCCGCGCCCGCCCCCGTTTCGACGCTGTCGTTTTGACTGAAGGCCAAGACGACCAGATCTTCATCCGTCTCAGACGTGAAACTGTCGCGACCATCGGTCAGCCGAATTACACATGCCCCGTCCTCGGTTTCAGGGTCTTCTTGTGTTTCGGGATCGTCCGGTTCGTCCGGCGTCTCTGGCTCCTCGGGATCATCAGGCTCGGCGGGCGTTTCCGGCTCCTCAGGTTCTTCGGGGTCGTCCGTTTCGGGCGCGTCCACCACACCGATCACGCCGTCGCTGCCAACCTCGATAGCTTTGCCCGATCCGATATCGGTCGCGACGACCACGTCCTCAGAACCGAAATCGATGATCTTGTCGCCAACGAGTTCCGCGAGCGTTCCGCTGACGGTGTCAGCGCCATCCCCGAGTGTGTACGTATCGAAGCCCAATCCGCCGCTGAGGAGGTTGTCAGCTTCATTTCCCAAGAGGATGTCATCGCCAGAACCGGTCACGACTGCCTCAATGAGACTGCGCACATCGTCCTGGTAGAGGAGCGACATGTAGACATGCGCGGAGGAATAGACCCATTCGCCAGATTTGTAGCCGAGCCGAGAGCGTTGATTGAGGCCGCCCACGTCGAGATCGGTCGCTTCACCGGGGTTGAGATTGACCGAAATGTCAGTCGTATAGCCTGCAAAATCGAGCGTATCGAAGCCGTTGCCGTCCCAAAGCGTGCGATAGATCCGGTTTTGCGCGGGCGTGGCATAGGTCACACCGTCGATCTTCATTTCGCCGGTTGACGCGTTGAAACTGTAGGTCGTATCGCCCGAACGCGTTGTGTAATCCGCGCCGTAAACCGACTGGATCGCAGCAATGTCGAGCATCATCAGCGACTGAGCATAGCCGTGGGTCTCGTTGGTGTAGCCATTGCTGGTATGACCCACATACGACTTGTAGCTCATCACCGAATACTCGGTGCTGTCGTAGGACGAGGACATCTTCGTGCCGTCGTGAGGGTGTTCGAGGCCCAAAGCGTGCCCGATCTCATGCAGAGCGGTTGCATAGGCGTAGGTGCCCACCGCGCCCGACGCATCCCCAACAGACGCCTTGTAGGCGGAAATGTAGTTGGTGTTGGCCCAGATATCGCCGCCGCCGCCCCAGCCATTGGACGGGTAATAGGCCCAAGCCGTGGTCGGCGCGTTGGAGCCCGCAATACGGAGTTCAGCCGTTGCCGGAGAGGAGGCTTCGGTAAGGTTGAGGCCCGAGACATCTTCCCACTGGCTCATCGCGTCGCGATAGATTTCCTTTCCGCCTTCGGAAAACTCCTTGTGCGACGAGCGCTCTCCGTTCGGCGCTTCGCTACTGAGGTATTGTGACGCGCTTGTGGTGAACCCGAATTTGAGATCCGACGTGTTCCAGTACCGCCCGGAAAGCAGCCCTGAGATGTGGCTTAGCGATGGGGCCGATAGGGAAGGGTTCAGAACCGCCGCAACACCGGAATCTTCCCCAACACCCACGACTTCGAGCTGAAGCGGCGCTTCGCAAAAATCACAAGTCTCGCCTTCGCCGTGAAACACGCACATGCGCAAGTCCCCCCGCAGCTCGAATCGGAGTTCGAGCCACTCACCGCAAAATCCCGGGCTAAGCTCCGGGCCAATTTCTGGATGGTTTGACTGCTTCAGGGCGCCGTGCTGGCGCAGACAGTCGCTATGGGAGCATGCATGCGCTCACGCGGTGCGAATTGTAAGCCCTTCCCGAATGCCTAGATTTACATCTCAAATGAACACGGCATTCGATGCGAATCCGGGTTGCATTTGCAGAAGTTACGACGGGATCAGCCTGCCGAATTGTAACTGTTTTTCAGATGCTTAAGCCTTACTCGCGCCGCTTGGCACCTGAGCTGAGGCCGTATCGTGCATTCTTGCCCGTCTCTGGGTCGGTAACCAAGAGGCCAGAAGTTTTCCACTTTTCTCATCACACGAAGGCCGGTGATGGATCAAAGTGGCTAGACGAGTCGTTTGCCCCGCTGCCAGACGCCGAGAAGCTCCAACTCATCCCCAAGATGCACGAAGTCGGCGATGCTGCCGGGCACGAGGCGACCGGTCGAACCTGAGGGGTCGATCAATCCACCAGGAACGAAAGTGGCCATGGCCAATGCCCGCGACATCTCGATGCCGACATCTTCAACCATAACCCGGATCGCGCCAAGCATATCGAGATCCGCCCCAGACAGGGTTCCGTCGCCGCGCATCAGACAGCCATCTTTCCGCCGGACAGTTTGGCCGTCGAGTTCAAATGATGCCAGTTCGGTGCCAGCGGGCGCCATTGCGTCGGTGACCAGAAACAGTTTCTCGGGCGCACGCTTCGCTGCCAGAGCGATCCGCAAAACCTCTGGGAGCACATGCAGGCCGTCGGCAATCAAGCCGCAGTAAACATCCTCCGTCAGCCCGGCCCCGACGAGACCGGGTTCGCGGTGCCCAAGCGGGCTCATCGCATTGAAAAGGTGGGTCACGCAGGACGCTCCAGCGGCGAAGGCCGCCTTGGCCACGGCCGCATTGGTGTTCGAATGGCCGAGGCTCACGATCACGCCGGCCTGGGCCAACGCCCGGATCTGGTGCGGTGTTACCGCTTCCGGTGCCAGGGTCACCATAAGGGCTGGTAGATCAGTGGCGGCCTCAACCAGCATATGAAGATCCTCGGGCTCCATGGGTCGGATCACATCGGGATCGTGGACCCCGCATCGCTGCGGATCCAGATGCGGGCCTTCGAGGTGTAGCCCAGCAAATCCCGGGATCCTATCGCCCGCGGCGGCGCGCACTGCTTGGAGCGCGGCCAGCATTGTCTGCTTGTTGGCCGTAATCAGCGTAGGCAAAAGCGCCGTCGTTCCGAGACGGGCATGCGCGGCGCAAATCCGCGCGATGCTCTCTCTTTCGGGCGCGTCGTTGAGCATGATCCCATCGCCGCCATTCACCTGAAGATCCACGAAGCCCGGCGCGATCACACCACCCGGCAGCATCTCCTTTATGACGCCCCGACGGACCGGGTCGTCCGGCTCAACCCCCACAACATGGCCGTCTTCGACGACGAGGGCTGCCCCTTCATGGAGCTCACGCCCGTCGAAGATCGATGCGCCACGATAGTGGGTCTTGCTCATCTTGTTATGGTGATCTTGCGCAGATGCGGAGGTTCGTCGGGGTTGAGGCCGCGCCTGCGCGCCAACGCCTCAACGAATCTATAGAACGTCACGATCAGAAGGAGCGGCGCCGTTTTGGGGTGCATATCGCTGAGTGTCGGGAGTGCAAAAGTCGGGCCGGGCGCGCCTTCACCGGTCACGAACACGTCGGCGCCTTGTTCCGCCAGACGTTCCGCAGTGGACTGAACCGGCGCCCGCGCATCATCCTCCAGCGCCAAGGCAAGGATCGGGAAGCGATCCTGGACCAAGGCTGCGGGCCCGTGAAAGACCTCCGCCGCAGAATAGCTTTCGGCATGGAGCGCGCAGGTTTCCTTGAACTTCAGGGCCATTTCTTTCGCAATGGCAAAGCCGGGACCGCGGCCCAGGACGTAGAGCGAATTGGCCGTCACCAGGCGGTCGGAGAGCCGCGACCAATCGAGTTCCAAAGCTGCCGCGCATTGTTCGGGCAGTTGGGCCACGGCGCGCCTCAACGCGTCGTCGTCCTGCCACTCCGCGACCAGTGCAATCGCGGCCATAACCGAGATCACATAGCTCTTAGTGGCAGCCACGCTCTTTTCGATCCCGGCATGGAGCGGAAGGACAAACTCACACGCCTCGGCAAGCGGTGCGTCGACGGAGTTCGTGATCGCAATGGTCAAACCGCCGCTTTGACGAGCGCTGCCCATCATTTCGACGATATCCTGGCTCTGCCCCGATTGAGAAATCCCGATGCAGGCCGCGCTCTGGAGGCGCAACTGCCGCCGATAGATTGAGGCGAGTGATGGCGCGGCTGTCGCCACCGGCACACCCGCCATGATCTCTACAACGTATTTCAGATATGTGGCCGCGTGATCGGATGAGCCGCGCGCCACCGTCAACACAAGCGGCGGGTCCGTGCGTCGCATCACCTGGGCGGCCTCGGAGAGGACCGGTCCCGCACGATCTAGGAACCGGGCAGCCGCCTCCGGGATCTCCCCGATCTCGTCGGACATATGCGTCGCCATTTCCATCATGTCCGGGACCCGTAGACAATCACGCCTCGCTCGCTGCTCGAACGCACCGATCGCCCAGACACAGCCAGCGCGACCGGTTATATTCTGTTTCGCTCCAGGGTCGAGTGGGCTTCCACAGCTAAGTTGCAAGCGAGCGCAACGGCGCCGTCAAGCGCGGTACCGGCTGCGTTCCGTATGCGGCCAGGAAGGATAGGCGACAGCCGGTCGGCGAAGACCTGGCCAAGGCCGCCCAAACAGCAGATCGGAAGATCGGGTTTTTCCGCATCGAAACGGGATATGACCTGGAGCAGCGCGTGCTCCGCCTCTCGAAGTATATCGCGGCAGGCTGGTTCGCCTTCGGTCGCCGCTGCGAGCAGCTGCGGCATATAGTCGGCAAAGCGAGCGGCGGGCGCATTGGCCACGCTTGCGACAAGCGCCTCCGGCCCACCGGCTTCTGCCAGAACGCGGGTCAAGAGCGGCTCTGTTGGAGCGAGACCGTCATGGGCCAGAAGCGCCTGTTCCAAGAGGCGACGCCCCATATGGGCGCCCGAGGCTTGGTCCCCGAGCCGGAACCCCCAGCCGCCAAGGAAGCGTGCCTCGCCCGCGATCTGCCGACCAAAAACGGAGCCCGTGCCTGTGACAAGCACGATGCCGTCGCGGTCTCCAAGTGCTCCATTCAGGGCGATCATGGAGTCTGTTTGCAGATCGAACCGCGCGAAAGGCGGCAGGGTGCCGAGACGCTCTCGGGCCTGGGGCAGGTTCGCGCCCGCAAGACCCAAGACGGCGCTCACACTGTCCCAATCCACCAGGCGACCTGCGGCAGAGAACGCCCTTTCACCGCTAAGGCGGATGTTGTCTGCGGCTTCCTCCGGATCGGTCCAGATGTTGGCGGGGCCTGCTTCCCCTCGCCCTAGGATCTCGCCGTCGCGAGTGGCAAGAGCCGCGCGACAGGTGGTGCCGCCGCCATCGATCCCCATCACGAGGGTCATGGAGTGCGCCCGGTTCCGATCCGCACCTCAAGCGCCGTTGGGAGGGCTACGAGCCTCACAACCGGATCCGATAACCCGTCTTGAAGATCCAACTGACAAGCGCGATGCAGGCGCCCGCGAACAAGGTAATCGCCACGATGCTGATCCCCACCGGCACGTCCGCCATCCCAAAGAACGACCAACGGAAGCCGGAGACAAGATAGACGACCGGGTTGAACAGCGTGATCGTCTGCCAGACCGGAGGCAGCATCGAAATCGAGTAGAAACTGCCGCCCAAGAACACCAGCGGTGTGATCACCAATAGCGGAATGAGCTGTAACTGTTCGAAATTATTGGCCCAGATCCCGATGATGAAGCCAAAGAGGCTGAACGTGATGCAGGTGATTGCGAGAAAGGCAATCATCCAGACCGGATGCGCGACTGGCAGGCTCACGAACAGGTTGGCTGTGGCGTAGATGATCAGACCGATGATAAAGGATTTCGTCGCCGCCGCGCCGACATAGCCGATCAGGATCTCAACATAGGAATTGGGCGAGGACAGAACCTCGTAAATCGTTCCCATGAAACGCGGCATGTAGATCCCGAAGGATGCGTTGGTGATGCTCTGGGTGAGTACCGTGAGCATGATGAGGCCCGGCACGATGAACGCGCCATAGGAGATTCCCTCCACCTCCTGGATGCGGGACCCAATCGCCGTTCCGAACACGATGAAATAGAGCGACGTTGAGAGAATCGGCGAGACAATGCTTTGGAACACTGTCCGGATCGCACGCGACATTTCGTAGCGGTAGATCGCCCAGATAGCCCGACCGTTCATGCGGAATCCTTCACGAGATTGACGAAAATATCTTCGAGCGAGCTTTGCCGCGTGTGGAGATCGCGAAGTATCAATCCTTCAGCGGACACATCCGTCAGGAGGGAGGTGATCCCGGTTCGCTCGGCGCTGCGATCATAGCAGTAGACCAGACCATGGCCGTCCGGACTGCGCTCCAGGTCGTATTTCGCAAGTGACGCCGGGATCTCGCTCAAGGGATCGCTCAGGACGATGGTGAGCTGCTTCTGGCCCATTCGTTCCAAGAGCTTTTCCTTCTCTTCCATGAGCAGGATCCGACCTTGGTTGATGACCCCGACCCGATCCGCGATCGCCTCGGCCTCTTCAATGTAGTGGGTGGTGAGGATGATCGTGGTGCCTTTTTCGCGCAGACGCTCGACCGTCTGCCACATGCTGGCGCGCAATTCGACATCGACCCCCGCGGTCGGCTCGTCGAGAAACAGGATGCTGGGCTCGTGCGCCAAAGCCTTGGCGATCATGACCCGCCGCTTCATGCCCCCGGAGAGTTCGGTCGAGGCCGCGGTGCGCTTATCCCAAAGCGAAAGATCGCGCAGGATGCTTTCAACGAAAGGTTCATCCGGCGGGAGGCCAAACAGACCGCGCGAAAAGCGGACCGTCCGCTCCACCTTCTCGAACGGGTCGATGCTGATTTCCTGCGGAACGAGGCCGATAAGCTGGCGCGCCTTGCGATATTGGGTTGAGACATCGAAGCCGCCGACACGGATCCGGCCCGCGCTGATTTCCGCAATACCGCAGATCATTGAGATGAGTGTCGTCTTCCCGGCACCGTTCGGCCCGAGCAGGGCCAGGATTTCCCCCTTCTGGATCTCAAGATCGACACCTTTGAGCGCCTCAAAGCCGCCCTTGTATATCTTGCGGACGCCTTCCACCGAAACGATCGGGTCCGGACCTTCCTCCGCTGCGCTCATCGATGCAGCCTCCTGCTAACCAAAGCATCGCAGAAGTGTCCTGCAATCGAGCCTTTGGCAACCCATGAAGAAAGTAAGGCCGAGGTTGAATTGCGCGAGGTCGCGCGCTCCGGCGATTGACATGCTCCGACCAGCGGCCCGCGACGCGGTTTCCAATCTGTGGTGAACCCGCCGTGACCACGCCGTTCCCTTAACGGCTTCTGCCGCAGTCTTCCAATGCGGGAGTGGGTCTCGAGTTGGTTGCCATCGGCGGCCACCTCGCTTGGCGGCGCCTCTGCCATGATTGCCACGCCCACCCTTCTTTTTTGGCTTTTCCGGCCATCGGCCCAAGATGCGACACAGGTGGGTCACGACGGAATCGACCGCAAGCCAGATGGCCTGTGCCTAGATCTCCGCTCAGGCCTCGGCGTGAATTGGGTTGCTCAGCGTGCCGATGCCGCTGATTTCCACGTCGAGCGTATCTCCGGGTTTCAGCCAAAGCGGAGGCTTGCGGGCGGCCCCGACACCGCCCGGTGTCCCGGTCGCGATCACATCGCCAGGAAGCAATTCAGTGACAGTCGAGAGGTAGGCAATGATTTCGGGCACGGTCGCGGCCAGATCGCTGACCGGTGAGGACTGCACTTCCGTGCCGTTGAGACGGGTGGTCAGATGCTGACCCGCAGGGTCGCCGATCTCTTCGGACGTGACGAGCCAAGGTCCCATTGCGCCGGTCGCGACAAAATTCTTGCCAGGCCAGAACTGCGCGGTGTGGCGCTGATAGTCACGGATCGAGCCGTCCATAAAGCAGGTATAGCCCGCGATGTGATCCAGTGCTTTCTCCGCAGGTATCTCGCGGCCTGCTCGACCGATCACCAAAGCAAGCTCGCCTTCGAAGTCATACTTCTCCGATACTTTCGGCCGGACCAACGGCATTTCATGCCCGCACATTGATGATGCATATCGGGTAAAAATCGCAGGATAGGCGCCAGGCTCGTTGCCCATTTCTCGGATATGGGCCAGGTAATTCTGGCCGACGCAGATAATCTTGTCCGGATGCAGGATGGGTGGCAACAAGCAAACGCGCGACAACGGAACCGGGGCCTCGGTTGCCCCCGCAAGGGCGTCAAGCTGATCCGCGGCCAGGACCGAACGCAAGTCGGGATACTGGGTCCGAAAAGCTTCGTCCGCCTCCCGGATCATTCCGCGTTCGACGATCCCGTAGCTTTCTCTGTCGTCAATGGCAAAGGATGCACAGCGCATGGGTCGGAGCCTTTCAGTTGCGAACGCGCAGTTGGCAGACTTGCGGGTCGTGTCTCGCCCGCACGCCTGCCATGTCTGTTCGATCTAGACCGAAGCCGGTCTCGGGACAACGTCCGCGATCCGCCGCCCATGAGCGGCGCGGGACACCGAAAGCGCCAGCGTGCACACGTGCCGTTGGATCGCTGGCGGCCCTGGGACTAGACTTAAGGCGTGCACGCAAAGCAGGGGGCGCACGCATGTATGTGCAGATTGTGACGCTTGAAACTCTCCCCGAAAACCGGGAACGGCTACTCGAGGCGCTTCGGCGCAACGCTGAAGGCAGCCGGACCGAGCCAGAAAACGTCCGCTTCGACGTGCTCGCCGATGCAGACGATCCCAACCGCTTCACAGTATATGAGGTGTTTTCGAGCGAAGACGCTTTGGAGGCGCACCGCGCAACCGCGCACTACAGGGCCTGCCGGGCGGCTATAGACCCAATTACGGTCGCGGGGTCGAAGCGGATCTACGAGGCGGTCAGCATCGAGGATCGAGAGAGGTGAGCGCCTTGCACGGTCCGGCTGCGCCAGCCCGTCCTCTTCGTCTCAGCTCTTCGGGGTGATTGGGCCGGATACCGCTTTGTACCCGGCCCTCTCAGATCACCAGCGTTTGCGGCGTGCGGTCTGCGCGAGCTTCAGGCCTTCCGCTGCCTCGGTGCTGCCCGCTTTCGCCGCCGCATCAAAGACCTCAGCGGCCCGCCAATACTGCTTCAGATTGTAGTAGGCGTAACCACGGATCACCATCAGGCCGACCTGCTCCGCAGCGATCTGCGCGCGGCGATCCAGGATCTGAAGCGCCTCGCGATAGCGCCCCCGATTGTAGGCCGCGGTTGCCCGCTCTGACAGGATCGATGCCATGATCTCGTTCGATCTTTCCGGTGTTTGCCGCGCCTGAGTGGCTGCCACCGCCGCCTGATCGACGAAGCCCGCGCGGATATAGGCGAGGCTTTGACCGTAAGCAGCATCCGATCTGATCTTTTGCGAACTGCTTTGCAGGGCGCGCGCAAAGGCCTGCGTGGCGTCGATCGGACGCCCCGCATCCAAGAGACACCAACCGCGACCCAGTGCCGTTCCCGGCGAAAGGCGGCTTGGCGAAACGGGCGAGGAGCAATCGGTGATGCGCGGCACGCTGTCGCCGCTTGAGCCTGCGCGCCGTGTGGGGATCGAGATCGCCGCGATGCGCTGTGACCGGCTATCCCACTCGGTCTTGATCGCCTTTGCCTCGTCTTTCTTGCCAAGATCAACATAGCTCAAGGCAAGTCCATAGGCGGACGGCTCGTTTGCCGGATCCCAAGCCAAGGCGGTCTCGAACCATTGGCGTGCGGTTTCATGCTGTTTGAAGTTGCGGGCATACCATCCAAGCTGACGCGCCGTGGCCGCATCGCGCGCGGTGACAACCTCGGGCACGATCCGCTGCAATACGGTTTCGTCGACCTGCGGCGCCGGGTCGCCTGAGAGGAGATTTGCGGCAGCCGCAAGATAGACGCTGCGGGCCGCCTCGGAGGTATCACGCCAGGGCGCGAGCGTCGCCTCGGCCTGGGTGAATTCGCCACGGGCAATCTGCACGAGCGCCAGTCCCTGGGCACCCACGGCAGTCTGCTCGACACGAGAGGCCCGCTCGAACCACTCGGACGCATCGGGCACATTCTCGCGCTGGAGGTGATACCACCCGAGCATCAGGGCATCGTTGACCTGCTGGCCGTTGTCGAAGAGACCGGCCACGCGGGAAAGATCCTCGGGGGAAGCAAACAGCGTTGTATCGGCGTTGCTCTCCGCAACAGAGCGGCGCGCCAACTCGTCCCGAATACCCTCGAACTCGCCCTCGCCGCTCGGCGCGCTGCGCTCCAGGCGCAGCAACTCGACCATGGCCGGGCGCTTGAGGTCGGTCATCGCCTTCTGCATCGTTGCGAAACGCTCGGCAGGTCCGTCGCAATTCTCCAGCACGTAGCGGTAGGCCTCGGCGGAGCGCTCATCGAGATCGGTCTCCGCATAGGCTTCGGCCACCCGCCACAAAACGTCATAGTCCGCGCAGGTCATCAGTTCGGGATGATCGTTGGCCACTCGGAGCACTGTCTCGAACTGACCGAGATCGGAGGCGTTGATGAGCCGCGCCCGGATCTCGCTCGCCACCAAAGCATCCAAAAGCGCTTCGGAGGGCGCCCAACTCGGTTCTTGCCGCTGATTCTCTGCAATCTGGGCACGAATTTGCGCGAAATCGCCTTGGGAATAGAGTTGCCACAGTGCTTCTTCGCGCGCATCCGTCCCACCGGGTATCGACAGGGGGTCGGCAGGTGGAACCCATTGCGGATAGAGCGCCTTGAGGCGAGCGATCTCCGCATTCAGACGGTCGATATCGCCCTCCCTGGCGAAATACCGCAGGGCCGATTCGTCCACCTCGACCGCGTTGCCCTGGCTTTGCTGCGCCTGTGCCGCGCACACGGACAGGGAAACCAGAACAGCGATCGACAATGCGGACTCGCGCACGTGTCGAACGGTCAGAGGCATTGCGGCATCTCCTTTCTTGCGTAGCTCAAGACGAGCAAATGTAGAGTTGACGGGTAGTAGTGGGTCGGCTCGAAGTCGGAGAGATCCGCGGGAAGCGAGCCTCTGCCGAGAATGCAGCCGGCGAGCGCATTGATGGCGCGGTATCCCGGCTCTTCGAGAACCGCGACCAGTTCGCCCGAAGCAAGGTCGGACAAGGCGTAGCCGCCGCCGAGATCCGTGGCTTTGAGAAAGCGCGAGAGTGTCTTTTGGTCGTGCAAGCCCGCACGCATCAGGTAGAGCGGAATGCGCAGTGCATTGTAGCCGAATTCGGGCGCAAACTCTTCCGCCGACTTCGGCACATCCGCGAGCGAGAGCCATTCCGGCGGGAGGCCTCGCGCGCCAATCTGGGTGGTCGCCACGAGTGTCTCGCCGGTTTGGGACACGGCCTTCCAGTCGTTCGATGGATCGAGTGCCGCAAGAACCGGAAAGGCTTCGAAGACCCAGTAGGACAAATTGACGACCGGGCCGTCGGCTCTGTCTTCGGCGGAAAACCCGTCCACACCTGGTAGCAGGAGCAGCCCATAGGCCCTCGGATCGAGAACGGCATCCCCCAAGGCGGTCGTCATCTGCGACGCGATTTCGAGATAGTCCGGCCTGCCCCAATCAGCCCCCGCCAGGGCCAAGGCATAGGCGATCAGGATTTCTCCGTCCGACGCATTGTTGATGTCGGTGACGGGAGGCTCCGCTCCCGGGTCCCATTTCCAGGCCACGAGGCCATCGTCGCGGACTTTCAGCTCGGCCTGGGTGAAGCTCCAGATGCGCTCGAAGTCAGCTTGCATGCTCGCGAGATAGGCTAAGAGCATCCCATAGCCCTGGCCCTCGCTATGGCTGATGCCGCCATTGCCCGTGTCGACGATCCTGCCGGAGGGCTCAAGAAAGGCCTCCGCATAGGCGCGCCATTCCTCGGGCCGGACCAGTTCCGGCGAGGGGCCCGCTCCGGACGGGGCGGGCAGGACCATCGCAGCGGCCAGGGCTCCGGCTTGAAAGAGGCGCGCGCTCTGGATCACGGCCGCCTTCCAAGTTGGCTCAGGAGCGCCAGCGTGACGCCACCCAACAACACACACGCCAGTGCGAGCGCCAGAGAGTAGGCGAGCGCGTTGCCAGACATCCAATTGGTCACAATCAAGCGTGTGTTGGATAGAGAGAGCGGTTGTGTGGGCACAAGATCCACGGCCATGGGCGGCAGATTGGTGATGGACCCCGCGCTCGCGGAATAGACACTGAGACGCCCGCTCACCTCTTGCCAATTGGCCCTCTGCGCAAGATCTGCCGATCCATCCCGCAGCGCCTCCGGGGAAGGCGCGGTAACGACCGTCCAAGTTCCGGTTCCGCCCGGGCTCGCAGCCTGCACGACGACAAGTGTGTCCTCCTCATCCGGATAGAACAGTTCGGCTTCTCCGGGGACCAATCGGAGCGCGGCGAGCGACAGGTCGAAGTTCTCATTCAGCGTATCGCTGAGTTCTTGGAACTGGCGGCGAATCGGGCTTGTCTCAAGGGACTCGCGCCATTCATCAAGCTCATTGGCACGGTCACGGCCCAGCGCCAGGCGGATCGTTTTCTCCACCGCCCAGCCTGTGTCTTGCGGCGGAGCAAGCCGCACGTGGTCTCGAACCGTCGGCGACAGATTTGCCGCGGGCGACACGAAGAGGGCCGATTGGGTGTCCAGTTCAGCAGTAGGCGTCACGACGGAGACCGGCCTTACTTCACGCGCAGAGGCCGCCATCCGCCCCATGACGTTCATCGCGGCTGCAATCGTTTCGCCAGACTGAAGACCGAGAACCAGCGGCATAGGCGCATCGGCGGTGGTCGCCTCATAGGGCTGTCCCGCGGCCACAAAGGCGGCGAGATCCGGTCTTTGCGCGATCTGCGCGTAGTCAGGCATGACGATCCGCGACGTGTCGTATATCGCGAAACGCGGCGTCTCTGACGCTGTTGTCCCGGGCGCGCAGACCGCATCTGCCTCTGAAATCATGACAGCTTCGAGGCGGAGCAGGTTTGGTCCGGGCCGCATTTCCCTAAGGGAGACACGGATTGGAAGCTGGCGCAGCACGCCGCCACCTGAATCCAAGATTGGCACCGTGCTTGCAATCCGGTCGTTGACATACACGTCGATCCGGCTGCCGGGCTGAACTTCGCGCGACAAAGCCGCATCCAGTTTTATCGTCGCCTCGCCATAGTGTTGCGCATAAAAATCCGGCGGAACCGCTATGGAGAATTCTTGCGAATACCTGCGACCGGAAAAGCGTTCGGTGGGAATACCGAGCCCTGCGAAATCAATACTTTCGCCCGAACCAAGCAGCGGGGCGTTTGTGGCAGGCCACGTCGTCTGTTCTTGGGGTCCGTTCTCGGCGGTGGGCCAAGTCCAGTCGTCCAGCACCGCCCGGAGCGCTTTGAGGGATGGCGCGGACACGTGCAGGTGCGGCACGCCCTCTTGCGACGATCCAACGATGCCGGGGTGAATAGTCGTGCCACTTGGCGCAGCGACACCCATTTGTTTGAGACGCTCATGCGTGCCGACTGTGAGCGTGAGCGCTGCCTGATCCGGCATTTCATCCGCATCGGTGACCACTTCGAAGCTGAGATGCGCTGCGCGTGTCAGGATGGCCAGTTTCTGCGCAAGCGCAATCAGCGTTTCGGCGACTGCCGGATCGCTCAGCTCCGGCGCGAGCACTGCAACTGAGGTTTCGCCACGACTGTTCGGGCCAATTGCGGCGATGTCATGGAGCGTCGAAACGGGCTGGCCCGCAGGTCCCGCCGTCGTCAGCACTGTGCGCCTGGGATCGAGCTCGGTCCAGAGCTCATAGGTCGAATTGGGCGTGCAGTCGGTTCTATGACGCTGGGAGGCCTGCATCGATATCGAGTTTCGGCCAGGAACCAGCACACCGTTTGGAACGGATAGAGCAAGATCCGTGATCCCTGAGGACGAGCGGATCGCTGCCGTGCCGATCTCGGTTCCGTTCACGCTAACGCGCAGCGTTGATGATTCCGGAGCGACCATGACTGCATTCTCATAGCCGATTTGCAGCATGGCATCCTCAAGACCCTCTTCGGGCAGGGTCACGGTCCAGGAGCGTTTTGCCATTTCTCCCGAGAGCCTTGCGCCTCCGGGCGGGAGGATGTGGCGCACCGCACGCGGCGTTTCAGACTGAGACGCGGCAGCGGCACCTGGCAATAGGCCGAGCGGGAGGGTCACCGGCGCGCTGGCGGGAGCTCCTGCTCCAGCCGCCTCAGGCTGTGCCGACTGTGCGGAGACCGGACCCGCCGCGAGAAGCGCGCCACCTGCTGCTGACAGCAGGAGGAATGAAACTAGCCTACGCATCATGCCCGTTTCCCATCGTTCAACTGGCCGCGCTCCGCCGGGTCGTCGATTGCGGAGCGGGCGAAGAGGCCGAGGCCCCGGATCGTCGCGCGAATGGCCATGACCAGGAAGCTAAGAGTGCCCATGAGCACACCCGGGTTGCGACGGCGCGCCTTCTGGAATTCCAGCCATTGCTCCGAGTTTGCGTAGATCAGGTCGGCGATCAAACGACGGTGGACGATCTCCTGCGGCGCAAAGCGGCAATTGAGCGTCACCATGTCCTTATCGCTTGACGTGCCACGAACAAGGACAGGCAAGCTGCCGACGAGGCCCTCGGTATGGGGCTCGAATGCGAGGGCAGCCTCCATGCCAGCAATGGCATCGTAGGCCGTTGCACCGACGACGCGCACCCGAGCGCCTTGGTCGGACACGTCCTCGACAGTGCCGGGATACCAGTTCTCGCCAAGACGGAACTCGCAACGGCGGCTGACCTTGACGCGGTGGGTGAAGACCCGGCGCTGCCCGCGCTCGGAAACAACGCCCAGCGCACAACCCGCGATGACAAGGTTGAGGATGTTCCACGCGCCGACCACCAACGTGACGTCGGCTTTCCAAGGCTCGGCATAGAGGCGGTAGCCGGTCACAAGGACCCCAAGCAGCAGAACACCAAAGATCAAGAGGAACGGCCAACTCAGTTCCGAGAGCCTATCTTGGGAGACGCTTTCATCTTTTGCGGTCACTTTGAAGCTCGGCTTGCGCGGTTTCAGGGCGACCGAGACCACCGCGGGCAGAAGATGAACGGACTGCATGTATTCGTACAGTTCCGAGATCCATGGCCATCGGAACGAACCGTAAAGGTAGTTCTGCATGATCAAGTTCGCGACCATGTAGGCCAGAGTGTAGACGACGAATTCGCTGCCCGATGCGGTGAAGATCTGCAGATCGAAAAACAGATAGCAGAGAGGCGCGAGCAGAAAAATCAGCCGCGAAAATGGGAACAGCCAGAAGAGCGTCGAAGAGGCGTAGCAAAGCCGTTGCGGAACGGAGAGACCCCGGCTGAACACGGGCCTGCGCAGAAGAAGGATCTGCATCATGCCTTGTGCCCAGCGGCTGCGCTGGCCGATGAAGCTTGCGAACGTCGCTGGCTGCAAACCGGCGATAAGCGGCTGGTCCACATAGACACTGTTCCAGCCCTTGGAATGTAGGGCCACCGCGGTTTCGCAGTCCTCGGTGATGCTGACACCCTGGAACCCGCCAGTCTCACGCAGTGCCTCTCGGCGCAGGACAGCCGCGGATCCGCAGAAGAACGACCCGTTCCACTTGTCGAGGCCGCGTTGGATGATTCCATAGAACATCTCGTTCTCGGACGGCATTTTCTCGAACGTCCCGAGATTGTTCTCAATCGGATCTGGGTTGAGGAAAAAGTGCGGCGTTTGCACGAGGAAGAGACGCTCGTCCTCTTCGAAGTAACCGACTGTCTTTTCGAGAAAATCACGCGCAGGCGCGTGGTCGGCATCGAACACTGCGACGAGTTCGCCCTCGGAGTGCTCTAGCGCGTTGTTCATGTTGCCCGCTTTTGCGTGCTCATTGCGGCTGCGCGTGATGTAGTTGATGCCGAAATCGGCGCAGAGCTGTTGGAGTTCTTCGTGCCGCTTCTGCGCGGAGGCGGCTTGCAAAATCTGGTCCGAATTCCGCTTCTGTTCGGTTCCACCATCGTCGAGCAGCCAGATTTTGACCAAGTCCTTGGGATAATTCATTGCTTGAGCCGCGGCGATGGTGCTGCTCAGCAGTTCCGCATCCTCGTTGTAGGTCGGGATGAACACATCGACCGTCGGCAGCCTCTTGAGCGCCTTCATGTTATGCGCGGGTCGCGGCGGCAGAGGATTGGAAACAACGAAGAGGCTGAGGGCGAGCATCATCACCGAGTACATCTCTGCAAGGTAGAGAAGGAAGCCGGGGATAAAGTTCTCGATCTGGTTGATCGGCGGGATCGTATCGGTGGTGCGCCAGTAAACGTAGCGAAGTACCAGGGCCGTGCCGAAGGCGAGTGCCACCAATCTCCACGCCCCATCGGGCCGAAACTGCTTCATCAGCATCATGCCGCCGAGGATCGTGACACTTCCAACAAGCTGTGCCTGAAGGCTGATGGGCAGGGTCACGATAAAGATCATGACAGCGGCAAGAACGGCCCAAAGCGGCCAGAGGACAAGCTTTTTCATTCAGAGACCTCCCGAGCGAGAGATTGAGGGAGTTTGATCTCCCGGGCGGCGGTAATGGCGATCATCGCAGGCGACATCGGATCCGGAATTGTCGGACTTCCGAGCGGCACCTCGCTTGCAGCCGAAGGCTGGGTGTTCTGGCCCACGAAGCTCGGAGGCGGCACGAGCGGCCCTGCGGCTCCAGAAGATGGACGCGGAGCAGTTGCAACGGGAACGTTCTGGGGCACGGGCGTCGCGGCAGAGCGCACGGTTGTGGTGGGCGCCGGGACAATCGGCGCGGCTTGGGCCGGTGCGGGTGCTGTCGCCTCACGCGCCGGTTGCGCGGCGGCAGGCGCTGCCGGCCTGCGCGCGACAGCTTGCGGGGCTGCTGCCGGGGTCTGCTTGGGCAGCACGAGGGCCAGGCCGGTTGGATTGCTGGGCCGGATTTCGTCCGGACTGTCGAGCCGACGGAAGGTCTGCTTGGTGGGTGCCGCTGGCACGTCCGCGTATTGGGTGCCGAAGTAGGAGGCCAAGCTGTAGGAATACATCGATCGAAGCAGTTCCCGCTCATCTCCACCCGCCTCGCACATCCGCAGGCGGACTTGCATGAGGAACCGGTTGGCAAGGAGCGTTCCCGCACTGCTTGTGGTTTGAAGTCTCTGCCAGCCATAGAGGCAGAGATCTCGGCCATTTCCGCGTCCCACGGCGTAGCCAAACGGTCCGTATCGGTTTTGAACGTAGTAGGGCGAAATCTGCATATCGACGCCAGGAAGAACGGCCTGCATTTCGCGGGTGATTGCATCAGGGCTCGGAGCCTCCGAGGCGAGACCGCCTTCGCCCCGGCGATATGAGCCGCCAAAGACATCAACTGTGAGCGCGTTTTCCCCGGGCGTCCGGTTCGATCCCGCCAAAAGCACTTCGTGCTGCACCGCGCTGCCCAAGTTGCGCTGGACCGCACCGATAACCACGGCGCCGCCGGGATCGGGAAGAATGTAGGCGTCGCTCGGGCGAATCATCCCCGTCTCGACTCTCGCCATCTCGGAGCGCTGCGGTGCGCACGCAGACAGCAGTGCCAACAAGACCCAGAAGACGGCAGGAACATACAGTCTCGTCATGGCATCGGGACTTTCGATGGCTGCGGGGCCGGCAACCCGACCTCCGTGGTTTGGAACAGGAAAACTCGGGCCGGATAAAAACTGCGAATTGCTAACAAATTCTTCCTGGAGACGGAGCGTTCGCCGATCAGGGCGGGAAAGCTGGATTGGCGCGGACTTGCGGTCCAAACTATGGTACTAGGGCCCGTGGGATGACGCCGATCTGCGCAATAAGGCGGCAGTCAACCACCCTGATTAAGCTTCTGTTCATGAGCGGCGCGCTCGGCGCGCGCGAAACAGAATCGCTTGCTCTTCGAAAAGTGGCTTGACCTCGACCAGCCCGGCCAACACGGTCCGCCCTCGGTTTAAACGAGAACAAAGCGGCGACTTCAGTGGAATCCCAATCCCTGCCTTTCGCGCCTTTCGAATGGTCGATTGCCTGGCACTACCTTCGTGCACGGCGCCGCGAGGGCGGCATCTCCGTGATTGCGTGGTACTCGCTGGTCGGCGTCATGCTGGGCGTGGGCACGCTGATTGTTGTTCAGGCCGTGATGATTGGGTTCCGGGAGGAATTCACCGAGCGTATTCTCGGCGCCAATGCCCATGCCAGCCTCTACTACGCCATTGAGATCGATGAATTCGGTATGGCCGACCGGCTCATCCGAGATCACGACGCTCTGACAGAGCGGCTTCGAGATCAGCCAGGGATCGCACGGGCAGCGCCGCTGATCCGCGGACAGGTCATGATCTCTTCAGCCGACAGGGCGGCGGGCGTTGAAGTCATCGGCATCCGGACAGAGGATCTCGCCGAGATCCCGCTCGTCGCCCGCCCTGAGATCGGCGCTGGCAATCTCGAGCGTCTGGACGAGGGCATAGCGATTGGCTCAGGCGTCGCGCGGGAGCTTGGCGTCGTCCTCGGCGACATCGTCACGCTCATCTCCCCGCAGGGGCTCGACACACCCTTTGGAACCCAACCGCGGCTGAGCGACTATGAAATCGTCTATATCTTCGGCGTTGGCCGCTACGACATCGACCGCACGCGCGTCTATATGCCGTTCGCAGAGGCCCAGCGCTATTTCGACCGCGAGGGCGGTGCTGACGAGATCGACCTTTTGTTGACCGATCCCCAAGAGGTTGATGATCTGCGCGACACTCTCATCGCGACGGCGGGTCCACGGGGCCTCATTTGGACTTGGAAAGACGCCAACAGCGCGTTCCTCTCCGCGCTGGACGTTGAGCGACGCGTCATGTTCATCATCTTGTCGCTTGTCGTTCTGATTGCTGCTCTCAACATCATTTCCGGGCTGGTGATGCTCGTTAAGAACAAGGGCCGTGATATCGGCATCTTGCGGACGATGGGGCTGACGGAAGGCTCAATCCTTCGCGTTTTCTTCATCTGCGGCGCGTCGATTGGTGTCGTCGGGACACTCCTCGGCGTCATCCTCGGCTGCCTCTTTGCCACCTATATCCAGGAAATCCAGACACTGGTCGAATTTATCGCGGGCGGCTCCGTCTGGAACCCGGAAGTCCGCTTCCTGACCGAAATCCCGGCACGGTTGCGGCTGCAAGATATCCTTGCGGTGGTTGCCCTGGCGCTTGGGCTTTCATTCTTCATCACCATTTGGCCGGCGCGGAACGCAGCGCGGCTGCATCCAGTAGAGGCGCTGCGGGATGGATGAAGCGATGCAGCCGACGCTGGCGCTTGAGTCTCTCCAGAAGACCTACAATCCTGGGAGTACCTCTGAAATCCGGGTTCTCGACAACATAACGCTGACGCTCGCGCCCGGAGAGGCTGCCGCGCTGGTCGCGCCATCGGGGGCCGGAAAGTCGACGCTGCTGCACCTCGCGGGCTTGCTGGACACGTCCAGCTCCGGGCGGGTTCTCATCGAAGGCGTGGACATGACCCATGCCAGCGACAGGGCGCGCACCCGCGCGCGGCGACAGACGATCGGCTTCGTCTATCAGTTTCACCACCTCCTCCCGGAGTTTACCGCAGGCGAGAACATCGTTCTGCCGCAGCGGGCCGCAGGTGTGGGCCGCTCGGATGCTTCCGCCCGAGCCGATGAGCTGCTCGCCTCGGTTGGGCTTACGGAACGCGCGCATCACAGGCCTGCGGAACTGTCTGGCGGTGAGCAGCAGCGGGTTGCGATTGCCAGGGCCCTTGCCAACCGTCCGAAACTCCTGCTCGCGGATGAACCTACCGGCAATCTCGATCCCGATACCGCCACGATCGTGTTCGATATGCTCATGGCGCTCGTGCGTGAAACCGGACTTTCGGCGCTTGTTGCGACACACAATCTAGACCTGGCCGCTCGAATGGACCGGATCTATCGGCTGACAGGCGGGCAAATCACGGAGAGTCAGCCCTCAAGTTGAACCAGGCCTTTGCCAGCGCGCGCGAGGACCGAATCAGTTAACGGAGCCGCGGCGTTCAGTCTTTGTCCGTCGACGGGCTATCGAGTGTCTGGTCCATCGCGCAGGCCGGAATGTCACAGGTGACCTCACCAATCACCCTTGCAGGAACGCCTGCGACCGTTTTCATCGGCGCTACGGGTTGAAGAACCACCGAGCCCGCCGCGATGCGGCTGCACCGCCCAACCACGATATTGCCAAGAACAGCGGCTCCGGCCCCGATCATCACGCAATCCTGGATCTTGGGATGCCGATCACCATCGGCTTTGCCGGTGCCTCCGAGGGTCACAGAATGTAGCACCGAAACATTGTCGCCCACGGTCGCGGTTTCGCCGATCACAATCGAATGGGCATGGTCGAACATCACACCACACCCGATCTTGGCTGCAGGATGAATGTCGACGCCGAAGACCTCCGAGCCACGCATCTGGAAGAAGCGGGCCATATCATGCCGCTCATTCTGCCATAGCCAATGTGCAATGCGGTGGCCTTGAAGGGCGAGGAAGCCTTTGAAGAACAAGAGCGGGTGGATATAGGCATGGCACGCCGGATCGCGATCATAGACGGCCATCACATCGGCGCGGGCTGACATCCCGATCCGATCATCACTGGTGCAAGCCTCGTTCGCGATCTCGCAAATCACGATTGGGCTCATTTCGGGAGACGACAGCTTTTGAGCAATCCGATAGCTCAAGGCAGCTTCAAAACTCGACTGGTGAAGGATCGCCGTCTGCACAAGCCCAGCCAAAAGCGGCTCTTCGTCGACAATGCGATGGGCCTCTTCGCGGATCTGTCCCCATACCGGATCCACGCTGGCGACTTGTGATCGGACGTGCTGCATTGAGGCCTCCATGGCTTATCTCGGCGAGTATGGCACCGCAGCGTCCTTTATCAACCATGCGGGCGACCAAGTGAACACAAGGACCCGGTTTTTGCTGAAGCGGTTGGCAGCTTTGCAATACGCGGGTGAGCTTGGGCGCCGCCATTTGAGCGGAAAGACGTTAGGTCGACGTAGCCAAACCTTCGGCATCGGTCGCGCTAGATCGGCTCGACAATGGTCGACGTGTCCACACGGAGGGCGAGCACATCCTGGGCGATATCTTCAGCAAGGAGTTGCACGGCCCGGTCTGTCACCCAGCGCTGGGCATAGACTCTCAGACCGAATATGCTGGCCTGGAGCCGTCGCGCAAGGCTGACAGGACTCGCCTGTTCGGCGATTTCTCCCCGCGCCCGAGCTTTCTCGAACGCCGAGACAAAAGCGGCTTCCATCTTTGCGAGATACGTGTTGGCATCTACAGCAATTGGAGACTGCGCCTCAGAAACCTCAAGCAGTGTCTTGACCACCATACAGGCTTTCGAGGGTGGGGTTTCCTTTGGCGGCTCTGCAAATTTCCGAATAAAGGCGGCAATCCCGTCAAGAACACTCGGATGGATGCCGAGCGTGTGGTTGAACTCTTTTTCGACAGCCTCCACATATTTCGCCAAGACAGTTCGAAAAAGCGCTTCTTTGCTTTGGAAAGCAGCATAAATGCTGCCGGGGCGCATCTGAAGCGCCTGCTCTAAGTCCTTAAGCGATGTCGCATGATACCCCTTTCGCCAGAAAAGACGAAGCGCCTTCTGTAGCGTTACTTCTCGGTCATAGGGGGGAGCTTTCGTCATCTGGGGAGCTTAGGTCCGATTACTAGCAGTTTCTAGCTTGGACCGGCCCGTTGCCCGAAATAGAAAACCGATTGGGCTCAAAATTAAGTGATGCAGGCTGCGATATCTGTATATGACGGCGCTTTTGGCGCCAGCACACGGTCCATCCGCACCTCTGGCAACAGTTTCGAGCGCTCAGGCTGGGGAGACTACCGCGCCCTGGGCGGCGTCTCGGATGGCCCGGATATTCTGCCCATACCCCCGAGATTCTTGGACCGATCCTGATCCGAAGACAGCAGACCCGGCGACAAAGACATCCGCACCAGCCTCCGCAATCCCAGCAGCGGTTTTAAGGTCCACGCCTCCATCGATTTCGAGGTGAATTGGGCGGTCCCCTATCATATCCCGAATCTGCCGCAGCTTCTCCAATTGAGAGACAATAAACTTCTGGCCGCCGAACCCCGGATTGACCCCCATTACGCAAACCAGGTCGACCATGTCGAGCACCCCGGAGATTGCGTCGCTCGGCGTGCCGGGATTGAGCGCTATGCCCACTTTTGCGCCGCTCTGGCGGATCGTCTGGAGCGTCCGGTGAATGTGAGGTCCGGCTTCGATATGAGCGGTGATAATGTCAGCGCCAGCGGCGGCAAAGGCTTCGACATAAGGATCGACAGGTGAGATCATCAAATGCACATCCATCACCGTCCGGATATGGGGACGAAGCGCTTTGCAGATGCCCGGGCCAAAGGTGAGGTTCGGAACAAAATGGCCATCCATGATGTCGACATGAATCCAATCTGCACCTTCGACCTCGACCGCCTCGCACTCAGCCCCTAGCTGCGCGAAATCAGCCGCAAGGATCGAAGGGGCGATCATGATTTTCCGATCAAAGGTCATGGATGTCCCACCTTCCGGGTTTCTTGCCGACGCGCAAAACTGACCGCATCGTGCACTCCTATGCGTATTCGTCCCGATACCAGCGCAGGAAAATCGCTGGCGGATGATCTCTCGAGCCGGTTCTTGATATGTGAGGCTGAAATTGGGTCAAGAGCTTGATTTCAGAGATGGGTAACGCCCAGCATCACGCGGAGGCTGACTTGAGCGCGTCAATCTGGGGATGGCAACAGAGCTTCCAGGCTCTTGAGCGTGTCTGCCTCCTGGGCGGGTTTGTCCCAGCGGATACGGCTAATCCGCGGAAACCGCATCGCTACGCCTGATTTATGACGCTTCGAGCGGTTCAATCCTTCGAATGCAACCTCCAAGACAAGGCTCGGCGCGACAGAGCGCACAGGCCCAAACCGTTCGCGCGTGTTCTCCCGGACGAAACGGTCGAGCTGCTTGAGCTCCTCGTCGGTGAACCCGAAATAGGCTTTTCCGACCGGCACAATCTCGTTGCCGCTCCAAACGCCAAACGTGTAATCCGAGTAATAGCCTGAGCGCTTGCCATGCCCGCGCTGGGCATAGAGCAGTATCGCATCGACCAGATAAGGATTGCGCTTCCACTTGAACCACGGCCCCCGCACCCGCCCGGCGAGATAGGGCGTGTCGCGGCGTTTGATCATCACACCTTCGATCTCGGGCGCAGGTGGCGCATCGCGCGCCTCTGCAAGCGCGTCCCATCCATCGAATGAGATTAGTGGCGAGACATCAAAGCGCTCACGGTCCAGTGCCTCGACAAATTGCTCCAGGCGCGCGCGCCGCTCTTCTTGCGGGTGCCTGCGCAGATCACTTTCGCCTTCGATCAAGAGGTCGTAGGCCCGCAACATCGCGGGGTGGCTCTTCTGAAGCTTCTCGGGAACGGTCTTGCGGTTGAGGCGCTTTTGCAGATCCGAGAACGGCGCGACGGTGCCCGCGCGGCGCACTAGCAGTTCGCCGTCGAGGACGCCCTCAAAGGTCATCGCCTCAACGAGGTCGGGAAATGCGCGGGAGATGTCCTCGCCCGTGCGGGAATAGAGCCTCCTCTGACCTGCGTCCGACACCGCCTGGACGCGGATGCCATCCCATTTCCATTCCGCAAGATGCTCGCCCGCCTGAAGCGCTTTCAATTCGTCCAAGTTCGTTGGTGTGGACAGCATGACCGGATAGAATGGCGCGCGGGCCGCAGATACGGGCTTCTCGCCGCCTTCCAGCCAAGCAAACAGGTCCGTATAGGGTGGCGTGAGCCCATGCCACAGCTCTACGATGTCGGAGACAGGTTTATCGCCGAACTGCGCCAAGGCAGTCTTGGCCAATTGCGCCGAGACGCCAACCCGCATGCCCCCTGTTGCGAGCTTCAAGAGAGCGTAGCGCGCATTGGCAGGCAGGCGGTCTAGCATGGCGCCGATTTCGCGCGGAACGTCTAGCCGCGACATAGATTGCAGGCGCGCGACAACCTCCGATAGCGGGATGTCGCGATCAGCCCGATCGGATTCGTCCCCGGGCCAGATCAGTGCGATTGTCTCGGCCAGATCGCCGACATAGTCGTATGACAAGGCGAAGAGGGTCTCATCTACCCGCGAGGCGACCATTTCGCGCAGGCGGGAAGGCGTGACCCTGCGCAGCTCCACGCCACCCGTGAGCGACGCAATGGCCCAGCCGCGATCCGGGTCGGGCGTCGTGCGGAGATACTCGGCTATCAGCCGCAACTTATCATTGCGTGCCGGTGTGAAGCTGAGGCGATCCAAGAGTGTCGCGTAGGCACGCATCAGAGCCGAGCTCCGTGGCTCTTTCCCGATCCTTGCCATGGCGCCTGGACATAAGATCCGCCTAGATCACCTTGCCGCGCCGCAACGCCCCATCTCATTCCGGCTCCTCCTCATAACCGACGAGATGGAGGGGCCGGGCCGCGAGGCCTTGGGTCTGGCACCAATGGACAAGCGCCTCCTCGGCGCCGTGGGTGACCCAAACCTCGCCTGCGCCCGTTTCCCTAATCGTTTCCTGAAGCTGCGGCCAATCGGCATGATCGGAGATCACCAAGGGCAATTCCGTGAGCCGCTGACGAGCTCGGGCGCGGATCTGCATCCAGCCACTCGCAAAACCCAGGAGCGGGTCGGCGAAGCGCTGCGCCCATTTCGCAGCCATCGCTGACGGCGGAGCCAGGATTATCTCCCCAGCAAAACCGCTCTCCGATGCATCGACGGTCGCGGGCCGCAAATCGCCAACGGCAATCCCCTGCTCGGCATGGTAGCGGCAAAGACGATCCAACGCGCCGTGGATGTAGATCGGGCGATCATAACCCGCCTCACGCAAGAGCATGATTACACGTTGTGCCTTTCCGAGCGCGTAGACGCCGACGATATGGGCGCGGTCCGGGAACTGAGCACGGCTCGAAAGTAACCTTGCGATCTGCCCCGCTGGATCGGGATGGCGGAAGACAGGCAGCCCGAAGGTTGCTTCGGTGACGAAGGTATCACAGCGCACGGGCTCAAACGGTGCGCAGGCCGGATTTGGGCCTCTGGTATAGTCGCCGGATATCACGATCTTCGGTCCGGCGCCTTCGACGCAGATCTGCGCGGAGCCCAAGACATGCCCTGCAGGATGAAAGGAAACGGTCGCGTCGCCGATCCCGATTGCGCCCTCGGCCGCCTGGGTGCTGCCGGCGAAATCAGCACCGTAGCGAATGCCCATGATATCGAGGGTTTGGCGCGTGGCGAGAACCGATCCGTGACCCGCACGCGCGTGATCGGCATGGCCATGCGTGATGAGCGCACGAGGGACGGGCCGAACAGGGTCGATATGGAAATCGCCTGCCGGGCAGTAGAGACCCTCGGGGGTGGGATGAACAGGAACGGCGGTCAAGACTTCCCCGCGTCGTCGCACTTTTTGCGCAAGCTAGCGTCCCAGCCCCCAATTTCCAACGCGATCCTGGGCGGAGTGCGAAGCGGCCGCTCGGCTCGGCCTAAAAGTCGAGACCGAGATCGAGTGAGGGCGCAGAATGCGTGAGCGCGCCAACCGAGATGTAATCGACACCCGTCGCGGCAACCGATGCAATTCGGTCTAGGCGCATATTCCCCGAGGCTTCGGTCACCATGCGCTGGCCGACGATTTCGACGGCCTTGCAGATGGTCTCAATGTCCATGTTGTCAAGCAGCACGACATCGGCTCCTCCCGCATCGAGTACTTCTTCAAGCTGCGAAAGGGTATCTACCTCGATCTCAATGCGCATCATGTGGGAGACCACCTCGTGGGCAGCATCCAGGACAGCGCGCACACCGCCCGCCGCCGCGATATGGTTGTCCTTGATCAGAATCGCATCGCTTAGCCCATAGCGATGCGGATGCCCGCCGCCATGAATAACGGCCTGTTTCTCCACGATTCGCAGGCCCGGCGTGGTCTTGCGCGTGCAGGCAATCCGCGAGCTCGTGCCCTTGGTCTCGGCAACAAACAACGCGGTGAGGGAGGCGATCCCGGACATGCGCCCGGCAAAGTTGAGAGCCACACGCTCCGCCAGAAGGAGAGACTGCGCCCGGCCTTCGATCTCCATCAAGAGATCGCCAGGAGCACACGGAGAGCCATCTGGCAAGACGATGCGGGGCTCGATCTCGGGATCGACCAACCGAAACGTCAGATCGGCGATCTGCATGCCGGAGACGACGCCCGCGCCGCGCGCGACCATTCGCGCCTGCCAGCGCGTCTGATACGGCACGACGGAGCGGGAGGTGACATCGCCCGACATGCCGACATCTTCCGCCAGCGCGTTGCGCACGAGCGGTTCGATCATGATGTTTGGCAGGCTATTGAACCCGGTGGTCATACGGTCTCCCGGACCATCAACTCGCGCAATTGCAGCGCGTCGGCCCATTTGAGGCGTCTGCGCTGAGCGAACTCGGGCCTTGCCTCGGGAAAGTCCTCGCGAAAATGGCCGCCGCGCGACTCCCGGCGCGTGTGTGCCGCGGCCGCAATCAAAGTCGCTGTCGCCGTCATGTTGAGAAATGCCGAGCAGTCCCGCCCAAAGCGCTCCTCCAGCGCTGCTGTTCGGGACAAGGCATGCGCAAGACCGGCTTCGGTTCGGACAACGCCCACACACTCGGTCATCGTCCGCCGCAATTCGTTCGTCGCCCCTTCGTCGACAGGACGGCCGCCATCTTCGAAAGCCGGGGCGACTTCAGGGCAGAGGCGCGCTTCTTCAGTCTCGGACACCGATAGGATGTCCTTCGCACAAAGATCGGCGTAAACCAGAGCCTCCAACAGCCCGTTTGAGGCCAACCTGTTCGCGCCATGCAGGCCCGTAGCACTGGCCTCGCCGCAGACCCAAAGCCGAGCGAGGCTTGCCCGGCCGGTTCCGTCCACTGCGATGCCTCCCATGTGGTAGTGCGCGGCGGCGGCCACTGGGATGGGCTCGTGCTCCGGGTCGATCCCAGCGCGCTCACACGCCGCCGAGACCGCGGGGTAATGCGACCGAATGCGCGCCCCGATGGTGCCGCGAGTATCCAGCATCGGACGCAGGCCCGCCTGGGTCTGAGCAAAGATCGCACGGGCGACCACATCTCTGGGCGCCAGTTCAGCGTCGGGATGAAGATCTTGCATGAACCGCACCCCACGCCGATTGATGAGCGTTGCGCCTTCGCCTCGAAGCGCTTCGGTGGCAAGGGGGGCTGGATCCTCTCCGCAGTCGATGGCCGTAGGGTGAAATTGGACGAATTCCATGTCGGCTATTTCGGCCCCCACCCGTGCCGCCATACCGATAATCTGGCCCCGCACGCGCGGCGGATTGGTAGTGAGCGCATAGAGCCCCCCCGATCCGCCCCCGGCAAGCAGGATTGCAGGCGCGCGTATGAGGACCGGCTTCGACCCACTTGGACGAGCCGATATGACGTTGATCCCGGTGACGCGCCCCGCGTTGGTTTCAAGCTCCGTGGCAAGACAGCCTTCGAGGACCTGGATCCGCGGCTCCGCGCGGACCTGCGCGATAAGTGCCCGCATGATCTGCCGACCGGCTTGGTCACCTTGAACCCGGACGACGCGTGCACGGGAATGGGCCGCCTCCCGCGAGAGCACATAATCGCCGTCGGCCGTTCGGTCGAAAGGCGTGCCCATGCAAGTGAGATCGAGAATATGCTGACGCGCAGCTTCGGTGACGCGGAGCGCCACATCGCGATCGACAAGTCCGGCTCCGGCAATTTGGGTATCGGCAGCATGACTGGTCGGGGTGTCGCCATGTCCCATCGCGGCGGCAACACCGCCCTGTGCCCACGCGGAACTCGCCCCAGCCCCTAGAGTATCTGGTGAAATGACGACGACCGGTCGAGGCGCGAGCCTGATCGCGGCGTACAATGCGCCAAGACCCGCACCCACGATGACGATCCGTCTCGTCTCGATCACAGCTGCAGCCATGGGCCGGGGCGTCCTACTTGGCGAGGGATTTAGAGAGATCAATCATCCGCTGAATGGCTATTCTCGCGTCAGACGCGACATCGCGATCAACCACCACTTCCTCGGTCATGGTGTGGAGCGAGAACAGGATCTTCTCCAGTGTGATCTTCTTCATATAGGGGCACATATTGCACGGTTTCGCGAATTCGACATCCGGCAAAGCGTCGGAAATGTTCGTAGCCATGGAACATTCCGTGACGAGCATCGCCTTTTCCGGCCTATTCTCATCGATCCACTTGATGATCCCGCTGGTTGAGCCGGTAAAGTCAGCCTCGGCCACCACGTCCGGCGTGCATTCGGGATGGGCGATGATCTTGGTGTCCGGTGCATACTCGCGATAGGCCCGCAGATCGTCCGCCGTGTAAAGCTCATGAACGATGCAAGATCCGGCCCAATAGACGACTTTCTTGCTCGATAGGTTCGCCACGTTCTGCGCCAAATACTGATCGGGCGTCATGATGACCGTGTCGCTTTCCTGCGCTTCGACAATCTCAAGGGCGTTCGAAGATGTGCAGCAGATGTCGGACGCGGCTTTGACCTCTGCGGTCGTGTTGACATAGCTCACGACCGGCGCGCCGGGATACTTCGCACGCATCGCCGCCACACCATCGGCTGTGATCGACTCCGCCAGCGAACAGCCCGCGGTTTGATCAGGAATGAGAACGGTTTTCGCCGGATTCAGGATCTTCGACGTTTCGGCCATGAAGTGCACACCGCACTGGACGATGACATCCGACGTCACTTCGGTCGCTTTCACGGCGAGCTGAAGACTATCCCCAACATAGTCGGCGACCCCGTGATAAATCTCCGGCGTCATGTAGTTATGTGCAAGAATAAAGGCGTTACGCTGCTGTTTGAGACGGTTGATTTCGATCACATAGGGAGCATAGACCGCCCATTCGACCGGCGAGAGCACACGCTTTGTCCGGGCATAGATCGATGATGTCTGCTCAGCTTTTTCAAGCGAAGGTTCGAGATCGTAATACTCCGCGAGCATATCCCGGAGCGAAGCCGTATCGAGCAATGGTTCCTCCATCCCAAGCGCGAAAACGCTTTGTATGACGAATATGCGGCGTTTTCCAGTCAAGAGGCGCAACGCCGCGCGCAGCAAGTTCAGGCAATACCGCCCGGCTTTTCGTTCCCCCGCGAACTCTGCGAACCGTCACAAATCTGCATAGGATGGTGATTCCATCCGCAAGCCTCTGACTTAACGGATTTTTCAAGCGAAGCCACGAATTTCCTTTAGACCCAGTTGTGCGCAGGGGGCGCCCACTCCGTGTAGGGAGCCCGCGCGGGCTGACAAGCACGACACCGCTCGAGCTCAATCACGCGCTCGACGGCAGAGCTCACGAAATGGTGATGCTGCGACTGCGAAAAAAACCCGCTATCGTTTCGCAATTGCAGCATCGGGGCGAGATACGCAGGCCAAACAATGGTGAACACGGCTGTGAGGAGTGAGGGGATCGAACATGGAAGTTTCACGCTTAGATACTCCATCGAAACGACTTTGTGGCCAGATGGCGCCACATCTTGATCGGGCATCGCACGAAAAAGCGAAAAAAGCTCTTCAAGAGCAAAGAAGCAGTGCGGACAAGCACTAGAGATCTGGGTCGTGGCGGATGTTTCGAAGCTGGATGACACTGTGGGGTTTGGGCCGCACCGTCTGCCGAAGGAGGCACTCAGAGTGACGAAATCTTTCGGGCGTGCCATTCGGAGCGCTTTCGTTGCACTGCGGCGCGGTGACGTCCGGGCCGCGGCTTCTGCCTTAGGGCATGCCGTTTCCCCGCAGAAACCTTCGCAAGAGCCCACCAGGGACCCTCTGCCTGGACGGGATAGCTTTGCACCAGCATACAGGCTCAAAGAGTTCGACCGAACCTACAATAAAGGGACTGATGGTTCTGTTCCTGGCTTCGCGGAGGCACGCGAGACGAAAACTTGGCCCGAACGGGGCCAGATGGATGCGTCCCCTCTCAATGTCGCGACCGCTCTTGAGACCAAATCCGGTGGACCGCGCCGGGGGGGCGAGCCAATCCGCGCCGCGCGAGCCCTGCACAGAATCAAGCACGATGATGGCAGCTCCTCTTTCTATCTGCCAAAAGAACCGGGATTTTACAGCGGTTCGTTCGACTGCGCCGCGGGTGCACGGGATTATCGGCTGTTCATCCCAACCCACAAAGACCGCACGGTTCAGGGTCTGATTGTTATGCTCCACGGGTGCACACAATCACCGGAAGACCTCGCCGCTGGCACGGACATGAACGCGCTCGCCGAAACGCATGGCTTCATTGTTGTCTATCCGCGACAATCTGAGAGCCAAAACCCCATGCTCTGCTGGAATTGGTATCGAGCGGCGGACCAGTCGCGCGGCGTCGGCGAACCCGGCATTTTGGCGATGCTCGCGGACGACATTCGCAGAGAATTTTCATTACCGAACACCCGCGTGTTCGCAGCCGGGATCTCAGCGGGCGGCGCGATGGCGGCCATTCTCTCGGACGCCTACCCGGATCTGTTTGCTGCCGTTGGCATTCACTCCGGTATTGCTCCGGGGGCGGCGCGTGATCTTCTTGGCGCCCTCGCCGCGATGCGTGGCGACCACCTCACCGGCATCAACTGGCGCTTGCAAGCCGACAGCACGCATGCCCCGCGGGTGATCGTGTTTCAGGGCGAGGCTGATCGCGTCGTCCACCCTTCGAATGCGCGGAGCATCATCGGCGCTGCAAGACAGTTTCTTCCCGAAGGTCGGCTGCGGACGGAGACCGGCATCAGCGAAGATGGCCGCAGCTATCAAAAGCTCACGCAGAGCCATCCGGACGGATCTTCACTCGTCGAGGCTTGGTTGGTTGACCGTTTGGGGCATGCCTGGTCGGGCGGACGGCGCGGTGTATCCTTCACCGAGCAGGCAGGCCCTGCCGCATCGGTCGAGATGGTCCGTTTCTTCCAAGCCACGACGGCTTCGCTGGAAGCAGAGGGACCAGCAGCGTGGTTGAGCGGACAGGTCGCGGAAATGCCGGAAGCCCGCCAAATGTGACGTTTGCGTCTTGGCCTCTGACAGGCAAAAACCCTGGACCTTTAGTGAGGGTCCACGATCCGAAGGCCCAGATACCTTTCACGCAAGAAGTCCGGCAGCGGGGCAGCCTTGCGGGTCTCCATATTCATGAGGACGATGATGCTCTCGCCCGAGGCCACGCAAACCTTTTGAGAAAAGATGCCCTGCCGCAAGGTGACAGAACTGGTCCCGAGTTTTGTGACACCCGTCCCAATCGTGACCTCACCGGGCCAATGCAACTCGCGCCGAAACTCCACCACCAAACGCACAATCGCGAACTGCGTCATGTCCTGTTCCAGGCGTGGAAGGTCGTCCTTTATCAGGTTGACGCGCCCGGTCTCGCAGAAAGACGCGAAAACCACATTGTTGATGTGCCCTTGTCGGTCCGTATCCCCGTATCGCAAAGGAACGACCGAGTGTTCCGGAAAGGCACTCAGCGGCAGTTCGGGCATGCGAGCGCTCACGACGGCGCGCCTCCCATCCAGCTCATGAGCGAGCCAGCAAGACGCAGATCTCCCGATCTGCCAAGACGTCCGCCATCTCGCCTCGGGCAACCTGCCCGGGTTGTAGAACATCCTGATAGGTCTCGGCCTTGCCGGCGCTCGAAAGGAGACTGCCCAGCGCGCATGGGCCGCTTCGCGGCGGCAACGCGATCGCTACGAGCAATTCCGCGCCGGACATCTCGCGTCGAAAAGCAACGATGCGGCTGCTCGCGCTCTCTTCTGCAAGAATTGGCTCGTAGCTGCCGCTCGCAAAAAGCTCCGGCACTTCCGCGCGAAGCCGCAAGAGGGCCCTGGTTGCTTGAAACTTCAGATGCCCCTCTGCGTCCGGCCCCACGTTCTTGGGAGGCAGTGCGGCGATCTTCTCGCGTTTGGCGAAATCCACTGGGCGGCGATTGTCGGGATCGACGAGGCTCTGTTCCCAAAGCTCAGCGCCCTGATAGATATCGGGCACGCCCGTTACGGTGAGCTTTAAAACCGTCTGCGCCATAGAGAGGAAAACGGCATCAGGAAAAACACTGGCTTCGAACGCGCGAAAGGCAGGAAGAAACGCGTTTGTTGGGCCTAGAGACAGCGCACGCTCGATATACCGACTGAGGGCGGCCTCGTAGGCCACATCACGCTGGACATGCCCCGTATTTACCGCAGCCTCGCGCACGGATTTCAGCATCGCGGCAACGATCCGATCCCGAAACCCCGCGAAGTCTTGATCGGTCAGCCGGGTATCGCGGCGCCACTCGTTGGGCCAAGCGCCCAACAAGAGCTGGTAGAAGAAGTAGGCCTCATTGGGATCGATATGATCTTCTGGATCATGCAACATTGCGAGCCAGTCGGGAACGCACCGCGCCCACTGATCTCGGTGATAGCTGAGCGCGGCAATCCGGACCCGCGCATCCTCACCACGCTTTGTGTCATGCGTCGACGTGCTGAGCATTGCACGAGGCTCACGCGCCAGCCGTTCCGCATTTGCGGCATGAAAGGCTGAGATCGACACCGGCTCTGCGCCCGGCTCGCTCCCAACCTCATTGAGGGCAATCATAGGGTTGTAGCGATAGAGTGCTGTGTCTTCGAGGCCCTTGGCCATGACCGGGCCGCTCAGTTGCTGGAACTTCTGCGCCGCGCGAAGGATGTCCTGTCCCGAATCGGGCCGGACCCGTGCGAGACCCAAGGTGAGAACGTCTAAGATGAAATCAAAAGTCTCCGGCGCGACATCGGGAAGCGCCCCGCGCGCAACCGCGACCGCACGTTCAATCTCTGCTCGATCCTCGGGCGTCACTCCGGTCGCATCGGCATAGGTGCGATAAACACCGAAGGCCGCAATGACCTCCGCCAACCCGCGGCGCAAGGCTCCACGCCCGAGATCAGATGTCGGACCATATCCTCGCGCGAGGGCATGAAACCTACGGGTAAGGGCATCGAGTTCCGCCGACATGAGACCCAAGAGAAAGGCGTGCTTGCAGTCCCGAACGATCTGGTGAGGCGGGTCTGTAAGGCCAGTCAAACGGGAGTAAACCGCATCGAGATCCTCACGTGCCGTGGGGTTCGCAAGCAGGCCGATAACGAGGTTGGTGAACTCATACCCCGTCGTGCCATCCGCGCCCCAAATCGCCGGAAGTCGCTCATGCGGCGCAAGTATCTTCTCAAGCAGCAGATAGATCGGCCGCTCAGCCTTTTCGCGCAGGCGCCGCACATATGCCTTGGGGTCGGCAAGCCCGTCTATATGGTCTATGCGAAGACCGTCGATCTCACCCGAGGCAATCAGCGACAGGACCAGCGGATGGATTGCGTCGAACACGTCCTCACGCTCAACACGCAGACAAGCCAAATCCGAGACAGCAAAGAAACGCCGGTAATTGATGGTATCGGCCGCCAAGGTGTGCTTGCAGGCACGCCAATGCTGCTTGGCAATCAACTGTCTCAGCGCGGCACGCCCGGCTTCTGTCGCCGGATCGAAGGCAGCGCATGCGGCATCGACGCCGTCCTGCATATAAGGGTCGTGGACGGCGGCCTCGTGCAGGCGCGCCTTGAGGTTCGTCCATACTGCATGATCGCCGTGCGCTTGCCCCGCCGCGGCGAAGGCCTGCGCCATGACCGCACAGCGCGGGTCGCCAGACAGAATGTCGCTGTAATCGCGCGGACAAATCGGCAAGCGGTGAACCTCATGCGCCCAAACGGAAAAGCTCCCCTCCGTAGGATCGAAACCCAAGCGAAGTCCGCCTTCATCCAAAAGGGTGTCGAAGCTCTCTCCCAGAAACGGGAAGAGCACCTTGCCCGCAAGGCCGGGATAGGGCGTCTCCCACTCGATATCGAACCGTGCGGCATGCGGGCTCTCCGCCCCCCATTCGAGGACCGAAAGCCAAAACGCATTCGTTGCGCCGCCAATCCCCATATGGTTCGGAACGAAATCCAGGATCGTTCCGAGCCCGTTGGCCCGGAAGGCTGCGAGCATCGCCTGAAAGTCGTCTTCGCTCCCTAATTCCGGGTTGAGCCGTGTATGGTCGATCCCGTCATAGCCATGCGAACTTCCGGGCCGCGCCGCGAAGATCGGCGACAGGTAGACATGGCTGACGCCGAGCTCTGAAAGGTAGTCCGCTCGCGCCGCAGCCGCCTGGAAACCAAAACTCCCATGAAGCTGCAGGCGATACGTCGCGCGCGGGAACGGCCGGTCATCCACGCTCATGGCATCTGAGGGCGTTCGGTCGCAAAGGCGACGCTATAGGGCGGCAGGTCCCCGGATATCCCTGCACCGTTCTCCGCGTGCAAGAGCGTACCCCGCAGTCTTGGCGCCCATTGCGGCGTCGCGCTCAGGTTTGCCCGCATATGCAGCGCCAACCGTTCAAGCGTCCAACAGACGGCAATCACCCCATTTTCTGCTCGAACGACCCGGCCCGCATGCCCGCCGGTGCCTGGAAGGCGCGGAACGATCTCACGATGACGCAACTCAAGAAGCGACGTGGTCCAGGCGAGCCGTTCTTGGGCAGCATCCCACGCCAGTGCGTCCCAATCGATCTTCGAGGCATAAAATGTCTCGACCGCGTTCGGGTCTGGGATCTCTGCCCGCTTTTCCGGATCTCTGAAAGCCTCGAACAAACCGAACTCGTTTGACCGCCCCGCGCGGACGATCTCCGCAAGATCACCGCCAAAATCGGTGAAGAACATGAATGGTCGGGTCTCGCCCCATTCCTCGCCCATAAAGAGCATCGGCACATGCGGCGAAAGAAGCAAAATGGCGGAGAGCGCGCGCAACAGGTCCGGATCAGTCAGACTGATCAATCGCTCTCCGAAGGCGCGGTTGCCGACCTGATCGTGGTTTTGGAGAAAGTCCACGAAGGCAAGCGGCGGCAAGTGGCGAGACGGCGCTCCGCGCAACTCTTGCAACTCTCCAAACGGCTCTCCTTGAAAGACAAAACCCTCCGCCAAAGCGCGGGCGAGTTTGGCCCAACGATCCTCCGCGAAACTGGCGAAGTAGCCCTCGGTCTCGCCGGTCGCGATCACATGCGCGGTGTTGTGAAAATCGTCGTTCCACTCGCCGGTATAGAGCGGAGCCTCCGGCTTCTCATCACGTTCATGCATCCACGTGATGTTTCGATTGTCTTCGGTGATGAGATGCACATGCCGCCCGGGGAACGCCGCCCGGATCCCAAACGCAATCTCGGCCAGGATCTCAGGGTCCGATTTCGGATCGCGCATATGGTCGACCGCATCCAGGCGCAGACCGTCGAGCCTGAATTCCCCGATCCAGGTATGCGCATTGTCGATGAAGAAGCGCCGCACCTGCGGGATCGAGAAATCAATCGCCGCGCCCCAGGGCGTTTGTCGCTCGGAATCGAAGAAATCAGCGGCATAGCTGTGCAGGTAATTTCCATCCGGGCCGAAGTGATTGTAGACGACATCGAGAAAGACCATCAGGCCGAACCCGTGGGCCGCGTCGATCAGCGCTTTGAAATCGCTCGGACTCCCATATGCACGATGCGGGGCATAGGGCAGAACGCCATCATATCCCCAACCGCGCTCCCCGCTGAATTGCGCCACCGGCATCACCTCGATCGCCGTTACCCCGAGATCGGCAAGATGCGACAACTTCTCGATGGCCGAGAGAAACGTCCCCTCCGGCGTGAATGTCCCGATATGCAGCTCGTAGATGACCGCCTCTTCCCAAGGCCGACCCTGCCAATCGGTATGAGTCCAGGCATAGCTGTCCGGATCACAGAGGAGAGACGGTCCATGGACATCGCCTGCCTGGGCCCGCGCCGCCGGGTCCGGGACCACAAGGCCATCGGGCAATACGAACGCGTATTCCGATCCGATCTGGGCGCTGGGTGCGTCCAGGGTGAACCAACCATCCCCCGATTCACGCATCGGCGTATCTTGCCCGTCAAGCCTGAGTATGACTGCGGTCTGCGAGGGTGCCCAGAGCCGGAACCGTGCGCCACGATCAGTCTGAACCGGCCCCCAGCTTCTGGTTTCTGCAGCAGCGCGGAACGGCCTCATTTCGGGATCACCTCAACGACCTTGAGGCTCCGCTCTTCGACCGGCAACGGCTCCGAGAGATCCACGGGCAGCCCCACCTGCGTTGCGATGCCCGCACCCGTATCGACGATGAGAGACCAGTTGCCCACGTCTGCATGCGCCGTCAGATCGAAGGGAACCAGCTCGAAATGCGCGTTAAACAGCATAATCGTGTGGGTGCCTTCCGTGCGGAGCAGAAATGCCAATGTCCGCGTCTCGCCGTTGTCCCAGTCTTCCTGCTCCATGACTTCGCCATCGCTTCGCAGCCAGTCAACTGAAATCGGCTCCTGGCCTTCGAAGGTCTTGTGGATGAAGTTTGGATAGCGAAACAAGATGCGTGATTTGCGCAAAGCTATCATAGCCGAGACGAAATCGAAGAAGCCCCGATCGCGCTCCGAAACCGAACCGAGATCGAGCCAATTAGCTCGGGTGTCCTGACAATACGTGTTGTTGTTGCCGTCCTGGCTGCGCCCGATTTCGTCGCCCATGAGGATCATCGGCGTCCCTTGCGAAAGGAGCATCGTCGCGATCATGGCACGCCGAAGCTTGTCTCGTAGTGCGAGAATGTCTGGATCTTCGGATGGACCCTCGGCGCCGCAATTCCAGCTCTTGTTGTCGTCGTGGCCGTCCCGGTTCTCTTCGCCGTTCGCCTCATTGTGCTTGTCGTTATACGATACAGTATCTGCGAGCGTGAAACCGTCATGCGCAGTGACGAAATTGATGCTGGCCCAAGGGCGTCGCCCCCGCCGGTCAAAGAGCCCTGCCGATCCCATGAGATGAGCCGACAAGCCGCCGACCTGCCCCGCATCTCCCTTCCAAAACGAGCGGATCGTGTCCCGATACTGGTCGTTCCATTCCGCCCATCCAGGAGGAAAATTCCCGACCTGATATCCGTGGGGCCCGGTGTCCCAGGGCTCCGCGATCAGCTTGACGCGGCTGAGCACAGGATCCTGCCGGACTGCGTCGAGAAAGGTGGCATCCGGGCTAAACACATCGCGGTCGCGGCCGAGGGAACTCGCAAGATCGAAGCGGAATCCGTCAACGTGGCAAATCTCGACCCAGTAGCGCAACGAGTCCATCACCATCTGCAGGACCCGGTTATTCTTTAAGTTCACCGTGTTGCCGCAGCCGGTCGTGTCGTAATAGTAGCGCGGGTTATCGGCGAGGATGTAGTAGGAGGCGTTGTCGATCCCACGGAAGCTGAGCGTCGGGCCGAGCTGATTGCCCTCCGCCGTGTGGTTGTAAACAACGTCGAGGATCACCTCGATGTTCGCCTCGTGCAGCCTTCGGACCATCAGCTTGAATTCGTGCAGATCTGCGCCCGGCGAGAGGTAGCGCGTGGCCGGTGCAAAGAAGCCGATGGTGTTGTAGCCCCAGTAATTTGTCAGTCCCCGCTCGATCAGATGACGATCGTCAAAGAAGGCCTGAACCGGCATCAGCTCAATTGCCGTTACGCCGAGCTTGACCAGATGATCGATGGTGCGCGGGTCCGCGAGGCCGGAGAACGTGCCCCGGAACTGGCTGGGAATCTGGTCGTTACGGGCTGAAAAACCCTTCACATGCGCTTCATATATGATTGTCTCAGCCCATGCGTGGCTGGGGTGGATGTCCTGCCCCCAGGTGACGGCTGGATCGACCAGCACGCATTTGGGCATGACGAAGGCCGAGTTCCGCCTGCAGAATGAGAGATCGGCGGCGCGGTGCCCGATCCGATAGCCGAATACGGAATCGTGCCAGCGGATGTCGCCGTCGAGCTGCATCGCGTAAGGATCAAGCAGCAACTTGTTGGGGTTGAAACGATGACCGGCCTGCGGCTCGTAGGGGCCATGAACGCGATAACCGTAGAGTTGCCCAGGCCGAACTTCCGCGAGGTAGCCATGCCAGATTTCGTGTGTGAATTCCGGGAGCGCGATGCGCGCGGTCTCCCGGCGGCCGCTGGAGTCGAACAGGCAGAGCTCGACTTTCGTGGCATGCGCAGAGAAGAGCGCAAAGTTCGCGCCCGACCCGTCCCAGGTGGCGCCAAGAGGGAACGGGCTTCCCTCTGTGACCGTATACCCCTGGACCTGCATCGCGTTTCATCCCCGGCTTCGATTTGCACGCAAGAGTTTACCGTCAACTCGCGTTTTGCGGGAGCAGACTTGGCCGAGCCGTGTCAAAAGGCAAGTAGCTTGTCCGGCTAGGGGAAACCTGCGGCTTTTTTGCCAATGCCGCAGTAGCTCAGGAGGCCAGACTGCGCCTGAGACGAACGATCAGGCGAGTGTATGTCCTGCCAGAGTAATCTCCGAGACGACCAGATCGGGCCTGACGACCTAATCCCTCGCCCTCAAGCGCAGTCTGTCGGATCATCGTTTCGCTTCGGTCCGATCGAACTCTAGAGCAGGAAATGATCCGCGGTGAGATCCTCCATGGCGACATCCCGAAGTAGAATACTGTCACTCGAATCCATGCTAATCAGTGTATCGCTGCCGATGGTCGAGAACGTTTTCTCCAGAGCGTCGAATGATGCGAAACGAAAATCCGAAAGGTCTATTCTATCAACCGATGTTGCGCCAAGTTCGAAGTCGGTAATAGCATCACGACCAGTGTTGTTCCTGTGAATAAAAGTGTCTGAGCCGGTCCCGCCTTCGAGCAGGTCATTCCCGGATCCTCCAATCAACGTATCGTCCCCGCTCTTTCCATAGAGCTCGTCCTTGTCGTTACCGCCCTTCAACTTATCAGCGTCGGTTCCTCCAAAAAGTGTGTCTTGCCCCCAACGGCCCACCAACAAGTCTCTTCCAGCTCGGCCGTAAAGTTCATCCGATCCCTCCGATCCCAAGAGAGTATTGTCGGCTTCATCTGCCTTTAAGACATCATCGAAATCAGTACCCGACATTTTTTCAATACCGGTATAGACATCGCCTGCCGCGATGCCGGTATTACTCTCTTGATTATTAAAATCGACTGACACGCCCTCGGCGACCTCAGCCCAATCGAAATGTATAGTATCGAATCCCTTTCCACCATGCATCTCATCGGTCCCGTCGCCTGCATAGAACGCATCGTCTCCCGACCCGCCGTATAGCGTGTTCTCGCCCGCCCCAGGGCGCAAGGAGTCATGGCCCCGATTTCCTCTAAGGAGATCGTTACCTTCACCTCCATGCAATCCGTCGCCACCCCTTCCTCCAAAGAGAGAGTCGTCACCATTTTCACCGTAGAGGCCATCGCTGCCGTGATAGCCGTAGATTACGTCGTTGCCGTCGCCGCCGTAGAGACGATCAGGTCCAGCCGACTCCTCCGCGTTGGAAATGCTAAAGCCCTTGATCGTATCATCACCACTGCTGGCTTCTATGAAAAGCCACCGGTTGGTTAAGTTAGTGTGGAGTACTGTTTCGACGCTCGAAACATCAAATAGGCCATCAACCCTTACGGTGATCTCGCTGTTGAACGGTATCGCGAGGATTTCTACGCCATCCAGGACACCGAATTCATAGTAATCTGCCGTATCGAGGATTGTCGGTTCCCGCAGCAACACTGCATCAGTTCCGCCTCCACCTAGGATCGTGTCGTGCCCTTTTGCCACCCCCAGATAGAAGACGTCATCACCCAAGCCGCCGGACATGCTATCGTCGCCATGGCCGCCAGTGATATCATCGTTGCCTGCGCCCCCGGAAATCGTGTCATCCCCGCCGCTGCCGGAGATAGTGTCGTTTCCTGCAAGCCCTTCCAAGGAATCCGCGGATGCGTCGCCGCGAAGGATGTCTTCGAATTCTGTACCGACGATATCCATGGTCTTAAAAATCCTCCGACTTAAAACAGAGCCGCATTTGGGCGCAATTGGAGACTAAACTCACGTCGCTTAAGAGAAGTCTAATCTCGTGCCGGGCGATAAACCCAAATCTTGTTTTGGAAAGTGCGTGCCCGAACGGGGAAGTCGTGCGTCCCGCGCGGTACAATGACCGGTTCGGCGATTTCGCCCATAACAGACGAATCCGAAAGCGACGTGTCGCTCCGCTTCCGCGATCACGCGCGAAAGCGAAGCGCTTGGCTTGGCGTCAACGGTGCTCGACATCCACGTAATCGCGAGCAGCGGAGCCGACGTAGAGCTGGCGCGGCCGGCCGATCTTCATACGCGGGTCTTCGAGCATTTCCTTCCACTGCGAGATCCACCCGACGGTGCGCGCCAGCGCAAAGATCGGCGTGAACATCGAGGTCGGGAAGCCCATGGCGTCGAGGATGATGCCGGAATAGAAATCCACGTTCGGATAGAGCTTCTTCTCGACAAAATACTCGTCTTCGAGCGCGATCCTCTCGAGCTCCTTCGCCACCTGCAAGGTCGGATTGTTGTCGACACCGAGCAGGCCAAGGACCTCGTCGGCGGATTGCTTCATAACCTTCGCGCGCGGGTCGAAATTCTTGTAGACGCGGTGCCCGAAGCCCATGAGCCGGAACGGATCGTCCTTGTCTTTGGCTTTCTGGATGTATTCGGGGATCCGGTCGACCGTACCGATTTCACGCAGCATGCGCAGGCAGGCTTCGTTGGCCCCACCATGAGCCGGGCCCCAGAGGCACGCCACACCAGCCGCAATGCAGGCGAACGGATTGGCGCCGGAGGAGGACGCGAGGCGGACGGTCGACGTCGACGCATTCTGCTCATGATCGGCATGGAGCGTGAAGATGCGATCCATGGCACGCGATAGGATCGGGTCGACATGATACTCGGCAGCTGGAACCGAGAAACACATATTGAGGAAGTTCGACGCGTAATCGAGGGAGTTGTTCGGATACACGAACGGCTGACCGATTGAATACTTATACGCCCAGGAACAAACGGTCGGCAGTTTGGCGATCATCCGGATCGTCGCAACTTCGCGCTGCCAGGGATCGGCGATGTCAGTGGAGTCGTGATAGAACGCCGACATAGCACCCATTGCACCGCAGACGATGGCCATGGGATGGGCGTCCCGCCGGAACCCGCGGAAGAAGTAGGCCATCTGCTCATGCAGCATCGTGTGATTGGTCACACGGGTTTCGAAATCCTCGATCTCAGCTGCATTCGGCAGTTCACCGTAAAGCAGGAGATAGCACACCTCCAAAAAGTGTGACTTTTCGGCCAGTTGCTCGATCGGATAACCCCGGTAAAGCAGTTCGCCTTTTTCACCGTCGATATACGTGATCGAACTCTCGCAGGATCCGGTCGAGGTGTAGCCAGGATCAAAAGTGAAGACGTTCGCTTGCGAATAGAGCCGACCGATATCAACAACGTCGGGACCAATGCTCCCCGAATAGATCGGCAGCTCGTAAGACTTTCCCTTGAGTGTCAGCGTAGCGCTCTCTGAGGAGTGATTCTGCATGCGTTCTTCCCTCTTTCGGGGTGCCGCGATTCAAGCGGTCACCTGATTTGCAAGGCGGACCAGACGGACGCCTCGACGCTTAGCGGGTGCACCGTCGTCGGTCAGGACAAGCTAGTCAACGATTCAGCGCAGTCGTTGATCCTCGCCAATGACTCGTCTTTTCCAAGA
Source organism: Pseudomonadota bacterium (assembly GCA_039177645.1). Lineage (GTDB taxonomy): Bacteria > Pseudomonadota > Alphaproteobacteria > Rhodobacterales > Rhodobacteraceae > Amaricoccus. The sequence continues at coordinate 90,870 of JBCDFS010000011.1, read as the reverse complement.
ATTGCCATCATTTCGAAGACGCTTGGCGAGACAGTCCTTCCTGTCAATGCCACTCTCAGCGGCTGCGCAATTTTTCCCAGACCAACCGATTTTTCTTTGGCATAACCCCGCACAATTCCCTCTAGCTCGGTCGCGGCCCAGCTACCATGTTGCAGCCGCTCGGTCAAATCATTGAGCATACTTTTGGATACCGACGAAAGAACCTTGCGCGCAGCAGGGTCTGTATCGAAAGGACGTTGCTCCAAAAGGAATCGTGCCATCTCAATAATTTGCGGCAGTGTTTTTGCCCGCTCTTTGAGGCCAGGCATCGCGAGAAGCAACTTGGCATCGATCTCGGCATCCGTTCGGGATGCCCCTTGCAGCGCAAGAAAATCCTTCAAAAGCCCCAGGAGATGGACGTCATCGCTTGCGCGGATGTGCTGGCCGTTGAGATTTTCGAGCTTCGCGTAGTCGAATCGCGCCGGGGATTTGCCGATCTGCGGGAGGTCGAACCACTCGATGGCCTGCCCTGTCGTGAAGAACTCGTCGTCACCATGGCTCCAGCCGAGCCGCGCCAGATAATTGCGCATCGCCTCGGCCAGGTAGCCCATCTCCCGGTAAGCCTCGACGCCCAGAGCGCCGTGGCGTTTTGAGAGCTTCGCGCCATCAGGTCCGTGGATCAGAGGGATATGCGCAAACGCCGGAATGTCCCATCCCAGGGCCTGATAGATCAGGCTCTGGCGGGCCGAGTTTGTGAGGTGATCATCACCTCGGATCACATGCGTGACACCCATATCATGGTCATCGACAACGACCGCGAGCATGTAGGTCGGGGTGCCGTCGGAGCGCAAGAGGATCAGATCATCGAGCGTCTCGTTCTTCCAGGTCACCGAGCCCTGCACTTGGTCTTCAACGCTCGTTTCACCAGTGCGCGGTGCTTTCAGGCGGACCGCAAAAGGCCGATCCGGCCAACTCGATGGGTCGGCATCGCGCCATGGGGACTGGAAGAGCGGCGGGCGACCTGCGGCTTTCGCTTCCTCGCGGAAGGCGGCGATCTCCTCCGGGGTCGAGAAACAGCGAAAAGCCGAACCGGTTTCAAGCATGTGCCGCGCGACTTCGGCATGGCGCGGCGCCCTCTCGAATTGGCTCACCGCATCACCATCCCAGTTGAGGCCGAGCCAGCGTAAGCCGTCGAAGATCGCTTCGGTTGCTTCCGGCGTGGACCGAGCGCGATCTGTATCTTCGATTCGCAGAAGGAATTTGCCGCCCGTATGGCGCGCATAGAGCCAGTTAAAGAGCGCCGTGCGCGCCCCGCCGATATGCAGGAATCCGGTCGGAGATGGGGCGAAGCGGGTCACGACCGGAATTTCGGCCTGCATGGGTTAACCTCTCGGAAACCGGGCGGGATCTAGAGCGACACCTATGGGCAATTCCCCAGGTGAGAACAACCCGGCAGGCCCCGATGCGCCGGGAAAAAACACGCGGCTCTCGCCCGGGCGTGGCTGGCAACTGCTCGCGCATCTTATCGAATCCCAAAGAGCGAACCTGCCGCTTTGGATACCGGTTTGCCTGGGGCTCGGGATAGGCACCTATTTTGCGCTCCCAACTGAACCCGAGGGCTGGATGCTCGCCGCGCTTGGTGCGGTAATTGTAATTGGGCTCGGCTCGATGCTCCGCTTGGGCGCAACCGCCCGGGTCTTGATCATTGGTCTCGTCCTTCCTGCAGTTGGCCTACAGCTCGCCGCCTGGCGCGCCCATTCCCTCGACGCGCCTGTTCTCGAACGTCCGATGACCGTCAATGTCGAAGGGCGCATCATCGGCCTGGACCGCTCGTCGAGCGACCGGCCCCGCGTTCAGCTAGACCGTGTGATTTTGCATGGGGTCGAGCGAGACCGAACACCAGCCCGCGTGCGAATATCTCTGGAGAAGGACACACCACTCGAGATCCTGGAGCCGGGATTGCGCATTCTGGGCTATGCCCGCCTGTCTCCGCCCTCAGCCCCCGCCGAGCCCGGCGCGTTCGATTTCCGCAAATATGCTTGGTTCGAACAGATCGGCGCGGTCGGCTATACGCGCACACCCTTCGTTGAACGGCGGATCGAGGGCGGCGGCTGGCGGCAATGGATCTTCAAGCAACGGGTCTGGCTATCGCGAGGGATACAGGCCGCTCTGCCCGGTCGCGAGGGCGGGTTTGGGGCGGCAATCCTGACGGGCGACCGTTCGGCTGTGAACCCGGCGGATGTGGTGGCACTGCGGCACTCCAACCTCGCGCATCTTCTGGCCATTTCTGGGCTCCATATGGGATTGTTGGCAGGGTTCGTCTTCGCCTTCGTGCGCTATGGGCTCGCGCTTGTGCCGCGGATCGCGCTCTACCACCCCACGAAGAAGTATGCAGCGGTGGCCGCCCTGTGCGCGGGCGCTTGTTACCTGCTGTTGTCCGGAGCGAGCATCGCCACCCAGCGCGCCTTCATCATGGCCGCCGTTGTCTTCATCGCCGTGCTCCTCGACAGGCCGGCGCTCACGCTGCGCGCGGTCGCGCTCGCCGCGATCATCATTTTGGTTCGTGCGCCCGAAAGCCTGACCGAAGCGGGATTTCAGATGTCATTCGCGGCGACGACCGCCTTGATCGCCGCCTATGAATGGCTGCGGCGCCAGGGGTGGTGGCGCGAGACCCAGACCGATCCGCGCTGGCGTTTCGCGAAACCCGTGATCGGGGTGGCGGCGACCTCCTTCGTCGCCGGGATGGCCACCGCGCCGATTTCCGCATTTCATTTCAACATCATGTCACAATACGGGCTCCTCGCAAACATCCTCGCTGTCCCGGCCATGGGTCTGATCGTGATGCCTGCCGGTGTGATTGCCGCCTTGCTGGCGCCCCTTGGACTGGCGACGCCCGCGCTTTGGGTCATGGGCCTGGGTATCGACTATATCCTGCAGGTGGCGGCTTTCGTGTCCGGGCTCGACGGTTCGGTGCGCGCGATCCCGGCGGGGCCCACAGCCGCGCTGGCGCTGATTTCCCTCGGCGGGCTCTTTGCGGTGCTGTGGGTCGGGCGGGGGCGGCGCCTCGCCATTGTGCCGATGATTGCAGGCGGGCTCATCTGGGCGGCGGCCGATCGTCCGGAAATCCTCATTGCCGAAAACGGCCGCTTGTTCGGGGTGCAGACACCGGAGGGAAGGGCCGTCAACTCCAAGGGCGGGAACAGTTTTTCGGCCTCGATCTGGCTCGGGAATGACGGCGATTCAGCACCTCAGGCCGAGGCATATGCCCGTGCGGCGATGGAGCGGCGGCGCGGATTTGCCGCGGTCGATCTGCCGGACCGCTCGGGAAAGCTGATTTATCTCGGCTCCAAGACCCCGCCACCCGATGCCGGTGAGATTTGCGCCTCCGCCCGGATACTCCTCGCGCCATCGTGGTGGGACCGACCCGAGGGCGGCTGCTATTTCATCGGGGCCAGCACGTTGCGCAGCGAAGGCGCTTTGGCGATCCGGCTCGATGACGGTCAGCTCGATGTTTTGGGAGCGCGGACGGTCAGTCAGGGGCGACTTTGGTCGCAACAGCCAGACCGATGACCGAATCGAATCTTAACAAATGCGAGAATTCTTAGCGGATTCGGGCAGTATTCTGATTTTTGAATTCTTATCAGACAGATAGCCGATTTTAGCCGGTATGGAATCGGGAGTATTCCGGTAGGGAACCGGTAGGTATGAAACGGAGTGGTTTTTGCTCCGCCCTGCGGCCTCTTCAGTGAGCCTAGGCGCAATGCCGGACGGTTGCGCAGATGCTTGATGCGCCGTGCGGGGATGGGCCCGACACTTCCAGCGCGCGACAAGACTGAGGCATGTGCATTCCTGGCGGCCCTCATGCCCTCTCCAAAAGATCCAACACGCCCGCCAGCGGGATGCCGACCCAGGCGGGACGGTTGCCGATCTCATAGCCAATCTCGTAGAGGCCCTTTTGCAGAAGGAAGAGGTCAAGCAATGCGGTCGTAAGGTGGGGGTCTTCCGGTATGGTCGCGGTTCCGGCGACATGCTCGAAATAGGCATCCATGAACGCCTTGGTCGTCGTGTCGCGCCATTCGCGGACGCGTATCTCGGCGTCGTCGCCGCTGGCCTCATAGCCCGCCAAATGGCGATCGAGCGCCATGGAGGCGGCGTAATCGAAAGACCGCACCATGCCCGCCACATCGCGCAACGGCGAGGACTTCGCCCGGCGTTCCTCGAGCGCCCGGCCTGGTTCGCCCTCGAAATCGATGATGGCGAGATCGGCCTGGGCGATCAGGACCTGACCGAGGTGATAATCTCCATGGATGCGCGAGCGCCCGCCGGAGGGCGCCATCTCGGCGACGGCGGCAATCCGAGAGAGAATGTCCTGCCGCGCGCCTAGGAGCCTGTCGACCTGCGCCTGGATCTCCTCCGGCAGTGAGGGTTTGAGTGCGGCGACCTGATCGAGGATCTGCCCGGCATCCCTTTGGATTTCGCCGGACCATTGCGACAGATGTTCGGCCTCGATGGGTTCCACCGCGAAGGCGGGATCCTCGGTGGGCGTGGCGAGCGCGCGGTGCAACTCCGCCGTGCGCTGACCCAACAGGGCGCCGATTTCCAACGGCAGCGAAAACATCTCCGGTTCAAACGGCGGCTCCATCGCGGTCGAGCGCATCTCCGCCGCGCCGAGATCGCGGCTCAGCGCCTCGGTGACCGCGTTCCAGGCATCGCCCTGATTGGGAAAGAAGGCGAAGGCGGCGGCGAGGGTGGTGGTCTGGCCGAGCGGGTCCACCTGCTCGATGGCGCCGTAATACGCTGGTGTGTTGGCGTAGCCCGCGGTTTCGGTCAGAAAACGGGCGATCTCGACATCGGGCTGTTCGCCCACGCGCAGGCGACGGTAGATCTTGAGGATCACCTTGTCGCTGAAGGAAATCGACACGTTGCTCTGCTCGACACCGAGCGGGCGCGGCTCCCCGATCTCTTCGATGGCGACGAATTCCTCGGTGCCGTGGCAGCGGATTGTGCCCTGCGGCCCGTCATGGTCGTGGTTCTGGCGCATCTCGGCCAGGAACTGCGTGGCGAGATTTTCATCGAACGCGCCGTCGATCAGGGCGCCGACATGGGGGCCTTTGCGGATCTTCGCCAAAGTGTAGGAGAGCTTGGGCGCGCCGGGGCGGAGGTTTTCATCGCCCCAGCGGACCGACATGGGCAGGAAATAGCGATTGGTCGTCTCGCCGATGGTGACATCGATGGCGACAAGCGAGAACGCGGTGGCGACCAGCTCGCCCAGCGCCACGACCGAGACCCGGTCGATGGTGGAGCTTTTGTCGGCGAACCAGCGCTGGAGCGGTAGGAATTGCGGCAGCGCATCCTGTTCAAGCTGGGCGGTTTCGCGGCCGGTGATCGCGGTCTCGATGCGGCCGTCGCGGGTGGTCAGCGTGATGAATTCGGGCAGGATATCGGGCACCGGTTCGTGCCAGCTGGGCGCTTGTTCCTCGGCGGCGAGCAGGAACCAGTAGAAGCCGTAGCCGGGCAGGGTGAGCATGTAGGGCAGATCGCCCACGGGCGGGAAGGCGGAGCGACCGGTGAGTTCCACCGGCACAAGGCCCCGGAAGCGCGCGAGGTCGAGCTCCACCGCCTGCGCGCTCTCGGCCAGATTGGCGACGCAGAGGATGATGTCCCCGTCAAACTCCCGGATATAGGCCAGGATCTTCCGGTTGCGCGGGTAGAGCAGGATCATCGCGCCACGGCCCAGCGCCGGGTGTTGTTTGCGGACCATGATCATCCGGCGCATCCAGTTCAGGAGCGAGGACGGGTCGGAGGCTTGGGCCTCGACGTTCACCGCTTCATAGCCATAGACCGGATCGAGGATCGTCGGCAGATAGAGCTGCTGGGGATTGGCACGGCTGAAACCCGCATTGCGGTCCGGCGACCATTGCATCGGGGTGCGCACCCCGTCGCGGTCGCCAAGGTAGTAGTTGTCGCCCATGCCGATCTCGTCGCCGTAATATACGATGGGCGTGCCGGGCATCGTCATCAGCATCGAGTTCATCAGCTCGATCTTGCGGCGGTCATTGCGCATGAGCGGTGCGAGGCGGCGGCGGATGCCAAGATTGATCCGCGCGCGGGCATCCTCGGCATAGGTTTTCCAGAGGTAGTCGCGCTCATCCTCGGTGACCATTTCCAGCGTCAGCTCATCATGGTTGCGGAGAAAGATCCCCCATTGGCAGCCCTCGGGGATTTCGGGGGTCTGGCGGATGATGTCGGTGATCGGATGCCGGTCAGCCTGCGCGAGCGCCATATACATCCGCGGCATCAGCGGGAAGTGAAAGCCCATATGGCATTCGTCGCCGTCGCCGAAATAGGGCCGCGTGTCCTCGGGCCATTGGTTGGCTTCGGCGAGCAGCATGCGGTCGGGGTAGTGGCGGTCCAGCTCGGCGCGGATCTTCTTCAGGACATCATGGGTTTCGGGGAGGTTTTCGTTGTTCGTGCCCTCGCGCTCCACAAGATAGGGGATGGCGTCGAGCCGCAGCCCGTCCACGCCCATATCGAGCCACATGCGCATGACTTCGAGCACTTCCTCCAGGACGCGGGGATTGTCGAAATTGAGGTCGGGCTGGTGGGAGTAGAAGCGGTGCCAGAAATAGGATTGCGCCACCGGGTCCCAGGTCCAGTTGGATTTCTCGGTGTCGAGGAAGATGATCCGGGTTTCGGGATACTTCTCGTCGGTGTCCGACCAGACATACATGTCCCGCTCAGGGCTGCCCGGCGAGGCATGGCGCGCGGCCTGAAACCAGGGATGCTCGTCGGACGTATGGTTGATGACAAGCTCGGTGATGACGCGCAGGCCCCGGCGGTGGGCTTCAGCGATGAGCGCCTGGAAATCCTCCATCGTGCCGTAGCTCGGGTTGATCGAGCGGTAGTCGGAAATGTCGTAGCCGTCGTCGCGCAAGGGCGAGGGATAGAAGGGCAGGATCCAGATCGCGGTGACGCCCAGCTCCTGGACATAGTCAAGCCGGCTCATCAGCCCGGCGAAATCCCCGATCCCATCGTTGTTGGAATCCATGAACGCCTTGATATGCATCTGGTAGATGATCGCGTCGCGATACCAGTCGGGCTGGCTGCGTTCGAGGCCCGCATCGGGATCGGTGGCGGAGGCGCTCGCGGCGCTTTGATCGTCGGTCAGGGTCATGGCGGATCTTGATTTTGTCTCAGCTCGGCCCCGTGCCGGGGGCGAAGAGCTGCCAGATGGTGTAGGGCCGGGTGTGGGGGTTGAGCTCCAGCGTCTGCGGCTTGCCATACCAGGTGAAGGTGTTGCCGTGGATCGCGTCGCGCACGAGGATCCCTGCGTCATCGGGCAGGCCGAACTCCCAAAGCGGCACTTCGAAGCTGAGGAACTGCGTGTTGTGCGGGTCGAGATTGACGTGGAACAGGAGGAAATCCGACAGATCGCGGGTCTTCTTCGAGTAGCTCAGGATCTGGTCATTGCTGGTTTGGTAGAAGCCCACATTGAGGAAATCGCGCAGCGCCGGGTGCTGCTGGCGCAACCGGTTCATCAGCCGGATGTCGTCCTGGATGTGGCCGGGCTGATCCATGTCCCAGGCGCGGATCTCGTATTTCTCCGAATCGAGGTATTCCTCCTTGCCAGGGAAGGGCGCGGCCTCGCAGATCTCAAAGCCGTTATAGACGCCGTAATTGCCGCCGAGCGAAGCGGCGAGGCAGAGCCGGATCTGGAAGCCTGGCCGGCCTGAGGTTTGCAGGTAGTGCGGATTGATGTCGGGCGTGTTGACGAAGAAATTCGGCCGCATGTATTCGCGGCAGGGCTCCTGTGTCAGTTCGGTGAGGTATTCGGTGAGGCCCCAGCGGTCGTTGCGCCAGGTGAAATACGAGTAGCTCTGGTTGAAGCCGACCTTCGCGAGCCGCTTCATCAGCTTGGGCCGGGTGAATGCCTCGGCGAGGAAGATCGTCTCGGGGTATTCGGCGCGGATCTCGCCGATCATCCATTCCCAGAACGGGAAGGGTTTGGTGTGGGGATTGTCCACGCGGAAGATCTTCACCCCGTGGCCGATCCAAAACAGGACGATATCGCGCAGCGCATACCAAAGATCGGGGAGCGCGCCGCGATAGAAGTGGACATTGACGATGTCCTCATACTTCTTGGGCGGGTTCTCGGCGAATTTGATGCTGCCATCGGGCCGCCAGTCGAACCATTCCGGATGCTCTTTGATCCACGGGTGATCGGGCGAGCATTGGATGGCAAAGTCGAGCGCGATTTCCAGCCCGTGGGCGTGGGCTGCGTCGACGAGGCGCTTGAAGCTCTCGAAATCCCCAAGTTCGGGATGGATCGCGTCATGGCCGCCTTCGGACGCGCCGATGGCATAGGGGCTGCCGGGATCGTCGGGACCCGGGGTGAGCGTGTTGTTCCGGCCCTTTCGATTCGTCCGCCCGATGGGATGGATCGGCGGAAAGTAGAGCACATCGAAGCCCAGATCCCGCACGTAAGGCAGCCGCGCGATCACATCATCGAATGTCCCGTGCCGGTTCACATCGCCCGATTGCGAGCGCGGCATCAACTCATACCAAGCTGAGAACGCGGCCCTCTCCCTATCAGCGAACACCTTCAACGTTTTGTAGGCAGTGAGGTTTGCGCGCGGCGCGGCTCGGCGCATGGTTGCCAGCGTTGTTGGCGAGGTCAGCACGCTGAGCCGCGCATCGGCGCTGCCGGAGGCTTCATCCTGGCCGAGTAGCGCACGCAGGGCAGATTTATCCTCCGCGCTCGCCGGGTTGCTCGGGTCGATTGCAGTCTCGATAAGCTGACGCGCCTCGATCAACTCCAGGCTGATATCCTGCCCGGCCGCATGCTTTTTCGCGACGTCATGGGCCCACGTGCCGTAGAGATCGCGCCAGGCCAGAATTGTCACGTCATAGAAGGCGTTCTCGTCGAGCGTGATCTCCCCGCTCCAGAGGTCATTGATCTCCGGCGTGAGCGGCACTTCCTGCGCCTCGTCGCTGCCCGACTTGCCGAAACGGACTGCCGCGCAGATCCCCTCATGCCCGTCACCGAAGATATCGGCGGTGATCCGAAAGGGATGCCCCGCGACGGCCTTTGATGGAAAGCGACCGCCATCGACCTCGATGCTCACTGCCTCAATAGCGATGCGTTCGCTGGCAAGCGCCTGCAAACTGTCCAGACCCGGCATGGGCGCGGAAGCATCGCTGGGCGGCACCGTCTCCGGCCCGGGTTCAAGTTCGATGGCCTGGCTCGATCTGGCTCCTTGCGCCATGTCTTCCCCATTACAACTAGAGCGCCTTTGGTCTCGTCCTGAAGACGCGGGCCTTGCGCATCGGCATGGTTGTATAATGGCTGGAGCAATCGCTCAGGCTCAAGAGCGGATTGGCAAAGTGGCCACGAATGTTGAGAGACAGGTTCCCGGACGGGGACATCTCTCCCGCCCGGGATGCAGTCGGAACGAATCAGGCAGCGACGGTCGTCTTGCTATCTTCTTCGAAGTTCGGTGCCGGATCGGTGAGATTGCGCAGGTTTGCCTGGGCCATCTCCGCGGTAAGCTCAGCCAAATGCGAGGCCTCGGCGGAATAGTCTTTGCTCATTTCCGTCGCGAATTCACGCTGCGCGCCAAGGGCTTCCCCCGGCGCCTGGCAATGGGCCAGCTTGCCGAGAAACTCGGCCTGCGCCTGCATGCGACGGCTGACGAAGGAGAACATCTCCGCACTGGTTTCAAGCTGCGTCTCGAACACCTTCTGCGGATAGGTCATCGCCTTTTCCATCATGAGCTTCGAGATTTCGGCGAAGCGATCTGCATTCGCTTTGCTGGCCGCCATCATGGCTTCGGCTGACTGCTTGGAAGAGTCGGCGGTCATCGGTCAATTTCCTCCACTGATACGAATTCTTATGAGTGAGTGTGGGGATTCTGAGCCCACCTGCGTTGTTCCAGATCAAGGCATTCTTCGATCTGGTTACAACCAGACCGAGTATGCGCGTGTCCCAGCCGAAAGCAAGCTTGGTGTTGGTTTTGCCCGTTTTTCAGGCGCCGCAACCGCGGATCTGGCCGCAATCTGCCTCAATGATTGTCAGGCCGCGCCGCTGCGCGAAAGCTGGCTCGGCGGCACCCCGAAATGCGCCCGGAAATCCCGGCTGAATTGTGCCGGGCTCGCATATCCCATGGCATGGGCGGCTTCGGAAACGGTTGAGCCATGCTCGGCAAGGAGCGTGCGCGCGCGCAGCACCCGGCGCTGTTTGAGGTATTTGAGCGGCGATGCTCCGAAGGCCGCGCGGAAGTGGCGGTGGAAACTCGCGGGGCTCATCCCAACGGACGCGGCCATCTCCTCGACGGCGGGCGGACGGCCGCCGTCGCGCTCGATCCGAATGAGGAGTGCAGCAATGCGTGCCTCGGGCCGGTCCGGGCGGGTTTGCGCCAAGAGCGCCCGGCCATGACCATCCTGGAGCGCATGGAAGAAAATCTCCCGCAAGGTCGCTGGTGCGAGAAGCCGCGCCTCCGCCGGGTCCGCGAGTTGACGCGCGAGACGGAGGGTTGCATCGCGCATGGATGGCGTGAGCTTGAGCGGCTCGACGCCGAGGCTTGTCGGCCCCGGAGACGGGTGTGCGCGTGCGTCCGCCATCCCCGCAGCAAGCTCCTGCAACATCGGCTGATCGGTGCGCAGAAACAGACCGATCAGCGGGCGGTCCGGTGCGGCATCGGTTTCGCAATCGAAACAGACCGGCAAACCGACCGCGAGGTAGCAGCCTGCCTCGTAGACAAAGCGCGTGCCATCGAGAAATCCCGTCTTGCGACCCGAGACGATTATGGCAATTCCCGGATCGTAGGAGAGCGACATGCGCGGGATCGGGTGATCGGACCAAAAGATCCGGACCGAGAGCAGTCGGGTGGGCACGAAGCCTTGCGCCTGACCTTCGCCCACCTCGGCCCGCAGCCGGAACAACCGCTCTATGAGTTCGCGATCCATCATTCCCATTCTGCGGCGCTTGAGAGGAATGTCCACCGATTGGGCGGTTTCGCGGACGAGAACCGGCGCGATTGAGAGGATCCGTCATGGCTTTGAGAGGATGCGCCATTCTGCCATCTCGCGCGCCTTCATAGATCTTGGCCCAATCGCTGACAGGAGGGCCCTATGACGACGGATGCACTGATCCCCGAGGACAAGCTCGCGACGGTGAAGTATCTGGCAAACTTCGCGGTGAAACCGATGTTCCGCACGCCGGTGCATAAGACGCCGGGCGACCATGGGCTGACCGACTGGGAGGATATCTCGTTTCCCTCCGAGGACGGCACGCCGCTCGAAGGCTGGTATGTGCCCGCCGAGGGTGGCGAGACGGACCGGCTCATCATCATGAACCATCCCATGCCGATGAGCCGCTCGGGCTTTACCGGCCATTGGGGCGAGCCTTGGAGCGCGGTCGACGATATCGAGATCGATTTCGTCGCGCATATCGCCCATCTCGCGCGCGCGGGCTACAATGTGCTGGCCTATGATCTGCGCAATCACGGGGTGTCGGGCGCGGCCAATGGCGGGATTTGCGGGATCGGGCGCTACGAATGGCGCGACTGCATCGGTGCGAAGCGCTATGTCGACGCGCATCCGAGCCTGTCGAAGATGACGCTGGGGCTTTACAGCCAATGCACCGGCGGCAACGCGCAATACGAGGCGATCTCGCGCCAGCCGGAGCTCTTCGCCAATGTCCGCTGCATGCTCAGCCCGCTTGTCGTGTCGATGACATCGCTCATGGGTCGGTTCGCCACGCTTCAGGGGGTGAATGCCTATATGGATGCGCTCGATTTCGAGCAGAAGAAGCTCGGCGGGTTTGCCAATGCAGAGATGTCCCCGCATCTTTTTGCCCCGGATGTGACGATGCCCACGATGATCGTGCAGGTGCATCAGGATCTGTGGACGATGCCCGAGGATGGCGAGAAAACCTTCGAGCTTCTCGGCAGCAATGAGAAGGAGTTCTTCTGGATCGAGGGCACGACGCGGCGCTTCGACGGCTACAACTATTTCGGCCAGACCCCCGAGCGCATGATCGCCTGGTTCGACCGTTTCATGAAGGGGTAAGGGGGGCGGGGGACGTGGGATCGACCAAGCGGGTCGGTTTGATGGCCCGCTCTCTACGGTGCCCTTGAAAAACAAGGTTGCCTGAGCCCCGAGGAGAGGGCCGGTTTCGCGCCCATCGAACAAGGCCCTAACGCTTTCAGCCCTTTGTGTCGTATAGATAATATACGGCACTGAGAGGCATTTTATGGAATGGATTCTACTACAGATCGCAGGCTTCCTGCGAACCTATGTGACTGCCGTAGATGAGGCGGTCGCGACTGAGAGTTTCCTGGATCAAGCACAGTTAATCGGTTTTCCGTTCGCGGTCCTGCTGATGCTCTTTGCGACAGTGAGGTATATCTGGGTGCGCTTGTCGAGACATGACGAAAAGCTGCACGAGCGCGCGCGCACTGCGGATTACAAGCTCGAACAGGCGCAGAAGGAGATGGAGGCAGTCCGCGCGCGCAACGACGAATTGCTTGGGTATGATCCCAAACGCTTCCTGAAAGAGTTTGACAAGAAGAAGCGCGACGTTTCGTTCGCCGAGTTTGAGAGCTATCCAAGAGAGTGGCTGATGCCGATGCGCGACGCGTTGGGCATGGCATATTCCGCATTGTCGAAAGAGCAGCTTCTCCAGGCCTGGTACAAAGAGATGTTGGACGAGGCTCGCTTCAACGCTTGGGGCGCGATTGCGGCGCAGCCCACAATTCGCGCGCATACCGAACTCCTGGCAGAGGTCGAGGAGGCACGCGAGGCCATTGAGATCGAGGGCCTCACCGAGGTCGAAATCGCGGCCCTGAAGCTTCCCCGCGTCAAGCATCAATACGACCCCCTTATGGCGGCCGGGGAGGCTATGTACAAGCGGGGCAAATATAAGGTCGCCCGGCTATTCTTCAGTCGCGCCTTCGAGCTTGCTGACATTGAAGACGGACCGAATTCACCAAGAACGCTCACTGCGCGGCACATGCATGCATTGATGTTGGGTTTTCTAGGCCGCTATACCGAGGCGGAGGCGGAATCTCGGGAGGTCTGGGAGATAAGGCGCCGCCCGGATGTCCTCGGCGAGGAGCACCCCAACACACTCACCACCCGCCACAACATCGCGCAGCAGATGGGAAACCAAGGCCGCTACGCCGAGGCGGAAAAGGAGTTACGGAAGGTCTGGAGAATACAACGCCGCCCAGATGTCCTCGGCGAGGAACACCCCAACACACTCTCCACGCGCCACAACATCGCGCAGCAGATGGGAAACCAAGGCCGCTATTCCGACGCGGAAAAGGAGTTCCGGACAGTGTGGGAGATAAGGCGCCGCCCGGATGTCCTCGGCGAGGAACACCCCGAAGCACTCACCACGCGCGCCAACATCGCCCTACAAATGGGGAACCAAGGTCGCTATGCCGAGGCGGAAGCGGAGTTACGGAAGGTCTGGGAGATACAGCGCCGCCCGGATGTCCTCGGCGAAGAACACCCCAACGCACTCGCCACGCGCGCCAACGTCGCCTTTCAGTTGGGAAACCAAGGCCGCTATGCCGAAGCGGAAAAGGGGTTCAGGGAGGTGTGGGGGATCGAGCGCCGCCCGGATGTCCTTGATGAGGAACACCCCGACACACTCACCACGCTCCACAACATCGCATACCTAGTAGGGCAACAAGGCCGTTATGCCGAGGCGGAGGCGGAATTTCGGGACGTGTGGGAGATACGGCGCCGCCCGGATGTCCTCGGCGAGGAACACCCCGAAGCACTCACCACGCGCGCCAACATCGCCCTACAACTGGGGAACCAAGGTCGCTATGCCGAGGCGGAGGCGGAGTTCCGAGAGGTGTGGGAGCTACAGCGACGCCCGCAGGTCCTCGGCGAAGAACACGCCCATACGCTTGCCACGCGCGCCAACATCGCCCTACAGGTGGGGATGCAAGGCCGCTATGCCGAGGCGGAGGCGGAGTTCCGGAAGGTCTGGGATATACTGCGCCGCCCGAACGTTTTTGGCGAGGAACACCCAAGCACACTCACCACGCGCGTCAACATTGCCCGACAGATGGGGATGCAAGGCCGCTATGCCGAGGCGGAGGCGGAGTTCCGAGAGGTGTGGGAGACACAGCGCCGCCCGGATGTCCTCGGCGAAGAACACCCCGACACGCTCGCCACGCGGCACAACATCGCCCAACACATAGGACGCCAAGGCCACTATGCCGAGGCAGAGGCGGAGTTCCGGAAGGTCTGGGATATACTCCGCCGCCCGGATGTCCTGGGCGAAGAACATCCGGATCTGCTGCGCCTGAAGTATCATCTTGCGAAGGCGCTCGATGGGCAGGGAAAGACAGCAGAAGCTTCCGAGTTGCTCGATGGCCTCATTGACGCAATGCAATCGCACTTTTCCAGCGGGCACATTTGGATCCGGGAGCTTGAAGATTACCTAGTCGAGCGAAAGCTGAACGCTTCGGTCGCAGGCTAGTCTCCGCCCTGTTCGCCATAAAAAGGCGGAGCGGCTTACGCGCCTGGGATCGATTGATTATTCAGCCGGGTCCTCCCGCGCGCCGCGGGCGATGACCCGCAGCGCGTCGTCGGGCAGAGGCGTTTGCAGCGCGAGTGCCTCGGCGGCGGGGGCGGACATCCACAGATCGCGCGCCTCCTTGGTGGTGAGGATCACCGGCATCGCCTTGGGGTGGATCGGCGCGACGAGGGCGTTGGCCTCGGTGGTGAGAAAGCCGAAGAGGTCGTTGGTCGTCTCGCCTTCCTTGAGCTTGCGCACCGAGGTCCAGCGGGTCCAGATCCCAGCGAAGAAGGCGAGCGGCCTGTCGTCGCCCAGCGCGAACCAGACCGGCTCCTTGGCCTTGCCCACATCGTATTCGCAGAAGCTAGTGAACGGCACGAGGCAGCGGTTCTCGACCCCGAGCCAGCGGCGCCAATGCGGCGACTTGGTGTTGCGCACATTGGTGACGCCGGTATCGGTCTTGCGGTTTTTCAGCGCGAAGGCGGGCGACGGCATGCCCCAGCGCATCCAGGTGAGTTCGCGGCCCCGCTCGGTGTTGCGCACGACCGGCGCGGATTGGTCGGGGAAGATCCCCGGCAAGGGCGGCTGGTTGCCGGTGCTGTCCTCCATTGCCTCGGCGATTTCGCGGATCGCCGCCTGGCCCTTGGTGAGAGAGTAGAGATTGCACACGCCGAAGAGATCCACCGATTGCCACGCGCCCTCCTGCGCGGGCGAGGAGTATGAGAGCGAGAGCGTGCCATCCGCAAGCGCGACATCGGGGAAGGCACCAACGAACGCCCGCGCCGCCTCGACCGACCGGAAGTAGACCGCGACAGCACTTTGCGCGCGCGCTGGCGCGGTGTGGACCGCGAAGGCGGTCTGGCCCAGTTCCGCACGGAGCCACGCATGCATGTCGCGGAGCCGCAAGCCGATGCCGCCGGGTGGGACGGCGAATTTGACGCGGACGGGAAAGGCCTGATCGTCGATCTGGGATTGCGGGGTGGAGCGGCGATTCATGAGAGAACATTATAGGAACATTTTTCTGTTCCAACCGCTAACTGCTTCGATCCGACGATCCCATTCGATCCGGCTCTTTGCGCCTTTCCTCATATCGTTGGATCGGCGACCTGATCGTGACGATGCCTTCGACGGAGCGGTAGACCGGTTGCCGCCCGTGTCAGCGCAGTTTGCGCGGCTCCCCAAGCGAGGCCAAGGCTGAGGAGGGTTGTGACGAACCCGATCACCAGAGCTTTCGCGAGAGGCAAATCGGTCCAATCGAGCCAAAACCAGCTAAGAAGAACGATAATCGTCTGGTGGAAGAGGTAGAATGGAAGCGCAATCGGCACGAAGGCGCGCAGCAGCGGGAATGGACGGTGGAGCCACATACGGCCGTAGCCCAAAACGGCGAGCAGCGTGCACCATTCCGCAGCTATCCGGAAGAAGTGGCGCACGCCTGGGCGAGTGTCGTCCGCCACGCCCGCGCGATCACCTTCCAGCTGGCCGAGGTGGCCGTCAACGGCCCGATGGTGCGCGCCATCCTCGCTGCCATCCGCCGATTACGAGCGCCACCGCTATGCGCGTGACCGCGATCCATGGCGAAACCGAACGAAACCGGCTCGACGGGTCTGCCCGCTGCGCTGAAAAACGTCGCCGTCGGGCCAGATCACGGCAGCTTCGCGGTCTGATCCGCCCTGTTCCAGCAGCTCGCGCGGCAAAAGACGCCGGTTGGGGCGAAAATGCTTGTCCAGTGCGTCGGTTCAGGCAAACTTCACGTCAGACGCAACGCTACTTGGGGAATGTCGGTCAAATGACGACACGCCCTAGAGTGTCGACTTTCTAGGATTTCACTGCTGACCACCATGTTGCGCGCCAGATTACAGGAGACTATCCATGACCATAGCCAAAGCCATCGCCCGTGCCTGGAGCGATCCCGCGTACAAATCCAGGTTGCTGAACGAACCGTATGTGGCCCTTGCCGAGGTTGGTGTCGACATTCCCAGTGAGACTTCGGTCCAGGTGGTCGAGGATAGCAACGCTACCCGGCACTTGGTGCTGCCCGTGAAGCCGTCCAACGCTGGTGAACTGTCTCAGGGCGAATTGGAACGAATCGCGGGAGGGGTAGTTATACAGTCTGTCACGACCTACTAGTCTGATTCCATGGGTTGCGAATTGATCCACAGGCCTGCCCAGCCGCGTTGGACCAACAACCCAAGCGAATACGCGGTCGGTGACTATAGCCAAAGCGATTGCCCGCGCCTGGGCCGCGCCGGATCTGCTTCAAAACGCGAAGGAGGGTGGGCGGACGGGCAACCGTATGGTTCCAGGCGTTCGTCGAAGCCAGTCGACCGTGAAGTTTTAGCCTTTTGAGTTATGCGAGAGAAAAACAGGTAGGGGAGGAACCAAAGGTGATGCCACGACAGATTAGATCAGGATAGCAACAGCGGAAATAGGTCGCCATGAAGGACCAAGGGCCACCCTCTTAGTCGATCGGGCTCATCCGCAGCGGCGCGTCCGGAGAGACACGTTCGACCCAAACCTGCGGCGCGACGAGGATCACCATCCCTATCAGGAGCGGGACGATCAGGCGCGCGAAACGCTCCCGCAGGAACGCGGGACCTCCACGGCGCTCCAACGCCCAAGCGGCACTCATGCCCGCGAGCAGAAAGAGCAACGGCATCTGGGCCACGTTAAGAAAGCGCACCAGAAAGTCGGCGGCCCAAATTGGCTCGCTGACATGCTTGATGTGCCATACCTCCGCATCAAAGAGCCGTGCGGTATGGAAGGGCACAAGCAACAATACGACGACGGCGCGCAGCGTATCGACATCATTGCGGCGCGATGGAATGGGGGGCGTTCTCATCCTTGATCAAGTCTAAAATGAACGAATCATTCATTCAGGATGAGCAAAAACCTAACGCTTCTTCAAGGCGTAATGGACCAAAAAGAAGCGCGGAGAAGCAAAATGCGATAGCTGCAGCCGCGTGTCATGTCCTGGCCCGAAATGGGCCGCGCCTGACGCAAGTGGCAGATGTGGCCCGGGCCGCCGGGGTCGCTTCTGGCACGGTGTATCTTTATGCTGCGGAAAAAGACGCGCTCACAGAACTTGCCCTTCTCTACGCGGCACGCTTCGATTTGCCGGCGCCGCGCGAGCCGGTGAGGTTCAGTGGCGCGCGGCTCAAGAAGACCGCTCTTCGCGCCTTGGAGGAGCGGCTGAACTGGCCAATACTGAGGGCCGCCATTCAGGATGGCGCGCCAACACCCGACACGCTCGCAGCCATCCTCTCAGAAGCCTATGACCTCCTGGCCCGGGAACATCGGCTGATTGCCCTCTTCGACCGATGTTCGTCTGAGATCGCCATCCTGGAGACGCTCTACATCAAGGGTCAGCGGCGGGCTTACCTGCGCGACTTCGAAGCCTGCTTGGACCGGCTTGCACAAGCAGGCTTTGTCCGCCGCGACTTGGACATGGCAGCGGCATCGCGCGCCGCTCTTGAGATGATGGTTTGGATGGCAATGCGCCGCACTGGCGATCCCGATCCGCCCGCTTGCGACGCCGCCGCCGCACGCAGCGCCAGTATCGGCCTCTTGCTTACGGGGTTGACTGAAAAACAGCATTTTTCGTCGGTTTGCGATACTGGAGAGCAATAATGCTCCTTATCGGCTGTCCCCAGACCGGAGCCTGGAGGAGAGACGACATGAACTTCTATTTCGCGCTTGCCGCAGCCTTGAGCGTATTCAATTCCGCCCTGCATCTGTTTCTGGGCGGCCGGACCATTGCCGTGCCGCTCCTCACAGCGCCGGGTCTCAATGACCGGGTGCGCAACGTGCAATATTTCTGCTGGCACATCGCCACGATCGCCTTGGCGCTGCAGGCCATTGTCTTTGCGGTGGCAGCCCTGCAGCCGGGCGAAACGAGCCTCGCGATTGTGGGAACGGCGCTGGCCGGCGCAATCGGGCTTCTTGGCCTTGCGATACCGCCCTTGCGCGGGATCAGCTACCGAACGATGCCGCAGGGCTGGCTCTTCGTGCCTGTCACTGTGCTGGGACTGGCCGGGCTCTTGTTTTGAGGCGACCCCGCGTCACGGTTGGCGCCCATTGCGAGGCGGATACGCTGGTGATCCCCGAGCAGCTCGGCGGCTTTGCCGATGCACATTTGCTGATGGCCGATCAGGACTCGTCGATATTCTACAAGGATCTGGAACGCGATCTTAGGGGCGTGGAATTCTACACCAGCCGACCGTGCCTCACCTATATTCTTGAAGGACGGGAGACCTTCACATCCTTCGACAGTTTCGATGTCGAGCTCGGCGCGGCGGAGTTGCTGCTGATGCCGAGAGAGATGTTTCTCGTCTCGGATTTCGTCAGCGCCGAAGGGCCGCTCAGATCCTTTCTCTTCTTTTTTGGCGACACGGTGTTGGACGAGTTTCTCCTGAACACCGAGCCAAGCGGCACCACGGGGCTGGGCGCCGACCGACCGTTGAAGATCGCGCCCTCCGTGCCAGTGCGGCAGTATATGAATGCGCTCCGACTGGTCTATCGACCGAGCCCGCGCCCCAATCCGGCGGCTCGAATCAAGCTCCTGGAACTCCTCTATCTTTTGCATGAACAGGACCGCAGTGGCGCCTTGCGCGCGACGATCGCGACCGCGCATCTTCATACCAGGAAGCGCAACATCGCCCAGATCATGGCGCGGCATGCATTGCGCAATCTCAAGGTCGAGGACTATGCCGCGCTCTCGGGGCGAAGCTTATCGACATTCACGCGCGAATTCCGCGGCATTTACGGGATGAGCCCAAAACGCTGGCTCATTGAGGCGCGCCTCGCCCATGCCAAGGAGCTGGTGACAGGCTCTGACCTGCGTATCTCGGAGATCGCGTTCACAATCGGCTATGAGAACGCCTCTCATTTCATCAAGGCCTTTAAGCTTCGGTTTGGCGAAACGCCGAAACGGATGCGCCAGGCGCGGAATGCAGCTTGCGGCCTCCACGCACCACTGTTGCCCCAGGCGGCGGACTGAATACCGCGCGTTCGGGAGAGGCGATGCAGGCGTCATCTCGCGTAGGGTAGCGCCGGGCTGCCCTTATGAAAAAAGCTGGCATTGGAGGGTTTTGCGAAAGGCGGCGACAAGCTCCTCGACGCTTTCCGTGTCGACATAGAGGCCGCCGGTTCGATCCGCGAGGCAGCGCGAGACCGTCTCGGCCTGCCGGTATTCGGTCGAAGCCTCATCGCTCCAGGAGAAGAACTCGCCGCGCACCTTGAAGCCGATCACATGCACGGTGACATCCGTGGCGGCCAATTCGGCTGCGAGCAGGCAGGGCGTGCCGCCGCAGGTTTCCTTCCCGTCGGTGACGAGCACCACTGTGCCTGGGCTTCCCTGCCCTTGCAGGACATCCGCCGCGGTCTGGACAGCATCGGTGAGAGCGGTTTCCCCATGCGGTTGCAACCCCGCGACCGCGCCAACGATTTCCGGCGCGGCATTCGCCATCGGTGCGAAGCGCACATCGATCCCGTTGCAAGGATTGGAGCCGCCCGGCCCATAGACGACGAGACCCAGGCGGCGGATCTCAGCGATATCAGGGATCGCCTGGCGCACGGCGCGGCGGGCGGAGAAAATGCGCGGCTCGTCCATATCGTTGAAGCCCATCTCCGCCATCGAGCCCGATCCGTCGAAGACGATCATGGCATCCTCGGTGCAGCCGCCGGGCTGGGCGTCCGCACTCGGGCCCAACGCAATGGTGGACAAAGCTGCCGCGAGAGCCAATCCGCTTGCCCGCAGCCGCATGCCGCGTTCAAGCACTTTCGGCTTGCTCCAACAGCCGGGAACGGACCAAGAAGCGCCGCTCCGTGCCATTGTCGAGGCTGAACATGCCGCCACGGCCTGGGACCATGTCGAGAATGAGCTGGGTGTGCTTCCAGGCTTCGAATTGCGGTCCGGAGATATAGAACTCCGCGCCGTTCACCTCGCCGAGTTTGACGTCGGTGGTGCCAAGCGGAAACTCACCCTTGGGATAGCACATCGGCGAGGAGCCATCGCAGCATCCGCCGGACTGGTGGAACATGACCTCGCCGTGTCGCCCTTGGATCTCCTTGAGGAGTTCGATCGCGGCGGCAGTTGCCACGACGCGGGCTTGCGGATCGGTGCCCTCTACTGGCTCGAAATCTGTGACACAGGTGACTGTTGCGGTCTGTTCGGTTTGCATCGGGTCCTCCCACCACTGGCGCATCTCATCTGTCGATACTGGATCGCTTTTTTCAACCGAATCGACTTCACAAAGTCTTTCTCTCTCGGCGCTCGAAGAAATCCGATCACGATCAATATAGTGTGCCGTCGCATCAAGCATAGCATATGCAGGAGGCACTCTTGAGCACGGAGACAACGAACGTTTCGATTGAAAGACTAGGCCGGTCACTGCCGGATCTGCGACCGGCGACCTGGTTCTTGCGAGTAATGCTCGCCGCGATCATCCTCGACCAGGGATTTTCGAAGGTCCCCCTAAGCGCGGCAGACGCCGCGAGCTTTGGCGTCCCGCTCATCCTTTGGGGGATGGCAGCCATGGGCGAAATCCTGGCGGGTGTGTTTCTGATTGCCGGTGGTTTGATCCGCAATGGCATTGGAGGCCTTGTCACGCGGCTGGGCGGCCTACTCTTGGCCATGATTGTCGCGAGTGTTTTGGTGGTGGTCTATTGGGCGCCGCCGGTCATCTTGTTCTACAGCAACCAGTTGCAGCTCATGTTGCTGGTGGGCGGGCTGTATTTCCTGTTTCGCGGGAACGCCGCCTAGAAATAAAGAGCTGTAGGATCGCAAAAACGGAAGTCGGCAGGGCGCGAGCGCCCTGCCGTTTTCGTTGAGATCAGAAGAAGCCGAGTTTGTTCGGGCTGTAGCTCACCAGCATGTTCTTGGTCTGCTGGTAGTGGTTGAGCATCATCTTGTGGTTTTCGCGACCGATGCCCGACTGCTTGTAGCCACCGAATGCGGCATGTGCCGGATAGAGGTGGTAGCAGTTGGTCCACACGCGGCCAGCCTTGATGGCGCGACCGAAGCGATAGGCCTTGTTGCCGTCGCGGGTCCAGACGCCGGCACCGAGGCCGTAGAGCGTGTCGTTGGCGATCGAGAGCGCTTCGTCATCGTCTTTGAAGGTTGTGACCGAGACGACCGGTCCGAAGATCTCTTCCTGGAACACACGCATCTTGTTGTGGCCCTTGAGGATCGTCGGCTGGATGTAGTAGCCGCCCGACAGATCGCCGGACATCGGGCGCTCACCGCCGCCCGTGAGCACTTCGGCACCTTCCTGACGGCCGATGTCGAGGTAGCTCAGGATCTTCTCTTTCTGCTCGGAGCTGGCCTGGGCGCCCATCATCGTGCCGCCGTCGCGGGGATCGCCGAGCGCGATGGCCTTGGTGCGCTCGATGGCGCGCTCCATGAAGCGGTCGTAGATCGATTCGTGGATGAGCGCGCGAGACGGGCAGGTGCAGACCTCACCCTGGTTGAGCGCGAACATCACGAAGCCTTCGATGGCTTTGTCGAAGAAGGCGTCGTCTTCGTTGGCCACGTCCTTGTGGAAGACGTTCGGCGACTTGCCGCCCAATTCCAGTGTCACCGGAATGATGTTCTCGGTGGCATACTGCATGATCAGGCGACCGGTGGTCGTCTCACCGGTAAAGGCCACTTTGGCGATGCGGTTGGACTGTGCGAGCGGCTTGCCAGCCTCGACGCCGAATCCGTTGACGACATTCAGCACGCCCGCGGGCAGGATGTCGGCGATCAGTTCGCAGAACACCATGATCGTCGCCGGAGTTTGCTCGGCAGGCTTGAGCACGACGCAGTTGCCTGCGGCGAGGGCCGGTGCGAGCTTCCATGCTGCCATCAGAAGCGGGAAGTTCCACGGGATGATCTGACCGACAACGCCGAGCGGCTCATGGAAGTGATAGGCCACGGTGTCTGCGTCGATCTCGCCCATCGTGCCTTCTTGGGCGCGGATCACGCTGGCGAAGTAACGGAAGTGATCGATGGCGAGCGGAATATCAGCAGCGCGGGTTTCGCGAATCGCTTTCCCGTTGTCCCAGGTCTCGCAGATGGCGAGAAGCTCAAGGTTGTCTTCCATCGCCTGTGCGACGCGCATCAGGATATTTGCGCGCTCAGTGACGCTGGTGGAGCCCCATGCGTCAGCGACCTTGTGCGCTGCGTCGAGAGCGAGATTGATGTCTTCCGCATTCGAGCGGGCGATCTCGCCCATGCTCTGGCCCGTCAGCGGGCTTACATTGCTGAAATACTCCCCGGATCTCGGCGCGACAAATTCGCCGCCGATAAAATTGTCATATCGCTTTGCAAAAGGCGCCACATGGGTGCCGCCATCTACGAGCGTCATGTCATTCATGGGATTTCCTCCTGTTGGTTCCGCGGCAGGAAAGCAGGCGAGCCCTGGCGCCCGGAGCGAATGGAACCAGTCCGCCCCTCACTTGAGTATCGACAAGCTACAGGAGCGACCCGGGCGTAAAAATCAGACCATGATACTACGACTAAGGTCGGAGATTGGCAGGGCGGAG
Organism: Pseudomonadota bacterium; assembly: GCA_039177645.1. Taxonomy (GTDB): domain Bacteria; phylum Pseudomonadota; class Alphaproteobacteria; order Rhodobacterales; family Rhodobacteraceae; genus Amaricoccus. Next base: position 67,829 of record JBCDFS010000011.1, on the reverse strand, counting down.
AGGCTCAGATCCCGCACCCCGCGGCGCGAGATCAGCGCTCCGGTGTTCGGAAGGTGACGCCATACTTCTCGTGAATCGCCTGGATGCGTCCATCATCCAGGGCATAGCGGACAGCATCGTCCACCGAGTAAGCCAACGGCCGATACCGGAAATTGACGCCAAGCCCCACAGTCCATTCAGAGATCGAAAAGCCCGCGAGCGGCGGCTCGTGCACGCCGAGCCCTTCGCCGAGCCCATGGTCGATCTGGCTGCGTGGCCCCATCACGGCCATCACCTCGCCCGAGGCGAGCGCCTCCATCGCCTCGTCCATGGTCGAAAACCGGTTGATGTTGGGCGCAAGCTGACCACCGGCGAAGTTCGAGAGGTAGAAATCCGCGATACTGTCGTTCTCAACCCCGACCGTGTCGAAGCGGAAATAGGCCGGGACCGGCTTTTCCTCCGGATAGGCTTCTTCGCTATAGGCGATGGCGATGGCCTCTGCCCCATACTGACCGGTGAAGACGACTTGTTCGACGCGACAGGCAAATTTGGGGTCCCACGGCACCCGCATCATCACGTTGGAGATCCGCCCGCCGATGAGCGGGCCGCGCCAAATATTGAAGCGCAGATCGGCCTGAAGGTTTTCGCCCGCGGCCACAAAGTTGAACCGGGCATCAACGCCGAGATCTTCCGCGATCAGACGCGCGATATCGACATCGATCCCCATGGGCTTGCCGCCCTCTTCCCAGGAATAGGGTGGGTAATCCTCGTAGACCGCGAAGAGCATGTGGCCCTGCTCGATGATCTGATCGAGCTCTTGGCCGACAATATCCCGGCTGGCATTCTGCGGCTTGGGCTGCGGAATATAGTCCGCACACGGATCTGACGCCCGGGCTGGGCCGGACGCCAGAAGGCTTACAGCAAGTGCGAGTGCGGCTGCCGCCTTGGTATAGGCCATTCGGATCCTGTTAATTCGCTGCGGACAATCCGATGGTAAGGGTCTCTGCGGCGGATTTGAAGTTCGAAGGATCTTCCTGAAGAATGCGTGATGCTCGGAAGGCGACGCTGTCGGCAACCGGAGCGCCGGAAAGCGTCTCGATGTTCGTGGCGATCTCGCTGAGGTTGTCGATCACCGAATCCACATCGGCAGCAGATCCATCATCCTGCCAGGTCACCAGCGTGTCGCGAATTACGGTCAGATCGCCGCTCACGTCCGCCATCATCTCATCGTCGGGCCGCGTCTCGACATAGGTGCGGATCGCCCAGGCAGCCTTCTGCCCCAACAACTCGCCGAAGGCAGGCATGCGGGTGATGCCGCCCTGGGTGTAGCCGTGGATGAACCGCTCCATATACCATTCGTCGCCGTATTCCTCGGCTTCAAGGAACCGCAGATCCGGGGCGAGCCCGCCCGAGACAACTTCGAGCCCATGGCAGCGCGCGCAGTTCTGGACATAGCCCGATGCGCCGATCTGCACCGCAGTGAGCCAGACGTCTTCACCCGCGGCTTCCGCCCGGTAGGGGTTCTCAATCAGCCACTCCTCGCCGACGTCTGGCAGGGCGTCGGTATCCACAGGCTGCGGTGCGACATCTCCGTGGCCACTTGCCATCTGCGCGAGTGCGAGCGCACAGGCCGCGCCAATCACAATCCCTGCGAATTTCGACATCCCACATCCTCCGGGTAATTATTGCCTGGCTTTTTGATACCGGATTGCGCGGTGGGCGAGAATTCGACGTTAGTTGGGGGCGCCGATACGACTAAAGTCGGCTTTAAGTCCCAAGCGTCATTTGGTTTTCTCCGCGCACAGGGAGAGAACCATGTCACGGAAAATGTGCGCGTTTTTGCTCGCCGTCTGGGCGGGCTCCGCGACGGCGCAAGATGTCTCGGTCGCCTATATCAAGGTCGAGGAAGAGTTGCCGCCGACGCTTTCGAATCTCGATCCGATTCCCGAGAATCTCGGTCTCGCAGGTGCGTTGACCGGGCTCGAGGACAACGAGACGACGGGGCGGTTTCTGGGACAGAACTGGACCCTGACCGAACATCTCGTGCCGCTTGGCGAAGACCCGCGCGAAGCGGCCCGCGACATCCTGGCGGAGACCTCCTACCTCATCGTCGACGCGCCGACCGAATCGGTTCTAGCGATCGCGGATATGGAGGAAGCGCAAGGCGCGCTCATCTTCAACTCCGGCTCACCTGCGGCGGAGCTCCGCAACGCCGATTGCCGCGCCAACATGCTCCATACCCTGCCCTCGGTTTCGATGCGCACCGATGCCTTGGCGCAGCTTCTGGTGCTGAAACGCTGGGATGATCTGGTGATGATCGCCGGGGCCTATCCCGAGGATCTGGCCTTTGCAGAGGCGATGGAAAACTCGCTGACCAAGTTCGGCCTCAGCCTCGATGGGCGCAAGGACTGGCGGTTCGACGCGGATATGCGCCGGAATGCCGCGCAGGAAGTGCCGCTCTTCACCCAGGACTTCGGCGATTACGACGCGCTCATTATCGCAGACGAGACGCACGATTTCGGACGGTATGTCCTTTACAATACGTGGGAGCCGCGCCCGGTCATCGGATCGGAGGGGCTCTCTGCGGAAGCTTGGGCGCCGGTTGTGGAGCAATGGGGCGCGGCGCAGCTTCAATCGCGCTTCGAGGATGCGCATGAACGCTCCATGGCGCCTCGCGATTACGGCGCTTGGGCAGCCATGCGGGTGATCGGCGAGGCGGTGACCCGCACGAAGGCCGCCGATGTGCCGACACTGCGCGACTATATATTAGGCGAGGATTTCGAATTGGCGGGCTTCAAGGGCCGGCCGCTGACGTTCCGGACCTGGAACGGGCAGCTGCGCCAGCCGATCCCGCTGGTGCATCCCCGCGCGCTTGTGGCGAATGCGCCCCTGGAGGGTTTCCTGCACGAGCGCACTGAACTGGATACGCTCGGCATCGATGCCGCCGAGACCGCCTGCACGGCCTTTAATTGAAACAGCCCGGAGTTTGAGACAATGCTACGCACAACTGCCCTTGCCCTCATCTTCGCCTGCGGACCGGCGATGGCCGACGAGATCTGGGTGTCCAACGAGAAGGACGACACGATCAGCGTGATCGATATCGAGACCCTGGAAGTAGTCCGGACGATCGATGTGGGCGAGCGGCCCCGTGGCATCACGTTCGCCAAGGATTACTCGGTGCTCTATGTGTGCGCGTCCGACAGCGACACGGTGCAGGTGATCGATCCCGATACCGGCCAGGTCCTGCACGAGCTGCCCTCTGGCGAGGATCCTGAGCAATTCGTCCTGCACCCCGACAACCGCCACCTCTATATCGCCAACGAGGACGACGCGATCACCACAGTCGTCGATACCGAGACCCGCGCGGTCGTCGCCCAGATCGATGTGGGCATCGAGCCCGAGGGGATGGCGGTGAGCCCGGACGGCTCCATCGCGATCACCACCTCCGAAACGACAAACATGGCGCATTGGATCGACACGGAAAAGCAGGAGCTGTTCGCCAACACGCTCGTGGACAGCCGCCCGCGCCATGCGGAATTCATCAAGGACGGCACCGAGCTTTGGGTCTCCTCCGAGATCGGCGGCACGATCACTGTGTTTGACGTGGAAACCCAAGCCGAGATTGCCAAGATCGATTTCGAGGTCGACGGCGTTCATCCCGACCGGGTGCAGCCCGTGGGCTTTGAGATGACCGCGGGCGACACCCATGCCTTCGTGGCGCTGGGGCCATCGAACCATGTCGCCGTAGTCAATGCCGAGACCTATGAGGTCGAGGATTACATCCTGGTCGGCCGCCGGGTCTGGCATATGGATTTCAACGGCGACCGGTCGCTTCTTTTCACGACCAACGGTGTCTCCGGTGATGTGACTGTGATCGATGTAGCGGAACGCGAAGCGATCAAGACGATCAAGGTCGGGCGGTTCCCATGGGGCGCCGCCTATCGGCCGACCAGCTAACCCCGCTTCTGACGATACCCAAAAGACTGGAGGAAACATGTTCCGTACTCTCGCAGCCATCGCCACAATGGCGCTCCTGGCGACTTCGCCTGCCATCGCCCAAGACGATGATGACGACGACGACAACGGCTTCGGCCTCGCGGGCATCCTTTCGGCCTCCAATAAGGAAGACCTCGAGCCGATCCAGTTGGGCGCAGGCATCCCACTGACCTCAGCGCCCTGGCAACTGAAGTCGGGCACCTATTACGAGTTCGAGATCCAAGGCGACGGCAGCCAGGAGCTTGCGCTGGTCGGGCCGGAATTCTTCCGGGCGATCTGGATCGATGAAATCGTGGTCGAAGGCCTGGAAATCCGGCCGCTTGGCATCGATTCGGTCGAGTTCGACGAGGCTGGCGAGATGGAAATCGGCTTCCTCGCGATCAAGCCGGGCTCCTACTACCTGAAGGTGCCTGGATCGACCGGCGAGACGCAGCGCGTCGAGATCACCATCGAGTGACGCTCACAGTTGCGGATCTGTCGTTCACCTATGGCGGCGGCAGGGCAGCACTTTCGGATCTGAACCTTGCGATCCGTCCTGGGTTCACCGCCTTGCTCGGCCCCAACGGGGCGGGCAAGAGCACCCTCTTCTCATTGCTCACCCGGCTCATCACCGCGCCGGGCGGGCATATTGAGATCGCAGGCTTCAAACTGCGCACCCAACCGCGCCGGGCCTTGGCCCAGCTCGGCATCGTTTTTCAGCAACCCACGCTCGATCTCGACCTCACGGTGGCGCAGAACCTCACCTATTTCGCCGCGCTGCATGGGCTCTCCGGCAGATCGGCACGCTCACGGATTGCCGCAGCACTGGACCGGCTCGATATGGGCGAGCGGGCGGGCGAGAAGGTGCGCAAGCTCAATGGCGGCCATCGGCGGCGGACCGAACTCGCGCGCGCGCTGCTGCATGGCCCGCGCGTCCTCCTTCTCGATGAGCCGACAGTCGGGCTCGATGCGGCCTCGCGCGAGGCCATCACCGCCCATGTCCACACCCTCGCCGAGGACGGTATGACGGTGTTATGGGCCACACACCTCACCGACGAGATCGGGGATAATGATCGGCTGTTGATCCTCCATCGCGGGCGGCTCTTGGCGGACGGAAGCGTTGCGGATGTGACGGGCGAGACACCCTTGAAGCAGTATTTCCTGGAAGCGACGGGGGCTGCGGCATGAAATGGTGGCCGTCGCTCGTTGCCATTTCGATGCGTGAGGCGCTTCGCTTCGTGCATCAGCGGGAGCGGTTTGTCTCTGCGCTCGTGCGACCGCTCGTGTGGCTCTTGGTGTTCGCAGCCGGATTTCGCGCCGCACTTGGGCTCTCGATCACGCCACCCTATCAGACCTATATCACTTACGAGACCTATATCGTGCCCGGGCTTTGCGGCATGGTGCTGCTCTTCAACGGGATGCAATCGTCTCTGAGCCTCGTCTATGACCGCGAGATGGGCTCGATGCGGCTGCTTCTGACCTCGCCCTTGCCGCGCTGGTGGCTCCTCGCCTGCAAACTCATCGGCTCGACGCTGATCTCGATCCTCCAGGTCTATGCGTTTCTCTTCATCGCGACGCTCTTTGGGTTCAATCCACCCAATTTGGGCTTCGTCACCGTCTTGCCCGCATTGTTGGTTGCGGGGCTGATGCTGGGCACGCTTGGGCTCGCGCTGTCTTCGTTGATCCGACAGCTTGAGAACTTCGCCGGCGTGATGAACTTCGTCATTTTCCCGATGTTTTTCCTCTCCTCCGCGCTCTACCCGCTGTGGAAGATGGCGGAGAGCTCACGGCTCTTGCACGACATCTGTGCGGCAAATCCTTTCACCCATGCGGTCGAGCTGATCCGCTTCGCGCTCTATGCCGAACTCAATCTGGCCGCGCTCGGCTGGACACTGCTCGCGACAGTGGCGTTTGGGGCAGCCGCACTTTGGGGCTACGATCCCGCGCGGGGCATGATCCGAAAGACCGGCTGAACTTCAACGGAGCCGGGGCCGGGGCACGTTGTGCCGCTCGCCGAGGATCTCGGCTGGCTTGCCGCCGAGGCTGAGGATGCGGGTTGCCAGCGCCTGCGCTTCCGCCTCGTCATGCGTGACAAGGATCGCGGCGAGGTTGCGGCGGACAAAAAGCGCCGCAAAAAGAGCAAGCATATCTTCAACGAGATCATGGTCGAGCGAAACAAACGGCTCGTCGAGAAGCAACAAATCCGGTTTGGTCGCGATGGCGCGGGCGAGCGAAAGCCGCCGTTGCTGGCCGAGGGAAAGCTGATGCGGGAAAAGGTCTTCTTTATCGGCCAGCCCGACTTCGGAAAGTGTCGCTTTCGCATCCTCCGGTGCGCAGCCGCTCAGGATCGTGACGTTTTCGCGGGCAGACCGCCACGGCAAGAGCGTAGGCTCCTGGAATACCATGGCCGAGGCCGCCGTCACGTTGCGGCGCCCTGTGATGCCGGGCTCCAACCCAGCGATCACACGCAAAAGGGTGGTCTTGCCGATCCCAGACGGACCCAGAATAGCGAGGCATTCGCCCGCATGGAGCAACAGTCGGATCTGGCCAAGGACAGGCGCGCCCCCGACCTCGACCGATGCGAGATCCAGATCGACGACCTGCGCACCGGGGCGCGCGACCGCGACGGTTCGCTCCACGACGCCCAAGCGAGGCCTAGCTCGATGGAACGAAGAAGGTGCCGGGCGGCAGTTCCGTCGCCTCCCCGACCAGTTCCGGACCGCCGATATGCCCCATGAACCGCAGCATCTTTTCCGCTGCGGCTTCGTCGATTGGCGCGTCCGAGGGGATGCCCGCGCGGAACCCGGCCTTGAGGGCCTCGAACTCAGCGTCGGACTTTGCATTCATGCGCTCGCGAATTCGGTCCCATTCCTGATCGTTCTCGGCGAGGATCTCCTTTGCGGAGCGCGAGGCCGCAGCGAGACCACTCACCAGTTCGGGCGATGTGCGCAACGTTTCGCCATGCACGACGTAGCCCAGAAGCGGCGTCTCCGGATCGAGGCCCAGCGCCTCAGCGGCCATGGAGACATCGATCAGCTTGCGCATGCCTGCTGCTTCCATCTTCGCGCCAAAGTGCCAGTAATTGATTGCCCCCTCCAGATCGCCTTGGAGCGCGGTCTTGAAGATGAGAGGCGGCGCTCCGAAAACCTGTTCGGTTGCGTCTGAGAGATCCACGCCTTGCTCTGCGGCATAGGCCTGGAGGATGAGCCAGGACTTATCCAGCGGCCCGCCCGCGATCCCGATCCGACCGCCAGCGAGATCAGCGAGGCTGCGGGCCTGGCTGTCTTCCGGCACCATCACGCCGCCCACCGATTTGGAGTAAGGAATGAACACATAGTCCTTCCCGGCGGCACGCTGGCGCGCGACCCAGAGCCAGTCGGAGACGATCACATCCGTCGCGCCGCCCTGAAACGCGACCTTCGCCGCCGCGCCGTTCGCGACGCCCTGCACTTCAAGATCGAAGCCATTGGCTGCGTCGAGCCCGTGATGCTTGATGACGTCGAGCTCCCAATTGACTGTGCCGAACTTGAGCACTTGCGCGCGCAGCACCGGCGTCTCCGCCAAAGCCGCGGCGGCTGTGAGGGCAAGGGCAGCAGCAGAAAGGGCTACTCTTTGCAGGATCGACATGTCTATTCTCCCGAATTTTCTTGGGAATTTATGGTAATCGCGGGCGTTCCGAAACAGGATCTTCGCGTCAATTGCGCGGTTCTACGACGAGCATGGGCAGCCAATGACTGTCCGGTTCGGCCTCGTGAAGGTCGTCATGCGATATCGGGCGAAGATCGCCCGTTTCGGGCGGCACAGCAAGCAGTCCCATGTCGATTTCATGAAGGGTGCCGACGAGGTGATCTCCGTTCTGTTCGAGCCGGTAGTAGACCCCATTCCAGCTATCGATCCCGTAATCCGTCGCGCCTTTCCAAATGAAGAGGAAGTCGTATTCGAGATCGACGAAATCCTCGCTGATGTTGCGGCGGTTTTCGTAGGGATAGGGCACATGGCACCAGTGTTTCTGCGGACCTTCCAGGCATTCGAACGGGCGCATCGACAGGAAATGATCGGTGAAGGCGCCCTCTTGTTGCACCAAGCTATAGGATCCGTCCGGGGCAACTGTCAGGACAGCGATGGGAATCGGGTTGCCCGATCCGTCCTTCAAGACGACATCATAGGCCTGACCGACGACGGGACCGGCGAGCACGAGCAGAACGAGGCAGAGGCGTGCGAGCATTGTGCCCTCTTGGGACAACACGGGTTTGTCTTGTCTATCTTGCAGCTTTTTTCCGCAAGATCATCACAGTCTTACGACCAAAGGCCTATGTCGCGTGATGGTCTAAATCTCCGATAATACGGGCCGGAATCCGCGGGATGTGCGTACCTGCGGCAAAGACGGTTTCAGGGAGGGTCCAGATGAACCGATTTGTAGCAGCCATTGTCGCGAGTTTCCTCGCCACGACGGCGGTCCACGCCCAGGGTGTGACCGAGGAAGATTTGGCAAACGATCAGGCGAGCACCGGCGACGTCCTGACCAATGGGATGGGGCGCCATCTTCAGCGCTACTCGCCGCTCGAAATCCTGAACAAGGACAATGTTGCCAATCTCGTCCCGGCTTGGGCGTTCTCGCTCGGTGGCGAGAAGCAGCGTGGCCAGGAGACCCAGCCCCTCGTCCATGACGGCGTGATGTATATCACCGGGTCCTATTCCCGGATGTATGCCATCGACATCGCGACCGGCGCGGAAATCTGGCAATACGATGCCCGTCTTCCCGAAGGCATTCTGCCCTGCTGTGACGTGGTGAACCGCGGCGCCGCCATCTACAATGACAAGGTTTACTTCGGCACGCTCGACGCTCGGGTTGTCGCGCTCGACGCCAAGACCGGCGACGTCGTCTGGCGCAAGAAGATCGAGGACTATAAAGCAGGCTATAGCTACACGGCGGCTCCGCTGATCGTCGACGGAATGGTCATCACCGGCAATTCCGGCGGTGAATTCGGCATTGTCGGCGCGGTGCAGGCCCGCGACGCTGAAAACGGCGACCTGATCTGGGAACGCCCGGTGATCGAAGGCCATATGGGAACGCTGAACGGCGAGCCGTCTACAATGACCGGCACGCTCAATGCGACCTGGCCCGGTGACATGTGGCAGACAGGTGGCGGCGCCACCTGGATGGGCGGCTCTTACGACGCCGACACCGACACGCTGGTCTTCGGCGCTGGAAACCCTGCCCCTTGGAATTCCTGGCTGCGCGGCGCGGGGGACCCCGACGCGAATGGCGCAGGGGATAACCTCTATGCCGCCAGCCGTATTGGTCTCGATCCGGCCACCGGCGAAATCAAGTGGCATTACCAGACCACACCGCGCGAGGGCTGGGACTATGACGGCGTCAATGAGGTCGTGTCCTACACCGACCGGGACGGCAATATGCGCTACGCGACGGCCGACCGGAACGGCTATTTCTACGTGCTCAACCGTGAAGACGGCGCATTCGTATCCGCGACGCCGTTCGTGAAGGACATCACCTGGGCGGAAGGCATCGACGAGACCGGTCGGCCGATCTTCAACGAAGCGAATCGCCCGGGCAACCCCGCGCTGGCGGCAGATGGGGGCAAAGGGGAAGTGGTGTTCGCATCGCCCTCGTTCCTCGGCGGCAAGAACTGGATGCCGATGGCCTTCTCGCAGCGCACGGGCAACTTCTATGTGCCGTCGAACGAGTGGGGCATGGATTACTGGAACGAGCCGGTGACCTATAAGAAGGGCGCGGCCTATCTGGGATCGGGCTTCACCATCAAACCCAACTATTCCGACCACATCGGCTCGCTGAAGGCGATCAACCCCGATACTGGCGAGTGGGTTTGGGAATACCAAAACGACGCGCCCCTCTGGAGTGGCGTGATGACCACGGCGGGCGGCCTTGTGTTCTTCGGCACGCCCGAGGGTGAATTCATCGCACTCGACGACGAAACCGGCGAGAAGCTTTGGAGCTTCCAGACCGGCTCGGGCATCGTCGGTCAGCCGATCACCTGGGAGCAAGATGGCGAGCAATATGTCTCGATCATCTCCGGCTGGGGCGGCGCGGTTCCGCTCTGGGGCGGCGAAGTGGCCAAGAAGGTGAACTACCTCAATCAGGGCGGAATGCTCTGGACCTTCCGGCTGCCAGAGCAACTTGCCTCGGTCGAATAAGCCTTACTTCCGAGACTTAAGTCCAGCGGGCGCGCCAATTCCTGGCGCGCCCTTTTTCTTTACCATGCGACCTTAGGCGTAGATACGGGACTCCTGTTTGGTGCTAGCGTGACGACATGACACAGGCCGTTGAACTCTTAGAAGGCACAGGCGTTGGGCTGGTCACGGAAGGCTGGGCGCTCGTCGTCGATGATCACCCGATGTTCTGCGACGCGCTGGAACTGACACTGCGCTCAATTTGCGATTTCGACGAAATCCGAACGGCAAATTGCCTCACTGATGCTCTGGAGACCCTTGAGAAACACGGCAAGCCGTCCTTGGTCGTGCTCGATCTCAACATGCCCGATGTGACAGGACTGGACGGTCTGGCCCGTATCGTCTCTGTCATCGCGCCGCATCCCGTGATTGTTGTCAGTTCTCTTGCCGACAACAAGAACGTCACCGCAGCGCTCAAGCTGGGCGCGGCGGGCTATGTGCCCAAGCACTCTCCGCGCAGCACGTTCAAGGCCGCGCTCGACACGCTATCCAAGGGGCGGGTCTTCGTCCCGGACAGCTTCATTCCGACCGAATTGCCCACGCGCCAGAGCGAAGCACTGAAGGCCGTCTCCTCCCTGACGCCGCAACAGGCCCGCATTCTGGAATTGATCTGCAACGGATTGCTGAACAAGCAGATCGCCTACGAGCTGAGCATCGCGGAAGCCACGGTGAAGGCGCATGTGACGGCGATCATGCGCAAACTGCGGGTTCAGAACCGCACCCAGGCGGTTTTGGTCGCCAAAGAGGCCAAATTCAGTTCCATATTGCCTGATACAATGATTCAAGGCTAACCTCCTCCTCTGGGAGGATGTTGGGCAATGACACGAATGCTGCGACCGGGCGGCACCCCGCCCGTCGGTCAGGCGAAGAGAGCATTGGTGTCGTTTGAGGTTTGCGCCCGTGAGCCGCATCTTCACGATGCGATCCGAAAAGCATTCAAAGACGAAGATCTTGCGCATCTGTTTGTTTTCGCCACGCCAAAGGTGGATTTCGCCGGATTTATGCGCGAGCTCGCGGAGACATTTTCCTGCACCGTGTCGGGATGCACCAGCGCAGGAGAGATCGGGCGATCGGGTTATGTCACCGATCATGTTGTGCTGGTGGGCCTTCCGAGGCGCTACTTTGCCGCGAAGACGGTGCTGATCGAGGATCTGACAGGCGCGGATCTGCGGCTGGTCGTCGACACTTTGATCCGCGACCGGATCGCACTCCGCTCGGCCAACCCCGACAAGCGCAGCGGCTTCAGCTTCCTGATGGTTGACGGAATGTCGAAGCGGGAAGATGCGCTTGTGAATGCGATTACCCCGGGCCTCGCTGGTTTTCCGCTTTTCGGCGGTTCGGCAGGCGATAGCTTGCGGTTCTCCTCCGCCTTTGTGTCCCTCGGTGGAGAGGTTTACGAGAACGCGGCCACCGTGACATTCGTTGCGACGAATTGCGAGACGCGGGTGTTCTCGATCAATCATATGAAGCCGACGCCGACGCGCATGGTCGTGACCGAGGCCGATCCACCCCGCCGCATCGTGAAAAAAATCAATGCCGAACCCGCAGCGGAAGAATATGCCCGCCTGATCGGCAAGGACCCGATGCAATTGGATGAACTCATATTTGCCGGGCATCCGATCATTGTGCGATTGGGGGACGAATACCATGTGCGCGCCATCCAGCGCGTCACCAAGGAAGGGCATCTGGAGTTTTTCTCGGCGATCGACGAGGGGATGGTGCTCACCCTCGCTTATGCTGAGGATATGGTCGAGAAGCTCGATCACGACCTTGCGGAGATCGTGAACGGCCATGATACGACGGACATTCTCGCGTGTGATTGTGTCTTGCGCCGGATCGAAGCGGAGCGATCCCAGAAGCACCATCTCGTCAACCAGGTGCTCCAGAAACACAATATCGCTGGCTTTTCGACCTATGGCGAGCAAATCGGCACCCTGCATGTTAACCATACAATGACCGGGGTGGCCATTTTCCCTCCCCCGGCAAATGGCGCGGGCAATGGACGGACTGCTTAATCCGGCCGATCCGCTCGAGCGCCAGCGCGACAAGCTCTTGGATATCTGCGCGGCGCTGATGCGGCGGGTTGAGCAGGCGCCAGGTGAGCTTGGCAATGCCTACAGCCAGTTCGAGCGGGCCGCGCTGTTGGAGGCCCAGGTCCGCGAACGGACGGAAGATCTCGAACGGGCGCTCGCGATGCTCAATGAGAGCAACGCGCAACTGGCACTCGCCAATACGGAAATCGAGCGGGCGCGCTCCAACCTCAATGAGGCGATCGAGAGCGTGAGCGAGGGGTTTGGGCTCTTCGACCGCGACGAGCGGCTTGTGCTCTACAACAGCCGGTTTTGCCAGCAGATGCATGATGTTGCCGCGCATCTGGCCCCGGGCCTGCCCTTTTCAGACTATGTGCGCATCGTCAGCTGCTCCATGTGCTTGGCGTTTCCGAAGGGGATGACGCCGTCGAAATGGGTCGAGCGGCGGATGCGGCGGCACCGGGACGAGCGGGTCGTCTTCAATATCGCGCTTTCGGGCGACCGCTGGATGCAGGTGAGCGAACACCGCACCCGCGAAGGCGGCACGGTTATCCTGCAGACGGATGTCACGGACATCATGCACGAGCAGCGCCGGGAAAGGGCGCAGCTTCTCAACAACCAAGCAAAGATCCTCCGCGCCACGCTGGACCATTTGGCACAGGGTGTCTGCATCTTCGATGCCGCGGCGCATCTTGTCGGGTGGAACCGCAAGCTCGAACAGATGATCGAACTCCCTCTCGTCGACGCGCGGGTGGGAACGAGTTTCGACGATATTCTCGATCTGATGCGCGGACGAATGCGCTTTGTTGAGCTGACCGGTCGGAAAGACTTTCTCGACTGGTCGCGGCAAAAGGGATCGCGCCGACTGGTGACTTTCGAGTTGACCGATCGCGACGAGAGGACCTTCTCGATCTTCGCGCAGGAAATGCCCGATCGGGGATTCGTGATCTCCTTTACCGATGTGACGGAAGAAAAGCGCACCTCCGCCGCACTCCGGGACATGAACCGGACGTTGGAGAAGCGTGTGACGGAGCGCACCGAAGAACTCGGCGCCGCCCTGCACGAGGCCAAGCGCGCCAACGAATCGAAAAACCGGTTCGTGGCGGCAGCGAGCCATGACCTGCTTCAGCCGCTCTCCGCCGCAAAGCTGTTCCTTGCCTCGCTGCCCGATACGGAGATCGACCAGCGCGCGCTTCAAATCGTCGAGAAGGCCCGCGGGGCACTGACAAGCGTTGAGGAGATCATCGAAGCGCTTCTCGACATCTCCAAGCTCGATGCCGGAAAGGCGGTGTTCGACATCCAAGCCTTTCCGATCCAATCGGTTCTCTCCTCGCTAGCCACAGAACTCGCGCCGGAAGCGGAGAAGAAGGGGCTTTTGCTTCGAGTGATGCCCTCTTCGGTTTCGGTGGTCTCCGATCCGGTCTTTCTCCGACGGATCATCCAAAACCTCATGACCAATGCAATCCGCTACACCGAAAGCGGGCGTATCCTGGTTGGCGTGCGGCGCCACGGCGACGGCACCATCACGATACAAGTCCACGACACAGGACGGGGGATCAAAGAGGAGGACCAGAAGCGGGTCTTCAAAGAGTTCGCGCAGGTCGACAAGGCGCGAAGCGGGTCAAACGGACTTGGCTTGGGATTGGCGATTGTCGAACGCGCCTGCGCTTCGCTCCAACACGGATTGAAGCTTGAAAGCGAACTCGGGAAAGGGTCCAGCTTTTCGGTGACGCTGCCCCAATTCCGCGAGGGGCCCTCGACTCCGGTGATCGCGGATGAGGCGATCTATCCCGAGGACGGCCTTTCCGGAAAACTCATCCTGCTTGTCGAGAACGATGCTGCCCTCGCCAACGCGATTACGCTGAAGTTTGAAGCCTGGGGCACCCATGTCGTGCACGCATCGAACGGCGAAGAGGCCATCGATATCCTCAACGCCATCGCCCTCGCCCCGGATATTATCCTTCTCGATTACCAATTGGGCGGCGGCGTGACCGGCCTCGATCTTTACGAGAACCTCGTCTCGCTCTGCGGCAAGGTGCCGGCCTTCGTGATCTCCGCGGCCCGCGATCCGGAGCTGACCGAGCGCTGCGCCCGCCTCGGGCTGCCGCTCTTCCGCAAACCGCTGGACGCGAATGAATTACGCCGGGCGATGAGCGTCGCCTGCCGGTAGGCGGACGGCTTTGCCTACGCGCTGACGTGGTCAGACCGGCTGGGCGCGCCACGCATTGGCCCGCCGCTCCCATGGCGCGAAGAGCGCATACTCGACGAGCAGCATCAGAGCCACGAAGCTGAAGGCATAAGCAAGGACATAGCCGGTTTCGAAGAGCTGAAAGTAAAGGTGGATTTGGAAACCCACGCCATTGGGCCGCCCCAGGAATTCGACGACCAGAACGATCTTCCAGATCACTGCGATGCCGTTTCGCATCGACGAAAAAACATACGGGTAGAGCTGCGGCAGGATAACATGGCGCAGCTCGGACCATCGGCTGAGGCGGAAAGCCCGGCTCAGATCAGCGAGCGGACGATCCAAAGCCGCCGCACCCTCCCGCATGGTCACGGTCACCATGGCGGTTTTGTTGACTGCGACGGCCACGATCGCGGCCACTTCGTTGAGCCCGATCCACAGATAGCAGAGGACGATCACGACCAGGGCCGGAATGTTCAGGAACACAACGACCCAGGGCCCGAACCATTGGTTGGCAAGATGAGAGCGCCCGAGCCAAAGGCCAAGCGCCAAACCAATGGCCATCGCTATGCTGAATGCCGCAGCGACCCGCAGGAGTGTTGCTGCCATGTGACCGAAGAGCGGTCCGGTCACCGCCTCGGAATACATCAAGCCCAGGACATTCCAGGGCAAGGGCAGGATGGACGGATCGTCCGTCGCGTAGGCGGCCCAAACCCAGATGAGAACAAGGGCCGCGAGGGATATCAGGAATGGAATTGGGTTGGAGCGCATAAGGCCACTTTATCGAAGCGGCCCCAGACCGAGGCCGCGACTTTCGTGGTAATGCGCTCTACCTGGCCGCCTGCCGAACGGCACGCGGCTCTCAGCCAAGCCCGATCAGGAGGCGAGGCCTTGCTCGTCCACTTCGGCCCAGATTTCCTCGAACGCCATCTTGGCTCTGCCGCGATGGTTCACCGCGCGCGCCGCCTCCATGTTGTCCATCATACCGTCCCCTTGGACGATGATCAGCCCGACCATGCCAATGGCGACATGCGGGGTGCATTTGTAGCCGTAGAAGCCCGGCTGATCCAGCGTCAGCTCGAAGTCTTGGCCGATCTTGCTGTTCCAAGCTTCCGTGCCCCCGGGGATCATTTCCTCGATCGCCTGGGTGTTGTGACCAGGATTGGTCGACTGGAAGAGAATCGTCTCGCCCGGTTGGACCGTCACGATGCGAGGAAGGAAGATGTTGCGCAGTCTGCGATTCTCCGGATCGACGTTGAGCATTTCGACAACGTGGGATCCGTCAGAGGCGAAAGCACCGCGGGCTGCGAGAAACAATGCACCGGTTGCGATAACGGTGCGGCGATTGATGAGCATGGTGTCCTCCCGATAGGAAAATTACCCGGTAGCTGGCTTCACGCATCCGAACCTAGTCCGGGGACAAGCTGCGTCACGGGATTTCCCGCAAAAACTCGCTTTTTCGTGCGAAGGGCTAGCGTTTGATCCGTCCTCATGTCGATCAATCCAATGGTCTATTCGACAAAAGTCGGATGCAGAGCCCCTTATGCATAAATTTGTGAGGAGATCTACGACTATACGACCACAGACGAGCGCCTAGTTTTGATGTAACCTTTGTCAAGGCGATGAGGGTCAGAAATATGCTCGTGCGATCTCTATCTGTTTTGGCGACACTCTTCTGGGCGCAGGGTGCAATGGCCCTTGAGGGTCCACAGACCCCTCTGGAAGATCCGATGCGGTCGGGAATGTGGGATTATCTGCAAGTCGAACTGCTTGAAGATCCAGCGGATATTCAATTCGATAGCCGCATCAAACTCAGCGCGCCGGTATCGGCGGATGACAGCAGCAGTGTCCCTCTTCTGGTCGATGCCACAGCCATCGATGACGTCGCGCGTATTATCGTATCGGCAGATTATGGCCCCTTTCCGCAGATTCTGACCTATTATCCCGAGCACTCCGAGCCCAAGATCGCGCTTCGCTTTAAGATCGACCAGGCGACGGCGATCCGCGCCAGCGTGCAGACGAAGGACGGGCGCTGGCATATCGGATCAACTTACGTTGATGCGGCCGGTGGTGGCTGTTCTGTCCCAGCACAAGCCTATGCCGACGCCGACTGGGAAGAGAAGCTCGGCGAGATCCACGGCAAGATCTGGGCAGCAAGCTCGCGGGCGCGCGTCGTGATCGACCATCCGATGGATACCGGGCTGGCCAACAACATCCCCGTTTTCATTGTTCAGCACCTCGATTTCGAAGATCCCGATGGCGAACGCCTTGCGCGGATTGAGCTGCATGAACCGGTCAGCGAAGATCCGGCCTTCTCGCTCTACTTCGAGGACGGCACGATGCCGGTTTCGATGACGGTCAGCGGCCGCGACAACAACGGCAATACGTTCGAAGGCCTCCTGTCCTCGGATACCGTGACCCACTAATGACGACCAGACGTGCGTTTCTCGGCCTGCTCGGTGCGGGTGCTTTCGCGCCACGCACCTGGGCTGAGGCTCGACATGCCTATGACATCGCGTTCGCCCCGGTCGGCGATGGTGTCTGGATGCTGGAAGGCGCGGCCGAATACTTCAGCAAGGAAAATGGCGGCGCCATCGTCAATATCGCGCTGCTCCAGGGCGAAACCGGCATCATTCTGGTCGATACCGGACCGTCTGTTCGCTACGGCGAGGCCATCGACCTCGCCATTCGGCAGATCGACCCGCGCGGTGTGTCGGCGGTTTTCAACACGCATTATCATCCCGACCATCTCTTCGGGAACCAGACCTTCGCGTCTAAGCCGATCTACTCCCTCGAACCGACCGTCTCGATCATTGACCGGGACGGCGATGCGCTAGCGGACAACATGTATCGGATGCTTGGCGACTGGATGCGCGGCACGGATGTCGTTCGGCCCAACAGGTTGGTCCAGGGCGGTGAAGCGTTGATCGATGGGCGCCGCCTTTCGGTTCTGGAACTCGGCGGCCATACCGCCGCGGACCTCGCCCTTGTCGACAGCACGACCGGGACGCTCATCGCGGGCGACATTGCCTTTCTCGATCGGGCGCCGACGACACCCGACGCCGACCTTCCCCGCTGGCATGCCGCGCTCGATACATTGGAGGGCCTCAACGCATCGCAGATCATTCCCGGACATGGGCCGCTCGATCCCTCCGGCGCCTCAATCCGGCAGACCCGTGACTACCTCTTTTGGCTTGAGGACACGCTGCGTGGGGCCGTGCTGCAGGGCTTGGACATCATTGAGGCGATGGAGATCAGCTTGCCGCCGGAATATGCGGAAATGGATGTCCAGCCCGGCGAATTCCGCCGGTCCGTCACGCATCTGTTTCCGAAGTTCGAACGGGAAGAGCTCCCGCGCGCCAACTAGGGCGTTTTCCAGACCCGGCAGAACCGGGTCTGTCGCTCACGTCTTATCTCTTTATGTTTCTACGGAATTCATGAGAGCCTTATCTCACGCGGCTCTAACGACGCGCTATTCAACACGTAGTGGCAGCGGGGTCACGACGCTGACAGGCCCGTCGATGTCTTTCCAGCCATCCGTGCCGTTTTTGAACCAAAAGACATTGCTATAGCCCAGATCCGCGATGCGCTGCGCCGCGTTCCAGCTGTGCCAGCAATCGGCCTTGCAGAAGACAACAATCTCGCGGCCCAGATCGCCCGTTGTCATCTGGTTGAGACTGTCGGACAGGTAGGTCTCGATCTCGGGCTTTACATTCCCGCGCCCGGTTTCGGGAAGCCAGACGGCGCCGGGTAAGCTCTCGCGAACCTTCTCGATCACCCATTCGCCGGTGTCTTCATCAATCCGAGCATAGGCGGCGCCAACGACATCGATGGCCACAGCGCCTTGGTCAATGAGCTCTTTCGCTTCGGTCGCGGACACGATCTCTATCGGGGCCGGCACATCGTCGGGCGAAGGGGCGCGCTCCTGAGCGATTCGAAACCCAGTTACTGGGTCGAAAAGATCAGGCCGCTCGGCCTGGAGTTCCGCATAGGTGGCAGCGCCCCCCATGGCCGGGATGCATGCAGTTGCCGCGAGGATAAGAGCAAGTTTTCGGAGCATAAGATCTTCCCAGTATTTTAGCCTTTTTATGAGTAATGGGAAGAACAGCCCAAACTTCGCGCGCTGAAAACCCATACTATTGACGCAAATGTTGAACGGCTGCTGGCTTGCTCGTCAAGGATCGAGTTTCCTCCGCGCGGTTTTTTGATAATCGCATTTTAGGAACCTTATCCGCGTCCAACGCCGGCACGCGCGGGTCTGCGTTCGGCACGCGCAAAGCTCATCCTTGACCCAGGAGGCTCTGGTGCGATCCCATAGGGACGGGATGTAACTGAGTTTTCGAGGCGTGACCCATGGGCTCTTACCGAACCACGATCGGCGGCGAGCGATTTACATTCGAGACGCTGCGCGAAACGCTGGCCGCCGCTACGCCGCAGCGGTCCGGTGACGAGTTGGCCGGGATCGCGGCCCCGACCGAGGTCTCGCGCGTCGCGGCCCAGAGCATCCTGGCCGACCTGCCGCTGACGGTCTTTCTCGAAGATCTGGTCATCCCCTACGAGGACGACGAGGTGACGCGGCTCATCTGCGATGGCCACGACGCAAGCGCATTCGCACCGGTGCGGCATATGACCGTGGGTGGATTTCGCGAATGGCTCTTGTCGGATGCGGCCACATCGGAGCGCCTGACCGCGCTTGCGCCCGGGTTGACCCCGGAAATGGTTGCCGCTGTCTCGAAGCTCATGCGCAACCGCGATCTGATCGCCGTCGCCCGGAAGATCCGGGTCACGAGCGCCTTCAGAAACACACTTGGGCTGCCGGGCAGGATGGGCAGCCGCCTCCAACCCAACCACCCCTCCGACGATCTGCGCGGCGTGGCGGCCAGCGTTCTCGACGGACTGACCCTGGGCGTGGGCGACGCGGTGATCGGGGTCAATCCCGCCACGGACAACATCCCCAACGCCATCGCCCTTCTCGACATGCTCGACGAGTTGCGCGCCCGCTATGACATCCCGACCCAGACCTGCGTGCTCACCCATGTGACGAACGCCATCGAAATCATGGAGCGCGGCGCGGCCGTCGATTTGGTCTTCCAATCGGTTGCGGGCACGGAAGGCGCCAATGACGGCTTTGGTGTCACGCTCGCGCTGCTCGACGAGGCCTATGCAGCGGGCCTCTCGCTTGAGCGCGGCACGGTGGGGCAAAACGTGATGTATTTCGAGACCGGGCAGGGCTCGGCGCTCTCCGCGGACGCGCATCACGGCGTGGACCAGCAGACGCTGGAAGTGCGCGCTTATGCCGTCGCCCGCCGCTACAAGCCGCTTCTCGTGAACACGGTCGTGGGCTTTATCGGGCCGGAATATCTCTATGACGGCAAGCAGATCATCCGCGCCGGGTTGGAGGATCATTTCTGCGGCAAGCTGATGGGGCTGCCGATGGGCGTCGATGTTTGCTACACCAACCATGCCGAGGCCGATCAGAACGATATGGATGTCTTGATGACGCTGCTGGCCGATGCGGGGTGCACCTTCCTGATCGCGGTTCCCGGCGCCGATGACATCATGCTCAGCTACCAAAGCCTCAGCTATCACGACATTGCCTATCTGCGGAACAGCTTTGGCCTGCGTGCGGCGCCGGAGTTCGAGGCATGGCTCGAAGGGGTCGGGCTCGTGGAAGAGACAGGGCGCCTGCCGGATGTTGAACACGCCTCGCAGCGGCTCATAGCGGCACATGCGCTCGGCGGCGCGGCATGAACGGACCGCCTAGCAAAGACCCCTGGGCAGCTTTGCGCGCGGCGACCCCGGCGCGGATCGGTCTTGGGCGGGCCGGCACGGCACTGCCGACGCAGGTCAATCTCGATTTCCAGTTCGCCCATGCCCGCGCCCGCGATGCCGTGCATCAATCGGTGGATTTCGAGACGCTCAGCGCGGCGCTGTCGCCGCGCCCGACCCTGCTGGTCGAAAGCGCAGCACCGGACCGGGCAAGCTATCTCCGCCGCCCCGATCTTGGGCGCAGGCTCGGGCCCGGGCAGGCGGACCGGCTCACATCCGAGCCCAAGGGCGGTGTCGTATTTATCGTCGCGGACGGGCTTTCGGCGGATGCGGTCCAGGCACATACTGCCCCGGTCCTCCAAGCCTGCGCGCCCTTGATGCCGGACGGCGGGCCAGACACGATTGTTTTGGTGCGGCAGGGACGCGTGGCGATCGGCGATGAGATCGGCGGGCTGTTGGGGGCGCGTCTAGTGATCATGCTGATTGGGGAGCGCCCTGGCCTGACGGTTGCCGACAGTCTGGGCGCTTATCTGACCTTCGATCCGCGGCCGGGGCGGCGCGACAGCGAGCGCAACTGTGTCTCCAACATCCACGGCAGCGGCGGATTGAGCCACGACCAAGCGGCGGCCAAGATCGCCTGGCTTGCCGGAGAAGCGCTTCGGATCGGGCTGACGGGGACTGGCCTCAAGGACGACGTTCCCGGACTTGCCGGTCCGCAGGACGGCGCGGCGATAGAGGGTCCATCCGGACCTTAGAGCGCGAGATGCTCCATTTTTTCCGACCGATGAGCCGCATGAGCCGGTCACGCCCTCTGCGAAAACACGCCGCGCGGATCCATGATCTGGAAAACCAGCGCGCGCATCGCTAAGTCACGCTCTCGTGTGGGAAGCGGGCGGCGATTGGGCAGGGGACATGCTCACGGAAAACGGACATTTTGTTGCGATCGGCGGCGGACAGGCGGCCTTTCAGACCGCGCTGTCGCTCCGAAATGCGGGCTTTGCCGGTCCAATCAGCCTGATTTGCGACGAGCCCGAGCCGCCTTATCAGAGGCCGCCCCTTTCGAAGGACTACTTCAAAGGCGCGCTGCCGCTCGAGCGGATGTTCTTCAAACCCCGCGCTTGGTACGAGGACCAGAGGGTCACGCTGCACCTCGGCGTGCGAGCACAGGCGCTGGACCCAGCCGCAAAACGCGTGACGCTCTCGGATGGCACGGTTCTGACAGGCGAGGCCATTTTGATCGCCACAGGCTCGCGGCCCGCGCGCTTCGATTTACCGGGAGCGGATCTGGCGGGCGTTTGCGAAATCCGCACCCTCGCCGATATCGAACGGCTTCGCCCGCTCGCGATGCCCGGCCGACGCGCAGTGGTGATCGGGGCGGGCTATATCGGTCTCGAAGCGGCGGCGGTCCTGCGCCAGGTGGGGCTGGAGGTTACCGTCTTGGAGGCCGAAAGCCGGGTTCTGCCGCGGGTGACCGGGCCGCATATGTCGGCATTCTTCCAAGAGTTGCACGCGTCGCACGGCGTGGAGATCCGCACCGGCGGGCGGCCAACGGCAATTGAGGGCGAGAATGGCTTTGTCTCCGCCGTCGTGATGGAGGATGGCGCACGGCTGGAGGCCGACCTGGTGATCGTCGGGATCGGGATCGTGCCAAACCAGGAACTCGCGGAAGAGGCGGGCCTCGCCTGCAACAACGGAATTGTGGTCGATGAGGATGGACACACCAGCGCCCATGGTATCTTCGCGGCTGGGGACTGCACGAACCGCCCGCTCACACTGTGCCCAAGCGGACGAGCAAGGCTTGAAAGCGTCCATAATGCGATCGAGCAAGGCAAACTCGTCGCCGCCGCCCTGATGGGCTTGCCGCGACCCGCGCTTGATGTCCCCTGGTTTTGGTCGGACCAATACGACGTCAAACTGCAGATTGCCGGGCTTTCCGAAGGCCACGACAAGGCAGTGGTCCGGGAAGGCAGCCGACCGGGAAGCTTCAGCGTGTTTTATCTTTCAGGCGGTGCGCTGCGAGCCGTCGATGCTGTGAACGCGCCCGCCGATTTCATGGCGGGCAAACGGCTTATTGCCACCGGTATGCCGGTGGACGCAGAGCGCTTGGCCGACCCTCAAGTCGCGGTGAAGTCCCTTCTCAAACCCTGAGAGTCTGGCGTCGAATCGCCGAAAATGGGTCTGGATTCGGGGCGATAAGTCGGGCATGTAGCGATTTCGCGCGTCCCGGCAGTCCGTATGCCGCGTGCGTCGGCGCTGCCCGGTGGCCTGGGCTGAGCGCAGCCCCCAAGTTCCGGCAACGAGACGGACACTCTTCTTGGACCAATCGGGCCGAATGGGGGCGGCTCAGGCGGCAGACGGAGCGCCAGATGGGAAACCAATTGCATCACGGCGATCTTCCGGACGGTCTTGACCTCGGGCCGGTTGTCGCGATCGACACCGAAACGATGGGGCTCGTGCCGCGCCGAGATAGGCTTTGCCTCGTTCAGCTCTCATCGGGGGACGGGACCGCGCATCTGGTTCAGATCGCGCAGGGCCAGTCCGATGCGCCAAACCTCTGCGCCTTACTCAGCGATCCCGAGCGGTTGAAGCTCTTTCACTTTGGCCGGTTCGACATTGCGATGCTGCTCTGCCAGTTCGGAGTTCGGACAGCACCGGTCTATTGCACCAAGATCGCCTCCCGGCTTGTCCGCACCTATACCGACCGGCATGGCCTGAGGGAGCTCGTACGGGAGATCCTGGACATTGACATCTCCAAGCAGCAGCAGTCGAGCGATTGGGGGGCAGAAACCCTTTCCGAGGCACAACGCGAGTATGCGGCGTCCGACGTTCTCTATCTGCACCAGCTCAAGGCGGGCCTCGATGCCCGGCTGGACCGCGAGGGCAGGCGCGAACTGGCGCAAGCCTGTTTCGATTTCTTGCCGCACCGCGCCGCGCTCGACCTCGAAGGCTGGGACGGTATCGACATTTTTGCGCATTCCTGAACGGCCATGAAACCGAAAGGCTCCGCAATCGACCCCGCGCAGCTGATCGTGGCGGGACAAAGGGTCATCGAAACGGAAGCGGCGGCTCTGACCCAACTGTCGGGCACGCTCGGCGCTGAATTTGCCAATGCCATCGAGCGGATCCTCACCGCGCCGGGCCGCGTGATCGTCTCCGGCATGGGGAAATCCGGTCATGTCGCGCATAAGATCGCAGCCACCTTTGCCTCGACCGGGACGCCGTCGATGTTCGTGCACCCCGCGGAGGCGAGCCACGGTGATCTCGGAATGATCACCACGGACGATGTGGTGGTGCTGCTCTCCAATTCCGGCGAAACGGCGGAGCTTGCCGATCTCATCGCCTATACGAGGCGATTTGCCATTCCGCTGATCGGGATCGCCAGCCGGGCCGACAGCACCTTGATCCGCCAATCCGATTGCGGCCTCGTGCTACCGCCGGAGCCGGAAGCTTGCGCCGTTGGCCTGGCGCCCACTACCTCGACGACCATGGCCATGGCCTTGGGCGATGCGCTGGCCGTTGCCCTCATGGAGCATCGGGACTTCACCCCGGAAGACTTTCGCGCCTTCCATCCCGGCGGGAGACTTGGCGCACGGCTCGCGACGGTCGGCAACCTGATGCATACCGGTGACGACGTGCCACTCGTTGCGCTCGGCACCCCGATGGGGGAAGCGCTGATAGAAATGACCCGCAAGAGCTTTGGGGTGGTGGGGATTGTGGATGCGGCAGGCGATCTTGCAGGGCTGATCACCGATGGCGATCTTCGGCGCAACTTGGAGGGGCTGTTGGACCGCTCGGTTGAGGAGGTGATGACCGAGCACCCCACGACGATCTCCACCGCGGCGCTCGCCTCCGAAGCGCTCGGCATCATGAATGCGCGCAAGATCACGACGCTCTTCGCGATGGATGCCGCAGCACCCGCGCGACCGACAGGCATCCTGCATGTCCATGATTGCCTCCGCGCCGGGGTGGGCTGACGGTATGGCGACAGGGCCGGAAACGCACTCTCAGATCGTTGCGGTCCTGAAGGTGACGTTTCCAGTGCTTGCGGTGGCGATCCTCCTGAGCCTGTTTTTCTTCGCGCCCTCCGACGACCAGCAGGCAGAAATCGTCTTTACCGAGGCCGATTTGGCCCAACTCGGCCAGGGGATGCGAATCACCAACCCGACGTTCAGCGGCATGACGCAGGGGGGTGACAACTTCCGCTTCGAAGCCGATCTTGTCGAACCCGATGCAGCGCCGCCGAGCCGCGCCACAATCACACGTCTACGTGGAGAGATCTACTTCGACGCCTCGATTCGCATCGATGTCTCCGCCGATGCGGGGGATCTCAGTATCCCCGACCAAACGCTGGACCTTGCCGGATCGGTGTTTGTTCAGGCACCGGACGGTTTCGATCTTTCCGCCGAGCAATTGTCCGTCGATCTGGCCCTTGGGGCGCTGGCCGGACAGGGCGATGTGGTGGGCACAGGCCCGATGGGTCGCATCACTTCGGAGACACTCGAGGTCACGCCAAGCCCCATGGGCGAAGGCAACCGGCTCTTTTCATTCGGAAATGGCGTCCGCCTCGTATACGATCCCTCCGCGGATCCCTTTACCAGGCCGGACCGAGAGGCCGCCGACCCGGCCGATGAGACGTCAACCGAGCAACCCTGAATGCGACGCCCCTTCCTCTTTTTGCTCTTGCTGAGCCTGATCCCAACTGCCGCCACGGCGCAGGGCACACGGATCTCGTTCGGGACAGAGGCCCATGACAGCACCCAGAGGATCGAGGTGACATCCGATCAGCTCGACTTGGATCAGGCGGCGGGCACGGCGATCTTTACCGGAGACGTCCGCGCAGCCCAGGGCGCGCTTCGGATCGCTGCCGACGAGATCACGGTTTTCTATGCCGAGGACGCAGCGGGCGCCCAGGGGCAGATCAGCCGCCTTGAGGCGCGCGGGGCGGTCACAGTCACCAACGGGCTGGAAGCCGCCGAGTCGGAAACGGCCAGCTACGATGTGGCGACGGGCATCGTTGTGATGGAAGGCGATGTCCTGCTGACCCAGGGCACCAGCGCGGTTTCCAGCGAGACGCTGCGCATTGACCTGACGACCGGCGAAGGGACGTTTGGAGGACGGGTGCGCACGGTCTTCGACCCGGAAGCCTCGCAATGAAGGACGAGACGGCCCGGCCGGGTGGCACGTCTTCGACAGGGCTCGAGGTGATTGGCCTTGCCAAGAGCTTTCGGCGGCGCCCGATCCTGCGCAACGTGTCGCTTTCCGTGCAACGCGGGGAGGTTGCGGCCCTTTTGGGGCCCAACGGCGCTGGCAAGACCACCTGCTTCTACGCAGTGGCCGGGCTCGTTTCGCCCGATGCGGGGACAGTCCTCGTGGATGGCCGCGATGTCACTTACCTGCCGATGTATCGGCGCGCAAAGATCGGCATCGGCTACCTGCCCCAGGAAGCCTCAATTTTTCGCGGCATGAGCGTGGCCGACAACATCCGCTCCATCCTGGAAATCACGATCAAGGAACCGGAAAAGCGGCACGAAATGCTCGACGAGCTCCTGGCGGAATTTTCCATCACCCATCTGCGGCGCACACCGGCGATTGCCCTGTCGGGCGGGGAGCGGCGCCGGGTCGAGATAGCTCGCTGCCTCGCATCGCAACCAAGCTTCATCCTGCTCGACGAACCGTTTGCGGGCGTCGATCCGCTCGCAGTCAACGACATCCGAATGCTGGTGCGGCATCTCAAGGATCGCGGCATTGGTGTCCTCATCACCGACCACAATGTTCGAGAAACGCTGGAAATTGTGGATCGAGCCTATATCCTACACGGTGGAAGTGTATTGATGACCGGCACTCCCGAGGAAGTGGTGCGCGACGACGATGTCCGGCGTGTATATCTTGGCGACACATTCCAGATGTAATCCAGGCTTCGGGCCCGAAACGAGAGGGGCGTTCTGATGTCCCTGTCCCAGCGGATCGAGGTTCGCCAGCAGCAGACGCTGGCAATGACGCCCCAATTACAGCAGGCGATCAAGCTGTTGCAGATGACGGGCAGTGAACTGGCGGAGTTCGTTGCGTCTGAGGTTGAGAAGAACCCCTTGCTGGATTTGCAACCGGCGGCCCAAAGTGGCGAGACGGGACCCGGCCGGGCGGGGCCGCTAGGCGAGGCGCGCGACGACGACATGCTCGCGCGAATCGCGGAACCTACGACGCTTTGGGAGCATCTACACGCGCAGATCCGGTTCATGCGGTTGAGCGAAGATACTCTGGAGGCCGCGTTAATCCTCGCCGACGAGTTGGAAGATGACGGATATCTCCGGACCAGCCCGGACGAGATCCAAGGGCGGCACAGGCTCGCGCCGACCGCAATCGCCCGTGGGTTGCGCGCTGTCCAAGCGTGTGAACCGACCGGTGTCGGCGCGCGGTCTTTGCCTGAATGCCTTGCCCTCCAACTTCAGGAGCGCGATCGGCTGGACCCGGCGATGCAGACGCTTCTTGCGCATCTGCATCTCTCGGCGTCGGGGCGATTGCGGGAGCTCGAACGTCTATGCGGTGTCGACAGTGAGGACCTGTCCGACATGCTCGCGGAACTTCGCGACCTCGACCCCAAGCCCGGATTGAAGTTTGCCGTGTCGCAGGTGCAAGTCGCTGTGCCGGATGTCTTCGTGGGCCGAGGGCCATCGGGGCTCACGGTCGAACTCAACACAGCGACACTGCCGCGGGTCCTGGTGGACAACGCCTATATCGCCGAAATCGGCACGGACGATACTGTGTCCAAGGCCTTCATTTCCGAATGCCGGGCAAGCGCGAACTGGCTCATCCGGTCCCTCGAACAGCGGGCGCGGTCGATCCTGAAGGTGACAACGGAAATCGCCCTCCAGCAGGAGCGCTTCTTTACCGAGGGGATCGGTGCGCTGCGACCGTTGACCCAGCGCATCGTCGCGGAACGCATCGGCATTCACGAATCCACCGTCAGTCGAGTGGCAGCGGGAAAATTCTTGGCCTGCGAACAAGGGACATTCGAACTGCGCTTTTTCTTCAGCTCGACGGTTCCCTCGGTCAGTGGGGGAGAGGGCTTCTCTTCCACGGCGGTTCAAGATCGGATCCGCGCTCTGGTGGACGCAGAAGAGGCCCGGCGGACCCTCTCCGATGACCGGCTCGTGACCCTGCTCAGGGCCGAGGGGATTGAGATTGCACGCCGCACGGTGGCGAAATATCGTGAAGATCTCGGGATCCCGTCTTCGGTCAAGCGCCGCCGCAAAAAAGCGAATCTTTCCAAGGTTTAGGATAGGTTTCGCGCGCCGGGGCGGCGCATCTCGGCGGTTGACAAGATTATGTGGCCCGTCCATAGGGACCGCCCGTGTCGCTGGTTCCGCGCCACGCCCAGGCAGACGTTCGGGGGAAAGATAAGAATGCACATTCAGATCACCGGCAAACATATCGACGTCGGCGACGCTTTGCGGTCACATGTGACCGACACGCTCGGCGGCTCGGTGGGAAAGTATTTCGAGCGTCCTGTTGATGCGCTCGTGACTTTCTCGAAGGACGCACACGAGTTCGTTTGCGATCTTTCGGTGCATCTGCCCACGGGTCTGACGGTCCAGGCCAAATCCCGCACCTCCGAGATCTACGCGGCGTTCGAAGGCGCCGTCGACCGGATGGAAAAGCAACTTCGGCGTTACAAGCGGCGTCTTAAGGATCACCACCGGAGCCGGGAAAACCCGATTGAGGCGTCCGGTGCGCCTTCCTACATCCTTGCGGCAAGCGACCACGAGGAAGAGAAAGAGCCCGACTCGCTTCAGCCCGTGATTATCGCGGAAATGGAGACAAAGGTCCCCAACCTCTCCGTCGGTGAGGCCGTGATGCAGATGGAACTTGCGGGCGCTCCTCTCCTGGTTTTCCGCAACGAGAAACACGGTGGTGTAAACGTGGTCTACACCCGCGAGGATGGAAATATCGGTTGGATTGATCCTCGTAATTCCCAGTAGGCGTCTTTTGTAGTAAGAAAGCAGACCTATGGAACTGTCGGACATCATTGGCGTGGAGGCCGTGCGGGCACCGCTGAGGGTCAGCAGTAAAAAGCGCCTGCTCCAGGATCTCGCGGATATGGCGGAGGCGCTTTATGCGCTTCCCCCGGTATCGACCTACAAGGCGCTCATGGACCGAGAAGGCCTTGGCCCAACCGGGGTTGGGCGCGGTGTGGCGATCCCGCATGCGCGTTTTGGCGATGTTAAACAGGTTTGTGGCCTGTTTGCCCGCCTCGACAAGCCTGTCGATTTCGAAGCGGTCGACCGGCAACCGGTCGATCTTGTATTTGCGCTGTTTGCACCCGAATTGGCGGGAGCCGATCATCTCAAGGCTCTGGCACGTGTTTCGCGGACGCTCCGGAGCGAAGAAATCTGCAATAAGCTGCGCTCGACCTTCGAGCCTGCGGCGCTCTATGCCATCCTGACGGACGACAAGGCGAGCGAAGCGGCCTGACGCAGAAAAGGCCGCCCAGTGCGAGCGGCCCTTCCCTGTTCTTAAAGCAATGCAGTGTCCGATTGCCGCGCGTGAGCCGCGAGGCACCTTAATTCGAAGCTGCCTCACAAGCCTGCAAGAACCCGCGTTAGCGCTTTCAGACGGCGCGAATTGCCGGTGCTGGCGTCTCTGACTGGAGATAGCCGCGCAAGAATTCCAGAAATTCCGGGCGAAGATCGTCGCGCGCCATGCCAAAGGCAACTGTCGCCTGCAGATACCCCGATTTCGATCCGCAATCGAACCGGCGACCGCGGAACCGGTAGGCATGCACGTTGTCATTGGTGCGGATTTCCGTCGCGATCGCGTCGGTCAACTGAATTTCGCCAAGAGCCCCAGCATCCATATTGTCGAGGTTCGTCAAGACCTGCGGGGACAGGATGTAGCGCCCGATCACAGCGAGGTTCGACGGCGCATCTTCGGGCTGGGGTTTTTCAACCATGCCCTGCACCTTCATGTTGGCCTTGTCCGCATCATCGACTTGCAGGATCCCGTAGGAGGAGACGCGGTTATGCTCCACCTCCATCGCGGCCACCATATTGCCGCCATGCTCCTCATACGCCTCTACCATCTGCTGGAGGCAAGGCTTGTCGGCATCGATCACATCGTCCGGCAGGATGACGGCGAAGGGTTCGTCGCCGATGAGACGCCGGGCGCACCATACGGCATGTCCCAGCCCGCGGCGTTCCTGCTGGCGAATGTAAGCCACGGCTCCGCTTTCCATATCCGACTGGCGAAGCGCCTCGATCAAATGGTGTTTCTTGCCGTCATGCAGAGCCTTTTCCAGCTCTGGCGCGCTATCGAAATAGTCTTCAAGTGCGCTTTTGCCGCGCGAGGTAACGAATATGAATTCCTTGATACCGGCGGCGCGCGCCTCATCGATCGCGTATTGCACGAGCGGCTTATCAACCAGAGGTAGTATCTCTTTGGGGACGGATTTTGTCGCCGGTAAGAATCGCGTCCCGAAACCGGCAACTGGAAGAACCGCCTTGATTACTCGATTGGTCATCTCTTCCCCATTACTTGTTCATCACTGACATGAGCATGCGCACCACGGCACCCGTGAGCTACCATAAACCATGAAGGGCTTCCCACTAAAAAAGTCCGAATCAGCCGCCAATCAGCCAAGCCCCGCCGCTATTCGATGCCAATTTGCTGCAACATTGCCTCCACGCGCGGCACATCGGCGGGGTTGTTTACCTCCCAAAACGCGCGGCCCTCGGCTTCGACCTCCACGCAGTCGACAGGGACGCCATTTTCCATAAATCGCAGTTGCTCCAGGCCCTCCCAAAGCTCCAAGCGGCCCAAACTCCAGTCCGCATAGGCGCGCAAGGCGGCCTTCCGATAGGCATAGACGCCGACATGGTGATAGACTGGGATGGCGTCATGCTCGCCCAGCGATTTACCGGTGAACGGCAGGACCTCCTTGGAAAAATACATCGCCCTGCCCCGAGCGTCGAAGACGGCCGTGGTGGCGCCGACCCGCCCTTCGCGGCGGTCTTCCTTCAGGCTTTCAAGCGCCTCCCAACTGCATCGCAGCACGGGCGTCGCGACCTGGCAGGTGCTTTCTTCTTGGATTCTGCCGATGAGAGCTTCGACAAACCAGGGAGGTGTCAGCGGCGCATCGCCCTGGAGATTAACCACAATGTCGAATGCCTCGCCGACCTCCTTCAGAACCGCGGCGCAGCGCTCGGTTCCATTCCGACAGGTTTCAGGCGTGAACACGACATCCGCGCCAAAGGCGGAAGCGGCATCGCCGATCCGCGTATCGTCGGTGGCAACAACGATACGGTCGACCCCCTCCACCATGCAGGCGGCATCCCAACTGCGGCGAATCAGGCTCCGAGGCGCTCCTCGAGCGCCGCGCAGCTCCACAAGCGGTTTTCCGGGATAGCGCGTTGACGCGAAGCGGGCTGGAATGACGATGAGAACCGGCATGCTTCGCGTCGGGGACCGTCAGGCGCTTTGTTTCAGCTCGACGCCCGGCGCATAGGCGATGAAGAACGGGTTTTCATAGGCGTTCTTCCCATAGGCAAGCGGAGTATGGTTGTCGAAGCGCACCACCCGGCCGCCAGCTCCGAGGAGAACGGCCTGGCCTGCCGCCGTATCCCATTCCATCGTCCGACCGAGCCTTGGATAGAGATCCGCCTCTCCCGCCGCGACGAGACAAAACTTGAGCGAAGATCCCGCGGAACGGAAATCCGATACCGCATAGCGATTAATGTAATCGTCCGTCGCCTGGTCGCGGTGCGACTTGGACGCAACCACCACGAGCGCGGACGGATCGGGAGATGAGACGGTAAGTGGCTGGGTCTCGCCGCTGCTCGCGGGATCGAACGGGCCCGTCTCTTCCACGGTCACGCCGTTGACGCCGGTATAAAACAGCCTGTTCTTGGCCGGCGCATAGACCACGCCACGTGTCGGAACCCCGTTTTCGATCAGGGCGATGTTGACTGTGAAGTCTCCGCGCCGCTGCACGAACTCCTTGGTTCCGTCGAGAGGATCGACCAGGAAGAACACAGACGCGGCAACGCCATGCGTTTCGGCCTGCTCCTCGGTCACGATCGCGATGTCGGGGAATGCGGATTTCAAACCAGCTGAAATCAGTTTGTCGGCAAGTTCATCGGCTTCGGTGACGGGAGAGCTGTCAGACTTGGCCCGAACCTCAAAATCGTCGCTGTTATAGACGCCGAGAATGGCCTCACCGGCTTCTAGGGCGAGCTTCCGGATTTCCGGGACGATGCTGCTGTAATCCATACTTCGCGAACCTTCGATACACACTGGCCGAAGCGTCCGCAGGTAGAGTTCCGCCGGACCACAACGACCCCACACGCTAAGCTATGGACCAGGCATACTCTTGTTGTAAACAACGATAAGCTACGCTCTGAGACAAGAGCTGCAAATCGTGACGGGTGACGCCATGACGACACAGACCGAGCCAAGTTCGGGGCCGACTGGCGAGTTGACGCTGCAAACCATCGCGATGCCGGCCGATACCAATGCCAATGGTGACATCTTCGGCGGCTGGCTGATGTCACAGATGGATCTTGGCTGTTCCGTTCTCGCGCGCCAGCGGGCCAATGGCAGGGTGGCAACCGTCGCAGTCGACGGCATGAGCTTCCACCACCCCGTGCGGGTGGGAGATGTGCTGTCAACGCATGCGACGATGATTAAGGAGGGCAAGACCTCGATGCAGATTCACATCGAGGTTTGGATCAAGCGCCAGCCGGAAGGTGAGCACCTCAAGGTGACGGAGGCGCTGTTCGTCTTCGTGGCAGTGGACGAGCATGGCGCGAAGCGGCCTTTGCCGCCATTGGAGGACATGTGATTTTTCGGTTTTCGGTTTTCAGCGCAATTTTCGTCCCGCTCGCGGCCTTTAGTGAGGAGGTCCGCTATCCCGCGATTTACGATGTGAACGGTATCGACCCTGAAGGAGCGCTGATCGTTTACACGTATCCGGATACGACCAGCGAGCCGCTTGGGGTGATCCCGCCGGACGCTAAGGGGATCGAAGTGGTCGATAGCGAAGCGTCCGGGGATTGGGCGGAAGTCAATGTCAGCGACGGTGCAGGCTGGGTGCAAACGAAATACCTGACACTTGTCGATTCGGTTTGGGACCGCGAGACCGCACCTGAGTTCTTGTCCTGTTTTGGGGAAGACCCGATTTGGTGGGCACAGGTCGCTGGCGAGCATTTGGAGCTCTCCATCGGCACGCTTCTCGATCATAGCATGGAGATTGAGCGGATCGACTCTCCGGAGGGCAGCGCCCGCGCGAGCCGAATTATCACGGCCAACAACCCCGATGCGCAGGCAATGATCAGTTTCGCATCGAGCGTTTGTGTTCTCACCTCGCCTGAATACGAATACGCCCTGTCGGTGAACGTCTTGTTCGACTCCGCCGAAGAACACGCTATGGTCACCGGCTGCTGTTCGTTGACACGCTGATCCTCTGATCTTTCCCTTGGAGCGGTGAACCCCGATCAATCAACCACCCGAAGCGTGAGGTTGATCCGCCCGCCCTGGGGCAAGAGCTTGCTGCCACCGAACATGATGCGATCGATCCCATGGTATGCGAGACGCGCCTCGCCGCCCATGACAACGACATCTCCGCTCTCCAGGATGATAGATTGCGTCGGGTCAGAACGTTCCGGGCCACCCATGCGAAACCTTGCCGGATCGCCAAGGCTGACCGATAGCACGGGCCAACGGAAATCGGCCTCGTCGCTGTCTTGGTGTAGCCCCATCTTCGCGGCCTCGCCGTAGTAATTGATGAGGCAGCAATCGGGGCGTCGATCGGTAGAGCAGAGCGCGCTCCAGATCTCCAGGATGCTTGCAGGGATCGGCGGCCAGGGCGCGCCTGAGGGATGGTTTGGGATATAGCGATACCCGCTTCGATCGCTGAACCAGCCATAACGCCCCGCTGACGTCATTCGAACGCTCATTTTGCGGCCCCCTCGTGTCTCAGGGGAAAAGAGCGGCGCGGCCTTCGCGACGTGTCGGATCTCTTCGACAATCGAGACTTGCGCCTGTCGCGAGAGATATTCTTTGTAGATCCGGAACCCGCGCTGCTCAATCATCTCACTCACATCCCGCTGAAAATTGCCCGCCCGTTGCGCAGCGCTCCGGTTGCAGCCCCCCGCGCAGAAACCTATATACCGCCAAATCAAGTGCTCGCACGGGATGGCGTGGTGCTTGTTTGGGATGCGGGACGGGGGCCGCCCTCGGGCCTGTCCTGCGAAATCGCCGCATGAAAGGAATATTTATGTCGAAAGTCATCGGTATTGATCTTGGGACAACAAACTCCTGTGTCGCCATCATGGATGGCAGCCAGCCCCGGGTCATCGAAAACTCCGAAGGCGCGCGCACGACCCCCTCGATCGTCGCCTTCACGGATGACGAACGCCTTGTCGGCCAATCGGCCAAACGGCAGGCTGTTACCAACTCTGAAAACACCCTCTTTGCCGTCAAGCGCTTGATCGGGCGCCGCTACGACGATCCAACCGTCGCCAAAGACAAAAAGATGGTGCCTTACAACATCGTGGCTGGCGCCAATGGCGATGCGTGGCTCGAAGCCAAGAGCGAAAAGTATTCGCCGAGCCAGATCTCCGCCTTCGTTCTGCAGAAGATGAAGGAAACAGCCGAGAGCTATCTTGGCGAAACCGTGACCCAGGCGGTCATCACCGTTCCGGCCTACTTCAATGACGCGCAGCGCCAAGCCACGAAGGACGCGGGCAAGATCTCGGGTCTTGAGGTCCTGCGTATCATCAACGAGCCGACGGCTGCGGCCCTCGCATACGGGCTCGACAAGGAAGGCTCGAAGACGATTGCCGTATATGACCTTGGCGGCGGCACGTTCGACATCTCGATCCTCGAAATCGATGAGGGTCTGTTCGAAGTGAAGTCGACGAATGGCGACACTTTCCTCGGCGGTGAAGACTTCGACATGCGGATCGTCGAATACCTTGCTGACGAGTTCAAGAAAGAGAACGGCGTCGACCTGACCAAAGACAAGATGGCGCTGCAGCGGCTCAAGGAAGCCGCCGAGAAGGCCAAGATCGAGTTGTCGTCTTCTTCGCAGACCGAGATCAACCAGCCGTTCATCTCGATGGACCCAAAGACGCATCAGCCGCTGCACCTGGTGTTGAAGCTGACACGCGCGAAGCTGGAGACCCTCGTCGGGGAACTCATTACGCGCTCGCTGAAGCCGTGCCAGGCCGCCTTGAAGGATGCGGGCATCGCGAAATCCGAAGTCGACGAGGTGGTGCTCGTCGGTGGGATGACCCGCATGCCGAAGGTCATCGAAGAGGTGACCAAGTTCTTCGGCAAGGAGCCCCATAAGGGTGTGAACCCGGACGAAGTCGTTGCCATGGGTGCCGCGATCCAGGCAGGCGTCCTGCAGGGCGACGTCAAGGATGTGGTGCTGCTCGACGTGACGCCGCTTTCGCTCGGCATTGAGACACTTGGCGGTGTCTTCACCCGCCTGATCGACCGGAACACCACGATCCCAACGAAGAAGAGCCAGATCTTCTCGACCGCGGAAGACAATCAGAACGCGGTGACGATCCGGGTTTTCCAGGGTGAGCGCGAAATGGCGGCGGACAATAAGATCCTCGGCCAGTTCAACCTGGAGCAGATCCCTCCGGCGCCCCGTGGGATCCCTCAGATCGAGGTGACATTCGATATCGACGCGAACGGCATCGTTTCGGTGTCCGCCAAGGACAAGGGCACGAACAAGGAGCAGAAGATCACGATCCAAGCTTCCGGTGGCTTGTCCGATGACGATATTGACCGGATGGTGAAGGAAGCCGAAGAGAACGCCGAGGCCGACAAGGCCCGCCGCGAACTCGTCGAGGCCCAGAACCAGGCCGAAAGCCTGATCCATGGCACCGAGAAATCGATTGCCGATCACGGCGATAAGGTCGATCCGACCACGGTCGAGGCCATCGAATTGTCGATCAAGGCGCTGAAAGAGGCGATGGAGAAGGAAGATCCGGAAGCGATCAAAGCCCGCATCCAGGATGTGACCGAAGCCTCAATGAAACTTGGAGAGGCGATCTACAAAGCCCAGGCTGAGGAAATGGCTGGGGCCGACGGTGAGGCACCCGGCGATGATGGTGGTCCCGGAACAACACACGACGACGATGTCGTCGATGCAGACTTCGAAGATATCGGAAAAGACAACAACAAGTCCTGATTGACTTGAAACTTGCGAGTGGCCCTCTCAGTTGAGGGGGCCACTTTGCTGTTTCGGGAGAGCCTAAATCGATGGCAAAGCGCGACTACTACGAAACACTCGGTGTCACCCGTGGCGCGTCCGATAGTGAGATCAAAAAGGCTTTCCGCAAGAAGGCCATGGAACTTCATCCCGACCGCAACCAGGACAATCCGCAGGCCGAAACCAAGTTCAAGGAAGTCAACGAAGCCTATGACGTCCTGAAGGACGATCAGAAAAAGGCGGCTTATGACCGGTTTGGCCATGCGGCCTTCGAAAACGGGAGCGCAGGACCGGGGGCGGGAGGCGGCTTCCGTGGCGCCGGGGCCAATCCTGACTTCGCCTCCGCCTTTTCGGATGTGTTCGACGATCTCTTCGGCGACTTCATGGGCAATAGCGGCGCACGGGGGCGGGGCGGTCAACGCGCCTCCCGCGGCTCCGATCTGCGCTACAATCTAACCATGTCGCTCGATGACGCCTTTCGGGGCAAACAGGCGACGATCACCGTGCCAAGCAGCGTTGTTTGCGACGTCTGCAACGGCACCGGTGCCGAGGGCGGCGCGGAGCCCACGACCTGCCCAACCTGTTCGGGTCTCGGCAAGGTGCGCGCGCAGCAAGGCTTCTTTACCGTGGAGCGAACCTGCCCGACCTGCGGCGGTCGCGGCCAGATCATCAAGAACCCCTGCGGCTCCTGCGCGGGTGCGGGACGGATACGCCAAGACCGGACGCTCAATGTGAGCATTCCCGCCGGGGTCGAAACCGGAACGCGGATCCGGCTTGCGGGCGAAGGCGAGGCGGGCCTGCGCGGCGGACCGTCGGGTGATCTCTACATCTTTATTGAGGTCGAGCCTCACACGATCTTCGAGCGCGACAATCAAAACCTGTTCTGCCGGATCCCGGTCTCGATGACCACGGCGGCACTCGGCGGTGAACTCGAAGCGCCGACGCTGGATGGCGGACGCACAAGGGTGAAAGTGCCCGCTGGCGTTCAGACCGGCAAACAGCTTCGATTGCGCGGCAAAGGCATGCCGGCCCTGCGCGGCGCAGGCTTCGGCGATCTCTACATCGAGTTGCGGGTGGAAACACCGGTCAATCTCACCCACAAGCAGCGGGATTTGCTGAAGGAATTCGAAAGCGTGGGCAAGAATAACAGCCCTGAAACCCATGACTTCTTCAGCCGGGTGAAGCATTTCTGGGACGGGATGAAGGGCTGAGCCCAGCCTCCCGGCCTGATCGCGTTGAAGTTTATTCGCAAGAGAGTGCAGGCGAAACGGCTCCAGCATTCGTTTCGTCGATCACACGTCAGACCCTAGACTTTCTTTCCGCTGCGCACCCGAGCGCCGAGCGGCTCTTGTCGTTTGCGGGCGGATGCCGGAGAAATGGTCACCCCGACACAAGATCGACCGGCACCCTGAATCTGCCGGACAGCAACGCGGACGAGATGGGCAACGCAAAGACTTCGGTCACGCCGATGATGGCGCAATACCTCGAGATTAAATCGGCCCATACGGATGCACTCTTGTTCTACCGGATGGGAGATTTCTACGAGCTGTTCTTCGACGACGCCGAAGCGGCCAGCGCGGCTCTCGACATCGCGCTCACCCGCCGGGGAAAGCACTTGGGAAGCGATATCCCGATGTGCGGCGTGCCCGTCCATTCCGCCGAAGGCTATCTCCTGACGCTCATTCGAAAGGGCTTTCGGGTCGCGGTCTGCGAACAAACCGAGGATCCGGCGGAGGCCCGCAAGCGTGGCTCGAAATCGGTGGTCCGCCGCGAGGTGGTCCGCCTCGTGACGCCCGGGACCCTCACCGAGGATAGTCTGCTCGAAAGCCGCGCGCACAACTACCTCGCCGCTTTCGGCGAGGCGCGGAATGACGGCGGCTTTGCGTGGATCGATATGTCCACCGGCGATGTCTGGGTCCGGCCTTGCCCGCGCATCCAGCTCGCGCCGATGCTCGCCCGCCTGCAGCCGCGCGAGCTTCTTCTCAGCGAGACGCTGGAGCCGGATCTGCGGGCGATGCTCTCCGAAGGCGAAACGGTCGGGACGGCGCTCTCGCGCGCGAGTTTCGCCCCCGATCTGGCCCGATCCCGGATCGAAATGGCCTATGGCGTGCAAGCCCTCGACGGGTTCGGGGCGTTCCTCCCGGCAGAGATATCCGCTCTGGGCGCACTGCTCGACTATCTGGACCTCACGCAGAAAGGAAAGATGCCGCTCCTGAAGCCGCCGGTGCGGGAGACACCGGGGGGCGTCATGCAGATTGACGCGGCCACGCGGCGAAACCTCGAATTGACCCGAAGCCTGTCAGGAGGCCGCGAGGGCTCACTTCTATCGGCGATCGACCGCACCTTGACGGGAGGAGGCGCGCGGTTGCTTGAGACCCGCCTGAACGCGCCCTCGACCGATGCCGAAGTGATCCACGCGCGGCAACAGGCCCTGGCGCTGTTTCACGAGGATCGGGACCTGATGCGATCTGTGCGGGATCATCTCCGGCGTGTGCCCGATCTGGATCGCGCCCTGTCTCGTCTCGCGCTCGAACGCGGCGGACCGCGCGACCTCGCGGCCATTCGCGATGGGCTGACGGAGGCGATGCGCATTGCCGATCTCCTGCCGCAAGATGCGGGGCCGGTCATCACGGACGTTCGGCATGCAGTGTCGGGGCATGAGGCGGTCGCGGACCGTCTCGACCGGGCACTTGTCGCAACCCCGCCTCCGCAGACACGCGACGGTGGTTTTGTGGCGTCGGAATATGACGCGGAGCTCGACGATACCCGGCGCCTCCGCGATGAGGGGCGGGGTGTGATCGGAGCCTTGCAGGCTGAATACGTCGCGCAGACAGAGATTAACTCACTGAAAATAAAACATAATAATGTGATCGGCTATTTCATCGAGACCCCATCCACCCATGCCGAGCGCATGTTGGGCGCGCCGCTGAATGCCCTTTTCATCCATCGCCAAACGACAGCAAATGCGGTGCGGTTCACAACGACCGCGCTGTCAGAAATCGAGACAAAGATCCTGAATTCGGGCAGCCATGCTCTCGAAATCGAACGGCGCATCTTCGAGAGCCTACGGCAGACGATCCTGGATCAGGCAGCGGCCATTGGCGCTGCGGCACGAAGCCTCGCCGATGTCGATGTGATGGCGGGACTGGCCGATCTCTCGACGGCGGAGGATTGGGTCTGTCCGACGATCGATGACAGCCGCGCGTTTGCGATCCGCGAGGGACGCCATCCCGTGGTCGAACGCGCCTTGCGCCAGAGCGGCGGCTCATTCGTGGCCAACGATTGCGATCTCTCCGCCGGAACCGCGAGAGCAAGGCCCGTTTGGCTGATGACCGGCCCCAATATGGCTGGAAAGTCGACCTTCCTGCGCCAGAACGCCCTGATCGCGCTTCTCGCGCAGATCGGGTCGCATGTGCCTGCGGCCTCCGCGCGCATCGGCGTGGTGGATCGGCTGTTCAGCCGTGTCGGCGCGGCAGACGATCTCGCGCGGGGCCGGTCGACCTTCATGGTGGAGATGGTTGAGACAGCCGCAATCCTCAACCAAGCGGGAGACCGTGCTCTGGTGATCCTCGATGAGATCGGCCGGGGCACGGCGACCTATGACGGGCTCTCCATCGCCTGGGCCGTGCTGGAATACCTCCATGACCGGAACAGATGCCGCGCGCTTTTCGCCACGCATTACCACGAGCTTACTGCATTGGCCGCCAAACTGCCGGGATTGCGCAACGCGACCGTGGCGGTGCGCGAATGGAAGGGGGAGCTGATCTTCCTCCATGAGGTGCGCGACGGCGCCGCAGACCGCTCTTACGGGTTGCAGGTCGCCCGCCTCGCTGGGCTGCCCCAAGCGGTGATTGCGCGCGCGCGCTCTGTGCTGGAGACGATGGAAGAGGCGGAACGGCAGCAGGGCGGCAAGGCCAAGGTGTTGGCGGATGACCTGCCGCTTTTCGGTCAGTTTCTAGAGGAACAGACCAAGCTGGCCGCCATGACGCCACGCTCTCCGGTGGAGGAGCGGATCAGACAGATCGCGCCGGACGAGCTGTCGCCGCGTGAGGCGATGACGCTGATCTACGAACTGAGAGATTTACTCGACGACGCTCAGGTCTCTTCGGTTGGTTCTGGGGCTGGGGCATCGGGTCCGCCAGAGGACACGCCAACCTGAGCCGGGCGAAGAAGGCGCTCACCGATCATAAAGCCAACATTCATCACTTGGATGATCTCGCCGGCCTTCGTGCCCGGGAGTGGCGCTTCAAACATCGCTTGATGCAGCTTGGGATCGAACTTTTCGCCTTGGGCGGGCTCCAGACGGGTGATTTTATGCTTCTCGAACACTGAAAGCAGATCG
This sequence comes from Pseudomonadota bacterium, assembly GCA_039177645.1. GTDB lineage: Bacteria > Pseudomonadota > Alphaproteobacteria > Rhodobacterales > Rhodobacteraceae > Amaricoccus. The sequence goes on along the minus strand of JBCDFS010000011.1, from coordinate 28,119 downwards.
CGCTGGGTGAGCTCGATCCCCTCGATCAGACCGGGGGATGAGGCGCGGAGCTCTTCGGTGACGCTCTCAAGCGCACGGTCGAAATTGTCATGAACGGACAGCAAATCGCGGGCAAAGCGCGTCGATGCATAGAGCTCGGCATCGCGACGGTCCCGCTCACCGCGCTTGCGGATATTCTCCACATCGGCGAGCGCCCGGAGCATGCGATCCTTCATCTCGGCATTTTCTGCTCTCAGCGCTTCCATTTCGTCCGCCTCCACCTCTGCCTCCGATGGGTCTTCGGCCTCCTCCGGCTCGACCGCCTCGGGATCGTCGAGGAACGCGTCTTCGTTGAACTCGCTGAATTTCTGTTTGCTCATCCCATTCCGTCCTAGACTTGGCCCCGGTTCGAGACCAGCCGCCCGACCAGTTGCGCGGTGTAATCGACAATTGGTACGATGCGGCCGTAGTTCAGACGCGTCGGCCCGATCACACCGACAGCGCCGATTATCTTGCGATCCGCATTCATATAGGGAGACACCACTAGAGATGAACCGGAAAGTGAAAAAAGCTTGTTCTCCGATCCGATGAACACGCGCACGCCATCTCCCATCTCGCTGCCTTCCAGAAGCTCGGCCAGATCGCGTTTGCGCTCCAGATCGTCGAGCAATTCGCGGATACGGTCGACCTGATCGGCATCATCTGTCGCTTCCAAGAGGTTTGACCGGCCCCGAACGATGAGGCGACCGCCCTTTTCCGGCTCCTCTGCCCAAACTGCAAGGCCACTTTCGATCAAATTCTGCGAAAGCGCATCGAGCTCGGCGCGTCTCTTGCGGATTTCATCCGAGACGACCTCGCGCATATCTGTAAGGGTTCGGCCTACCAGGATCGTGTTGAGGAAGTTGGCCGACGATTGCATTGCCGAAGGCGTCATACCCTTGGGCGGGGTAAATAGCCTGTTCTCAACCTGGCCGTCAGCGGTGACAAGAACCACAAGCCCGCGGTCGGGGCCAAGGGACACGAACTCTATGTGGCGAATAGGCGCTTCGGTCTTCGGCGCGAGGACGAGACTGGCGCCATGGGTGAGCCCCGATAGGGTCGCGCTGGCGCGGTCGAGCACATCGCCAAGATCGCCATCGCTGCTCGACAGCGACCGCTCGATTTCCTGACGCTCCGTCCCGCTGACATCACCGACTTCGAGAATCCCATCAAGGAAAAGGCGCAGGCCGATTTGTGTCGGGATCCGTCCGGCCGAAACATGGGGACTGTCGAGCAGACCGAGATATTCGAGGTCCTGCATCACGTTGCGCACCGTCGCGGCGGACACATTCTCGCTGATCCGCCGCGTCAAGGTCCGCGAGCCCACCGGCTCGCCCGTTTCGAGATACGTCTCCACAAGCCGCCGGAAGACTTCCCGGCTGCGGGCATTCATGTCATCAAGAGCAGAGGAGTTCCCCGTCACGCAGCCAATCCTGGGAGACATCAAAGGACAGATAGGCAGACACGTCCGGGGCGTCAATTCTCATCGACAGGTCACCACAAACGAGGCGCCGGGTGGACGCTGCGAGCACAAGCGGCTAAGGGGCTGTGGTTCTGCCCCGTAACTTCGGAGACTTCCCATGCGTCCTTCCGGCCGCGCCCGCGACACCCTGAGACCCCTGGAGATCCTCACGAATGTGAGCCGCCACGCCGAGGGCTCCTGCCTGATCAAGATGGGGGACACCCACGTCTTTTGCACCGCGAGCCTCGAAGAAAGCGTGCCGCCGTTCCTGCGCAAGACAGGATTGGGCTGGGTCACCGCAGAATATGGCATGCTGCCGCGGTCAACCACAACGCGGAGCAGACGCGAGGCCAACGCAGGAAAGCAGTCCGGGAGAACCCAGGAGATCCAGCGGCTCATCGGGCGTTCATTGCGCGCCGGCGTGGATCGGGTGGCGCTCGGTGAGCGGCAGATCACGGTCGATTGCGATGTGATCCAGGCCGATGGCGGAACGCGCTGCGCGTCGATCACTGGCGGCTGGGTCGCGTTGCGCCTCGCGATCAACAAACTTCTCGCCAACGGCACGCTCAAAACCGATCCGATAACGGCGCATGTGGCGGCAGTGAGTTGTGGCGTCTATGGCGGGCAACCGGTGCTCGATCTCGACTATGCCGAAGATAGCGCCGCGGGAACGGACGCGAATTTCGTGCTGACCGACACGATGGCATTGATCGAGGTCCAGGCGAGCGCGGAGGGCGCGACATTTTCTAGAAGTGAGATGATCAGTCTCTTGGACCTCGCCGAGAAAGGCGTGGGTGAACTTGTCGCTGCTCAGAGGGACGCGACCGCATGACACGGCGCTTCGCCGAGCCCGAACTTCTCGTGGCCACCCACAATGATGGCAAGCTTGCGGAAATGCGCGCGCTGTTTGGCCAATTTTCCGTGGAGGTCTCCTCTGCGAAACAGCTTGGCCTGCCAGAGCCTGAAGAAACAGAGACGACATTTCTCGGCAATGCCCGCATCAAGGCGCATGCTGCGGCGCAGGCGAGCCAACGCCCGGCCCTTGGGGACGATAGCGGCATCGAAGTCGATGCCCTAGGCGGCGCACCCGGCGTCTATACGGCAAATTGGGCGGAGACGCCGAAGGGGCGCGACTTTCCCATGGCGATGGAGCGGGTGCAGCGAGAGTTGGAAGCAATAGACGCGCCGAGCCCGCGCACAGCGCGCTTCCGATGCACCCTCGTCCTCGCCTGGCCGGACGGACATGAAGAGGTTTTCGACGGAAAGATCGAAGGCGAGTGCGTTTGGCCGATGCGGGGGCTGGAAGGCCACGGCTTCGACCCCATCTTCCAGCCGGACGGTTACACGATCACACTGGGTGAGATGGACCCCGATGAGAAGAACCGGATCAGCCACCGCGCGGATGCCTTTCGAAAGCTCGTCTCCGCCTGCTTCGCATGAGGACTGGCAGGAGGGCGGCTTTGGCATCTACATTCACTGGCCGTTTTGCTCCGCCAAGTGCCCCTATTGCGATTTCAACAGCCATGTCGTGTCTTCGATCGACCACGACCGATGGGCACGGGCGTATCTGACTGAGATCGCGTGCCTCGCCAGTGAGGTCCCCGGTCGCCCTCTGAGATCCGTTTTCTTTGGCGGCGGAACACCGAGCCTGATGGAACCAAGGACCGTCGGCGCAATCCTCGATGCGATCGCGCACAATTGGCCTCTCCAAGATGACTTGGAGGTCACGCTTGAAGCCAACCCCACCTCTGTTGAGGCCAATAAGTTTCGCGCCTTTCGACAAGCCGGTGTCAACCGCCTCTCCTTGGGCGTTCAAGCCCTCAATGATGCGGATCTGCGCGCCCTTGGTCGGCGACACACGGCGAAGGAGGCTCTAGACGCACTGAGTTTGGCCCGCGAGACCTTTCCGCGCATCAGTTTCGACCTGATTTACGCGCGCGCGCACCAGACTCTGGCTGAATGGGAGGCTGAGCTACAGCAGGCCTGCGCGATGGCGGCTGACCATCTTTCGCTCTATCAGCTCACCATCGAGCCGGGCACGCGGTTTGGGGAACTGGCCTCACGCAATCGGCTGAGGGGACTGCCGGAAGATGATCTTGCGACGGATCTCTATGAGGCCACACAGTCCGTGCTCGAGGCGCATGGATTACCAGCCTACGAGATTTCGAATCACGCGCGAGTTGGCGCGGAATGCCGCCACAACCTGGTCTATTGGCGATACGGCGACTATGCTGGACTCGGGCCTGGCGCCCATGGGCGGTTGACCCTTCAAGGCGAGCGTTTCTCGACCTATGCCACCGCATCTCCAGCGGACTGGCTGTCGCAGGTAGAACTACGTGGACATGGCGAAGCCGAGAGAGAGCGGCTGGACCGGAGCATTCAGGGCGAAGAAATGCTCATTATGGGTCTTCGCATTGCCGAAGGCATCGACGCGCGGCGTTACAAGCGGCTGACAGGGCAATCCCTCGATGAGAGTGCGACAGATCGGCTCATATCGGAAGGTTTTCTGTCGCATTCCAATGGGAGGCTTCGACTGACGCGTGCGGGACGACCCGTCGCAAATAGCGTAATAAATTCACTTTTGATTCAATAAGTTAACTACCTAGCCGAGCGCAGAGCGCATCGAGCTGCTCCAAAGTCTCGTAGCGAACCCTAAGCTCTCCGGCCTGCTGGCCCGGCTTGTGGGAAATCTGCACCCGCATATCTAGAGCGGCCGAAAGATCGGATTCCAGAGCGCGTGTATCGGCGTCTTTTTCCTCAGGCTTCGGTGCCGTTTTCTTTTGCGCGGTCTTTCCAAAGTCTCGCACAAGCTTTTCCGCCTGCCGGACCGAGAGCGCCTTCTCTACGATGAGGTTGGCAAGATGGTGAGGGTTGGGTGCGGTCACGAGGGTGCGCGCATGCCCGGCTGTGATCTTGCCCTCGCGAACCATTTCCAGAACGGTGTCCGGTAGGGTCAGCAAACGGAGAAGATTGGCGATATGGCTCCGGCTTTTGCCGAGGGCCTCGGCAAGCTTCTCTTGCGTATGGCCAAAACGGTCCATCAGCTGGCGATAGCCGAGGGCCTCTTCGACAGAATTCAGATCCGCACGCTGAATGTTTTCAATGATCGCAAGTTCGATCACTTCGGCGTCGGACAGATCCCGGATCAACGCCGGCAATTCGTGGAGCTCTGCGCGCTGCGCCGCACGCCAGCGGCGCTCCCCCGCGACAATCTGGTATTCGCCCGGACGATCGAGCAGCGGCCGGAGAATGAGCGGTTGAATGATGCCCTTTTCCCGGATCGAATTTGCCAGATCCTCCAGATCGGCGTCATTAAACGCCCGGCGCGGCTGATCGGGATTGGGATGGATGAATTCGATGGGAATGCTCTGGTCCGGTGTTGTGACCGGTCGCATCAAAGACGGTGACTCCGTCGGTGCCACATCTGCGAGCAGAGCCGAAAGTCCGCGCCCCAAGCCTTTCCGTTCCAAGAGCTTCTCCTAGTGTCAGGCCGTTTCGGCCATATCTTGAGGGCCATAAATGCGGGCGAGCAACTCACCGGCCAACTTCTGGTAAGCGATGCTGCCGCTGCTCGAATGATCATAGATAAGCGCCGGCACAGCATGTGAAGGCGCCTCACTCAAGCGGACATTTCGCGGAATGACGGTCTCAAAGACGAGCTCGCCCAGATTCTCCCGCACATCCGCCTCGACCTGACCTGACAGACGATTTCGCTTGTCGAACATTGTAAGGACAATGCCCTCGATACTCAGACCAGGATTGGACCCCGCCTTCACGGACTGGACCGTGCGCATGAGTTGAGACAAGCCTTCCAGAGCGAAAAACTCGCATTGAAGCGGAACTAAGACCGAGTCGGCCGCAACGAGAGCATTGATTGTCAGCAGGTTCAGTGATGGCGGACAATCGATAAGGACGAAATCCTTACCCGCAACATCTGGGAGTTTAGCCCGGACGAAATCCCGCATCTTGTGGAGACGTCGAGGATCCGCCACCATCTCAACATCGGCAGAGCTTAGATCAGACGTCGCTGGGATGATCTCAAGACCGGGGACAGGCGTTTTGTGTCCGCTACGGCTTGCCCCAGCGTCGGATGCGAAAAGAAGGTCATAGGCGGTGAAGGTTCGTTCCGATGACGAGATGCCGAGGCCTGTTGACGCATTCCCCTGGGGGTCCACGTCGATCAGCAAAACCTTTCGGCCAAGGGCGGCCAGCGCCGTGCCGAGATTAATCGCCGTTGTCGTCTTCCCAACGCCGCCCTTTTGATTTGCGATGGCGATCGTCCGGGGTCGATTCATCTGCTCAATCACGCTCAAAGGCTCCAATTTCAAGGATGGCCGATGCGGCGTTTGTGCGACTGCGATGCACTTGGCAATCGAACGTCCATAGCTTCCTTGCGGCCTCAAGCTCTTTATGTACCGTCTCACCTTTTGGAAACAAGCAAATACCCCCAGTCCGGCGGTGTTTTTCTGCGAAGCCCAGCAGATCTTCGAGTGGGGCGAGCGCCCGTGCGGAGATAACATCTGCCTGCAAGCGTTCTACATCTTCGATCCGTTCGTTGATCACTGTGGCATTGAGGCTGAGATCCGCTAACACTGTGTTAAGGAAAGCGCATTTTCTCGCATCGCTTTCGACAAGCGTGATTGTGAGGTCAGGAGCCTGGGCTCGCGCTACAATGGCGACTACGAGCCCCGGAAACCCTGCGCCACTGCCGAGATCGACCCAACGGAGGGCGTTGGCAGGGCGAAACGACCAAAGCTGAAGAGAATCCAGAACGTGGCGCTTCCAAACTTCTTTTTCCGAACCTCGTGAGATGAGGTTGATACGACGGTTCCATTTAAGAAGAACCGTAGTGTAGTATTTGAGGTGGTCTGTTGTTTCACGTGAAACATCGATTGGCAGATCCAGGTCCGACGAAGCCCGTGACATCAATGCCGCCTCAGGCCTAGCCACGCGCTCGTTTTAGCTCGCGCTTTGCCGCGAAGAGCACAAGCGTCAGAGCGGCCGGGGTCATGCCCTCAATCCGACCCGCTTGTGCAAGAGTTTGTGGCTGAATTCTCGAAAGCTTTCCCTTCAGCTCGGCAGAAAGACCATCAATAGAGCCGTAGTCCAAAAAGTTAGGGATTGTGACCGCTTCATCGCGCTTGAGCTGAGCAATCTCTGCACACTGACGGTCCAGATAAGGCTTGTATTTCGCGTCGCACGACAATTGTTCTATGACTTCTCTATCTTGGATACCGACGAGTTCGAATAGGTCCGCCAAAGTCTCTGCCGTTCCTTGCGGATAAGAGAACAGGTCAAAGAGGGAGCGCTTCGCGCCATTTCTTGCGGCCGGAATCCCTAGCGTAGCCGCATCCTCAGGCGCGACGATGGCGTCCTTCGAGATACGCTCCGCATCTTCCAATCGGGCGATTTTTGCCTGAAAGCGATCAGCCTGGCCTTTACCCACTGACCCTATTCGAATGCCGATCGGAGTAAGACGCTGATCTGCATTGTCGGCTCTCAGATGCAAACGATACTCTGCACGAGACGTGAACATACGGTATGGTTCCGACACGCCTCTTGTCACCAAATCGTCGACCAAAACCCCGATATAGGCTTCGTCACGACCAAAGACGATCGGCTCTCTTTCCAAGATACGGTGTGCCGCATTCAGTCCAGCCACAAGACCTTGCGCTGCGGCTTCTTCATATCCAGTCGTGCCGTTGATTTGCCCCGCAAGGAACAAACCATCCATTGCTTTCAACGAGAGCTGAAGGGTCAGGCTGCGCGGATCTACGTAATCATACTCCACCGCATATCCTGGTTGGAGTATCTCAGCATTCTGCAATCCCTCGATGCTACGAACATAATCCTCCTGGACATCTTCTGGCAGCGAAGTGGAGATACCGTTCGGGTAAACCGTATCGGTCGTTAATCCTTCTGGTTCCAAAAAGATCTGATGTTGAACTTTGTCGGCGAAACGCATCACTTTGTCTTCGATAGATGGGCAATACCGTGGACCAACCCCTTCTATATGCCCACCATACATCGCCGACCTATCGATATTGTCGCGGATGATATTGTGGGTTTTTGCATTGGTATACGTGATCCCACACGAGATCTGCTCCACAGCAGTCTTTGTGGTCCCAAACGAGAAGAAGTATGGATCCCCGTCCGGATCTTGAACATCAAGACGCTCCCAATCAATGGATCGCGTGTGAAGGCGGGGCGGTGTCCCTGTCTTCAAGCGCCCAAGGGGCACACCAAGATCCTTCATTGCGGCAGACAGTTTATTCGCAGAAGCGTCTCCCAACCGCCCAGACTCAAAACTGCGATCGCCGATATGGATACGCCCTCCGAGGAATGTCCCAGTTGTGAGTATCACGAACTGCGACGCTAGACGTTCGCCACCCACGAGCTTGACGCCAACCACTTTATCTTGCTTGACGAGAAGTTCCGCGACTTCTCCCTCAACTACTGTGAGATTTGGGACCTCGTGAAAAAAACTTTGAACGACCCGACGATAGAGATCCCGATCAATCTGCGCGCGTGGGCCCCGGACAGCAGGGCCCTTGGATCGATTCAAAAGGCGAAATTGGATCGCGGCGCGGTCTGCCGCCCATCCCATCATACCGCCAAGCGCATCGATCTCCCGAACGATATGACCTTTGCCAAGTCCCCCGATCGCGGGGTTACACGACATTTCTCCCAGCCGATCAAACCTATGTGTGACCAGAGCAACACTGACGCCAAGTCGGCAAGCGGCATAGGCCGCCTCGGTCCCGGCATGGCCGCCTCCTACGACAATGACATCGAACGCGTTTTGTTTCACGTGAAACACCGGCTACTTTCCCAAGCAAAAATTGCGGAAGATCTGGTCGAAGACAGCCTCGATATCGAATTTTCCCAGTAGGTAATCAAGGGAATTCAACGCCGTTCGAATGTCCGCCGCCGCAAGTTCTGGCACCTTGGAAATGTCCGGGCGCCGAGCCAAGAAGTCTCGCAACGCGTCATACGACTTCTCGATCGCGTCCCGCTGTCTTTCATGAGCAACGAGACTCGCACCAGCTACCCGGCCGGCCAAAACGCGGCTCAAAGCATCCAACATCTCTGCAACACCTGCTCCGGTCACCCCTGAAATAGAATTGTCCAACGACGGATAGACGTCCCCTTTCGCCCAACACTCCAGATCACCCTCCTGCTTTTCAGGCCTCTCCGGGTTTCCGCATTCCCCATACTCCTTCAAATAGACCCGGACATCCGCCGCCTCGGCGCGCTCAATGGCCCGGAGAATGCCAAGCGACTCGATCTCATCGTCACTTTCGCGAATTCCAGCTGTATCCAAGAATGTCACCGGTAAGCCATCAAGATCGAACCTGACTTCAATAACGTCCCGCGTCGTTCCGGCAATTGAGGAGATCAGCGATGCCTCACGCCCCGCCAGAGTGTTCAAGAGCGTGGATTTTCCAACATTCGGGCGCCCAACAATGGCAACCTCAAACCCCGCACGAATCTGAGCTGCGCGGTGGCTTCCCTGGACCGAAGCCTCCATCGCATCTGACACCCTCTCCACCCGTGCAAAGACCTCCGACAAAACATCTTCCGGAAGATCCTCATCCGCAAAATCAATTGATACCTCAAGCAAAGCGAGGACGGCGATCAACTCACCTTTCCACGTCTCGGCCAATTCCGACAGCTTGCCTTGCAAACCCCGCATCGCGAACTTGCGCTGCGCCTCGGTTTCTGCCGCCAAAAGGTCGCCAAGTCCTTCGGCTTGAACGGAATCCATCCGACCATTCAGGATCGCGCGCCTGGTAAACTCTCCGGGTTCTGCAAGACGATGCCCGCTTCTTCGGCTCAGAAGCGCCAACATGCGACGCGTTACCGCAAGACTCCCATGCAGATGCAATTCCACGAGATCTTCACCGGTGTAGCTCCGGGGTCCCGGAAACCACAGGATCAAACCTTGGTCGATGACCTCTGACGTTTCAGGGTCCCGCAAGGATCGAAGTGAAGCCGCGCGCTCCCGGACATCTCCCGCACACAAGGCCGAAAGTGTTGCGAGAGCTTGGCTACCCGAGATCTTGATTATTGATATGCCAGCCCGGCCATGTGCCGTGGCCTGAGCGAAGATCGTATCAACCGAGCTCCCCGACACAGAGCATGATCAACTGTTCATCGAATCGAAGAATTCTGAGTTCGTCTTTGTCTGCTTGAGCTTACCAAGCAGGAACTCGATCGCATCTGTCGTGCCCATCGGGTTCAAAATCCGGCGAAGGACGAACATCTTGGTCAGATTGACTTTATCGACGAGCAATTCTTCTTTCCGTGTTCCGGACTTGAGGATATCAATCGACGGGAAGACGCGCTTATCGGCAATCTTCCGATCGAGCACGACTTCGGAGTTACCGGTTCCCTTGAACTCCTCGAAGATCACCTCATCCATACGGCTGCCGGTATCGATCAGCGCCGTCGCGATTATGGTGAGCGAACCACCCTCTTCAATATTGCGTGCTGCACCGAAAAAGCGCTTCGGCCGCTGAAGGGCATTCGCATCCACACCGCCGGTCAAAACCTTACCCGAGGATGGAACAACCGTGTTGTAAGCGCGACCCAAACGAGTGATCGAATCGAGCAAAATCACCACGTCTCGCTTGTGCTCGACCAATCTCTTGGCCTTCTCGATCACCATTTCCGCAACCGCAACGTGGCGAGATGCTGGTTCGTCAAAGGTCGATGCAACAACTTCGCCCCGCACCGACCGCTGCATGTCAGTCACTTCCTCCGGTCTCTCATCCACCAAGAGAACGATCAAGAAGCACTCCGGATGGTTCTTCTCAATTGAACTGGCAATGTTTTGAAGGATGACCGTCTTGCCCGAACGCGGCGGCGCCACAATCAGACCGCGCTGGCCTTTTCCGATCGGCGCAACGAGGTCGATTACCCGCGCCGACTTGTCCTTAATCGTCGGATCCTCGACTTCCAGTTTGATCCGCTCGTCGGGATAGAGCGGCGTCAGATTGTCGAAATGAACCTTGTGGCGGGCACGTTCTGGCGCCTCAAAGTTGATCTTCGAGACCTTCACCAGTCCAAAATACTTCTCATTTTCCTTCGGCGCGCGGATCACGCCTTCGACCGTATCTCCTGTGCGTAGATTGAATTTCCGGATCTGGTTCGGGCTGACATAGATATCGTCAGGGCCTGCGAGATAGTTTGCTTCCGGTGAGCGCAGGAAACCGAAGCCGTCTTGCAAGACCTCAAGGACACCATCCCCTGAAATTTCAACCCCTTCTTCGGCCATGTCTTTCAGGATGGCGAACATCATGTCGCCCTTGCGCATGCTGGAAGCGTTATCGATCTCCAGCTCTTCCGCAAAAGTCAGCAAATCAGCAGGGCTCTTGGCCTTAAGCTCGGCCAAGGACAACTCCTTGAAATCAGTTGAAAGATCCATCGACAGCTCGATATTCCGTAAGTTTTGTTGTGGGAAAAGTCGGGGGTAAGCAGAACGCTTCGACAATGTGGCGTTGCCACACTTCCATCACGATGTCAAATGGGTCGGACAATCACCATAATGACAATTACGATAAGTGCGATGGTCGGAACCTCGTTCATAATCCGGTAGTGTCGACCGGTGCGCGTGTTCGCATCATTCTTAAAATCACGCAGACGCTTGACCATCCAGTGATGCATCCAGGTTAGAAGCCCGACAGCGGCAAGCTTGGGGTAAATCCAAAGGTCAACGCTCCAGAGAATTATGCCTGGCGTGAACAGCAATATGAGACCGAAAAGCCAAGTCGCGACCATCGCAGGATTGATGATCAGCCGAAGTAGTTTGTGCTCCATCACTTTGAATGTCTCGGAGAGTTCAGACCCGACGCTCGCACGTTCCGCGTGATAGACGAAGAGACGCGGAAGATAGAACATTCCCGCCATCCAGGCGGTCATCGATATGATGTGAAAGGACTTGATCCAGGGATACCATGCCAGCAGCAGATTTTGCATTGCCTCCCTCCTACATGCCTTCATGCATCCGCTAGCATACCCGGCGCCAAGCGCAAGATCATGACTTCACACCTATTATACATTCCATGAATCAGAAGATTTGTTGATATAGTAGTGTCCTCATGCGAGCGGGGATAACTTTCACCCTCATGTTTCCCACAAGGTTTTCCACAGGCAGGAGATACAAATTTTCTCGATTCAAAAACCTAGATACAAGCAGGGAGACTAAGAATAATATATTACTATCAATACTTTATACTATCTCTATAATGTGAACTCCCAGTTGGAGCTTGCCTTTCCCATCCGTCCCCCCATGCTAGACCGGGAGTTATCCCGAGAGCACAGGGTTCGTTCGGGGACTGTGCCATCCCGTGGATAAGATGATTACGGAATCTGCAAATGTGATCGAAGGGTGATCTGCCGACATGACCACGGCATCCTATCCAGAGCTTATCCACAATACTGTTCCCAGGAATCTTTTCCGCTTTGCGGAGTCTGCCTTGGAAAATCACCCACGAGAACGCCGAGGCTTGCTGGATTGGGACTGACGCAGAGCTCTGACCAAGAGGATTCGATGGACATGCAGAAAGCATCGAAGGAGGTGATTCTCGCATCGCAGTCTACGGCCAGGTCTGAGCTGCTCCGCAATGCAGGTCTCACCATCCGGGTATGTCCGTCTCGGATCGACGAAACCTCAGAGATGGATAAGCTACGCGCTTCCGGCTCTTCGGCGGCTGAAATTGCTGAACACCTCGCAGGTTTGAAGGCTCAGCAGATTGCGGCGCAACAACCTTCGAGTATCGTGATCGGAGCTGATCAGGTTCTTGAATGCGATGGTCGCATTTTTGCAAAGCCGAAGGACATTGCCGAGGCACGCCAGCACTTGTCTCTGCTTCGTGGTCGAACCCATGCGCTGTTCTCTGCGGCTGTGATATACGAGAATCGCGAATCCGTCTGGAGTTTTGTTGGTACAGTGCGAATGACCATGCGGAATTTTAGTTCTGACTTCTTAGACGACTACTTATACACCGAGAACGATAATATCTTGGATACAGTCGGATGCTATCGGCTTGAAAGCCGAGGGGCACAGTTATTTTCTCATGTTTCTGGGGATTACTTTACAGTTTTGGGATTGCCGCTTCTTGAAATTTTGGGTTTCCTCCGCAGCAGGAGAGTTGGAATTCCATGAAGCAAAAAACCCCGCTCGCTGGTGTGATCGGATGGCCGATCAATCACACACGCTCGCCAAGAATGCATGACTTCTGGCTCAAACGATACCAGATCCCTGGGCACTATGTGCCGCTCGCCGTGTCGTCTGAGGGTCTCGAAGAGGCTTTGCGGGCAATGGCGCTGCTGGGCTTTCGGGGCGTGAACGTGACGCTACCGCATAAAGAGCGGGTCCTCGAACTGGCCAGTTCGGTTTCCGAGACGGCCCGGCGCATTGGCGCGGCGAATACTCTGACGTTTCGTGAAGATGGGAGTTTTCACGCAGAGAACACGGATGCTTATGGCTTTTCGCAAAACATCCTGCAGCAATTCCCGGATTGGAAGCCGGATGCTGGGCCTGCCCTTGTGATCGGTGCGGGCGGCGCATCCCGGGCCATCGTTCAAGCGCTCATCGATGCCAGAGTACCGGAGATTCGGATCGCGAACCGAACCCAATCCAGAGCCGAGGCTTTGGCATCCCATTTTGGACCATGCGTGTCAGCCATCGGCTGGAGCGATCTCGCACGGGGGGTCGACGGCGCCGTTACAGTGGTCAACGCCACTTCCATGGGCATGAACGGAAACACGCCTCTTACCGTTGATCTCCATGGCGCGTGTCCGGAGGCGATTATCGCAGACATCATCTATGAGCCGTTGCGAACACCTTTCCTTGAAGGTGCCGCTGCCCAGGGTTTCAGAACCGTCGATGGTCTTGGAATGCTGTTGCATCAGGGTCGGCATGGCTTCGAATCCTGGTTCGGAGAAGCGCCGGTGGTTGACGAAGACCTGCGTGTCTACGTGATGGGATGAGCCGAGCCAATGCCTACAGGCTGGGACTGACCGGGTCGATTGGCATGGGTAAGAGCACGACAGCCAAGCTTTTCGCCGATGAAGGCATTCCTGTCTGGGACGCGGATGATGCCGTTCACCGTCTCTATGGCCGAAATGGTCGGGCGACCGAAGCCATCGCGGATTTGGTCCCGTCCGCGATAGTAGATGGAGCCGTTGACCGGGACCGGCTCAAAGCCGAAATCGCCGCAGATCCCGCGCTCCTTGCGCAGATCGAAGCTATTGTTCACCCTCTGGTCCGGCAAGACCGCATCGAATTTGATCGTCTCCATACAAAACAGGCACTCTTGCTGTTCGACATACCGCTTCTCTATGAAACCGGCGGGGAGGATTGGCTCGATGGTGTTCTCGTGGTCACGGCGCCGAAATCGGTCCAGGAAGACCGGGTGATGGCGCGTGCTGGAATGACAAGAGGCCATTTCGAAACAATACTGGCCCGCCAGATGCCCGATAGCGAGAAACGTGCACGCGCAGATTTTGTTATCGACACCCAGTTCGGCGTTCCTGCGGCCCACGAGGCAGTTCGCGCTATCATTTCAAAGATTTACAAAATCCAGACGAGGAATGCCCATGCGTGAGATCGTCCTCGATACAGAGACCACGGGCTTCGATCCGGCCGCTGGTGACCGCATTGTCGAAATCGGGGCCGTGGAAATCCTGAACTTGGTTCCAACCGGGAGAACCTATCATCAATATGTGAACCCAGAGCGTGACATGCCGGAGGAGGCATTCAAGGTTCACGGTCTGAGCACCCAATTTCTGTCCGATAAGCCCGTTTTTGCGACTATCGCGCAAGATTTCCTTCAATTCGTCGGTGGCGCCAAGCTTGTGATCCACAATGCTGCGTTCGACATGAAATTTCTCAATGCGGAATTGGATTTGGTTGGGGCGCAGAAGCTGCCCTGGCCACAGGCAGTCGACACGCTTGCGATGGCAAAGCGCCGGTTTCCCGGAGCGCAGCATTCGCTCGATGCCCTCTGCCGCCGGTTCGGCGTCGACAATTCCGGGAGAACAAAACACGGCGCGTTGCTCGACAGCGAGCTTCTGGCCGAGGTTTACCTGGAACTTATGGGCGGGCGGCAGCCGGACTTTGCCCTTTCGGTCGATCGAGGCACCGATGAGGAACGATCGAAGGATGGCTGGCGGCCGCCATCGCGGCCTGCTCCACTTGCCGCCCGGCTCACAGCCGCCGAGCGGGATGCGCATGCCGCATTCGTTGCCAGCCTCAAAGGACCTACGATCTGGTCACACTACGGCGACTAGGCGTTCCCCGCGGTCTCCTGCTGCTTTGCCGCCTGCGCTTGTCGGGCCATTCCGGCGCGATAAAGCTGAACGAAATCAATTGGTTCTAGATTGAGCGGAGGATAGCCGCCGTCTCGCGTGATATCCCCAACAATCCGCCGCAGATAGGGGAAGAGTTGCCGCGGACACTCGATCATCAAAAAAGGATGCAGTTGCTCGTCCGGAACGTTCTGAATTGCGAACAAGCCAGCGTAATCGAGTTCCAAGATGAAAACCGGGTTTTCACCAAGTGTCGAATTGGCAGTCAGCTTCACCGAGACTTCAAACCGGCCTTCCGCTCGTTTCTTGGCGTCGAGGTTCACTTGGACCTTGATGTCGGGTCTGCCTTCCCCGCCCGTTCCTTTCTGAACCGCGATATTCTCGAAGGACATATCCTTGATGTATTGCGTGACGATCTGCAACTTCGGCAATGCGGGCTGTTCAGTCGACGGCGCCCCGGCGCCGTTCGTCGTTTCATCTGCCATTGAGACTGGGTTCCTCGGAAATCTCGCTTTGCCGCCCTCTAGCACTTATGGTCCGGGCCGACAACGCACGCCTCGCGGAAAGGCGCCGCAAGGCATTCAGCTCTCAGGCCGTGTCCAGCCAGATGTCCCCCGTTGACCGGATGGAGCGCTTTCTTCAACGATTTCATATTCGGTTTCAATCGTTTCGCTGTTTGCGGACCGCGAGGTGGATGACGTGGAGCGAGAAGGCCCCGCCCGGAAGGAAAAGGTCTGCGCCGTGACGCGCCGCGCTGCATATGCGATGCACCGGTCACGAACGGCTGGGACAAGAAGCGCAAACCCAACGGCGTCGGTGAAAAAACCGGGCGTCAGAAGCATGGCGCCTGCGAACAAGATCATCGCGCCATGGGCAATCGGGCCGCTTGGATCACCGCCTGCTTCAAGTTCTTGCTGCAATTGCCGCAAGACCTTGAGCCCCTGGTGGCGCATCAGGGCCGTTCCCAGAATCGCGGTCACAACGACAATGAGAAGCGTCGGCACCAACCCGATCAGACCGCCTACCTGAATGAATAGGGCGATCTCGATGATCGGGACGGCCACAAAAATCAGCAGGAGCCACATAGTCTGCCGTAACCTCTCTCGCGGCGATGCCGCTCTGATGGACTTCACATTCCTGAACGCTTACATAAGAAAGAGAGAGATGAAACGCCACAAACGGCACATAAATATCGAAAGGAAGGCCGATGGGGTCCCAGATGATCCAGATCATAATCCTCGCCGGCGTTGCACTTTTTTTGATTCTGAGGCTTCGCAACGTTTTGGGCACTCGTGAAGGCTTTGAAAAGCCACGTGAATTGCCTGACCAGAACGCTGCGCCCAATTCTGGTCCTGCCTTTGAAGTCATCGATGGTGGCGGTGTCGATCACGACATCGCGCACGTCGTCGATCCTGAGAGCGACGCCGGAAAGGCCCTCGCCGCCATGAAGCGCATCGACCCGGACTTCACGGTTGGCGAGTTCGCGCATGGCGCCCGGTCCGCTTATGAGATGATTGTGATGGCGTATGAGAACGGCGACATCGACGTTCTTCGCGATTTCCTTGCGCCAGACGTGTTCGAAAGCTTTGCCGCGGCAATCGATGAGCGCGTGGACAAAGGCTACACGGTAGAGGCGCATTTCCACGGCATTCGCGAAGTAAAACTGGCCGATGCGCACTTTGCCGAAGACACCAACGAAGCGGACATCACGATGCGGTTCGTCGGTGAGTTGACGTCAATGGTGAAAGACTCCGATGGGGAGATTGTCGAGGGCGGACCTAATGATCTCAAGCAACAGCGGGATGTTTGGACCTTCAGCCGCGATATGAGTTCGGACAACCCGAACTGGTTGTTGACCGGAACGGGTGGCTGAACCACCTCGGCCGGTCGTCCCCTCGAAGGCGCGGACAAAGCGGCGGCAGCTCAGTGCCGAAGAACTTTCGATCTGGCGGCAAGTCAGTTCGTCAGTGCAGCCTCTGGTGTCTAAAGATGCGGCAAGCGAACATTCGGAAGGCGATGTAAAGCCGGTCCAGGAAGCCGCTGCAGTTGAGCCGCCTCTGCCGGTGAAGTCGGCGACCCGCCCTCACCTATCTCCGCCGAAAATCGTCAAACCCGCACCAGAATCGGCGGCCCCGCGCATGGATCGCCAAAGATACGAGAAGCTGCGCAGGGGGCGAATTGATCCCGAGGCCCGGCTCGATCTCCATGGCATGACCGCCGATCAGGCCCATGCGCGGCTCAGCGGCTTCATCGCGCAAGGACATGCGCGGGGGCTGCGGCTTGTGCTTGTGATTACCGGGAAAGGCCGAGCCGCCGCTGATGACTTCATGGGCTATTCCGGGCAAGGCGTGCTGCGAAGGCAGGTTCCGCATTGGCTGTCATCCCACCCGAATCGGTCTCGGATTCTCCATGTGGCCGTGGCGCATCGGCGTCATGGTGGTGAGGGCGCATTCTACGTCTACCTGGCGCGCCGGCGCGGCTGAGACGCTTGACTTCACTCGCTCTACGGCGTTCGTCGTCTCCGGTGTTTGCCGAGTTTGGGGAGTGCTTGAATGGCCGATCCGGAAATACAGTCCCGATTCGATCTGCTGAAGGATGTCGCGCCGAAAGCTGGCAACATGGCGCTTCACTTTTGGGAGAACAGGCAAGATCTCGTCATCGAGGCCAAAGGCGGGATGCAGGATGTGGTCTCCGAGGCAGACCGTGCGATCGAGCGCTTCATCTGCGAAATGGTTGCGGCCGAATTCCCGGATGATGGCTTTCTTGGCGAGGAATACGGGTTCCAGCCGGGTCGCTCTCCCTTCTACTGGGTGATCGATCCGATTGATGGCACAGCGCCATTTCTCCACGGCCTACCGAGCTGGTGTGTGGCGATTGCGTTGATGGAAGGGCAGACCTGCGTCGCCGCGGCAACGCATGCGCCGTTGCAATCTGAGACGTTCATCGCTCTGCGCGGCGCAGGCGCGACTTGCAACGATAGACCGTTGCGCATTCCGGAAGGCCTCACCCTCAAGAACGGTATCAGCGCAATTGGCGCGAGCAACGCGTCTGACCCAAAGCGCGTGGGGGCGGCAGTTACGACATTGCTGGAGCAGGGGGGAATGTTCTACCGTAATGGGTCCGGTGCCCTGATGCTGGCTTATGTCGCGGCGGGGCGCCTTGCGGGTTATTTCGAGACGATCATGTATCCCTGGGATTGTCTCGGCGGGCTCTTGTTGGTCGAAGAGGCGGGCGGGCGCTGCCGACCGCTCCAGAACGATCCAACAGAGGCCACACGCGAGCCCATTCTCGCGACAGCCCCCGCCGCATGGGACGACTTCGAACGACTGTTTCCAGTATAGATCTGCGCGAAACCCTCCCTTAACCGCGTTGGTCGAGGCTGACTTCGCTCAGCGGAGGCGGCAATGTCGGAGAAACGGGACAATTTCGGGTTTTCGGAGGAGGCCATTCGCGGCCTCGAAGCATTCGAGCAGCGCCTTCCGCCGCCCGAGGCGTATGCGAAAAGCCAGCCCCTGGGAGAACGCAGGCAGGAGGGAGCGGCCTGGTCGTCGAACCCCAGCGGGAACCGCCCGCACTATTGGGGCCATCGCGAGCGGCTGCGGCAGCGATTCCTGACCGGTGGCCATTCCGCCATGCCGGAATACGAGCTCTTGGAGCTCTTACTGTTCAATGCGATCCCGCGGATCGATGTCAAACCTCTGGCCAAGAAACTCCTGGAGGCGTTCGGCGATCTCAATGGCGTGGTCGCTGCCTCGCAGCACCGCTTGCTGCAGGTGCCCGGGACCACGGATAAGGTCTATTATCAGCTTCGTATCGTTGAGGCGATTGCCCATCGTATGGCGCGCGCCAAGGTCATGCAGCGCTCGGTGATCGGATCTTGGGACACGCTGATGTCCTATTGCAAAACGGTCATGGCGCATCGGGACACCGAGCAGTTTCGTATCTTGTTCCTCGATCAGAAGAATGTGCTCATCGCCGATGAGGCGCAGGCGAAAGGCACGGTGAACCATGTTCCGGTCTATCCCCGTGAAGTTGTGAAACGCGCACTTGAGTTGAACGCCACGGCGATCATTCTCGTGCACAATCACCCCTCTGGCGATCCCACCCCAAGCCGCGCCGATGTCGAGATGACCGAACAGATCGCTCAGGCCTGTAAAGCGGTTGGAGTGCTCGTGCACGATCACGTCATCATCGGCAAAGAAACCGATACATCGTTCCGGAGCTTGGGCCTCCTCTAAGCAACGTTCCTTCCGCTCTCAGCGTTCGAGGAGGTGCCAGACGGGTGTTTGGTGTCCGTGTTTCGTTCTACATCATCAAATATGAGTGTATCCTCACAATAGTGGTAGAACATCTTAAAGTTGAATACTACCGTGACTCTCTCATCCTATTTGTGTATGTGAGGCGCGTTTCATATCCGCGCGGTTGCTTGGCCGCGCTGCCAATTCCTCCAGCCGGGGCGTATGAATGAGTGTGACGGACCCTCAGCAGACCGCAACCGGCCGGGTTCCCCGGACAAGCAAGGGCAGGGCGCGTGTAGATCTTCTCAAACTCACCGCAGCACGCCAAATCGCTGAGAACGGATACGAGTCCGCCACGATGACAGCGATCGCGGAGGGTGCAGGGGCGTCAATCGGCTCACTCTACCAGTATTTCCCAACGAAGGATCATCTGGTCCGAGAGATCCAGACCGATGCGCTGGAGGTTCTGGTCACGTCTCTCTCAGCGCTGGCACAGGCGGGTGGCCCACCGGAGAAGATCGGGGCTGCGGTCTTCGACTGCCTGACCGACCATGCGCGCGAGAACCCAGCTTTCCGCGCCGTCTGCGAACGCCGCGATATCTCCGCAACCGAACGCAGGACAGTCCGGGACCGGATCTGCGCCCATATCGCTGAGGGTTTGACGCGGGCCTCTCCGCCACTGCCTGCGTCCCGTGCCATGGTCGCGGCGACGCTCATCCTGCACCTGACCGATGCTGTGGACGGGCCTGGAAAACTGACCCATCCGGTGGCGCAACCGCTGATGCGCGACGAGATCCATCGTATGCTCCGCCTCTATTTCGAGGCCCCGGAATAGGGCAGAGCGGGCCCTGGACGCCGAGCCGCGGCGCAACGCATAACGCGCCCATGCCAATCCTGACGCTGACCCAGACCTGGATTTTCTGCGCTGGCATTCTTGCCGCGGCTCATCTGGGCAAGCTGCCGGCCCTGATGCCCGAGATCCGACCCGAGCTGGGGATCGGGCTTGTTCTGGGCGCGTTGATCATCTCAATCATGGAGATCGGCGGGGCGCTCTTTGGCGCTGTATCCGCGACTTTCGCGCAGAAGTTGTCGCAAGGTGGGATCCTGAAGGTCTCTATCCTAGCCCTCGGTCTGGGCAGCTTGGGAGAGGCGAGCGCGACAGGATCTTTTGCGCTCTTAAGCTGGCGCTTGCTGGAGGCCGCAGGATATCTCGGGGTGATCGTCACGGCGCCCGTCTTGATGGCGCGCGCCGCCCGCCCGGGAGAGGCCCCGCGATCCCTAGCGATTTGGAGCACTTTCGTCGCGATCGGCATCGCGCTGGGCTCGATCGTGTCGGGCCTTGTCGCTGAACACCATGGCTGGCGGGTGGCCCTGGGCTTCTGGGCTCTGTTTTCATTCGCGTTTTTGGCGCTTGGCCTCCTGGTCCGCTTGCCCACTGGGGAGACAGCGCGGACCGGGTTCCGGTGGCCGAGCCGCTTGGAATTGACAGCCGCGGCGGGATTTGGATGCTTTGCCAGCTTTCAGGTTGGTCTCTTCGCGCTGACGCCGGAATATCTCATCTCGATGCGCGGTTTCGATGTGCAGGGCGCGGCGGGTCTCGTGGGATTGGGAGCCGGGATCACCGCCCTCGGCGCCCTTGCCCCCTTGCTGATGAGGCGCGCTTTCACCCATCGCCGCAGCGTCAATGCCTTTCTCTGGGTCTCGCTCGTCGTTCCGGGCCTGCTTGGGTTCGTTGTGTTCCTGCAGGTTCCGGTTTGGCTGGTGGCAACGGCCTTTCTGCTGCTCAACGCCGTGTCGGGCATCTTCGCTGCGCTCGCATTTGCCCGGATCCCGTTGATGTCGCTCGACGGCGACGTCACCGGAGCCACAGGCGCGCTCGCGCAATTCGGAGCGGCGGGTTCGCTGCTTGGCCCACCGGCCTTCGGACTTGCGGTTTCGCTGGGCGGCTGGCTTGCGGCCGCGGCGTTTGGCCTGGTGGTCTCAGTCCTCGCCCTCATCCTGACGCTGCTGGCCAACCGAAGGCTCTATCGGATGGGCTTTTCCTAAACGCCCGTAGCCTTGAGCAGACGATCGACCATTCCCGCATAGCCCGATCCGAACAGCCGAAGATGCACAAGCGCGGGCCAAAGCTGGTAGATCGGGACGCGCGCCTCGAACCCTGCTTCCAGCTCGCCGTACGCCTCCCAAAAGGCACCACTGGGGCTGCCGAAGAGAGTGAGCATAGCGAGGTCGACTTCGCTGTGGCCATAGTAGCACGCGGGATCGACCAGCCCGGTCACCTCACCCCGGCTGATGAGGATGTTGCCGGACCAAAGATCGCCATGAAGCAAAGAGGCATCCGGCAAGAGCGGCACCCGCTCGGGGAGCCCTGCTGTCAGTTTCTCAAGCCTCTTGGCGAACTCGGTGCCCACATGCGGCGCAGAACTCAGAAGCCGCCGTTCCCCCCAGAATTCTGGCCATGTCTTGGCCGAGGCATTGGGAATGGCGACCGACCCAAACCGAAAATCCCGATCCCAACCATAGGCCGCGCCAGTTTCGTCATGGAGGTGATGGAGAGTGCGCCCGAGGCTCCTCCAGGCACTCGAAACCGATCCATCGTTCGGGAGATACTGCAATATGAGGATATCCTCACGCACGTGCAGCACGTCCGGCGCCGGGCAAGCGGCCCGCCGGAGCGCGCGCAGCATCTCCGCCTCCACCGCAGCGTTCCGTCCCGACTTCACGACCACGACCCGCTGGTCGTCGAGGGTGACCGCGAGAGCATCCGAAAGGTCGCCCCCATGGAGCACCTGGACGACCCGCGCCGAACGGCCAAGCATGGCTGCGGCGCGGTCCGCCAGATCCGTCATGGTTGTGTGCGTAGTCGTCCGATCAGACCTTCAGCACCGGCAACCACCTCAGACCAGGTTCGCTCGAAACCCGATTGCCCGCCAAAATAGGGATCATCGACCTCCTGCCCCTCTCGCCCGTCCACGTGATCAAGCAAGAGGCTCAACTCCGCAGTGGCGTTTTGCGGGGCCACGGCTCGGAGGTTGTGCAGGTTACTATGGTCGAGCGCAATGATGTGGGTAAAGCGCGTGAAGTCGCCCGCGCTCACCTGGCGCGCCTGGTAGCCGCTGATATCGACCCCATGAGATCGGGCGGTTGCCTGCGCCCTGGGGTCCGGAGGGTCCCCGAGATGCCAAGATCCGGTCCCGGCCGAGTCCGCTTCGACCTGTAACCCGGCCTCGTCCGCTAGTTTGCGAAACGCGGCCTCCGCGAGCGGCGAGCGGCAAATATTCCCGAGGCAAACGAAGAGGACCGATTTTTCTGGCATTTCTATCTCTCTCCTCTGCCTCATTGACCTTGGTAGCCCGGGCTACCTATTCGGGTCTTCAGCGTATCAGCGGCCCCGACGCAACTTAACCCAGCGGATCTATGCAAGGGTAGCCTGGCGCGCCATTGTGACCCTTTTGGCGATATGCGGTTTCCCTCACATTTTGCAAACGGATCCGGTGATCTGAGCTCCACTAGGGATTGTTTTGGCATGCAGGCCCTTCTGCTGGCAAAATAGGCTTCGATGCTCTGTCACGCTTGGGAGGCGCCCTCGACAGAGTGACGCGCGCAGCGAAAGGATAAACAATGAACGCCCCTGCGACCCTCAAACCCGGCTTCAATTGGGAAGACCCACTCGATCTGGACGCAGAGTTGACGGAAGACGAGCGAATGCTTCGAGACGCAGCCGGGCGGTTTGCGCAGGAAACCCTCTCGCCGGGAATTGCAGATGCTTATCTCCACGAGCGGACGGATCCGGAGATGTTTCGGCAGATGGGCCGTGCCGGTCTGTTTGGGCTAACATTGCCGCCAGAATATGGCGGCGCGGGGGCCTCCTACGTTTCCTACGGTCTGGTGGCACGAGAGGTAGAACGCGTCGATTCGGGCTATCGCTCGATGCTTTCCGTCCAGTCGAGTCTCGTAATGTATCCGATCTTTGCCTTCGGCACCGAGGTGCAGCGGAAGCGATACTTGCCCAAGCTCGCAAGCGGCGAGTGGATTGGCTGCTTCGGCCTGACCGAGCCCGATGCGGGGTCCGATCCTGCGGCAATGCGCACCCACGCTGTCCGCACCAAGACCGGCTATCGCCTGACCGGATCGAAGACCTGGATCTCAAACGCACCGATTGCCGATGTGTTCGTTGTCTGGGCCCGCTCGGAAGCCCATGGGGGAAAGGTGAAGGGTTTCATCCTGGAAAGAGGCCTGAAAGGTCTGAGTGCGCCAAAGATCGAAGGCAAGTTGAGCCTGCGCGCCTCGGTCACCGGCGAGATCGTCATGGACGATGTCGAGGTCGGGGAAGACGCGCTCCTGCCAGGGGCGGAGGGTCTGAGCGGCCCGTTCGAATGTCTCAACCGCGCACGTTATGGCATCTGCTGGGGGGTCATCGGCGCGGCGGAGGATTGCTTTCACCGCGCGCGGGCGTATGGACTGGAGCGCCACCAATTCGGCCGACCGCTGGCCGCCACGCAGCTTTTTCAGAAGAAGCTCGCGGATATGGTGACCGAGATCAGCCTGGCCCTTCCGGCCTGTCTTCGGATGGGCCGGATGCTGGACGCTGGCAAGTGCCCGCCGGAGGTGATCTCGCTGCTCAAACGAAACAATTCCGGCAAAGCGCTCGAAATCGCGCGATCAGCGCGGGATATGCTGGGCGGTAACGGGATCCATAGCGAATACCATGTCATGCGGCACAGCCAAAACCTCGAAACGGTGAACACCTATGAAGGCACGCATGATGTTCATGCGCTCGTGCTCGGCCGTGCCATCACCGGGATCCAGGCGTTTCATTGACATCGCGCCGATTATGGGCCTCGATCGTGCCGTGTCTGGCCGCGAGAGCAGCAAGAGTGTGTCCTCTGCACCAAGCTTTGGCGAAGCTTGGCCTCGCGGTGCGCTCAGTACGTCGCCGCTGCGAACTGGCGAACGGCCTCGACCGCCGCCTTCCACCGCCGATACCGCGCATCCCGGTTGACGCCCGCATGCCCCGGTTCGAACCGGCGCTCAAGGGCCCAACTTTTGGAGAACTCTTCCATGTTCGGGTAGACGCCCGCCTGCATCCCCGCAAGCCAGGCCGCCCCAAGCGCGGTTGTTTCCGTGGATGCGGGGCGATCCACCGGGGTTCCGAGAATGTCGGCGAGGAATTGCATGGCGTAGTCTGAGGCGCTCATGCCGCCATCGACCCTCAGGACTGCGCCGTCGCCGTCCGCGGCCCAATCCGCGCGCATGGCTTCCAAGAGATCGCGCGTCTGAAACCCCACGCTCTCCAGCGCGGCCCGCGCGAGTTCCGCCGGGCCAGTGTTGCGCGTGAGCCCGAACACAGCACCTCGGGCATCTGGCGTCCAGTGGGGAGCGCCAAGACCGGTGAAGGCGGGAACCAGCATAATGTCCTGTGCGGGGTCGGCGCTTTCCGCGAGGCCCTGGCTCTCGGGCGCGCTGCGGATCACCTTTAGCCCGTCGCGCAGCCATTGGATCACGGCACCCGCAACAAAAATCGATCCTTCCAGCGCGTAGGTCGGCTTGCCCGCGATCTGGTAGGCAATTGTGGTCAGAAGCCGGTTGCTCGACGGCACCGGCGCTGCACCGGTGTTGAGTAGCGCGAAACACCCGGTGCCATAAGTGCTCTTCAGCATCCCCGGCTGGAAACACGCTTGACCGAGCGTCGCGGCCTGCTGATCCCCGGCAACGCCCTGGATCGGGAGCTCGCGCCCGAAGAGATCGCTCCGCGCTGTCCCGAACGCCGCCGCGCTGTCCCGCACCTCCGGAAGCATCTCCAACGGGATGTCCAGGATCTCGCAGATCTCTTGGCTCCACGCCCCCTTGTGGATGTCATAGAGCATGGTTCGGCAAGCATTCGTGGCGTCAGTGACATGCGCCTTCCCGCCGGTGAGCCGCCAGATCAGAAAACTGTCGACCGTCCCGAACAGGAGCTCGCCCCGGCGTGCCGCATCGCGGGCGCCATCAACCTTGTCCAGGATCCATTTGACCTTCGTGGCGGAGAAGTAAGGGTCCAGCAACAGGCCGGTATGGTCGATGAATGTTTGTTCGTGACCCGCCTTGCGCAGCGCTCCGCAGATCTCTGACGTGCGCCGGTCTTGCCAAACGATGGCGTTGTGGATCGGGCGACCCGTCGTCTTGTCCCAGATCACCGTGGTTTCGCGCTGGTTGGTGATGCCGATCGACGCGATCTGCGAGACGGTGATGCCCGCACGCTCGATGGCTTCCCGGCATGTGCCCGCGGTCGTCGACCACAGGTCGGACGGATCGTGCTCGACCCAACCGCTTGCCGGGTAGTGCTGGGGGAATTCCTCTTGGGCGATGGCGACCGTCTTCATGTCGCGATCAAACACAATCGCACGGCTCGAGGTCGTGCCTTGGTCTATGGCGAGAATATACGTCATGGGACTGCGGGGTGTTTCGTATTTGAGAGGGTGGGGCCGAGAGAAACTCCCGGCCCCGGTCCCGTCAGTTGGTCCAGGATTGGATCAGCTCGTCATAGGAGACGGTCATCGGCTCCTCTTCTTCGTTGTCGAGCTTTGCCTTCGGAGCGCCTGGCTGAGACAGCCAGAAATCCGCTTCCTGCTCCTCGTTCATGACCGGTCCGATATCGCCTTGCACGCCTGCGCGCTCAAGCCGCTCCAGAACTCGCTCCTGATCCGCGCAGAGGGCGTCGAGGGCCTCTTGCGGGGTCTTTGCGCCGGACATCGCGTCACCGATATTCTGCCACCAAAGCTGTGCGAGCTTCGGATAGTCGGGCACGTTGGTTCCTGTCGGCGACCACTGGACGCGCGCCGGAGAGCGATAGAACTCCACAAGGCCGCCGAGCTTCGGAGCGCGCTCGGTGAAGTGGTCGGAGTCGATGGTCGATTCCCGAATGAAGGTCAGACCCACATCCGATTTCTTCAGATCGACGGTCTTCGACGTCACGAACTGCGCATAGAGCCATGCCGCCTTGGCGCGATCCACCGGTGTGGACTGCATCAGGGTCCAGGACCCCGCATCCTGGTAGCCGACCTTCATGCCGTCTTCCCAGTAGATGCCGTGGGGCGACGGTGCCATCCGCCACTTCGGCGAGCCATCTTCATGGAGAACGGCAGTCGCATCCTCGCCGACCATGCTGGCGGTGAAGGCCGTGTACCAGAACATCTGCTGCGCGATCTGACCCTGGGCCGGAACCGGGCCTGCCTCGGAGAAGGTCATGCCTGCGGCGGTTGGCGGCGAATACTTCTGCAGCCATTCGATGGCCTTGGTCACCGCGTAGACGGCAGCCGGGCCGTTTGTCGCACCACCGCGCGCCACGCAGGAGCCGACGGGCTGAGAGTTCTCGTTGACGCGAATGCCCCATTCGTCAACGGGCAAGCCGTTGGGTTCACCCACATCTCCCATACCGGCCATCGACATCCAGGCATCGGTGTAACGCCAGCCGAGCGAGGGGTCCTTCTTGCCGTAATCCATATTGCCGAAGACTTCGCCCTCGACGCCGAGATAGCTCATGTCGCGCCCGGTGAAGAACTCCGCGATGTCCTCATAGGCCGACCAGTTCACCGGCACACCGAGCTCGTAGCCATACTCGGCTTGGAAATCCTCCATGGTCTTGGGATCGGTGAACCAATCGTAGCGGAACCAGTAGAGGTTCGCGAATTGCTGGTCGGGAAGCTGGTAGAGTTTACCGTCCGGACCGGTGGTGAACTCCAGACCGATGAAATCATCGAGGTCGAGGGTCGGGCTTGTCACATCCGCGCCTTCGCCTGCCATCCAATCGGTCAGGTTGCGCACCTGCTGATAGCGCCAATGGGTGCCGATCAGATCGGAATCGTTGACATACGCGTCATAGATGTTCTCGCCGGACTGCATCTGCGTTTGCAGTTTTTCGACGACATCGCCCTCGCCGATCAGGTCGTGGGTGACTTGAATGCCGGTGATCGCGGTGAAGGCCGGAGCGAGCACCTGGCTTTCGTATTCATGCGTCGCGATGGTCTCGGAAACGACGCTGATCTCCATGCCCTGGAAGGGCTCAGCAGCATCGACGAACCATTGCATCTCCTGTTCCTGCTCCGCACGGGAGAGCACCGAGATACCGTTGATCTCGTTGTCGAGGAAGGTCGTTGCCTCCTCCATGCCCGCCCAGGCGGGGGCGGACGTCAAGGCAAGAGCCAATCCGACCGCCGTGGTGGATTTCAGGAATGGGTTCATAGTCATACCTCCCAGAGTTTGAACCTGTTTCGCTGAGGACCGGCATGCGCCGGCCCCAAAGTTTCGTATTGGTGTCCGTCGGGCTAGACCCATCGGAACACAGCAGCCGCATAAGCCGCGCAGACCAGGAGCGCCAGCCATTGCGGCTCAAATCCGAACCCGAGCCACGCGAGATTGATGAAGGCCGAGCCCAGGAGCGTGATGAACAAACGATCGCCCCGCGTTGTTTCGATGCGCAGGATCCCAACGCGCGGCGTCTCAGGATAGCGGATCGCAAGCACGGTGAAGAGCACCAGCAGCGCGGCGATGATGATGAAGAAAAGAGCTGTCGGGGACGTCCACGCCATCCATGCCATTGTCTCGATTTCCTTCCCTCAAAGATGTCTTTGATCAACTAGGGTCGACCGCGATTTGTCTACCAACCGGGGGCGAAGCCCCGGATCGTGCTCGCCCCGCCCCCAAAGGCGGGCGCGATTGCGCAGCCCTCGGGCCGGGCACGAACCCCAGGCTCCAAATCGCGACGGCTTGGACGCATCAGCAGTCACGCTAGACCCTCCCCATGGCGAAGCCTTTGGCGATATAATTGCGCACAAAGTAGATCACGAGCGCGCCGGGGATGATCGTCAGAACCCCCGCTGCGGCGAGCACGCCCCAGTCGATCCCGGAGGCGCCGACCGTGCGTGTCATAGTGGCCGCAATCGGTTTCGCATCGACCGATGTCAGCGTGCGCGACAGGAGCAGCTCGACCCAGGAGAACATGAAGCAGAAGAAGGCAACCACGCCGATGCCCGACGCTATGAGCGGCATGAAGATCTTCACGAAGAAGCCGCCGAACGAGTAGCCGTCGATATAGGCGGTTTCATC
>JBCDFS010000010.1:0-166214 GCA_039177645.1 Pseudomonadota bacterium | reverse complement strand
GGCGGGTATCCCTTCGCCGTCGTCGCGCACGATGATCTGCACGAAAGGTCCAACACGCCCCACTCGCACGTCGATCCGCGTCATGTCTCGGCCTCCATGGCGGCAGGCATTGTCAATGAGGTTGTCGATGGCCTCGCTCAGCAGGAGCTCGTCGCCGGAGACCTCCGCCGATTTGGCGTCCGCTTCGAAACTTAGATCGATCCCCGAGCGAAGCACAGCGGGCGCAAGCCGGTCGACCACCTGCCGGGCCGTTGCCACGCTGTCAAACGGCCGTGCTTGCCGTGTTTCGGCTTCTGCTTGCGCACGCTCGTAGTTGAGGAGCTGCGTGGTCAATCGGCTGGCGTGGCGCGCGGCGGCAGCAAGATCCACACGATCCTGACCGAGATGCCAATGCTTGTGCCAATGGTTCGAACAACATTGGCAACCGCATCGAGTTCCCCAATCGAAAGCAGGATCGGTTCGCCTTCGAGCATATCTTCAGCCGTGTATGCCGAGAGAATTACATCGACCAGCGCCAGAGCAAGCTCAACCACCCCAGGACAAGCGGGTAACTCGACCGGATGAGACCGAAGATCTCAGAGGCGACGGTCAAGCGGTAGCGCGATGACATACATGCTCAGCTTGAGACGCGCGTCACCGACTTCATGGCAGCCTACAATTACGCAGGTCAATGGAAGACGCTGCAGGGTGTCACGGCCTACCAATACACGTGCAAAAACTGGGCATCAGAGCCGAAACGATTCAACATTGATCCAAGCCACAATACACTGGGACCAAATACCGCCCTTGGGGGGCGGGTGCGGCCCGCGATTGTCAAAGCAGGCGTAGCGCGCCGTCATCCGGTCGGGCGCACCATTCCCGTTTCCGTCACGATGCAATCGAGGGGTCTGTCGAGGCTGTCATGGGGCACGGCATCGACCTGCTGGGCGGCGAAGGCGAGGCCTATGGTGAGGATTTTCCGGTGCGCGGAGAGGGCGGCGATGGTGCGGTCGTAATAGCCGCCGCCATAGCCGAGCCTGTGCCCACGCGCATCGAAGGCCAGGAGCGGCACGATGAGCGCGTCGGGCTCCAGCCAGTCTCCCGCGGACGGGACCAGAATGCCGTAATCGCCCTCGTTGAGCGCCCCGCCCGGGTGCCAGCGCCGGAAGCGCAGGGGCGCTGCATGGGTCTCGACCACCGGCAGGCAGATCGTGTGTCCGGCAGCATGCAGCCCGTCGATCAGCGGGGCGGTGTCGATTTCGTCGCGAAACGCGAGATAGGCCGCGACTGTGCTGATCCCCGCGTGCCGCGCCAGTTCCGTGAGGGCCGTGGCGGCGGCGCGCTCGGCTGCGTCGAGGGAGGCGCGCGCGGCGGCTGCCCGTGTGGTCCGGGCCGTGGCGCGCAGCGCGGCTTTCGCGCGGGCCAGATCCGATTCGCTCATGGTCCCAATCCTTGTGGCGGATCCAGCGCGACCGTGGGGGCGGGAGATCCTCGAGAGCCTGGATAACCAGGTGGGCGCCAGGTACGATAGGCCAGGGCCAGTCGCAGAGCCAGCTCCCTCAAGAATGCTTAAGGCCACTAGGATAGGGCCCCGCACGGGAAGGCCAGAAGCCGCCACGCGCAGACATAGCGCGAGATGGGCGCTATTTGTAGGGCAGGCGGGGTGGATTGGCGAATTTTTCGAAGTTTCCGTCGTCCGGCACGCGGGTTGGCCTGTCTCGTTGCCCGACCGCCGGACTGCAGAAACGTGCCGAGTTTGCGCGGCGGTCTTGATGAACTCTTGAGCGAAGTGCGCCAACCGGCTTGACGCCTCTCGGGGGTGCACCTAGCTAGCAGAATGCTCGTTTATAAGGTTCTCCGTGCCCAGGAATGGTCCGACTTTCTGACTGCCGGATCTACCCTAGGGTCTCCCGCGGATCTCATTGATGGATTCGTGCATCTGTCCACCGAGGAGCAGCTCGCTGGGACGTTGAAACAGCATTTTGGGTTTGAGACCAACCTGTTCCTCGTGGCCATCGATGCGGGCGCGGTCGGGGCGGCTTTGAACTGGGAGCCGTCGCGCAGCGGCCATCTCTATCCGCATCTCTATCGCCCGCTCCTGATGGAGGACGTGATCTGGTGCCGTCCGCTTGATGAGAGCCCCGTCCTGCCCGAGACGCAGGCGTGACACGCGCCGAGCGTGTGGGGCTTTCGGTCCTGCAGCGCCTCGATCCTGAGACTGCACACACCTTGGCGCTGAAGGCGCTTCGCTTGGGGCTCGGCCCCAGTCATCCGTCGAAGACGGCCCCGCGTCTGGCGGTCTCGCTGGCGGGGCTTGGCTTGCCCAATCCGCTCGGGCTGGCCGCGGGGCTCGACAAGAACGCGGTCGCGGTCGATGCGCTGTTGCGCACCGGGATCGGATTTCTGGAAGTGGGGGCCGCGACGCCCGAGCCGCAGCCCGGTAACCCTAAGCCGCGACTTTTCCGGCTGCCCGCTGATAATGCGGTGATCAACCGGTTCGGCTTCAACAATGACGGGATGGAGGCCATCGCGGCGCGGCTTGCCGCGCGGACGGAGGCAGGAGCGGTCGGGATCAATCTGGGCGCCAACAAGACCAGCACGGACCGGGCGGGCGATTATGCGCGCGTTCTGGAGCGGATCGGGCCGCATGTGGCCTTTGCGACGGTGAACGTCTCCTCGCCGAACACCGAGCGTCTGCGCGAGTTGCAGGGGCGCGAGGCACTCACCGCGCTCATCGACGGGGTGATGGAGACGAACGACAAGCTGCCGCGGCGCCTGCCGATCTTTCTCAAGATCGCGCCGGACCTTGCGCCTGCCGAGCTGGAAGACATCGCTGAGGTTGCCATCACCCACGGGCTCGCGGGCCTGATCGCCACCAATACGACAGTTTCGCGCGCGGGGCTCACGGACGCGCATCGGGAGGAAACGGGCGGGCTTTCCGGCGCGCCGCTCTTCGCGCGCTCCACCGCCGTTCTGGCCCGGCTTTATGAGCTGACCGGCGGGTCGGTGCCGCTGATCGGCGTCGGCGGGATCGGCTCGGCGCAAGATGCCTATACCAAGATCCGGGCGGGCGCGACCGCGTTGCAGATCTATTCGGCGCTCGTGTTCAAGGGGTTTTCCTTGGTGGCGCAGATCCTCGACGGGCTAGAGCAGCGCTTGGCGGCGGATGGCTATGCACGTGTGGCTGACGCGGTTGGGCGCGACGCGGCGGAGTGGTCCGCGCGACTGAATTAACGCTGTTCCGATCCAGGCGATTGAAAACGTGCGGCTGGGTCAGCCCGTGAGCAGACGCGCTCCAAACGCCTTGATTTGCCCCCAGGCATCGACCGCATTCAAGAAATACCAAAGCGCGATGGCGAGGCCAATATTGGTCAGCGCAGAGCGGACATTGCTCGCCCACATCCAGCGCCGCATCGATGCTGCGCGCGAGGCTGGCGGGGCGCCCGCGCGGATCTCCTTGGCGATATTGTCCAAGGCGAAAAAGATGGCAATCGTCAGCGCATAGGAGGGTAGGTAGAACCACAGCCAGGGCTGGTAGAGCAGGTCGGCCCAGTTGAGCGAGACGAAAAAGCCAAGCAGTGTGAGCGGAGCGCCTCCCGCCGAAACTTTGGATTGAAGGTCGAGATACTTTTCAAAACTGAACAGGGTGACCGTGACGGCGGCGAAGGACAGACCGCCCGAAAGTAGCCAGATCCAATTCACAACTTTCGCACTGTAGGATTTGGCCCAGATCTGCAGCTCTTCCCCTTCGAGTTGCTGCCAGCCGCGCCGGCTCCACAGTAGGGGGATATAAAACCAAGCGGTGGATTTGATCGCCCAACGCCAAATAATTGCCGGTGCGAAGTAGAAGGGTATCTCGATCAAACCCAGTACGTAAAGTTGCGCGCCTTTTCGGATCCTGTGTTGCCGGTGCCGTAAAGGGTCTGGCGACCAGTGTTGCCAGTACGGTGAAAAGTAAAGACTGGCGTCGAAAACGAACCCATCGTGGCCCGGTATCAATTCGGCTGGGTGCCGAATGTCCGACACGATGGTGGCGAAACGCCAGTTTGCCGGGAGCGTCCGGATGCCTGGCCAGAGAAAGCGCGCTGTGGCGGCAAATCGGGTGAGCGTCGCGCGCAGCCATACTCCCAAGAAGAAACCGGGGAGCAATAACGATGCCGCTAAGGGTAACGCTCCCGCTCGCGCTCCTGCTACCGCTACCGCCAAGCCTATGGTCAGCCCCAGCCAGCCAATCACTGCAGCCTTTGCGAACAGCACCGACCCGGTCGCGCCCGGCAACCAAATTGCGGCGAGAAACCAGAACGCAAGACCCGCAAGTAGGGCGGAAAGCGCGATGATCCCGACTCCGCGCAGAGATCCAAGCGGGATCTTATTGGCCTTCCAGTATCGGTCGAACCAAATCACGCCCAGGGCGATTGATTGCTCGGAGCGCAGCAGCATCAGCGGGGCCGCGATCAGGATGAACCAGTGATGCCATCTCACGCCGAAGTAGAGCAACAGAACCCAGTAAACGATGACGCAGAGCAGTGTTTCTGTGATGGCCAGGATGGAAACCTTGCCCGCCGCGCGGCTTTCCTCGGTCGAGGCCCAGACCCATCCGCGCTCGTTCGTTTCGTCCTGGTTCATTTGAGGGGCGCCGTTTGGGATCGTGATGGAAGTTACTAAAGTATGCGTCGCAGTACTCCCGACGGTCGCGCGACCCGCAAGGCGTTAAGTGTTTCGGATGTTTAAGTAGCTTGCGTTTTACCGGAGCGGCGTGGGAACGGGCTGAAGGGCAAACTTCGTTTCGAGCTTAAAAATAATGGTTGAGCTCGTGCTCCTTGGCGCGGAATCGAGCCGAAGGCGCCGTGCCAGCGCCGGTCCGTCCCGGCGGGCTGGCGCACTCGGATGACGAGGGGCGTCACGCTGATCTTCGGGTCATGGAGCCATAAACCGCGCTGAACAATCGTAGATTGCGCCATCCCACGGCCCGGTCGCTGGCTCTCAGGGCGCTTTGTTTACGAGCTCATCGCTATGCGGCCTTCGAGCCGAAGTCGCCGTGCCAGCGCCGCTCCGTCCGGGCGGGCTGGCGCTAATGGATGAGGAGGGGGCTCACACCGATCTCTCGGTGATGGTGCCATAAACCGCGCTGAACAATTGTAGCTTGTGCCATCCCACGGCCCGCCGGCTGGCTCTCAGGGTGCTTCGTTGACCAACTCACCGTCATGCCGCTTTCGAGCCGAAAGCGCTGTGCCAGCGCCGGTCCGTCCCGGCGGGCTCGCGCACTCGGATGACGAGGAGGCCCACGCCTATCTTTCGGTGATGGTGCCGTAAACCGCGCTGAACAATCCTTGCTTACGCCATCCCACCTACGAGTTGAAGGCGCTGTGCGAGAGCCTGACTGTCCCAGAGGTTTTGACCCGCATGGAATGTCTTTGGAGCGTGCCGGAGACAGGGCGCCCGCCATACCCCCACTGTCTTGAACATAGGTCCAGAGCGAAAAAGTCCTACCCTTGCGTAGCAACTCGACTAAGGTGGTCGTCTTGACCAATTGCTTTTGGGAGGAAGCATGATGGAGGATATCCCTCGCAAAGAGGCCGAGAACGAAACGGCCCTAGACACGGAAACCGTGGATACGCCACGCCGCGGTTTCTTGCGGAGCGCCAGTGCTGTGACGCTCGGCGCCGTGGCCGGAATGACGATCCCCTTCCGGGCCAATATGCCCGACGGGCTGATCCCAGCCGCCTTTGCCCAGGGAAATCCGCTGGACGGGAAGGACGGGCTGACGCTGTTGGGCGACCGGCCGGTGAATGCGGAGACACCTGCGCATCTTCTGGATGATCCGATCACCCCGACCAACCGGCACTTCATCCGCAATAACGGCCTTGTGCCCGAGAATATGGACCCCGAGGGCTGGACACTGACCGTCGATGGCTTTGTCGATACGCCGATGGAGCTCACCATTGCCGATCTGCGCGATCAGTTCGAGGTTGTGACCCAAGCGTTGGTCTTGGAATGCGGTGGCAACGGCCGCGCTGCCTTCGATCCGCCCGCGCGGGGCAATCAGTGGACGGTGGGTGCTGTCGGCTGTTCGGACTGGACCGGCGTGCGGCTGAAGGACGTGCTCGAGGCGGCGGGCGTGCAAGATGCGGCGGTCTATACGGCGCACGAGGGGGCGGATATTCATCTCTCGGGCGATCCGGACAAGTTCCCGCTGTCGCGCGGGGTGCCGATCGGGAAGGCCATGGACCCGACGATCCTGATCGCCTTCGAGATGAACGGTGCGGCGTTGCACCCGATGAATGGCGCGCCGCTGCGGCTTGTCGTGCCAGGCTGGCCGGGGTCCTGCTCCCAGAAATGGCTGACGCGCATCTGGATCCGCGATGTGGAGCATGATGGCGCCAAGATGACCGGCCAGTCCTACCGGGTGCCGGCCTATAAGGTCGCGCCGGGCACGGATGTGCCCAATGAAGACATGGTCGTCATGGAGGCCATGCCGGTCAAATCGCTCATCACTTATCCCGAGAATGGCGTGGCCACCGGGCTCACCACCGAGGTGCGCGGCCATGCTTGGGTTGGCGACAGAACGGTGGAGCGGCTCGATGTCTCCACCGATTTCGGGGCCACATGGCAGGCTGCCGAGCTCGACGCGCCGGTCAATCCGGGCGCCTGGCAGAACTGGCGCACCAATGTGACCTTGCCGCAAGCGGGCTATTACGAGATCTGGTCGCGGGCAACCGACAGCGCGGGTGTATCGCAACCCCATGCGATCGACTGGAACCCGCGCGGCTATCTCAACAACACCATGCACCGCGTGGGCATCATGGCGAGCTGAGCCGGGCGCGCCCGGTAATGACCCAAGAGGATGAACCAAGATGTGGCGCCTCCGGGCGCCGCCTCCAGGGAAACGACCAAGCAGTGAGAGACCATGTCGACGCGTAAGCAACTTGCAGCCCTCGTCGCTGCACTGGCCGTGTGTTCCTTCTGGGTGGGCGCGGGTCTGAGCCAAACCATCGTGACCGATGAGGCGGGCAATTCCGAAGAGATCTATGAGATCGGGACGTTCTATGCCGCTCCCGGCGCGCAGCTCACCTACGATTACTGCACGGCCTGCCATTCCGAGATGATCATCGTGCAGCAGGGCCAGACCCGCGAGAACTGGGACGATCTCTTGGTCTGGATGGTGGAAGAGATGGGGATGGGCGAGATTATCGAAGAAGACCGCGACCGCATCCTCGATTACCTCGCCACGCATTACAACCCTGACCGGCCTCATTTCCCACGCAACTGAAGCGCGGTTCTGCAGGGCGCTTGGGGACTTTGCGTCGAGGCGCGGCGCTGGTGGCCGAGGGTGTTTGCGGGAATGGCCGGTAGTCAGATCCTGGGCTCCGGGAGCCTGTCTTGCAAGGGCATCGGCTGATCAGCAGTTGAGCTGCGATTTTCATGAGCGGTGCACCTGGAAGATCGGCTTTCACGATGGCGCGTTTAACGATCTGTCAGGCGTGGACGCTGCTGAGTGGAGAGTTACGCGCACGGGCCTGCTTACCGCTCTTTGGGCCTCCCTGATGCCGTGCGAAGTGTTGAAGAGGGTGGCCCAAATAGTTGGGGCACAGGCACGGCCGCTCAGACGAGCTTCTAAGCTGCCGCTCGAGCTTTGCGCCCTCTTGGTGTCCGTTGCTCTGCCGCCGGATAGTGCTTAGCGTTCCCGATATCTAAGGCCATTAACGCGGAGGCATCGCTCAAGATGACGACCTCGCCTGATCTAAATATTCATTCGAAGACCGTCGCAAACCGATACATCCCACCCAGACCGAAACGCTCCTTTCAGGTGATGACGTGGCCCGTCGCACGTCTGGTGGCGATCGCCACACTGGCTTGCACACTCTCTGTATTTTCCAGCGTCGCGTCCGCCGAGACATGCCATCGCCTAGACCCAGAACCTCCGACGAGCCCAGAGAGAATTTCGGAGTTTGGGACGTATCAGGGATACAGCGAGGCTCGCTACGACTCGTTTGTCCGCTCATCTGTTTATATCGGTGTCAGTGACGGGGGGCGCCTCGCGACCGATGTCATGATCCCGGCCAACGATTGCGTCCAGGCCGGTGATCCATTGCCGGTGCTCTGGACCTAGACGCCGTATCAGCGGGCCTATCTCCAAGACGATGGAACTGTGTCGACGGCCGTCGCCGACCTGAGCGCGGAAAACCTTGTGCGGCACGGCTATATTATTGCAGCAGTCGCCATTCACGAAACCGGGGCCTCCCGAGGTGCCTATCGCGGTTTTTCATCCCCGAGCGAGACCAAGGCCGGCTATGAGATTGTTGAATGGCTGGCGACCCAACCCTGGAGCAATGGCCAGATCGGCATGGTTGGTGGGTCTTATCAGGGCATTACGCAGCTCAACATTGCTGCACTGAATTCACCTCACCTTGTCGCAATCTTTCCTGATGTATCGGCTTTCGATCTCTACGAAATGGTTCATCCCGGCGGCATTTATCGAAGCATGCTTTGGGACTATTGGGGGCAACTTAGGCACAGCCTCGACACGATCGTGCCGCGCGTGCCGGTTGATGATGATACCTTCGGCATAGAGCTGCATCGAGCCGCAACGGAGCATCTACAGAATTGGGATCCGTTTACAACTTTTCGCAGGGCTAACTTTCGGGACTACGACCAGCCAGATTTCTCCTGGGAGAAGGCCAATACCATCACGCAACTTGAGGCTTTGAACGCGACCGAGATACCGATTTACTTTTCCGGCGGTTGGAACGATTTGTTTGCTGCTGATCTTCTGTTTTGGTGGGCGAATTACACCGGTCCAAAACGGATGACGATGGGCCCATGGTCACACAACTCCAAAGAAGATCCAGCCCCTGTCGCCAAAGAACGGTGGGCGCTTTCTGCGACCGAGCAACATCGCTGGTTTGACTATTGGATAAAGGGCATCGACAACGGCATCATGAACGAGGATCCGTTCAACTTCGCGGTGATAACCGGCCCGGAGATGGAGCATATCTGGCGCGAGAGCCCAACCTGGCCTCCGGCGGGCGTGGCCGACCAAGACCTCTACTTTCAGGCCAATGGCAGTCTGAGCAACACGCCCCCGGACATCAGCGATCAGTTTGATGAGTATCTCTCAGACTATACGACAACGACGGGCCCCAACTCGCGATGGAATATCTTTAGCGGCCTGCAAACATATCCTGATATGGCGTCGAACGACGCGAAGAGTTTGACCTACACGTCTGAGCCACTCACGTCCGACATGGATGTAATCGGGTTCCCCGTCGTTACCCTTTACGCATCATCATCAGCCAATGATGGCGACTTCCATGTCCTGCTGGAAATGGTCGATGATCAGGACAAGTCCACTTACATAACTGAGGGCTTGTTACGCAGCTCGCAAAGAAAGACGGTCACCGCACCGTTCGAAAATTATGGTCTGCCATATCAAAGCCACAAATCGACCGACGTTGAGTCGCTTGTGCTGGGCGACGTCTATGAGCTGAACTTCTATCTCGTTCCCACCTCATTTCGTTTCCACGAGGGAGATCGGATACGCGTTGCAATCATGGCGGCCGACTCCGCAAATACGGAAAACCTGGTTTTCGAAGAGCCGCCGGTCATCAAGATGTATCGTGACCAGGAACACGCCTCGAAGATCGTGTTGCCGGTCCAGTAACGCCTCGCGTCGTCAAAAGAGGAGCAGTATCGTAGGCAAAAGAGGCCTGGCGCCTTGGAGTTGACGCGTGTCGGGCGCGCGTTCGTCTTTGTGTCGTTGCGCGACCAAACTGCTCAAATCAAGGCGATCGCCCTGTTGATGGGCCCTGACGACATATCATTTCAGTGCAGGCAAAAACTGGAAAGGACCGTATGGCCGCTCTTAGAACTAGAAGCAAAATGCGAGTTTGAACGAGTCCCAGTTTCTATTTGTTCCTGGCGGTCAACGCACCAAACAGGACTTCGACAGCGTCCGTTCGCTCCTTGAGGCAGATTGTCACGAGACAGACGCAATTACGCTGTCGGACCCAAGAGAAGCGACGCTTACCAATCATATTGATGAGGTCTGCGCGCTGATCGAACAGTCCGGAGCGAAGCGGCTGCACCTTGTTGGGCACAGCTACGCGAGCTTCGTAATCACCGGCGCCGCAGACCGAGTGTTCAATAAGATTGAGAGACTTATCTTTCTCGACACGCTTATCCCTGAGAACGGTAAGTCGCTGCTCGACCTCTTTGCGGATGCAGAAATCGACCCAGGCGGCTTCGGTGTCCCATCCTGGCCACCCTTCATCGAGAAGCTCTTCTTCGACGCCCGAAAGCTCGCGGAAGTCCGAAAGACATACGTACATTGCCTAAATGGTCAGTTTCTAGCCCTGACCCATAAGGCTGTCCACCACGTCAAAACTCATGAAGTGCAAGAGCATTGGACCCACATAGAAATCGAGGCCGACCACTATTGCATGATCAAAGAACCCAAACTCGTTTTAGAAGCTCTGAGATAGGCCAAAACATGACAAAACTCTGCTGCCTAGCTGAGTTCTTGCCGACTGCCTCTCGACACTTAGACGGACAATTGTGCGCCAATACCGCTCAAATCGATCAGAGGACACATGATACCAGTTACTATGCTTAGCCACAGGTGCGCAGGGCCGCTTCGTCAGTACACCGAACGCGTATCTTGCCTGAGCCAATTCGTCGGATACTGAATTCGCCGCCCAAACACAGCACGCCGAGATCCAGGCCCCAACGACTCTATTGTGGCGGGTAAACTGCCAATTGGTGATTGGCTCGCGAGCATCAGGGGTGATGCTTGAGGAAGTGTCACTCGTTTCCGGGATCGAGGACCGAAGTGCCCGCCAGGCAAATCGGCGCATATCGCGCCTAAAGCTAGGCGGTTCGTGTCGCACCGTCGATTTCGGTCTCCGAACGTACCACGGGTAAGCCTACATGTGGGTCCCGCAACCAACCATAATGAGTAACTGGCGTAAACGCTGCCGAGATCCTGTATGTTTCCCGGATATGGATGGAAAGTTGATGGCCAGACCGCGATGACAAACCGAACGTATCACAGAGCGTCGAGCCAGGCGTCAGTCTGGCTGCCTATGCCCACGGGCGACATTAACGAAGACTGGGGATTCTTGCTTGGGTTTCTCAAGAGCGCCTTCCAAAAAGTCTTTGTCACCCGCTACGATAGGTATTCGGATACACTGAGCCCTCCCGATTTTGAGTTCGACCTGTTGGTCCAACTCTTGGCCGTCCGAAACCTGGACCTGTTCACTTTTATGGACCGTATTGCCGCCGAGAGGGGCGTGCCGATGACCAACCCGGCACAGGCGTCACGAATCTGCGTGGACAAACGCAATTTGCCTGTCTTGTTTCCGGAATTTGTCCCCGAAACACGCGTGGTACGCGACATCTCGGATGTAGAAATCTGTTTCCACGATTGGGATGGAGACATCATTGTTAAGCCACCGTTTTATGGAATGGGCGAAAGCATTATTCGCATCAACAGTCCCGACGCGTTAGGCGAAGCCGCCGAGGTGCTAGAGATTTCGCCCTCCCGAGACATCGTCGTCCAACCGTTTTGCGAGGGATTTTCTCAAGGCGACCAACGTGTTTTGCTTACACGCAGCACGTCCGGCGAACCCATGATACTGGGCAATTTCGGTCGTATCCCGAAACCCGGCGGATGGATGACAAAC
Organism: Pseudomonadota bacterium; assembly: GCA_039177645.1. Taxonomy (GTDB): domain Bacteria; phylum Pseudomonadota; class Alphaproteobacteria; order Rhodobacterales; family Rhodobacteraceae; genus Amaricoccus. The sequence goes on along the minus strand of JBCDFS010000010.1, from coordinate 154,554 downwards.
ATAACTCAAGGAGCGTCATTTTTCTTTCGACCCCTGGAGAGTGACGAACGCGCTCTGGCGCTTGAGGTGTTTCACCGCACTGGCCTTGATTATGCGGGCCTAGACATCGGGCGCCATGATGGGCGGGCGTTCCTTATTGAAGTGAATCCGACGGGTGGCGGGTTGATCGACTGCGATGTGAAGTATCAAACAAACACACAGACCGTTCTGTTTGATCTTCTTCAGAGCCGTCTCGACGGTGCGCTCTAACGCTAGCCAGATCCGTCTACCTTGCAGCCACGCGCTGGGGCTTCAAATGGCAAGCCATGCCGCGTGAACGACTTCAAATTGCGCCGCGAGATCGCCTCGCCCGATAGTGATGTTTTTTTCATTTGCGTGTGCGGATCAAGAGCCGCGGCAGATTGGTTCGACATGCCGTTGGCAATCAGACCAAGTGAGGAATTTGGGGAGCGGCGTTTGTTGAAATCGGCCCGCCTCCCTGTTGGGCGGGTTTCGAGTGCATGTTTCTCGCGCTCGGCCGACACGCTAGCAGATTGATAGATCCGTCTCTTTGCGCGCGTGTCTTGCGCCTGCCTTGCCACAGGATACCGAGCTTGCCTCCCAAACGCTGGGTGCCGAGATCCAGCGCCCGACGACCCTTTTGTGACAGGCCACTTGCCAATTTGTGATCGAGCCGCGAACATCGCAGTCGCGCGGGTCAACAAGAGGTTAGAAGATGGCAATGGATGCAAGCGTGTTGGACCCAATGAATGAGGCGGAATTCAAGGCGCGTGAAACAGTTCTGCGCGAGAGCCTTCTGGATGCGCAGTTCGATCTAGCAGAGAAAGAATCCGAGACAATTCTTGTTCTCTTGAATGGCCCCGATGGGGCCGGAAAGGGGCAGGTGCTCAACCGCTTGCACAGTTGGCTCGATCCCCGCGCGATCAAGACGATGGCCTATGATATCGAAGCGTATGAGGAAGTGCGGCGCCCCGGCGGCTGGCGCTACTGGCGGGATTTGCCGGCCTATGGCGAAATCGGGGTCGTGCTTGGCTCCTGGTATCACTACCTGCTCCATCGCCGCGCGCTGAAGCTCATCTCGAAAGACGAATTCACGCAGCGGCTCGATATGGTCGACCGGATCGAAACCATGCTCACTGCCGAGCGGGTGCGCACAGTCAAGATCTGGCTCAAGCTCTCCGCTGGCAAAGCCGCGAAGAGTGTCAAACAGCATACGAGCGCAGCGGCCGGTATAAAGAACCCGCTATTGCGCGAGTGGCGCAGCATTGACACCAAGGGCGAGCGCAAGCGCCTGATCCAAGCGGCACAGGAAGTCCTGGACGTTTCCGCTGCCCATTCGGTCCTGTGGCACGAGGTCCCCGCTCTAGATCCGATGGCGCGGGACCTTGCCGTGGGCGAGTTGCTGTTGGGCGCCATGCGCGAGGCCATTGCCGCGAAGCCGAAACGCAAGCGGTCGCGGCCCGCGACCCGGCCCCGGCGGGTGGCGCCCGGACCGTCGCGATTGCAGGCCATGGATCTCAGCCTCAGCTTGGAGAAAAGCGATTACCGCGAGCGCCTGAAGAAAGCACAGGACGACCTTTACGGGCTCACCCGGTCTAAGGCGTTTCGCAAACGCGCGCTCGTCTGTGTCTTCGAAGGCAACGACGCGGCGGGCAAGGGTGGTGCGATTAAGCGGCTTAGAAGCGCGCTCGATCCGGTCCATAGCAGCGTGATTTCAATCGCGGCGCCCGACGATGCCGCATTGGCCCATCCCTATCTCTGGCGGTTCTGGCAGCACATTCCCGATCGCGGCGATGCAGCGATTTTCGACCGCAGCTGGTATGGCCGGGTGCTTGTCGAGCGGGTCGAAGGGTTCGCCGCGCCAGCCGATTGGCGGCGGGCCTATGACGAGATCAACGACTTTGAAGAGCTTCTGTCCGGCGGCGATTACATCGTGCACAAGTTCTGGCTTTCCATCGATCCCGATGAGCAGCTTCGGCGGTTTGAGGAACGAAAGGTCGTGCCGCACAAGCGCTTCAAGATCACCGACGAGGATTGGCGAAACCGCGAGAAATGGCCGGCCTATGCCGCAGCGGTGGAGGACATGATCGCGCTGACGTCTACCCGGCGCGCGCCCTGGACGCTGGTGGAGGCCAATGACAAACGCTTTGCCCGGGTGAAGGTGATCGAGACGCTGGTCGCGCGGCTCAAGGCGGAGCTTTAGAGGATCTCGCAAGCGCGCGCTTCGCGCAGTGCTGGATCGTTCTGTTTGTCGTTGTGCTGGGTTTATTCGCCTGCGTTTTCCACATCCGAGTAGCCGAAGACGTCGGCATCGTCGTGTTCTCGTCTGGCCCTTCGCCTCGACGCTACCCCGCCCCGCCGGTTGGGAAGCTGAGTTGCGCCCGTAGTCCCGGCGCGTTGTCGGTGAGCGAGAGCTGGGCGCCGTGCATGCGGGCGACAGCAGCGACAAGGGCGAGGCCGAGCCCAGAGCCCGGCGCGCCGCGGCTTGGGTCAAGCCGGACAAAGCGCTCGACCGCGCGCTCACGGTCGGCTTCCGGTATGCCAGGCCCTTGATCGGATATGCACAATGCGGCGCCACTTTCGCCTTCGCTTCCGACCGAGAGGGTCACTTCGCTGTTCTCCGGTGCGTAGCGCAGCGCGTTTTCGATGAGGTTTGAGGCCGCTTGGGCCAGTAATTGCGGGTGGCCGCTGATCACCGTCGCTGCCCCGGCGGCTTGCCCCTCCACTGAGAGGCGCAGGCCCCGTTCCTCGGCCACTGCGCCGTAAAGGTCGGCCATGTCCTGAACAAGTGCGGCCAGATCAACCGTCTCGAACTGGTCTGCGCCGATCCCAGCCTCAATGCGGCTGATTTCGAGGAGCGCGGTCGCTGTTGAGAGGACGGTCTCGGCCTCAGCTTCCGCTTTCGTCAGGCGCGCCTGCCACTCCTCGGGCGCGAGGTCCGGCGCCTGGGCAGTGTGGAGGTGGCGCACGAGGCGGCCAAGCGGGCTGCGCAGATCGTGCGCGAGGCTGTCGGTGACCGTGCGCAGGTCGCGCACCAGGGTCTCGATGCGTTCGAGCATTGCGTTGAGCGTCGCGGCCAGCCGGTCGAACTCGTCGCCGCCGCCCTGTGCTGGAATGCGCCGTGTCAGTTCGCCCGCCATGATCGCATTGGCGGCCTCGTCTATGGTGCTGACGCGGCGGCGCATCATCCGCACCGAGATCCAACCGGTGACGAATGAGAGGAGCGTCATCGCTAGGAGCCCCCAGATCAGCGCACGCCACAGTGCCCGGTCGAAGGCAGCGCGCGCCGCCACGTCGCGACCGACGAGGAGCTGCTCGCCGCCCGGAAGCCGCACTGCAAGTGCGGAGATTTCGGTAGGCACGTCCCGGTCCGTGCGGATGAGCTTCAGCGTGACCCAGCCGCTATCAGGGGCAATCGTGGGCGGCCAGCCCGCCAGGTTCCCGGCGATGCGCCGCCCGCGCTCCCCAGACAAGAGATAGACCGCGTCGCGCGCCTGCGGCCGGGCAAGGCGGCTGTCGATGGCGCGGGCCAGCCCGATGATCCCGGCCCGGCTGTAATCGTCGGCGAGCCCCCGGATTTCCGCCTCGACCACGGCGCGCTGCTCGGTATCGATCACGCCGCCGACGCGCCAATAGACGAAACCGAGAACAAGGGCGGTGGAGGCGGCCACCATCAGGAATTGCGCGAGGATGAGCCGCGCCGCAGCGGAGCGCCAGATGCTCACGGCTGGTCGGTCAAGGTGTAACCGCTGCCCCGCACGGTGCGTATCAGCGCGGGTTCGCCTTCGGCGTCGATCTTGCGGCGCAGGCGGCTGATATGGACGTCAATGACGTTCGTCTTGGGATCGAAGCGGTAGTCCCAGAGCCCTTCGAGCAGCATCGTTCGTGTGACGATCCGGCCCTTTCGGCGCATGAGGTATTCGAGCATCTTGAACTCACGCGGCAGGAGGGCGATCTGGCGGTCGCCGCGGCTCGCGGCTCGTGAGATCAGGTCAAGCTCCAGATCGGCGCAAATGAGCCGGGTTTCCTCCGCCTGCGGCGCGGCGGGGCGGCGCAGCACAATCTCCAGCCGGGCGGCGAGTTCCTCGAAGGAAAATGGCTTTACCATGTAATCATCCGCCCCGGAGCGCAGGCCGCGGATGCGCTCGTCAATCGCGCTCATGGCGGTGAGCAGAATGGCCGGGGCTGTGATGCCCGCGGTGCGTGCCGATTTCAACAGTGACAATCCGTCGAGATCGGGCAGCATCCGGTCGAGTACCATGGCGTCGAAGCCGCCGTCGAGCGCGTGGTGCAGGCCCTCGCGCCCGGAGGCCGACGCCTCCACCGCATAGCCGGCTTCGCGCAGACCCTTGGCGAGAAAGTCCCGCGTGTCGGCATCGTCTTCGACCACCAATATCCGCCGCGACATTCTCAGCCCTTCTGCTATCGACCCCAGCTTGCCGAGAAACGGAAACGCCCGGCTTGGCCGGGCGCGTCTTTCGTTTCGTCCAGATCCGGGCTCTGGCTTAGCTCATTCGCACGCCCACGAACAATCTATTGCCGTCACGGGCGATCTGGAACAGGACGGCGGCCCGATCCGGTGCACCCAGCGCCTCATCGACATCGGCCGGTGTGCGCACCTCGGTGTTGGCTACCTGAAGGATCACGTCACCGACACGGAGCCCCGATTCAGCGGCGAGACCCGCGCCATCGATGGAGGTGATCACCACACCATCGGTGTCGTCGGACAGCCGAAGCTGCTCGCGCGCTGCCGGTGTCACGGCGGAGAGGGTCGCGCCGAGCTGTTCGGATGCGGAACCGTCTCCGTTCGGCTCGGTTTCCCTCGATGCCATTTCATCGCTCTCAAGACGGCCCAAGCGCAGGGTGAGTGTCTCTTCGTCCCGGTTGCGCAGCACGTCGATGGTCACGTCACGGTCCGGTGTGGTGGCGGCGACAAGCTTCGGCAAGTCGCGGCTCGATTCCACCACATCGCCGTTGAAGTGAGTGATCACATCGCCGGTGCGCAGAACATCTTCCGCCGGGCTGCCTTCGACCACATCCGCCACAAGCGCGCCGGTTGGCTCATCGAGGCCCACCGCTTCGGCGATATCCGGCGACACGCCCTGGATCGACACACCGAGCCATCCGCGCTCGACACTGCCGCCCGAGCGAAGCTCTGCCATGACATACTCAACCGTGTTGGACGGAACGGCAAACCCGACCCCAACCGATCCGCCGCTGGGCGAGTAGATCGCGGAGTTCACGCCGATCACCTCTCCTTCAAGGTTGAGCAACGGGCCGCCGGAATTTCCGCGGTTGATCGCAGCATCCGTCTGGATGAAATCGACATAGGGGCCTGCATTGATGTCGCGGCTCACAGCCGAGACGATCCCGCGCGTCACGGTTCCGCCGAGGCCGAAGGGGTTGCCGACAGCGATTACGTCTTCGCCGACGCGCATCGCTTCGCTGTCCCCGAGTTCCAGGTAGGGCAGGTTACTCGCTTCGATCTTCAGAAGCGCAAGGTCGGTCTGGGGGTCGGTGCCGATGACTTCGGCGTCAAATTCCGTGTCATCGTGAAAGCGGACGCGCACGCTCGACGCATCGTCAACGACGTGGTCGTTGGTGACGATATAGCCGTCTTCTTCCAGCACGAAGCCCGATCCGAGCGAGACGCCGTCGCGCTGTTGCGGGCCGCGCCGGTTCGGCATGTCCCCGTCCGGCGCTCCGAAGCGGCGGAAGAAATCCTCGAAGGGCGAACCGGGACCAAAGGACCAGGCATCCGGGCTCGGGCCGTCCGCTCTCTCTTGAGTTGCGAGGATGGTGACAACGGCGGGGCTTGTTTCCTCGACCAGATCGGCGATCAGGCCGGGCTCGGTCTGGGCCACAGCGGCTGTCGACCAGGCAAGCCATGCGCCAGCGGCAGCGGCTGTGATCGCTACTGAAACCGGCGCGGGCCGCACAAATGTCGCGTGTCGCGTCATGATACTGAAATCTCCTGTTACCATAGGCCTGTTTTACGGTTCACTTGGAGATACGGTCGCAACATGGACGCTGCCTCGCGGGCAGATTACAAATTTTTCAGAAATGGGCGGTCGGCAATTCAGACCGGATGTACGGCAGGTGGGCTGCGTTCCGCGCGCCAGAGGCTTGAGCTGGCGAGGATCGCCCCGCCAATCACCAGTGCGCCCGACCAGAGCATCTGAGAATGCAACGTGCCGCTGGTGAAGAGTGCGACCAGCGCCGCGCCGATGAAGGGCTCGAAATAGGAAAACGTGCCCAGGGCCTGGATGTCGCCGTATTTGCAGCCAAGATCCCAAAGATAGATCGCAAGGCCCATGGGCAGGATGCCGAGCGCGGCGATGGCCGCGAGTTCCTTGGGGCTGGGCGTGACCCAGGTCTCAAGGGTTGCATGAGCGCCGAGGCAGAGCGCGGCTCCGGCCATGTAGAAGACCCCGAGGGCCGATGATGGCACATGCGGCAGCCCGCGTGTCGCCACGGAATAGACACCCCAAAGCGCGGCGGCGAGGCCAATCAGGCTCAGGTAGAACATTGAGCCGGTTTCGCTGGCGCCGCCGTCTCCACCGCCTTCAACGAGCAGGAAAATCCCAACAAAACCAAGGCCCGCGCCAACGATATGCCACCATCTGAGCCGTTCTCCTGGCAAGAGCGCGGACCCCAGAACGATCATCAGGGGTGTTGTGCCTTGGAGCAGGGCGGCAGGGCCGGGCGGGGCCTGCTGCGTCGCGTAGTAGATCACCGCGTGATAGCCGACGAGCGATCCCACCATCAGGCACCAGACCGGCCAGGGCAGGAGGAAGGCCTCTATCGGGTCGTCCCCGGTAAGAAGCCAAAGCACCGGCGAGAGCAAGGCGGCAAACGCGAAGGCGAGCGCGACCGTTTGCAGTGGCGGGATTGCGGTTGTGTAGGTGATGAGCGTTGTTTCCGAAGCCCAGAGGGCAACACCCAGCGCACCCAGGAGCGTAGGCAGGAGACGGCGGACCGGCCGAACGTCGGGCGTCATGGCTACTCCTGAGAGGTTGGGTGCTGCGCGCGGATCAGCCGCTGAGTCGGACGATCTTCTCGGTGTGGAAGCCGTTGAACTGCGTGCGCATCGACAGGCTGTAGGCCCCCATCATGCCGATCTCGATCCAATCGCCTTCGCGGATGTCCTCAGGCAGACTGAATGGCGCTCCGAGGGCATCATTGGAGTCGCAGGTCGGGCCGAAGATGCGGAAATCGGCAGGCTTCTTCTCGGGTCGTTCGCCGTTGCGGATCAGCCGGAGCGGGCGATGTTCGCTGGGATGGCCCAATTCCTGGAGTGTGCCAAAGACACCGTCATTGAGATGCAGGTTTTGGCCACGCCGGACCATGACCTGCACAATGAGCGTGCCGCTCGTGGCGACAAGGCTTCGGCCCGGCTCGCAGAGCAGCATGTAGCCTGGGGCCAGATCCAGGGTTTGGCGGCCATGAATGACATGCGAGAAATACGTGCGGAGGCTCGCGATTTTGTCTCCCGGATAGGGCGCGGGGAACCCACCGCCGACATTAAGCACGCTGATCGGGACGCCTGCTTTACGCGCAACGGACCCCGAGATCGACATGGCCCGTCCGAACGCACCGGGCGAGAGGCACTGGGAGCCGACATGAAATGAAATGCCCGCCTTCACCCCGCGCTCATAGACGTATTTCAAGATCTTTGCGGCATCGTCGGGCGGTGCACCGAACTTAGTCGACAGCACATAGCGCGCGTTTCGGCCCGGTGTCGCCAGCCGCACGGCGATGATGAGTTCATCGCGCAGATCGGCTTCATCGAGGATCTTGTCGACCTCATCCATGCAATCCGCTGTGTAGAAGCGCACGCCATAGACCTGGCTCGCGCGCCGGATCGACGGACGCGACTTGGCGGGGTTGTTGAAGTAGAGGCCGGCTGCCTTGCCGAATTGACGCTCGATCTGCTCGATTTCGCCTAAGGAGGCCACGTCGAAATCGCGGATTCCCGCCTCGAACAGCGTGTCGAGGACGAAGGGATGCGCGTTGCATTTCACGGCATAGAGCGGGCGCCCGGGAAAGCTGAGGAAGCGTGAGACAGCCGTGCGGATCTCGAACGGATCGATGCAGAAGATAGGTTCGGTCGGCTGGTATTCCTCGATGATTTCCTCAATGGACGCGAAGGCTTCCAACGGCTCGACATAGGGGCTTCCACCGGAGGCCGCGCGCGGTTGAGCGTCGCCTCTCAGATCGCGATCGTGAGGGCTCCCGAAGGGCGGGTTATGCTGGGCAAGGGCCTGTTGGCTCATGGCTCAGTCCTGTCTACGCAGCGGCGAAGGAGTCTCCGCCCCCGCCAATACCATTCCAGTTTTCGAGGAATTCGGTCATCTCTTCGGCGGTCATCGGCTCGCCGCACAAATGGCCCTGCACCTGGTCGCATCCTTCGTCCCGCAACAGATCCAGTTGTTCGAAGGCCTCAACACCTTCGGCCGTGACAGCGAGGCCAAGGCTCTTCCCAAGGCTCAGGATCGAGCGAACGATCGCCAGCGACTTGGAATCGCTCCTGGAATTGGTGACGAAGGACCGGTCGATCTTGAGCTTATCGAACGGGAAGGAATTGAGCGACGCGAGCGACGAGAACCCCGTCCCGAAATCGTCCAGCGCCACCTTGATGCCGTTTTCTTTCAGGCTGCCGAGAACGTCGAAGGCGCGGTCCGCATCGTGGATCAGCACGGATTCGGTGATCTCCAGCTCCAACCGGTTTGCGGGCAGCCCGGCATCGCCGAGAATATGACGGATGGTGCTGACGAAGTCTCGCTGACGGAATTGCACCGCTGAGACGTTCACCGCCATTCGGATCTCGGGCCATTCCAGCGCCTGTTTGCACGCGACGCGCATGACCCATTCGCCGATTGCGCCAATGAGCGCCGTGTCCTCAGCGATCGGGATGAAGACTTCGGGCGGGATGACGCCGCGTTCGGGATGGTTCCATCTGATGAGCGCCTCGATCCCGGTTATCTCTTCGCTCTCGATCTCAACCAGGGGCTGGTACCAAACGTCGAACTCCGTGTTGGCGATCGCCCGGCGCAGATCGTATTCCAGCGCTTTGCGCTCTTGGAGTTCCAGATCCATATGCGGCTCAAAGAAGCGCATCGTGCAACGGCCCGCCTTTTTGGCGCTGTAGAGCGCGATATCCGCGTTTTTCAGGAGCTTCTCTGGCCCGCCGCCGTTTCTCGAGGACACTGCCGCGCCGATGCTGACGCCCACATGGATCATGTGGCCCTCGATCATGAACGGCTCGCGCATGACTTCGATGATGCGTTCGCTCAGTGCCTCTGCGTCGGTCGCGCTGGCGATATCGCTTTGGATGATCGCAAACTCGTCTCCACCGAGCCGCGCCACCGTGTCCGCAGGGCGGGCGCAGGTCGCCAGGCGGTCGGCTGCCGCCGTCAGGAGGAGATCTCCCGCTGCGTGACCGAGCGTGTCATTGACTTCCTTGAAGTGATCGAGATCGAGGCAAAGCACCGCGACCTTTGCCGAAAGCCGCCGCCGTTCCCGCAGCGCTTGGTTGAGCCGTTCGGAGAACAGCGTCCTGTTGGGCAGGCCGGTAAGAGGATCGTGCAAGGCCAGGTGCTGGGCACGGGCCTGTGCCTCGACCTCTTCGGTCACGTCGGTGGCTGTGCCACGAAAGCCGATGAAACGGCGCGAGGCGTCGAAGATGGGACGCCCGGCCAGACGGCAGCTTCGTTCGCGATTGCGCGCGTCTTTGTAGTGGCAGCGAATGTCGCGGAAGGCTTCGCGTTTGTTCATTTCCGCGCTCAGGCTCACGGGCGTTTCGAGCCCGAGGACCGGTAGGAAGCAGGTTTCCAACCGTTTGCCCAGCAGCGAGGCTGCCGCGATTCCGGTGACTTCGGAGAAGCGTGTCGAAAGATAGATCAGACGGTTCTGCCGGTCACACTCCCAGATCCAGTCCGAAGAGGCCTCGGCCACATCGCGAAAGCGCGACTCGCTTTCCTCAAGTGTGTGCGCATAGGCTTCGACCGTGCGTGCCGAATCGTGCAGCGCGAGTGTGGTCTTGCGGGCGTTGTGCACCACGACCCAGGCAAAAACCGTGAGCACGATCACCGAGATCACGAGCGGTGGAAGAAGCAGGCGCAGCAGCTCGTAGCCAGGCTTCTCGGGCAACCATGTAAGATGCCCCAGGGTTTCCCCATGCGGTCCGCCTAGCGGGATCGACGCGCCCTTAGTCGGCTGGTTGCCGAGCGCGATCTTGAGGCCCTTGAGCAGGTATTCCTCGCCCATCCGGTCAAGAAAGGTCCTGTCGAGCCGTTTGGCAAAGACAAGGCTGGAGCGGGCCTCCGGCGGCAGATTTGCAGCGTCGAAGGAGGGCGGGATAATGCCCATACTCGCCACCAGGATCAGTCCGTCCATCGAGCGCAGGACGCCAACCGATGGGTCTCTGCTTGATTTGCCCTTATCGATGATATCTTGCAGGCCATCGGGTATGATGCTGAAGGCGTCTGCGGGCTGCGGTTCGCCTTCGATCACGGCATAGACAGTCTGTCCAGACGGATCGACGACGAAAGCCAGCTCGTATCCAAGCCCTTCATAGACATTGGCGCCGACGTTTCCGTCTGTCGCCGCCCATTCGATGTCGAGGTCTTCGTGGAGGTTGTTGTAGACATCCTCCCAGACGGCGTAATCCTTGAGATTGCGCGCGATATGGCGTTTGTTCACCGCGAGTGCCGTTTCGGCGAGTTTCGTCGAAGACTCAACTTCCAGGCGGTTCTGGCCCTGTGCGGCAAAAATCACGAAGCCGACGACCATGAAGATCGACGCCAGGATCGCACACGCCATCGGGACGACGACCCTCCCCGTGAAGAGATCGCGTGATAGCGCTGAAACTGAAACTTTTTCGGTGCTCAATGCCCGGCCCCACATGTCATAGGGCGCGAAACTGCCGCATGCTCCTTAAGGATCGGTAAGCGCGCGACAGGTTGGGTAAGAATTTTGCCGGAAGAGCGCGGAAGCTTTTCCGCGAATCTTCAGTGAATTTGAGCGAATTGGAATGGCATTCGGGCTTTCTGGCGTGGGCCGCGGTCCAATGTGCGAACGTCTCGAGACCTGAGACGACGTGGCGAAGGACTTGCCTTTTCACCGATGCTCCGCTTTGCAAGCAGCCTCGATGAGGAGAAGGAGCGCACGGTCACCGGTGACCGGCTTCAGCAAAACGCTGTTGCGGTCGTTCTCTCAGGAGGGTTCGGGGAAGGGATTTGGAGACGGTTCTGTTTCTTTGCCTGGTCGGACTGGTCGCGGGGGCGCTCAACGCGGTCGCGGGCGGCGGGACGTTTCTGTCGTTCCCCGCGCTTGTCTGGCTTGGTGTGCCGCCGGTCATGGCCAATGCGACGGCCACGCTGACCGCCTTACCCGGCTATCTCAGCAGCGCTTGGGCGTTTCGCCGGGATGTGGAAGCGCGAGGCGCTATCGGCCTTCGGGTCATGTTCGTGGTGGGAACGCTCGGCGGATTTCTTGGCGCGATCTTGCTGATGGTCACGAGCGACGCGGTGTTCTCTGGCATTGTGCCGTGGCTCCTCCTGGTCGCAACCGCGATGTTCGCCGTCGGGCCTTGGCTCGTCCCCCATCTCGGCGCCACTGGCGGGCTGGGAGCCCCTTTGGCGATCTTGCTTTTGATGGCTGTGTCGATTTACGGCGGCTATTTCAACGGCGGGCTCGGAATCATGCTGCTTGCCGCCTTCAGCTTCATGGGGTTTTCGAACCTTCACGGCATGAATGGGCTGAAGAGCGGCATGTCAGCGCTTCTTTCCATTGTGTCATCCGCGACCTACGCTGTGGCTGGGCTCATCGATTGGGATGTGGGTCTGGTTCTTGCGCTGGCCACAGCGCTCGGCGGGTATCTCGGTGCGCGTTGGTCCCGAAAGATCAAGAACACCGCGCCGCTGCGCGCGGGCATTGTCGCCATCGGCTTGGCAATGACGGTCGCTTTCTTCGTCTGGTGACGCTTTCTTGCAGGTGCGGACGATTGTGTCTGCCGATGCTTGCGCTAAACCTGTCCGGCGGGAAGGCCCCAGACATCAGGGACCCACAACTCGAAAAGGGAGAAAACACATGGACCGACGTAAATTCATAAAGGGCACCGCGCTGGGCACGGCGGCGGCGACCGGCACTGCGCTCGCGGCGCCCGCCATTGCGCAGACGATGCCGAAGGTTCAGTGGCGTTGCACGTCGTCCTTCCCCAAGTCTCTCGATACGATCTACGGCGGCGCCGACGATGTGGCGAAGTTCGTGAGCGAAGCGACCGACGGAAACTTCACGATCCAGGTCTATTCTGCCGGTGAGATCGTTCCCGGGCTTCAGGCAGCCGATGCAGTCTCAAGCGGCACGGTCGAGATGTGTCACACGGCCTCCTACTACTATGTGGGCAAGAACCCGGCCTACGCGCTGGGCGGGACAATCCCATTCGGCCTCAATGCGCGCGGCATGCAGGCCTGGCTGCTCTATGGCGGCGGCATGGAGCTATGCAACGAGTTCTTCAATGCCGAAGGCATGCAATACATTCCCGCAGGCAATACCGGTGCGCAGATGGGCGGCTGGTTCCGCTCAGAGATCAATTCGGTCGCCGATATGGACGGGCTGAAAATGCGCATTGGCGGTCTGGCCGGGCGCGTGATCGAGAAGCTTGGCGCCGTGCCGCAGCAGATTGCAGGTGGCGACATCTATCCTTCGCTGGAGCGCGGCACCATCGATGCGGCGGAATGGGTGGGGCCTTACGACGATGAGAAGCTCGGCTTCTACAAGGTCGCGCCGTATTATTATTACCCCGGCTGGTGGGAGGGGAACCTCATCCTGTGTTGCTTCGTGAACAACGATTCCTGGAATGCGTTGCCGCCCGCTTATCAGAGCCTGCTGATAACTGCGGGGAAGGCTGCGACGGCTGAGATGATGGCCGAATACGACTACAAGAACCCGATTGCCATCAAGCAGCTCGTCCAAAACGGGGCGCAGCTCCGGCCTTATCCGCAGGATGTCATGCAGGCCTGCTTTGAGGCCGCGAACGAACTCTACGATGAAATCAACGCCGAGAATGCGGATTTCAAGAAGCTCTATGACTCGATGATGGCGTTCCGGGCGGAGACCTATCTCTGGCAGCAGGTCTCCGAATACAGCTTCGACACGTTCATGATGGTCAAGCAGCGCGAAGGCGCGCTGAATATGAGCGGCTAAGACATCTTGCGACCCGATCCCCGTCTAAGGGGGGTCGACTGGAAACCTTGGAGCCCGCGCCGGATGGTGCGGGCTTCTTCGTTGGCGCTCTCGTCGTGTCAGTTGAAATTGGGGGGCTGCGACAGGTCCGGGGCTCCGCCCTGCGGCGATGGCGCCTCGGCTGGAGCCGCGCCGCCGCCGAGGCCCGGGGGCGGCCCGCCGGCTTCCCCACCAATCGGAGGAAGGCCCAGCCCGCCAGGCGCGGCCGACCCACTGCTCCGTGGTGGGGCTCCGAGGGGCGGCAACCCAAGCCCACCGTCGTTGCTCTGTGCGTCGCCGCCCGGAGGCAGGCCAAGCGGCGGCAGGCCGAGGCCGCCGTCATTCCCCGGATTGCCGGTTGCCCCTGTCCCGAAGGACGGTAGGCCCAGACCTCCACCCGCAGGCGGGACGAGTTCGATGGCTGCTGGAGCTGAGGTTGGCGGTGTTTGCTTGTAGTGGGTCACAAGGTTCGGCCAGATAATGACCATGAGGATCATCGAGGCGTTGATGCAGATGAACGGGATGGCGCCTTTGTAGATCTCCCCGGTTCGGATCGCAGGCAATTGCCTGCCAGACCTGGGTTCTGTCCAGTCGCGAGCCGGAGCCACCGAGCGCAGGTAGAAGAGCGAGAAGCCGAAGGGCGGTGTTAGAAAGCTTGCTTGGAGGTTGATGCCGAGCACAACGCCGAACCAGACAAGGTCGATCCCAAGCGTTGCGGCCACTGGGGCGAGAAGTGGCACGAGGATGAAGGCAATCTCGAAGAAGTCGAGAAAGCAGCCGAGGATGAAGACGACCACAGTGACGACCACCAGGAAGCCATATTGGCCGCCCGGCAGCTGCAGCAGCAGCTCTTCGAGCCAGATATTGCCGTTCACGCCGTAAAATGTCAGGCCGAAGACGCGCGCGCCGATCAGGATGAACATCACGAAGGCCGAGAGCGTCGTGGTCGCTTCGACGGCGGATCGTAGTGTCTTGAAGTCTAGCCGCCGCTTCGCGAGCGCCAGGGCCAGAGCCCCGACGGCTCCCATCGCGCCGCCCTCGGTCGGGGTGGCGATCCCGAGGAAGATCGTCCCGAGCACCAGGAAGATGAGTGCGAGCGGCGGGATCAGGACGATGATCACCTGCTCTGCGAGATGCGAGAGGATCTTTAAGCCAAGCGCGCGGTTAAGCAGCGCGAATAAGAAGACGACTATGACGGCCAGGGCTGCGGAGGAGACAAGCTGGTTCGCGGGCGTCAAATTTTGGAAAAGAAACAGCGAGGCGGCGTAGTAGAGCGCCACTGCTGCCGCGATCGCGCCAAGGAGCGATGCGATCCCGCCTCCCAGCGTCCGTTCGCTGATCGGCAACGCGGGCACCGCCGAGGGCCGGATGATCGAGATGATGAAGATGTAGGTGCAATAGAGCGCCACCAGCATCAGCGCGGGCAAAATCGCGCCGAGATACATATCGCCCACTGAGACGCCCAACTGGTCTGCCATGACGATCAACACAAGCGAGGGAGGCACAATCTGCGCCAAGGTGCCAGACGCGACAATCGTGCCGGTGGCCACTTGCTGCGAATAGCCAAAGCGCTGCATGATCGGCAGTGAGATGAGCCCCATGGCGATCACCGAGGCCGCAACCACGCCTGTGGTGGCCGCGAGCAAGGCTCCGACCAGGACGACCGCATAGGCAAGGCCACCGCGCACGGGCCCGAAGAGTTGCCCGATTGTCTCCAACAGGTCCTCGGCCATGCCCGATCGCTCCAGGATAAGGCCCATAAACGTGAAGAACGGGATCGCCAGCAGCGTATCGTTCGACATGATCCCGAACACACGTTCGGGCTGCGCGCCGAGCAGAGGCCAGAACAGATTGATTTCGGAAGGCGCGATTTCGGACAGCGCGACACCGACCACGAAGAAGAACAAGCCGCCCGCGGCCAGAGTAATCGCCACCGGATAGCCAATGAGCAACATGCCCATCACCGTGATGAACATGATCGGCGCGAGGTTGTGGGCGATGAGCTCAAGCATCGGAGCCTCCCTGCGCCGCCGGATTGGCCGCATCGCGGCGCGGGGAGGATTGGTGGCCCTCCTCTTTCTCTATCGGGGGCTCCAGATCGTGGCGCAAATACGCGACCACCTTGATGATCTCGGAAATGCCCTGGAAGATCAGAACGATGAACCCGAGCAGCACGAACAGCTTGGCAGGCCAGAGGATCAACCCGCCTGCGTTCATCGACTGCTCCCCGGACGTCCAGGAGCGCAGAAAGAACGGCCAGGACAGCCAGGCCATCAGGATGACGAACGGCATCAGGAACAAGAGGTGACAGAAGAGGTCGATCCAGAGCCGCGTGCGGCGGCTGAGCCGGGAGGAGATCACGTCGATGCGCACATGCTCGTTTTTCTGCAGCGCCCAGGCTGCGGCCAGCATGAACACGGCGCCGAACAAATACCATTGCAGTTCGAGCCAAGCGTTGGACGACATATCGAACGCCTTGCGCACGATGGCGTTCGCGGCGCTGACCACGACGGCGACGAGAATGAGCCAGGCGACGCCCTGACCGATCCAAGCCGTCACGCGGTCGATGCCTCTGCTGCACCGAATGAGCAAGTCCATGATGGCGTTCCCCCGTGTCCGGCCATGTTTATCGGGCCGTTTCATACAAGTGCTAGTCTTCGCGGGGCTGCAGAGCAAGCGG
The DNA here is from genome assembly GCA_039177645.1 of Pseudomonadota bacterium. GTDB lineage: Bacteria > Pseudomonadota > Alphaproteobacteria > Rhodobacterales > Rhodobacteraceae > Amaricoccus. The sequence continues at coordinate 138,647 of JBCDFS010000010.1, read as the reverse complement.
CGCGTGTGTAGACGAGGGCACCGGCGCGCTCTTCTGTGCCGCTCAAGCGATGTAGGCCCAGCCCGTCTGAGCGGATAGGTGATTTCGAGGACCCAACCCACGATCCCAGTCTTTCCCTCGCGCCGGGGGGCGGTTATGTGGTCGATCCGAACCAACGAGACGAGCCAGCCTATGCCGATGGACAAGACCTTCGACGCCAAGCGCGCCGAGCCCCGCATCAGTGCGACATGGGACGCGGCCGGAGCCTTCGCGGCGGGCGCCAATGCCAAGCCCGGAGCCGACCCCTTTTGTATTCTCCTACCGCCACCAAATGTGACCGGCAGCCTCCATATGGGCCACGCCTTCAACCATACGCTGATGGATATCCTGACGCGTTGGCACAGGATGCGCGGGTTTGATGTACTCTGGCAGCCAGGGCTCGATCATGCGGGGATCGCCACGCAAATGGTTGTCGAGCGGGAACTGGCCAAGGCAGGTAACCAAAGTCGCCGCGATATGGGCCGGGCGGCGTTCCTGCAGCGGGTTTGGGCCTGGAAGGCGCAATCGGGCGGCACGATCCTGGAGCAATGCAAGCGACTGGGCGATTCCTTCGATCTGTCGCGCAACGCGTTCACCATGTCGGGCGCGCCTGGAGCGCCTGAAGGCGAGGAGGGCAACTTCCACGACGCGGTGCTGGAAGCTTTTGTCACCTTCTACAATCGCGGGCTGATTTATCGTGGCAAACGCCTGGTCAACTGGGACCCGCATTTCGAGACCGCCATCAGCGACCTGGAGGTCGAGAATCTCGAAGTCGACGGTCATATGTGGCACTTCAAGTATCCGCTCGCGGACGGACTTACCTATGAGTATGTCGAGAAGGACGCGGACGGAAACGTCACCCTGCGGGAGACCCGCGACTATATTTCCATCGCCACGACCCGGCCCGAAACGATGCTCGGCGATGGCGCGGTTGCAGTGCATCCTTCCGACGCGCGATACGCGCCCATTGTCGGCAAGCTTTGCGAAATTCCGGTTGGTCCCAAGGAACACCGGCGACTGATCCCGATCATCACCGATGACTACCCAGACCCGGAATTCGGTTCCGGCGCGGTGAAGATCACCGGGGCGCACGATTTCAACGACTATCAGGTGGCCAAACGCGGCGCCATTCCGATGTATCGGCTGATGGATACAAAGGGCGCCTTGCGCGACGATGGCGCGCCTTATGCACAAGCCGCAACGCGGGCGCAGCAGCTTGCGGGCGGCGCGGATTTCACCGAGCACGAGGTCGACGGGCTCAACCTCGTTCCGGATGATTTGCGCGGTTTGGACCGGTTCGAGGCGCGCAAACGGGTCATTGCACAGATCACCGCAGAGGGCCTCGCGGTGATGACGGAAGCGGGAGATCCCCGCCTTGGCAAGCGGCCCAAAAAGCAGGCAGAGGTTCTGGGGTCTGACACGCCGGTCCCGCTGGTCGAGGCCAAGAAGATCGTGCAGCCCTTTGGCGATCGCTCCAAGGTCGTGATCGAGCCGATGCTCACCGATCAGTGGTTTGTCGATGCCGAGAAGCTCGCGATACCGGCCCTAGACGCAGTGCGGTCGGGCAAGACGCGGATCGTGCCCGAGCAGTACGAGAAGGTCTATTATCGTTGGCTCGAAAACATCGAGCCCTGGTGTATCTCGCGCCAGCTCTGGTGGGGTCACCAGATCCCTGTTTGGTATGGGCCTGCGTTGCCTGAGGCGAGCGATACCCGTCTCGACGAATTCATGTCGATCATGGAGCTTCCGGAGGGCGGGCCGGTTCAGGCGTTCTGCGCGCCGAGCTTCGAAGAGGCGCGGCGGATTGCTGGGGAATACTACCGAGAGCGCGTCTCCATCTGGGGCTTGCAGTTTCTCGTCAGCGAAGAAGAGGCCGACGCAACGACGAGCCGTATCGACCAGGACACGGGCGTTCTCACCATCGCGCTTGCCCGCGACCCGGACGTGCTCGACACATGGTTCTCCTCCGGCATATGGCCCATCGGGACCATGGGCTGGCCTGAGCAGACGCCGGATCTTGCTAAATTCCATCCCTCTTCTGTGCTCGTGACCGGGTTTGACATCCTGTTCTTCTGGGTCGCGCGCATGATGATGATGCAGCTCGAACTCGTCGACGAGGTGCCGTTCCACGACGTCTACATCCATGCTCTCGTCCGCGACGAGAAGGGCAAGAAGATGTCGAAGTCGCTTGGCAACATCCTCGATCCCATCGATCTGATCGACGAGTATGGCGCCGATGCCGTGCGCTTCACGCTCTCGTCCATGGCAGCACTCGGGCGGGATGTGAAACTCTCCAAGGATCGGATCGCGGGCTATCGCAATTTCGGCACCAAGCTTTGGAACGCGTCGCGTTTTGCGGAAATGAACGCCTGCACGCCGCGCCCTGACTTCGACCCGAAGGCCGTCCGGCACGTCACAAACAGGTGGATCGTCGGCGAGACAGGCAAGGTCCGCGAAACGCTCGATGCTTCCTTGACCGCCTATCGTTTTAATGACGCCTCGGCGGCGCTCTATGCTTTCGTCTGGGGCAAAGTCTGCGACTGGTATGTTGAACTGGCGAAACCGCTCTTCGATGATCCAGACGCGGCGGACGAGACGCGCGCGACGATGGCCTGGGTGATCGACCAGTGTCTGGCTCTGATGCACCCATTCATGCCGTTTGTCACCGAGGAGCTTTGGGGCGTGATTGCGCAGCGCGAGAAGCTGCTGGTGCACGCTGACTGGCCAGATTATGGCACCGAATTGGTCGACGCGCAGGCCGATGACGAGATGAACTGGGTCATTGGGCTGATCGACGAAATCCGATCTGTGCGCGCGCAGATGCACGTTCCCGCCGGTGCGCGCGTGACCCTGATCGGACTCGACGTGGCTCCGGAGCGCGCAGCTCTTCTTGCCGCAAGCCAAGCGCTGGTCGCCAAACTTGCCCGGGTGGAGCGGTTCGAGACAGCCGAGGTCGCGCCAAAAGGTGCAGTGACCCTGGCTGTGTCCGGCGCGTCCTTCTGCCTGCCGCTCGCCGATGTGATTGATATCGACGAGGAGCGAAAACGGCTCGGCAAGGCGCTCGATAAACTCCAAAAGGAGGCACGGGGCCTGCGATCCAAACTCGCCAACGAGGCGTTTCTGGCCAAGGCGCCGGAAGAGGTGGTCGACGAGAACCGGGCCCGGTTAGAAGCGGCGGAAGAAGAAATCTCGATCCTGAAGACTGCTGAGGCTCGTCTGGCACGGATCGCATGAACAACGCGGCGCTACCGGCCACGCCGCTGCTTTCGCCGCAAGTCGTTTGGCTCTTGTGCGCCATGTCCATGCTGCCTGCGTTCTCGACGGACATCATGCTGCCGGCAACGGTCTTGATCGCGGAGGAGTTCGAGGTTCCGGGGCAGCTCGGGGGGCTCCTGATTGGGGGCTTCCTGCTTGGCTATGGGCTTGGGCAGGTGTTTTGGGGCGTGGCCTCAGATGCATTCGGGCGACGCCCGGTGATCCTCGCGAGCCTCGGAGCGATGACCTTCGCCGCCGCCGGTTGTATCGTCGCGCCGAATTTTTGGGTCCTTCTCGCCTTGCGGTTCGTGCATGGGCTTTGTGCCGGGGCGCCGGTTGTTGGGCGCGCGATGACCCGAGACCTCGGCACCGGGCCGCAGATGGTCCAGCTCCTTGCCCTCTTGATGGCGATGATTTCCATCGGGCCCCTGCTCGCACCGGTCATCGGCTCGGCGCTCATCGTCTTTTTCGACTGGCGCGCCAACTTCATTGTGCTCACGGTGATTGGGATTGTCTGCTTTGTCAGCGCTGTCCGGATCCTTCCCGAAACGCTCAAGGCACGGCGGCCGGAGCGGCTCTCGCTGAGTTTCGTTTTGCGCGCGGGGCGGACGCTGTTGAGCGCGCGCGACTACATCATAGGTGGGGGTGTGAGCGTGCTCACCTTTGCCGGATACGGCTCCGTTCTGGCGCTTGGGCCCGCCGTGATGGGGGTTGTTTATGGCGTGACCCCGCAAGTCTTTGGATTGCTGTTCTTTCTGGCGGCGGCGAGCAACGGCCTTGGCTCGCTTCTCGTTCGCTGGGCGGGGGCGCGGGTGCCGATCGACCGGATCATGACAGTGGGCATCGCGGCACTTGCGGCGACCGTTTTGCTGGAAGGCGCGTTTCTGTTCTTCGTCCCGCCGCTCTGGGCCTTCTGGCTAAGTGTCTGTCTTTACATGATCTCTTTGGGTATCGTCATGCCTTCGGGCATGGCAATCGCGCTGCGGCCAGCGGGGGGGATGCCGGGGTTTGCTGCATCGTTTTTGGGAATGCTCATTATGGTGGGCGCATTCGTTGGTGGGGCGCTGGCCACCGTGATCTATGATGGCAGCCATGTGGCGATCAGCCTGGTGGCCGGGATTCTGGGCGGATTGGCGGTGATTTTATACGCTTTGGGCCGGACGGGCAGCCGTTAGTGGGATTTTTCCATGAATATTCAGAGCTTTGCCGGATTTCACACCAGGTATGGAATCGGTAGGGAACCGGTATGGGTCTGGGAGTGTCGTTTGACCCTACGCACGGAGCGACGCGCTTTGACGCAACGGTCCTGCGCCAGACACGGGCAGAATAGCGCGTTTTCACCGCCGTTGCGGGAAAAACATGAGGCCAGAACCGGTCAAGAACCGGTGCTATTCCGGTGGTGCCAGCGGATGACCTTCGGGGTAGGGCGCGTCGAGCGGCAGCGGCGTGCCGGTGCGCTCCGGCTCTTCGCCCTCGGCGCAGAGGAAAGCGTCGCGCAGGTCGTCTGCGCTATCGAAACCGTATTTCCAATGCTCTTGCAACATCTCGTCGAAGAAAGGCGGGGCGTCGCGCCATTTCGAAGGAATCGAATAAGCCTCGCCGGTGTCCGGCGCGAGGCCATCGGGCAGGAGAGTGTTCGCATCGCCGATCATTTGATCGAGCTGAGCTTGCGTGAGATCTTGACCGCCGCGAAAATCAGCTGAATGGGCAGGTGAGCGCATATGTGCACCTGCCCATTCAGCTGATTTAAGATTGGCCTCGCTGAGGTTCGCCCCGTCCATCTGCGCCTCTTTGAGGTTCGCCCTTTCCATCCGCGCTCTGGAGAGGTTCGCGCTTTCCATCCGCGCGTCTTCGAGGTTCGCGCTTTCCATCCGCGCCCTCAAGAGGTTCACTCTTTCTATCTGCGCCCCGAAGAGCATTGCCCCTTCCATCTGCGCCCATCGGAGTATCGCCCTTTCCATCCGCGCTATGGAGAGGTTCGCGCTTTCCATCCGCGCCTTTACGAGGTTCGCGCTTTCCATCCGCGCGCCTTCGAGGTTCGCCCTTTCCATCCGCGCCTCTTCGAGGTTCGCCCCTTCCATCTGCGCCCTTACGAGGTTCGCCCCTTCCATCCGCGCCTTTACGAGGTTCGCCCCTTCCATCCGCGCCTTTACGAGGTTCGCCCCTCCCATCCACGCCTCTTCGAGGTTCGCCACTCCCATCCACGCCTCTTCGAGGTTCGCCCCTTCCATCCTCGCTGCGCCGAAACGGGCGCGGCGGAAATCCAAATGAGAGAGATTGCATTTGCGCAAGTTGGTTTTGCGCAGGTCGAGCCAATACCCCGTTTCGCCATCCCGGACGAATTTATCCTCGATCCGTGCGACGCTTTCCGGATCGCGGTTGCCGATGACTTCCATCGCCTTTTGGATGTCGGTGCGCGGATCGGGCAGGTCGTTGACCCATTTTTCGAGCTTTTCTCGCCGTTCCCATAGGGCTCCTCTGCGCTGCTGCATGATGTCCGCCGTTGGGCTCTCGGGGTAGTCCGGCCAGTCCCCGAGGCCATGATCTTCTGCTCCACTGGCAGGTGCATTCTCGCGGATATAGGCGCAGAGGATGTCCATCACCCGGATATGCTCTTCGCGGTTTTCCCGCGCGATGCGGTCGAGGGTCAGGATGGCGCCGATGCGGACCTCCAGGTTTGGAGCACTGGCATCGAAGGTCTGCCACGCGCCGTTCTCCCGTGCCCAGTCTTCACCCGGAAGCGAGGGCTGCGCTTTCCCCTGCCATTCGATCTCGGTCCGGTCCGGATCGCCCGCCTTGGAGAAGGTGACCGGGCGGCCAATACGGCTGATTTTCTTGTCGGCGCCGAGGCCTTCCACAGCGCTGTTGAGCAGGCTCGTGGTGAGGTTGGCTTCCTGGGTGCGGGCGGTGCGCTCGTTGATCCAGACGCGCACGAGCTGGAACGGGATGGTGGCGAGAATGGCGAGCATGCCGGCGAGGGCGGCGAAGGTGTAGCCGATATTGCGGATGTCGGTGGTGTCGAGATCGTCCGTGTCGAGGGCTGCTTGCAATTCGCTGAGCATGCGGCCGATGAGGCCGGGGATTTGCCAGATATAGGTGACGGTTGCCAATGTGATGGCAACGAGGCCGAAGGGGATCAGGATGGCGAGGTAGTGGTTTGCGATCCAACCGGTGAGGCTGGTCCAGCGCCGTTTGATCCATTGCGCGGTTGCTTTGCGAAGCTCTTTGCGGGTTTCGGGGTCGCGCAGTTTGAACAATAAACCGCTTGGTGGCTCTTTGGTTGCGGGGAGGGGGTCTTTGGAGTTGTCCGGCATGGGATCCGCGAATGACTTGGGGGCAATCTCGGAACGGTAGACCAGAATGGGCGGCGGTTGAACGGGAAACTGGGGGTGCTGCGGGGGAGGTGGCGATGTGGGGGGGTCGGGGTCATTTCCCTTAGGTGTCAGGGTCGCCCGTCAGATGGGCCGTGAGGCGCATCTGGCCGCGCAGCCCGTCCGGGTGGCTGCGCGCATCCGCGCGTGCCTCGGGCTGGCGGCTCAGGATGCTTTCTCAGGGTGACCACACACGGTCCTGTGGTGATGTGGTGGGGCTTGTTCGGGGTCGTGTCTCTCGGGTTAGCCCGTCAGATGGGCCGCGAGGCGCATCTGGCCGCGCAGCCCGGCCGGATGGCTGCGCGTGTTCACGCTTGCCCCGGGCTGGCGGTACAGGATGCTTTCTCAAGGTTCCCGTCTACGAGCCTGTGGGTGGTGTGATGGGGCTGATTAGGGTCTCAGAGGTTTCCACTCGCGCCCGTCAGATGGGCCGTGAGGCGCATCTGGCCGCGCAGCCCGTCCCATCGAGCGAAAACGGTTCAGACCCAAGTGTCTGAACCCAGGATTTCGCTCAACAGTATTTTTGTTGGCCAAAACCCTTTTCCAGACGGGAGGCCGTCTGGAACGATTTTGGCCCCGTGGCTGCGCGCGTTTGCGCTTGCCCCGGGCTGACGCGTCTGGATGCTTTCTCATGGTGACCACATACGGTCCTGTGGTGATGTGGTGAAGCTTGGTCGGGGTCGGGTCCCTTGGGTTGGCCCGTCAGATGGGCCGTGAGGCGCATCTGACCGCGCAGCCCGCCCGGATGGCTGCGCGCATATGCGCTTGCCCGGGCTGGCGGCTCAGGATGCTTTCACGTGGTGACCACGTGCCATCCTGTGGGTGACGCGATAGGGCTTGTTCAGCGTATCAGAGGTTTCTATTCGCGCCCGTCAGATGGGCCGAGAGGCGCATCTGGCCGCGCAGCTCGCCGGGATGGCTGCGCGCCTTCGCGCTCGCCCCGGGCTGTCGCGTCTGGATGCACCGGCCTGGATGCCGTGTCGTCTCGCGGTGGGGTGCTGTCAGCGCCACATATTCTTGGCGAGCCAGTCTTCCCAATCATAGGTGATGACGGCGGCCTGCTGTTTGCGGACACCCGGCCAGCCGCCGTGCCGATCCAGCACTTGTTCGGAGGGTTTTAACTGCCCCGAGGTGAGCGAGTAGAGATTGACGATGCAGGCGGCGATGTCGGGCAGGCCGTCGCGCTCGCAGATCTCGTAGACCTTCTCCCAGACGGCGCCGAGCTGCTGGTGCTGGCCTTTATGGCCGATGCGCTTGGCGGCCTCGTTGTAGCTCATGAAGATGACATGCTCGCGGGAACGAGCCTCCGCATAAGCGCCGATGATCTGATGGGCGATTTCGGCGGTTGTGGGCATCGGCGTCACCTTCGTTCATCGGCTGAGCGGGCGCGCCGCGGGGGCCGTTGCGCTCGCCTGTGTCCTGCGATCTCCCGAGCGTCTGGCTCAAAAGGTCAGCATCGTATGAGACACCCGAATCCGGTTAAATTTCGGTGAAGTGGGGGAGAGATGCGGTGTCAAACCGGCAAGAAGGGGGGGGCGAGGCGCGATGCGCCCCGCCTTCCGTCTCACTGATCCAGGAAGCTGCGCAGCTTGCGCGAGCGGCTGGGGTGTTTGAGCTTTCGGAGTGCCTTTGCCTCGATCTGGCGGATGCGCTCGCGGGTGACTGAGAATTGCTGGCCGACCTCTTCGAGGGTGTGGTCGGTGTTCATGCCGATCCCGAAGCGCATGCGCAACACGCGCTCTTCGCGGGGGGTCAGCGAGGCCAGCACCCGTGTGGTGGTTTCCTTGAGGTTGAGCTGGATGGCGCTGTCGAGGGGCAGGACCGCGTTCTTGTCCTCGATGAAGTCGCCGAGCTGGCTGTCTTCCTCGTCGCCGATGGGCGTCTCCAGGCTGATCGGCTCCTTGGCGATTTTCATCACCTTGCGGACCTTTTCCAGCGGCATCTGCAGCTTCTCGGCCAATTCCTCCGGGGTCGGTTCGCGGCCGATCTCGTGGAGCATCTGGCGGCCCGTGCGCACGAGTTTGTTGATCGTCTCGATCATGTGGACCGGAATGCGGATCGTGCGGGCCTGGTCGGCGATGGAGCGGGTGATCGCCTGGCGGATCCACCATGTCGCGTAGGTCGAGAACTTGTAGCCGCGGCGATACTCGAATTTGTCGACCGCCTTCATCAGGCCGATATTGCCCTCTTGGATCAGATCGAGGAATTGCAGGCCGCGATTGGTGTATTTCTTCGCGATGGAGATCACGAGGCGGAGATTGGCCTCGACCATTTCCTTCTTCGCGATCCGGGCCTCTTTCTCGCCCTTCTGGACCTGGTTCACGATCCGGCGGAACTCGGAGATATCGAGCCCGACGAACTGGCCGATCGCGGCCATCTCGTTGCGGATCTCTTCGACTTGGGCCCCGTAGCGGCTGGTGAGTTGGTCCCAGCCACGGGTTTTCTTCTCGCCGACCCGTTCGAGCCAGCGCGGCTCCAGCTCGGCGCCGCGATACTCCTTGATGAATTCCTGACGGTTGACGCGCGCCTGGTCCGCGAGCTTCACCATCGCGCCGTCGAGCGACATGATCTTGCGGTTGATCCCGTAGAGCTGATCGACGAGCGCCTCGATACGGTTGTTGTGCAGATGGAGAGAATTCACCAGCTCGACGATTTCACCGCGCAGGCGCTGATATTCGCGTTCCTGGTTGAGCGAGAAGCTTTCGCCATGATTGAGCGTCGCGGAGATACGCTCGTCCTGCATGTCGGCAAGGCGCACATAATCTCCGGCGATCCGGTCGAGGGTTTCCAGCACTTGAGGCTTGAGTGTGGCTTCCATCGCGGCGAGCGACAGGTTGCCCTGATCGTCGTCTTCGTCCTCGTCGCTTTCGCCGCCTTCCCCGGTGGCCTCGCCATCGCCATCGCCATCGGCGCTACCGGCCTGCGCCGCGTCTGGACGGATGGCTTCGGCCTTGGCCGGTTCGGGCTTCGGCGCCGCCGCGGCGGCGGCCGTGCCGTTCACCGGTTCGGCATCCTGGAGCGCGGAGAGCACGCTCTCGCTATCGCCTTCTTCGTCTTCGGTCTCCATCTGCGAGCCGAAGGTCGTTTCAAGATCGATGACGTCGCGCAGCAAAATGGCTTCTTCGAGAAGCTCGTCGCGCCAGATCGTGATGGCCTGGAAGGTGAGCGGGCTTTCGCAGAGCCCTGCAATCATCGTGTTGCGGCCAGCCTCGATGCGCTTTGCGATGGCGATCTCGCCCTCGCGCGACAGAAGCTCAACCGAGCCCATCTCACGCAGATACATGCGCACCGGATCATCGGTGCGGTCGAGATTCTCGTTGGACGCTGTGGAGACGGTGATTTCGCGGGAGGTGCTCTCCCCGTTCATGGTGGTTTCGGCCTGCGCTTCCGGCTCATCGTCGGATTCGTCGGCGTCCTGCACGTTGATGCCCATCTCCGACAAGGTGGCCATCACGTCCTCAATCTGTTCGGACGTGACCTGATCGGGAGGCAGAACTTGGTTTAATTCTTCATACGTAATGTAGCCACGGGCTTTCGCTTGGGTTATCATCTTTCTGATGGCAACCTGGCTCATGTCCAACATGGGACCGGACCCTTCAGGATTTTCCGTTGGCTTCGGAGGCTCGGAATCCTTAGTGACCATAGGCAACTCCCTCTAAGTCCCGACCGATTCGTCGATTCGGAAATGAGACACGTAATCCATTACGAATCGTTGATTCGCAATGTGGTCATCGGTTTTTGGCGGATCGCGATAGGTGATGTGCAATCATTCGGTCCAGTTCGTGTGACAAAGACGCTTCACTTTCTTCTGCAGCTTCCGCCCGTTCAGCTAGCGGTCGAACGTCGGCTTGGAAACTCGCCTGCGCAGATTGAATCAACCGCCAGTCGAGGCCGTCTGAGTCGGCCCCCTCGATCTCTCGTTCCGCTTCCGCGGTCTCGGCGATACGCCCCATAACGGCTGCATGGCGGGTCAATTCCTCGTCAATGGCCAATCGCGCCTGTTCGGGCGACGCGCCGCTCGACAAGTGGATGTTCGAGCGGACTTGGCCTGGAGCCAGCAAGTTTCTTAACGGGTTCTGGCCTATTCGCCGACCAATAGCGGGACCGATCTCATCTGTCGGATTGGGGGTATCTAACGCCTCGTCCAAGCTGGACAAGAGGGCCTGCCGAATTTTCTCCAGATCCGTGCAGGCGAAGCTCAGCCGGTCCAAGCGATCTTCGAATTCTGCCGCGATCGCGGGATGCGCCAGACAGCCAGCAAGGATCGCGCATTCGCGCACCCGCGCCTCGGCGAGCGCATCCGCGCCCGGCGTCCCTAAAAGAGTGGCGCGGGTCTTGGCGTGTGGCTGGGCAGCACTTTGCCATTTGGGCCGGCCCGGCGCGCCGCGGCGGGACGTTGCGCGCCGGTCTGAGCCAGGGGCGTTTTTCTGAGGCGCGAAGAGAGCAGATCTTCGCGTTCGAATTTCGCTGGCATAATGGGCGCGCAGGCCTTCGTCGGTGATTGCGCCGATGCTGCCCCGCAAACGCGCATCCAGCGCCGCGCGCCGCTCCGGACTGTCCAGTGACTGGCCTTCGGTTTCGCGCGACCAGATCAGGTCGATCATCGGTGCGGATTTCGCCAGCAGATCCTCCATCGCGCGCGCGCCGCCCTGGCGGATGATATCGTCCGGGTCGAGATTGGACGGGAGGATGACGAACCGCAGCGATTTTCCCGTCTGGATCAGCGGCAGGGCCAGATCCACGAGCCGGTAGGCCGCCGCGATCCCCGCCTTGTCACCATCGAGCGCCACAATCGGCTCGGCGCAGATCTCCCACATCCGGCGGAGCTGGGTCTCGGTGATGGCCGTGCCGAGCGGCGCTATGGCGTGATCGATGCCGGCTTGCGCCAGCGCGATCACATCCATGTAGCCCTCCACGGCGACAAGCGTGCCGGACTTGCCCGAGGCGGCGCGCGCATTGGCAGCGTTGTAGAGGCTGGCGCCTTTGTCGAAGAGCGGGGTCTCGGGCGAGTTGAGGTATTTCGGTTGCTGGTCGGCCTGGATCGCGCGGGCCCCGAAGGCGATGGCCTGGCCGCGGATGTTGCGGATCGGGAACATGATCCGGCCCCGAAACCGGTCATAGGGGGCACCGCCGTCCTGGGGTTTTCCGGCGAGCCCTGCCTCGATGATCCGGCCGATTTCGAAGCCGCGCCCGGTGAGGTGGTCGATGAGCGCGGTGCGGCTTTGGGGTGCAAAGCCGATCTCGAAGCGCTCTTGCGTCGCGGCGCTCAGTTTTCGCCCGTCTAAGTAAGAGCGGGCCTCTGCCGCGCGCGCTGTTTTGAGCTGGAGGCGGTAGAACTGCACCGCCGCTTCCATCGCTTCGGCCAAGCCTTTTCGTTCAGCGGCCTTGGCGGCGGCGGCTGGATCGCGGGCGGGCATAGCTAGCCCAGCTTCGGCGGCGAGCCGTTCCACCGCTTCCATGAAGCCCATATTCTCGCTGTCGCGCAGGAAGCTGAAAACGTTGCCTTTTGCCTGGCATCCGAAGCAGTAATAGTAGCCCTTCACGTCATCGACGTGAAAAGACGCGGTTTTTTCCTGGTGGAACGGGCAGGGCGCCCAGTAATCCCCGCGCGCCGCATTCGTCTTTCGGGACTCCCAAGTGACCTTCCGGCCCACCACTTGCGCAAGCGAGACCCGGTCCCGAATCTCGTCGAGGAACGTCTGGGGGATATTCATGGCGAGAGTATCGGGATGCATGGGGGCGAAGACAAGGCCCGCGTGGCGCGGTTTCGCGGCCTTGGCGTTGCGCCCGCTATGCTTCCGGTAAGCTTGGTGTGCTTCCGGTCAGGATGAGGATGGCGGACGCGCCGCCACCCCCGGGGGTGAGGCTATTGCGTCTCCTGGCAGGTCCTCAGCACGTCGAAGACGGCGTCCGTGTTATCGAGGCCCACGATCACCCGGCGGCCTTCGCCGTAATTGATGATCATCTCTTCTTTCTCGGAAAGGTCATAGATGAAATCGGGGTTGTTGACGGGAACGAAGGCGCCGCCGAAGCCGTCGGTCTGCTGGCCGATGAAGGTGCCTTCGAAGACATCCTCGCCAAGCTCGAAGCTCGCTGGGATCTCTTCGCCCGCCGCGATCCCGTCCGCGCCCTCGACATAGATCGCGAGGTAGCCGGTATGCTCGGGGTTCGTCGCGTCGATGCCCATCTGAACTTGGGATGTCGGGTTGCGGAATTTCGAGATGGCGACGCAGCCTGGGCCCATATTGCTGTTGACCGCGATCTCCCAATCTCCCTCGGTTGCGAAGGGCGTAAATTGCGCCTTCGCGCCGGGTGCGGCCAAGACCACCAGTGCGAGTGCTGCTCCCAGCCCTGCTATTACCTTCATGTCGGGTCCTCCTCCTGTTTCGTCCGGTCTTTATGCAACCGGTGGCTCCCTCATAGGGCGAAACAGAGGGGGATTGAACCGAAATGGGGCGGCCCGCGCTCCCACGCGTGACCGCCCCGTTATGTGCGCTGTGATTGTCTCTTGGTCCGCAACAGCAGCCGTGCCGATCCTCAGATCACGATCACTTTCGCGCCGTTGGGGACGCGCTCGTAGAGGTCGATCACATCCTGGTTGAGCATTCGGAAGCAGCCCGACGAGGCGGCGTAGCCGATGCTGTTGGGTTGGTTGGTGCCGTGGATCCGGTAGCCCGAATCGTGCCCGTTGAAATAGATGTAGAGGGCGCGGGCGCCGAGCGGGTTGGAGACGCCGCCCGGCTGGCCGCCGCGCCATTTCTCCAGGCTCGGGTCGCGCTTGATCATTTCCGGTGGCGGTGTCCAGCGCGGCCAAGAGGCCCTGCGTGCGATCACGCCGTCACCTGTCCAGCCGAAGCCCTCGCGCCCGATGGCGATGCCGTAGCGGGTGGCGCGGCCTTCGCCCTCGACGAAGTAGAGAAACGGGCCGGTCGTATCGATGACGATGGTCCCCGGCGGTTCGGCCGTCTCATAGGCCACCTCGTTGCGCAGGAGCGCGGGGTGGAACGCCTCGGTATCGATTGCGGGCAGGTAGCGATCCCCGTCCGGGCGGGCGTCATAGAAGGCCGGATCCGACAGGAGGCGCTGCGGCGCGGGCTCCTCGACCGGCGCGTCATGCCCCAGGCATCCCGCGAGCAAAAAGGGCAGCGCGAGCATCGCGCCGAATGTTCGTCTTGCACTCATAACCTCGTCCCCTCTCCCAAGCCTGAGCTGGGTGGCACCAAACTTCGCTCTGCCTCATTGAAAGGGACGTCTTGCCCCACCGCGCGGGACGTTTTTTGTTGATCCGTTGACCGGCCGTTGACCGGGCGCGGGCCGGTCTTCGCCCTAACCTGCCGCGAAAACCTTAAATCGTTGGCCTTCAACTCAAGGCCAAATGCGCCGGATTTGATCCGGAATTTCAGCGTATCTTTACCATGTTTCTCAACCATTGGACACGAATTTGAGGTGTCCTCCATGTTCCGGTTGGCCGGTTGTGTCCTGCTCTTGTGCCTGAACGCCTTCGGTGAGGCCCGGGCAGGGGCCTGGCCGCGCGAGGAGGGCGAGGTGTTCCTTGCTTTCAGCCAGACGATGAGCACAGGTGCCCGGACCATGCTGGAGGCGGTCCAGGATGTCCGGAGCTATACCTCGATCTATGCCGAATACGGACTGACGCCTGAGGTCACTTTGGGCTTTGACGCAGGCCTTGCGCGGGGCGATCAGGACGAGGGTTCCGGATGGAACGCTTTTCTCCGCCGACCCGTCTGGATGTCACAAGGCGGGCATCGCGTCGCGGCGGAGTTGGGAATTGGGCAGCTCAATGAGCCAGAATTTGGTCGTCAATGGCGGATCAAGCCCGGCGTCTCCTGGGGCAAGGGGTTTGAGAGCCGCTGGGGCGGCGGCTGGGCCGGACTGGAGACGTCAGCTTCCTATCGCTTCGCCGCGCAGGATTTCGGGCTCAAGGCCGATCTCACCCTTGGCTTGAAGCCGCGCGAGCGCTGGATGGTGATTTTCCAGGTGCAATCTGGGAAATGGGGCGATGACGAGCCAATCGTGCGCCTAGCACCCTCGGTGGTGCGCCGTTTTGGAGAGCGCACACATCTTCAGCTCGGCTTCGTCCAGTCAGTTGCTGGCGACGATGCGATGGGCGTGAAGTTCGGCACCTGGTTCACCTTCTGATCCGGGTTCTTGACCCCGCGCCACTGGCAGGCGCGGAATGTCGAGCGCATTGAAGCCGGGCATGATCCGGTGGTTGCCGGTGATCTCGGCGGTCACGTCGCGCACATTGAGGTTTTCGATCCGCACCACGCCCCCATTTGGGCCGATAATATCAATTCCGACATGGGCATAGATCACACGGTTTCCCCAGACGACATCGACGCCGGGCAACGGCTCGCCTCCGAAGACGGCGGCGACGGTATAGATCCGGTCGAAAGCATCGAGGCCAACCACCGTGCCAGAGCAATCGCGTTCGTTGACGGGGCGTCCCGTCCGCCCACCCGCCAGGGCAGCGACCCGCGCCAGGCCACGGGGGCCACGGAGGGGCTTAATTCTCGCGGAAACCTCAAAGTAGCTACCGCTTCGGAAGGGCATCTCCCCCATATAGCGCAGACGCTGAATTGTCTCCGTCTTTCGAAGCTCCAGGCAGGTGCCGAAATCCGCATCCTCTGCCAGCCGGGCATCGACGTAAGCCAGATCGCCATATGTTGCGCTTTCGGGCGTCCCGTCCCCACGTGACCAATCGTGGAGGCCGTCGGAAAACGCCGGTGGCATGAGATCAATCTCGGGAAGACCAGCTAGATGCATGAATGGACCTTTGGATGAACTCGGCAAGGTAAGATTCGCATCTGAAGGTTAAGCGACGATTAACCAATTAATGCTGACTTTAGACTAGGCGAAATACGGCTCGAAAGCCGTGCGGCAAGGACAAACCTCTTAAGGGTCCATCCCAAACTGGCCATCTGGGGCCAAGACGGGTATGGTTTCACTGCAATTGCACACTGGGGCTTAACCCCGGGTGACCGAGGCAGGCAGATGAAAGAAGGCAGTTCCCGATGACCGATGGGGCTCAAGCGGCGGTGGCGCCGCGCCCGGCGGAAGCCATTGTTCCGGCCTGGTGGCGCAGTGTGGACCGATGGTCGCTTGCGGCGATCCTCGCGCTCCTGGTGATCGGCCTGATCCTGGGGCTTGCGGCCTCTCCGCCCTTGGCGGTTCGCCATGGGCTCGATCCGTTCCACTACGTGCTTCGCCAGGCGGTTTTCGCCGTGCTGGCGTTTGGATGCATCGTCGTTGTCTCGATGATGTCACCGGTTCGGATCAGGCGATATGCTGTCCTAGCTTTTGGCGCAGTTGTTGTCTCGCTTTTGCTGTTGCCGGTTTTTGGCACGGATTTCGGCAAAGGAGCCGTGCGGTGGTATTCGCTGCGCGTGATTTCCTTGCAGCCATCGGAATTCTTGAAGCCGACCTTTGCGGTTTTCACAGCGTGGCTCATGACCGCGAGCTTCGATGACCGTGGCCCGCCGGGGAAATTCTTTTCGTTTCTCGTGGCCATCAGCCTTGCGTTGATCTTGGTGGCGCAGCCCGATTACGGACAGGCCGGGCTGATCATCGCATCGTGGGCCTTGATCTATTTCGTTGCCGGTGCGCCCCTCGCGCTTGTCTGTGGTCTCGGCGCCGGGGTCGCGGCTTTCGGCTGGCTTGCCTACGAGAATTCAGAGCATGTGGCCCGGCGGATCGACGGGTTTCTCTCGCCGGAGGTCGATCCGCGCACGCAACTCGGCTATGCCACCAACGCGATCCACGAGGGCGGGTTTTTTGGTGTCGGTATCGGCAACGGATCTGTTAAGTGGACATTACCGGATGCCCATACCGATTTCATTATTGCCGTCGCTGCGGAGGAATTTGGCGTCTTGCTCTGCGCCATCATTATCGTGCTCTACATGGTGATCGTTGTCCGCTCGCTCTTGCGGCTTGTGCGGGAGAGCGATCTCTTTATCCGGTTCGCAGGGACCGGGCTCGCGGTTCTCTTGGGCATGCAGGCTCTCATCAATATCGGGGTGGCGGTGCGGATGCTTCCGGCAAAGGGGATGACGCTGCCTTTGATCTCCTATGGGGGTTCATCCCTGATCGCCGCCGGGCTAGGGTTGGGCATGTTGCTTGCGATGACCCGCACCCGGAAGCAGGACGATTTCGACGCGCTTTTGGCTCGGCGCCCGCATCCTGCATGAGCCGCCCCCCGCTCCTTGTGATCGCCGCTGGCGGCACTGGCGGGCATATGTTTCCCGCCCAGGCACTTGCAGAGGAAATGCTTGCCCGCGGCTGGCGCGTGCGGCTTTCCACCGATCCAAGGGGGGCGCGCTACGCGGACCAGTTTCCAGAGGCGGTTGAGCGGCGAGTGACGTCGTCGGGCACATTTTCCCGCGGTGATTTCGTCGCTCGGCTCTTGGCCCCCTTTGCCATTGCGGCGGGTTTGGCCCGCACGCTTCTCTCCATGATGCGCGACCGGCCCGATTGCGTGGCGGGGTTTGGCGGCTATCCGGCGCTGCCCGCGACCGCGGCGGCAACGCTTCTGCGCATCCCGCGCGTTATCCACGAGCAAAACGGCGTTCTTGGCCGGGTGAACCGCTTTTTCGCGGCCCGGGTCGACCGGGTCGCCTGCGGCATCTGGCCCACGGCGCTGCCGCCCGGCGCAACACCGGAATATGTCGGCAACCCGGTGCGGGGCACTGTTCTCGCGCTTGCGGCCACACCCTATTGCGTGCCGGAGGGCGGCACGATCGAGTTGCTGCTGATCGGCGGCAGCCAGGGCGCGGGCGTGTTTTCCAAGGTGATGCCGGATGCGATGGAGAAGCTCCCCTACGATCTGCGCGACCGCATCCGTCTCTCGCAGCAAGTTCGGCCTGAAGATATCGAGCATGTGCTCGCGGAATACGACCGCCTGGATATCGATGCGGAGTTGCGTAGCTTCTTTGAGGATCTGCCGGAGCGCCTTGCCCGCGCGAGCCTTGTGATCAGCCGGGCCGGGGCGGGGTCCATTGCCGATATCACCGTCATGGGCCGACCGGCCATCCTTGTGCCATATCCCACCGCCGCGGACGATCATCAGACCGCCAATGCGGCTGGGCTGGTCGAGGCGGGTGGCGCTTTTGTCATCCCGGAGCGCGACCTGACGCCGACGGTTTTGGCCGGGCATATCTCAGCGATCCTGTCCGATCCCGAAGGTGCTGCGGCGATGGCGGCGGTGAGCCGCGCGCAAGGGCGGCCCGAGGCGACACGGCATCTCGCAGATTTGGTAGAAACCCTCGCAGAACAGGGAAAACGAGCATGAACGGTCAAACGCGCCTGCCCCATGACATCGGCGCCATCCATTTTGTCGGCATTGGCGGCATTGGCATGTCGGGGATTGCCGAGGTGCTGCTCAATCACGGCTTCACTGTCCAGGGTTCGGATTTGCGCGAGACGCCCATCACCCGGCGGCTGGCGCAGAAGGGCGCGCGGATCTTCGTGGGTCAAGTGGCTGAGAATCTGGCCGACGCGCAGGTCGTGGTGATTTCCTCCGCGATCAAGCCGGGCAATCCCGAGCTTGACGCCGCGCGCGCCCGCAAGCTGCCGGTGGTGCGGCGCGCGGAGATGCTGGCCGAGCTGATGCGGCTCAAGTCGAACGTGGCGATTGCCGGCACCCATGGCAAAACCACCACCACCTCGCTCGTAGCCGCGCTCTTGGTGGGCGGCGAGATGGACCCCACGGTGATCAATGGCGGTGTGATCCATGCCTATGGCTCCAACGCGCGGGTTGGTCAGGGCGAGTGGATGGTGGTGGAGGCCGATGAGAGCGACGGGACGTTCAACAAGCTGCCCGCCACGATTGCGGTCATCACCAATATCGACCCCGAACATCTCGACCATTACGGCGATTTCAACGCCTTGCGCGACGCGTTCGACACGTTTGTCTCCAACATCCCGTTCTATGGGCTCGCGGTCTGCTGCATCGACCACCCGGAAGTGCAGGCGCTGGTGGGGCGCATCCGCGACCGCCGGGTGGTGACCTATGGTTTCAGTCCGCAGGCCGATGTGCAGGGCCGCAACCTCCGCTACGAGGGCGGCGCTGCGCGGTTCGACGTGGCGCTCAATGGCGAGGACCGGGTGATCGAAGGGCTCCACCTGCCGATGACCGGCGATCACAACGTCGCCAACACGCTCGCGGCGATCACGGTGGCGCGGCATCTGGGCATCCCCGCGGAGGCGATCCGCGACGCTCTGGCGGAGTTTGGGGGCGTGAACCGCCGCTTCACCCGCGTGGGCACGGTGAACGAGGTGACGATCATCGACGATTATGCCCACCACCCGGTGGAAATCGCGGCGGTGCTGAAGGCCGCGCGGCAAGCCACCGAAGGCCGGGTGATCGCGGTGCACCAGCCGCACCGGTTCAGCCGGTTGCGCGATCTCTTCACCCAGTTCTGCGCGTGCTTCAACGATGCTGACACTGTGGCGATCGCGGAGGTCTATGCGGCGGGCGAGGCGCCCATCGATGGGATGAGCCGCGACACGCTGGTGGGCGGGCTGGTGGCCCATGGCCACAGGCGGGCGCTGGCGCTGGGCGGCGAGGAGGGGCTGGCGGATTTCGTGCGCGCCGAATGCAAGCCCGGCGATATGCTCGTTTGCCTCGGGGCGGGCTCGATCAGCGCTTGGGCCAATGGCCTGCCGGAGCAGTTGGGCGCCGAGGTGGCGGGCAAGCAAGCCGTCGGGGCCTGAACCGCCATACGTGAGGCATGACGCAGCGGGGACGTGGTATTGGATCCTGGAGATATTAAGGATCTTGCGAGCCTGGAGGCTTGGCTCAACACTTGGCCGAAGGGGACCGAGGCGGAACGGGAGGCAGCGCAGCGCGTCGCGGTGAACGTGGCGGCACGGGCGGCACTCCGGGTGTTCCCAGATGCAGTCGGGGTGCGTCATATTGATTTAACACTTGCGACAAGCCGGGCGCTGCTGGTCAGCGGGGTTGCCATGGTGTCTAAAACCCCGCTCATCAACAGTGCCGCCTACGCCGCCTCTCTCGCTGCCTCCGTTCACGGCGCTAATGCCGCCCGTGCCGCCGCCGCTGCCACTGCCGCCGTCTACTCCGTAGCCGCCTACGCCGACGCCTCCGCTGCCACCACTGCCCACGCCGTCTCTGCTAGTGGCACCGTTTGGGAGGTAGTCAGGAGCGATTGCGGTGCGCTTGCGGAGCTGCAATCGCTGGAGCGCGCGCCGCTTTGGCCGGACGACAATCCGCTCGAAAAGGATTGGGATGCGGCAAAGAGAGTGCTGGAAGGCGCAGGCCCGGAATGGGGTTTTTGGATCGATTGGTATGAGAAGGTGCTCGCGGGCGCGCCCCAGGATTGGCAGGGCCTCTTGACCGACGTGGCGCTGATCCCGCCCAAGGATTGGGATCAAGGCCCGGCGCATGTGCATGGGATCATTGAGAAGCTGAAGGCGAAGCATGCCGTGGCCGTGGGCACGCCGCTTTCGCGCGCCTATCCGGTGGATTTTAGCTTCGACGCGCTCGCGCGGGTCATGCGCATGGTGGGGATCGATGATGACACAGCCCACCTGCGCGATCCGGCGATTGTGCAGAACTTTGTCGATGATTGCGATGAGCTGAAGGACACGCTGCGGGATTTCTCCGATTTCGCGAAAGCAGGCGGGGCGGGGAGCAATCTCTCAGGCATGCTGCATCTGGCGGCGGACCGGGTCTTGGACGAGTTACGCCGCACTCAGGAACAAACACACCTGCGCGCCCGGCATGTGGTGCGCCTCGCGATCCGGCTCGAGTCCTTCTCGAAAGAAAAGGGCGCGCGTGCTGAATTAGGCGACAACTTGGCGGGCATGCTGCACGATGCCATTGCGCTGCTCAAGACCGTGACGCGCAAGCATCTCAGCCCGTCCTACACCGCGCTTGCGCCTCTCTCCCAATTGAGCCTGGACCAGATCGATCAGGATGAAATCCTTAAGCTGTTCGACGATGCGATTGGCGCGATTGAGGCGTTGCCGTCCGACGAGCTCGTTGCTCTGGATCAGGACGGATTGAACGTGTTGCGCGACATGGAGCGTGAGGCGCGGGCGTTTCGGGCGGCCATCGCGGAAGCTTCCACGGATGAATTCCGCGCGATCCTGGAGGCGCGCTTTGCTGAGAGCCTTGGCGGCAGCGGGTTGGCCTTAAACCGCTTCGTAGAGATGGCTTCGGTTGCGGCAGGCGGTGCAGGAAAGGCAATTGATCAGGGGATAAAGCAATACAGGCGTACCAAGAGCTTGTCCGAAATTTGGGAAGCCCTTGGGCCAATTTTTTCGTGCGGAGGCGGAGGCTCATGATTTCTCTTGGCTTGGGTGGGGAGGTTGGCTGCCTTTAAGTGGGCGCGCCGTGAGAGCCTGAGACGCCACACGGGAGGCATAGCGCAGCGGGGGTGCGGGCGTGGATCCGGGAGAGATCAGGGACCACAATAGCTTACGGGCTTGGCTAGAGAGCTGGCCGCGAGGCACTGAGTTACAGCAGGAAACGGCGCGGCGCGTTGCTGTCACCTTGGCCGCACGGGTAGCGCTCCGCCTGTTTCCCTATACTTTCACGAAGCGAAGATTCAGTTTGACGCTTGCGATGAGTCGCTCGCTCCTGATCAGTGGTGTTGTAACTGTGTGTCCAACCCCGCAGATTAGGATCGCTGCCGACCAATCCGCTACGGCCGTGCTTGGCGCCAACCGCCGCAACGGTGCACGTGTTGCCGCCGTTTCCGCAGACGTGGCCAGCGCCGTCGTAGCTGCTGTTTCCGGAAGCACCACCTTCAAAGGTGAGAGAAAAGAGGCCAACGTCGCTGCCACCGTTGCCGCTTTCGCCGCCGAATTTTCCGCCGACACAACCGCAACCGCCGCTGGTGCAGAAGTTTGGGAGGTGGTCAGAAGCGATTGCGTTGCTCTGGCGGAGGGGACATCTCTTGAGCGTGCGCCGCTTTGGCCGGACGGCAATCCGCTTCAAGAGGATTGGGACCGGGCCAAGAAAGAGCTGGAAAGCGCAGGCCCGGAATGGGATTTTTGGATCGATTGGTATGAGAAGGTCCTCGCGGGGGCGCCCCAGGATTGGCAGGGTCTCTTGACCGATGTGGCGCTGATCCCGCCCGAGGATTGGGATCAAGGTTCGGCGCATGTGGGCCGGATCATCAAGGGGTTGAAACTCAAACATGCGCTCCTGGCGACGCCGAATGCAGAGGTGGTCAGTTTCAACGCGGACACGCAGGCCTTCCGTGTCGATCCGATCAGCGAGATGCCGCGCGATCACCTGGAAGAAGCGACGGAGCGGCTCGCGAACGTGTTGGACTTGTTCGATTTCGAGGGGGATCGGTCGAACCAGTATCGCGCGCTCTCAACCGAGCATAGCATTATTGCGCAGGCGGTTGAGACATACGCTCAGCGCCCGCGCATGCTGCATCGCGCCTGTATCCGCGTCCTGAAGCGCTTGGATATCAAGATCCGCAACGGGGAATGCCCCGATCGTGACAGCGATGCGGATATTGACGATTTCTACGGAACGGTTCTGGCCGTCTCTGTGGATCTTTTTGAGCGCGATCCGCTGGTGCGCGAGGCGGCGACGCGGGCGGCGAGTGCGCGTCTTAGGGACATTCCGCCCGAGCAGGCCGAGGTGCTGGTGAGGGCGGCGGATGAGGTCGCGGCGGTCTCGGAAGGCGTGCTCGCGGAGGAGCTGCCGGAGGATGCGCGCGTCGCGGTCGATCCCGGCGCGCCGGACGGGGACCGGAAGGATGCGACCTATGTCACGGCGAGCCGATTGTTGCGGGTGGGTTTGCTCTTGCGCGCTTATTCCGGCGGCAAGGCGTTCTTGCAGGAGGTTGAGAGCCTCACCAAGACGGTCGCGGGGATTTCCGGGAACGTCACCAAGATCGCGGCGACGGGCGCGGGCCTTTCCTTGCCACTCTGGCTGGATGAGGCTTTGAAGATCATCGTCGGGCTGTTTTGATAGGGCTCCGCCGCCACGCCCGATCTGGCGCAGGGCAGATCGGGCCGCGCAGCCCGTCCCGGGTGGCTGCGCGCATCTGCGCTTGCCCCGGGCTGGCGCCCCACTGGTTGAGGTTTTGGGTGGGGCCTGTTCGCCGCGCTTGATCGCGCGGCGCCTTGCTCTTGCGCTTTCGGGCCTCTCGTGGTGAGAGCCTTTGCCCATGGCGATTGCGCATTCCCTTCCCCCCGTCCGGGGCACGCTGACCCGGGGCAAGTCGATGGCCGATCTCACCTGGCTGCGGGTGGGCGGCCCGGCGGATTGGCTGTTTCAGCCCGCCGATGCGGCGGATCTGGCGGCGTTTCTCGCCGCGCTTCCTGGCGATGTGCCGGTCTTTGCCATGGGGGTGGGGTCGAACCTGATCGTGCGCGATGGCGGGATCGAGGGGGTGGTGATCCGGCTAGGGCGCGGCTTTCGCGGCATTGAGATTGCGGGCGGCACGGTGACGGCTGGGGCGGCGGCGCTTGATGCGCAGGTGGCGCGGAAGGCCGCTGCGGCAGGCGCGGATCTGACGTTCCTGCGCACCATTCCGGGCTCCATTGGCGGGGCGGTGCGGATGAATGCGGGCTGCTATGGGCGCTATGTGGCGGATGTCTTCACCTCGGCGCGCGCGGTGCTGCGCAATGGGCGGCAGGTGAGCCTGGGCCCTGCGGATCTCGCCTTCGGCTACCGGCATTCGGCGCTGCCCGATGAGGCGGTGATCACGGAGGTGACCTTCGAGGCGCCACGTGACGACCCGGAGGCCCTGGAGGCGCGGATGGAGGCGCAGCTCGCGATGCGCGACGCCTCCCAACCGGTGCGCGATCGGAGTGCCGGTTCAACATTTCGCAATCCTTCGGGGTTTTCCTCGACGGGGCGCGCCGATGACAGCCATGATCTGAAGGCGTGGAAGCTGATCGAAGAGGCGGGCATGAAGGGCTCAACCCTTGGTAGAGCGCACATGTCGGAGAAACATGCGAATTTCCTCGTCAATCAGGGGGGCGCCAGTGCGGCTGATCTGGAGGCGCTTGGCGAGCTGGTTCGAAAAAAGGTCTGGAATACAAGCGGAATTCAGCTAGAATGGGAGATTATGCGGGTCGGAAGAAGCTCGCAATAGAACGAATGGCCCAGAAGATCGCAACGGTCCGGGCCGGACAATTGAGGCGGGCATGTCGAGCAGGACTGAAGCCCGCATCGCAGTGCTCAAGGGCGGTTTCTCCGCCGAGCGGGACGTTTCGCTCGTCTCCGGACGGGAATGCGCCGCTGCGTTGCGGAAGGAAGGATACGACGTCGTCGAGATCGACGCCGGGCCTGATCTCGTGTCCGCTCTCACCGATGCCAAACCCGATGTCGTTCTGAACGCGCTGCATGGCCGCTGGGGCGAGGATGGTTGTGTGCAGGGGATCCTCGAATGGATGGGTCTGCCCTATACCCATTCGGGCGTCCTGGCCTCGGCGCTTGCCATGGACAAGATGCGCAGCCGCCAGATCTATGCCCAGGACGGGCTGCCGGTGGCCGAAGGCGGGCTCTATGCCCGCGATGCCGTCAAGCGGGCGCATCCGATGGCACCGCCCTATGTGGTGAAGCCCTATAACGAGGGCTCGTCGGTGGGGATCTATATCGTTCCAGAGGGCGCGAATGGCCCGGCACAGCTCGCAGATGACGCGCCGGAGATGCTCTTGGTGGAGCGGTTCATTCCGGGTCGCGAACTCACCACGACGGTGATGGGCGATCGCGCGCTCGCTGTCACGGATATCCACACCGATGGCTGGTATGATTATCGCGCCAAATATGCCGCGGGCGGCTCGCATCACGTGATCCCGGCGGACCTGCCGGAGGAGATCACCACGGCTTGCCTCGACTACGCGCTGCGGGCGCATAGTGCGCTCGGGTGCCGGGGCGTGAGCCGGACCGATTTCCGCTGGGATGAGGCGCTTGGTCTCGATGGGTTGATCCTTCTGGAGACCAATACGCAGCCGGGTATGACGCCGACCTCGCTCGCGCCGGAGCAGGCGGCCCATTGCGGGATCGATTATGGCGCCTTGGTGCGCTGGATGGTGGAGGATGCCTCTTGCGGCCGTTGAGCGCGAAGGTTCGGCGCTTGCGCGACCCGGCGCCCTCGCGGCTGCGCTACCGGCTTACGCGGATCTGGCTGAGGCCCGCGCTGCGCCGCGCGGTGAATGTGGGCATCCCGATGGTGGTGGGCCTGCTCGCAAGCTGGACGGTGCTCTCCCAAGTCGATTTCCGGGGGCATGCCCTTGCCGCTGTTGAGGCTGTGCGCGGCGCGGTGATGCAGCAACCGCAATTCATGATCATCGAAATTGCTGTGCCGGATGTGAGCGACGACCTTGCGGAGCAGATCCGGGTGGCGGCGTTTCTGTCGCTGCCGGTGAGCAGCCTGGAGGTGAGCGTGGCCTCAGTGCGGGCGCGGATCGAAACTCTCGATGCGGTCGAGCGGGCGCAAGTGCGGCTCCGGTCCAACGGTGTTTTGGAGGTGGCCGCGGTCGAGCGCGTGCCGGTTGTGGTTTGGCGGACCCAGGGCGGCATTCAATTGCTCGATGCCGATGGCATCCGCGTTGCGGAAATCGACAGCCGTTTGCGCAGGCCCGATCTGCCGCTGATCGTCGGCCGAGGCGCCGAGGCGCATGTGGCGGAAGCTTTGGCGCTCTTGGAGATGGCGGCGCCAGTGGCCGAGCGGGTTCGGGGGTTGGCCCGTGTTGGCGCGCGGCGCTGGGATCTGGTCCTGGATCGGGGGCAGGTCATTCGGCTGCCAGAAACCGGACCGGATGCGGCCTTGCTGCGGGTTTTGGCCTTGCATGCGGAACTGCAACTGCTCGACCGGGATCTTGAGGTTGTGGATTGGCGCAATCCGGACCGGCCAATGTTGCGGATCAGCGACCATGCCGTGTCCGAGATCGAACGATTGAGAGAGATGAGCCTAGGAGAAGATGCATGAATCCCCACCACTACGATCTGCACAGAGCGATGCGGACCCGGCGCGAGGCGGCGCTGCGGCGTGGGGTGATTGCCGTGCTCGATATTGGTTCGTCGAAGGTGTCTTGCCTGGTCTTGCAGGGAGAGATGGAGCCCGACGGCTCCGCAGATCCGGTGCAGCTGAAGACCGGAGGGCCGGGCAGCTACCGGGTGGTCGGGGCGTCCAACACCAGATCGCGGGGCGTCTCGTTTGGCGAGATCACCTCGATGGAGGAATGCGAGCGTGCGCTGCGCACCGCGATCCAGGGCGCGCAGACGGCAGCCAATCTGCGATTTGACCATGTGCTCGTGAGCTTTTCCGGCGGGCGGCCGCGCTCCTATGGTGTGAGCGGCGAGGCGTTTGTCTCGGGCGGCGCGGTGGGCGATATGGACATCGGCCATGTGCTCGGCGCGTGCGATCTGCCGGATTTCGGCCAGGATCGCGACATTCTGCATGCGCTGCCGGTGAATTACTGCCTCGACACCCGCACCGGCTTGACCGACCCGCGCGGCCAGATCGGGCGTGAATTGGCGGTCGACATGCATGTCGTCACGGTGGGCGGGGCATCTTTGCGCAACCTGATGCATTGCTTGCGGCGCTGCGACCTCGAATTGGCCGGGATTGTCTCGGCGCCCTACGCCAGCGCCTTGGCGAGCCTCACCGACGATGAGCAGGAACTGGGGGCCGCTTGCATCGACATTGGCGCGAACACGACCGGGATCTCGATTTTCGTGCGGCGAAAGAAGATCTACGCCGATTGCGTGCGGCTTGGCGGGCACCATGTAACCCGCGATATTTCCCAGGGCTTGCAGGTCTCGCTTCAGGATGCCGAGCGGCTGAAGACAAAGCTGGGTGGTCTCATTGCGACCAGTCTCGATGACCGGGATATGATCGACCTGCCGCCGGTTTTGGGCGAATGGGAATCCCATCGCCGCCAAATCAGCCGCTCCGAACTGATCGGCGTGATGCGGCCCCGGGTGGAGGAAATCCTGGAAGACGTGCGCGAGCGGCTCGATGCCTCGGGTTTTGAGTATCTCCCCTCGCAGCGGATCGTCCTAACCGGTGGCAGCTCGCAGATCCCCGGCTTGGAGACGATTGCCAGCCACATACTGGGACGGCAATGCCGTCTGGGCCGTCCGATCCGGATTCGCGGGCTCCCGCAATCGGTGTCAGGTGCGGCGTTCTCGGCGCCTGTCGGGCTCGCGATGCACATCTCCTATGCAGAAGAAGAGTGTTGGGACTTCGAACTTCCCGCAGACCGGCAGGGCGCGCGGAAAGTCGCGCGGGCGCTGCGGTGGTTTAAGGAAAACTGGTAACTTGCGAAGACACGTCATTAATCCGCTTCATCTTGTAAGAGGCACAATATATGGGGGATCTTGAGTTGATTCTACGTGACCCTAGCGGTTTCATCCGCTACCATCCGTGCGTAAATCAGAAAGAATCATCTGCGCGGGGGCGTGGATGACCGAGCACAGGCAACAGGCGGACAACGATATGGCTTTGACTCTCAGCATACCGGCGAATCCCGATCTCAGCCCCCGTATCACGGTGGTCGGCGTTGGGGGCGCTGGCGGTAATGCCGTCAACAACATGATCGAGCAGCAGCTTGAGGGCTGCGAATTTGTGGTGGCGAACACCGATGCCCAGGCGCTGCAGCAATCGCGGGCCAGCAACAAGCTCCAGCTTGGGGCGCGGGTGACGGAAGGGCTGGGCGCGGGCGCGCGGCCAGAAGTGGGCGCTGCTGCCGCAGAGGAATCTATCGAAGACATCGTCGAGCGGCTCTCGGGGTGCCATATGTGCTTCATCACCGCGGGCATGGGCGGTGGAACCGGCACGGGTGCTGCCCCGATTATCGCGAAGGCGGCGCGGGAAATGGGTATCCTGACAGTCGGTGTAGTGACGAAGCCTTTCCACTTCGAAGGCAACCGGCGGATGCGCCAGGCCGAATCCGGTGTCGAAGAGCTTCAAGCCCATGTCGACACGCTGATCATCATTCCCAACCAGAACCTGTTCCGGCTTGCGAACGAGAAAACAACCTTTACCGAGGCCTTCGCGCTCGCCGACGATGTGCTCTATCAAGGTGTAAAGGGTGTGACGGACCTGATGGTGCGCCCCGGGATCATCAACCTCGACTTCGCCGATGTGCGTTCGGTGATGAACGAGATGGGCAAGGCGATGATGGGCACCGGCGAGGCGTCCGGCGAGGATCGCGCGGTGCAGGCCGCCGAGAAGGCGATTGCCAATCCGCTCCTCGATGAGATCAGCCTCAAGGGCGCGCGCGGCGTTCTGATTAACATCACAGCCGGGCCGGACCTCACGCTCTTCGAACTCGACGAAGCGGCCAACCGGATCCGCGCTGAGGTCGATGGCGACGCCAATATCATGGTGGGCTCGACCCTCGATCCAGAACTTGCCGGGCAGATGCGGGTTTCGGTTGTGGCCACGGGCATCGACGCGGTGATCCGCGCCGAGGAAGTGACAGCCCCGCGCGCCCGCTATGGCGAGCCGCCCGCTTCGAAACTGAAGACCGGCCAGGAGGCCGCCGCGGCGCCGGTTCCCGAAGCGCCAGTCGCCCCGCAGCCCAATGTCGCCGCGAGCGCAGCCTCGCCGATGCCAGCCTCCCCCGCGCAGCCGAGCGAGACGCCCGTTGCTCCGGCGCCGAGTTTCGCCGATGCGCAGGTCCGCGCACAGACCGAGACGCCCGAGCCCACTCCAGCTCCCGTCGAGCGCACTGCCCCGTTCGGTAATCCGCAGATCCCGGTGGCGGATGGGCGCACGGCTGATCCCACCCCTGAGGCGCTGCGCCGTCTGCAGGCCGCGGTTCAGAACGTGCCGAAGGCGCAACCGATGGTCCGCTCCATGCCGCAGCAATCCCGCTCCGACGCGGATCGTTCCGGGCGGCTCACGATCAACAGCCTCATTCATAAGATGACGGGGCAAGCTGGTCGCGACGCTTCCGTCGAGAAGGCTTCGGGCGCTGGCGACGGCTTCCAATCCGAGCCGGAGGAGCGCCTCGAGAGCGATCACGAGCAGAGCGAGCGCGAGCGGGTTGACATTCCGGCTTTCTTGCGGCGCCAGGCGAACTGACGCATCGCGCGCAGAGCATGAATTAAGCGGGGGCCTTTTGGCCTCCGTTTTCTGTTTCAGGCTGAGGAAATACGAGGTGGCCTTACAGCGCCCGCTGTTGTCGGGGTCAGCTCGCGGCTTCGGCGAACTGAAGGTTGTCTTCGGCCACGGCCTCGACCATTTGCCGCATGATGTCGGGATCGGCCGAGTAGACCCGGCTCCAGCTCGGGGTGAACGGGGTCTCCATCGGGTTTTCCAGGAACACTTCGCCCGCTACCACAATGTTGGAGGCGAAGAGCTCGACATTGCTCTCTTCCTGGTGGCGATCGAGGTAGAGCCCGTTCATCACCGCGTCGTTGTAATAGCTTTCGACCATGTCGAGGGCGATGCGCAGATAGGTGGCCTTCAGCGAGCTAAACGACTCGCGGCTGAACACGACGCCTTCGCTGGCGAGCTTGCGGTAGAGCGCCTTGCAGATATCGATGGACATGCGCGACAGCCCGGCAGAACGGTCATCCGGCGAGACCGGCTGGTGCTTGTGGTCGTAGGCGTCGGAGATATCCACCTGGCAGATCGCACGGGGATTGAGGTTGCGCCAGGCCTCCGACAAGACACCGATTTCCAGGCCCCAATCGGAGGGAATGCGCATGTCGGGCACGATGGCGGTGCGCATGGCGAATTCACCGGCCAAGGGATAGCGGAAGGCGCGGAGATAGTCGAAGAAGCGGCGGTCGCCGACGACTTTCTTGAGCGCAACGATCAGAGGGCTCACCAGCAGGCGGTTGACCCGGCCATTGAGCTTTCCTTCCGCGATCCGGGGATAGTAGCCCTTGCAGAACTGGTAGGGGAAATTCGGATTGGCGACCGGATAGACGAGGCGCGCCAGCATATCGCGGGAATAGGTGGTGATATCGCAATCATGCAGGGCAATCACCGAACTGCCCTGGGCGGCCAGAGCGTAGCCCAGGCAATACCAGGCGTTGCGCCCCTTGCCGGGCTCGTCGGGGGCGAGACCGTTGCGTTCCAGTTTGGCGTCAATGGCCCGGAGCCTTGGCCCGTCGTTCCAGAGGATGACGTGGTCCTGCGGGAGCCGCGAAAAAAACGCCTTCGCCGCGCAATATTGCTCTTCATTGGCCCGATCCAGGCCGATGATAATCTTATCGAGGAAGGTGACGCTGCTCAGTTCGTCGATGATCCGAGGCAGAGCGTCGCCCTCTAGCTCGGAATAGAGCGAGGGGAGGATCAGTGCGATTTTGCGGGTCCGAGCGAACCCTTCCAAATCGGCGGTCAGTTTCGCGGTATCGGTGTTTCGGAGGTTATGGAGGGTCGCTACAAAGCCGTTCTGTTGATAGTCAGCCATGCCATTCCTCCAGAGCTTCCGCCGTCATACTCTAGCACTCGGTTTTTGAACTTCTGCGACGGCCTGCCTGACGCCAACATTCCAGCCTTCGGGCCCCGGCAGCGTGCTTCGGATGATTGTCCCGTCGCGCTCTCCTTGCAAGGCCTGTATTGGGGTCCCGCCAGGATTGAAAATGATGATGCCGCGATCCGCCCTTTCGAGCATTTCGACGTCATTGGGTGCGTCACCCAAGGCCAGACTGCGGGGAGGCGGCGCGCCCGGCGGCGTGTAGCTCGCGAGGATGTCCTCCATCCGGTCGGCCTTGCTGCCGCCGAAACTCAGGGTCAGAAACCGCCCGCCCCGGCGCGCGGAGAGGCCCACATCGCTGATCGCACGCAGAAATTCCGGTAAGTGTGCCTCGGTTCCGGACCAGAGGCCAGGTTCGGAGAATTGCCGCGCTCGGGCTGCGCTGGCGGCTTCGCGAGAGAGACCGGTTTGGCGCGCCACCTCCTCGGTGGACCAGTCGCCAAAGCCCGCAAAGTGGTCCCGAAAGCGCGAAGGCAGGCGATCGAGGCGTTGGCGTAGATCGCGGTAGGGCGCGTCATCCGTGCCTTGCGCCTCTTTACCCGGTGGCATGACACCGGCCCCGTTTTCCGCGATGGCGGGGCAGTGGGAAAACCCCAGCGCGTCCCGGATCGGGGCGATTTCGCGTGCTGTCTTGCTGCTGGCCAGGATCAGCGCCGAACCGATCTCCTGCAACGCTGCAAGCGCAGGGCGCGCGGCCTCAAACGCGTAGGTCTTATGATCGAGCAACGTTCCATCGAGATCGGAAAAAACCACGAGGACCGGCGGTGTGGATCTATCCATGCAGCAAATGCGTCCGGTTAAATTCAATGTCCAAGAGACCGGTGGTTTCGGATGCACGCATGATGCAAGGCTAACGCGCCGCGGCGGAGGGTGAAACAAGAAATCGCGGCCCGCGCTCTGAACGTGTGCCATGAGATGACAGACGCACCCCACAAGTATAGCGCGTTGGCCTTTGCCTCTGTTCGCGAGGGGCTCGCTTTGCTTCTCTGCTCACCGGGGTTGTGTTAGCTTAAGCAACTTGATCGTTTTGGGCCGAGACGCGCGATGATTTTCTCCGCCATCACCGCTGCTTACCAAGCGTTTTCCGTCGGCGTTACCCTGTTGGACGGGTATCAGAAGGGGCGTGACCTTCTCCTGGGCAATACCGCCACAGTATCGCTGGCGGATCTGGAGCGCCGGATGAGCGCGCGGTTCGACCGGATCGACGCCCATCTTGGGCTGAGCCCGGTCGGCGAGTTTGACGGCCTCGATTGGGCTCCGTCGCCCGATGTCGTTACACGCTCTCGCCTTCACAGGTTACAGACGGATTTCGGCGCGGATCTTGTGCAGAGTCGGCCCGCGATTGCGCCGAAAACGTTCGTGCAGGTCTTTCGAGAAAACCCTGAGCGTTTGCTCACGCAGGTTACGCCGCTGAAGGGCGTCGACGTTGACAAGAGCCTCTTGGAAGACCCGACCATGGTGCCCGTTCTTTTTGAGAAGGGCGGGGTCTATTGTATCGGCTGGGCGAAGGAGGCCGCTATCTCTCTCTCGCTGGGCGCGACCTATGCGCCACGGATCGCGCAACGGCCCCAGCTTAAGCCTCCCGAGATCCGGCCCGGCTTTCCCCTGTCTGCTGCCTCGAAGAATCTTGGCTGGTGGTCTCAGAGCACAACGCCCCCACCTTCGACGACGGCGCCCACGGCAGAGCCGAAGCCGGACCCTGCGGCTTGGCCACCCGCCTCAATCGCTGAGGGGTTGGTAGCGCTAGGTGGCCCACTCGGTTACAGACGTAGACTTTTTGGTCTTCCACCGAGGCTGACGGTCGAGAAAATGCTTGAGTATTACGGCTACAGGGAGGCTGACCTCAAGAAATCCAAAGCTTATGGATCGCTGGAAGCCATCCAGGCCGCAAATGAACTCCACCGCTACCTCGCATCCGGGGGGAGTATCGGCTCTGTTGTGCCGGGCGTTGCTGAGATCGAGAAACTTGCCGAGCGGTCGAATGCAGCGGCAGTGGCGAAACTTGCGAACATGCGGCAGTGGGGTGACGGGGTGAGAACCGACTGGCAGGCCGCGCGGGACCTGCTGGAGAACGCTCTCAAGGCATCCCGTTGGTACCCTTTGTTTGGCGGGAGAGATCTGGTTCCGGGTCTTCAGCTTCCTCCGACCTACTACGTGGGGTTGGACGAACTTGGATATCGGGAACTTGCATTCATGCGCCGCAAGGGAACCGGGGGAGCGTTGGACACAGCGGGCGCGGACGCGCTTGAGGCCGAGATCGCCAAGGTGAAGGGGACGCGGATCTGGGAAATGGACCCCAATACGCCCCTGTCCTTGTTCCCTCGGCCCCCCTACTCGGTTTGAGTAGGCGCCGTTTCGCGCGCATAACGTGGTCGATCAAGCGTATGTGGTTCGCCCGGAGGCCTCGGTGCTGCCCAAAAAACCGGCTCCGAAACAACACCTATCTTTAATTGAAGATGTCTAACTTGTATTTTTGGTGCTGCATTCTGAACAATGCGCCTTCCTGACGTCCTTTTAGAGTATCGGTTGACGTGGCCCCTCCGACTGCGCCTCTCCTTCTGAAGATCTCCACCCTCTTGGCGGCGGTATACCCCGAGCAGGATAACCAACGGCTCACCGCAGACGTGATTGAGGCCTTTTGGCCTGAGGGCGTTCGCATGCGGACGCGGGCCCGGCGGCCCGGCACGTCGCTTTGGTCGGAGAAGGATGCGCTCGTCATCACTTACGGCAATTCGATTGTCGATGGCACGCACAAGCCTCTCGATCTGCTGCGCCACTTCCTGGAGACGCATCTCAAGGACGCGGTGAACGCCGTGCATATCCTGCCGTTCTTTCCCTTCACTTCCGATGACGGTTTTGCGGTGACCGATTACCGCGCTGTCAATGGCGCGCTGGGCGATTGGGCCGATATCAGTCGGATCTCCGAGAGCTTCACCCTGATGTCCGATCTGGTGCTCAACCATGTGTCGAGCCAGAGCACGTGGTTCAACGAATACCGCCAGCGGCACTCGCCCTATGACCGGTTCTTCTTCGAGGCCGATCCGGCGATGGATCTCTCCAGCGTTGTACGCCCGCGCACCAGCCCGCTCTTGCGGGAAACGCAGACCGCGGACGGGCCGCGCCATGTCTGGTGCACGTTCAGCCACGACCAGGTGGATCTCGATTTTCGCAACCCAGAAGTGCTGCTCGAATTCCTGCGCGTGATGCGGCTCCATATCGATCAAGGGGTGCGGATCATGCGCCTCGATGCGGTGGCGTTCATTTGGAAGGAGATCGGCACGAGCTGCATCCATCTGCCACAGACCCATGCCATCGTCCGGCTGATGCGCGTGCTCTTCGACTATTCTGTCGAGCCCATGGTGCTCCTCACGGAGACCAATGTTCCCAACGCCGAAAACCTCTCCTACTTCGGCAACCGCAACGAAGCGCACGCGATCTATAACTTTTCGCTGCCGCCATTGATCCTGCATGCGCTTTTGTCGGGGAGTGCGCGCTATCTCAATGAATGGCAGATGGGCATGCCGCCCGCGCAATATGGCTGCGCTTATCTCAACTTCTCCGCCTCCCATGACGGTATCGGCATGCGGCCCGCCGAGGGGTTGCTGAACGAGGAGGACATCTCCGCGGTGATCGACGCGATCCGCGGCTTTGGTGGGCGGGTGAGCATGCGGGCGATGCCCGATGGCGGCCAAAAGCCTTATGAGATCAACGTCACCTTCTTCGATGCGATGAAAGGCACCCTGGCCGGGCCGGACGATTTTCAGGTTGAGCGGTTTGTGTGCAGCCAGACGATTGTGATGGCGCTGGAGGGCATCCCGGCCTTCTACATCCATTCGCTGATTGCGACGCCGAACGATATCGGGGGCGTCGAGCGCAGCGGCGTGAACCGGGCGATCAATCGCCATCGTTGGGAATATCCCGCCCTTCAAGCGCTGCTCGACGATCCAAGCAGCGTGAATGCGCGCGTTCTTAGCGAAATGAAGCGCAGGCTCACCATTCGTCGCCGTCAGGCCGCCTTTCACCCCAATGCAACCCAGTTCACCATGCATCTGGGTGACAAAATCTTCGGCTTCTGGCGCCAGAGCCGGGAGCGGGACCAGTCGATCTTCGCGCTTCATAACGTCTCGAACGAGACCGTGGATGTGCCGCTTGTCGCGATCAATCTGATCTCCGGGGAGAAGTGGGTGGACCTACTTTCGGGCGAGACGTTCCGGGCTGCGCGCGGCACTGTGAGCTTCGCGCCCTATCAATGCCGGTGGATCTCGAACCGTCCGGTTTCCACTTAGGATCTGCTTGGGTCTCCGGTAGTCGGATCGTCGCGCTGCGTGATCAGACGTGCGGAATACTGGCCACTGAGAAGCGTCCAGAACCAGCCGATGGCCACAGCGGCACGGCTCCGCGTCCCGATCAGGAAGTAGATATGGGCCATGCCCCAGACCCACCAGGCGATCCATCCGGTGAGGCGCACGCGGCCGAAATCCGCAATCGCCGCGTTTCGACCGATGGTGGCGTGATTGCCCATATGCCGGTAGCGAAACGGCGGGGGCGCGGGGCGCCCGGTCAGGCGGGCGCGGATCACCTTGGCTGTGTAGAAACCGGCCTGCTTCGCGGCCGGGGCGATCCCTGGCGCGGGGTTGCCATCCCACGCGAGCGCATGCGCCGTGTCCCCAAGGACGAAGATATTGTCATGCCCCGCGACGCTCAGATCCGTTCCCACCACAACACGTCCGGCACGATCGGTCTCTGCATTCAGCCATCGCCCCGCCGGGGAGGCCGCGACGCCCGCCGCCCAGATCACATTGCGCGCCGGGATCATTTTCCCGTCCAGCACGATGCCGTCGCCCGCCACCTCGGTCACGGCGTGGCCTGTGCGCACTGTGACCCCGAGGCGATCCAGAGCGCGGTTGGCATAGGCCGAGAGACCCTCGGGAAAGGCCGCAAGGATACGGGGACCCGCTTCGATCAAGAGGACCTCAGTCTCTCGGGTGTCGATACGACGAAATTCCTGCGGCAAGATCATTCGGGCAAGTTCTGAAATGATGCCTGCCAACTCCACGCCCGTTGGCCCGGCCCCCACGATGGCAAAGGTCAAGAGCGCGTGGCGCTCCGCCATATCGTCGGTCAGCTCCGCTTGCTCGAAGGCCCGCAACATTCGGCGCCGAATGGTCGTGGCATCCTCAAGCGCCTTGAGGCCGGGCGCGTGCGCCGACCAAGCATCGTGGCCGAAATAAGAATGCTGGGCGCCCGTCGCGATGACGAGGGTGTCATACGACAGCGCCGCGCCCGTGGTCAGGCGGACTTCATGTCGCTGCGTATTGACGTCCTCGACCTCCGCGAGCAGCGTTGTGACATCCTTGCGATTGCGAAACAGGCCGCGGATCGGCCAGGCAATGTCTGAGGGTGGCAGAATGGTGGTGGCCACCTGGTAGAGCAGCGGTTGGAAGAGGTGGTGATTTCGTTTGTCGATCAGGGTGATGCGCAAGTCAGGATGGCGGAGCGCCTTGACGAGCGAGAGACCGGCGAAACCCGCACCGACCACAACCAGATGATGCTCTTTCACTGTGGAAACTTGGTTCATAACGCGATCACTCGGCTCTACTGGTTAAGGGGTGCTGGCCGCTCTCTGAGATCCGCTCGACCTGAGTCACGGGATCGGTCAACGCGGCTACAAAACGGCTTGACGTGATCGCTGCTCGACCGAGTTAGGGCATCCCGTTCAAGTCGCTGGGTTCATGAGTCCATAGCGGCGTCATAACGGAGGCGCGAGTGAAAACCTCCTTTCGTCCCTATCCGCGCCAAAACCGACAGGACATGCTTTCAGAATGGGCACCTTTCTTCTCGGATCGGCGCCAGGCGCGCTTGACGCTCTCCGATGCCCTGCGTATAGAGCGACCGCCTCGGCGGAGTAGCTCAGGTGGTTAGAGCAGCGGAATCATAATCCGCGTGTCGGGGGTTCAAGTCCCTCCTCCGCTACCAAATCTTTCAAAGGCTTAGCTGATTCTTTCAGTGAAGGTTTGCCACCCGTTTCGCAGGGTTGCCAGATTTTGTCGGCGTCCCGTTCGTCGACGTCTTGCAGCATTGTGGCTTACCGGCCTGCATTCGGGCAGTTTTCCTGCGGTTTTGATCTGCGCGAGTGGCGATGCGGGAGGCGTGCGCGGCTGGCATTTGAGGACGGCCTAAAGTCAGCGACAGCGTTCAGTTATTCGCGCAGGCTGCATGCGACGCGTTCAAGGATTGGGATCGCCTTGTTGCGCACCTCCTCGGTAAAGCGTGTCCGGACACCAGATACAACCAGAGCCCCCAACAGCTCCCCGACCTTTGAGAAAACCGGCGTTGCAATTGACGAGATGTCCGGAATTGTTTCGCCCACGGAGTGCACGCTGCCTGCCGCAGTGAAGCCTTCTGCTGGGAGGGTTCCGCCAGTGGAAAAATGATACAAGACCCGGCCCGATGCGCCGGTCGACAGGTTCAATCGGATCCCCTCCTCTCCATGCACACGGACCACGTGGGGCGAGACTTGGCGGTAGAGGCAGACACGTTGATCTTCGGCCAGCACATAGAAGGAGGCTGTTTCACCTGTCGCTTCAACCAGAGCGTTCAGGGCAGGGGCCACTGTTTCACGGGTCAGAAAATTGCGGCGGAACAGCATACCCAGACGCCAAACACTTGGCCCAACACTGAAACGCCCAGCCGAGTCGCGCTGAATGAACCCATAGATCGCTAGGGAGTTGGTCAGCCTAAGAACTGTGCTCTTATGGAGACCTGTTTCGTTGGCGAGCTGGGTGAGTGTCATTCGCGTATAATCATTTGAAAAAGCTTGTAAAATGGAAAGCGCACGCTCTACAGCTTCAGTCCGGTCTGAGGGCATTTGTTCTCCCAGGCGAAACTTCTGAATTCCAATATTGCGCTAAATGAAACTTAATGTCTATGGTTCGCAGGTTTTGGATCGGGCGTTCTGCTTACCCGACGGGGCCGCGTTGTGAACACGAGACCCTTTCGTTGCCCGATCTGCTCAAGAACCAAAGGTCGTAACGGGAGGACGACATGAAACCAAAAACCTTCAACCGACAGCTTTTTTCCGTTGCTGCCGCCGCTTTTCTGGCACTGACCGGACCGGTCGCAGCTGCCGAAGACAAGGTACTCGACAGCGTCCACTTCCTCATTCCAGGAGGGGCCGGCGGCGGCTGGGATGGCACAGCGCGCGGCACCGGCGAGGCTTTGTCGGAAGCCGGATTGGTCGGAACGGCCAGCTATGAAAACATGTCGGGCGGCGGTGGCGGCAAAGCGATCGGGTATCTGATCGAGAACGCCGAAAGCAACCATGGCACGCTGATGGTGAACTCGACGCCCATCGTGATCCGCTCCTTGACCGGCATGTTCCCGCAAAGCTTCCGCGACCTGACTTTGGTCGCCGGTACGATCGGCGACTATGCAGCCCTTGTTGTGTCGGCCGACAGCGACGTCACAAACTTGGAGCAAATGGTTGCCGCAGTAGAGGAAGACCCAAACAGCTTTGTTGTTGGCGGCGGGTCGGTTCCGGGCGGGATGGACCATTTGGTTGCGGCCATGGTCTGGGAAGCTGCCGGACTTGACCCGATTGAAATGAGCTACGTTCCATTCGACGGTGGTGGACCGACGATGGCGGCGTTGCTGTCGGGCGAGGTGCAAGCCGTGTCGACCGGTCTCTCGGAGATCGTTGAACTGGTCAATGCTGGCGAAATCCGCGTCATCGGCATCACCTCCGCTGAGCGGGTTGACGCGTTGCCTGACGCAATGACCTTTGTCGAGCAGGGCAACGAAACAGTCTTTGTCAACTGGCGCGGCTTCTTTGCAGCTCCCGGTCTGCCTGAAGAAACCTTGGCCTCTTACCAGGAAGCGCTCAGCAAGATGTATGAAACCGAAGCGTGGGAAACCGTCCGCGCGCGCAATGGTTGGGTCAACATCCACAATTCCGGAGACGACTTTCGCACCTTCCTGGAAGATCAGGAAAAGACCATGGGTGACTTGATGCGGAAGTTGGGCTTCCTGTAAGCCCCGCCGCTTCGTCCAAACAAGACCGGCGCCAACCAGCGTAAGTTGGCGCCGACCCAAAAAAACACCGGTTGGGGGGACCGTACCATGGCGCTGGATCGCTGGATCGCGTTTTTCATTCTGCTGTTTAGTTTGACCTATGCCTATATTGCGTTTTTCACCATGGACGGTTCGTTGCCGCCGATCATGAGACGCAGCCCCATTTGGCCGTCGAGCTTTCCGAAGGTTCTGGCGATTGGGGCAATCATCGTCTCCCTTTGGATCCTTCTCGGGTTTGAAAAGGGTGCGGATGACGGCCGGAAGCCGGACATCGATCTGTCTCGACTGTCGGATTACAATGTGGGTCAGGCGCTGCTGCTGCTTGGTTTGATGGTCTGCTACGCGCTGCTCCTGCGTCCGCTGGGCTTTCTGGCGTCGACCTTTCTATTTCTGATGGTCGGCAGCTTCATCCTCGGCGAACGGAGGTATCTGACAATGCTTCTGGTCGCTGCCACTGCCGCTGGCGTGGTGTGGTTCCTGGTCAATCAAGTGCTCGGCGTTTTCCTGCGTCCCTTGCCTGCGTTCATGGGAGGCTGAGATGCTCGAAGGACTTTTGACTGGTCTCGCAACCGCCTTTTCCCTCACAAACATCCTGATGGTCGTTGCAGGCTGTATCGTTGGGACTTTCATCGGCATGTTGCCCGGCCTCGGCCCGATGTCGATCATTGCGATTATGATCCCAATCGCGATTTCGCTCGGGGATCCGTCGACCGCCTTGATCCTGTTGGCGGGCGTCTATTACGGCGCGGTGTTTGGCGGCTCGACATCGTCGATCCTAATCAACGCGCCGGGGGTGGCCTCAACCGTGGCCACGAGCTTTGACGGCTACCCGCTGACGCGCCAAGGCAAAGCCGGTAAAGCGCTGACCGTGGCGGCGATTTCGTCGTTCGCAGGTGGCACGCTTGGTGCGATCCTCCTGATGATCTTTGCACCGGCCTTGGCGTCGGTCGCGCTGTTGTTCCATTCCTCTGAGTATTTCGCCCTGATGGTCGTGGGTCTTTCGGCCATTGCCGCATTTGCCGGAACGGGGCAGGTGGGTAAGGCGGTGTTGATGACGTTTCTCGGGCTGATTCTGGCCACGGTCGGGGAAGGCGTGTTGTTCAATGCACCAAGGTTCACTCTCGGCGTGATGGATCTGCAATCGGGGTTTGGGTTCATCACCATCGCCATGGCTATGTTCGCTCTGCCAGAGGCGATTTACCTGGTCCTGGACAAAAACCGCTCCAAGACCGATGGCGGCGAAGACAGCGGCAAGATCACGGGCTTGCGCATCAGCCGCGATGAGGCCCGCAGCATTGCACCAGTGGTCGGACGGCAATCGATCCAAGGCTTCTTTATTGGCGTTTTGCCGGGCGCCGGGGCCACGATCGCGTCCTTTTTAGGCTATGCGGTAGAGCGCAACTTGGCCTCGCCCGAGGAGCGCGAGAAATTTGGCAAAGGTTCTGTCAAAGGCGTCGCCGCACCCGAAAGCGCCAACAACGCCGCTGCCACGGGGAGCTTCGTGCCGCTTCTGACCTTGGGGATCCCAGGGTCGGGAACCACAGCGATCTTGCTGGGCGCCCTGATCGCGCTGAATGTCAGCCCTGGGCCACGCCTGATGATTGACGAGCCGCAGGTGTTCTGGGCGGTCATCATCTCAATGTATCTTGGCAATCTGGTCTTGTTGGTCCTGAATTTGCCGCTGATCCCCTACATCGCCAAGATCCTCGCGGTGCCGCGGAATTATCTCATTCCGCTTATCCTGTTCTTTACCCTGATGGGGGCCTATATTGGGCAGAACAACGCCACGGAACTCTTGATCCTGGTCGGGTTTGGCGTTTGCGCGACGTGCTTGCGGTTGGCCAATTACCCGCTGGCGCCGCTTCTGATCGGGTTCATTCTTGGGCCCATGCTGGAGAACAACTTCGCGCGGGCAATGCAGGTTTACGACGGGATGTCGTTCATCTGGGAACGTCCGATGACGTTGGCTCTGTTGGTCATCGCGCTCCTGCTGATCGTGCTGCCAAGCTACCGCGCTCGGCGGGCGCAGGCCCAAGCAAAAGCTGCAGCCAATCGCGATTGACGCGGCGACGCGGCGGAGAGCCGCGTCCCTTTCGTGCGACGTCCATTGGCGGGCGTCTTAGGAGGTTGTATGACAAAGATCCTTATCCCGTCTGGAGCGCTTGGGTTGGGTTACTCCCGCGAGGCACTGCGGCGCGGTGTGGCGGCCAAGCCAGACCTGATCGCAATCGACGGCGGGTCCACCGATAGCGGGCCACACTATCTGGGCACCGGGACGTCGAAATACTCGCGCAACTCAGTGAAGGCCGAATGGCGCGACATAATGGCTGCCCGGCTCGACGCCGATGTACCTTTGGTGATCGGCACCGCGGGGACGAGCGGGGCAGACGATGCGGTGGACTGGCTCGTGGAAATCACCCGTGAAATCGCGGCCGAGACCGGGGAGACGCTGAAAGTCGCTGTGCTCAAGAGCGGCCAACGCCCCGCAGATGTGGCCGAGGCACTCGACCAAGGCCGCATCCGCCCCCTCGAACCGGCCTTCGATATTGACCGTGACCTGATCCACGCTTGCAGCAACATCGTGGCCCTTGCGGGAGCAGAACATATCCAAGCGGCGCTCGACACCGGCGCCGATATTGTGATCGCGGGTCGCACCACCGACACCGCCATCATCGCCGCCCTGCCGCTGGCCCGAGGGTGCCATCCAGGTGGCGCGTGGCACGGCGCAAAAATCGGCGAATGTGGGGCATTGGCGACCACCGATCCAAACTCGGGCACAATTCTCTTGGAGTTCGATCAGGATGGCTTCACCGTAACGCCGATGGGAGAGGGTGCACGCGCCACGCCTTACACGGTGTCCGCCCATATGCTCTACGAAAACTCGAACCCCTACCAGCTTTTTGAACCGGGCGGGCATCTTGATGTCACCGGTGCGCATTATGAAGCGCTGGACGACCGATCTGTGCGCGTCACCGGCAGCGAGTGGATCAAGAGCGACGCCTATACCGTGAAGCTCGAAGGCAGTAAGCGGGTGGGCTATCAAACCGTCTCGATGGCCCTTGTGCGTGAACCCAAATACGTCGCGCGCATTCACGAGTGGGCGGCGGATATCGAAGAGAAATGTGGCGAGAAAGCCCGTGCGAGAGTAGGGGACGCCTTTAGCCTCGAAATTCGCCTCATTGGCGCAGACGCTACGCTGGGGTCGCTGGAGCGGAAGGCGCAAATCGGCAGCGAGGTCGGCGTGATGGGCATCGTGACCGCCCCGGATGAGGCAACGTCAAAAGAGGTGTCCAAGATCCTCAACCCCTACCTGCTCCACCATCCTTTGCCGGAAGACGAGGATATGCCGACTTTCGCTTTTCCATTCTCGCCCACCGAGATGTCCCGCGGCGAGATCTATGAGTTCTGCCTGAACCATGTGCTCGAACTCAAGAACCCGATGGATGGCTTCCGCCTGACGACGCATGAGATTTCCGCATGACAAAGCTTGCAGATGTCGCGATGAAAGTTCGCTCAAAGAATGCGGGGCCGTTTTGGCTGACCTTCGACATTTTCTGCGACGGACCGCAGGCCTTCGAAACGGTGCGGGCGTCTTTGGACACGCAGCGAGTGGCGGCGGCTTTGCATACCCCGCCCGAAGCGGTAAAGCGGTTTGAGATCTCTGATCTCAATGTGGTGAAGTTCAGCATTCCACGTCCTGCGATCCAAGGCACACGGGAAGACCGCGATATGCACGGTGCGTCTTTTGCCAACGTGCTTGCCGAACTAGAAGTCTAAGGCGCCGCGACCGCTCACGCCTTAAGATCTCCCCACCCCAAACCCCCGATCGGTGACGCGGGTCACCGACACAAGAGGAGTGCGCGCTATGACAGTTCCAATCGAATTCTTACTGGTAGCCGGTATCGTCGTTGTCATCGTCGGCATTTCCAAATCGGGGTTCGCAGGCGGGTTGGGCGTGATCGCGGTTCCGGTCATGACGCTCTATGTCAGCCCGCAAATGGCCTTGGCGATTCAGATGCCTCTCTTGATCCTGATGGATTTTGCAAATGGCTGGCGCTATTGGAAATCCTGGTCTCGGCCTGTGGTTATGGCGCTCTTGCCCGGTGCGTTTCTTGGATTGGCGGCTGGAGCCGCGCTGTTCAACGTGTTTGACGGGGTGGTCCTGAAGGCGCTGATCGGGCTGATGGCGGTTTTCATGGCCGCGCAGTTTTTCCTCGGCGGGGCAAAAAACGGGGAACAGAAAATCTGGCGGCGCCCCTTTATCATTTTGGCAGGGTTCGTTTCAGGGTTTGCGGGGATTGTCGCCCATGCCGGTGGTCCGGCGGTCAAGGGCTATCTCCTCAGCCAGAACATGGACAAGACCACCTTTGTTGGAACCAACAGTATGTTTTTCTTGTTCCTCAATTTGGTCAAAGGCGTGATCTACGGGGCGATGTCGCAATACACAGCCGAAACGCTGCAGATCAGTTTGATGCTGATACCTTTTCTCGTCCTGGGCGTGTTCCTTGGCTTTCGCTTGCACAAGCTTATCAGTCAGCGCGTGTTCCAAATCCTGGCTTTCAGTCTGCTCGGGCTCGCGGGAGTGCGCCTGTTGGTTGATGTGGGCCTTTCGGTAATCTGACCCGCACTGAACGCGGCTCCTGCCAGCGGCGAAGACATTCTCCTGTTCTTTGATCGGGTGGTGCCAAGCAGTAGGGCCTCTCTCTGGCAGGCGGTCCAACTGCTTCGATATTGCATTGGGTTCTGGCTGCTCTTCCGCGCTCGACACAAGACGGAAATGCAGCCGAAGACTGAAACGACTGATATACTTTGTTACTTTCCATTCCAAGCTGATGAATATACAGCGGAGCGCAAAAATAGCGGGCCGCTGGAGGGGTCATCATGGCTACTATTAGCTACAGTGATACCGATGCTACTGTCATAAATAGTGGCTCCGTAACTCAGATTTATTTCGGGACGGATTTTGAAAGCCTATCTTCCGACTATGACGGATACCAAGTTTTCTTTGGAAGCATAGATTTTTCAAGGACCATATACGTTGCGCCGGACCCGACTGTTCCCGACCTCGTCTCCGATGATTTGCTGGAACCAGACTCGCTGGGAGAGGCAATCATC
Source organism: Pseudomonadota bacterium (assembly GCA_039177645.1). Classification (GTDB taxonomy): domain Bacteria; phylum Pseudomonadota; class Alphaproteobacteria; order Rhodobacterales; family Rhodobacteraceae; genus Amaricoccus. The sequence continues at coordinate 95,364 of JBCDFS010000010.1, read as the reverse complement.
TTCGGGGGCTGGGGAGATGACACGGTTGTCGGCACTTTCGCCGGAGCGGACACACTTGTCGGTGGCAGCGGCGACGACTCGATGCAGGGGTTTGACAATCGCGACGTCATTTACGGCGACTATGCGAATGCGCCGTCCTATCAAGGAACCGACACCGACCCCCCGATTACACTGCCTGACGAAGATCCAACACTCACAGGCAACGACACCATAGAAGGCGCCGCGGGTGGCGATACGATTTATGGCGGGCCAGGCGATGACATCATCCGTGGCGGCGAGACCAACACCGAAGGAATGGACGGGGGCGTTGCGAGCGGCAACGACTACCTGTTGGGCGAGGATGGCAACGATGTCCTAAACGGTCGGGATGGCTCCGACACACTGGATGGCGGCGCGGGCGAAGACATCCTCCGGCTTCAAATGAATGAGAATGATCGCGACAGCATGACCGGCGGCGACGGCGGCGATGCTTTCATTCTCAGCTACCAACCGCCGGAGATCATTGCCTCCTACACGGACGACACGGGCCTGGGCGTCAGTTCGGAAGAGGCGATACAACTCGGACGTTACGGCGTGAAAACGCTTGTCTCTACGGCCTCTGCATTCGGAGCGATCCCGGGACCGGTCGGCTCAGCGATCAATGCTACGATTGATTTCGGCGCAACCATCGCAACGATCCTGAACCATTCTGGGATTGCCGATAGCGATGAAACGATACCGAGCGCCCAGGACAACAACTACAACTACGTCAACATTACCGATTTCGATCCGCGTGAGGATTACATCCTCTTGCCGCTGCCTCAGATCTCGGGAAACCTGTCCTTTGACATCGTGCAGAGTGATACCGGTTGGAGCATCTTGGTCGATGACGGCGACCAGCAGATTGCCAATATCAGCATTGATAACGATTTCCTGCGGTCTGACGTCGACGATCCAACCAGCGCGGTCCTCGGGGGTCAAGATGCTGCGGGTGTTCTTGAGGCGTTCATAGAGAACGCCATCATCGTTGAGAACGACACCGACGGCGACATTACGTTCAAGCAGCGGCGCGACGGCTCTTTCAGCGATGCCAATGGCGACGGGACATATACACAGTCCGACGTTGGCAGCGAGATCACCATTGCCTCAGGTGACAGCGCGGAGGTTTCCGATCTTTCGACCCAACTCGGCACGGGATCGGTGCTCGCTTTTGGCAATTGGGGCGGTCAAGCCTTGGCGGGCGACGGGAGTGGGTATGTTCGTGGCACAGACGATAACGATGCAATCGTCGCCTACTCCTACGCGGAGTTCGTCGATGCTCTGGAGAACGGTTTCGATCCTTACAGCATCTCCCAAGGCGCCACGGCTCTCGAAGGCTTTGGGGGCGATGACGGGCTCTATGGGGGAGACGAGGACGAGACGCTGGATGGTGGCGCAGGCAACGACTACCTCGCCGCAGGGGCTGGCTCGGACACTCTGATCGGGGCAAGCGGCACCGACAACTTCTACATCGATCACCTCAACATTCCGCAATCGGTGTCCGACGCGACGTTTCAAGAGAACACAATCGTCGATCTCGAACTCTATGAGACGATCATCTTCGACGCGACTTACACGGACACCAACAATCGTGTTGTCACCCTGAATCCAGACGACATTGAATTCGCCTTAAGCGGATCGACGGACAACATCATCATCCGGTTTGCGTCCGAAAGCTTTCCGATCACCGGCGGCCCAGGCGTGGTGATCGGAAATCTCAACCAAGTCAATGTAAACAATAACAGCGACCAGACGCTGACCAGCCTGCTGATCGACCTCGATTCCGCAACGACCTCCAGCGTCTTCGGCGGCAACAGATACAACGCGCCGGGCTTCACGGTCGCTTATAGCAGCGACCAATCGCAGATCTATGTGACCCGGAATGCGGGCGTTGGAACGGAAGGCGACGACACGATCGAGCTGTCCTCCGAGTTCGTCGAAATCGGCTACAACTACCAGGGCTTGGGCGGGAACGACCGAATTCTAGGATCCCATCAATCCGATACCTTGGATGGCGGGAGCGGCAACGACTTCATCATCGGAAACCTTGGTCGCAACGAGATCACCGGAGGCAGCGGCAATGACACGCTCCTGGGCGGTTGGGACGACGATACCGTTTACGGAACGTCGGGACTGAACACCATAGATGCCAGTGCCGGGGACGATTCCGTCTTCGGCGGAACCAACAATGACAAGATTGTCGTCGGTATCGGCGAAGACACGATCGATGGCGGCACCGGCAACGACACGTTCGAGTTCTCCAACGATTACGATGGGACGGTGCTTTCTGCGACGGTCGACTTCTCGACCGAAACACTGACGGTCTTCACCAATCTCGGTGCGCCCGATCTCAATACCGTTGGCCAGAGCTATGACCAAACCTTCACCAGCGTCGAGGGAACCGATGGAGGCATCTACGATCTGACGATCATCGGCTCCGACGGTGGAGACAGTTTGCTCGGCGGAAGCGAACAAGACTCTATTACCGGCGGAGATGGCGACGATACGCTCGATGGAGGATCGGGTGACGATACGCTCAAAGGCGAGGTCGGTGCCGACACGCTCCTTGGCAGTGACGGGAACGACTCGCTGATCGGTGGCGAAGGCCTCGACAGTTTGGATGGCGGCGACGGCAATGATACTCTGATCGCGGGTGACGATACGCTCGACGCCGCGTCAGACACCTACGATCCGGGAGACGAAGGTGAGAGCCTCTACGGCGGATCGGGCAACGATTCCCTCATCGGTGGCGATGCGGCGGATACCCTTTACGGCGGCCAAGACGACGATGTGATCGATGCCGGGGGCGGCAACGACCTCCTCTATGCGTTCGGAACCGATCCCGGCCTGTCGAGCGGCGATGATGTCCTCAACGGGCAGGACGGGGACGACACAATTGACGGCGGGATCGGCAATGCCACCGTCAGCGGCGGTGCGGGAGATGACGTCCTGATCGTGTCCGGCGTCCTGTCTTTTTCGGCTGACGGCACGACGACGAGTGCCACCAAGGTGATCGACGGGGGTGCCGATACCGACACGTTGGATCTTGCGTCGGATGGTGTCCGGTCTGTTTCGGGCTTCGAAATCGGCGTCGTCCTCGACTTGGGCGCCGGGACGGGTCGATTTGAGATCGCGGATCCGACCGTCACCATCAACGGAGATTACGGTTTCACGATCTCGAACGTTGAAATGGTCATTGGAACAAATGTCGCTGACTCGATTACCGGGAGTGCCAGTGACGATTCCATCGCAGCGGGCATTGGCGATGACACGATTTTCGCAAGCTTTGGGGATGACACGCTCGACGGCGGCAGTGGCACCAATACGCTGGACTTCACGGGGTCCGGGCTCATCACCACCGATACATTCCTGACCAACGAAGGTGGGACAGCAACTCTTGTCGATGCCGACGGCAATGAACACACGCTGACTTACTCCAACTTTGAACGTTTCGTGGGTTTTGAGGGCGGCATCCAGGTCAATGGCACGAACGACAGAGACTCTCTCGTGGGGGGTGACGGTCCGGACGTCATCATGGCGCTCGATTCCGAAGACACGGTGGATGGTGGCGCAGGCGGTGACTCGATTGATGGCGGGGAAGGTAATGACAGTCTGGCTGGCGGAGACGGAAACGACACAATCCTCGGCGGGGATAACAGCTTCGACATCGGAAACGACGACACGATCGACGGCGGCGACGGTGACGACTCGATCCTGGCAGGCTTGGGCGACGACTCTGTCACCGGAGATGATGGGTCCGACACGCTTCTTGGTGGTGATGGTGACGACACGATTGACGGCGGCGATGGCGCGGACAGCATCATCGGTGGCGACGGGCGCGACTCGATTACGGCTGGCGCGGGCAACGATACGATCCTGAGCGGCACGGGCGGGAGCAGCGGCGGAGACGACGTCTCAGCCGGATCGGGCAACGACGCGATCCTGTGGTTTGTTGGAGACGCCAACAGGTTCCAGACGATTGATGGCGGAGACGATGTCGACCGCTTGATTATCAATATGGAGGACGGGTTCGACATCGAAGAGAACACCATCGATATCGAGGTCATCTCCAGCGCTCTTGATCCAATTGGGAACCGGGTTGGAACACTGAATATCAGCGCCAGCTCCTACGCAACGTCCAACCCTTCGAGTTGGACAACAGAGACATTCCAGGCCACCGGGATCGAAGAAGTCTTCATTATCGCCGATGCGAACGGGACCTATGTCGAGACCGAAAATCCGCTCAATGTCGATCTGGTCGTCGCGAGCCTCGATGCAATCACCGGAACCGATGATCCCGAGGAGCTGACGGGTACGGATGCTGATGAACTGATTTCCGCACTCGGCGGTGACGATACAGTGGTTGCCAGCCTTGGCTACGACATCGCCGATGGCGGCGATGGCACCGACCAGCTGCGGCTCGACACACCGGATTTCGCGGGTGGCGTCGATCTCGATGTTTCGGCCGGTCAGGTCAGTTCGGTGACGAACCCCGAGACGAAAACCTATTTCGAGGCTTTCGAATCCTATGTGGCGACTGACAGTGCTGACACCATTGTCGGAAGCGACGATGGCGAGGAGATTGTTGCGGGCGGGGGCGACGATTCTATCGACGCTGGGGACGGCGACGACACCATCTCGGCCGTCGACGGCGCCGATCCGAACAATGATGGCGCAAACGTCATAGATGGCGGCAATGGCGACGACTCGATTCAGGCTGGAACCGGCAGCGACACGATCAATGGTGGCGCGGGCAACGACACAATCCTGTCCGGTACAGGCAGCGATACGATCAACGGCGGCGTGGGCAACGACACAATCACCGTTCTGGGCACAAACACAGTTGATGGTGGAGATGGCGATGACTCGATAGCCGCCAGCGGCACTTTCACCGCGAATAGCATCGAGGGTGGAGCCGGAAACGACACGCTTGCCGGACTGGGCAATGATACCCTCGACGGAGGGGATGGTGACGACACCCTTTTGATCAATGTCGGCGATGCCGAAAACGTCTCGCTGTTGGGTGGGTCTAGCATCGATACAGTGACGATCAACCTCGAGCCGCAACCAAACAGTTCCAGCGCCGAGGCCGACCTATTCGTTGGCACAGACCAGATTGAGATCGACCTTGAGATTCAGGGGACGCAATTCGAAGACGGCGTTGCCTATGCCGAAGAGGTCGAAGCCTTCGTCTTCAATGCAACGGATACAACGGAATCTGATTTCACAAGTGTTCGCATTGAATCGATCACCTCTTCTACCACACTAGCTCTGGAACGCGCGACTTACAACGGTGGGGACGGTTGGGATAGCTTCGACATCTCGGGCCTAGGAGGAGTAACCGTCGATACGACAATCTCCGGCGCCGGTGGAGACGACTCGTTGTTCGGCGGCATTGCGAGCGACGTGATCGACGGCGGTGCGGGCAACGACAGCATCGCCGGTGTAGCGGGAGAAGACTTCTTCACCTGGTCCTACGGCGACGGCAACGACACGATCATCGGCGGCGATGATACGGATACGCTGACGATGAATGCCGATGATGGCATCGACTCGGTCGTTTCCGGCACAACCGTTGACATCGCAGTCACCAGCGCGACGGACGCCAAACTCAACATCACGGTCGGCGGTGACACGCTTGAGGTGAGCGAGGTCGAAGAGATTGTCATAGACGCCGATGTCAACGGCACGACGACCAATGTGTCTGGCAGTCTCTCGGATGCCGGTGTTGCACTCAACACCGTAACCTTCAACGGCAATGCCGGCGACGACGTCTATGATGGTTCGGGCATGACCGATCTCGTTGGTGTCGATCTCGATGGTGGACGCGGAGACGATACGTTGATCGGCGGTCGCGGCGACGATGTCATTCGCGGCGGGGATGGCAACGACGTAAAATACGGAGGTGAAGGCGCCGACACGTTCGTCGGTACATTCGAAGAGTTCGTAGATGGTGGCGCAATCGGCGACTTTGCCGATGCCGAAAGACTGATCGTTGAGGACTACGACCAGCACGTGGCATTCGGCGATACCGAACATGGCAAGACCGAACTTATGCTGGATCTGGATGGCGATGGGTCCGCAGACGCGATCATAGATCTCGAAGGTGACTTCGCGGTTCCAGAGTTGGATCGGTTCGTCATCGAGACGGTGGGGCGCGACACGCATATCTCTCTGGCTGCCAATGTGTCTGACACCCAGATCACGGATGGCGGGCCTGGAACGTCCGGCAACGATGCGATCTACGGGTCCAACCTGGCCGACACCCTCTGGGGGCAGTCGGGCGACGATACGCTCGATGGTAATGGCGGATCGGATGCGTTGAAGGGCGGATCCGGCGATGATGTCCTCCGCGGAGAAGACGGCGATGACAGCATCCTGGGCGAAAGCGGCAACGACTTCATCGATGGCGGCAATGGCAACGACAGGATCCACGGGCATTCTGGCGATGACAGGATCGAGGCCGAGATGGGCGACGACTCCGTCCATGGCGGCGATGGGGACGATCTCGTCGAAGGTGGTATGGGCGAGGACCGGATACGGGGCGGCACGGGTCGAGACACGCTCGAAGGCGATCGCGGTGACGACAGGATCCATGGCGGGGACGGCAACGACCTGATCGTCGGCGGTGACGGCGCGGATACGCTGCGTGGGAATGACGGTCACGATACCATCGAAGGCAGCGATGGCGACGATGTGGTCCATGGTGGCGAGGGCGCGGACGTAATCAGTGGCGGTGCCGGTGCAGACAGTCTGCGCGGGCAGCAGGGCGACGACAGTCTGGAAGGAAATGACGGCAGCGATTGGATGAACGGTCAGGACGGAAACGACGTTCTGATCGGCGGCGCTGGGGGTGACTACATACGCGGCGGCAGCGGTGATGACGAAGTCCAGGGCGAGGACGGTTCCGACAGACTCTTCGGCAACACCGGAGACGATGTGATCTCCGGCGGGGCTGGGGCGGATTCGATGTTCGGCGGCAGCGGCGACGATGAGTTGGCGGGCGACAGTGGAGCGGACTTGCTTGTCGGTATGTCTGGCAACGACACGCTCAACGGAGGAACAGGTGCCGACACGCTGATAGGCGGAACGGGGGCAGATATCTTCGTCTTCGCGACCGGCACGGGTGCGGATGTTGTGGAGGACTTTTCGATAGGTGAAGATTTCATCGGCCTCGCGGGCGGACTGAGCTTTGCCGACATAAACTTCGACGGCAATGATATCCTGACCGATGGGGATGTCCTGGCCACGCTCGCGGGAGTTCAAACTGCGTCCCTGACGCAGGACGATTTCATTTTGCTCTAAGGCGCCGGGGATCGTTGGAGTCCGGTTCACTCGCGCCGTGATGTGCCGAAGACCCAAAACTTGTTCGCAAGAAAGGTCGAGGCAGGAACCACGACCAATGAGATGGCGAAGCCAACTTGATAGGGTAGGCCGAAGAGATCGACGCTCGCGGCCATGATGGCGACGTTGGCGACCATTCCGCCGAATGCGGTTGCCAGGAACTTCGCCATCCGAGAGGGCGAGGCGGATCTGCTGCTGAAGACCCAGTAGGATTGCCCCAGATAGGTCACGCAGACGGCAATGCAGAAGGCCAAGCCGTTGGCGACGGCTGGATTGATCCCGAACGCTTCGACGGCGAGGGTCAGGACCCCGAAATGCGTGGCCGTCGCACCGATGCCAACCATGGCGAACCGGAGGATCTCGCCGGGATCGAGTTGGAGGATCTGCTCAAGCCTCGGCATCGAGCGGCACGCGGTCGTCGGGCGCCTGCGGCACCCATTCCATTTGCGCTCGCGCTGGGCGGGGCCGGGGCGCGATCCCCTCGGTGCTGCGCACGAGGTAGATGGGCCGCTGCTTCGTTTCGAGATAGAGCCGCCCGAGATACTCCCCGATGACCCCCAGCGAGATAAGCTGCACCGCGCCGAGGATCAGGATCACGACCATCAGCGACGCATAGCCGGGCACATCGCGGCCGAAGATCAACGTTTTGGCAATGAGAACGAGGGTGTAGCCGATCGCGCCGAGCGCCACGAGACCGCCGACATAGCTCCATATCCGCAAGGGAAGTGTGGAAAAGCTGGTGATGCCGTCGAGCGCGAAGTTCCACAGTCTCCAATAGTTGAACTTTGTCTTGCCCGCGGCGCGCGGCTGGCGTTCGTAAGGCACGGCAATCGAGCGAAAACCGACCCAGGCGAAGAGGCCTTTCATGAAGCGGTTGCGTTCTCTCAACTGCAGGGTCGCGTCGACCGCGGCGCGGTTCATCAACCGGAAATCGCCTGCGTTTTCTTCGATGGGAGCGGCGGCGATGGAGTTGAAGAGCCGATAAAAGAGATCCGCGCTGACACGCTTGCTGGTGCTGTCAGTGGCGCGGGCGATGCGCTGCCCGTAAACGATGTCATAGCCGCTGTGCCACAGCGTTACGAACTTTTCCAGTAGTTCAGGGGGATCCTGGAGGTCGCAATCCATCGGCACGACCGCGGCGCCACGAGCAAAGTCGAGCCCTGCCGTCAGTCCCGCTTCCTTGCCAAAGGTTCGGCTCAGCGAAATCAGTTTGATGCGCGCGTCGTGTCGCCGGGCGGCGCGCACGGCGTCTTTCGTCTGGTCGATCGAGCCGTCATCGACGAAAATCACCTCGTAGTCGGGCTCGACGCGATCAAGGACAGGCGTCAGCTCCGCCAGGAACACCGGGATGGCGTCTTCCTCGTTGAGGACCGGGACCACGATTGAAAGTTGAGGGTCTTCGCAGATGCGCACGCCATCGGCAGATGCCATAACCATCCCCCATCACCACCAAACCCAGCTTTAAATTGTGCAGGCCCCGCTTCGGCCCGTCAAATGGTTCCGGGGGCAGCGTTTGCAAAACCGCGTTGGCTGACGCGCAAGGGGCACGCGGTCAGCGCGCGAGGGTGGAAAGGGCGCTTGCCACGGGCGAATACCTGAACTGTACAAGGTGTTGGCCTGGCTCCAAAGCCACGGCCTGGAACAGAACATTCGCGCGATGCAGAGGGTGCCTCTCGCCATTCACCCGCGCGATCCAGCCCGGGCTCTGCATTTCATGGAAGATGAGCCAAGCCGGACGGTCGGTGGTGACTTCCGCAAGCCAGGTATCGGACTGGCGCTCCACCAGGCGCCACCGCCCTTCGAACGGCGCTGCATGGACCGCCACGGGCGGTGTTGCCCCTTCGATGAGGGCTTCGCGATGCGGATCGAATTCGGGCAGGTCACCGCTCTCAAGGGCAGCGTCAGGATCGTGGGGGCGCGCGTTCTCTGCCGCGACAAGAACCAGACGGGGTACGGCATTGGCATTCTCGTAGACATAGGCGTCATGGATCCGCAGTGGCGGTGGAAAGGACGCGGCGCCTTCCGGGTCGATCGTCTCCATCGGCGCACCGAGCACGATGTAGCGCACGCCCAGAACATCCATGAAAGGCGCCGCATAGTTTGGAACGAGAGAGCCGAAGCGGCGATTGCGCATGCTACCGGTGTTTTGCCGGGCGCCGGTCGCCTGCTGATACCGGGCGTCCCGGACGGGGTTGTATCCCAGGATGTTGTCGACCCCGAGCGGGAACGACGCGTTTTGCCAGGAGCCGCCGAGACCGAGCAGTTCGACGCGGAATGGGCCTGCTGCGGTCTCCGTCTCCTCCATTCGCTGCATGATCCAAGCCGCCAGAGGGTCATCCTTGGGATAGGTCAGAGGCATCGCCGTCTCCGCCGGCTGGGCGTTGAGGGCGGTCCCGATCTGATGCGCCGAGACATCGATTGCTAGGAGTGCAATGAGACCGGCGACCACTGTCTCGCGGCCTCGAGGGCTCATGGCGGCGCCCCAGAGCAAGAGGAACGCCGTGCCAAACGCAAGCAGCAAGGGCCAGAGCACCGCATCCCAGCTGTCCGAGAGCCGCCCATGGAAGGCAGCCATCGCAAGGGCGGCGAGCGCAACTGCGAGCCAGGCGCCGCTCTCCAGCGCCAAGCGCCAGACCGGTTTGCGCGAGACGCCGAGCCGCAGGTAGCTATCTACGATGCCGATGAGCGCGAAGGCTGCGCCGAGATTGACCAGGAACGTGGCGTCCGCTGGGCGCTGAAAGAGATCCAGCATCGGGATCGTGTCGAAGGCAATTTCAAAGAAAGGCGTGCGCGTGCCGACCGCATAGGCAAGCGCCAGGGCCATCACCACGGCGCCGAAGCGGGCCCCGGGCACGCGCGCATAGCCGCGCGCAATCCCGAGCCACAGCAAGAGCACAGCGGGGATCACTCCGATGGAGATCTGGACGATTGCAGGTCCGAACCAATAGCCCCGCCAGTTTGCCGCACCTGGCCCCCAATAGTCGTTGATGTCCTCAAATGCGCCGAAGAGGCCCGGGAAGGGCAGCGTGAACAGGCTCACCCAGGGCAGCGACAGAACGCGCCCGACCAATTCCCCATCGAAACCCGGCCTTGTGCTCGTTGCGGCCATGCCGACGCTCGACAGAAGCGGGAGCCAGACAATAGCGATCCAAAGCACAACGCTGACGGCGAGCCATGGGAGAGCGGCGCGCAGGCTGCGGAGCGGATCGGGTTGACCCGCGAGCCAAGCAATCGCCGCGCCGAGAACCACGAAATGCCCGAGGAAGGCGACATGATCGCGGCTGACCGTCAAGACTGCGAGAACGAGAGCGGTGAGGATTGCGCGCCAGACGTTGGGGCGTGCTAGGAAGCTCTCCACGTTCAGGATCGCCACGGGGATCCAGGCGTAGCTCATAACCATGAAGCTGTGCTGGAGCCGAGCCATGGCCGAGCCACCGAACGCAAAGACAAGCGCCGCTACAAGAACCGCGAAGGGGTGCATGTCACGCCGCAATCCCCAGATGGCAACGGCTGCCGCACCGATGAAGAGATGCGTGAGGATGATCGCATCCATCGCATGGATCGACGGTTCGGGATCGAACCAGGCCAAGGTGAGCAGGCTCGGTGTGGCGACGATGGATTGAGGATCGGCCAGCGATGGCCGCCCGGAGAATGTCTCAGGGAGCCAGGCAGGCCAATCTCCGGCAGCGAGGTGGCCCGACACGCCGCGCAGGGTCGCGTAGGCGACGCTATAGGAATCGTAGGGGATAATGTTTCCCTGAAGCCACCAGGGGATCGTTAGGATGAGCCACAGCAGGAATAGGATCGCGAGCACGCTGCCGTATCGCAGACGAATGGAGTGGGTGTCGGCGATCATCTGATCCGCCGAAAACCAGCTCTTTAGGCGAAGGCTGCTGCTCAGAAACCAATCACGCTTCGAGAAACCACGCACACTGAAACCTAAACTAATCCTACCCGAATCTGTCGCGATGGTAGCAGCCAACCGAGCTTCTAAGAACCAGAGCAACAACCTCGTCAAACTACGTTTGTCAGTGTGTTGGAAAAGTCGGGCGACCTACCAGTGCAGTGTTTGAGGACACTTCCCTGGAGATCCGCAGCCTGTTCCGTTGGCCGCTCCACCTGATGGTCAAGCACCTCCCGGCCCGACCTAGATAGTGGCCCAAACGCCAATCATGCAGGTCCGACCGAACCACCTAACTCTTGGCTGCGAAGCTTCATCTGTCTCGGGCCCACAACGCGAGTGCGCTCCCGATTGCCAGGGCGAAGGCAGCAGCGCTGAAGACGAGAAAGGTCCAGGCGCCAATGGCGTCAAGCATCACAGGAATGAACTCCTTGTTCAGTCCTGTCAGGAAAATGAAAACGAGATTGTAGAATGCCATACCCGCCACACGCGACGCGTCGTCCAGAAAACTCGGCAGGAGCTGGAAGATTGTCGTGCGTATCCCGAAAGAGAAGCCGAGTTGCAGAGCGCCCAAGAGAGCGACGGCCCAATATCCACTGACAAAGAACATCAGAAACAGGCTCGCACTGGCGATCAGAAGGCCTGCCGTGAGAACCGACGGCGTGTGGCCGCGCGAGATGGGGATCAGCGCAATGAAGCCAACGGCGAAACCCGAGATGGTGAAAACAATGAGGATCTCGAGGGCAAATGCCTGATCGGTGACGCCGAACCGCTCCATCAAGAGCGGCCCGTAGCCTATCCCAAGGCTGCCACCGCTCATCGTTCCGGCCAACACAATCACCAGCCCGAGAAGGATGTTCCTGACGGCGTGCCGGTCTTGAAGAATCGCGACAATAGCCCGGAGGCCCGTCCTCTCTTGGCTCGCGGGTCTCTGGGGCCCTGCCTGCGGCGGCAAACCGTAGAATACCTCAGAGAGTTGCGCTTCTTCGAGCTGGCCGCGCATCCGGTAAAACACTGGAGATTCGCGCAGGCTGAGAAGGCCCAGAACCTGGATGATCGCGGGGACCGCGGCGAGAACGATCGGGTATCTCCATCCGTCGTTGTCGACGAACTCAACGCTCATCGCGAGTTCCGCAACATAACCCGCGCTGACGCCGATCATGACACAGCTGAGCAGTGTGGCGCGTTTCTCAGGCGGAGCGACTTCTGCCACGAAGATGAGCCCGATCATGAAAATGAGGCCAGCGAAACATCCGCTGATCGCGCGTTCTACTAGAAGGATGGTGAATGACGGCTCGAGCAGGAGGAGAAACGGGGCGATGCTCATCACGACCGCAGACCAGATCAAGACGGTTCGCCGGCCAATCCGATCCGCAAGCGTCGAAAGGAGGACGCCTACGATCTCCGCGAAATCGAAAATGGAAATGAGGTGACCAAGCTGGCTGCTGTTGAGGTCGAATGCGGCCTGGATCTGCAGCACCACGCCGCCATAGACGCCGGCGTTGTAGCCGTAGATCAGACCGCTACAGACAGCGGCGAAGAGCAGGATCTTGAGATTGGTTGTAGAGGTATGTGGGCTCAAACCAGGACGTCTCGTGGGGCGTCTTCGACAGACGCGTTCGGTTTGGAATGCCGTCTCTTCCAGAAGGGCGCGTCGGGCCACCGCGTTTCGGCCTCAAAGAAACGCTTCAGAGTGTCGATATGCGTCAGATGTTGGCGCCGGATCTCCCGCGAGTATCCGCAATCGCCGACATCCTGCCCACTGCACGCCGCAGCGGCGATGCGGCCCGCATGTATCCCGGTGAGAAGCGCAAGACTTATTCCCATGGATGATAGCGGGTCCACAGCGATTGCGGCATCGCCGCAGGCGATCCAATCTCGACCATGTGCGGGAGCGATGAACTGCACATGCGCAGGTCGTATTTGCAGGGGCCCCCAACTCTCGAGATCGGCAAGTCTAGTCTTGGTATGCGTGGTCCGTGCGAGCGCTTCGCGCCAGCCGGGCGCGCGGTTCAGACGGGCCTGACGCATCTCATCTGCGTCGGTGAAGAGAGCCGCCGCAATCACGTTTCCTGGCTGCGCCGCCGAATACCACCAGCCTTCGGGAACCGCTTCCACCAAGACGCTGCCGTTTAATTGCGCGTCTCGGTCGGACCGGAGAGAACCTGTCCGCCACGCGGCGACGGTCCGATGCGTGGTGTGGATCGATGCGCCAGCTTGACAGGCCAGCCGGGCGCCGCGACCACTCGCGTCGATAATGAAACGGGCATTGATTTGGATAGGCTGTTCGTCGGACCTCACCGAAAGACGCCAGTGATCCCTTTGACGCTCCGCACGTGCCAGATGACCGTGGTGGAAAGACGCCCCACACGAAGCGGCGCGGCGACGAAGCATCGCTTCAAACCCGATCCTGTCAACATGCATGGCCGGAGGGCCCATGGACCCTATGAGTGGGCGCTCGACGCGTTGGTCCGATCCCCAGGCCGAGGCCAGGGAATGGCTGGGCTTGTGGATGGTGGCGAGAGCCGATGGGCCGATCCCGAGATACTCCAGAAGTGCATCCGCGCCAGGTTGCAACATCTCACCCGGTTTTTGGACAGGTGCACTTCGTTCAATGACGGTCACACGGTGGTGGCTGAACGCAGCGATCGTTGTAGCGGCTGCGCATCCCGCTGGTCCCGCGCCCACAATCGCAACATCCACATCGCTCATAGCTGCTGGCAAGGAATGCGGCGGCCATTCCGGCCGGTCGGGCATTCTCGACCCACTCTGCCGCTACTTTCGGCCGACATAGTAGTGAAAGGGTGTCGCATGTCGGCTCAGGTTTCGCTCGAGCACGGTTTCGGTTTGAGCATCGGTTCGCAGCGTCCCGTCTTCGGAAAACTCAAGCTTCACAGCCCGAAACTTGGCGAAGTTCCGTTCCGTTTCCACGAAGAAGGGGTAGTCGTCTCGATCTTCTCCCGTGTTGAGGTTTGTGACAAAGCCAAGGTAGCGCCAGCCAAGGATCGCCTGGAGGAAGGTATTGATGCCACGCGCATATGCCGCGCGCTCCCCCATGCTGATATCGCCATCCATCGACTGGGTCTCCGCGCTCTCAGCCCCGCTATAGACGAAAAGCGGTCGCTGGGGCGGCCACCAAACGGCCGTGAACGTCGGAGGTGCGGGCAGGTGCTCAACCTGGCTCCCCTCGGAGAGCTTGTTCAAGAGGGGATCGGTGAAGTTAACAGGTTGCGCGCCGCAGAGGAAGAAATCGGCCTGCCATGGGATCGCCATTCTCTTTGTGAGGTCTCCGGGCTGGCAGCCACCGCCACGTGTCTCGTCGCGATCGGGATCGAGACCCTCTTGCCGGATTGCAACTGGATCGTAGACGCTCAGCCGATACGGATCGTCGTCGGGAAACAGCGCGGGATTGCGCAGCGACCAGCTGACCTCGATCCCCGGCGACATCGGCGCCCCGACGCAATTGCCGACTGATGCGCAATCGATCGGATGCGGCGCAAAACGCGAACGCCGCGGCCCGCCCCGTTCGAATTTCCCATCCGACCATTGGCGAAAGAAGAAATACTGGGTCGGCGTTAAGGAGAGAAACTTGGAGATGTCATGGTTTGTGACCGAATTGCTGCCCGAATTGAGCGGCATCATCGGGAACCCGTCGTCACTGAACAGGTCCTGATGCGACGGCGAAAGCTCCCAATCGCGGTCCGAACCAGGATCCCGCAGATAGGAAAACCAGCGCTCGCGCGCGGCACGATTGGCCTCGCTCATATCCGAAGTATCGAAGCGGGGTGTCGCGAACCCGATCATCGGGGCCACATCGACCGTCCATTGGTAGCTCCGCATACGCTCGAAAATCGGCCTGATGTGGCGGTCATAGTCGACGACGAATTCTGTCTTCCAGGTGTTGGTCGTTGCGTCGAAGATCTCGGGGGCTGCGGCTTTGTAGCGCACGGCCATGTCAAAGATGATGTCGTCGAGGGTTGTGATGTTGACGAGTTCAGGCGCGACCTTTGGCGGACCGGTCAGGACCCAAGCCTCCAAAGTGAACGTCTCACCCGACGCGAGGGTGATCTCCGCATGGACCGATCCATCCGAAATGTCGTCAAAGAAGCCATCCGCGCCAGCGAAAGACTCAATCCCTTGCGCTTTGGGTCCGCCCGCGCGGCCATAACCGCCAAGCACCAGCAACCCGCCATCGTCTTCCATCTTCATGTGTCCGAGGGTGTCGATGCTATAGGGGTAAAGGCGCCCTGTGCCGTAGCCGAGTTCGGCACCGATGCCGTCCGAGCCCGGAAACGAGACATGCGCATAGGTTTCGCCCGTTCGCGGATCGGGCTCGATCTGGCTGTCGAAGGCGGCTGTTATCCCGGGCTGATCGACGCTTCGCGGGCCAGGATCGATGATCAGCATATTTCGGCGTCGCTGCGTCTCAGAAATCGCTGCATTGCGCCGCGCCGCTCCGGTGGCTTCGTAGCTGTTTTCCGCGCCCATCATCAGATTGCCGCGAAATTCCGAAAAGTCATACCAAGCTGGCTTCTTGTTCGCGACATGGACCGTCCAACGGATCTCGGCAATCTCTGGATCGTCGAGCCGCACAACCTCGGACCCGCCTTCGCCATCGTCGCGATAGATCCGAAACCGTGCCGCTTGGCGTCGGACCTGGCTTGCGCGATCTTTGAAGCTGGTGACCGGCACCGCTTCACCGTTCGCGTCTTTTTCGAATTCCGTGGGCAGTCCGCCAATGCTCTCAGGGCCGACATAGAACGTATCGGGATGGGCAAAGGGATCGGACAGGTTGGAGCCAGAGTCGCCGACGCGTGCCACGCCAATGGCCGGGTGGATGCGGTATCCTCGGGGTGTCTGCGCCGGAACCTCGGACGTTTCGGCCCTTGCTGTCGTACTTTGCGAAGCCAAGGTGGTTGCTGCGACACCTGACAACAGACCGAGAAAATCCCGCCGCGAACCACTCATTGCTTTCCCCCCTCAATTGCACGCGCCCGGCGAGCATACCTAGAGGCTAGTCGAAGTCCGTAGGGCATTCAATTCAACCGGGTGAGGGCGTTTGAACCGATTGGGGGCAACATCAGGGCTGACTCAATGTGTCTCGGATTGGCGGCTTCAGGCGGTAATTCTTCCGAGGCTTCGCTGAATGACGGGCCGGATACGTAGGTGCCAATGCACGGCAAAGAACTCTCTCGACGGTTCACAACTCAGAAACTATCGTCGCAACCGAGGCGCAATGGTCCGATGTGTCGGCTTGTCGGTCTTGCGATCAGAGAGCCTGCGAAACACCGCCGATGAGAGACGTTCCAAGGTCGAAATGCCAAATCACACTTCGGGCAGCGGTGAGTCACCTGGCCGCAGGGATGGTCTAGACCTCGGAAGGCGTAACGGTTTGGCGTCGAATGCTCTGGTCTTTGATACGGTCGACATAGAGCCGGAGCACCGCTTCGAGGCAGCGAAATCCTTTTTCGACGGGGTTTGCCGACTGAAGGGCCTCGGCCAAGGTGCGCCTTACGAGGTTCGCAACCAGTCCTGGCGCGTCGAACACTACGTCGCGAATTATGCTCGGCACGGACCAACGGCGATTTCGCTCAGCGACGAACACGTCAACCGCGACTATTGCACGGTCATCTATTTCGCCAGCGGGTCTTACCTGAACGTCACGCGCGGCGCTGTCTCTCGTCTCGGTCCAGGGTATCTGACAACGGGCGCTGAACTGGACGGCCTCTCAAATGACGGTTTCGAGATCTATTCGCTAGAGGCTCCACGAGATGCAATCGGCACTGGCCCTCTCGCCGATGGTGCGTTTCGCGCCTATGCGGTCGACAGCGCCGAGCGATACATTCTTCTTCAGTTGATGCAGTCCGTTTTTGAGGGTCTGAAGGGCGACCGCGATGCACCCGGGACGGCAAGAGAAGATCTCGCGTCATTCTTCGATCTGCTCAGTCATGGATCGGCGACAGAAGAAGAGGCTGCAAAGCCAGCCTACATCCGCGCGCGTGCGGCGGCGATGCTTCGCTTTATCGACACTCATCTCGATGACCCCGAACTTGGACCCGCGAAGCTGGTCACGGCGTTTGGTCTTTCGCGCGCGGCAGTCTTCCGAGCCCTTGAGCCTTTCGGGGGAGTTGCTTCGGCGATAGCCAGCCGGCGGATGGCTCGCGCGTATCGCGTTCTGGCGGAAGCGGAACCGCAGCGTGGGCTTGTCCGCGCGGTGGCCGAGCGCTGTGGATACACAGACGTTGGTCATTTCTGCCGCGTGTTCCGCCGTCATCTGGACGTGACTCCGGGCGATGTCGCTGGGCTCTTGCAGCCGCTCGATGACGATGCCACGGTGTCCGGTGCTCGGGATTTAATAGTAAATACAAAGCTTTCTCAGACTTACGACTAGTCTGACAGGTCGCGCGGTGTTTTGTCGGCGTGAGACGCTCGTCCAATGACAAAAGCGTGATTCTCTGTAGGCTCGATCCAACAACGCCCGCGTAAAGGGGCGATGCGATCGAGGGGAAGTCATGAAAAGAGTTTCGTTGTGGTGGGCGCCACTGGCCCTCGTTGCAGCCATATCGCCGGATGCGTTGGCTCAGAAGGCGCAGGCCGATACATGTTCGCAGGCCGGAAATCCGGTGGCTCCGGACAAAAAGACGGCGACCAACTCCACAGCTGATGCGATCGTTCTGAGCAACGACGGCACTCGCGGATGCCAGCAGTCTACCGATCAAACTGGAAATAATGGATTCAGAGGTCAGCCGGGTGGTGACAGCGAGCAGACAGTAACACCTGCCGCAGGCGCGCCGGGCGTCCTGAATGGCAAGGTGGGCGCGACAAGCCGCGGCGGCCGCGGCGGTGATGGTCAAAACCAAAGTAGGAAAACGGGAGGCGCCTCCGGTGGATTTCCCGGTGGCGGGGCGCCTGCTGGGAATGCGACACTCACCTTCACTGGGACGATAAACGATGCCTCGACAAGTGCCGCGATTTCGGTGCTATCGACCGGCGGTCAAGGCGGCGCTGGCGGTGCAGCTGAGGCGCCTTTGGGCACCGCACGGGGGCGTGACGCTGCCCCAGGTGCCAATGGTGCGGTGGCGACGCTCACCGCCAACACTGCAATCAGCAAGTCAAAGCTTGGCGACGCAATTGCCGCAGAGATTGACGGTAGCGGCGGCGATGGCGGTCTTGCCCCAGAGAGCAGCGGAGCGGGTGGCAATGCTGGCAACGGTGCCAATGGCGGAAACGCTGGGAGCGCTGAGGCCACAATCGATGGCCTCTCTGAAGGAGACGCAAGCGTCATCGAGGGATCGATTATTGCTCGGGCGAATGGCGGTGATGGGGGGAGTGGCGGGAGATTCCCGGCGGGGATCGGAGAGGCCAAGAGCGGGAATGGCGGCGCTGGAGGCAATGGGGGTTTCACGACGCTGACCATTGGCGCCACTGCGGACGTTCAGGTCAAAGCAAGCAGCGACACTGTGGACGACCATGCTGGGCTTTGGATTACGACCAATGGCGGCCTTGGTGGCCGCGGTGGTGATGTGTCAGCTCCCGTAGGCACGGCTGGTAGTGGAGGCCCTGGCGGCAATGCCGGTTCCACGACCTTGTTTCATGGCGGGTCCGTGACCACGGTCGGCACCCATCTTCACGGTGCGCTGATACAGAGTATCGGGGGCGGCGGCGACGGAGGGGGATCCTCCTCTGGTTTCTTCTATTCCGGCGGGGGCACAGGTGGCTCTGGGGGGAAAGCCGGGCCGGTTGTTGCCGAAATATCCTCAAATGCCAAGATACGTGTCGAAGGCGAAAGTTCCTTCGCGCTGAAGGCGCAGAGTATCGGCGGCGGCGGTGGTAGCGGTGGAGATGCGGTTGCCATAACGCCGGTTGGCGCGGCCGTCGCATTGGGCGGCAATGCCGGTGTCGGGGGCAGCGGTGGCGCGGTGACCGTCGACCTGGGCGAAGAAAGTCTGATCACCAGCATAAACCCGGACACGCCCCACGAAACAGTCGCTGGCGGTGGGGTATTGGCGCAGAGCGTCGGTGGCGCGGGCGGCAGCGGTGGAAGCGCCATGGCATTTGGCGGCGGAAACCTCGCTCTCTCGATCGGCAATCAGGGCAAAGAGGGGGCCAAAGCCGGTGCGGTCACGATCAACAGCACCGGTGCGATCGTCACAACTTATGGCGACCACGCCGTCGGTCTCGATGCTCAAAGCGTTGGTGGCGGGGGCGGCAAGGGCGGCTCGGCTTTCAGTCTCACTGTGGGCGAGTCGATTGCTGCTGCGGTCGCGATTGGTGGTAAGGGTGGTGCTGGCGGTCCTGGCGGGGACGCGGTTATAACAAATTCCGGGCAGGTGGTCACTTACGGTCCAAACGCGCCAGGGATAAAGAGCAAAAGTGTTGGCGGTGGTGGCGGGCATGGCGGCGCGGCTCTGTCGACCGCTTTTGCGATCTCTCAGGCCGAGGTTGTGCCGTCGATCTCCGTCAGTGTCGCTCTCGGTGGCGACGGCGGCACGGGCAACACCGGCGGGACGGCGTCGATCGACAATTCCGGCTTTGTCGCCACGGGAGGGCATGGCGCACAGGCCTTGGTCGCGCAATCGGTCGGCGGCGGTGGCGGCTATGGCGGCGATTCCTCGACAGCGGCATTCAGCGGCGGGGGCGGCGACATTAAGGTCTCTGCGTCTGTGACACTCGGGGGCCAAGGCGGTGGCGGCTCAACAGGCGGCACAGTCGATGTCACCAACGAGGGTTTTCTGGCGACCTATGGTCAGGACGCTCAGGCAATTGTCGCCCAATCCGTCGGCGGCGGCGGGGGCATCGGTGGCGCTTCAGACGGCTCGGGGTCGACGGACGAGGCGGACAAATTCAGCTTTACGGCAAGCATCGATATCGGCGGTAGTGCGGGCGGCGGCAGCCATGGTGGCGAGGTCACCGTGACGAACTCCGGCGGCATCGGCACCCGGGGTGACCGCGCCGATGGCATTCTGGCGCAAAGTATTGGCGGGAGCGGCGGAGCGGGCGGTGGCGGCGCAGGCAGTGCAGCAGCCGATAATCTCAGCATTGTCACCACCGTCGGCGGCAAGGGCGGTGCAGGTAGCGACGGTGGCAAGGTCAACGTCTCCAACACAAACACAATCGCAACCTCGGGGTTCCAGGCCATCGGCATCAATGCTCAAAGCATCGGCGGTGGCGGTGGAACCGGCGGTAAGGCGGCAGCCGTCGGTGGAGGCGCGGGCAAGGCACCTCCGGCCCCGGCTCTCGAAAGTTCGCTCGATGATACCGACGGGGCCGATGAGATCGAGCCCGGGGTCATCAAGATCAAGAGCGTCGAGTTTGATGCGGACGATCTCGACCCCGATCAGATCTACGAACTCGTCAAGCCGCGCGAGGAAGAAGAGGAAGATGAAGATGAGGCACTGAGCCTAACGCTGACCGCCGGGGTTGGCGGAAGCGGCGGCGCGGCCGGGACAGGCGGTACCGTTCAGATCGAGAGTGCCGGCGAGATCGTGACGACTGGGGCCTATTCGGACGCTATCTTTGCGCAGAGTATCGGCGGCGGTGGTGGCTCGGCGGGGGCCACATCGGCCAGTTCAAGCGATGACAACGACTCGACCTTCTCACTGACAGTCGGCGGAAGCGGCAATGCAGGCGGCGATGGCGGCGGCGTGATTGTCGAAACCCAGCCGGGCAACAACATCACCACATCCGGGATCTACGCCCATGGTGTTTTCGCCCAGTCCATTGGTGGCGGCGGCGGAAAATCCGCGCTCACGGCAGCGGCCAACGCGGCGGGCCTTACAGGCGGCAGGGGCATCGGCTTTGCCCTTGGCGGCGCGTCCGGGAGCAGCGGTGAAGGCGGTGGTGTCCAGATCAATCACCTCGCCGGACAGATTGCGACCCAAGGAAAGGCTGCGGTCGGGATCCTTGCCCAGTCTATCGGAGGGGGCGGCGGTGTGGCACAGGCCTCCACGACCGATGACGTCAAGCGCGATGCCGACAACAGCCTTGCGGATAAGTTCAACTTCTCTTTGACCGTAGGCGAAGCTGGGGTGAGCGCAGGCCGGGGCGGTGTCGTTGACATTCTGGTTGGAAGCGACCCGATACTCGAGGGGCCTGCGATTTCCACTGAGGGGCGCAACGCGCATGGTGTGCTTGCGCAGAGTTTCGGTGGCACGGGCGGTGCTGCGTTTGGTGGCACGACTGACGGATTAAACTTTTTCGCAGGAGGCGGCACGGGCAGCGGCAACGATGGCGGTCAGATCGTCATCGACGTAGAGAGTGACATCGCCACAAGTGGCGCTGGCGGTTACGGTATCCTGGCCCAGTCCATTGGCGGCGGTGGGGTGCTCGGAGGCGATCTGGCGGGGATTGAATATGATGCGTCGCCCGACGGGTATCTGCTGCCGTTCAACAACACTCCAACAGGTGAGGGAAATTCAGGCGACGGTGGTCAGGTCGATATCACCATCGAAGGCGCGACCGTGAGTACAGGAAACGAGCTTGCTCCTGCGATCTTCGTCCAAAGTCTGGGCGGAGGTGGAGGCCATGTCTCCTCGACTGGCCCGGACCCATCGACCGATCAGGGCATCCGGTCGGGCACTTATGGCGGGGACGGGATCGGCGGAAAGGTTACAATCACGGTTGGGACGCGAGGGTTTCCAGCACAGGTGACCGCTGGCGGGGATGACGCGATCTCAGCGCAATCCGACGGCGGGCTGGGTGGCGCCCCCATCACCGTGAATGTGGGTCCAGGATCGCTTGTGGCTGGCGCCGGCGGCTCTTCGAGCACGATCCGTTTGCGCGGCGGTTCGTCAGCGGAGGGCGCGCCAAACGTCATCAACAATGCTGGGACCATCAAACCGCTTGCGGGACTTGCTGACGAGATAGCGCTCTGGGTGGATAGCGATACGACACTTGTCAACAGTGGCAGCCTTACCGGCCAGATCTGCGGTCCGGTCACGGGGAATACTCGGCCGGAGGACAAATGCAGTGATGACGAAACGGTCTCGGACCTGTCCCCGGTGGCGGACGCCGCCGAACGGGCTGTTGCTGTCGAGAACAGATCCAGCGGCCGGATTGAGATGGGTCCGGTCATGCATTTGGGGTCGGACGGCGGTCTGGTAAACCGTGGGATCCTGGAAATCGGAACAGTGGGCGACCAAGCGGCGACAAGGCTCACGGGCGACTTGGAGCACCGTTCTTCGGGTGTGCTCTATCTTGACGTCGACACGAACAGCGAAAGCCATGATCAGTTGTCGGTCGAGGGCGATGTCGATCTTCGTGGCTCAGTCGCAGTGCGCCCCGTCACGCTGGGACCTGCCGAATTGCCCGTTTTGCATGTGACCGGAGATATAAGCCGGACAGCGGATTTCGCAGTCACCGACACCCACATCTTCGACTACGGCCTGCCGCAGGATGGCGGTACCCTGTCGCTGACCGTCGACGCCGATTTCACTGGCGCCGCCGGAGCTCGGAGCGGATCTGCGTCGCTCGCGGGCCATTTGCAAGACATTTGGGAAACCGACGCGGAGGGCTTTGGTCGTGTCTTTGCCGATCTGGCTTCAGTAGACAATGCCGATAGCTGGGCGGATACGCTGGATGTGTTGTCCGGCCGTGCGGTCTCGGCAGTGGCTGCAGCCCGGCTCGAATCCAGTGCGCGGTTGGTCGACAGTGTCTTCAGCTGCCCGGTCTTCGTGGGCGACACTGCGCTCCTGAGCGAACGAAGCTGTGCATGGATGCGGGTTGAGACATCCCATTTTGAGCGAGATGCTAGTGGGGACAACGTCGACTACAGCGGCAATGCCACCACCACCATGCTGGGCGGCCAGCGGGAGATCGCGCCAGGCTGGTTCCTGGGCGGCGTGATCGGCTACGAAAACAGCCGGGTCGATAGCGATCTGGGGGCGACGGATGTGGACGGTGATGCTGGGCTGGCGGTCTTCGCGCTGAAGTCTCAACGGGGGCCGCTGGTGCTTTCGGGCGCGGTGGACTTCGGCTACGGCTCTTTTGACAGCGACCGCACGATCGCACTTGGTGGGGACACGCGCACAGCCAGCGCGTCGAGCGATGCCATGAATGCCGGTTTGCATCTACGCGCGGCTTACCAGGCGGTGCGGGGCAACTGGTATCTCCAGCCCTCGGTGGATCTTGACGCGATCTATCTTCGGCTGGACGGCTATGAGGAGCAGGGCGCGGGCGCGTTCGACCTCGATGTCGAAACCTCCGACGATACGGTGCTGACACTGACACCTGCGGCGCGTTTGGGTCGGCGCATCCAGCTTGAGTCGGGAGCGCTCCTGAATGCCTATGCCGAGGCCGGGATCAGCTTTAGCAGCGGGACGAGCTGGGAGACGACGGCGCGGTTCGCGGACGCGCCGTCAGCGGCCAACGACTTCACCAGCGAACTCGAAACGCCGGACACGATTGGGCGCATCAACGTCGGGATCGAAGTGTTCGAGACCGGGCGTCTCAACCTGCAAGCTGAGTATCAAGCTGACGTCGCCGAGGATTACCTGTCTCAAAGCGGTCAGATACGCCTTAGCTGGCTCTTTTGACGCGGGCCTTCGTGGCGACCACTCGGTCGCCATTCGTCAAAGCCCGGATAGGGGATCCAAATATCAGGCTCTTATCGCCGCTGGAATACCCGCCGATGTCTTGCCATCGCAGCCGTCATGCGAAGGCCAATCGTCCTTGTACCCCCCAGTCAAAGCAGACCGAAAACGGCAGCCAAATCCAACTTGATCAGAATGGATACTCTCGAGGGCTAACAACAGCGACAAAGAGACTGCGGGAACCGGCGGGACCGCTGGTTCCGAGGACGGCGTGTTCGGCTTGAGCGACACCCATCTCGATCTGGCCGACGCCTCGATCTCCTCGGTGGAACTCAACCACCGTGAGACACTCAACCTTCACATCCTTCTCCGAACGAAGCACATCCGTTGGAGGCGCCGTGTGAAGCAAAGTATCCTCTGAAACAACTCGGCCAAGAAGGCTGACGCCCCGCTTAGCCAGCCTTCGTGCTCGAACTTTGCCTCTTAAGGGAAGTCTGCAAACGCAAACTAAGCCTATGGGCTCTCAGCCGAGGAGGCGCGGAAACTCGCAGACGCGCCCTCAATAGACGTCACGAACGTAGCGCTTCTCGCGTCTGAGCTTGTTCACGTATTCGACCGCGGCGTCGGACGACATCGCGCCCTGGACCTCGATGATTTCGTGGAGCGCTGCGTCGACATCCTTTGCCATACGCGTGGCATCGCCACAGACAAAGAAGTATCCGCCATCCTGCAGCATGCCGTAGAGGTCCTTGCCATTCTCTTGCATCCGGTGCTGGACGTAGATCTTTTCGGCCTGGTCTCGGGAAAAGGCGAGAACCAGCCTGTTGAGCATGCCGCTCTCGCTGAAAGCACTCAATTCCTCTTCGTAGATGAAGTCGGTCGCCCTGTGCTGATCGCCGAAGAACAGCCAGTTCATCCCGGTCGCGCCTCGTTCCCTGCGCTCTTCGAGGAAGGCGCGAAACGGCGCAATGCCGGTCCCGGGGCCCACCATCATCATCGGTGCAGTGTCGTCCTCCGGCACGCGGAACGACTTGTTGGGGGACATGAAGATGCCCGCCGTTTGTCCCTCCGGCACATGGTCGGCCAGGAATGTCGAGCAGACCCCGCGATGGGCGCGCCCTTCATACATCCAGCGCACTGCGGCCACGGTCAAATGCACCTCGCCCGGATGCGCCTTAGGGCTTGAAGAAATCGAATAGGCGCGATGTTGCAAAGGTTTGAGCCAAGTCAGGACGACGGCCGGATCAAGCGCCTCTTTTTTCGACAGGTTGAGCAGGTCGAGCGCGTCCTTACCCCAAAGAAAGGTCTCCAAAGCTTCTTTGTCGCCACCGTTCACCACATGCGACAACTCGTCGTTCTTAGCTATGGGCTCGATTCCGCGGATCAGTTCCCGCGAGGGCGTCATGATCTCGAATTGCTTGAGCAGCAGGTCGCCGAGGGGGGCTTCGTGACCCTCCACCATCTGGTCGGCGGGTGCGCCGAGCCGTTCGAGCCACGCCTCGACAAGATCGGGTGCATTCACTGGCATGACGCCGAGTGCGTCGCCCGCCTCATAGGTCAGGCCACTGTCGCCCAGATCGAAGGCGATGTGACGGATTTCCTTTGCCGAACCCTCGCCGGACAGGATCCGGTTCTCCCGCATTGTCGAAACATAGGGGTTCTTCCGCGTCCAGCCTGACTTGGCCGCTTTCGGTGCCGATTGTTCGTTCGACGGAACAGGGGCGGCCGTTCCAGCGTCCGGGATGGCATCCGCGATCCAAGCTGCGGCGGGATCTTCATAATCTATGTCGCAATCGACCCGAGGAAGCCTCCGCTTCGCACCCAGTTGCTCGAGCCGCATGTCGATGAGCTTACCCGCCTGGCAGAAATACTCATAACTCGTGTCGCCGAGCGCAAGGACGCCAAAATTGAGGCTCTCAAGACGTGGCGCCGTCGTGGAGGACAGGGCGTCCCAGAATTGCTGGGCATTATCCGGCATCTCACCTTCGCCATAGGTCGAGACAACGACGATCAGGTTCTCCATAGACGCCAGCTGATCCATCTCGACTTCGTCGAGTTCCGCAACGCGGGGAGAGAACCCCTTTTTGCGCGCTTCATCCGCTGCCTCTTCCGCAAGGCTCTCGGCGGTCCCGGTCTGCGTGCCGTAGAGAATGTCGAGCGGCTTTGCCTTCACCGGCTCTTGACCCGGCGCGACGGGAGCAGGGCCCCCGATCGCCATCCGAGAGTGCAGGCCAGCGAGGAAACCGCTCAGCCAGGACTTCTGTTCATCCGAGAACGGCGCATCGGCGGGGATATAGGGCACTTTGTTCAGGCCGCGCGTATCCATTCAGCGTTACTCCGCAGCAGTGCGCGCCACCACATCGGGCAGCGCATTTTGGGCAAACAATGCGTCGAAGCTGGGGATTTCCCCAAGGTTTGCACGGTTCTTCGCATCTTGGTGCAAGATCCACGCGAATGTGCCCGGGCTGTCCATGCTCAGAATGTTCCGAAGCGACAGGGCACGCTTGAAATCCGTCAGACGCTTGTTTGCCACGAGCGTCGCCAACCCATTGTCGTCGTAGTCGTCGACCGCCTTCCGGGCATGCTTGGCGAGCGCGGACATCAGCGCAAAGTCCTCGGTCAACACGAGGTTCCGTGCCATCTTGTCGCGCGCGGCTTCCTCCCGGCCAACCCTCTTGGCCGCAATCGACTGCGCGTGCTCCAAGACGGTATAGCTGTTGAGCAGCCGGAACATGTTTTCGGTGTCCATCTCGCCGTAGCCTGGCACCGTTCCGCTGTGCACAGGGCTTTCTTGCTTCCATGCGGCTTTGAGTTCCGCAATCTGGAAAGCCGCCAAAGCAGAAGAGAGCTCTTCAATGAGTTCCTTGCGGCTCCGAGCTGCAAGGATGGCGTCGGCATCCTGATACAGGAGCAATGCTTTCGGCATGATCCACGCCAAATGCGCTTTGGCCGCGGGCCAGTCGCTGAGAATGTCCTTGGCACGGCCCGATCCCGTCGCTTCGGCGTGCCATTCGAGAAGCGTCTTGACCGCCTGCTCGTGGATCCCTGCCTGAGGCGAGCCATCGTCGAGTGTGCCCATGAAGACAGAGTCTCGGCTGATCATGTCCTGCAGGCGGCCCTCGGGATCGTATTGGTAGGCAAACCCGCCCGACATCCCGTTCCCGTAGCCTTTCGAGAAACCGCCGAGGTTGAGGATGGCGCCATTGGTCATGTATTCAGCGCAGAAATCTCCGACGCCTTCGACAACCGCCGTTGCACCAGAGTTCCGCACAGCAAAGCGGTCTCCTGCCTCGCCTTCGATGAAGACGCGCCCACCTGTGGCGCCGAACAGAGCGAAGTTGCCGATGAGAACGTTCTGTCCTTTGCGCATCCCGCCGCCTTCCGGTGCGCGCACGATGATCGAGCCGCCACAGGCGCCTTTCCCGACCCCGTCATTGCAGGTGCCGGTGTGCTCCATGACAATGCCGTCATTGCAGAAGGCCGCGTAGCTTTGACCAGCGGAGCCTTGCGTGACCACTCGGATAGAGCCTTGGTCGAAATATCTCCGTCCCCGGTCGTCCTCGAACGCCGCTTTCGGCAAGTCGGTAAGCTCGTGGTTGAGCATCCGCTCGATATCAATACTGAGCTGCCCGCCAACTGTCTTGTTGCGGTTGTTCAGCGGCGCATTTGGCCGAAGCTCGATGCTGTGCTCGCCGCCCTCAATCAGCTTGGCGCGGACCTGCTCGATCAGCGCATCGTCAAGCTCAAAGTCGCGCTCCAAGTAGATCGGGTTCTCGACGCGGTTCTCGGGCACACGGGTCAGCATGGCACGGAGGTTGAGCTTGCCTACGGATGCAGGGTGGTCGAGCAAATGCAAAAGATCGGACCGCCCCCGCGCCTCATCGAGGGACTTTAGGCCCAGTCCTGCAAGGATCTCCCGAACTTCGTGCGCGATATTCACAAGATACTGGGCAAGCGCGCGCGGATCACCGTCGAACACTTCAGGGTTCGTCGTAAGGCCCGCAGGGCATTTCACGTTGCAGTTCTTTGCCATGACGCATTTCAGCATCATCAGAGCCGTCGTTCCAAATTCGAAACTGTCGCCGCCGAGGAGCGAAGCCTTTACGACGTCCGAGCCGGTCTGCATGGCACCCGAGCACCGCAGCATGACTTTCTGTCGAATGCCGTTCGCACAGAGGGCTTGATGGACCTCGGCAATGCCGATCTCTGCGGCCCGTCCGGTATACTTGAGCGACGTGACCGAGGCTGCGCCGGTTCCACCGGTATTGCCCGCGACATTGATCACATCGGCCCCGGCTTTCGCGACGCCAACGGCGATCGTGCCAATTCCTTCGGAACTCACAAGCTTCACGATCACCCGGACCCGCGCCGCCTTCGCGTCATGGATAAGCTGACCGAGATCCTCGATCGAATAGGTGTCGTGGTGTGGGGGTGGGCTGATCAGTTCCACACCCGGTGTCCCGCCGCGCGCCGCGGCAATCTCCACCGTGACTTTCGGCGCTGGCAATTGCCCACCTTCGCCAGGCTTGGCGCCTTGCCCGATCTTGATCTCGATCTCTTCGAGGTTGGGATCGGCCAGGTATCCGGCCCAGACGCCAAAACGCCCTGAAGCGAACTGTTTGATCCGGCTCGCCCGGATCGTGCCGTAGCGCGAAAGGTGCTCCCCGCCCTCACCCGAATTCGACATGCCGCCCGCCATATTCGTGCCATGAGCGACAGCCTCGTGGGCCGTTGCCACCAGAGCGCCGTGGGACATCGCGCCCGAGGCCAGGCGCGGCGTGATCTCCGAGGCCGGTTCAACTTCGGAAAGCTCGATCCGTTCCGGCGCCTGCTTCAGACGGGACAGGTAGTCATACGCCCAGCCTGTGGCGGCTATCCGAAGTGCCCCTTTTGTGACGTAATGCCCCTCAATGTCGTCTCCGAACCGCTCGATCAGAGACTGCGCCAAAGAGTCGAGCCGCCCGATGTTCCGCGCTTTCGGTCCGGTCAGGCGAAGGTTGAACTCCCCGTCGCCGAGGTCCTCGCAGGCCACGCCGCGGATCACGAAGTGATTGTTCCCCGCGCGATTGAAAAGCATCATCTCGCGCTTAATGTCGTCGACCTTGTCGAGGAACGTAATGTCCGCCGGAAAAGCGAGCACGTCACGCAAAGCAGCGGGCCGCCTTGCGCGTTCTTCGGACATCATTTTGGAGAACGCCCGGTAGCCCGGTGTGATCTTGAAATCGTCTATTTGCGTCTTGGTCAGCTTTTGAAACGACGTATTCACATAGCCGCTCTCGTCGATCCCGAACGCGTCGTTCATTTGCCGCAGTGTCAGCAGCCGGAACGGGTCGGTCTCGCCTTCCGCCTCGGCAAAACTGATGGTTTCCTCCGTCATGTCGACGAACCCGCGCACGGCGGTCGTACCGTAGCTGTGGCCCGCCCCTTCGGAGCGCTCCTTGAACAAGCCGAGGATCGGAATGTCTTTGTCGCTTTCGACAGCAAGCGCTCTGGCGTGCCAATCAGCCACGGATTGCGCAACAACGTTGAACCGCACGCCACCGACAGGTGTTCTCATATTCGGGAAATACTTGCGGAACACCGAGTCGTTCGTATCGAGAAAATTCGGCTCGAAGAACTCTCCGCCCGAGTAGCTCTCGACCGTACAAAGCCCGACCTTGCCCATGGTCTTCATCAGGGCCTTTTCGGCGGCCTTCTGAAACCGGCAATAGCCGTCTGCTGCAGCGTCGTGGCCGAAGAGCTCTTCCGCGCGCAGCCGCACGCCAAGTGCGTAGACCGCCGATGCTCCGAACCCAAGGGTGCAGGCGATATGATGCGAAGAAGCGATTTGCCCGCTTTCGACGAGGAGTGAGACCTTAAGCCGCAGCCCCTCCTCAATAAGGCGCTGATTGATCGCAGATACCGTCATCGTCATCGGCAACGCCGCATGAGCGCGCGACACATGCCGGTCGGTCAAGATCGCTATCCCGCCCTTATCGCGTGCGAAGCTCACAACATCGTTCGCAACCGCATCGATCGCATCAACAAGCGCAAGTTCATTGGCGTGGCGATTGTCGAAGACAGGCTCATAAAGAACGTCAAACCGCTCCCATGGCGTGTCGGTCTGTGCCTTGATCTTCAGGACATCCGCCATCCGCAGCACGGGCGTATTCACCACGATCTGACGGGACCGCGACTGTCCCAGATGCGGCTTCTCCCCGAGTGCAACGCGAAGCGTCATGCCGTCGGCCTCGCGGATCGAGTCCAGCGGCGGGTTCGTAACCTGCGCAAAACGTTGGCTGAAGTATTTCGCAAGGCCGCCTTCGTTATCGGATAGGGCGTTGATCGCGTTGCCGTAGCCCATGGCCGACACCTTCTCTGCCCCGGTCTGGAGCATCGGGTCCATCAGGAACTTAAAGCTCTCCTGGTTATGGGTGTAGGCGACGTAGCGCGCGGGCGTCGACATATCGCCCAGGTAGCGCGTGGCGGCGAGCGCCGGGTCGGCTTCGGCCGACGGGAGATCGTCGATATTGACCTGCGCCTCGGCGACCAGCGCCTTATAGTCCGCTTTCGCAGCAAGCGTCTCGAGCGCCTCCACCGTCTCGTAGACCCGCTTTTCAGCATGGTTGTAGTAGATCATGCCGCCCGCTTCGACGCGTCCGCGGCGGAGCACAGTCTCGGGCGGAAAATCGATCTGCCCGGCTTCCGACATCACTGCGAGGTAGTCATCGGTCTCAACTGTCCGCATCGGACGGAGTCCGAGGCGGTCGAGCCTCGCGCCAATGATTGTGCCATTGCCGAAGACAAGCGCGGCCGGGCCATCATTCTTCTCCTCAGACAGGGAGAAATACTCAAGCATCGCCCGGACTTCTGGAGAGATCTGAGCGTCATTCTCCCAGGCCGGCGGCATCATTGCGACAACGGCTGTGACCAGATCCAGGTTCTCTTCGAAAACACGCGCATTCAGGGTCTGATCGAGACGGCAACTATCGGATTGCCCCCGAGGCCTGACGATCGCTTTGTTCCGCGCAAGCGCAATCGCTGTCTCCGAAAGACGGTTCTTCTTGTCGGTATTGAGTTCGCCGTTATGGGCCATCAGCCGGAACGGCTGCGCCATCGAAGGATGCGGGTCGGTGTTGGTTGAAAACCGGGTATGGAAATAGAGGGTATGGACGGCATGGTCCGGATCGCAGAGATCGCGGAAGTAAGGGACGATCTCCCAAGAGTTCAGCCGTCCCTTGAAGACCTGCATGCGCGCGGAGAAGGACAGGGGATACAGCCCGTCTAGGGCTGTATCGGTATAGGCGACGGCCTCGATTTCGAGCAGAGCATTATGGATCCGTTGGTCCAACACCTCGCCGCGCAAACCTTCAGGCGCCTTGAAGACCCATTGTCGGATTGGCAGCTGCCATTTTTCAGATCGAGGACCGATTGCCGAAGTGTCTACAGGCACTTCACGGGTGAGTATGATTTCGAAGTCGAATTCGTGCAGCGTTTCCTGAACCAGGGCGATCGCCCGATCATGCTCGCGGGTATCGGCGGGGAGGAAGAAGTTGCCGACGCCAAATCCACCCTTTTCGAGTTTCTGACCAGTGAGTTTGCGGAAGAATGCCAAGGACAGGTCGACAGAGATCCCGGCCCCGTCGCCCACGCCTTCTGAGGACATCCCGCCTCGATGCGGAACGGCGCAGAGGGCCTCATGGCCTTTTAGCAAGACTTCGTGGGTTTGACGCCCGTCTTTGCGGGTCAGAAAACCCACTCCACAAGCGCTGCTCTCTCTGGTCGGGTCATACAGACCCAGGGGGATCTCGGCTGGTTTCAATGGCTATTCCGATGACAAACAAAGGGCCCCTGCAAAGAGAAGCCCTTTTTATGTTGCTGATCTTTATCGACTTTGCTCTCTCGGCCGCAGCCGGATTGCACCCAAGTTTATCATTACCGCGCTCCGGCTCCGTTGACAAGCGTTTGGCGCCGCGGGGTCGACCTCCGGCTCCCGAAACGTCTGATATAGGCCTGCAAACCAAGTATGGAATCGGTAGTATTCCGGTAGTGATCCGGTAACTACAAAATGGGGGAAATCTCCGGTTTTGGGCGTTTTAGTAGGGTTTTGTTCAGAAACATTGCCAAATTCCTATCACGCAGACTTCTGGCAGAACGGGGACTGGCGTCCCCGCACGGAGCGGTTTGGCTTGGAGTAGGGCGGCTGATTCCCACGCCCAGAGTCTGGCGCCATGGGGCCGACCTCCGGCGCACATGACCATTGATAGGGGCCTGAAAACCACGACCAGAATCGGTTATGTTTTAGGCCTAGAGTGGCTCCGGGACTGTTTCAGCCAAGGTCTGGAATGCGACAGGAGGCTGAGTGACTACGTTTGGTAGGAGAAGTCTCGATTACGTTAACGCGGTCGTTTTTGGCCCTACAGGCCGGTAATCAAGCAGTCCAAGTCACCGCCTCGCAGCTTTCTAGCGCTGTATAACGGGCCAGCTATCCAGGGCAACAACTGGGCTGAATGGATAGGCGGTGACCCATTGCAAGCATAGACAGTATAGCGATGCATTATGAACAAGAAAGCATCCAAACCGCCGAAACGTCATCACTTCGTCCCGCAGTTTTTTCTGCGCAACTTTGCGGTAGACGATCAGCAAAAGAAGGTTATGGCGCTTTACAAGCACGGTGACCGGGCCGTTTGGAAGAGTAGGTCAATTAAGTCCATCGCATTTGAGCACGACCTATATGTCCATATGAACGGATCGACCCCTGTCTCAGTTGAAGAGAAAATCAACACCGATGTCGAAACGCCTATCTCCCAATCCGATACGTGGGAAAAGGTTTCGTCGGGCGCGATTGCTGATCTAGATGCAACTGATCGCGCGGTGCTCTACAGCCTCGTTCGGCACTTCGAGTCGCGGACTCCGCATTATCGCAATACGCTGAGGGAACTATCGCTTCTTGCCGGAAGACCGGACCATGGTATGAACTTCTCCCAAAACGAGAAAGCCATATATGCCGAACTTAGAGCCAATCCGCGGCTCATTTCTGAGTTCGCGAACGAAATGGCATCCCATACAGAATGGACTACAAGGGAGTTTTTCTCTTGTGGCATTTCAATTTTGAGGGTGCACCAACCAGCTTATGTATGCACGACCCCGGTCCACATCATGAAGGTAGAGCACCATCCCCATCTTCGTGCATCACAGACCGGACTTGTCCCATACATATACCTAATGCCGATGACGCCAAACGCCTATATCTCGCTGAGTTTAGGTGACTTTGATGGCGCGTTTCTGAACTACGACATAGGAGCAGAAATTGAGATGGCTCTAAAGCGGCAGATCGTAGGTCAATTCTCATACTGGCCCATTGTTAAGCACATGGTCTGCGCAGGTGATGGATTAGTGGATCACCTTAAATGGGCGGGCTACAATTGCACGAGCGACTCGACGACCAAGAAGACATTTGTGCGCGACAAATCGTTTCGTACACACAAGGATATTCGGTGAAGCTGAAGACTTAATCTGCGACACTGATCTAAGACAGACGCATAGCCCCGCAATCCTGTCGCTCGAACAATTCACGTGAATGACCGCTCGCCGCCCAGACTCAAAGCCAAACTTCGAATACCTCTTCCTCGCTCGGGCGCTCTGCCTTTCCCGATACGCAACCCTATCCCTCCCATTCATATAAACCCTGACTTCTGGTTTTGAGACCAACGGTAGACGATCCCGGATCGCGCCCGTCCCGCCCCCCATGGGCGGGCGCGATTGCGCCGCCCTCGGGCCGGGCACGACCCTCAAGACCAAAGTAGCAGAAGATGTAAAGCTGGCGGTATCCGTTTTGCAGACAGAGGTTTTTCTGAGGAGGCCTTCCGCCCCATCCGGGGCGCGATTGCGCCGCCGTCACGCTTTGAGCATGCCTCTGGCACGACGGCCGGGCGTGGCCCTCAGGCCCAAAGGACGCAGCGGGGCATGGTGGGCGGAGATTGGTCTACAAAACAGCGATCAGGTGGTGAGGCGCCGCCCCGCCCCTCACCGCCACAAGAGCCCCGATTTTGGGTCGCGCCCCCAGGGCCCGACGATCACATTCTGGTCCTGGAGGTCCTTCTGGGCGGACTGACTACCGGCGCGGGCGCAATCAATGAGGCCGCGCGTGTCGTCGGGCGTGTCCTCGGCGGCTGACGCAATCACATCGCGCATGGGCATGAAGCCGTAGGCCTGCTCGGTCATCCGCGCGGCATCGTAGCTCATCTGCCCCAGCCCAACGTAATGCCGGATGGAGCCGTTGCGCCGGAGCCGCCCCTCAAAGAAGGCGCAGGCGATGAGGCATTCATCGGCCAGGCCGCGGATCACGTCCTGCGGCGCGCGCTCGTCCATGGCGCGGTTGACCCGCACGGTGAGGAGATCGACGCAGATCGTCTCGCCGATGAAGCGGGCGAAGGTGATGGAGAGGTAGGCTTCGAGATTTTGGGTGAGGGGAACGCCGGCTTTGTCTATGCCGGTTTTGACGAAGTCCGAGGCGATTGCGAGGGTTGATGGGTTCATATTTGATCCTGTCACTGGCCACTCTGGCGGCAGACGCCAGGCCTGCGCGCGCTTTCGATCCTATCCTGCCTTTCGCGCGGCCGGGTTTGCCGTGCCGCTCAAACGTTTCCCTGTTTCACAACCTCTTCGAATTGAGGCCTATTTTGGTTAAAGGTGCCTTAGTGCGGCGCAATGCGTGCGGGCGGTGCGTCAACGGCGTTTGCGTCAACGGCACTTTCGGCGGCATTCGGGATGGGATTTCGGTTGGTATTTGGTGGCGCAGCGGCACCCCGGCCTTGCCGTGCCGGGTCTTGGCGCCCTTGGTCTTGTCGGGCGTCACAAAACTGTTAAACATCCCATGCTCCACGGGCCGGATGCTAGCATGGGTCCGGCCGTTTCCCAAATACCCTTAACGGGGGTGGGACATTGAAGATGACGAGGAGCTCTTAAGACATTGGTCGAAACGGAACTGAAGATTGCGCTCGATCCGGATCAGGAGGCGCGGCTGAGGCGGCATCCGGGGCTTTCGCGGCTGCGCTCAGGCGCCCGGCGGAGCCAGAACCTCGTGACGGTCTATTACGACACGCCGGATCACGCGCTCTCCACCGCGGGGATCGCGCTGCGGCTGCGCAAGGTCGGGCGGCGCTGGGTGCAGACGGTGAAGTTCGGCAAGGGCGGCGATACGGGGCTGTTTTCGCGCGGGGAGATCGAGATGCCTGCGCCGGGGGGGCGGCTGGTCCTCGACGGCTCCGATGGCGAGGGGATGTTTGCGGAGATCAACCGCATTGTCGGCGGCGGGACGGTCTCGCCGGTTTTCGAGACGCGGATCCGGCGGCTCACCGATCATCTGCGGCTCGACAATGGCAGCGAGATCGAGCTGGCGCTCGATCAGGGCGAGGTGGTTGCCGGTGAGAAGAGCCAGCCGATCCTGGAGGCCGAGATCGAGCTGCTCGCGGGCGATGTGGGCGCGGTCTATGATGTGGCGGAGATGCTGTTTGCGGGCGGGCCGGTGCGCTTTGCCTCCGAAAGCAAGGCGGCGTTGGGCTACCGTGTGGCGCGGGGCGAGTCCGAGTTTGCGCTGAAGGTGCGCAATGCGGGCGATCTGGCGTTCGAGGCAGCCGCTTCGGTGGAGAGCGTGGCGCGCGATGTGCTCAGGGATTGCTTCGCGCAGGTCTCGGCCAACATGGTGGTGGTCTCCGAGACCGATCTCATCGAGGGCCCGCATCAGCTACGGGTCGGGCTCCGGCGGGCGCGGACGGCGTTTGCGGTGTTTGGCGAAGCCTTGGGCAAACCGGCCTTTGCCTCGCTCTCGGCGCGGGCGCGGGAGCTGGGCCAGGTTGTCGGCGCGCTGCGCGACATGGATGTGCTGATCGACGAGGTTGTGGCGGATCTGTCCGACGGGCTCGACGAGGGCGCGCGGATGGCGCTCACCCGGGCGCTGGAGGCGCGGCGCGCACGGGCCCGGGGCCGGGTGCGTGAGGTCTTGGGCGCGCAGGACAGCGTGGCATTTCTCTTCGATCTCGGCCGGATGATCGAGGCGCGCGGCTGGCTCATTCCATCGGACTATTCCCAGACGGCGCGGCTGGCGATGCCGGTGCGGGACTTCGCGCCGATCCTTCTGCAGAAGCGCTACAAGAAAGTGGCGAAGCTTGGCCGGAAGATCCGAACGCTCCCGACCGAGGAGCTGCACGATCTGCGCAAGGAGCTGAAGAAGCTGCGCTACACGGCGGATGTGTTCGCCTCGATCTATCCCGGCAAGAAGGTGAAGAGCTACATCAAATCGCTGAAATCTCTGCAGGATATGTTCGGGAGCCTCAACGATGCGGCGATGGTTGCCGAGACGATTTCGGGCCCAGGCGCGCCTGGGGCGAGCGACCCTGCGGTGCAGCGCGCGGTGGGGTGGATCCTCGGCGGGCTGCATGTCCGGGTGGACCAGGACCGGCCGACGCTCTTCGACCGGTGGGATATGTTCGCCGACGAAAAGCCGTTCTGGACTTGAGGTTTCCACTGGACGCGGCGGATCTCACAGTCTTCGCGCCAAGCCTTTCAGGCCGCCTAGGGATCGGATTGTCGGCTCCCGTTGGCGGATGGCGATCATTCTAGGCGGCGATTGCGAAGGCTTCGCCACCAGGTATTTCGGCTGAGGGCGCGGCGCAGAGGTGTGCGCGTCGTACTTGGCGCCTGGCGGATGTAGCGGTGCGCTTCGGCGAGGCTCGCGCCTTCCAAGCTCTGCAGGTAGGTGATGGCGCGGGGGAGGGTAAACGCGTCGCCGGTCTGATCGGCAAAGTTTGGTTCTAGATCGGTCCAAACCGCCCCTTTCCAGCCTTGCGCGCGGCACCAGGATGCAATGAGTGGTGGAATCTCTGGCAGGCGGCTTTCGCCCGGACCGTCCGGTGTCGCCCAGCCGATCCGATGAAGAGGAGCGCGCTCGCGCGCGGCGAGATCGGTGCGGGCCTGGGCGAGATCGGTGCGGATCGAGGCAATCGCATGGGTCGCGCAGGGCTGCCCTTCTGCTGGGTCGAGGCACAGCACAAGCGCTTGCAGGCGTTTTACGCTGATCCGGCTGAATTCCATCGGCAGGCGCGGCCCGGCCCGCCACTGCCACGCGCCCCGGACCTTTGGCGCAAGGTCATCGAGATCCCACAGGAGCGAGCCCCAGCCGAGGATGGCGATGGGGCCGTCCGTCGAGGTTGTGCTGCGGGGGGACGGCGGGCTTTGCATGAGCCTATGGGATAGGAGGGCAGGCGCGCTTGGTCCAGGGCCCCCTTTTTTGCTCCACGGGCAAGCGGCCAGAACACTTCTCCAGGTGGTCGAAGCGTATGCCCTAAACCGCGTCTGGAGCGCCGCCTGCTAAGATGCGAGCCGGACCCTCTCCCCGGAGTGCGTGATGGGTTTTGACGCGCGTCTCTCCTCGATCCATACGCGGAACTCTCCCGCCGGCATCGGCCGCGCCGCATAATAGCCCTGGTAGGTCTTGACGCCCGCATCGCGCAGGAAGGCCAGTTGATCCTCGGTTTCCACGCCTTCAGCGACAACGTCGGCGCGGAGGATCGAGGCCATATCGAGGATCGTGCGGAACAGGCTCTGTGCTGAGATGTCCTTGACGATATCGACGACCAGGCTCCGGTCCACCTTCAGCGTGTCGAATGCCATAGTCTTGAGCCGCCCGAGATTGGAATAGCCGATGCCGAAATCGTCTATGGCGAGCTTGACGCCCAGATCCCGCAACTGACCGATGTTGCGGTCCACCAGCGTGCTCAATTCCATGGCCGTGCCTTCGGTGATTTCCACTTCGAGGTGGCGCGGATCCAGTCCAGCCTGGCCTAGGGCAAGGCCCAGGCGCGCGGCGAATTTTGGGTTGAGAAGCTCCT
Source organism: Pseudomonadota bacterium (assembly GCA_039177645.1). Taxonomy (GTDB): domain Bacteria; phylum Pseudomonadota; class Alphaproteobacteria; order Rhodobacterales; family Rhodobacteraceae; genus Amaricoccus. Next base: position 57,703 of record JBCDFS010000010.1, on the reverse strand, counting down.
CGCTCGCTGTGTTGACCGCAATGCTGATGTCACACCCGCTAGACCGGTTGATTTGGGCACCGGCATAGACGGCTTTCTCTAGCATCAACTCGCCGATCTTCGGCATCAGCCCCATTCCGGCGGCGATGGGCAGGAACTCATCCGGCGGAATGCGGCCCTTGGTCGGGTGCTCCCAGCGGATGAGCGCCTCCGCGCCGGTGACCTCATCGGTCGCAACGTCGATCTTGGGCTGGAGGAACAGCTCGAATGCGTCCTCGTTTACGGCGCGTTCCAGGTCTTTTTCCATCTGGGTCCGGGCCGCGAGCCGTTTGTGGATGTGTTCGTCATAGATCGCGAAGTTGCAGCCGCCGGCTTCTTTCGCCTGATACATCGCGACGTCGGCGCATTTGAGGAGATGCTCTCGCGATGTCGCATGGTCTGGGCAGAGCGCGATCCCGATGCTTGACGAGACGGCGAGCTGCAGACCTTCGATTTGGAAGGCTTCGTCCATGACGTCCACGATCGCGCTGGCAAGGGAGGGAGCCACTCGGTGATCGAGGATGAGGGTGAATTCATCGCCGCCGAGCCGGGCAAACAGCGCCTCGCCGCCCTCGATGTTGAGGGGCTTTGACTTGTCGATCCGGACCCCAGCCGGTGAGAGGTTGAGGTTGTTCATGCAGCGGTTGATCCGGTTGGCGAAGGCGCGCAGAAGCAAGTCCCCGATATGGTGACCGTGGGTGTCGTTCACATCCTTGAACTTGTCTACATCGATGAACAGGATCGCGAAGTGCTGAACATCATCTTGGCGGATCGTGAGGTTTTCGATCTGCAGATTGAGCCAGCTTCGGTTGGGGACGTTGGTGAGTTTGTCTTCGTAGGCGACGCGTTTGGTTTCCAGGATGGATTTCTGGAGCTCGTCGAGCATTCCGTTGAAGGATTGGGCGACGAGGTCGAACTCATCGTTGGAGTTGCTGGTGATCCGCTGGGTCAAATCGCCCTTCGCCACGCCGCGGGCGGCGCCAGCGAGCTTCATGAGCGGCTCGCTCAGGCGGCGGGAGACCAACCAGGCCACAAAGGGGCCGAAGACGAGCCAAGCGAGCCCGATCAAGCCGGTGCTGACCCAGAGACTGCGCAGATCCCGGACGATCTGTGCGCGGGGCAGGCGCATGTCGAGATAGGCGATTGTTCGTCCGGCAATGGTGATCGGGGCCACCCGGTGCAGGTAGTTCTCACAGATTTTCTGCTGCGGCTCGCCCTTTTCCATGACCTCCAGGAGAAACGGGTCCGCGGCTGGGGCGAGGAAACTGCGCGGGTCTTTGTCTCCCGCCATCCAGACCATCCCGCCCGGGTCGATCAGTGCCACCGAAACAACATCCTCACGCGCCTGCAACTCATGAAAGAACAGCTCAAGCCCAGCCGGATCGTTGGTGAGGATCGACGGGATCGAAACTTCTTTGACCAGGGAGGAGAGGTGTTCGGCCTTCAACGCCAGCCGTTCTTCGATCATGGCCTTTTGCACGAAGAGGCTGATCGTCAGAACGATGGCCGCGCAAGACAGGATGAAGAGCGAAAGGGCGATCGTCAGGCGACGTGCCAAGCCATATGTGAGCGCGCGCGCCCAGCTCCTCAATTTGCCTACCATATTGTTCCCCCACTCCCCTGGATGCGAGTGTTTGCGCTACATCAGCCCGAGCGTTTCCAGCAGATCGAGCTTCTGGTAGATCGGATCGAATGTGGCCTCGACGCCCTGAGGGAATGGGTCGAAGCGCGTTGTTTTGTTGAATTGGGCCATGGTTGCGATGCCCTCACCGCTGTTGACCATATCTTGCAAGACGACCGAGATTGCCTCGGTCAACGCGGGATCGAGGTCGCCGCGCCGGATCACGACCTGACGGGGCACATCGACGGTGCGGGCCAGAACCCGGTAGGCTCCGGGCTGGACCTCCTCGAGCCAGGCGAGGCCGCGGGGATCCGTAGCGCCGACATCGATCAGCCCTCGGGCCAGCCAGGCCACGGTGTTGATGTCATCGCCAGTGAAGACATAATTGACGGCTCCATCGCCCTGCGGGGTCCAAGGTTTTTGTTTCTCCTTGAGTTTGAGACCGGCCTCCGTGAGCAGGGCGGCCGGCAGGAGAAAGCCAGACGTGGAGTCGGGCTCCTGGAAGCCTATTGTGACGCCTTGCAGATCCTCGACGGTGCGAAACCGGCTCTCTGCCTTGACGACCAGGACCGAATGGTATTCCGCCACGCCGCTCTTCCAGCGGCGCAGGAAGGGCTCCGCCCCCGCACGCCGTGCGACCGAGGCCGCGACCAGCGGGCTGTCGAAGTAGAGATCGACTTTGCCCTCGCGCATCGCCGTGGCCATCTCGCCCGAATTGGAGAACACCGACGTTTCGACGGAGGTCACGCCATGGGGCGCCAGCGCTTCTTCGAGATAGGCGGCGAGCGGCGCAAAGCGATTGAGGTGCTTGCGGATGTCCTGGTTCACGGAACCCAGCACGAGTACCTCTGCACATGCGATCCCTGGCAGGACCGAAACGGCAAGCACAGTAATGATCCGCAGGGTTTGCCGTAGAGTGGAGAAAAAGACCATGTATATAACTCAGGTATTTCAGCGGTTTGTTGCCCCGAAACGTAGGGTCAATTTACTTCCGATTACTTAAGTCATATCGCCAGTTTTCTCGCGTATGCGGCGATTCCCAAGAAAAATGGGCAGTTTCACTTATCAAGAATTAGGTCTGTTTTTTCGATAGATCGTTGATGTCCGTCGGGCCGCCTATGCGGCGGTGCTGTCAATCCTTGGGGATGCGGATGTCATGGCCCGACAGGCAGGGGGTTTCGGTGACCGTATTGAGGACGATCGTCGTGCGCACGCGCGTGACCGACTGGACCGTGTTGATTTGGCTTTCGATGATCGCGTTGAGCTCGTCCGTGCCTGCAGCGCGGATTTTGAGGAGGTAGCAATCCTCGCCCGCGATCTTGTGCAGTTCCTCAAGCCCGCGCACCTTCGCCAAAGCGGCGGCGGTGTCGAAGCCCTGGCTTGGTTTTGCGTCGGTCACGAAAATGAAGGCAAGCAGCGGCTTGCCGAGGGCGCGGGCGTTCATGCGAATCTCATAGCCTTCGATGATCCCGTCGGCCTCCATCCGACGCACACGCTCAGAGATCGCAGAAGGTGCAAGGCCCACGCGGCGCGCGATTTCCGCCTTGGAGGTCGCGGCATCCTGGAGAAGGATAGACAGTATTTCCCGATCCGTGCTGTCGATCATACGGTAGTATTGCATTTCATATGACGAATCGTCCAGATATATGATATATCGCCGTTGATAGTGGTGTGGTCTGAGTGGCTCATGGAAACACTGATGCTCGATTTGCCGGTGCGGGGTCAATCGGTGCGGCTGGCGTGTCTGCGGCGGGCGGGGCCGCGCCTGCCGCTCGTGTGTTTGCATGGGTTTGGCTCCACGAAGGAAGACTACGCCGATCTCGCTTTGCATCCAGCTTTCGAGGGTCGAGAGCTCTTCTTTTGGGATGCACCGGGCTGCGGGGAGTCCGACGCGAGCGACGCCGATGCCCTGTCGGTCCCGTTCCTTGTGGATGTGGCAATGGCAGCCTGCGATGCGCTTGGGATCGAGCGGTTTCATCTCTCGGGTCATTCGATGGGCGGATTGACGGGCCTTTTGTTGGCGGATGCCGCTCCCGACCGGGTCCTGAGTTTCATCGATATCGAGGGCAATGTCGCTCCTGAAGACTGCTTTCTTTCCCGGCAGATCATCGACCACCCGGCCGAGACGCCCGAGGCGTTCCTGGCTGGGTTTATCGAGCGGGTGAAGGTTCGGCCTGAGTTTTCCTCTGCGCTTTATGCCGCCGCTTTGCCCTTGAAGGTGCGGCCGGAGACCTGCCGCCCGATCTTTCAGTCCATGGTCGATCTCTCCGAGCGTGGAGGTCTCATGGATATCATGGCGCGCCTGCCTCTGCCGCGGATCTTTATCTTTGGGGCGCAGAACCGGCATCTTTCCTACCTGAGCCATTTGCCGAATATTGGCGTCGAGGTCGAAGAGATCCTGCATTCGGGGCACTTTCCGATGTATTCCAATGCGCCCGCGCTTTGGGCGGCGATGGCTGCCTTCCTTGACCGGCAGGAGGCGCGCGCATGAACATCGCCGATTTTGCCGCCTATCCGACGGCGAGCCTCTGCAACGCAAATCCCGCTGTTCTATCGCTTTCATCCGCAATCAAGCCGTTGATACCGGGCAAGCGCATCGCGGGGCCCGCCCGAACCGCTCGGATCACACCTGGCCAGAACGCGGCTATCCACCGTGCTGTGCATGAGGCGGCATTGGGCGATGTGTTGGTGGTTGATGGCGCAGGCTCCGACCGGTTTGGACCGTTTGGAGATTTGTTGGCCGATGGCTGCAAGGCGAAGGGAGTGGCGGGGGCCGTGTTTGACTGCACCGTCCGGGACCGGGCCGATATTGCGGCGCTGGGATTCCAGGTCTTCGCGCGCGGTTTTCATCCTGAGGCGACGGCCAAGACCGATCCCGGCAGCACCGACATTCCGGTAACCGTCGGCGGCATTCGGGTCTGTCCGGGCGATATCGTGGTGGGCGATGACGATGGGGTTGTGGTTATCCCCGCGCTGCTTGGACCCGAAATCCTTGAGCAGGCCGCTGCGGTGACCGCCCGAGAAGACGCGATCCGCACCCGGATCCAGGCGGGCGAAACAACCTACGAAATCTTTGGCCTTGGGCGGGGCGCGACCGCGGTGGCCGCAGGAAAGGATGGACCATGACCCGACCGGGGACGTTCTTCAACACTGCCGATTTGAGCGCAGGCATTGCCCGCACCCTCGCCCCTGGCATTGATACGCGGATCTTTGCGGGGGACCAAGCGATGCTGTCGTTGGTGCGTTTCGAGGCACATAGCGAGGGCGCGGTTCATGCTCATCCCGAAGAGCAATGGGGTGTGTTGCTGTCAGGCAGCGGCACGCGGATCCAAGATGGCGCTGAGGTGCCGGTTGGGCCGGGAGACTTCTGGCTCACACCGGGAGGCGTGCCGCACGGATTTCGCGCAGGACCGGAGGGCGCCGAGGTTCTGGATATCTTCGCGCCGCCGCGCGAGGCCTACCGCAAGGCGGGATCGGGTTTCTCCGCCTGAGCGCGGGTTTTGTAAACGCAGGATGTTGAGGTGAGGGTAGGATCGTGCGCGGTGTGGGGCGCCCTGGTCAAATCTCCAAGATCACCGATCCTGATCGTTCACCGGTTGCGACAATCTCATGGGCTTGCGCGCAAGCGTCGAGCGGCAGGATCTGAGAGATCCGCAGATCGAGCGCCCTGCGGTTCAGGAGATCCGTGAGATGGGTGATGGCGGCAGAGCGCTTCTCTCCGTCCAAGAGGTAGATCAGGATCAGATCAATGGTCACCGCTTTGAACATGAGCGGATAGAAGGGCAGTTTCGGCTCCATCTCCTTGGCCGAGCCGTAGGAGGCAATCGTGCCGTTTTCCGCGATCAACGCGGTATTGGTGGTGGCGTTCTGCCCGAACTCGACTTCGACGATGCGCTCGATGGGCTGGCCTTCGGTTGCCTCCAGGATCCCATCGACGCGGGCCGGGTCGGTATAGTCGAACACGTGGTCTGCGCCTGCGGTTCGGGCGGCCTCGAAGCCGTCCGCGCCCCGTGCCGTGGCCAGGACCTGCGCGCCATGGGCCTTGGCAATTTGAACCGCAAGACGCCCCACCGTGCCCGCGCTGCCATTCACCAGCACCCGGCGCCCAGCGACCGGGCCGCCGCCTAACACGGCATGGCAGGCGGTGAGCGCTGGAATGCCGAGGGTCGCGCCTTCTTCAAACGATATGGGATCGGGCAGGGGAACGGCCTGCGCCGATGGCAGGGCGATATACTCCGCCGCAGTCCCAAAGGCGCGCTGCCACTGGCCGTTCCAGATCCAGACCCGCTCGCCAACTCTGCCCGGATCGACGCTATCGCCGACAGCTTCGATCACGCCAGCCCCGTCGCTATGGGGAATGATCCTCGGAAACGGCGGCTTGGTGACGCCCGGCCGCGCGCCCGCCCGCGCCTTCACATCCGACGGGTTCACGCCCGAGGTCTTGAGGCGGATCAGCACATCGCCTGCTGCCGGTTGCGGGTCCGGCATCTCCACCGCTTGGAGGACCGCATCGGCGGGCCCGAAACTCTCATAGGTGATCGCGCGCATGGCTTGCCTCCGGACAATCGCGCGCTAGTTTAAGCGCAGATACTGCATTCATCAAATTGATTGACTTAATCAATTGCATGCAGGAAACGAATGTATATGCAGGATGTGGATTTGGGGCTTTTGCGGTGCTTCGTTACCGTGGCCGAGACGCGGAGCTTCACCTTGGCCGGTGACCGGCTTGGGCGCAGCCAATCGGCGATCAGCGTGCGGATCAAGCGGCTGGAAGACGTGGTCGGCGCGCCGCTCCTGACCCGCAACAGCCAGGATGTGCGGCTGACCCGCTCGGGGGACACGCTGCTTCCGAAGGCGCGGCATTTGCTCTCGGCGGGCGAGGCGCTGATGGCCGAGATGCACAGCCCCCCAGTGACGGGCGCGCTTCGTCTGGGGGTGCTCGAATATGTCGCCCCGCAGCGTCTGCCGGTCCTTCTCGATGCCATTCAGCGCAGTTTGCCGGAGGCCGATCTGCGGTTTGTCGTGGGGTTGAGCCGATCGCTCCGCGCCGATCTTGAGGCGGGCGACCTGGATCTGGTGCTCGCGCTGCATGACCCCGGTAGCGAGACGTCGAGCATTGTTGCCTCCGACCCGCTGGTCTGGGTCGAGGGCGCGGGCATGGCGGAAACGCATGGATGGGAGGAGGGCATTCCGCTTTGTCTGATGCGCGCGCCGTGCCTCTACCGCCAAGTGGCGTTGCAGGCGCTCGCGTCCTATGGCGCTCAACCGATCGAGCGGCTCACGGCTGATAGTGTGCATGCCGTGCGCCATGCGGTTCTCTCCGGCTTGGGCGTGAGTGTTCTGGGGGCGTCGTCCGTGGGCGAGGGGCTGCGGATCTCGCACCGATTGGCGGAGCTCGGCCCGTTGCCTCCCGCGACGCTGAGCCTTCACGGCACCGACCCAAGGAAAGCCCAGGTGCGCGACGCGCTCCGCCAAGTGCTGGATGCGCACATGCTGGCGTGAGGTGAGGGATGTGGGGCCGATGGGGCCTCTGCTACACGAGGAGCCCGATGACAGCGCCGGTCATCAAGGTGGCCAGTGTCCCGGAGACGAGGCTTTTGAGGCCGAGCTCCACGATTTCCGGGCGGCGGTCCGGCATAAGGGCTGCGAGGCCGCCGATCATGATACCGACCGAGCCAAAATTGGCGAAGCCCGCAAGCGCATAGGTCATGATGAGGCGGGAGCGTTCGCTGAGCGCGTCCGGCTCCCCAGCCATGGTGATGAACGCCACAAGTTCGTTCGTGACGGTCTTGATGCCCAGGAGGCCCCCTGCGGCGCCAGCTTCCGACCAGGGGATGCCGATGAGCCAGGCGACGGGGGCGAAGATCCAGCCGCCGATTTTTTGCAGCGACAGATCGAGCGGGCCGGAGATGCTTGCGAGGATCTGATCCGTGAGCGCGACGAGGGCCACGAAAACCAGAAGCGTAGAGATAACGCCAGTGAGCAGCACTACGCCGTCTTGCGTGCCGGATGTGATGGCGTCGATGGCGGATGTGGGCCGCGCCTCAGCCTCGCCTGTGCTCTCCTCGATCTCTTCGGCTTCCGGAGCGCCAGGCCCTGGCGGGATCATCAGTTGAGCCAGCATGAGGGCAGCGGGGGCTGAGATGACGGAGGCCACGATCAGATGGCCCGCCGCATCGGGCACGACATCTGTTAGGATGCTTGCGTAGAGCACCAATACCGTTCCGGCGATTGTGGCGAGCCCCACTGTCATCAATGCAAAGAGTGACCCGCGATCCATGTTGCGGAGATAGGGGCGGATGAAGAGGGGGGCTTCGATCATGCCCACGAAGATGTTTGCCGCCGCGCCCGTGGCGGTCGGCCCCGAGACGCCGAGCGAGCGCGACAGCAGAATGGCGAGCACATGCACCACCCGTTGAAGCACGCCCCAGTAGAACAAGAGGCTTGCAATCGCGGAGATCATCAGGATCAGCGGAAAGGCCTGAAACGCCGCGACAAAGGCGTTCTGGGGATTGGTGATTTCAAACGGGGCGGGGCCGCCTGCGAGGTAGCCGAAGACGAGTTGTGTCCCGGCGGCGGTGGCGGTTTGCAGCGCCGCCACGCCATCGCCGATGGCCGCGAAGACCGCGCGGGTGGCGGGCACGGCCAGCATGGTCGCGGCGATGCCGACCTGAATCGCGATGCCCACAACAACGATGCGCAGCGCGGGTTTCCATGCCAGTGTGCGACTGCGCTCACGCAGCAGGAATGCGATCAGCGGAATGATGAGCAGGCCGATGGCGCTTTGGACTTGAAGGGGCATAGGGGCGGCGATCTCCTGGCGCGTTGGGGGCGAACCGGTCGGGTCTCGAATCGCGCTGCGACATGGATGGTTCATGCCGGGGGGTAAGCTGAAATTGCAATGCGTCAGTTTTTTTGAATTGACCTTGCCGCTGGTCTGTCGGTGATCTGCTGTGAAATTCATCTCAAATGAGGGGGGCGCGATCTTGGGAGAGGCAGTGGCAGAGACCGGGCTCTATCTGCGGGCTGGGCGGATCGAAGATGCGGAAGCGGGTGCCGCGCTTCTGCGGCGCTCCATCATTGAGCTCTGCAACGCCGATCATCGCGGTGACAAGGAGGTCATCGCCGACTGGATCGCAAACAAGACGCCCGAGGACTGGAAGAGCTGGCTGCGGAACACGGACAACATTCTGCGTGTGGCCATAATCGACGGGTGCATCGTCGGGGTTGGAATGATCGACCGTACCGGCATGGTCCGGCTGAACTACGTGCTGCCGGACGCACGTGGCTCAGGGGTCAGCCGCGCCTTGATGACTTGGATGGAGGCCGAAGCGGTGCGCATGGGTCACGAGGTCTGCCGCCTAGAGAGCACGATCACCGCGCGTGACTTCTACGAGGCGCGGGGGTTTGTCTACGAGGGCGTGAACAGTCGTTGCCTGATGATGCGCAAGTCCTTGTCAGAGGATCAGGGGGCCTAGCGCTAGAGAGGGCACCAGAGCTCTATTATGGCCATTTCGCGACCGGCGGCAGCGACATCAGCACGGCTTCGGGGTTATGGCCGGTTTGCAGGCCGAACTGGGTGCCGCGGTCATAGACGAGATTGAACTCGGCATAGCGGCCGCGCTTGACGAGTTGGATTTCCCGGTCGGCCTCGGTCCAGGCGGTTTTCATCCGCCGCTCGGTGATCGGCAGGAAGGCGTCGAGGAAGGCGTTGCCCACCGCTTGGGTGAAGGCGAAATCGGCTTCCCATTTGCCGGTGCAGAGATCGTCATAGAAGATCCCCCCGACGCCGCGCGGCTCGTTCCAATGCCGGATCATGAAATACTCGTCCGCCCATTCCTTGAAGCGGGGGTAGTAGCCGGGGTCGTGGGCATCGCAGGCGTCTTCCAGCACTTTGTGGAAAAAGGCCGTGTCCTCGGGCTCTTCGATCATCGGGTTGAGATCCGAGCCGCCGCCGAACCACCAGGCGCCGGGGGTCCAGAACATCCGGGTGTTCATGTGGACCGCTGGGGTTTTAGGAGAGCGCATATGGGCGACGAGGCTGATCCCCGAGGCCCAAAACCGGGGGTCGGCTTCGAGACCGGGGATTTCCTTGCGCGCGGTGAAGCTCTTTTGCGCGCGCTCGCCGAGCTGGCCGTAGACGGTGGAGATATTGACGCCGACCTTCTCGAAGACGCGGCCGTCGCGCATCACCGACATCACGCCGCCGCCGGCATCTTCCTCACCCTCGCTGGCCCGGCGGGTGTCCTTCCTCACGAAGCGCCCTGGGGCGAGGTTGGCGAATGGCCCCCAATCCTGCGCATCCTCCAGCCCTTCGAACGCCGCGCAAATCTGATCTCGCAGTGCCGTGAACCAGGCGCTCGCGCGCGTCTTTTGAACTTCGGTGATGCTTTCTGCGTTCATGTTGTTCCTCCCGCCGTCCCTTTGGCCTTGCAGGATTACGTCGAGAGCGCTGTGGCGTCCAGCTTGGGGACGGTTTGCAGTGGGGCTTCCATGGATGCGGTGGGTGTGCTAACGACTTCCGCAGGCAGTTCAGCAACGGAAAGGAGGGCATCCCATGGCAATTTCTCTCATCGCGATCCTTCCACGGGATCTGTTGCGGGCCTGATTTCTCCGACGCGGAGCACGTCTCTCATTGCGCAGATCCATTTGCGGCCCGCTCGGTCGCGCCTTTGCGATGGAATAGCTCCATATGGACAGTCTTTTTGCTGGAGAGCAGCGGGCTGAGACGCCCCGTATCTCCAAGTTTTACAGTCGTGCGACCTGGATAGAGGCGCGCGCGGAGGATCAGCTTGCGCAGGTGGCGGGCTGGCCGGGGATGCAGGCGGTGGCCGGGTTCCCGGATCTGCATCCCGGGCGCTTTGGTCCGGTGGGGGCCGCTTTTCTGGCCGACCGGATCTGGCCGCAGCTCGTGGGTCCGGATATCGGCTGCGGCATTGCCCTCTTCCATCTGGATCTCCCGCGCCGCCGGTTGAAGATCGACAAGGCCGTGCGGCGGCTTGCGGTCCTGGAAGCAGGCGCCGATCCCGATGAGGCGGCGGAGGCGCTAGCTCATGCGGGACTGTCTGGCGCGATCGGGTCTGAAGCGCTCGGGACCATCGGTGGTGGGAACCATTTCTGTGAGGTGCAAGTGGCGGAGGAAGCCGATCCACTTGCAGCGCTTGCGGATGGGGATCTCTGTCTGATGGTGCATTCCGGCTCGCGCGGGCACGGGGCCGGGATCTTCGAGGGGCTGCAGGCCAGTTGGGATCGGGGCTTTGCCGCGGACAGCGCAGAGGGTGAGGCCTATCTCGCGCGCCACGATGCGGCTGTTCTCTGGGCGCGGCTCAATCGCGCGCAGATCGCCGCCATTGCAGCCCGCGCCTTGGGGGCTACGGCGACACTGATTTGCGATACGGTGCACAATCATGTCAGCCCTCAGGGGGCGGCGTGGCTCCACCGCAAGGGGGCGGCTCGTGCGGATCGCGGTCTTGCGCCGCTGGCCGGGTCGCGCGAGGCGCCGAGCTTTCTGTTGCAGATGCCGGACGCTGTGCCGGAGGCGCTGGGCTCGGTCTCCCATGGCGCGGGGCGGCGCTACGATCGGTCTTCGATGCATTGGCGGCTGAAAAAGACCCGCTCGGATCTCGCGGCGATGACACGCACCCGGTTTGGCGGGCGGGTGATCTGCGCCGACCGCGATCTCCTCCTGGAGGAAGCGGGCCATGCCTACAAGGACCCTCAAAGCGTGGTGCGCGATCTGGAGGCTTTCGGGCTGGCGCACCCCCTTGCGCGGTTTGTTCCGCTCATCACCTACAAGACCTCCGGAGCGGCGCGATGAGCGGGCAGGAAGCCTTGCTGGTGTCGAGCGGGAATGGACCCGGAGAATGCCGCCAAGCGGTTGGTCATCTGCTGCATTGGCTCGGGGCCGAAGCCGAACGGCGGGGGCTCACGATCGACATCGCGGAGCGGGATGCGCCGCATGGTCCGGCCTCGGCTGTTGTTCTTCTGACCGGGCGCGACGCGGAGCCAATGGCGCGGGCCGTCGAAGGCGTCATGCTTTGGCGCAATCCGAGCCGTTTGCGCCCGAAGCACCGGCGGAAGACCTGGTTCGTCCAGGTCTTTCGGCTGCCGCCTGCTCCGCGCCGGGTGCATATCGATCCCGAGGCGGTCGACATGCAGGCGATGCCGGCGGGAGGCCCTGGAGGCCAGCACCAGAACAAGACCGAGAGCGCCGTGCGCGCCCGGTGGACCGATCCCGATGGCCGGACCTGGTCGGTGGCCGTTCGAGAGACGCGATCCCAGCATCAGAACCGGCGCCTTGCGCTGGAGCGGCTTGCGGCGCTGGTCGCGGCGGACCGGGCGGAAGCGGAGGCCGCGCGCCAAGGCGCGGCTTGGGCGCTCCATGGACAGCTGCAACGCGGCGCGCCGCGTCGGATCTTTGAGGGTAAATTGTTCCGCGAGGTTGAGTGCTAGGGTCGGGGACAGCGGCCAATCTGGTGTGTCGGCTCGTCGCGCTTGCCTTTCACCTCTCAAGGCACATGTCTCAACCATGGGAAAAGCATTGGAAAACAGGGGTTTGGGAGTGGCCGACGATGAGGCACAGGTTCCGATCTGCGGCCTTTGCCATCGCCCGATCCCACCTGATGTGCCCCAAAGCCAGCATCACCTGATCCCGAAACTGCGCGGCGGAAAGGGCGGCCCGACGGTGCTCTTACACCATATCTGCCATCGCGAGATCCACGCGACGCTGAGTGAGGCCGAGCTTGCGCGCGACTACAACACGCTCGATGCATTGCGCGCGCATCCAAGGCTTGCGCGGTTCATCACTTGGATTGCCAAGCGGCCGACAAGCTTTCGATCAAAGGTGCCTGGGCGCAGAGGCAAGCGTCGTTAAGCCTGTGGCTGGTTTGTCGTCGCTTCAGTCCGTCTCGCCGGGGCGCTATTCGGCAGCCTTGGGGGCCTTTGCACGGGAAGCGCGGGGCTTCGATGCGGGTTTCTTCGCGCCGTTCCCTGCGGTCTTGCGAGTGCGCGTCGCGCGTTTGGGCGCTGGTGCGGCCTCAGCATTTGCAACGGTTTCTTTGGGGGCGGTTTCTTTGGGTGCGGCTTCTTTAGCGGCGGCTGCTTTTGGCTTGCGCGCGGGCGTGGCAGAATTTTTAGCGGCTGGCGCTTTGCGGGGCTTGGCAGTTTTCTTCGGAGCGGTGAATTCCAAACCGACTTCTTCGCTCGCGCGATACCAGTGCTCCTCCGACTTGCCGTCCGGTCGGCCTTCTTGTTCCCAGATTGCGTGGGCGCGGGCGCGGATCTGCTCTTCGAGGGGTACGGTCATGTCTTGCTCCTTCTTTTGGCCGGCACGTTCCAATGTTCAATTTCATCGGTGGAACGAATCGTAAGTGGGCTCTTTTGGGGCGGGCGGCGTTGGCTGCTTCAACCAGAACAGGTGTTAACGGTGTGTGACACTGGCCGTTCAACGCTAGCGGCGGCTTTCAGGTCTGAAGCGGCACGAGATTCTGATTAGCGGCGGCCTTGGCTGGGCGCAAGGCGCCGGGCGTTGACCCGGCGCGATCTCTGAGGGCGGTCTAATCCGCCTTGGAATTGTCGCAGGTGTTCATGCCCACAAGGCGGTAGGCAGGGCAAAAGCTGATGGATGCGGTGGCGATGAAGATCACGCCGACATAGCCCCACACCCCGATTGTGCCCGTGAGCGCGAGGATGATCAGGAGCGCACCGACCGCGAAACGCGCGTATCGGTCGACATTTCCCATGTTCTTCGTGATGTTCATTGAGGTTCTCCTTTTAAGCAGCGGGTCAAGCAGCAGGTTGATGGTCGGGCAGTCGCTGGGCGGCGAGGGTTTGCCGCGCCAGATCGGGATTAATCCGCAACACGGCATCGTATTGTGTCAGGTGTACATCTCCGGTGAGCTCTTCAAGGAAATGGACGCGTTGCAGGGCGTCCATCACCGGTCCTTTTACTTCGGACAGGTGCAAACAGACGCCGCCGTCCTTCAGGCGTTGATTGATGGCCTGAAGGCTTTCGAGCGCGGAGGCGTCGATGCAGTTCACCGCCGGGCAGACAAGGATCACGTGACGCACTTCCGCATTGTCCGCGACGGCGGCATTGATCGTGTCCTCCAGGAACCGCGAATTGGGGAAGTAGAGGCTTTCGTCAACGCGGATCGAGATGATCTGCGGACAGGTCACCACGCTGTGGCGGTCGACATTGCGGAAATGCTCGGTGCCGGCCACCTGACCGACGATGGCCACGTGGGGTTTTGACGTGCGGTAGAGATGCAGCGCGATGGAGAGACCAACACCGGCGATGAGGCCCGCTTCGATGCCTTGCGTGAGGGTGACCAGTATGGTTGCGGCCAGCGCGGAAAAGTCGGCTTTGGAATAGATCCAGGTGTGGTGCAGCGTGCGCAGATCGACGAGGGAGATCACGGCGACGATGATCGTGGCGGCAAGCGCGGCGTTGGGCAGATCGTAGAGGAGAGGCGTAAGCATCAGGGTTGCGCAGGCAATGCCGATTGCGGTGAAGGCCCCGGCTGCGGGTGTCTCTGCCCCGGCATCGAAATTCACCGCCGAGCGGGAAAACCCGCCGGTCACCGGGTAGCCGCCGGAGACGCCGGAGCCCAGATTCGATACGCCAAGCGCGATCAACTCCTGGTCGGGATCGATACGCTGGCGCCGCCGCGCGGCGAAGGTCTGCGCCACAGAAATGCTCTCGACATACCCGACGATGGAGATGAGGAGCGCGGGGATCAGGATTTGCGACCAGAGGGCCGGATCGAAGCTCGGCAGGGTTGGTGCGGGCAGGGCATTCGGGATATGGCCGACGACCGCGACCCCGCGGTCTTCGAGCCCCAGAAGGGAGACCGCACCGGTCGCCGCGATGATTGCGATCACCGGTGCGAGCCGCGTGGCGAGATCCGCGCTGCGCGCACCGATCCCACTCCGAATGAGGACGGCTCGCAGCCTGTAGCGGGACCACAGAAGCACGCCGATCACAGCGGTTCCGACGAGGACGGTTGCGGCATTTGTGCCGTTCAGCCCCGCGTAGAGTGTCTTCGCCAGCTCCGGCAACGTATCACCGCTCGCGGAGATCCCGAGGATGTGTTTGAGCTGGCTCGCGGTGATGAGGATCACCGAGGCGGTCATGAACCCCGAGATCACCGGGTGGCTGAGAAAATTCGCCAGGAACCCCAGGCGCAGCGCCCCCATGGCAATCAAGAGAAACCCCGAGAGGAACGCGAGCGCGATGGCCGCGCCGATGTATTCCGGGCTGCCCTGTTCGGCAAACTCGGAGATGGCCGCCGCTGTCATCAGGCTCGCCACCGCAACCGGCCCGACCGCGAGGGCATTGGCGGTGCCGAAAATCGTATAGAGCACGAGCGGCGCCATGGAGGCATAGAGCCCCATTTGCGGCGGCAAACCGGCGAGCATCGCATAGGCCAGCGATTGCGGGATCAGCATCAGGGTGACGATCACCGCCGCGATCAGATCGGATGTGAAGGCTTGTCTTGTGTAGGCCGGGCCCCATGACAGGATCGGAAGATATCGCTTCAGCATGGGGCGCGTGCCGTTTGCTCAGGTGGCGGACTTGGCCATCATCCACAATTGCTGGCATCGCCCGCCGGATCGGCAATAGGCCAGGACAGGTGTGGGGAGGGCGTCAAGCGCGGCGGCAAAGTCCTGAACGTTTTCGGGTTGGATATGGCCCGATATCACAGGGACGAACGCGAAGGTGAGGCCGACGCGCTCCGCTTCTGCGCGGATTTCTTCCACAGGGGTTTGGCCGCGATCTTCGCCATCGGGCCGGTTGCACATGATCGACTTGAAGCCGCGATCAGCGATCAACTTGACGTCGGCGGTGGTGATCTGCGGAGCGACGCTGTAATCCGGCGTGATCTCGCTGATGCTCATGCTCGTTCCTTCGGTTCTGGGGTGGATGCCGCACTTTATCGTCTCCCGTGCGCCCCTGAAATACTCATTCGTATCCCTCTGCAGGCGGCAACAACAAATTCCAGATTTTGAATGTCATTGGCAAGGTGGCGGGATCAGAGAGTTGGCTTGTGTGCCGTCACGGCAACGAAAACGCGGTGGTATATTTGATCTCTTCCATCGAGAGGCTTGAGGTCACGTTGAAGATGCTGACCTCGCGGATCAGCGAGCGGTAGAAATCGTCGAAGGCGCGCGCATTGGCGACGCGCACCTTGAGGATGTAGTCGATATCGCCAGCGAGGCGGTGCGCTTCCATGACCTCGGGGCGCGCCTGAACGGCGCGGAGAAAGCGGTCGAGCCAGTCGGCGTCGTGTTCGGATGTCCGGATCAGAACGAAGAAGCAGCTTTCCAAACCGATCTTGTCTGGATCGAGCAGCGCGACCTCGCCGGTGATGACCCCGGAGTCGCGCAATTTTCGAATGCGGTTCCAGACGGGCGTCTTCGATGCGTTGAGCCGCCGGGCGATTTCGTCGAGGGACAGGTTGGCGTTCTGCTGCAAGACCGAAAGGATTTTCCGGTCGAGCTCATCAAGAGGAACGTTCATCCCGCATATCTCCCAAAACATGGCCACGATTTCCTGAGAACCGGAATATGCTCGGATTACGTCCTTATTTGAAGCCTCTTCTTGAGAGAATTAGGAATATTGTCCTATCTAATAGGCAACCAGAAACAGCCGATCTCGTTCGTGTTCCTCCTGCTGCTCTGACCCCTTGGCGAGCAGCAATATGGATCTCTGCGGGCGCGGAGCCAAGAAGGAAGCCGAGATGCCCAAAGCGTTTGTGCCTCAGATCGCGACCGGCAATCACCTGCTCGAAGGCGATGTGGTGTATTTCACTGCCGCGGGCGGCTGGACGCGCGAACTGAGCGGCGCGGCTGTCGCCATGACCAAGGACGACGCGCAGGCGCTCTTGGGTCGGGCGAGCGCTTTCCCCAATGAAATTGTCGGCGTCTATCTTGCCAACGTCACCGTCGATGGTGGCGGGCTGCCGCAGCCTGCGCATTTTCGCGAGGCGTTTCGTCTCAAGGGTCCGAGCAACCGCCCCGAACACGGGCGCGCTTCCGGCCACGCCGCTGCACTCTGAGAGGTCAGACGATGTACCAGTATACCGATTTCGATCAGGCCTTCGTGCGCGAGCGTGTCGCGGAGTTTCGCGATCAGGTTGAGCGGCGCCTTGATGGCACGCTGAGTGAAGACGAGTTCAAGCCGCTGCGGCTGAAGAACGGTCTCTACCTCCAGCTTCATGCCTATATGCTGCGGATTGCTGTGCCCTATGGCACGCTCAACAGTCGGCAGATGCGCCAGTTCGCCTATATCGGCGACCGCTGGGACAAGGGCTATGGCCATTTCACGACGCGCCAGAACATCCAGTTCAACTGGCCGAAGCTGAAGGACGTGCCCGATATCCTCGACGCGCTGGCCGATGTGCAGATGCATGCGATGCAGACAAGTGGCAATTGTATCCGCAACGTCACCGCAGATCACTTCGCGGGCGCGACGCCGGAAGAGATTGAGGATCCGCGGAAGACCGCCGAATTGCTGCGGCAATGGTCCACGGACCATCCGGAATTCGCGTGGCTGGGGCGCAAGTTCAAGATTGCGGTGACCGGTGCGGAGCATGACCGGGCGGTCGTGAAGGCCCATGATGTGGGTGTCGAGATCGTGCGGGATGAGGATGGCACGCCGGGCTATCGGATACTCGTGGGTGGCGGTTTGGGCCGCACGCCGATGATCGGCAAGGTGATCCGCGAGTTTCTGCCCAAGGCGCATCTGTTGCCTTACCTCGAAGCGGTCTTGCAGACCTACAACCTCGAAGGCCGCCGGGACAACAAATACAAGGCGCGGATCAAAATCCTCGTCCACGAGATCGGCATCGACGAGATGCGCGACCGGGTCGAGGCGAAGTTCGCGGAGAACCTCGCGCGGTTCAACGGCGTCAATCCTGACTTGTTGGCACGGATCGAAGAGGGTTTCAAAGATCCCGATTTCGAGCCTGTCTCGGATACGGTGCCGATGGTGGGCGCCGGGCTCAGATCCTGGCTTGACACGAACGTGGTTGCCCACCGCATGCCGCATTATGCGATTGTCACGATCTCCTTGAAGGGTATCGGCGACACCCCTGGCGACGCGACCTCGGACCAGATGCGCGCGATGGCGGATATCGCGGAAGAGTTCTGTCACGACGAGCTTCGCGTGAGCCACGAGCAGAACATCATTCTGCCGCATGTGCCCCGGCGCCATCTTGCTGCGGTCTATGCGCGGCTGAAAGAAACGGGGCTCGCGACGGCGAATGTGGGACTGATCTCCGACATCATTGCCTGCCCGGGCATGGATTACTGCGCGTTGGCTACGGCGCGGTCGATCCCGATCGCGCAGGACATCGCGACCGCGTTTGCGGATCTGGAGCGGCAGCGCGATATCGGCGGTCTGAAGATCAAGATCTCCGGCTGCATCAATGCCTGCGGGCACCACCATGTCGGCCATATCGGCATCCTGGGTCTCGACCGTGCTGGGGTGGAGAATTACCAGATCACGCTGGGCGGCGACGGGTCGGAAAACGCTGCCATCGGTGAGCGGGCCGGGCCGGGTTTCGGGGCCGATGAGGTTGTGCCTGCGGTCGAGCGGATCGTGGATGCCTATCTGGAGTTGCGCGACGACCGGGACGAGACCTTCCTGGAGGTCTACCGCCGGGTTGGGCTGGAGCCGTTCAAAGCTGCGCTTTATCCGGCGCAAGAGGCGCGGTCCAATGCGGCTTGAGCCACTGGTCTGATAGCGCGCGCAGGTTGATTGGAGGCGGTAAAATGGGTTTCATCGTGACACGCGATGGTGTTTCGGAGCAGGCCGACAGCGCGGAGGCGCGCGATTTCGTTTCCTTCGAGGATCTGCCCGGCGCCGATGGTCAGAACCTGGCTGTGGCGGTTCCGAATTCCGCTTCGGTCGACGAGTTGGCGCCTCACTTCGAGCGGATCGAATTGATCCAACTCCACTTTCCCTCATTTGCTGATGGCCGGGCGTTTTCGCAGGCGCAGCGGCTGCGGACCCTCGGTTTCGAGGGCCGTATCCAAGGCACGGGCCCCATCGTTTCGGATCAGCTTCGGGCCGTATTTCAGATGGGTTTCGATGAGATTGTGGTCGATGATGCGATCGCTGCTCGCCAACCTGCCGAGCACTGGAAGGTTCGCCCACAAGGCTCCTATCAGAGCCACATTCTCGCCTAAACGCCCTAGAACCTAGGGCGCCGCATCGGAGAGATGCGCTGGCCGCACGTCGGAGGATGCTCGGTCTGACGCGGCCTGAGACTGTCTCCTCCAAACTCTTCTGACATCGGCCCGTTTCGGCTGGTCTCCGCGCGTTGCAAGGGCGGTGTCTTGCACCTCGTGCGAGAGTGCGCTCTAGCGTCCTGTCACGCTCCAAAGGTCGGGTTCTCAGAATACTCCCGATACGATTAGGGCAGGGAGGCAAGAGACCATGATCACGTCGCTGAACGATTTGGCGCAGGATCTCGCGGCGCGGCGGACGACCAGCCGGGACCTGGTCGAGGTCTTGCTCGACCGGATCGCTTCGTCCGAAGACGGGCCTGCATACCTCACCAACTATCCCGACGCAGCGCGGCGCATGGCAGATGCTATGGACCAGGCGCGCGCCCATGGCGCCGCTTTGCCGCCGCTTGCCGGGATCCCCGTCTCGGTCAAGGATCTGTTCGATCTGGAGGGGGAAGTCACCCTGGCCGCGTCCCGCGCGCTGACGGGCAGCGCACCGGCGCGCGTCGATGCCGAAGCGGTGCGGCGCTTGAAGCGTGCCGGTCTGATCGTTCTGGGCAAGACGAACATGACCGAGTTTGCCTTTTCGGGGCTGGGCGTGAACCCGCATTTTGGAACGCCCCGCAATCCCACCGATCCCGAGGTCGTGCGTGTCCCGGGGGGCTCATCCTCCGGAGCGGGGGTCACTGTCGCTGCCGGTCTGGCCGCAGCGGCGCTCGGGACCGACACGGGCGGCTCTTGCCGGATCCCGGCCGCATTTTGCGGGGTTGTGGGTTTCAAACCAACGCAGAACCGGGTTCCGCGCATGGGGGTTTTCGCATTGTCGCGCTCCCTCGATTGCGTGGGCCCCGTTGCGCGGACCGTTTCGTGCTGTGCGCGGCTCGACGATATGCTGGCAGGCGGGTTTGGCGCCGATGTCGCGCCAACGCCGATCGCGGGGACGCGGTTGGGCCGCGTGACCAATTACGTGACCGCGGATTTGGACCCGGAGGTGACAGAGGCATTCGAGGCGGCCTGCGCGCGGCTCGAGGCCGCTGGCGTGCGGATGGTGCCACTCCAGATGCCAGAATTCGACGAGATGCCCCGCCTCAACGCGAATGGCGGGATTGTCGGGATCGAGGCCTTCAGCCGCCACCGGGAGCGCATCGCGGCGTCCGGCGCGCTCTATGATCCTTTCGTCCGGTCGCGGATCACCTTTTCCGAAGGGGTTTCTGCTGCCGATTACATCGATCTCTTGGAGGCGCGCGCGCGGATCCGGCGTTCGGTTGCAGCGCGAGCGGGCGGGGTCGATGCGGTGCTGATGCCGACCGTCGCGTGCCTGGCGCCCAAGCTGAGCGACGTGGAGGATCCGGACGCGGCGCGCGAGATCAACCGCTTGTGCCTTCGCAATACGGCGATTGCGAATTTCCTGGATGTGCCGGCCGTAACCATTCCCTGCCAGGCGCCGGATGCGCTGCCCGTGGGGCTGATGCTGATGGGGGCGTCTGGCGGCGACCGCCCGTTGCTTTCGCTGGCGGCTGGCTTGGAAGCGGTGATCCGGGGCACTCCGGCGCAGGCCTGATCTCAGCGATGCGCCGTACGCAGTGCTGGCGACTTGCGGTCTGTGCATGGCTCCTGCCCCCGCGGGACGCTTGCGGGTTGGGTTCTGGGCGGGCAAAGTCCTCGACCTTACCCACGATCTCGAAGGCTTTCCGATGATCCAAGCGCTCACCGTGCTCTTTCTGTGCCAGCTTGCGGGCGAAGCCATCGTGCGGCTTCTTGGGCTCGCTTTCCCCGGGCCAGTGCTTGGGATGGGGCTGCTCTTTGCCTTGCTTCTTCTCCGAGGCCGTATTGATCCCGCGCTGGGACGTGTCGCGGATACGATTTTGGGAAACCTCTCGCTCTTGTTCGTGCCCGCGACCGTTGGCGTGATCCAGCAGGCTGACCTCGTGGCGACCTATGGTCTCGCGATCGGTATGGCGGTTGTGGTGTCGACGGTGCTGACGCTTGTCGTCACGGTCTATACGTTTCGAGGCGTGGCGCTCTTGTTGGAGCGGGCGCGCGCGGAACGCGGCGCGTGATGGATACCGCTGATCTGACGCGGATCTGGGTCTACCTCTCCGAGACACCGCTCCTGTGGCTGACCGCGACGCTGGTGGCCTATGTCTTGGGCGATACGCTTTCGGCGCGCTGCGGACGCCATCCCCTCGCCAACACCGTCGCCTTCGCTGCGATCCTTCTGGTGCTCATGCTGGTCGCGACCGGCACGCCCTATGCGACCTATTTCAGCGGGGCGCAATTCGTGCATTTCCTGTTGGGACCCGCGACGGTTTCGCTCGCCATTCCGCTCTGGCGTCACCGGATCGCGGTGCGGCGCAACCTTTTGCCCATTGCGGCGGCGCTGCTGGCGGGATGCTTGACCGCGATCTTCTCGGCCATCGCCATCGCTTGGAGCCTCGGCGCGCCGGTGCCAGTTCTGGCCTCGCTCGCGACGAAATCCGTCACCGCGCCGATTGCGATGGCGCTCACGGAGATGGTGGGCGGGATCCCGACGCTGGCTGCGGTCTTGGTGATGTTCACTGGGATTTTCGGGGCGATCATCGTCACGCCGCTGATGAATGCCCTTCGGATCCGCGATTACGCCGCGCGCGGCTTCGCCGTAGGGGTGGCGAGCCACGGGATCGGGACGGCGCGAGCCTTTCAGGTGAGCGAGGAGGCAGGCACTTATGCCGGGATTGCCATGGGGCTCAACGGCGCGCTGACAGCCCTGGTGTTCATGGTCTTGCCGATGTTTCTGGGATGAGGAGTGCCTTGGAGGTTGCCGCGCCCGAGCACGGTGCTGGGTCTCAGCGTTCCTGCAATACGAGCCGGAGGCCGAGGGCGCAGTAGATCCCGCCCACGACTTTGCCCTGCCATTTCAGGACCGTTGGATTTCGCCGCAAGAGGGTGCCCATGCCCGCCGCGCCGATGGCGTAGATCGGGGTGCTCAGGAACCCGATCAGCGCGAAGACGACACCCAGCGTGATGAGTTGCAAGACGACATAGCCGTTCTCCGGAGAGACGAGTTGCGGCAGGAAGGCGAGAAAGAATAAAGCGGTTTTGGGGTTGAGAACTTCGGCGAGTACGGCCTGTCGGAATGCCTGGCCCGCCGTGATCGGAACCCGGCCTTGGCTCAGGTCCGGAGCGCTTTTTTCCAGGAGCGCCTTTACCCCGAGATGACGAGGTAGGCGGCGCCGAGATACTTCACGGCGGTAAAGAGTGTTGCGGATGCCGCAATGATTGCCGAAATGCCGACGACCGCCATCAATGTGTGGAGAAAGTCGCCAACGGTGATGCCAGCGTCGATGGCGATACCCACTTTGGTTCCTGAGGTTGTCGCGCGGGCGACCGTGAGGAGGGTGGCCGGTCCGGGAATGAACACGAAACCCAACACGATCAGCGCGTAGGTGAGCAAGACGGCGGGATCAATCGCATTGGGGTCCTCCGAGGGTAGTGTGCCCATCATTCACGTTTGGGCTCAGATGGACGGAGAATATCCCCTTGAAGCAAGTGTTCTGAGTTGCTACCTATGATGCGTGGAAAAGAGCAAATCAATACCACCCGATTTTAGCGTCCGCGACTTTTTCAAGCGCTTCCCGAATGATGAGGCGTGCCTTGAGCACATTTTCCGCCTTCGATTTGGGGACCGGCATGTTTGTCAGTCCTGCGGCGTCGAAAGCACATTCCATCGCATGAGCAATCGCCGCGCATGGGCGTGCGCCTCTTGTGGTGATCATGTCTACCCGACCGCCGGTACCATTTTCCAAGACACCCGCACACCGCTGCAATCGTGGTTTTATGCAATCTATCTGTTTGCCACGACGCGCCATGGTGTTTCCGCAAAGGAAATACAACGCAAGCTTGGCGTGACTTACAAGACTGCTTGGCGGATAGCTCATAAAATCCGTGAGCAAATGGACAAGCACGAACTCAAGGTGATGCTGCAAGGCCACGTTGAGATTGACGAGGGTGATGTGGGCGGCAAGCGCCCCAGAAAACGTGGCCGCGGTGCGGCGGGTAAAACTATCGTCTTGGGCTTTGAAGAGCGCGGCGGTCGTCTGGTTGCGGCGTTTTGATAACTGCAGAGGCGGAGCGATCAAATTCCGCCTCGCTTATAGGCCCGACAGCTCGAGCTCCCTCTTGAGCGATGAAATCCTCCAAGCGGTTTTCTCGGACAGCCTCAGAAAGTGTTATCTTCATGCAGCTTCCATAAGCCTGAGAAATACACTGTCGTCCGATTTGCGCTCAATCACGCTGGCGTTGTGGCTTAAAACCCCAAGATATGTGCCTAGCGCCTTTTTGTTTGGGACCACAGCTACCCTACCAGGCGCGCGCTTTATTCTTGAAATATCGCTGAACTTTGCTGCGGCGTGCACCACTGAGTTTGGATGCTTCGAGACGGCTTCAAACGCCACTTGGCGGTTTTCAACAGTAACCAGGGAAGAAACGTGCCATTCTGTATTTGAAGCCCCAACAATATGGGCATCGCGGGCAATACTTTTCTTACCGAACACGTCGCTCAGACGATCAAACAACACCGAATTGTCGTCTTTGTGCTTGCGATCGCTGATCCTCATTGCGGTAATGTTAACCGCTTCCTGCGATGAGTTTGCAATCGTTGCAATTGCACCTGGAAGCTGCGCAGCGGAAACTTTCAGAACAAAGAATGCATAGCTGTCAAAGCCTACCCCATTTGCCTCAGCCACACCTTTAGAGACATTGCGAAATATGTGCTCTCCATTGATTAACTGGGCTTCCTCATGACCTGCGCCAAAGTCCGACACAAAGAACTCGTCGGAAGCTTGCTCGACGCGCACAACCACATAAGCCCCGCTTGAATACATTAGCGGCGTCGTGATGTAGTTAGCCCCAGAGATAAGCTCATGCGAAACAAGTTGTGTCGCTGCGGAGCGCACAACCTCTTGAAATCTTTCGTGGTCTTTGACCGTTACAACCATGCTCGCGTCGTCCACGGCGGCAAATTGATGCCGCTTACGCCCTTGATTCTAAACGTATTTTCAACATAATCAAGTGCCTCCTGATATGTTTCAATTGCTTGTGTCACAGGTATCGCAATTGGAAGGTTTCCTTTCCTCACCTGTGTTTCTGAGTGATCCCAGTTCAGATCAAACGGGTGAATATGCGTTTGGGTGATTGCAATATGCCGATGCTCAGGAGGACCTACACCCTTGTTGTTGTGCGGCGAACGTGGCCTCCACTCAAATCTTACGAACGGTACGCCTCGTGGGAACTTGATGGATTCGTACTCAATTTGGAAGGTGACCCATCGGTCGGGTGTGTAGATGTGCGCTGACGCGGTGAAGCGCAAGCCTTGCTCGGTGATGCCGCCTATGTCTAGCGGAGATACAAGACGGACAAACTCATCCTTCCCACGACGCTTCCAGTCTGGGTCAATAGACAGCTCTTTGTCCGAATTCCAGTAGCGCTCCAGATCGCCAGACATTCCAACGTCTTACACCGTGCGTAGGTCTGACGCGAGTCACACTTGTCTCAAGGGGATACACCCCTTATAGAAAGCGCCGGAGCGTCCCGAGGGCGGGCGCCCCCGGTTTGATCTTGTGGCTTATTCAGGGCGGTGGAGCGTTGCCGCATTGAGGGTAAATGCAACGTCCGGTTGCCAGGGATAGGGGTGGGAGAACGTCGCCGTCTCGTCCAGTTCGAGTGTGCCGCCGGAGCGTTCGCCGATGCGGGTGGCGAGGCGTGACCCTCTCGCGGCCTCGTCCATCCAAATGAGGAGCGCGGTCTCTCCCGCGGCGAGCCGGGCGGAATGAGCTGGCGTTACCTGCAAGTCTGGCTTGCGGTATTGCAGGTTGGCCGCGACCCATTCCGGATCGCCAACGACAGTCGCTATCTCGGGGTAGCTCGCGGCGAGGTCTTCCCCGATTGCCTCGATGGGCGCGCCGCCGCGCGCAGGGTTGCCTGGTGTGCCGGTGACAAGCTCGACCGGTAGCATGATGGTTACAAGCAGTGCGCAGGTGGCGGCGACCCGGCCCCACCAGATGCGGCCGCGAGGCGTCACGCGCGCCAGAAGCCACATGCCGATGAGGGGCCCGAAGAGAAAGAGGACGGGCTGCAGCCAGCGGTCCTTGACCTGACCCGCGCCACTCGCGACCGCCAGGATCAGGGTGAGACCGAGGCCGATGAGGATGGCTCGGGTCAGGAACACTTCGAGCGAGACCGGAGATGCGGGAGGCGCTGGGTTCGCTCTATCCCGGCACCGCCAGACAATCAGGCCCGCGACCACAAGCGGCAGGGCGGCAAAGGCCAACGCCGCCTCGCCCAGAGCGGCGGCGCTTGCGAGCGCGGTCTGCCAAACCGGCATGCCCGTCTCGGCGATGTCGAGTTTGCCCAGCGACGACATTGCCAAGTCGCGGTTCCGCAGCACCCAGAGGAGGGGGCCAGCGGCGATTGCCGCAGCGATGGCGGCGCTCACGGCAAGGCCGAGGGGGCGAAGCTTGCGCCGCAATTCCGGAATTGTTGCTGCCGCGACGCAGAGCGCGGGCGGCACCAGGGCGTAATTCGCCTTTGAGATTAGGCCGAGCCCCAGAAGCAGGCCGAAGAGCGCATAGGCGCCGCGGCGTTCCCGCAGGACCTGGGTCCAGAACACCAAGCAGGTGAGCGCGGCCATGGCGGTGGCCAGGACGGAATGGCTGAGCGCCCGCTGGCTCTCCCAGCCGATCTGCGGCAAGAGGATCAGCCCGAGCGTCGCGAGGCCCGCGTGCATCGGCGCAACAGAGCTGCGCAGCAAGGTGTAAACCGCGAGATAGGTCGTGCAGAGCAGCGCGTTCTTGAGCAGCGAGAGGGCCAGCAGAGGATCGCCGATCACCTGGAACAGCGCCCATTGCAGCCATGCATAGAGAGGGGGCTGAGGCCCATAGCCCCATGACAGATGGTCGGCGGCGAGGAACAGTTCGGACTCGTCGAGCCCAAGGCCGCCGCCGATCAGCCAGCGATAGACCGCCTGCGCTGCAAAGTAGCCGCAAAAGATCGCGGGCCAGATCCAGGCCTTTGCGCCTCGCACATTGTCTGCCGTCACATTACCGCTCCCGGGCCTCCCTGTCCGCTTAGCGCAAGTCTTTGGATCTCAAAAGTCGGATCGCGTCGAAACTGTGGTTGACGCTGCCGCGCGTTCCTCTTGCGTTCGTGAACGCGCAGGGTTGCTCGGATCTGGTCATGCGGGAAATTTCGACGTAACTACCGGGTCATGCGGTGGATGTGCAGGCAAGGGTTTGCAGGGTTTGTCCTGATTTGCGGGCTGGCGCTGTCGCTCGCCTCGACGGGCTTTGCCCATCGTGCGGCGCATTCCGAGCAAGATCCGCGCGTTTTGGCCTTCCTTGCGGCTGGCGGCAGCGCTGAGGCGCTCTGCTTGACCGAGACTGACCACGCCCATGTGATTGGCGAAGACTGCGATGCCTGCCGGTTGATCGGGGCTGCGCTCTTGCCCGGGAGCTGCGGGTTCCCGTCGCTTCTGGGCCACTTCGCCGCAATGGAGCCCGGTTTTGGCCCGAACTCGCGGCGTTTTTCGGATGACGCGGATTTCTCACGGGCCATCCGAGCGCCGCCCGGCCCGCTTCTCGTTTGATCTCACACTCTGATTTCACTCTTTCGGGAAGCTCTTCTCCATGCAGACGAACCTTTTCGCGGCCTGTGCCGCCCTTTGCCTCGGTGCTCTAACGTCTGGCGCCCAAGCCCATGATTATAAGGTGGGCTCCATCATAATCGATCATCCCATGGCCTTTGAGACGGCCGCGACCGCGCGGGCGGCCGGTGGCTTTCTCACTCTCACAAATACCGGCGACACGGATGACCGTTTGATCGCCGTTCGCGCTGATTTTCCTCGGATGGAGCTTCACACCACGATTGAGGAAGACAGCATTATGAGGATGATGCAGGTTGAAGCGATCGAGATTCCGGCGGGTGAAACCGTTGCGCTGGAACCCGGCGGCTTTCATGTGATGTTCATGGGATTGGATGGCGATCCGTTCGAGGTTGGCGAGAAGGTGCCAGCGACGCTCGTCTTTGAGCAGGCCGGGGAAATCGCGGTCGAGTTCGCGGTCGAGTCGCGTGGCGGGGCTGCCGCGATGGATCATTCCGGCCATGGCGGGGATCATGGCCACGGTCACAGTCACGATGCGCATGGGCATGACGCGCATGGACATGACATGACCAACTGAGGGTGTTCGGCGGGCGGGGCCATGGCATTATCGGCTTGTGGTCTCGCGGTCGCCCGCAGCTAGCTCTTGAGGAGTTCTTGAGGAGGTCGAGAGATGAATAAGATTGCGATCTTTGGCGGGGGCGCTGTGCTTCTCGCGGCTGTTGGGGTTGGCGCCTGGATGGCGTTCCCGCGTGATTCAGCTGATCGGTTCGCAGGATGCAGCGAGACGAACGCGATGAGCGCGAGCATTGGCGGACCATTTACACTCGTGGATGAAACCGGCCGCACTGTGACCGATCAGGACGTGTTCACCGAGCCCTCCGTGATCTATTTCGGCTATACGTTCTGCCCCGATGTTTGCCCGCTCGATAATTGGCGCAACGCGGAGGCGGCGACACTGCTGGAAGGCGAGGGCGTGTCAATGCAACCTGTGTTCATTTCCGTCGATCCGCAGCGCGACACGCCCGAAGTGGTGGCCGATTTCACCGATGTGTTCCATCCGCGGATGCTGGGCCTGACGGGGAGCCCGGAGCAGGTCGACGCGGCGTCCAAAGCCTATCGGACCTATTACCGTGCGCATGATGCTGAAGAGGACGAGTTCTATCTGGTCGATCATTCGACCTACTCCTACCTCGTGCTCCCCGAATATGGATTCGTCGAGTTTTTCCGCAGAGATGTCTCGGCAGAGGAGATGGCGGAACGGGTTGCTTGCTTCGTCGAACAGGCTTGATTCCCGCGGCAGCGTCCTTTCTGGCGTGTTTTCGGCCCGGTGCGTAGGGCGCGCTGGGCCGGTTTCTCTCTCGGAAATAGACTGTTTCCGAATAAACTGATCAAATAGTTTGCATTTCTTGAGAGCCTGATTCTAAGGCGCTATGGGAGTATTATTGCAACTCCTTGTTGTAATTTTTGCCCGTCTGTTAACGCTATTTGAATTATCATCTGAACCGTTTAGGTAAATGATTGATGGGGTTGGCCTTTTGTGTAGCTAGTGCGGTAGCACGAGAGCCGTGTCGGTTTTTGCCGGCACCTCTGTCGAGGCGTGTGTAGTTCGTATAATGAGAGGCTTTCTTGGCTGACAAACCGGATGTGATTATTGTCGGCGGGGGCCTTGGAGGTGGACTGGCAGCCTGGCAGCTGACCCAATACGGTAAATCCGTCGTTGTGCTGGAGGAGGGAGACCGCCCGAATGCGGAAGTCCCAGGCGGCGGCATCAAGAGCCGACTGCAGCGCCAGATCAACAAACGGCTTGGGCGCGCGCCTGCCGAAGGCTCCGAGACATTGCGCTATTACCTCGCCGAGGACGACTCTGACCGGCTCAAGCCCGTCTCCATCGAATTGGGCCGCGGCCTCGGTGGGTCTTCAGCGCTCTACTCGGCGGCTCTCGGTCGCATGCGCCGCTCGGATTTCGAGGGGGACAAGAGCTCGCTGATCAGCGACCCAGATGCTTTGCCCAATCAGTGGCCGCTCGATTTCGACCGGTTCCGCTCATACTACCGCCGTGTCGAAAGCCTGATGCGCGTGCGCGGAGACCGCGATCCCGCTGACCCCGACGACGATAGCCAGACACCCGCCGCGCCGCCCCTCGGCCCCGGAGCGCTGTCGATGGATGAGGCGCTGCGCGCTAATGGGTTGAGCCCGTACCGGTTGCGTGTCGGCATTGATTACGTCGCTGGCTGCAAGGAGTGCTTTGGGAAGAGATGCCCGTTCGATTGCAAGGCAGATGGCTATTCGCGGGGCATTCGTCTCGCGGAGCTGTCTGGCGGGTTGCGCGTCGAGACCCGGGCGCGCGTGATTGAGCTTGCCCAGACCGATGATGGCGTGACGGTCACCTACGAGGATAGCGGTGGAAGCCAACGCCAGCTCACCGCCCATCGCGTCGTGATGGCCGCGGGCGCTCTCAACTCACCCTTGATTCTGGCGCGCTCCCGCGCCCTGTGGCGGGATGTCCCTTATCCGCGCATGTTGGGGCGCGGCTTGATGTTTCATGTCTCGGACCTGTTCATGGTTGTGGGCCGCAAGCACCGCCGGGAGGATCGCGGGCCGAGAAAGTGGCTGGCGATCCGAGACTTCTATAACGATGGCCGCATCAATGTCGGCGAGATCCAGTCCACGGGATTTAGCTGTACGACCGGTCTGGTCATGTCTGTGCTGCGCAGCAAGTGGTCCAAACTGGCGCGTGGCCCAGGCCTCATTCTGTTCGACGCGATTCGACCTATCGTCTGGTTGGCGGCGAACATCGTGGGCAGGCAGCCGATTGTGGCGACAATCACGGAAGACCTCCCCTTCGCGCGCAATCATGTGCGGGAAGAGGACGGCAAGGTCGTCGTCTCGTATCATCCCTCGGTCGGCCTGCAATCCCATTCCCGGCGGGCCCGCGCCCGGCTGCGTAAGGCTTTTGCCCCGTATCACCTCATGTTCGTGAGCAAGCCGGGCATGCCCAATTGGGGGCATCCGATGGGCACTTGCAGGATGGGCACGGATCACGAAACGTCCGTGACGGATGCGGAGGGTCGGCTGCACGGGCATCCCAATATTCTCGTGGCCGATGCGTCGGTCTTTCCCTCGTCGGGTGGCACCGGGCCTGCTTTGACGGCCGCGGCCCTGGGCATCCGATGCGCCGATATCATCGCGGCCGATCTCGCCTGGCAGAATTCTGAAAATCTGGCCGTGGCCGCAGTCTGGTCCAAGACCGGGCATGCATGTCATGCGGTGCGAACGATGTCGGTCTATGGCTCCGATGGTAAGGACACCTAAAACCCGCCGCTCCCATACCCCCTCAAGAGAGCTGGTTTGCCAAAGCCGGCGCACGGGCGTAAAGCTCCGAGCGTAATCGTATGAGGGTTAGCATGCGTCCAGTCGTTCTCATCATCCTGGATGGATGGGGTCTCAACCCCTCCCGCGACGCCAACGCAGTAGCGCAAGGCCGGACACCGAATTTCGACCGGATCTGGCAGACCTGCCCGCATAATAGCCTCTTGGCTTGCGGCAATGCTGTTGGCTTGCCGGAAGGCCAGATCGGGAATTCGGAGGTCGGCCACACCAATATCGGCGCGGGCCGGGTGGTCTGGATGGATTTGCCCAAGATCGACCGGGCGGTCGAAGACGGAAGCTTTGCGGGCAATGGGGCGCTCAACGCCTTCATCGAGCGGGTCAAGCAGGCAGGCGGAACGGCGCATCTGGCCGGGCTTGCCTCCCCCGGTGGGGTGCATTCGCACCAGCGCCATATCGCGGCGGCAGCGCGCGCCATCACCGAAGCCGGTGTCCCGGTGGCAATCCACGCCTATCTCGACGGCCGCGATGTGCCGCCGAAATCCGCAACCGGTCAGATCGCCGCGTTGGAGGATGATCTGCCCGAAGGCGCGAATATCGCGACGGTTTCGGGCCGCTTTTACGCGATGGACCGGGACAAGCGCTGGGATCGGGTTCACCAGGCGACCGATGCCTTGCTCCATGCCAAGGGCGATGCGGCGGCCAGCGCGGGCGCGGCGATTGAGGCCGCCTATGCCCGCGGCGAGACGGATGAGTTCGTCACGCCCGCGATCATTGGCGACTATGCCGGGGCCAAGGATGGCGACGGCCTGTTTTTCATCAACTTCCGGGCGGACCGGGCGCGCCAGATCCTGGGCGCGTTGGTCGATCCTGGCTTTGACGGCTATGATCCGGGATCGCGCCCGGCCTGGTCTGCGAAGCTCGGGATGGTCGAGTATTCTGACCATTTGAACACCTTGTTGGAGGTGGTCTTCCCCTCTGAGGAAATCGTCAACACGCTCGGGGCGTGGGTCGCGGGCAAGGACCTCAAGCAGTTTCGCATTGCAGAGACCGAGAAATATCCGCACGTGACGTTCTTTCTCAACGGTGGGGTCGAGGTTCCCGCAACCGGTGAGGAGCGCTACATGGCGCCGAGCCCCAAGGTGCGCACGTATGACTTGAAGCCTGAAATGTCCGCCGCCGAGGTCACAGAACACCTCGTCGCGGCGATCTCCTCCGGCGCGTATGCGTTGATCATCTGCAATTTCGCCAACCCTGATATGGTGGGCCATACCGGAGATTTGCAGGCTGCGATCCAGGCTGTGGAAGCGGTGGATGCCGGGCTTGGTCAGGCGCTTGACGCCATTGCCGCCGCAGACGGCTCGGTGCTTGTCACCGCCGATCACGGAAATTGCGAAGTGATGGTCGATCCCGAGACCGGCGAACCCCACACGGCCCATACGCTCAACCCTGTGCCTGTGGTGCTCGTGGGCGGGCCGGAGGGCGCGACGCTCCGGTCCGGCGGGCGCTTGGGCGATCTCGCCCCAAGCCTTCTTGATCTCATGGGGATTGAGAAGCCTGTGGAAATGACTGGTGAGAGCCTTATCGTCACGGCATGAGGCGGCGTCTTTCCCTCCTTTTGGCTCTCGCGCTTTGCGTTCCCCTTACGGTCTCTGCCGTTTGGTCCGCGGCGCTGGACGATTTCTCCGATCTCTCGGCGCGATTGGAGGTCGCTGGACAGAAGCTCGCCTCCGCTCAGGCCGAAGACGGGACCAAGGTCGACCTTGCCGAACCGATTGAGGCGTTCGCGCGCGCTTTGGCCGATCTGAGGGGAGCGGTTCTGGATGCCGCTGCGCGGGAGGCCGATCTGCGGCGGGAGATCTACCAGGAGGCTGAGGCTGTTTCTGCGCTGGTTGCGACGCTCCAGCGCCTATCCCTGGAAACGGAGGGGCAGATCAGCCTGCATCCGGGCGGGCCGGTTGCGGCGCTGCGGGCCGAACAGATGATGCAGCGGATCGTCCCGGAGCTTCAGAATGACGCGGACGCTCTGCGCGCGCGCCTCGAGACCATCGCAGCCGCCGAGATTGCGCAGGAAGACGGTTTGGCCTTGCTGGAAGATGGGCTGGTTCAATTGGCCGACGCGCGGGAGGCTCTCGCCTTGCGGGTCTCGGAGCCTGTGACCTCGCTTGACGCGGCGGATGCGGAGATGGCCGAAATCCTGCGAGAGGCCGAGAGCCTCACCGACCTGACAAAAGCGCTGGGCGATG
The DNA here is from genome assembly GCA_039177645.1 of Pseudomonadota bacterium. Lineage (GTDB taxonomy): Bacteria > Pseudomonadota > Alphaproteobacteria > Rhodobacterales > Rhodobacteraceae > Amaricoccus. The sequence continues at coordinate 25,620 of JBCDFS010000010.1, read as the reverse complement.
TCTTCCTTGATGGAGCCGCTGGCGCATCGGATGCCACCGCCTGGGGCGGCTCCGCTTGGCCGGTGGTTGGTGCGGCACTCGCCACGGCCTCGCAGCCTGGCCGGATCCCGCGCGCCTGGCGGGGCGTCGTCTTGAGCGCGCCGCCCCTCTCTCTGGTGCGGGCGCCAGCGGATGGCACAGTGCGGTATGCCGGGCCATTTTTGGACTTTCAGCGGATTGTTGTCTTGGAGACAGACGGCGCTGCCCTGGTCACGCTTGCCAATCTGGCCGATATTGTCGTGGCGGCTGGTGAAACAGTTCGTGCGGGCGATCCGATTGGAATGTTGGGGGGGCGCTCGCCCCGCGTTGAAGAATATGTGAAACTGCCCGATCTGGAATCTGGCGCTGGCTTGAGGGTAGCGCTCTATGTAGAGATCAGGGATGGAGGCGGCCCAATCGACCCTGTCTCCTGGTTCGAGGGCAAAAACGGATAGGAATACGCTTCATGAGGAAGATCTGGCTGGCGGGGGCCGCAGGCGCGGCGGCAGGGTTGATATTCGGCACGCAGCTCGCCGGACCCATTGTTGCCCAAGAGGCCGCGCGGGAAGCAAATGTTTATGAGCAACTCGATCTCTTCGGCGACATCTTCGAGCGGATCCGGTCGGTTTATGTCGAGCCTGTCGATGAGAAGGAGCTGATCGAGGCGGCGATTGACGGGATGCTGGCCTCGCTCGATCCGCATTCCAGTTATCTTCCGCCCGACGATTTCGACGATATGCGGGTGCAGACGCGGGGCGAGTTCGGCGGGCTCGGCATCGAAGTCACCCAGGAAAACGGCTATGTGCGTGTCGTCTCGCCCATTGAGGGCACGCCTGCCGAACGGGCTGGGATCCAGCCCGGCGATTTCATCACCCATGTCGACAGCGAGAGTGTCCTCGGCCTCAACCTCAACGATGCGGTGGATCTGATGCGCGGGCCTGTTGGCTCCGATATCACCATCACGATCACGCGCGAGGATGAGCCCGAGCCTTTCGACGTGACGATCACCCGCGAAACGATCAAGATCTCGGCGGTGCGGTCGCGCATCGTCAACGATGCCGTGATCCTGCGGGTCTCGACCTTCAACGAGCAGACCTTCCCCAATTTGGAGGAACAGCTTGCCGAGCGAGTCGAGGAAGCCGGTGGCATGGATGCCGTTTCGGGTTTTGTCATCGACCTTCGCAACAATCCCGGCGGTTTGCTCAACCAGGCGATTTCGGTCGTCGATGCCTTTCTCGAATCGGGTGAGATTGTCTCGACGCGTGGCCGCGATACCAATGACAGCGAGCGCTACAATGCCACACCAGGCGATCTCGCCGAGGGCAAACCGATCGTGGTGGTGATCAATGGCGGCTCGGCGAGCGCCTCCGAAATCGTCGCGGGTGCGTTGAAGGATCATCGCCGGGCAGTGATCGTCGGCACCAAAAGTTTCGGCAAGGGCTCGGTCCAGACGATCATGCCCGTGCAGAATGACGGTGCGATGCGGCTGACCACGGCGCGGTATTATACGCCGTCCGGGCGCTCCATCCAGGCGCTGGGCGTGGCCCCGGACATCATTGTCGAGCAGCGCGATCTCTCGGAAGGTGCACCGGAGGAGGCCGAAGAGGAGGCCAACGGGCATTCCACCGGGCGTTCCGAGGCCGATCTGCGCGGCTCGCTCGAGAATGAGGGGCTGACCGAGGACGAGCAGAAGATGATGGACGAGGATGTTCAGCGCCAAGAGGAAACCGACGCGCTGCGCCGCGAGGATTACCAACTGTCTTACGCCATCGACATCCTGCGCGGCATGACCTACGGGCTGATTGGCGAAGCCCAACGCTAGGGGTGAAGGGCGGGAGGCCCGCATGTCGGGATTGACCGAGGCGCAAATCCACGCTCTGCCGTACCGGCCCTGCGTCGGGATCGTGCTGGCAAATGCCGATGGCCTCGTCTTTGCGGGGCAGCGGATCGACAATCCCGGCCCGGCCTGGCAGATGCCCCAAGGGGGTGTCGATAAAGGCGAGGATGTCGAAGCCGCCGCTCTCCGCGAGTTACAGGAAGAGACGGCTGTCACGGCCTCGCACGTCCGGGTGTTGGCCAGGACGCCGGATTGGCTCACCTATGATCTGCCGCATGATCTTGTCCCGAAAATCTGGAAGGGGCGCTTCCGCGGCCAGAAGCAAATCTGGTTTCTGATGCAGTTCCTCGGTGATGACAGCGATGTTGATATCGCTGCGGGGCACCCGGAATTCAGCCGATGGTGCTGGATGGCGCCCAACGATCTTGTGAACAAGATCGTGCCGTTCAAGCGCGAGATCTACGACCAAGTGTTTGCGGCGTTTCGCGAGAGGCTTGGTTGATCGACTGACGCTGCGCGATCAGGCCTTGCGCCTATGTTCCTCCAGGCGGGGCATGATTTCCACGAAGTTGCAGGGTTTGTGCCGCAGATCGAGCTGGGGCTCAAGAATGCTGTCCCAGGCATCCTTGCAGGCGCCGGGCGAGCCCGGCAGGGCGAAGAGATAGGTCCCGTGGGCGACGCCAGCGCAGGCCCGGCTTTGGATCGCGGAGGTGCCAATCTTCTGGAATGAAACCATGGCGAAGAGGGTTGCAAAGCCGCTGATCGATTTCTCATAGACCGCTTCATGGGCCTCCACGGTCACATCCCGACCCGTGAGGCCGGTGCCGCCAGTGGAGATCACCACATCGATCTCAGGGTTGGCGATCCAGCGCGTCAGCTGGTCCTCGATCAGCGCTCTCTCGTCGATCACGATGGCTCGATCCGCCAGGATGTGGCCAGTCTTCGCGATCCGCCCGGCGAGGACATCGCCGGATTTATCCTCGGCCAGGGTGCGACTGTCGGAGACTGTCAGAACGGCGATCCTGACGGGCACGAAGGGCCGTGGCCCCGGCGCGGTCTGCTCGGACGCCTGGACGCGGGCGGGATCCCCCGCCGACGGATCGGTTTTTGCTGTCTCGCTCATGTGGCTACCAATCGCGCGCGGAGTTCCAGGAGATCGGCCCATGCGGTGCGCTTCTTCTCGGGGTCGCGCAAAAGGGCTGCGGGATGGAACATCGGCAGGACCGGTATCCCGCGCCACTCGGTCCAGGTGCCCCGCAGCCGGGTGATCCCGGTCTTCGTCTCGAGCAGGGTTTTGGCGGCCGCATTGCCCATCGGCACGAGCATTGCGGGGGCCGCCAACTCGATATGGCGGTGGAGGAAGGGCAGGAGCATGGCGATCTCGTCGGCGGAAGGGTCCCGGTTCTGCGGCGGACGCCAGGGCAGCACGTTGGTGATGTAGACAGCGCTTTCCGGCGCGTCCGCCTGCCGCGACAGCCCAATGGCTGCGAGCATGCGATCCAGGAGCTGGCCGGACCGACCGACAAAGGGCAGGCCCTGCCGGTCTTCGTCCCGCCCCGGCGCTTCGCCAACGATCATCAGCCGGGCGGCAGGGTTTCCATCGGCGAAAACCGTATTGCGGGCACCTTGCTTGAGCGCGCAGCCATCGAAGGCTTCCAGATGGGCGCGCAGGGTGTCGAGCGTTTCGCAGGCGGCGAGCCGATCGGTTGCATCCAGGCTCGACACGAGCTCAGGCCGAGGAACCGGAGATGCGATGTCCGGCGCGCTTTGTTTCGCTTGCGTCTCGGTATCGGGTTCGGGCTTGCGGAAGCGGTTGATCGGCGTCTCGGAAATGGCCTCATCGGCGCCCAGCTCGATGAGCCATTCGAGAGCGGCCAATTCTGCGGCGCGCTGATCGGACATGGTGGGGCGTGTCGTCGCTTCGAGGCTCATACCGCCAAGATAGCTCCCGATGCAGCGCGCCGCCAGAGCGAAGCGGCGATCTTCTCGGGCGCCGCTCCGGGCATTCGCGCAACCCCTGTCCGTGCCCGGGCATAATGCGGGCTGTTTGAGACCTGCGCTGCCACGCTCCGCCTGTTGTTTCCGCCTCCAGATCCGAAAGACACCCATCCATGTCCGACGAAACCGAAAACCTCAAGCTGCCCTACATCATGCCCAACCAGGCGCAAAAGCATGTGACGCACAACGAGGCGATCCGCATCTTGGACGGGCTGGTGCATTTGTCGGTGGTGAGTGGTGCGGAGCTGAGCCCACCGGAAAGCCCGCAGCCAGGTGCGCGCTACATCGTCGGCGCAGGCGCCACTGGCGATTGGCTGGGCTGGGATGCGAGCGTCGCCTTTTTCGCCGATGGCTTCTGGATCAGGCTCGCCCCCGAGATCGGCTGGCAGGCTTGGGTTCAGGATGCTGGCGAAATGTGGGTCTGGTCCGGGACGGCCTGGATCCCGGCGAACGCGAGTTCGCAGGGCGGCGCTATTATCCAGAACGCGGCCCTCTTTGGGGTGGGGACAACGGCTGGCGAGACGACGCCCTTCGCCGCCAAGCTCAATTCCGCCCTGTGGACCGCCTTGCCCGAAAGTGAGAACGGCGACGGACAGCTGCGGATCACTCTTAACAAGGAGGGCGCCGCGCAGGACGCGGGCCTCGTGTTCCAGACCGGCTATGCCTCACGCGCGCTTCTGGGGCTGATTGGATCCGACGATTTTTCCGTGAAGGTCAGCGCGAATGGCACGCAATTCAGCGACGCGCTGACCATCGGCCACGATACGGGTAATGTTGCGATCGGGACCAGCGCTGACGCCAACAACCGGCTTGTGGTGTCTGGCGAGAACACGCTGTTTACCCATTCGGCGGGTCTCAACGTGGTGATGAACAAAGGCGCGGATGGCGACGACCTGTCCTTTGCGCTCCAGTCGAATTACGCCACCCAGGCCTTGCTCGGACTGCTCGGGGGGCGGGATTTCACGATCAAGGTCGGGTCCGACTACAAGACGGCTTTGGTGATCGACAACGCGTCGGGCAGTGTTCAGCAACCTCTGAACCCGAGTTTCTCCGCGACCGCGCCGGATGACCAGGAGATTGCCGCGGATACCTGGGTCGCGGCGGTGTTCGACAATGTCCGCCACAACGTCGGCGCGCATTACGATCCCGCGACGGGCCTGTTCACGGCACCCGTAGACGGATGCTATGTCTTTGGGGCGAGTGTACTATACAAGCAGGGCTCGGGTTCACCTGACCAAATGCTGCTTGGGTTGTCCATAGATGGTGATAACCCGGCTAATGATCGCAAGAGCCGGTCCGACAGCTCGCTTTCAAATCAGAAGACAAGTATATCACTCACGTCCTGCATCGCCTTGCAAAAGTCTCAGACCGTCCAGGCGTTCGTTCGGTTCTCAAACGGGGATGCCTTAGTATCAGGCTACAACACAAATCATTTTTGGGGATCACTCGTAGGCTAATGCTTAGTCCTACTCGATCAGGCAAAACTGAGTCTGCACAGATCTTTAAGGAACAAACCTCCAAATTACGCCAGCGTCTCACCCGTATTTTTGGATTGAGCTTTCCATCACACGATCAAAGGGTTCTTCGTACATCAGCTCGATAATATGGCGTCGCTCGGTGTAGACCCGGTGGATAAGTGCTTCCGGGATACGAATCTCGCGCTTAAACGACGCGTATTTATCATTGTACCACTTGTCGTCCGTGACGTTCTTATTGCTCTGGTGGATCGGGCGCCCCGCGATCTGCTCCAACGACGTCGTGAAATCGCCGATCAGGTGGTCAAACCGTAAAATGTGAAGTGAGACAGTCTCGTGTTCCGAGAAGCCCCGCTTTGCCTTTGGATCAAATCGCATCTGTTCGAACGGGACATCGAACCCCTTGCTGATCAGATCGAGGGCCTCCAATCTCCCCCTGAGGGTCCTGTTCGAAACATCCGACAGGAACCGTTCGATCAGGTCTTCCACCGGTAGCCGGTAGATGATCGTTTCTTCTTTGGAGACACGCGACTTTCCGGAGAGCGGTTTCCAACCATGGGTCTGAAAAAACGATGAGATATGCCGGGAGATCGGTTCGCGAAAAATCGTGATGATCGGAAGCTTGCGCCCGTTACGCTTCTTGTAGCGCCGCGCGAGCTTCGGCAGCTCGCTAACGTCCAGCCCGATATTCATCGGGTGGTGGCAGTGTTTGCATTTCAAGCCGGTTTTGTTGAGCGACTTTTTCACGCTTTGGGTCGCGGTCTTGTGGGAACTGAAAACCAGATAGTCGATGTTGAGAAGCGGTCTGATCGCACTTTTAGGGCGCGCACCGGATGGCGGGGCGCCGGACACTCTGGTGGCCTCGTTCATGCCCGGCGTGCGGCGTGGAGCATGGCCAAATCGCCCGGCGCGTTGGCCCGCGCGCGTCGGAGCGTTTCGAGATACTCCAATTTGAAACCTTGGTTTTCGAGTTCGCCGATCAGGTCTTGCAGTTTGCCATGCGCCTCGCGCGATTCCACCGGTTTGCCCCGATCATGGTTCCACAAATCGGTGGATGCGCCGTAGAGATCGACGGTGAACAGGATGTCGGCATTCGGTGCGCAAACCGTTCCGAACACTTCGATCATCTTGCGCCGGATCTCGGCCGGCATGTGTTCGATCACTGAGACCGAGTAGACCACGTCGAAACGGGCAGGGGCGTCGAACTCGGCAATGTCGCAGTTATAGGAGCGAATCTTATCGCTGATCTGGGCGTAGTCGAGAAACCCCCATTCGTTTCGCACGCCGATGCGGTCCAGCTTCACTTTGGCTGTGCTGTAATCGACGGTCACCACCTCCTTGCCACAGCGCTCGGCAAGAAAGATCGGGATCGGGGAGACGCCGGCGCCAACATCGAGCACGTTTTGGCCCAGCGCGCGGCAGCGCTCGATGATCCAGGGATACTCGATGCAACGTAGGGCGTGCTTGGTATACCAGCCAAAATGAGCGCGAGAGAGCGCAACGATTTCCTGCAACGTGCCGGGGAAGAGCGTCAGCTCGGACATGCGCTCCAGCGCATCCTCGGCGATGTCGTTTTTCGGTTTTTCCATGAATTCGGACATACGTCCTCCGCGTCTCGAAGCCTCTTGCTATTGGGCGGCCCCAGGATTGTCCACTCGAATTGATGCGCGATGCGTGTATCCGGCTGCCCTGTGTCGCGCCAGGGCTGCCTAGCCTGAGGACACTGCCGGGTAGGACACGGTGAGGATGCGTTCTTGAAAATCGTCGAAGGTCATTTCCCAGCCTTGTTGGGGCCAAAGAAGCTGCATCGCGCCCCGTTCGGGCCAATAGGCCGCCGTGTAGAGCGTGCCAAAGCCGGAGCCGAACGCGATGGAATAGAGCGGCGGCTGCAGAAAGTTGTTGAGAAACCGCGCCTGGGTTTCGGGATGCATGGCGAGCCGGTTTAAGAGATAGCGCTGACGCTCGACCGTGGCCGTGAGCCGCGCGTGGCTCTTCCACTCGACCTGTTCCTGATGATTGGTGGCGACCGGCAAATGGGTGATGATCGCTGGCCGATCTGGTGCCAGATAGACCGTCAGGAAATTGCGCGCGGCGTCGAGCACGGTGACGTTGTAGCTCATATGGCAGGGGATCCGCTGCAGCGCCTTGCCTGCCTCCCGCGCGGTTTCGCAGGTTTGCAGGATGTAGCGCAGGATCAGAGGCACGCCGAAACCCGTCCCAACCTCGCGACGCCCGCCGAATGTCAGCGAGACCGCGAGGCCTTGGTCGTTCATGCCGTCCACGACCCCGAACATGCCGTCTGACGTGCCCATGACGCGGCGGCCCTGCCAGCTCGTGTGGAGCGAAATCGCGTCAAAGGCGCGCGCATCATAGTCGTAGTTGCGCACGAGCAGCGCTTCGTCCCCGGACCAGACGGCCTGGCTGCAGCCGGAGAGATAGGGGGGCGGGCAATAGAAGCTGAGGAAGCGCGCCTCCAGATCGCCACCACCGCCCAATTCGCACAATTCATCGTAGAGATCGGTGATTTCCGGCATATGCCGCACCAGCGCATTGCGGCATTCGCGGTAGGTGGGGCGCGCCGTCAGCCCATCGCGGGACCACCATTTGCGGTAGGCGGGCCACAATTCGGCGAACATTGCTGCCCATTTCGGGCCGGGATCGGACTCCCTGATGGCACGGAAGGCAACCGTCATCGTGACTTTCTGATCCCAAACGCCCCTTTGCGCAAGCATGGTCGTTGGGACGGGCGGGGCCAGATGGGATCGCAAAATGCCATCCGGTCTGGCCCGAGCGTTTGCTACATGATCTTGAAGGCGGGCTCTTCGACGGCTCTTGCCGAGGGCAGCGGCCGCGCCGAATAGGCGGCCTTGATCCCTTCGATCCAGCGCTTTGACTTGGTGGTGAGCTGGAAGCTCTGGGTCATCGAACGGCCTCGGGTGACGAGGATGCCGAGATCCGCGCCCTCATAGCGGTAATCGCCCGGCTGCAAGATCCGTAGGAAGAAGGCCTCGTCTTCGGTCTCAACGGCGCGGCGGTGATAGTCGAAGCGGTCGAACTCCACGCGTCCGTCAGGCAACATCTTGTAGATCCCCGATTGCGGCGCCTGGGTGATGATATCGACACTGTCCTCGGTGTGCTTGATGACCATCTGCGACCAGCTGTCGATCATCTCCGGATCGGCCCAGCGGGCGTTCAGCTCCTCGACATCGAACTGGAAGGGCTTCTTGGAGAACTCCAGCAGGTGGAAGAGAAACAGGGGCGCGTCGGCATGGGCGAAGGCGGCGTGATTGGTCATCGAGCTAGCGCCGGTGATCCGCGGATTTAACTCGCCGAGCCAGATTTCGCCAGTTTTCTTGTCGATCAAGAAGTCCAGTTCGAAATAGCCCCGGTAGCCCTCTTCGCGCAGTTGCTCGCCGAACTTGAAGGTCAGCTCGCGGGCATGTTGCCGGGCTTTGGGCGGGAAGGCCGTGGCGAAGATTTCGTTCCCGCACCAGCCGCCGCGATAGGGCGTGAGTTCCTTGAAGCCGACGAGTTCGGTCATCAGCGGCCCGACGATCGTGCCTTGGTTCGTGGCGCAGGCCTCGATCGCCGAACCCCGGCAATCGATCCGCTTCATGATCTTTATTTCGCCTTCGCCGACGATCTCGTGCTCGTGCTTGCGGAAGTCGGCTTCGGATTTGATGAAGAAGGTGGTGTGGCCGGAATCGCCAAATGCCGATTGCAGCACGAGGTCGTTGCCGAGGCCCGATTCCTCGCAGAGCGATTGCAGATGTTCGTAGCTGTCCACGACGGAGAGCGTGTTGGGCACCGAGGGCACACCGGCCTTGTTGCCGACGCGGACGGTCTCGATCTTATTGTCCATCGCTTCGCGCAGCCTGGCTTTGGGGAACCAGATCTCGCCACCCAGCTCCTTCACGAGCTTCTCGGTGGTCTTATCGAACATCAGGAACACGAATTTCGGCTTGCCGCCGCGCGCCTTGACGTAATCGACCACCTCCTTGTGCTGGAGAAGGTAATTGTTGATGTCCTCGATCGACTGAAACTCGTCATGGGGCAGTTCGGTTGGGACGAGGACATTCGGGTGTCGCCCATCGAAACAGTCCATGTAACAGATGTATTTGAAGTTCTTCACCCATTCATCGAGGCCGAGCAGATTGAAATTCGTCGCCGATACAAAATAGACCGGATCAGAATTCATATGAAAATATCTTCGGATCTCTGAGATATTTCTCAGCGTCTTCTTCGGCATTGCCCCTGTCTCCCTCGCGATTATTCTGTCATTAACGACTGGAGTATTTCCTTGGTAAAGACCCTTAAGCCCAGATCAGCGCGGAATCCATGGATCTCCGACACATCCAGCGCGCGCATGAAGGACAGGATCTCCGAAGTGATCACCTGTCCCGGGACGAGGATCGGGAAACCTGGCGGATAGGGGATGACGAAGCTTGCGGATACAAGCTCCTCACCCGCTTCAAGGCGGTCCATGATCCGGTCGTCTAGATCGAGATAGTCGCAATTCTCTTCGTCATAGGAGAGGAAGAAGGCGCGCCGAATATCGCCTTCGGGTGTGTCCCCGCCCGCGCGGAACGCCTCGTGGAAGAAGCTGAAATCCGGCAGCGGTGGAACCTTTTCGATAAGCGCAGAGACGCGGTTGTCGAACGAGCGCCGCTCCATTTTCGAGGCATCGTCGAGCAGCTCGTCCAGCTCGTTGGCAATCTCAACCAGAACCTCGATCAGATAGGCGACCGAGGAACGCGTCGTGCCGATATTGGTCATGAACAAGACCGTGTTGCGGGAGGTCTTGTTGATCTGGATCCCGTATTTGTCCATCAGGATCTTGGTCTTGAACGTATCGCCATCCCAGCCGGTGCCACCGACGGCGAGGGTAATCCGAGTGGGATCGAGAACAAACTCGTCCTTGCTCCAGGCCTGCCAGGCGTCGATCCAGCCCTGCTTTTCGTCGTAGTAGCTTGCAATACCGCTCTCGCGATATCCCTCGGGGATCATGTCGCTGACCGTAAGAAGGCGAAAATACTTCTGCAGGAGCGGGTGGGTCGCCACGGCGCGGCGGATCGACATCGCGCTTTCAACTTGGCGCTGGACGAACTCGTAGCCTTCAAGCTCGACCTGTCGGCGGCCCACATCCAGGGACGCGATAATCTGGTAGTTGGGCGAGGTGGACGTGTGGGTCATGTAGGCTTCGTGGAAGCCCGCCTCGACCTCGCCTTTGAAGTCCTGATCGTTCACGTGGATCATCGAGCCTTGGCGCAGCGAAGTGAGCGTCTTGTGGGTCGATTGGGTGGAATAGACCCGAACCCGGGCATCGGGCGGCGGCACGAGCCGGGTGTTGAGAAGGGTCTCCTCATCGGCGCCTTCGAGCGCTTCCTGCTGAGCCTTCCAGGCTTCCGCTGCTTTGGGCGTTCGGAGGCTTTCGCGCAGGGTGTTGGCGACGCCCATGCCCGTCCGCTGCCGGTAGACCGGGCTGAAATACGCAAAGCCGAACCAGGCTTCATCCCAGAGGAAGATCAGATCTTTCTTGATGGCGAGGCACTCTTCCATCACCCGCTGGACGTCGTAGACGAGCCCGTCGAAGGTGCAGTTGGTCAACAGGACCATGCGCACACGGTCGAGCTTTCCGGCCGCTTTCAGCTTCAACAGGTGGTGTTTGATCTCGCGTGCTGGCACCGCGCCATACATCGAGTATTCGTGCAGCGGGTAGCTGTCCATGTAAACGACCCGCGCGCCGGACAGGACCATCCCGTAATGGTGCGATTTGTGGCAGTCGCGGTCGATCAGCACGATGTCGTTGGGTTGCACGAGTGCCTGCACGACGATCTTGTTGCAGGTGGAGGTGCCGTTGGTGGCGAAAAACGTTTGTTTCGCGCCGAACGCGCGGGCGGCCAGTTCCTGCGCCTCTTTGATCGGGCCCTTGGGCTCGAGGAGGCTGTCGAGGCCGCCGGACGTGGCGGAGGTCTCGGCCAGGAAAATATTGGAGCCATAGAAGGCGCCCATATCATGGATCCAGTGCGAGCGGCTGATCGACTTGCCGCGGCTGATCGGCATCGCGTGGAATACGCCGGTGGGTTGCTTGGAATAGTCCTTCAGCGCGGTGAAGAACGGCGTTTTGTAGCGTCGATTCACACCGCGCAGGATGTTGAGGTGCAGTTCGAGGAAGTCTTCTTGGTTGTAGAAGACCCTTCGGCAACGCCCGAGATCGCGCCCTGCAATATCCTCCGCCGAACGGTCGGTGACCAGATAGGCGTCGAGTTCCGGGCGAATCTTGGCTATGAGACGGCAGGTTTCCGGCCCGTATTCGGTGGGGTCGATGGAATCCACCTCCTCGCCCTCTCCAAGATGGGAGACATAGGGCGCAAGGATCGGCAGGTTGTTGAGCGACTTGAGGCTGAGGCCCGGTCGCACCACGACGGCCTGAACGTTGTAGTTGAACAGGATCGCGATCAGGGCGTCTTCCAAGGATGGCACGACGACGGATTCGTAGATGAACGAATCTTCTGCCCGGCGCATCCGCATCAGGCTCGACCGCAGAAACCGGGCCTGTTGCTCCGCCACGTCATCGACGATCAGGACCTCGAAATAGGGTCTGCCCAGGGCACGCGCCTCCGGCGCCAGCGAGGCTTCGTCTTCATAGTCTTCGTTGTCGATCTCGCTGGAATTGAGCGGGATGCTGCGGCGGCGGTAGGCGCCCGAGGCGAGCGCGCGGGAAATCCGGCGCACCGATAGGGCCAAGTCCTCGACATGGCCCTGATCGAGGAGGCGCCGGAGATGGTCAAACGCCGCTGCACCCGGGAAGGCCCAATAGGATTCGATGGGGGCGAGCGCGTCCAGCAAGGTTAGGGCTCTCTCGAGCTGCTTCTTGCCATTCCGTCCGGTCGTGCCATTCCGGTACATATCCTCCGACGCCGCCCGGAGCGCGCTCCAGCGGTCGGCTCTGAGTTGCGTCGCGCTGTAGTAATCCCGGATCGACGGAAGTTCCCTATCCGTGGAATGCACGTTCATTTCCCCACCTCCCTTGGCGACACCGTTGCGGTCGCTCCTGCCCGGATCTCAGTCGGACCCGGTCTTTCCATGATACACCGAGAAATTTCGCGGTGTGACCCCCGGTTCTTCGGTATAGCCAAGCGCTGTTCTCGGATCGCTCGCCTTCAGTCCGGCCGCGGAGCCCTGGCGCGGCGTCTCAAGCGGCCCGAGCGTGGCGAGATAGGCATCGACGCCGGATGTGCGGTCGTAGACGTTGAAATCGACATCGCGGTCGCGGAAGCTCTTGAGCACCTGGCCCAGGCCCTTGAGGCCGGTTTCGCGCTGCCGCCGCACCTGGTCGAGATCGACCTCTATGGGGAACATATCCTCCTGCCCGGCGGCCTGGTGCAGGACGGTTGCCGAGGGATCGACCACCAGCGAGCGCCCGACGCCGCCCGCAGCGAGCCCGTTCACATCGAACACATAGCATTGGAACTGCGCCGCCGTGGCGCGGGCAATTGCAAGCTCAGCGTCGCGGTCTGTGGTTCCTGTCAGGACTGGGTGCAACAGGACCTCGACGCCCTGGCTGGTGAGTTGGCGCGTCGTCTCGGGAAACCAGATGTCATAGCAAATCGAGAGGCCGAAACGGCCGACATCGGGCACATCGAAGACGCAGAACTGGGTCCCTGCCGAGATGCCCGCTTCATAGGGCCGGAAAGGAAACATCTTCGAATAGCGCGCGGCGATCTCGCCCTCGGGATTGATCACGACAGCGGTGTTGTAGATCCGCCCGTCCTCGGTCTTCTCGAACATTGATCCGGGAATGATCCAGATACCGTAGCGGCGTGCGTCTTCCTTGAATTGATCGATTGCCTCATTTGGCATCGGCTGGGCGAAGCGGTCGAGCGGGCCGTAGGGCGCGAGTTCCGAGAACAGCACCATTTGGGTCCAAGGAAACCGCGCCATCAGGACGTCGATGCGGTGGCGCATGGCCTCCACATTCGAATGCAGGGCCGCCACATGCATTTGGACGCCTGCAATCGCGAAGGGTGTCATTTGGTCTTTTTCTCCGTTTTTCGTCTGCTCTTATCCCGCCCCTCGCGGCGTCTGGACGTGGACTGCCTCAAGCCTGCCACAGATTGCGCGCAGATTGCCAGGTCTGCGCCGCCGCCTGCCCTTGGCGGCTCGCGCCATCGCCCGATTTGAGCGATGGCCGGTGCCAAAGGCAGGACGCGTCAGGCATAATCAGGCATGGGCTGGCACCGGGGTGATGCGGCGGCGCTGCATCATGACCACGAGTGCAAGAACGCCCAGCACCGGGATGAAGATCAGGTATTTCGGCGGCTGGCTTGCCGGGGCGAGCACCTCGACGATTTCCTGATCCCAATCGAGACCTGCATCCTGGGCCGGGCTGCCGAAGGCCACATTGTCGATGATGACGCGCCCGTCATTCTCAATGGTCTCGATCCCCGCCGCCATCAGGCGATCCGCCCCGGTCGCTCCGTCAGGCACTGAGAGCAGGGCCGTGAAGGTAATCGGGTCCCCGACCGCATTGAGTCCATCTATCGTGAGGCGCAGATCGTCCCCAGGCTCCACTTCCGCCATCGCCTGCTCGAATTGCGCGGGCGGCACGGAGTTGAAGGGGGGCACGATCATGTCCATCCAGAAGCCCGGCCGGAACAGCGAGAAGGCAATGAGCAGCAACAGCACGGATTCGTAGATCCGATTGCGGGTGAGGAACCAGCCCTGTGTCGCCGCCGCGAACAGGAGCATGGCGACTGTTGCGACAATGAAGACGAATATGCCCTGGAACCAGTTCACATCGATGAGCAGGAGCTCAGTGTTGAAGATGAAGAGGAACGGCAGGGCCGCCGTGCGCAGCGAGTAGAAGAACGCGACCAGACCTGTCTTGATCGGATCTCCGCCGGAGACCGCCGCGGCCGCGAAGGAAGCCAAGCCCACCGGCGGTGTCACATCTGCCATGATCCCGAAGTAGAACACGAAGAGATGGACGGCGATCAGCGGCACGATCAGCCCGTTCTGCTGGCCGAGCGTGACGATCACCGGGGCGAGCAGCGCGGAAACCACGATGTAGTTGGCCGTGGTCGGGAGGCCCATGCCGAGGATGAGCGACAGGACCGCGGTCAGGAACAGGATGGCGAGGATATTGCCGCCCGAAAGCAGCTCAACCACGTCGGCGAGGGCCGATCCTACACCGGTCTGGCTGACGGCGCCGACGATGATGCCAGCGGTCGCCGTTGCGATGCCGATGCCGATCATGTTGCGCGCCCCAGCTTCCAGCCCTTCGATCAATTCGCGGATGCCGCGCACGATTGCGCCGCCGAAATCGCCTTCACCCCGGAAGAGGGCTTCGATGGGGCGTTGCGTGATCAGGATGAAGACCATGAACGAGGCCGCCCAGAAGGCCGAGAGACCCGGCGAAAGGCGATCGACCATCAGTGCCCAGACCAGCACGACCACCGGCAGGAGGAAGTGGAGCCCCGAGCGGATCGTCGGACCCGGCAGCGGCAGAGCTTTCACCGGCGCGTTGGGGTCTTCCATCTTCAGCCGCGCCTCCTTGCTGGAGACGTAAATGAGCGCGACATAAACCGCCGTGAGGCTTGCGAAGATGACATAGCCCGCAGCGTCGCCGAAGACCGGACGGATCCAGCCCATGCCGAAATAGACGGCGAAGGACAGCGCACAGATCACCGCGATGGTGAAGGCCAGAGAGATCAGCCAGGCGACAAGCGGCTTCGGCTCATAGGCGCGGGGCAGGCCCTGCATGTTGGCTTTCATCGCCTCCAGATGGACGATGTAGACGAGCGCGATGTAGGAAATCACCGCCGGGAGGAAGGCGTGCTTGACCACGTCGAAATAGGGGATGCCCACGTATTCGACCATGAGGAAGGCGGCGGCGCCCATCACCGGCGGCATGATTTGCCCGTTGACCGAGGAGGCCACTTCCACGGCCCCGGCCTTTTCCGACGAGAAGCCGACCCGCTTCATCAGCGGGATGGTGAAGGTTCCGGTCGTGACCACGTTGGCGATGGAGGATCCCGAGATCAGTCCGGTCATGGCAGACGACACGACAGCGGCTTTTGCCGGACCGCCGCGCATATGGCCCATGAGCGAGAACGCGACTTGGATGAAGTAATTCCCCGCACCGGCCTTATCGAGCAGCGAGCCGAACAGAACGAAGAGGAAGACGAAGGAGGTTGAAACCCCGAGCGCGATGCCGAAGACGCCTTCGGTGGTGATCCATTGGTGGTTCACCACTTCGCTGAGCGAGTTACCCTTATGAGCAATGATCCCCGGCATCATTGGACCCAGGAACGAATACGCGAGGAAGACGGTGGCGACGATCATCAGCGCTGGCCCGAGGGCACGTCTGGTGGCTTCCAACAGGACAAGCAGTCCGATCACCGCGACCACGAAATCCTGCATGATCGGCGCGCCGACCCGCGTCGAGATCGAGTCGTAGAAAAAGTAGATGTATAGCGAGGCGACCGCGCCTGCGATCGCCAGACCCCATTCCCAGGGCGGCACACGATCTTTCGGCGAGCCCATCAGGACCGCTCCGATCACCGCGAGGCCTATAATCGGGATCCACCAGGTCGGTGTGTCGACTTTCGCGCCATACATGAAGAGGACACAGAGGATCGCTGGGACGCCAACCGCCAGTCCGAGCTGAACTGGGGAGCGGGCCGCGGGATAGGCGGCGTAAGCGAGGAAAAGCGCGAAGGCGAGGTGGATCGACCGGGCCTCGGTGTCGTTCAACACCCCGAAGCCGATCATGAAGGGCAGTGGGCTGGCGATCCAGAGCTGGAAGAGTGACCAGGCGATGGCCGTGACCATGATCAGTCTGGCGATCGGAGCCGATGGAGCGCGGCCGCCGGTATCGGCGGAGGCGACCAACTCATCGAGTTCCTGCTGGTTCATTCCCCCGTGACCGGCGCCGGCCTGTTCGACCGCGGCGGTCTCGAATTGCTTGTCGTCACTCACAGCACTGTCCCCTTATAGCCGGCCAGCGCTGCTCCCCCGTTGCTCAAGCGGCGCTTTGGCGGGCGTTTTTCGTGCCGGCCCCGCGCTCCCGCGCGGAGCCGTTGGTCAATGAGATGACGGAAGGATTACTCGATCCAGCCACGCTCCTGGTAGTATTGCTCTGCTCCCGGATGCAGCGGCGCGCTGAGACCGGCCGAGATCATCTCTTCTTCGCTGAGATTGGCGAAGGCGGGATGCAGGGTCTTGAAGCGGTCGAAGTTCTCGAAGACTTCCTTCACCACGGTATACACGACATCGTCGGGCACAGTGGCGGAGGTGACGAATGTCGCCTTGACGCCGAACGTGTCCACGTCCTCGTCGGTGCCGTTATACATACCGCCGGGGATGGTGGCCTTGGCGTAGTAGGCGCGCTCTTCGATCAGGCTGTCGATGGCCTCACCGGTGACGGGCACGAGCACGGCGTCGACAGTGGAGGTCGCTTCCTGGATCGAGCCGTTCGGGTGACCGACGGTGTAGATGATCGCGTCGACCTTGTTGTCGCCGAGAGCTGCGGATTGTTCAGCAGGCTTCAGTTCGGAGGCGAGCGCGAAGTCTTCCTCGGACTTGCCCATGGAATCGAGCACAACAGCCATTGTGGCGCGTTGGCCGGAACCGGGGTTGCCGACGTTCACCCGCTTGCCGAACAGATCGTCGAAGGACGCGATCTCGCTATCCTGGCGTGCGACAACGGTGAAAGGCTCGCCATGGACGGAGAACACAGCGCGCAGGTCTGCGACCTGATTGCCGTCAAACTCGGACGTGCCGTTGAAGGCATGGTGTTGCCAATCGGATTGCGCGACGCCCATATCCATGTCGCCAGCGGCGATGGCGTTGATGTTTGCGATGGAGCCGCCCGTGGAGGGCGCTGTGCATTTCAGCCCATGGTCTTCCGAACCGCGGTTCACGAGGCGGCAAATGGACTGGCCGACAACGTAATAGACGCCGGTCTGCCCGCCGGTGCCGATCGTGATGAACCGCTCTTGGGCAATGGCGGTCGACGCCATCAGGCCCATCGCGGTCGTGATCGAAATGATGCTGAGTGCTTTCATGTGGAATTCCCCTCTCTGCGACTTAGAGTTTTTGCGGAGTGATGGATCCTGCCAAAGGAGCACAATCCATCTGACGTAACAACTTGACTTTTTCTGGCGACATACAAGGCCAATACGCCGTCTTGACGGGCTGTTTCATGTGTTTTGACCAGATTATGAGCCATCAGAAGCTTGGCGGTGTGCAGGCGCTCACCACCGTGCACGGTTCGCTACCAATATTGCGAAATCGATGCGGCAGACGGCTGTCGAAGAGGTAGCCATCGCCGGGGTTCAGCACGCGGATCTGATCGGCCACGGTAACTTCGATGATGCCGGCGATCACGATGCCGGCTTCCTCGCTCGCATGGCTGATCAGCTCGGGGCCAGTATCGGCCCCGGCCGGATAGG
Source organism: Pseudomonadota bacterium (assembly GCA_039177645.1). Lineage (GTDB taxonomy): Bacteria > Pseudomonadota > Alphaproteobacteria > Rhodobacterales > Rhodobacteraceae > Amaricoccus. Next base: position 7,834 of record JBCDFS010000010.1, on the reverse strand, counting down.
TTTCGTGCAGCATCTGCAAACTGTGCCGGGCAGCCTGGCCCAATTGACGCAGTGACACCCGCGCGGCCCCGTTTCCGAGCCCGGCCTTTTCCGGCGAAAGCTCGACAAACTCATCACTGTTGTAGAAGAATTTCGGGTTTTCGGTTTCTTCAACCTCGGCGAAGAATTCCGACAGGGTCATGGGAAGGACATCCAGAAGACGTTTGAGCGAAGCGACCGAAGGGCTCGATTTGTTCTGCTCGATGAGCGAGATCGCCCCATTCGTAAGCCCGGCCCGACCCGCAAGATCGCGTTGCGTCAACCCCTTGGCTTCGCGCATCGCTTTGAGTCTGCCGCCTATATCCACCTATGTCCCTACTGATCGGTCGTTTCAGAAAATTAAGCTGTGGAATGGGCTGTTGGTCAACACAAAATGTCACAATTTTCTCGTTCGCTTATGCTTATCCCAGTAAATGCCTTCAAAATCAGCGTATTCCGTTTTCATTGCTGCTCGATGTGCCGATTGGAATTGACAAGAATAATGATCTTAAATTAATTATTTTGATCGCCTTCGATTGAGAGGAGGAATCAAGAGATGAGCACTTCAAAGGTCGCCCGCAGACCCCGGGCCGCTTCCGCGAAATCCAAAGCAGCTCCGAAAACCGCGCCCGCCGAAACCGTTCCAGTGACGGTTCAGCCGACTGTCGCCAGGAGCAACGCCCAGTTGCAGGCCCGACGGGAAGCTGCCGTCGCGCGGGGTGTGGCGTCCGCAGCGCCGATCTACGCCGAGCGGGCCGAGAATGCAGAGCTCTGGGATGTCGAGGGCAAACGCTACATCGATTTTGCGGGCGGGATTGCGGTTCTCAATACCGGTCACTGCCATCCCAAAATCGTGGCAGCGGCCAAGGCGCAGGAAGATCGCTTCACCCACACGTCGTTCCAGGTTGTGCCCTATGAGGGCTATGTGGCTCTGGCCGAGAAGCTCAACGCGCTTGCGCCGGGCGATTTCCCGAAGAAGACGCTTCTTGTGACGAGTGGCGCCGAAGCGGTGGAGAACGCGGTCAAGATCGCGCGTGTTGCAACGGGTCGTCCCGGCATCATCGGCTTCACCGCGGGCTATCATGGCCGCACGCTCTTTACGCTGGGCATGACCGGCAAGATTTCGCCCTATAAGAAAGATGTCGGCCCGTTCCCGAGCGACATTTACCGCGTGCCGTTTCCCAGTATCCGCGATCAGGTCACTGTTGCTGATTCGATCCGGGCGCTTGAGATGCTGTTTCTCACGGATGCGCAGCCCGACCGTGTCGCGGCGATCATCCTGGAACCCGTTTTGGGGGAGGGGGGCTACCAGCCGGTTCCCGCCGAGCTCTGGCAGGCGCTGCGCGCGATTTGCGACCGGCATGGCATCTTGCTGATTTCGGACGAGATCCAGGCGGGCTTTGGCCGCACCGGAAGCTGGTTTGCCATCGAGCATTCAGGCGTTGTCCCTGATCTCATCACCGTGGCGAAGAGCATGGCCGGAGGCTACCCGGTTGCAGGCGTCGTCGGGCGTGCTGAGGTGATGGATGCAATGGGCCCTGGCGGGCTTGGCGGCACCTATGGCGGCAACCCGGTGGCTTGCGCCGCGGCGCTCGCGGCAATCGAAGCGATTAAAACCGAAGGCCTCCTTGCCCGCTCCACGGCGCTCGGGGAGACCATGCGGGCGCGCTTCGCGGATATCGGTGCGCGCGTCGCGCCCTACCGGATGTGGGACATTCGCGGGCTTGGCGCGATGCTGGGCGTTGAGTTCGTCACCGATTTTGAGACGGCGACGCCGGATGCAGCGCTCACCAAGTCGGTGATCGCCCATGCGCTGACGCGCGGCCTTATCCTCCTGCCCTGCGGGATGCACGGCAATGTGGTCCGCGTGATGGTGCCGCTTACGGCGTCCGACGCGATCATTGCCGAGGGGATGGATATCTTTGAGGCGGCGCTGGCCGACGCGGTGAGCGCAGAGGTTGCTCAGGCGGCTGAGTAAGACCCAAAGCGCGACGGCAAAGGGCGTGCGGGGACCTACCCTTCGCAGGCCCTTTGGCGGACGGGGCACGGACTGTTAGACTGGTGGCCGGAATGATCCCGGCCCCCATAGCCCCTTGCGCAGATTGGTGCGGCCCAATACCGAGGAAGCCCGATGACGCATATCTTCCCCCGCCATACGCGCCAGATCCCGCCCGTCGCTGTGGGCGGTGAGGGCTGTTACCTCATTGATGCGTCCGGCAAGCGATACCTCGACGCATCCGGCGGTGCCGCCGTCTCTTGCTTGGGGCATGGAGATCCAGAGATTATCGCGGCGATCAAGGCGCAGCTCGATGCGCTCGCCTTTGCCCATACCGGCTTTTTCACCTCGCAACCCGCGGAGGGTCTGGCGGATCTTTTGGTTGCGCATGCACCAGAGGGTCTCGACCGGGTGTATCTCGTCTCTGGCGGGTCGGAAGCGGCGGAAGCGGCGATCAAACTGGCGCGGCAATACTATGTCGAGAAAGGCGAGCCCAACCGTGGACGGCTGATTGCACGCAAGCAAAGCTACCACGGCAACACGATCGGGGCGTTGAGTGCGGGTGGCAACGAATGGCGGCGCGGGCAGTTCGGTCCGCTCCTGATCGATGTGGGCCATATCGATCCTTGCTATGCGTATCGGCTGATGCGCGACGACGAGAGCCCCGAAGCCTATGGCCGCCGCGCGGCGGATGCTCTGGAAGCGGAAATCCTGCGGCTTGGGCCCGAGACCGTGATGGGGTTCATGGCCGAGCCGGTTGTCGGTGCAACGTCAGGCGCGGTGCCGCCGGTGCCGGGCTACTACAAGCGGGTGCGCGAGATCTGTGATCGCTACGGCGTGCTCTTGATCCTCGATGAGGTGATGTGTGGCATGGGACGCACGGGCACCCTTTTTGCCTGCGAGCAGGATGGCGTGGCGCCCGACATTGTCTGCGTGGCGAAGGGTTTGGGCGCGGGCTACCAGCCGATTGGCGCTATGCTGTGTTCCGCCGAGATATACGACACGATTGCCGCGGGCTCCGGCTTTTTTCAGCACGGCCACACCTATCTCGGTCACCCAACCGCCGCGGCGGCGGGTCTCGCCGTGCTGGGCGCCATCTTGGGCCGCGATCTTTTGCCGCGCGTGCGGGCGCAAGGTGAGGCGCTTTCGGCGCGGCTGACCGAGCGGCTTGGCCAGCATCCGTATGTGGGCGATCTGCGCGGCCGGGGGCTCTTTCGGGGCATCGAGATCGTGCAGGACCGAGAGACAAAGGCCCCCTTCGATCCGAAGCAAGGCGTTGCCGCCAAGATCAAGAAGGCCGCGTTCGAGGCCGGGCTGATTTGCTATCCGATGTCGGGAACGATTGACGGAAAGCATGGCGATCATGTGCTTCTCGCGCCGCCCTTCATCATCGAAGACGCACAACTCGATGAGTTGGTCGATAAGCTTGAGGGCGCCATCTCCGTCGCGACGCACGCCGTGGAAGCGGCCTGAGATCGCAGATGCCCGCCTCCCTCGATCTCGACCCGATCTTCTCAGGCGATTGGCCGCCAGAGATTAGCGATATGGAACAAGGCTTCGCGGGGGCGCTGAATGTCTACCGGACGATGGCGCATCACCCCGCTCTGCTTCGGGCCTGGTCCGACCTGCGCGCGCATATCGTCACGCGCTCCGCGCTGGGCCCCGCGCTCTTGGAAGTGGTCATCCTGCGGACAGGTTTTCGGCTAGGCTCTGAGTATGAGTGGTCGCACCATGTGCTTCGGGGCCGGGAGGCGGGTCTGAGCGATGCGCGCATCGCAGCTTTGCGGGGCGACCCGGGCGAGATGGACGATGCCGATGCCTGCCTGGCGCGCGCAGTTGACGAGCTGTTCGACGGTTCGCAACTTTCGGACGCGACTTCGCGCGAAGTTGTGGATCTCGTCGGCAGACCCGGCTTGCTCGATTTAATGGCGACGGTCGGATTTTACTCCACGCTCGGTTTTATTCTGAATACAGCCCAAACCCCGCTCGACGCTGCGGCCGCCCGCGCGCTCGATGCCGCGCCGCTGGCGGATACCACCACTTCATGACGCGCTCGAACAGCCGCAGCCATTCGACCCGGATCTAGGGAGACACCGATGCTTGATAACGATACCAAACTCTACGGATTGCTGAACGATCCCGAGCTGCTCGCCACCGCGGCCTACATTGCCGGGGAATGGTGCGATGCCGATGAGGGCGCGACGTTTACCGTGCGCAACCCGGCGCGCGGCGATGCGTTCGCCGAGGTCGCGGATCTGGGCCGGGCGGAGACGGCGCGGGCCATCGATGCGGCCTACGAGGCGCAGAAGGATTGGGCGTCTTGGACCGGCAAGGAGCGTGCGACGGTGTTGCGGCGCTGGTTCGAGCTGATGGTTGCATCTGCGGATGATCTGGCAACCATCCTGACTGCGGAGCAGGGCAAGCCCTGGGCCGAGGCGCGGGGCGAGATCCTCTACGGCGCTTCGTTCATCGAGTGGTTCGCCGAGGAGGCGAAGCGGGTCTATGGCGAGACGATCCCGGGGCATCAGCGGGACAAACGGATCACGGTGATCAAGCAGCCCATCGGTGTTGCGGCCTCGATCACGCCGTGGAACTTTCCCAACGCGATGATCACCCGCAAGGCCGCTCCCGCTCTGGCAGCCGGTTGCACATTCGTGGCTCGGCCTGCGGCGGAGACGCCGCTATCGGCGCTGGCGCTGGGCGTTCTGGCCGACCGCGCCGGAATTCCCAAGGGCGTTCTTTCGATCCTCCCCTCGTCGCGCTCTTCGGAAATCGGCAAGGAGTTTTGCGAGAACCCGAAGGTCCGCAAGCTGACCTTTACGGGCTCAACCGAAGTGGGCCGGATCCTCTTGCGCCAGGCCGCCGATCAGGTGATGAAATGCTCCATGGAGCTGGGCGGCAACGCGCCTTTCATCGTGTTCGACGATGCCGACCTCGATGCGGCGGTCGAGGGCGCGATGATCTCCAAATATCGCAACAACGGCCAAACTTGCGTGTGCGCGAACCGCATCTATGTCCAAAGCGGCGTTTATGAGGCCTTCGCGGAGAAGCTCGCGGCGGCGCTTGCGAAGATGCAGGTGGGCGACGGGCTTTCCGAAGGCGCGCAGCTCGGCCCGCTGATCAACGAAGCGGCGGTGGAGAAGGTTGAGGCGCATATTGCCGATGCAGTGTCCAAGGGAGGCAGCGTCTTTGCGGGCGGGAAGCGGCATGCGCTTGGGGGCACGTTCTTCGAGCCGACGATCGTCACGGGCGCGACCCCCGAGATGGACTTCGCCCAAGAAGAGACCTTTGGGCCGCTGGCGCCGTTGTTCCGCTTCGACACTGTCGAGAATGTTGTCGAGATGGCCAACGATACGATCTTCGGACTTGCGGCCTATTTCTACGCCCGCGATTTGAGCCGCGTGACGCAGGTTGCGGAGGCTCTGGAATACGGCATCGTGGGCGTCAATACCGGTCTCATCTCGACGGAAGTCGCACCCTTTGGCGGCGTGAAGCAGTCAGGGCTGGGGCGCGAGGGAAGCCGCCACGGGATCGAGGAGTTCCTGGAGATGAAATACATCTGCACCACCGTCTGATTGGACGGAGTTTTCTCGTGGTGTAAGGCCAGCCTGCGCAGCTGGCCTTTTTCGTTTCTAAAGGCTTCGGCTCAGTCGCCAGTTATGCCGAGCTATTGATCGGAAAGCGAGCGCGTGTAGTTTCGCGTCTACTCAAGCAACAGATAGGGGGGGCCTTACAGATGGCATCTTTGAGGATCATTGCGACAATTGCATTTGCCGTTTTTGGGGGCGCAGCGATGACCGCGCAGGCTGCGGATTCGCTCGAATGCACCGACCAGGATCTGCTCATGACAAATGAGAGCATCACGTTTCTGGGCGATGTGGCGGAAGGCGCTCGCGTTGGGGACCGGCGCGTTCTGAATTGGCGGATCCATGCTCCCGACGGCTCCGATCTCGGCAATTTTCATGTGGTTACGACTGTGTTGGGCGCTGATGAAGGCGGGCATACGATTACAGCGGTTGGCTCCGCCGATTTCCTCAACGGTGAGATCCACGCCGCAGTCACGGCGCTGCTTCCGAATGCCTCCGACGAAGACCAGAGCTCCAGCGCACCGGTCGACTGGGCGATTACAGGCGGAACAGGTGATTTTGCCCACGCGGCGGGCACGCTTCTGACCGGCCCTCCAGCCGACGACAATCTGAGCCTGAACGACTGGGTCTTTGAGCTTCGGATGCGATGCGATGGCTAGGGCGGGCCTCAGCTAGGGGCTATCCGGCCCTTGAAAGGAGCCCATCGCAGCCAGGTCAGCTTCGGGCCAGAGCGAGAGGCTCCGGCCCGCGATCCGTCAGTTTGCATATTGGGCGATGAAGTAGCCCGCGACCACGGCTGTCCCGATGACGCCAGCGACATTCGGACCCATCGCATGCATAAGGAGGAAGTTGCCCGGGTCTGCGCGCTGGCCTTCGACCTGGCTCACGCGGGCGGCCATGGGGACAGCGGAGACGCCTGCAGAGCCGATCAGCGGATTGATCTTGTTCTCCCGGCTGAAGACGTTCATCGCCTTGGCCATCAGCACGCCTGCGGCGGTGGCAATCCCAAAGGCGACGACGCCGAGCGCCAGGATCTGCAAGGTCGATGCCGTCAGGAAGCGCTCTCCGGTCATGGTGATCCCAACGGATGTCCCGAGGAAGATCGTGACCACATTGATGAGCTCGTTTTGAGCGGCTTTGGTGAGCCGTTCGGTGACGAGGCTTTCGCGCAGGAAGTTGCCCAGCATCAGCATGCCGATCAGCGCCGAGGCAGCTGGAACAAGCAGGATGACGACGACGGTCACGAGGGCTGCGAAGATCAGCTTTTCGAGCCGTGACACGGTGCGGAGCGACTTCATGCGGATCTTGCGCTCTTCTTCCGTGGTGAGCGCGCGCATGATCGGCGGTTGCAGGAGCGGCACGAGCGCCATGTAGCTGTAGGCCGCAACTGCAATCGGGGCGAGCAGGTCGGGAGCGAGCTTGTTGGCCAGGAAGATCGAGGTCGGTCCGTCAGCGCCGCCTATGATCCCGATGGCACCCGCTTCCATCGGCGCGAACCCGATGAGCACGGCGCCTAGAAACGTCGCGAAGACGCCGAATTGCGCCGCCGCGCCCAGAAGCAAGGTTCGTGGATTGGCGATGAGCGGCCCGAAATCTGTGAGGGCGCCGACGCCCAGAAAGATCAGCGGCGGAAAGATCTCATATTCGACGCCCAAGGAGATATAGTGGAAGAGCCCGCCCGAATGGTCCTCGCCCGGTGGATTCACCAGTCCCTCGGTGGGCAGGTTCGCCAGTAAGGCGCCAAAGGCGATCGGGATCAGGAGCAGCGGCTCAAACTGGCGGTAGACCGCCAGGTAGAACAGCCCGCAGATGATGATCCACATACCTACCATTTGCCAGGTGACGTCAGCGACCGCCGTCATCTCCCAAAGCTGAAATAGCTTGGAGACTTCCTCGGTGGCTGTATCCGCAGGGGCGTGTTCCATAGAATCAATCCCTTCGTGACGCTGGCGTCAGGCGAGTGTGAGCAGGGGCTGGCCTTCGGTCACTGTTGCGCCTGGGGTGACGTGGATTTCGCTGACCGTTCCGTCCTGCGGCGCGCCGATCACGGTGTTCATCTTCATGGCTTCAAGGACCAGAAGGGTCTCGCCCGCTTTCACCGCTTTGCCCACGGAGGTGTCGATGCTGACGACAGTCCCGGCCAGGGGGCTCGCAACCGCGCCCGGGCCAGCGGCGGCCGCAGCCGGGGGCGGCGCGGCGGCGGGCGCGGGTGCCGCCGCCGGGCTTGGCGCCG
>JBCDFS010000009.1:0-187955 GCA_039177645.1 Pseudomonadota bacterium | reverse complement strand
CCAGGCGATCCGATCCGATTCCGCCTCAACCTCCGAATAGCTCAGAGACCGATCCCGGTCCGAAACCGCAACCTTGTCCGAAAACCGACCCACATTCTCCCGAAACCGGGACAAAAACGCGTCCATACACCCACCTCCAGTGAAGCCAGATTCCGTGTTCGTCTATATGATCACACGCCCCACGCGCACAGCCAACCAAGCGACGACGCTGACCGCACCATCGCTAACGTGCCAACAAAATCGCGCGATCTCCACCCTTTTATTGCGATTGGTTAAATCACTGGTCGATCAAGCTGCAGATCTTCCCAGGTCAAAAGAAGAGGAGCGCCGCGATAAATTCTGAAGGATGCCGGAGCTTTAGATCAGGTCAGTTAATGCTACTCGGCCCAGCACCCCTGCTGTTGTGGCAAACTCGCAAATCCTTCCCTCAGAACTTGGCTCCAAGCATCGGACATAGCAGAAAAGTGTGGATCCCCAGCCTCGATACGTTCAACCGAGTTGATGCAATACTGATCGGTCTCGATCACGGCAAGATCGAGCGGCATGCCGACCGACAAGTTAGATCTGAGTGTCGAGTCCATCGACAGGAGTACGGCTTTCCGGCCATCCTCAAGGCTCGTCTCAGGCGATACGACGCGGTCTAGGATCGGTTTGCCGTATTTGTGCTCGCCGATCTGAAGGTATGGTGTGTCCGCCGTTGCCTCGATGAAATTGCCTTCCTGATAAATGAGGAACAAACGCGGCGATCCCCCCTTCCGCTGGCCTGCCAAAAGCATTGATGCCGTCGCGGACTGACTCATACTCCCCATCTTCAGGTTTATCTCGACGCTCACCCTGTTGAGGATGCTGCCGATTGTCTCAGCCACATCCAACATGCTCTCCGCGCGCAGGATTGAGCGCTCTTCCGCCTCTTCATCGCCTATCGCATGGCGGAGCTTGGCAATCACCGTCTGCGTAATCGAGAGATTTCCAGCAGTCAGGAGTACCATCGCGCGCTCACCCGGCACCTCGAAAGTAAACATCTTTCGATACACAGATATGTTGTCCAGACCGGCATTCGTCCTGGTGTCGGAGAGCATAATGAGCCCGGAATTGAGCCGCAGGCCAACGCAATAGGTCATGATCGTGACGCCTCCGGCTACCCCTTATTGCTGGGCAGCAACCTTCACCGAGACGTCCATCGCCTCGCCGCCGCCACCACGGGACACACCACGGATTGGCGCAGCCTCGATCGCATCGCGGCCAGATCCTAAGCGAACATACCTCTCGTCGGGACACGTCGCATTGGAGGCGTCGAAACCGACCCAGCCCAGCCCCTCTACGAAGATCTCAGCCCAGGCATGGCTCGCTTCACCGGCAGCGCCTTCTTCGCCATTGACGAGGAGGTAACCCGTGACATAGCGCGCCGGCATCCGAGCAAGATGAGCCAGCGAAATCAGAACATGCGCGTGATCCTGGCAGACACCTTCTCCTGCCTCTACCACTTCAGCGGCTGTTGAATGCGCATGGGTTGTTCCGGGACGGTAGACGATCTCTTGGGCGACGCAGTCGCAAAGCGCATGCGCACGTGCGAGGTCTCCTTCGCTTTGGACTTCCCTGAGGCATGCTTCGAGAAGCGCGCGAATCGCTGGGCTTGCCTTGGTTGCTTTCGTTTCACGCAAAAAACAGCGTGGAGAAACTGTCTCTGAATGGCCCCGGAGCACTCCAGAGGTATCGGATGTTTCCACAGTTCCAGAAACGACAACCTCAATACGCGACACCGGACCTTCCATGGTCATTGTGGTCACAAGATCGCCACCACCATCCGTGAATGCCGCCCCAAAATCGGCTCCCTTCACATCGATCGACCAGGAGGCGACCTTCTGTCCTTGCGAACTTGCAGGCGTGAGGCGATGGCTTTGCGTCACGAAACGCATGGGCGCTTCGAATGCATAGACTGTATTGTGGTGCACACTCAGACGCATTCAATTCGCTCCAAATAGGTAGCCATCGGAGACATCGAGACTGAGCGCCGCATTCTGATTGATGAAGCGCGTGAGAAACTCGTGCAGCCCCTCATGGATCACGTCCTCAACCTTTGCTTCTGCCAGTTCTCCAAGAAGTTTGCGTTGTCTCTCATGGGCGAGAACCGAGCTTCCATAGGCCCGCGCCAACCGGTCGAGATGGTAGCCGATTTTGACTTGGCAATGTAGAAGGGACCGAGGACAGGATTTGTTCAAAATAAGAAAATGTGCGATCTTGCGCGGATTGTATTCGCTGCCATAGGTCCAGTGAAAAGACCTAAAAGCCGAGAGCGCTCGCAGCAGAGTTGTCCATTGATACGTATCAACGCCGCCGCCGACCATATCGATTGTCGGAAGCAATACATAGTATTTCACGTCGAGCAGGCGCGCTGTATTGTCACCACGCTCTAGGTAGCTGCCAATATTGAGAAAATCGTAGCCGTCGTTCTGGAGATGGGTGGTCTCGGTGAAGCCACGCAGCATCGCGCACTTGCGCGTCGTCCAGTCGCAAAGCTCAGGAAGTGGTGCAGAAGAACGCGGGCGGCGCTCCAGTTCGCGCATCTCCAAATAAGCGACGTTCAATGAGTCCCACATATTTGACGTGAGGGCAGTTCTCACGGCCCGCCCGTTTTGGCGCGCCGTTTCAAGGCATGAGATCACACTCGAACCATTGTCTCGGTCAAAGAAGAGCCAGGACTCGACATCCCTTTGGCGAAAGCCATCGCCGTATTTTTCAACGAAACCGTCTGCGGATCCGGCAGCGGAGACAAGCGATGCCCATTCACTGCGATACCCAGCACCCGTCGAGGGCATCAGCGCCATCCGGTATCCAACTTCAAGGAGCCTCGCCATCGTCTCGGCACGCTCCATGTGGCGGCCAATCCAGTAGAGGTTCTCCGCTGTCCGACTGAGCATCCCTTCCCCCTAATCCGCCAACACCCAAGTGTCCTTCACGCCGCCACCCTGGCTGGAATTTACCACAAGTGAACCCTCTCTGAGCGCAACACGGGTGAGCCCCCCAGGGCATAGATGAACTTCACGACCGACGAGGCAGTAGGGGCGGAGATCTACATGTCGGGGAGCGATTCCTTCATCGACGAATGTCGGGCATGTCGAAAGCGCCAATGTCGGCTGAGCAATGAAGTCTTCGGGGGCGGCTTTGATGCGTTCGGCATAGGCGGCGATCTCTTCGGTTGTCGACTTTGGCCCAACCAGCATCCCATAGCCCCCAGAGCCATGAACCTCCTTCACAACGAGATCCTTCAGGTTCTCGATGACATATCTTCGGTCCTTGGGATCAGCACATTTCCAAGTCTTCACATTGTTCAAGATCGGTTCTTCGCCGAGGTAAAAGCGGATCATTTCGGGTACGAAGGTGTAGACCGCCTTGTCATCGGCGACACCGGCACCTGGTGCTGAAGCGATCGCGACCCCACCAGACCGGTAAACGTTCATCAATCCAGGCACCCCGAGCATCGAGTCGGGTCTGAAGCACAGCGGATCGAGAAAGCTGTCGTCGATCCGGCGATAGATCACATCGACGCGCCTTGGCCCTTCCGTCGTGCGCATATAGACGAAATCGCCTTGAACGAAGAGGTCCTGGCCCTCGACCAGCTCAATTCCCATTTGATCTGCAAGGAATGAATGCTCGTAATAGGCGGAATTGAATGACCCCGGGGAGAGCAACACGCTTACGGGGACATCTTGCGCCTTTGGAGGAGCAACTGACGCGAGGGTGCGCCTAAGAAGGTTTGGATAGTCGTCAACGGGCATAATCCGCATCGAGCGGAACAAATCCGGAAACATCCGCATCATGATTTCACGGTTTTCCAGCATATAGCTGACACCAGAAGGGGTGCGGCAGTTGTCTTCCAGGACAAAAAAGTCGCCGGGTCCGGTTCGAACCAGATCGATCCCGACAATATGGCTGTAAACGTTCGCAGGTGGATCGATCCCGACGACGCTCGGCTCGAAGGCCTCGTTGTGAAAAACTAGATCCGCCGGGATGACCCCGGCTCGTATAATCTCACTCCGGTGGTAGACATCATAAAGGAATGCATTGAGGGCGCGAGCGCGCTGTTTTACGCCTTTCTCAAGCTTTCGCCATTCTGCCTCGGTGAAAACGCGGGGCATAATGTCAAAGGGAATGAGACGCTCGACATCCCCACCCTCACCATACACCGCGAAAGTAATGCCAATACGCCGAAACAACGCTTCCGCGTCGAGTTTTTTCTGCGTGATCTCGTCCGGTGGTGTACGATCTACCCATTGCTTCAGCTCCGCGTAAGCCGCACGCACACTCTCACCGTCATACATCTCGTTAAATGTTTGAATCGACCCGCTCCCCGATCATTCTTACCCCACTAAAATGATTTCCGTTTCGCATGGCAAGATGCGGATGCAGGACCAGAAGAGTTCGGAATTCCCTCGGCTCAAAGTGCACGTTGGCCGAACAGATGCGCAAACAACAAACAGACTGGTCAGATAAGTGACTCTGCAATCATCTGAACGGGCTTAAGGTCATTCCCAACAGACAGCATTTGCATCACATGCAAGCTTGTGCTTACCCTTCGAGCAGTGAATATGCTCCGGCATATGGTCAGACACGGGTGGGGAATGGCTGCCGCAAAACGCGACGATGCGTTTGTTTCTTTCGAACAAGTGCAAAAGAGCTACGATGGCGAAACGCTCGTCGTAAAAGACCTCAATCTCTTCATTGGAAAAGGCGAGTTTCTGACGATGCTCGGGCCCTCGGGTTCCGGCAAGACTACGTGTCTGATGATGCTTGCTGGCTTCGAAACGGCGACGCACGGCGAAATTCGGCTGGCTGGCAAGCCCATCAACAATATCCCTCCGCATAAGCGCGGCATCGGGATGGTGTTCCAGAACTATGCGCTCTTCCCGCACATGACGGTTGCCGAGAATTTGGCGTTTCCACTCGAAGTTCGAAACCTAGATAAGGCAACGCGCGAGCAGAAAGTTACGCGTGCTCTGGACATGGTCCAAATGGGCGCTTTTGGGGGTCGACGGCCAGCTCAGTTATCGGGCGGCCAGCAACAGCGGATTGCACTCGCCCGCGCACTCGTGTTCGAGCCTGACCTTGTCTTGATGGATGAGCCGCTCGGCGCCCTCGACAAACAGCTGCGCGAGCACATGCAGTATGAGATCAAGAGTCTGCATGAGTCACTTGGGATCACTGTGGTCTATGTGACGCATGACCAGTCTGAAGCGCTCACGATGTCAGACAGAGTCGCCGTTTTCAATGATGGCGTCATTCAGCAGCTTGCCGACCCGCCAACACTGTATGAGCGTCCGGAGAATGCCTTCGTGGCCCAGTTTATTGGTGAGAACAATAAACTTACAGGACAGGTTAAAGGGATTGACGGTCAAACAGCGCGGGTGATGCTCGACGGTGCGAGCGCTGAGGTCGGCGCCGTTGCGGTTGGATGTGGTGCGGTTGGCGAGAAAACAATGCTTTCGATCCGCCCCGAGCGTGTCATCATTGGGGCAGAGCTGGAGCAAAACGCGCTGCAAGGGCGAGTGGAAGAGCTCATCTATCTCGGTGACCATATCCGATGCCGCATGAAGGTCGCAGGGCGCGACGACTTTATCGTCAAGGTTCCCAACAGCACACAGCATGCCTCGCTCAGAGTTGGGGAAGAGACACGCGTGGGCTGGTATACCGAGGATTGCCGCGCTCTTGATGCCGCATAAAGCAGCTTGCATGCAGTGCCAGGCCAAGGTTTCTTTACCATTCGCAAATGCCATCATCTGAGGAGCAAAAGATGAAAATGAAGTTCTGGCTCAGCGCTGCTGCTTTGGCGCTGGCACCAACGGTCAGCGGCACCGCCGTTCTCGCCCAGGAGCTACCGCCCTGCGAGGATTGCGCCGATGGCCTGACGGTCGTCTCCTGGGGAGGAGCCTATCAGAACTCGCAGCAGAAAGCCTACTCCGAACCCTACGCCGAAATGACCGAGACAGACTTCACTTGGGACGAAAGCTCCAATGAGGCTGTCGCGAAACTGCGTGCGATGTTCGAGGCCGGCAACGTGACGTGGGATCTTGTCGATGTCGAAGGGCCCGATGCGCAGCGTCTCTGCGACGAAGGCCTTGCGATGGAGGTCGAGTTCGATGACGTCCTGAAACCTGGAGATGACGGATCATCGGTCGAGGATGATTTTGGCGACACGCTGTTCAACGACTGCTTCATCCCTCAGATCGTCTTCTCTACAACCTTTGGTTACCGGACCGATGTCGCAGACTGGAATGGGGCCGTCCCTGAGGACCTCTGTGCCGTTTTCGACCTCGCGACCTTCCCAGGCAAGCGTAGCCTAGAGAAACGTCCCAAGAAGAATGTCGAATGGGCGTTGCTCTGCGACGGCGTAACGAAGGACGAACTCTACGACGTCCTTTCCACACCCGAGGGTGTTGAGCGCGCACTTGCAAAGCTTGATACGATCAAGGACGAGGTCGTCTGGTGGTCGGCTGGCGCGGAGACGCCACAACTCTTGGCCGATGGCGAAGTCGTCATGGGGTCGACCTATAACGGACGTCTCTTCTCGGTGATCGAGGAGCAGTCACAGCCCGTTGCAATGCTTTGGGACTGGCAGGTCTTTGATTTCGATGGATGGGTCGTGCCTGCGGACCTTCCGGAAGACCGTCTGAACCGTGTGATGCACTTCGTGAACTTTGCGACCGACACGCAGCGTCTTGCCGATCAGGCAAAATACATCTCCTACGGTCCTGCACGCGCATCATCTCAGCCATTGGTGTCGACCCATGCCGATCTCGGGATCGAGATGGCACCGCACATGCCAACCAACCCAGCAAACCAGAACAACTATCTGGTCAACAACATCGAATGGTGGGCTGACAATCAAGACGATGTGGAAGCGCGCTTCCAGGTCTGGTTGACCCAGTAATTCAATAGAAGACCATCCGGGGCCGCAATTGGCCCCGGATCTGACGCAAGAGAGAACGAGAGGCGCGCCTCCTTGACCGACGCCATAGCACCAGGCGGCTTGGCCGCATCAGGCCCGACATCGACGCCAACCCGCTCCCAGGCGCAACCTAAGGCGCAAACCAAACCCGGTCCGGTCCTCGCTGCAGATGGAAGGCCACTCAAACGCAGCCTCCAGCGCGCACTCCGCGCGCAACGACTCCGGGCCCTCGCCTTGGTCGCCCCATTGCTGATTTTCGTTCTGATGAGCTTTCTCTTCCCGATCGGCGATATGCTGTTTCGATCGGTGGAAAATCAAATCGTCCCGGATACTTTACCGAATACGGTTCAACAGCTCCAGGACTGGGACGCGAACGGATCAGACGCGCCACCCGAACCTGTATTTGATGCTCTCTACTATGATCTGTTTCTGGCGACAGAAGCCAAGCAACACACACGGCTAGGCACACGCCTCAACTACGAACGCCCCGGTCTATCTTCGCTGTTTCGTTCAACGGGCCGAGACATCGATGAGGTGGGTGAACAGTATCAAGACGCCCTCGTTGCGCTAGATCCGCGTTGGGAAGAGGCGTCTGTTTGGTTCGAAATGATGTCAGGTGGCAGCGGCGCTGAGCCTGATCAGGCACTCCTGAGCGAGGCCCGAACTCGGCTCTACCGATTAACATCGGATGATATGAGCGGAGAAATCGGTTTCATCCCTTCACAAGAGATCGCCCAAATCCTCCCGCTCACAAGCCGTGAGTATAGTGCATTTGCCGTCTTCACCGTGATCGAGGACGACGATGTTGTGGCGGAGGAAGAGCCTTGGGAAGCCGTGTTCTTCGCACTTGCTCAGGACCTTCAAAACCCCGATCTGAGCGCGGGCATTCAGTCTTATGAGGGTCCCTATGCTGAACTTCTAAGAAATGCTCTCTCACAAGTCTCGTCGCTTCCGGTCATCGACCTGAGAGCTGCTTTTGCCGAGATCGATAGCGATTGGGCCAACCCAGCGAACTGGGAAACCATCAAGCTATATTCCGGGAATTACACCGACGGATACATGCTCAATGCAGTCGACATGACAAAGTCGGCGGACGGGCCGGTTCTGAAAGACGAGAACCAGCGCATCTATCTGAAGCTGTTTTGGCGCACGCTTCTAATGAGCCTCGCCATCACGTTCCTGTGTTTTCTGCTGGGCTATCCTATCGCGTATCTGCTCGCCATTCTGCCACTGCGCACGTCCAACTTGGTCATGATCCTCGTCCTTCTGCCATTTTGGACCTCACTTCTGGTCAGGACAGCATCTTGGAAGATCCTTCTCCAGCAGCAGGGTGTGATCAACGATCTTCTTGTCTGGTCCGGACTGATCAGCGATGCGGGACGGTTGGTCATGATCAACAACGCGACGGGCACGATCATCGCGATGACGCATATCCTGCTGCCCTTTATGATACTGCCGCTCTACTCCGTCATGAAGACGATCCCGCCGTCATACATGCGTGCTGCAAAATCCCTAGGCGCGACGGATTGGACGGCGTTTTGGCGCGTCTACTTTCCACAGACTATCCCAGGCGTCGGGGCAGGCGCGATCCTCGTCTTCATCCTGGCAATCGGCTACTACATCACACCCGAACTCGTTGGTGGAACGAGCGGGATCTTCATCTCGAACCGCATCGCGTATCACATATCTTCATCGCTCAACTGGGGCTTGGCCGCAGCGCTCGCGAGTATGCTGCTGGTGGTCGTCTTGGTGCTTTATTGGGTCTACGACAAGATCGTGGGCATCGACAACGTGAAGCTCGGATAGGCGTGTCTATGAAAGCGATCCTGACCTTGAAAGACGGAGACTAGCGATGGCCGCCCTGCCCCCCTATGCCTCGCCCGGCCAACGTCTGTGGTATTGGGGCTTTCGTGCGATTTGCGTGGCAATCCTGTTTTTTCTGATCATGCCGATCCTCGTGATCGTGCCGCTGAGCTTCAATGCAGAGGATTTCTTCACCTTCACGCGCGGTATGCTCGCATTGGAGTCCTCCGCCTATTCGCTCAAGCACTACGAAGACTTCTTCACCAATGACGATTGGCAACAAGCGCTTTGGAATTCGGTGCGGATCGCCCCGGTTGCGACGATGCTTGCTGTGACCCTTGGAACTTTGGCTGCGATTGGCCTCAGCCAACCACACATGCCGTTTCGTAGCGCCATCATGGCAATCCTGATCTCGCCGATGATTGTGCCGTTGATTATCTCCGCAGCCGGCATGTATTTTTTCTATTCCCGGCTCGGCATTCAAGGAACATACTGGGGTGTCGTATTGGCGCACGCAGCGCTTGGCATCCCCTTTGTCATCATAACCGTGACGGCGACCCTCGTGGGCTTCGATCGCAGCCTGGTGCGCGCGGCCGCGAACCTAGGCGCGAGCCCCGTCCGCACCTTCTTCAAAATACAGATGCCTCTGATCTTGCCGGGCGTCATTTCTGGGGCGCTGTTTGCGTTCATCACCTCTTTCGACGAAGTCGTCGTGGTCCTCTTCGTCGGCTCCGCGGGTCAGAAGACCCTGCCCTGGCAGATGTTCATCGGCCTGAGGGAGCAGATCTCGCCCACGATCTTGGCGGTCGCGACCCTTCTTGTTACGATCTCGATCCTCTTGCTGACCACACTTGAGCTGCTGCGCCGCCGCTCTGAGAAGCTGAGAGGGATGAGCCCGGGATAGGATCGGGATGCAATCAACATCAGACGCGGATAGACTTCTCGCGAAGGGCGCGCCCGAACTAATCGCCTGCACGATCTGCGACGCACTTCACGAAGTTCCAGAAGAAATTCCTTACAACGGTCGGATCCGGTGCGTACGCTGCGGAGCAACCCTGCTCCGCGGCCCAGGCCGGGCAATTGACCGGATCCTTGCCGGGGCGCTCGGCACGGTCGTCTTGGTCTTTTCAGCCCTGTTTTTTCCCTTTTTGCAAATTTCCGCGTCGGGATTCACCTCGGCCACCACTTTGATCGAAACGGCATTCGCTTTTGATCGGGGAATAACCGCGCCGCTCGCACTCGTTCTTGTGCTACTGATCGTGGTGCTGCCGGTCACCAGGGCGATCATGCTGAGCTATGCGCTCGTTCCCATCCGCCTGGGCTATGCCGCCCGGCCAGAAGCGAAATGGGCCTTTCGACTTGCAAGCCATCTGAGGCCATGGTCCATGGCGGAAGTCTTTATGGTGGGTGTCATCGTAGCCCTTGTAAAGATCGGGGGCCTCGCGAAGGTTGGCCTGGGACCAGCTTTTTGGGAATTGATGTTGGTTGTCCTCATTGTGGCGCTAGAAATGGCCAGTCTGAGCGAGAAAACGATTTGGCGCTTGATCGATCAGAAGAGCCTGTCTTAACCGCCCGGTCAGCTGGCCTCATTGGATGTGGGGTCTGCGGCTATGTGAGCATGCCTGGCCCGGAGCGATGCCCGCGGTGCGGGGAAAAGCTGCACCCGCGTCGACCAAGAAGCCTAGAATATGTCTGGGCGTGGTGGCTTGCGGGTCTGATCGCCTACATTCCAGCAAACCTATACCCCATGCTGGAGACGCAGTTTCTGGGGCGGACCACCGGCTCTACGATAGTTGGCGGCGTCGTCGATCTCGTGCATCATGGCGCTTATCTGGTGGGCGGGATCGTATTTTTTGCGTCCGTCATGATCCCGGTGTCGAAATTTCTCGCGATTGGATATCTGGCCGTCTCAATCGGGCGCCATAGTCGCCTCTCGCATCACCAACGGACCGTTCTCTACGAAATCGTTGAATTTGTTGGCCGCTGGTCGATGATAGATGTCTTCGTCGTCGCAATTCTGGTTGCGCTGGTGAACCTTGGCTTCGTGATGGCGTTCCAGCCTGGCATCGCCGCCGTGTTCTTTGCGCTGTCTGTTGCCTTTACAATGGTTTCCGCGCTATCGCTGGACCCGCGGCTGATCTGGGATCAAACCGAGGGGGACGAAACCGCACGTGACTGATCGCGCACCGGCAAAGCCTGACGTCGAATCAAGTAGCAGCGGACGGCGTCGGATTTCTGCGATCTGGCTTATCCCCATCGCGGCGGTCGTCATCTCCCTTGGGATCGCCTGGAACGCCTACAATTCTCGCGGCCCGCTTATCGAAATTGAGTTCGCCTCCGCAGAGGGGATCGTTGCGGGGGAGACCCAGCTAAAGTTTAGGAACTTCGATGTCGGGATTGTAGAGACGCTGAGTTTTACCGAAGACCTCAGCCGAGTCATCGCAGGCGTGCGCCTGGAAAAGGACATCTCTCGATACGTCGATAGCGACTCAGAGTTCTGGCTCGTGAACGCTCGTGTGGGCCCACAGGGCATCTCAGCCCTCAGCACCGTTTTGTCAGGCGCATACATCGAAGGGGATTGGGATGCTGTAATCGGCAGACCGGCAAGAGACTTTGTGGCCCTGGAGAACCCGCCACTGACCCCTTTGGACGCGCCTGGCACACGCATTCGTTTGCGCTCACCGACAGGTGGGTCTGTTGGAATTGGTGCGCCGATCCTATTCAAGCAGATAAGGGTTGGTCGAGTTGAGGAGGTAGAGCTGACGGGCGCGGGCGACGTTATGGTCACGGCTTTCGTCGATGCCCCCAATGATGCGCGCCTCACCACCCAAACGCGGTTCTGGAATGCGTCTGGGTTTTCGATCGATCTAAGTGCGGCGGGTGCGTCACTCCGGGTCGACAGCATCGCCTCGCTCATCCAAGGCGGATTGGCGTTTGATACGATCAATTCGGGCGGTCGTCCGATATCGGAAAACCACGTCTTTCAAGTCTACGTCTCGGAAAATGCTGCGCGCTCTCAGCTCCTTACGGAGCTCGAGGGCGGTGCGCCTCCAGTAGAACTTGCAGCTATCTTCGAGGGAACCATCAGCGGTTTGGAGCCCGGCGCCGACGTTCAATTCCATGGCGTAAAGGTCGGTGAAGTCGCGGCACTCCAGGCGCGCGTGGTCGAGCGAGAGGACGGGCCGGGCGTCGATCTTGAAACAAGGTTCAACCTGTTTCCAGATCGGTTAGGGATCGCAGCTCTGGGCGACGATGCGCGCGACGAAACCCTGGCCATCGTGCAAGCGGGGATCGAGCGCGGTATGCGCGCGCGGCTCTCGCGCGCGGGGATCCTCAGTTCTGCCCTCTTCATCGACATCGTGCAGGACCCGCAGGCGACGCCCGCCACGCTCACATATCGCGAAAGCGCGCCGCCCTTGGTTCCGACAGTGCCTTTGGAAGAGTCCGATCTCATGGGCTCGGCACGGGGTCTCGTTGATCAGGTGACATCACTGCCGATCCGTGAGGTCATGGACGGCATAATTTCCCTGATCGGCAACGTGAATGCGCTGATCACCGACGAAGAATTCCGGAACGCACCCGGAAACATCGGTGAAATGATCTCCGAACTGCGCGACAGCGATCTTGTCGACAATATAAATGCGACCGTAGCTGCATTCAGAGACGTCGCGGATCAGGTCGCGGCGATGGAGGTCGCAGATCAAATTTATGGTGTGACCTCCGAAGCCGAGACGCTGCTCAAGTCACTATCGGTTGCGTCCGACGAGTTGCCCACCCTTCTTACGTCCTTTCGGGATGTCTCCAATAATGCCGCCCAACTGCCGTTGGATGAGCTCGTGTCGTCGGCCACCGATCTGGTCAATTCAACCGACGAATTCGTCCGGGAAAGCGGGCTCAACGAGCTTCCTCCACGCCTCGCGGTCGTGCTGGATGATATCGACGGCACAATCAGTGACCTGCGCGAAAGCGGCCTGATTGAGAATACGAGCGCAACGGTCGGCTCACTTCGGGCGATATCGGAGGACGTTGCGGCAGCGAACCTCGCGGAGCAGATAGATCTGCTCATCCGCGAAGCTGATACGGTGTTGCAAAACGTCTCGACTGCAAGCGAGGACCTTCCCGCCCTACTTTCATCATTCCGGGAGGTCAGTGACACCGCCGCGGCCCTTCCGCTTGACACGCTGGTGGAGTCATCGACCGATCTCGTCAACACGACGAACGAACTGCTGGCGACCAGTGGGATCGAGGACGTCCCGCCGCGCTTGTCCGCAACCCTGGAACAATTGGAGGCAACTCTGGCGGAGTTAAGATCGGGTGGAACCGTTGAAAATGTAAATGCCACGCTCGCCTCTGCCGCGGAAGCGTCGGCCGCTCTCGAGCAAGCCGCCCAGCAATTCCCGGCTATCGCCGCGCAACTCAATCAGACCTTGGCGGAGGCAGATGCGGCAATCGCCTCTTTTGGCCCAAATTCCGTCATCAGTCGCGAGCTGACGATCCTTCTGACTGAAGCGCGAAATGCAGCCCGCGCGATCGAATCCCTGACGCGCGAGCTGGAACGACGCCCGAATGCTGTGATTTTTGGAAGGTAGTATGAATTTGCCTTGGTTGAAGAATTGGGTCTGTATGCTTGCACCTATATTCGTGCTCGTCGGGTGTGGAGCGGCGCCAGACTACTATCTTCTGCCTGCACAATCGCCCACAGCAATGCGGAGTCTCGCACCATCGCAAAGCGTCGTCGTCACCGATTTTAATCTGCCATCCTACGCGCAGGCCGTTGAGATCCCCTCTCTACAGCATAACGGGGTGTTAGCGCTTGACCGGGACGCGAATTGGGCCGATGAGCCCCGCCGGGCTGTCACTCGGCATTTCTCGGAAGCACTGGCGCTCAGACTTGGTTCTCTCGTCGCAACTGATCCCTGGCCTGCCTATTCCCAGGAACCGGTTTATCGCGTCGAGGTAGCCGTCGACCAATTTATCGGAACTCTTGGCGGAACAGTTTCACTTAGGGGCCAGTATTTCATTCTCAGAGCGCGTGAGGGAACGATTTCGGCGTCGGATCGTTTTCAGATCGATGTTCCGACCAGTGATGTGAGCTACGTTGCGTTCGTTGCAGCTCATTCCAGGGCTCTTGAGATCCTTGCTGACCGGATTGCCTC
This sequence comes from Pseudomonadota bacterium, assembly GCA_039177645.1. Taxonomy (GTDB): domain Bacteria; phylum Pseudomonadota; class Alphaproteobacteria; order Rhodobacterales; family Rhodobacteraceae; genus Amaricoccus. The sequence continues at coordinate 174,053 of JBCDFS010000009.1, read as the reverse complement.
CCGGATCTCCGGTCGCGCCCTCCCCACATCCTAATCTGCCTGTCAGGTCAGATTTACCTGGTAAGACTGTCAAATCGACCTATCGAGGCCGAGCAACGCTTCCAAACAAGGCCTCAAACCGATTTGCGCGCAAGAAGCGCCGCTCCAATCGTTCCGTCATCAAGGTAGTCAAGTTCACCGCCGATGGGCACCCCTTGGGCCAAGGTTGTGACACGGACACCAAGCGGCTCAACCTGATCAGCGATGTAGTGCGCTGTCGTCTGGCCATCGACCGTCGCATTGAGCGCAAGGATCACTTCCGTCACGTTTTCTCGCTGGATCCGTTCCAACAGATCAGGGATCCGGAGTGCTTCCGGACCAACTCCATCGAGAGCAGACAGGACACCGCCAAGCACATGGTAGCGCCCCCGAAAGAGACCCGCGCGTTCCATCGCCCAGAGGTCCGCGACGCTCTCAACGACACTTATCTCGGCTGAAGAGCGCTTTGGGTCCGCGCAAATCTCGCAAATATCCTGCGTGGAGATGTTTCCGCAAACAGAGCAGTTCCGGACGGTGGCGGCGACTTCGGTGAGGGCCTCTGCTAACGGATCAAGAAGCATCGTGCGCCGTTTTATCATCGACAGCACGGCGCGGCGGGCGGATCTCGGGCCCAGTCCGGGCAAGCGCGCCATAATCGCAATAAGGCGCTCGACAGAGCTGCCGTCCCCGGCCTGCTGCATCACAATTCTGCGGAAGTCAGAATGGCAATTTCATACCGGGCGGAAGCTCCAGACCTTCGGTAAGTTTTCCCATCTCCTGTTGAGCAGCCTCTGCCGCCCGCGATTGCGCGTCCTGAATCGCCGCAACAATCAGATCCTCCACAACTTCGCGCTCATCAGGTGTAAACAAGCTGGGATCGATCGACAGTCTTTTGACCGCCCCTTTTGCGGTAGAGGTCACCTGAACCAGTCCGGCCCCCGCCTCGCCAACCACCTCGATTTCGTCGAGCCGACTCTGCGCATCGGCCATTTTCGTCTGCATTTCTTGAGCTTGCTTCATGATCTTGGCCATATCGCCAAGCTGCCCTAGCCCCTTAATCATAGCTCACTTCTCCTCTGAGAAAGGATCGAATGGATCCCAATCGTCTGTGTCAGCGTCAAGCGATTCCACCGCAAGAGTCCCGTCTGCTCCATACTCCGAGGAAGGGTCCGAAAGCGACGGTGCACGCACGTCTTTGATTGCAGCTTCAGGAAACGCCGATAACGCGGCCATGACAAGCGGGTGTGCACTTGCCCGTGCAAACAAGTCGCCACGACGCGCTGTCGTAACCTCTGAAATTGTCTTACCGCCACCTGTTGAAACAACAGATACACCCCAGCGAATGCCTGTCCAAAGCTTCAACTTTTGAGCAAGTCGGGCGGCAAGATCGGGCGCGGCGTCCTCTGAGGGCTCGAACTCGATCCGACCCGGAGCATAGGAAACAAGCCGCACGCCGGTTTCAACATCAACCAACAAGCTCACATCGCGCCGCGCCCGGATTAAGGCCACGACATCTTCAAACGTTGGGAATCGCACAGCGACCGAATTCTCTTGGGTCGCAATCGTCTCTGTAGCGACAGCCTGTTCGGACACCTTTGCCTGAGCGAACCGCTCCACATGGATTTGCTGCACAGCAGGCGATGAGCGGCTTGAGTCTGGTGCCACCCCCTTGGTGGGGCCCGTAGCGCTTCGGCCTCTTGCATCCGAAGACGGCTTCATCTCACTTTTTGCGCTGCTCTCCGTGAGTTTTGGCCCGCTCTCCGTGAGCCTGCGAACCAAGTCCCCCGGGGTTGGCAGGTCGGCCACATGCGTCAACCGGATAACCGCCATTTCCGCAGCCATCATGGGATCTGGAGCTCGCGAAACTTCATCGAGTATCTTGAGGAGCATTTGCCATGTGCGGGTCAGCACCCGCATTTCGAGGCGTTTTGAGAGCTCTAATCCCCGATCTCGTTCGCTCGGTCCGATCGACGGATCGTTCGCACTTTCTGGCGCGATACGGATCATAGAGATCCAGTGCGTGACCTCCGCCAAGTCTTTCAGGATCGCAAGCGGATCAACACCATCGCGATACTGCGATGCTAGCTCCGCAAGTGCAGACCTCGCGTCCCCGGCCATAACAAGCTCGAAAAGATCGAAAATGCGCCCGCGATCCGAAAGTCCCAGCATTGCGGCAACCGTCGCTGCGTCGACATGGCCAGCCCCATGCGCAATTGCCTGGTCCAAGAGCGATAAAGAATCGCGGACAGAACCATCGCCAGCCCGCGCCAAGAGGGCGAGTGCTTCCTGGGATGCATCGCACCCTTCTTGCTGCGCGATACGGTCCAGAAATATCATCATCTCCCCTGTTTCGATCCGGCGAAGATCGAAGCGCTGGCAACGAGAGAGCACTGTGACTGGAACCTTACGGATCTCGGTCGTCGCGAAAATGAACTTCACATGCTCCGGCGGTTCCTCAAGCGTCTTGAGGAGCGCATTAAACGCCGAGGTGCTGAGCATATGCACCTCATCGATAATGTAGACTTTGAAACGCGCCGAAGCTGCTCGAAACGCAACCGAATCTGTGATCTCGCGAATGTCGCCAACCCCGGTACGGCTTGCGGCATCCATTTCGAGAACGTCGACATGCCGACCCATCGAGATGGCTCGGCAGTTCTCGCAGACGCCGCAAGGGTCGACAGTTTGTCCACCTGCTCCGTCTGGACCAATACAGTTGAGGCCCTTTGCAAGAATGCGTGCTGTTGTTGTCTTTCCGACCCCCCGAACGCCGGTCAGCACAAACGCGTGTGCGATGCGGTCGGTTTCAAAGGCATTCCGAAGAGTCCGAACCAAAGCGTCCTGACCGATCAATTCGGAGAACGTCTCGGGCCGGTATTTCCGCGCCAGAACGCGGTAAGGCTCGGATGCGCTTTTTTGGTCCAACGTACCCTCAAGAATACTCGCCGACGCGACGTTAGGCGCGACAGTGACCGCCCGCAAGAGTCGTGGAGAAGTCGGATCGAAGACGTCGGCGGGAGGAGTATTGGCCTCCGATCCGCCTTGCCGCTTCACATGCCGAACTTTGTGGTTGCAGTAGAGGACTTGGTGGAGCCAAGGGGGATCGAACCCCTGACCTCTTGCATGCCATGCAAGCGCTCTCCCAGCTGAGCTATGGCCCCAAAGCCGACCGTTTTCTAGCGACTAACGGCACTTGGCCGACTTAGGGCCATGACCAATACAGTTCAAGCCCTAAAACGGCGGCTACCATTTCGCTCTATCAATCATCATCGTCGTTGCTACCGACATCCGCAATGTCGTCAAGCGAGACGTTGTCTTCATCATCCTCAAGAAGATCATCGTCCAAATTATCATCGGATTCGATCACTTCACCTGCATCCTCGATGTCAGGGAGGTCATCCACCTCCTCCGCGGGCTCTGGCTTCGCTCTCTCAGGTCTCAGCGCTTTCGGACGTGAATCCGTCAAACTCTCGACGGTAAAGCTCGATCCGCAGTTCGGGCAGGTGACTGGGTCCTGTCCCAAATCGTAGAACCGCGCCGAGCAGCTGGGACATACCCGCTTCACGCCCCACTCTTGTTTGGGCATTCAGTTTCCTCATTTCCAAAAGGCCGAACCGGCACCCGTTGCCACGAGCCTTTGGGGTTGTCAAAGGCTTTACGAGCTTTCGGGCGCCATTAACCGGATCGACACACTGCCGCTCATAAGTAATAATCTTGCTTGCTGAGCATGATTTTTGGAGTAGTGTGAACCGGGGCAGACTTGAACAAGTTTGGGTTGGAGAAATGCTGTATCACGCTTACGAAATGACGCATGCGGCAATATCGCCCATGCGAACAGTAGCTCGTATGGGCAAAGAAGTTTTAAAGAACCCGCTTAATCCAGTGGCGGACACTTACGGGTCAAGGACCGTTACTGCGGCTCTTGAGATGTTTATCAACGCGACCCGCCGGTATGGAAAACCTGAGTTCGAAATAGAGTCGACTGTTGTCGATGGAGTGGAGACACCCATTGTCGAGCAGGTCGTGTGGTCGCGGCCCTTCTGCGACTTGTTGCACTTTAGGCGCGATACACGAGCCGCGATGTGTCGAAACGACGCAAAGGTTCTCGTCGTCGCACCGATGTCGGGCCACTACGCGACACTCTTGCGCGGGACAGTGAAGGCGATGCTTCCGGAGCATGACGTCTACATCACGGACTGGATCGACGCGCGAGACGTCCCGGTTTCTGACGGAAGTTTCGATCTCGACGATTACGTCGACTACATCATCGAGATGATCGAATTCCTGTCTGACGCAGGTGAACGGGTCCACGTTTTGGCTGTCTGCCAGCCTGGAATACCGGTCATGGTCGCAGCCTCGCTCATGGCTATGCAGGAAAACAAGTTTCGTCCTGCGTCCGTGACGCTGATGGGATCGCCAATCGACACAGATGAGAGCCCCAAACAACCGAATGAGCTGGCAAAGCAGAAACCACTGAGTTGGTTCGAGAACAACGTCGTCACGCATGTGCCTTGGCCAAACAAGGGCTTCATGCGCCGTGTTTATCCGGGATTCCTTCAGCTCTCCAGCTTCTTTGCCATGAACCTGGACAGGCATGTTGACGCGCATGTCGGCCATTACCGGAACCTGATCCGCGGAGATGGAGAAAGCGCTGAAGCGCATCAGAGATTCTACGACGAGTATATGGCTGTCATGGATCTCACTGCCGAGTTCTATCTCCAAACGATTGATCGCGTTTTCCAGCGCCGTCTTCTCGCAAAAGGTGAGTATTATTACCGGTCGACTCTCGTAGAACCTGCGGCGATTCGAGACATCGCCATCATGTCAATCGAGGGGGAGAAAGACGACATTACAGGACTAGGACAAACGCAGGCTGTCCACCGCCTCGCGAGCAACTTGCCAGACGATTTGCGGCAGCATTTGGTTGCCGAGGGTGTGGGCCATTACGGCGTCTTCAACGGTTCGCGCTGGAGAAACATCATCCAGCCAGAGGTACAGGCGTTTATCGACCGGAACCGTCGGGGACTGACAGCAGCACCGGAAGCGCTCCGGCCCATTGAGGTCGCCCTCGCCTAGATACGGGCGGTTTGTGGCAGCGAACGTGGAGTTAGAGGTTGGAAATCCTCCGATCACCATAAGTCTGCGGCGAAACAAGAGGGCGCGGAGATTGATTCTCCGGGTTGCCCACGGTGAGGTCCGCCTGACTGTCCCAGATGGGGTGAATAGTGACGCCGCACGTTGCTTTGCATATGAAAACGAGGCCTGGCTACGCACGGCACTAGGCAATTCTGCGTCGCCGGTTCTCGTTTCAGATGGAAGCGCGATCCCGTTTCGGGGAAAGAGACTAGCCGTTCGCGCTTCAGTTGGGTCGAAACGTTTTGCGGTAACAGACTCGGAAATCTACGTTCCTGGTCAGGCTGCAAAGCTCAATGCCAAACTGCGGGTGTTTTTGAAAGAAGCGGCGCGCGAGGCGCTGGTGAAACGCGTGAACGCGCATTGTGAGGCGTTCTCAAGACCTCCTAGTAAGATCACCCTCCGCGACCCGAAAAGCCGCTGGGGATCTTGCAACCACAATGGCGATCTCATGTTCTCCTGGCGCCTCATCATGGCACCGGATAGCGTGCTGGACTACGTCGCTGCGCACGAAGCCGCCCATCTCATCGAGATGAACCACTCCAAGGCGTTCTGGTCCCTCGTAAAAAAACTTCGTCCAGAATTCGACGAACAACGCCGGTGGTTGAGGACAAACGGCTCGGATCTTCACAGGTATCGGTTCGACGCGCCGACAACACCGACGCAGGCTTGACCGCTCCCACCGCTGTGATCACATTGAGACATGGCTGTAGGCGATCGTCATCACGAAACCCGAATTCACGCCCACGAACGGGTCTACAGGACGCTTCGTGCACGTGTGATGTATGGTTCTCTAGAGCCCGGAGCATCCCTTACCCTGCGGGGTATTGCCGCTGATTTCGGTGTCAGCATGACACCGGCGCGTGAGGCGGTTCGCAGGCTCGTCGCCGAGGGAGCGTTCAAACTCTCCTCCTCCGGGCGGGTTTCGACCCCAGAATTGACGGGAGAACGCATCGAGGAACTCGCAGCTCTGCGCGCCCTTCTGGAACCGGAGCTTGCCTCTCGCGCATTGCCGCGCGCGCATTTTGCGCTCATCGACCGTATGCAGGCCATCAACTCTGTGATCGAAGAAATGATCGTGAAACACGACGCGGTTGGATATGTCCGCGCCAACCTTGAGTTTCACCGAACGCTCTATCTCCGGGCCCAAGCACCCGCGATGCTTGCGCTCATTGAAACCGTCTGGCTCCAATCGGGCCCCACGATGCGCTCACTCTATCAAAAGCTGCAGCGCCGCACCGCCGCGGAAAACCACAAGAACATTATCAGTGCCCTTCGCGCCGGCGATGATCCAGGACTTCGGCTCGCCATCCGGGTAGATGCGACACAGGGCTTGCGTATGCTTGTCAATTGACTCCGCGCGACACGTAACCCGAACGCTCAAGAATGCCATTCACACTCCGAATTCTCTCCCTTCGTGTGAGATCCTGTTGCGAAAATATCGTTCTGATCGCGGATAAGTCGCTCCTACTGAGTTCAGTCGAGTCAACATCTCGAAAGCCGTGGCGATTTAGCTGATTCTGCACATTCAATTGCAGGTTTGTCTGCCCAATTGACGGTCCACTCGGTACAGCCACAAAGGCAGACAGCAATATACTCCATAAGATCTGCGTCACGCGCGTTCTCATTTAGTCCTCACTCAAATTCAATTCATGCGGACGCGTCTACGCAAAACGCGCGACTTCCGCTTCGATCTCTCCAACAACCGAATGGAGCAAGTCTGGATCGGCGCATTCACCCATAATCCGGACCAAGGGTTCAGTTCCTGATTTTCGGATGACCAGCCGACCACATCCGTTGAGCCGCGCCTCACCATGACGAATAGCCGCCTTGACGCTCGCAGCTTCAAGAGGGGCTGCTCCATTGCTGTAGCGAACGTTTGCCAACAATTGCGGGAAGCGCTCAAACACCTGGCTCAGCGTGTTCGCCGACTTTCCGGTTTCCACCATCGCAGCAAGAAATTGCAAACCGGCGATAAGACCATCCCCCGTGGTGACATGGTCGGTCATAACAATGTGGCCGGATTGCTCCCCTCCAAGATTGAAACCACCTGAGCGCATTTCCTCAACGACATACCGATCACCAACAGCCGTTCGAAGGAGCGTCAGGCCTTTGGAGTTCAAATAGCGCTCCAGTCCTAGGTTAGACATGACGGTCGCAACGAGCGTGTTCTTGGCCAACTTGCCCGCCTGCGCCCAACGATCCGCGATGAGGGCCATGAACTGATCCCCATCCGCTAGCTGCCCCTTCTCATCAATGATCAGGACACGATCAGCGTCACCATCCAAGCAGATACCGACATCAGCACCATGGGCTCGAACGGCTGCAATTGCGGCTTCAGGATGCGTTGTGCCCGTATCTCGATTGATATTGTATCCGTCAGGCGCAACCCCCAGCGGAACCACCTCCGCCCCAAGCTCCCAGAGCACCTCGGGCGCCGTGCGGTAAGCCGCGCCATTTGCGCAATCAACGACAATCTTTAGCCCGCTCAGGCGCATCCCCCTTGGGATGGTCGTCTTGACATACTCCATGTATCGCCCGCGGCCATCATCGATACGCGTGGCTTTTCCAATCGAAGGGGGGGCGACGAGCGCTGGATCAGCCTCCAGCAGGGACTCTATGGCTTCCTCGGCGGCGTCTGATAGTTTGAAGCCATCTGGGCCAAAAAACTTGATGCCGTTGTCCTCATAAGGATTATGCGAAGCAGAGATCATGACACCCAGATCTGCCCGCATCGATCGAGCCAAAAGCCCGATTGCGGGCGTTGGAACCGGCCCGACCAAGAACACATCCATCCCCACCGAGGTAAAGCCCGCCGTCATGGCGTTTTCCAGCATGTAGCCAGAGCGACGCGTATCCTTGCCAATCAGGACCCGGTGACTGTGATCCCCATTCGTGAAATGCCGACCGGCCGCTTGCCCGAGCCGAAGCGCCAGATCTGCCGTCATAGGATAGGTGTTTGCACGCCCCCTAATCCCATCTGTGCCAAAAAACTGCCTAACCATATCCTGCCTCCTGCGCGAACCCGTTGAAGGCCATCCATGCGGCGACGGCTTGCCGGGTTTCTCTCACGTCATGCATACGTATCATTTGAGCGCCCTGCCTTAAAGCTTCGAGAGCGAAGGCAATCGAACCCGGCATCCGGTCCGATGCAGATGTGGCACCACTGAGGGTGCCAATGAAACGCTTCCGAGAGACACCGATAAGCAGTGCACAACCCAAGCCATGAAAGATTGAGAGGTTGCGCAAGAGCGTAAGGTTATGGTCGAGCGTCTTGCCGAAACCAATCCCCGGATCGACAATTAGTCTGGACCTCGGCAAACCGGCAGCCTCACATCTCTTGAGAAGAGCTTCGAACCACTCGTAAATTTCTATCACGACGTCTTCGTATTCAGGAGCGTCTTGCATGGTTTCCGGATCACCTTGAGCATGCATGAGGCACAACGGAACCTGGTGATCCCGAGCAACGGCAAGCATATCACCATCGAAACGCAACGCAGAAACATCGTTGATGAGCCCCACACCTGCCTCAAGTGCCGCATGCGCGACCTGCGACTTGCGTGTATCTATGGAAATCGGCGCAGGAAACGCGCCCTCGCGCAGACCATCCAAGACTGGCGAGACACGCGCGAGCTCTTCGGCGAAAGGTACGGTCTCCGCCCCAGGCCGCGTCGATTCACCGCCGATATCGACGAGGTCGGCTCCCTCCGACACCAACTCAAACGCCCTGGTGACAGCATCCGCCGTGCTGGAATGCATACCCCCATCGGAGAAACTGTCAGGCGTGACGTTCAGGATCCCCATTAGCCGTGGGCAATCTAGGGAAAGACCGCAGACAGGCGCCCTCGTCGCGACGATACGCCTCAAGACGTCTTCTGGGGCTTCATTCGCTGGGATAAGCTCAGGGCGTCGTCCGCGCTCATGCACAACCATTTCGGCAAACCAAAGCCGACCTGACGAGAGGCTGATCGCAGATGACGGCCTCGGTCCAAGTGTTTGAAGGATTGGACGGAACATTGGTCGCGTCAACCGGTTGCCCGTTGTGCAAGGACATCTTTTACCAACCCCGGAAGGTCCTGGAAGTTATCGAAGATTGCAGCGGCCGCTAGGCTCTCCAATGGCTCGTTTGCGTAACCATTCGCGTGCAAGAGGAAAGGCACACCTGCGGCCTTTGCTGTCTCCGCATCCGTCTTGCTATCCCCGACGAAGACAATCGGACCGTCTGGGAGTTGAGCCGCCGTGTGCCGCAACATAGCGGGATCTGGTTTCAGCACATCCAAACTGTCACCGCCCGTGAACGCGGTAATCGGAGGCATCATATCGAGCGCATGAAGCACCTCAAGCCCAGGTGCATTGGGCTTCTGTGTGCAGACCCCTAGACCATGACCGTTGCGTGAGATTGCGTTGAGAGCCTCCTGAGCGAACGGAAACGCCACCGTCTCCTTGAGCGGATCAGCGAAATAGATTTCCTTGAAGCGATCGAGACTCGCTGCAAAGCCTCCCTGAGGGATCCCACCTGAGATCTGCAGAACCCGTTCAACAAGTTTTGGAGCGCCATTCCCAACAAATCCGATCACGGTTTCCAAAGACAATGGAGAGCGGCCTAGTTCCGCAAGGAGCGCGTTCGAGGCAGACGCCAGCGACGGCGCAGAGTGAACGAGCGTCCCATCGAGATCGAAGATGACCCGTGCCATCGACCCTAAGCGGCTTTCCACTTGATTGAGCACCCGATGGAGGGCGTTTGCTCTTTCGGGCCTGCCCCCGTCTCCGCGACAAGCTTCATGGCGTCAAAGAGTTCACGGGTTCCACCTGGGGATGCACTCCGCCCGCTATCGTCGAGACGGCCACGGTATTGGAGCTCTAGATCTCGGTTAAAGCCGAAAAAATCCGGCGTACACTCAGCTCCATAGGTGCGCGCAACACTCTGATCAGCGTCATGAAGATAAGGGAACGAAAACCCGTTCTCTTTGGCAAATATGCCCATGTTCTCATAGCTGTCCGCCGGGTAGGAGACTGCATCGTTTGAGCAGATTGCTGCGACACCAATCCCAAGTTCTGTCAGATCGCGAGCCTCGCGCACAAGTTTCTGCTTGATTGCAATGACATACGGGCAATGGTTGCAGATGAACATGAGCAAAAGACCATTAGGCCCTTTGAGGGTCTCCAATGTCCATTGTTTCTCCAAGGTGTCACGAAGCTCAAAGGGACGCGCAATCCAGCCAAAATCGCAAACGGTCGAAACTGCGGCCATGTTTCTCTCCAGTCTATGCTCTAGAAGCGCGCAAGACTCGCGCCGGATCGTCGTATGCTTATTCGCTTCTCAAGAAACAAGCCAATCTCGTTTCATACGGGCCAAGAGAGTTGCAAGAGCGACAGAGGATCGTCGGGAGGCAAATGGACGGCCTCCCCCGTCGGGGTTTGGCTGTCGTTCACGAGGATTAGCCGCCCTCGGATCTGTTCGCAGAACCATCTGGCAAGCTTCAAAGGGTCGGTTGCATTCGGGACATGACCTTCCAAAGCAGCTTCAGCCATGCGCGCAGGGGCCCAAATCGGCCAGATCTCCTCGCCAAAAGACCACTCGATCTCAGTCCGCGAGCTTACGACCCTGAAACGCGGAGCGAGATCCGCAAGCGCAAGCGCGTTTCGCTCAATCTCGAGATATCCGATCCGGCGCGCGTTCCGTGTTGAGGGAGCAGGGACCTTTCCGTCAGCGGCAACACAGAGGACGGCGGGATGCGCCCGCTCTGCGATCACGTCAAGCCAGGCACGACCATGCGCCTGCGCGTCGCGACCAAGGAAAATCACGTCGACGATATCACTGTGCGAAGGGTTCGGCGCCCGCCCTTCCTCACTCCGCAGACGCAGCGTCTCAGGCCCGATTCTCGATCGCACAATTTCAACACCGAGCGCGCCTGCGATCCGATCAAGTTTTTCCACACGGACGTGGGCTCGTGAAACGCGAATATCATCCAGGCAAGATTGCGCCAGACGCTCCGCAAGTGTTTCGAGCAGGTCCAGGCGTTCTTCGCGCAATAGCCGTTCAATCGCACGAACGATCATGTCGTAAGAAACCACCTGATCAACATCGTCGTCGCAGGCTGCAGCGTGATGAGCAACATCAAGCACAACATTGAATTGTAACCGTTGCGTGACGCCGCGTTCGCTTGAATAAGCTCCGATTTCCGCAGAACAGATATAGTCCCGCACAAAAATACGGTTCGTGTGGCCAGCCTCACGATGAAGGTCAACGCCATGAAAATCTGGTGATCCCAATGCTGTATTGCTACTGTCCATAACCCGTCGCCCCAACGTTACGCCTCGCCTGCTCGCAGCTACCGTCATGAGCGCTAACCCGATGTCAACCTTGAGTTTCGTTTGTCGGCACGGTTTAACGAAGGGAGAAGCTGAATCATCGAGAATACCTGTCTAACGGAAACAGGATCGGCGCATTCAAGCAGACCGGTCCGCTGACGGAGGAAGCTCTGATGCGGCAGAACAGGTTCTCCCTTGTAGCCCTCACACTATTCTTTGTAGCCGCGGCGCTTGCCGCCGGACCACTCGGCGCACAAACCGTTCCAAACCATCTGCATCAGACCATTCCAACAGGCCGTCCCGATCAAGCGCTCTTTGATGAAGCGGTTCTATTGTTCTCAAACGCTGCAAGACGACATCATGGCCGCGCGCCCCTCGTCGGCGACCCCGCTTTGGCGCAAGCGGCCAGTGATCATGCCAAGAACATGGCGCGATTAAAAACGCATAGTCATGAACTTCCCGTCCGTGGCCAACGCGATCTTAGCCAACGGATCAAACGCCGTTCAGTTTCCTTTCGCCTTGCGGCAGAAAACATCGCCATGGACAAAGTCTACATGCTTCTAGGGCGCCCGATTTCTGCCAAATTCAATGGATGCAATTTTCGCTACGGTGATACGCGAGAGCCGGTTCCAGCCCATACATATGCGAGCCTCGCCCAGCAGGTTGTCTCGCGCTGGCTCGCCTCGCCCGGTCACAAGAAAAACTTGCTGAACAGAAAGTATGAAAGGATCGGCTCCGGAATTGGTGTGGACCCGAATGGTCAGGCCTGCGGAGATTTCTATCTCGTTCAAAACTTCGCAGACTGATCTGCTTGGTCGGAGAAAAAACGAGATTGCAGCACGCCGAAAGACTGGATCGAAGCGGAGTTAACTCGCGACGACGGGGAGGCTAACGCAACACCGTTCGGGTCTGCGGTCGATAAAAGATATGTGCGCCGATCGACGTCGTCCGCTGATAGTGTCGGGCCCAATGCGGTCTCACATACGTCGCGTGGAAGTGGGTCGCCCCGGAGGTGATCCGTCGCGGCCATCCGTCAATCATGATCCGCGCAAGCTTCTTCGCGCGGGACCGAGCAGTTTCCTCGGTCATTGTCTCCGCTCTGCCATCACACGCATAGGAGAACTGACAATCCCGGCGACCGGCCACAACACCTTGATTGGTTACGCCACAAATCGTGTCAGGATATCTGCTGGAGTCGACCCGGTTCAGAATCACTTCGGCAACGGCAATCTGCCCTTTCAGCGGTTCCCCGCGTGCCTCGAAATAAACGCCCTCAGCGAGACAACGCCATTCTGCATCCCCCTGCGCTTCAGGAAAGGCATCCAGATGCGCAACCGTCAGATTTGACGTGCGCGCAAGGAAGTCAGGTGAAAGGTCTCGCGTGCTTACGGCAACGATGCCCAAGGTATCGCCCTGCCCGGTCGAGCGCGGGAGTGGGCGCCCCGCGGCAACGGTGGCATGTGAAAGACGCTTGGACACACCAAAAGGATCGCGGTCTCTCATGAGAGAAGAGAGGACGCGGTAATAAGGCATAGATGTAGCAACGCTCTCCGCTGAAGCGCCCTTAGGCTTTACCACCCAAGGAACTATGGTCGCGAACAAAGCAAGCACAACGATAAGGATCGTCGGTCGTTGTAAACCAAACGCAGTCAGTCTGTCCCCCTTGGCCCAGCAGGTTCAACCTAGGCCACGTCTTTTTGCAGGCGCAAAACAACACTCTTACACGATGCAGAAATGGACTGAACGCAGGGAAGAATACAAGGTTTTTTTCTAAAGTTTCGAGCATACCTGCTATACGCTGCATGCAAATCACTCAACTATGTAACGTACTATAGTGTTTCTAACACTGCTCTAAGCTTTACTGATACTCGGTTGGTGAGATCCGAAACCTCCGAGAAGTGCAGCTCCGTTCGAGATAGACGGTTTTTGAGCATGCTCAAACCAGCATTGCCAAGGGTCTGAACCAACTGCGATTCTGCCCAAATCCGATGCTGCAGTGACCTACGGTCGTTCATGTGGCCTGCATCCTGCTTCTTTCGCGCAAGCGATGCGATCAGATCGAGAGCTTCTTCCAATCCGTCTCCCGACTGCGCAGACACGATCGCAATGCCGACAGATCCTGCGTCGTCCGCCGCCAAGGACAACGCACCCTTCACATCGGCGGCTGCACGGCGTGCGATGGCTCCCATGTCACCCTTTGTAACAAGGACAACATCGGGCACCTCCATAATCCCCGCCTTCATAAACTGCAGAGCATCGCCAGAACCGGGCTGCGCACAAAACACTACAAGATCGGAGCAATCGACAATCTCTGTCTCCGACTGTCCGACCCCTACCGTTTCGACGATGACCCAATCGAAAAGCGCGCGCATCAAGACGGCCGCTGGATAGGTGAGGTCAGCGACACCGCCAAGCCGATTGCGCGCCGCCATCGACCGAACGAAAACGCCGCTATCCTCCGGGTCTGTCTCGATTCGAGTTCGGTCCCCCAGAAGGGCTCCCCCCGATCGACGCGACGATGGGTCAACAGCAATTACAGCAACACTCTGATCTCGCGCCCGTATTCGCGCGATCAGGGCGTTTGTGAAGGTCGATTTCCCTACACCTGGCGGACCGGTTAACCCCAAAACCGTACCCTTCGCCGCGGCGGAGGCTTCATCGAGCAAACGCGCGACTTCGGGATCTCCCGGATGCTCCTCCAATGCGGAAAGCGCGCGCGCGATGTGGCCCTTGCCCCCTTTCTGGAGCATTGCGAGGTCCAGAGTCGCTGTGGTCGTCATTTCGTTTCGGCTGCCCTCGTCGCCGTTCCCCGCGACAACAGCGTTGCCTGTGCAGCTGCGAGGCGAGCGATTGGAATTCTAAATGGCGAGCATGAGACATAGTCAAAGCTCGCAACTTTGCAAAACCTGATTGAAGACGGATCGCCGCCATGCTCTCCACAAAGGCTGAGCATGAGACCAGGGTTTTGCGCACGCCCTCGCTGCGAGGCAATGAGCATCAACTCACCGACGCCTTCGACATCCAGCGAGCGAAAAGGGTCCTCCGGGAATACACCCTCATTCACGTAGACCCGCATGAAGCGCCCGGCATCATCACGAGAAAGGCCATAAGTCATCTGCGTCAGGTCATTCGTACCGAAAGACAGAAAAGCAGACGTTGCAGCAAGGTCACCAGCGCGAAGCGCCGCGCGCGGCGTTTCAACCATGACGCCCAACTTATACTCGAGTGACACACCTTGCTCGCGCTGCACATCCTCAGCGATGGCATCGACCCGGCGTTTGACAAGCTCCACCTCGCGATTTGCGGAAACCAGCGGGATCATGATTTCCGGAACGACAGGGGCACGCGAGCCACGATTGACCTCGATGGCAGCCTCGAAAATCGCACGGGCCTGCATATCGTAGATTGAAGGCATGGCGACGCCGAGCCTGACACCCCGCATGCCGAGCATCGGATTGATCTCCGCAAGCTCGCTCATACGCGACGTAATCTGCGCCTCGGGAAGTCCCATTGCCAAAGCAAACTCAACGACTTCCTCCGGCGTTGTTGGCAGGAATTCATGCAAGGGCGGATCAAGCAAGCGGATCGTCACCGGCAAACCGCGCATAATCTCGAAGATCTCGGAGAAATCCGCCCGTTGCATTGGCAGAAGCCGGTCAAGCGCGGCCTGCCTTTCGGTTTCCGCATCCGCCAAGATCATTTCGCGCATAACTGAAATCCGCGAGCGATCGAAGAACATATGCTCGGTCCGGCAGAGACCGATCCCATCTACCCGAAACTCCCGCGCCGTCCGCGCGTCATCGGGAGTATCGGCATTCGCGCGAACACCCAAATCGCGCACGGTATCAGCCCAATCCAGCAACTCGGAAAACGATCCGCCCAGATCCTGCGAGACCATTTTGACGGCGCCCGCAATAACCTCACCACGCGTCCCGTCGAGGGTAATCACAGCGCCCTCGCTAAACACCCGACCATCGGACGTTCTCAAAACGCGCCCAGCGAAGTCGATGCGCAGGTCGCTTGCCCCAACGACGCACGGCAACCCGATCCCACGTGCAATCACAGCGGCGTGGCTCGTCATGCCACCTCGAACGGTCAGGACACCGTGCGCCGAGTGCATACCTCGGATATCCTCGGGCCCGGTTTCGGCGCGCACCAGGATTGAGGCCTCGTCTTGCGCCGCGGCGGTTTGCGCATCCTCGGCTGTGAACACGATCTTGCCCGAGGCAGCCCCCGGACTGGCCGCCAAACCAGTTGAAAACACATCTCTCGGGGTGTCCGCAGCGATCTGGGGGTGCAGAAACTCAATCAGACTGCGGGGATCCACTTGGAGGATCGCCCTGTTGCGACTAATCGCACCAGCTTTCGCGAGGTCCACCGAGATTTGAACCGCCGCGCGCGCACTTCGCTCAACCGGGAGCGCATCGAGAACGGCGACCTGTCCCGAACGCATAGCAAAAACAAGACAATAAACATCGCTCAGACCTTCCGAGGCGCGCGAGGCGGCGCGGCGCAACTCTCGGACGCTATCGGGGCAAAGATGTTCAAAAGTTGTTCCGCCATCTGCGCCCCCGACAATCGGTAAAGCTGTAACCCTGCTTGGCTTTTCCGGATCAATCATCCGAAACCCGCCGAAGATCCCGGGCTTCCCCGTCTTGCTATCGACAAACTGGATTTCGCCTCGGCCAGTGATGCCCGTCCCGATTCCGCTCACGACCTCCTGTACGATCAGCCCCATCCCCGCATCCATTGGCGCACCCTTCGCGGCGCGCAGTATCTTCGCAGAGGTCGAGTCCCAGCTCTTGGCCATCGCGCGTGCTGCGAGTTCGAGTTGCACTGCTTGGTCTTGCGGAAAGTCCTCACCCACCTCCTCTCGATAGAAATCAAGCATCCGATCGATCAGTCCTCGCAAGGCTGCCGCGTCGGAGCTTGATGCCGCCACTGGATCGAGCGCCGCAAAGTCATCGGGATTGAGGCCGTGAACGGTCATCGCGAACTCACCGATGAACCTTCGATAGATATCGAGGCTCGCCGAGGGGCCAATACGCGCGGCAAGGGCCGGCAAACTCTGTTCGCAGACCCCAATGCACCGGAGCGTTGCTGGGCCGCCCCAATCACGCTCAAGGGGGCTACTCCTCAGCGCCAACAGGCGCCCAGGAGCGTCAATGCCTGCCAAATCTGGCATGGCACCGCTTTCAGAAAGCCCGTGAACACATTCAAAAGATAACGCGAACCCCGGAGGGACAGGCAATCCAAGAGCCGAGAGACGCGCAAGTTTCCAGGCGCGGCGCCCAAACTCCGTTGCGCGAACAGCGCTGCCGGCATCTAGGCTGATAACGTTGTCGAGGGGATTGCGTCTGATTTCCTGCGGTTTCATTGCAGTGCAACATACCGACAAATTGGTTAGAACAAAACTAAATTGTCAGCCCGCAATCATCAGGATCCCTCAAGTTCTGAAAAGATCGCAGCCCTGTTCATGACGTTGCGGATCGAATTGAGAAGACACAGCCGGTTCCGCCGGACCATAGGCTCCTCTGCATTGACCACCGTCTTCTCGAAGAACTGATCGACAGGCCCCCGTAGTCCGGCGAGAATTGTCATAGCTTCGCTAAAGTTCTCGTTGCCTAGAGCCAGTTCCAAGGCCGGTCCGACATGGTCGAGCGCCTCGAAGAGCGCGATCTCTTCCTCCGTCTGCGCCAGCCGGGGGTGCGGGTCGAGCGAGTATTCGACGCCATCCTTACGCTCTTCCTGACCGAGTATTCCCAAGGCACGCCGGTATGCAGCCAAAAGGTCCGCGCCTTCTGGGGTATCGATGAAGGACTGAATTGCCTCTACCCGGGAGACCAAACTCAAGAGATCATCTTGGCCGCCAACCTTCATCGCAGCCCCGATCACATCATGGCGTGTTCCCCTGTCCCGAAGATAAACAGCCAGCCGATCTGCAAGAAAATTCAGGAGATCGTCGGGATCAGCACCCGGAAAGGCATCCGAGAAGACCGGCAAAAGCGGGACCCGATAGCGGTTCTCCAGAATGAGCCGGATAACGCCGAGCGCGGCCCTACGGAGGGCGAACGGATCCCGAGAACCGGTCGGCTTCTCGTCGATCGCCCAAAACGCCGTCAGGGTGTCGATCTTATCCGCAAGCGCTACAGCGACCGAGACCGGAGACGACGGGGTAGAATCTGATGGTCCCAATGGGGAGTAGTGCTCCGCAGCAGCGAGAGCGACCTCCGCTGTTTCTCCGGCGTGCTCCGCATAATAACGACCCATCACCCCCTGAAGTTCTGGGAACTCAAAGACCATTTCGCTCGAAAGATCTGCTTTGGCGAGGAGCGCCGCGCGCTCAGCGATGTCTAGATCTGCGCCGACGCGCGGCGCGATATCTCGTGCGAGTTCGGCTATCCGTTTGATCCGTTCGCCCTGTGTCCCAAGCTTATGATGGAAGGTCACATGGGAAAGCTTCTCGGTCATTTCGGGCAGAGACGTGCGGAGATCATTCTCCCAAAAGAAAGCTGCATCTGACAGTCGCGCAGCAAGAACACGTGCGTTGCCCGCAAGGATCGTCGCGCCGTTATCAACCGTCTGGCGATTTGCCACGACGATATACGCCACAATTCTGCCGTCCCCGGGATCTCGGACCGAAAGAAACTTTTGATGCTCTTTCATCGAGGTCTGAAGCACTTCCGGCGGAAGGTGCAAGAAACGCTCTTCGATCTTGCCCATGAGCACGACAGGCCATTCCACTAGCCCGGCGACCTCAGCCAACAGTGCTTTATCCTCAACGACCTCAAGGCCTTGGGCGAAGGCCAATTGACCTGCGTCATGGGCGATCTTATCGGCCCGATCCGCTGGATCGAGAAGAACAAAGGCGGCGTCGAGCTTCGTGCGGTATTCATCGAAGTTCCGAATTCCGATTTCGCCAGGCGCCATAAACCTGTGACCGCGCGTCACGTCTCCGGCAACAATTCCTTCAATCTCGATCGGCACGACTTCGGAAGCGGCCTCAGTAGAAAGCACGCACAAGATCGAGTGGAGCGGTCGCACCCACCGGAGGCTTCCATTGCCCCAACGCATACTCTTGGGCCATGGAAACGCCCAAATCGTCTCAGTGACGATTTCAGCCACGATCTCTGAGGCCACCCGCCCTTCCGTGAGGAGTTCGGCCACATAGAAGTCACCTTTCTTGTCCGCCTTGATCGTGAGGTCTTCCAGTTTCACGCCAGTGGACCGGAGAAACCCATCGATGGCCTTCTCGGGCGCGCCCACCCGCGGCCCCTTGCGCTCCTCGCGCGTTGTTGGCGAATGCTCTGAGACTTCGGAGATCGCCAAAGCCAGACGGCGTGGCGTCGCAAACGCTTCCGCATGCGCATAGGTGAGACCGCGCGAAACGAGGCCATCCGTGATGAGCCGCTTCAAGTCCGCAGAAGCGCGAGCCTGCATGCGAGCGGGAATTTCTTCGGAAAACAGTTCGACAACAAGATCGGGCATAGGGAGACCGCGGAAGAAAAGGAGCGGCTTCTCGCAAACCGGATGCGCCCATTGAGGTCAAGGGCAAACAATCTGTGAAAGGGTTGGCTACTTGAGACACGCCGATTTCGGAAGCCTGCGACGTTCGAACAATCGCGAGAGCACAGTGCACAATTGCAACCCCTTCCCCCCAAAGCGCCCACCGCTTAGATCTCACCCCAGATTTTGCTGGTCTGGCCATGGAGGATGGATATCGGGATTGCCGCCAAAAGTGGTGTGGATCGCAGCCTTCGTCGCGCTAAGCGTGGTGGGCTGCGCCCCGCAAGACCAAACGCAGGAGAGAACAACAGGCGAAGGTTTGGGGCTGGCCTTTGAAGATCAGCTCAGGCCCGACATAGTCTCGCTCTCCGGCAACGGGCTCCGGGATCCAGATACGACCGCGCCTGCGGGGTTGTGGGGTGTGGTCTCGGGATTAAACCGAGGTGAACGGGCTCTGGTGGCCAATGCAGCCAACGGTCAGTCCGTCACGGTGTCGCTCTTTCGCGGGACGACCGGATCGCCCGAGGCGATCATCCGGCTCTCTCCGGACGCCGCCGACGCGCTCGGCATCCTGGATGATCCCGTGCCTGTCCAAGTGACAGCGGTTCGGCGCGAACCTGTCCTGATACAATAGGACTTTGTCTGGCCACGAAGCGTCTCCGGACCAAATGTGGATATAAGCAATGAGCGCCAACGGCTGAAGTGCCGCTGCGCAGTCGGGAGACTTTCGATGAAATGGTCGATACAGCTGGGGCGCTTCGCGGGCATCGACGTCTATATCCACTTAACGTTCTTTCTGCTGCTCGCCTGGTTCGGCTACATGTATTGGAATGCAAGCGGAACGATCTTGGGCACAGCAAACGGCCTCACGCTGATCATTCTGCTTTTCCTTTGTGTCCTGTTCCACGAATACGGCCACGCCCTCATGGCGCGCCGCTTCGGGATCAAGACCCGCCACATCACGCTGCTGCCCATCGGCGGGGTGGCGCTTCTCGAACGCATGCCAGAAGATCCGCGCCAGGAAATCCTGGTTGCGCTCGCCGGTCCGGCAGTCAACGTGGCCATCGCCGTAGCCCTCTTTGTCGTGATAGCGCTCGCTGACCGGCCTGGCGCCCTGATCAGCCTAAACCTCGACCATACGAGCATTCTGCCAACACTGCTCACGACGAACATTGCTCTGGTCATTTTCAACCTTGTGCCCGCGTTTCCGATGGATGGCGGGCGGGTCCTCCGAGCGCTGCTTGCCATGCGCTTGGACCGAGTGAAAGCGACACGCTATGCCGCAAGAATTGGGCGGGGGCTTGCGGTTCTCTTCGGGCTTCTCGGGCTCGCCGGGAATCCGCTGTTGGTCTTGATTGCGGTCTTCATCTGGATTGGAGCCGGCGCCGAAGCGGAGGCGACATCTATCGATGCCCAGCTCAGCCGAAAGCCGGTCGGTCTCGCCATGATCACCGAGTTTCAAACCCTCACGCCCGACGATACGCTCTCCCGCGCAGTCGATCTGACCCTGGCTGGAACCCAAAAGGACTTCCCGGTTGTTCGCAACGGCCAAGTCCTAGGTGTCGCCACACAAAAGGCGATCCTGCGCGGGCTGCGCGACCATGGCATCGAAGGCGAAGTCCACCTCGTTATGACCACAGCCAAAACGGCAGATGTCAGCACATCGCTGGACATTCTGCTGCGGGAACTGCGCGAAAACGACATCCGCCTCGTTTGCATCACGAGATACGGTCAGCTTGCAGGCCTCATCGATCTCGATAACATCACCGAATACCTCAGAATTCAGGAGGCATTGGGGAGAGCCTGATATGCACGAGCTTCTTACCCCAGAGCAGATGGGCCGCGCTGATGCGCTGACGATTGCCGGTGGAATACCAGGGATCGACCTGATGGAGGCGGCAGGGCGCGCCGTCGCCGAAACCGCGTCCATGCTCGCGCCGGAAGGCCCCATCCTCGTCGTTGCAGGTCCGGGCAACAATGGCGGCGATGGCTACGTTGCAGCGCGGCTTCTCCGAGATCTGGGACGCGATGTCCGGATCACTCTCTACGGCGATCCTGCGCGCATCCGAGGCGATGCCGCGATCGCGCGCGGCGCTTGGCAGGGCCCGGAAGCCCCTATCGCTCTCCCGCTTGGAGAGGCATCCTTAATCATTGACGCGCTCTTCGGCGCAGGTCTCGACAGAGAGGTAAGCGGGCCTGCTGCCGAAATTGTCGCTACGATCAACGCGCATCCCGCGGCCGTGCTTGCGGTTGATGTCCCTAGTGGGCTTGATGGCGCCAGCGGCCAACCCCTCGGTATCGTGGTTGAGGCGGATGCGACGATAACGTTTTTCCGAAAGAAGCCCGGCCACTTGCTCGAACCTGGGCGCGGGCTCTGCGGCCAAGTTCACTTGGCTCAGATCGGCATTTCCGAAAGCGTTCTCCCGCAAATCGGAAACTTGTTTCACGAAAACACTCCCAAACTCTGGCAACAGCATGTGCCTGTTCCAAGCCGAACCGCGCACAAATACACACGCGGCCACGCACTCGTCGTGTCGGGTACTGCTATGCGCACCGGGGCTGCCCGCCTCGCAGCCGGTGCAGCCCTCCGCGCCGGAGCAGGCCTCGTGACGCTTGCAAGCCCAGAAAGCGCTTTGGCGGAGAATGCGGCACATCTCACAAGCATCATGCTTCGCCAAATCGATAAACCGGACGAATTGCGCGCGTACCTATCTGATCGCCGGTTCACGGCTGGCGCAATTGGCCCCGGCCTAGGGACTTCAGTGGCAGAGCGCGAGATTGTCATGGCTGCGCTGGAGGCCCCCCCTGCCCTTGTGATTGATGCGGATGGTCTCACGGTCTTTGCCGAATTCCCCGACCGGCTTTTCGAGGCGATTGGATCTCGTCAAGCTGAGGTGATTTTGACACCCCATATGGGGGAGTTCGCGCGCCTCTTTCCCGATCTCGCCCAAAGCAGTGGCTCTAAGCCAGTTCGCGCCTTGGAAGCCGCCCGCCGCTCAGGAGCGATCGTGATCCTCAAAGGCTCTGATACCGTCATCGCAGCACCGGATGGACGCCTCAGCATCAATGCGAACGCCCCACCCTGGCTCGCCACTGCCGGATCAGGAGACGTGCTCAGTGGGATCGCCAGCGGCCTGCTTGCGCAGGGCATGCCCGCCTTTCAGGCCGCCTGTGCAGCCGTTTGGCTCCACGGAGAGGCTGGAAACATTGCGGGCATCGGCTTGATAGCCGAGGATCTTTCGCCTGCCCTTCCCAACGTCTTTCGCGGCCTTTTTCCCATGGAACACTGACTCTCGGTCGAACAAGCGGGGCTAGTCACCCGACAATTCGACCAGCAAATCCTTGGCGTCAACCTGGGCACCAGGCTGGACATGTAAGGCTTTCACCTTCCCAGACTTTTCGGCATAGAGCCCGGTTTCCATCTTCATGGCCTCAATCGTCAGGATGAGATCGCCCCCCTTCACCGCCTGCCCGGCCTCGACCGCGATGCTCGCGATCACTCCAGGCATTGGCGCCGCCACATGAGAAGCGTTGCCCACCTCCGCTTTGGGCCGTCGGGGCGTTGCAGCCTGTGACTTCCGGTCGGTGACGCGGATCGTGCGCGGTTGGCCATTGAGTTCAAAGAAAACCCGCCGGTCGCCCTCCTCATTGGTTTCTCCAACGGCCTGGAGCCGGATTTCGAGGGTCTTCCCAGGATCAATCTCGGCCGAAATCTCTTGGCCCGGCTCCATGCCGTAGAAAAACACGGGCGTCGGCAAGGTCCGAACCGGACCATACCCCTGGTGACGATGAAGATAATCCGTGAACACCTTGGGATACATCAGATATCCACAGAAATCCTCGTTGTCGGTCGCTACGTCGCCAACCTCCTCGCGGAGCTTCGCTTCGAGCGCTGCAAGATCAGCCGCGGCCATCTCGCCACCGGGCCGGGTTGTCAGCGGCGCCTCGCCCTTTAGGATCTTGCTTTGCAAGGCTGGAGGCCATCCTCCAGGCGGCTGGCCAAGATTGCCCCGCATCATATCGACGACCGAGTCGGGAAAGACGACATCAACGGCGGGGTCTTCGACCTGCGCGCGGGTGATACCTTGCGCCACCATCATCAACGCCATATCCCCCACAACCTTTGAAGAGGGCGTCACCTTCACGATGTCGCCGAACATCTGGTTCACCTCGGCATAGGTCTGCGCTACCTCATGCCAGCGTTCCTCGAGGCCCATCGAACGCGCCTGCGCCTTGAGGTTGGTAAATTGTCCGCCAGGCATTTCATGTAAATAGACTTCTGAGGCTGGGGCCTGAAGCCCGGCCTCAAACGCCGCATATTGTGCGCGGACCGCTTCCCAGTAATCCGAGATCTCCCGGATGGCGGCAACATCGAGACCCGTGGCACGCTCGTCGAAGCGCAGTGCCTCCACGATGGACCCAAGCGTTGGCTGAGAGGTGTTGCCGGACAGAGAATCCATCGCAGCATCCATCGCATCGACCCCTGCCTCCGCTGCTGCCAGCAAAGTCGCGCCGCCGATCCCACTGGTGTCGTGGGTATGCAGATGGAGCGGCAGTCCGACTTCTTCCTTCAGGGTCTTGACCAGAACCCGCGCCGCCGCAGGCTTCAAGAGCCCGGCCATATCCTTCAGTCCGAGAATATGGGCCCCGGCATCCCGCAGGTCTTTGCCCATCGCGACATAGTATTTCAGATCATATTTTGAGCGGTCCGGATCGAAGAGATCACCGGTGTAGCAAATCGTTCCCTCACAAATTTTGCCGGTGCCGATCACTGCATCCATCGCGACGCGCATATTCTCGACCCAGTTCAGACTGTCGAACACGCGGAAAACGTCGACACCTGAGGATGCCGCCTGCCCCACGAAAGCTTCCACAACGTTGTCTGGATAATTCGTGTAGCCGACACCGTTCGAGGCGCGCAGCAGCATCTGCGTGAGCAAGTTTGGCATTGCGGCCCGGAGGTCGCGCAGCCTTTGCCAGGGGCATTCCTGCAAGAAGCGGTAAGCCACATCAAACGTCGCACCGCCCCAGCATTCGACAGAGAAGAGGTCCGGCAGATTTGCAGCATAGGCTGGCGCGACCCGGATCATGTCAAACGAGCGCATGCGCGTGGCAAGCAGGCTCTGATGCCCGTCGCGCATCGTGGTGTCCGTGATGAGGACACGCTTCTGCGCGAGCATCCATTTGGCTACACCCTTCGCGCCTTCACGGTCCAGAAGTTGCCGCGTGCCATCGAGCGGCGCCTCTTTTCGCAAGGCTGGGGGCTTCGGCACCTTGGCGTCCGCAGGGGGGCGCGGGCGCCCCGCCGTCTCGGGATGGCCGTTCACCGTAATGTCCGCGATGTAGTTGAGGATCTTTGTTGCGCGATCCGCCCGCGGGGTGAAGGTAAACAGCTCGGGCGTCGTATCGATAAACTTAGTGGTGTATGAATTGTCGAGAAACGTCGGGTGCTTGAGAAGGTTCACAACGAAGTCGATGTTTGTTGAAACGCCGCGGATGCGAAACTCGCGCAGCGCCCGGTCCATCCGCGCAATCGCCGCCTCGGGCGTCGGCGCCCAGGCAGTGACCTTCTCCAACAGGCTGTCATAGTATCGCGTAATGACAGCCCCCGAATAGGCGGTGCCACCGTCGAGGCGGATGCCCATGCCCGTAGCGCCCCGATACGCGGTGATCCGGCCATAATCGGGGATGAAACTGTTTTGCGGGTCTTCCGATGTGATGCGACATTGTACGGCGTGACCTGTGAATATCACGTCTTCCTGGCTCTTGGCGCCGGTCGCCTGATCGATAGGCGCACCCTCGGCAAGCAAGATCTGTGCTCGGACAATATCGATCCCGGTGATTTCCTCGGTGACCGTGTGTTCGACCTGAACGCGGGGATTGACCTCGATGAAGTAAAACGCCCCACTGTCGCGATCCATAAGAAACTCGACCGTGCCAGCGCACTCGTAGTTCGCCGCTTGGCAAATCTTCAGGCCCAGACTGCAGACATATGCCCGCTGCTCGTCCGTTAGATAAGGCGCTGGAGCCCGCTCAACGACCTTCTGGTTGCGGCGCTGAACGGAGCAATCGCGCTCCCAGAGGTGAAACAGGGATCCATACTTGTCGCCAAGGATCTGCACCTCGACATGGCGCGCGTTCAGAATAAGCTTTTCGAGATACCCCTCACCATTTCCGAACGCGTTCAACGCCTCCCGGCGGCCTTCGAGCACTTTTTCCTCAAGCTCCTCCGGCCCCATAATTGGTCGCATCCCGCGTCCACCGCCGCCCCATGAGGCCTTGAGCATAAAGGGATACCCGACCTCCTCAGCCATACGCCGAACTTCGGCCATATCATCAGGCAAGACGTCAGTTGCTGGCACCACCGGAACACCCGCATCGATCGCAACTTTTCGCGCGCTCGCCTTGTCGCCGAGCATGCGCATCGTTTCTGCACGTGGCCCGATGAACGTGATACCGGCTTCGGAGCAGGCATCGACAAGGTTGGGATTCTCGCTCAGGAGCCCGTAGCCGGGGTGGATTGCGTCCGCTCCGGACATTTTGGCAACGCGGATGATCTCCTCGATGGAGAGGTAGGCGGCAACCGGACCGAGCCCTTCTCCGATCCGATAGGCCTCATCGGCTTTGAATCGGTGAAGCCCGAGTTTGTCCTCATCGGCGAATACCGCAACCGTGCGCTTGCCCATCTCATTCGCGGCACGCAATACGCGGATGGCAATCTCACCACGGTTGGCAACGAGGATCTTCTTGAATTCGGCCATAGTTCCGTCTCCGTCACGTCTCTCAACGCGTCGTAGCCCCACGCGTTCTCACATACAATCGCATCGGTCGGGCCGCCCAACAAGAACGCCCGACTGCCTCATATATGCACAAGGCAACGGGTGCAGTGGCTCCATGTCGCCACAACTCAATCGCGATCCACCTTGGGCTCCGCGCCGCTAAAACGAGATCGCATCGGCTCTCACGAGAAACTTCGGACCGAGTTGACGTAAGGGGCGCTCAAGAGGCAGCAATCTCAATTTTCCCACGTAGCAGCACGGGGTGCCTCAAACTGGAATGGCCTAGTGGGACGGTATCAGCGCTTCTCGGCTGCTTGTTCAACGGCGAGCGGCGGCGCGACAAACGGTTCATCGTCTTCTTCGTCCGGCTCTCTGGCAACAACCCGGCTGTTCAAGAGATCCTTTGCCTTCACGCCCTCAGCAAGGGTTAAGGCGCCGTCATTGAGCTGCCCCCGGAGAACCGCCTCGATCCGGGCATGTTGCTCCCGCGCCTTATCAATATAAGCCGTATTTCGGTCTAGCGGCACTTTCGGGTCCCATAGCTCGGCCAGTTCAGCCAACATCTTCCGGTCATAATCAAAGAAGGCCTGTGCGACCCGCTCCACCTCGTCGTTGGAGTAGCCCAGCGAGGTGAGCGCATACTTCCCAGCCCGAACCCCGCTATCGAAAAGCGCTCGCACGCTTTCATCCGCCCCGGCCGCATAAAGCGCATAAACATGATGGCGGTCCCGCGCCCGGGCGATCACCTCCACGTCGGGGTGATTGAGCTTGACGTAGCGCGTGATCTGCACGGTCATATCCGGATCATCCAGGGCCAGCACGATCGCACGGGCATTGGCAAGACCCGCGGCCTCCAGCAAAGCTGGTCTGTGAACTTCACCATAGAAGCCTTTGATTCCAAACCGCCGCATCCGTTCGATTGTTTCGGGGTGACTATCGAGAACGATCGTCTTGTGCCCGAGCCCCATTAGCATGCGGTTTACGATCTGCCCAAACCGGCCCATCCCCGCGATAATCACCACGCCTTGCTCGTCGATTTCGTCGTCGGGCTTCCTGGGGCCCTCCGTGATACGCCGGATGAGATTGTCATGGAGCATGAAGAGCGCTGGCGTAAGGAACATCGAGAGCGAAACGATCAGCAAGACCTCATCGGCCAAGTCTCTGCTGAGCAGTCCGCTCTGAGACGCAAAACTCGCCAGGAAGAAGCCAAACTCACCCGCTTGCGCGAGCGATAGGGTAAAAAGAACCCGATCTCGGCCTTCAATCCGAAAAACAATCGCCAGCGCCTGCAAGATCGCAAACTTCAGCGCCATGAGCGCCACTGTCAGTGCGATCATCCGCAGCGGCTCCGACAGCAGCAGATTGAGGTTCATGCTTGCGCCGACGGTGATGAAGAAAAGACCGAGTAGCAGGCCCTTAAACGGCGCGATGTCGGATTCGATTTGATGCCGGTACTCACTGTTGGCCAAAACTACACCGGCGAGAAACGTACCCAACGCCGGTGAAAGCCCGAGGTAGTCCATCACCACCGCAATCGCGAGAATGAACATTAGCGTCGCGGCAATGTTAATCTCGTGGAGCCGTGCCATCTTGAGAAAGCGAAAGAACGGGCCCGAGAGGTAGCGCCCGGACAAAACGACGAAGATGATGGCACCAGCCACGAGCCCAGCCCGCATCCAACCATGGACCTCCACGACACCCGTCGTCCCGTGGGCGTCGTGCGGCTCCGCAACACCGCTGCCTGCACTTAAGGCAAGGAGCGGCATGATCGCCAGAAATGGCAGCGCCGCAATGTCTTGAAAGAGGAGCACAGAGAAACTCGCCCGTCCCCCTTCGGTGCGGTTGAGGCGCTTTTCGTTGAGCGTTTGCATCACGATGGCTGTCGAGGACAGACACAGGATCATCCCGATCGCGAGCGCCTCATTCCGGTCAAGCCCCGCCATTTGCGCGAGAATTGCGATTGCAGAAAGCGTCGCAACAACCTGCATTCCGCCTAAGCCTAGCAGTCTTTGACGCATGGCCCACAGGGTTTCCGGCTCAAGCTCCAACCCGATCAGAAAGAGCATGAGTACCACGCCAAATTCAGCGTAGTGCCGAAGATCCTCGGCCTCAGAGCCTACGAACCCAAGAACCGGTCCGATAACCACACCGGCCGCGAGATATCCAAGAACCGACCCAAAACCGAGGCGTTGACTGATCGGGACCGTGATGACGGCTGCGATGAGATAGAGCAAAATCTCTTGCAAGACGTGCTGCATGGATGCGCATCTCCCGTGGCTTCAGCCAGTCTAGAGGCACAGGGATCGAATGCAATTCGAGAACTGTATCTCGACCAGTTCTGCAGCCTTGACCGTGGCTATGCAGCCGTAATGCTTGAAGAACCGTTCGTCTCGGTGACCTCAAGGAACTGCGCATGCTTGTCGAGTTCGCTGAACAATTCGCGTCCCGTCCCCGTCAGCCAAGCTTGCGCTCCAAAGTCGAGCAGCGCGTGATAAAGGGCAGCCCTCCGATCCGCGTCAAAATGCGCTGCGACCTCGTCCAAAAGCAGAAGCGGGGGCGCTCCAAATTGCACCTGAACCGCACGAGCATTCGCCAAAATGAGACTGATCAGCAGCGCCTTCTGCTCCCCCGTGGAGCAAAGCTTCGCCGCAACCCCTTTCTCAGCATAGGTTGCGCCCAGATCGTCGCGATGCGGCCCGGTCAGCGTGCGGCCTGCTGCCAGATCCCGCGCGCGACCTTCACGAAACGCCGCGACCAGATCCGCCTCCTCGGACGGCGCCTCGCTCTCCAAGGCCAGCTCGGCGGCAGGAAATGCGTCAGCAGCAGGTATCGTGTCGAGACGTGCCAGTGCCGCGAGACGATTGGCCGTCAACCTCGCGCCACACCGGGCCATTTGCGCTTCGATCGCTTCATACCACCCGCGATCCCGCACATTGTCGCGCAGCAATCGTCCGCGTTCACGGAGCGCCTTCTCATAGCCGATCGCGACATCTCCGTGATCGGGTATCAGGCTCAGCGTGATCCGATCGAGAAACCGGCGGCGTTCCGACGCAGCCTCCATCCACAGCCTGTCCATGGCGGGCGTGAGCCACAAAACCCGCGCAATCTGGCCAAGCGCGTTTTGCGGCGTCGGTTTCCCGTCGATCCGCACCAGCCGTCCGCTTCCTTCCGAAAAAGTCTCGATCTGATGCGACCCGGCCGGTGATAAGAGCGCAACGGAAACTTTCCAGCCAATCAACTCAGGCATCCGGGACAAATCGTTGTTTGCCGCGCGCCGCAAACCTCGACCGGGCGAAAGCAGCGAAACGGCCTCTATCAGATTCGTCTTTCCCGCCCCATTGGCTCCGTAGATCGCGACAGGTCTGTCGTCGAACTCCAGGTCAGAGAGCTTGTGGGAACGGAAGTGCGATAGTTTCAGCCGCGAAACAGCCAAACGGCCTGCAATCAGTGGATCAGCAGCCCTCACACGCGCATGGGCATCACGACATAAACCGCCGTTTCATCATTGCCCTCTCGCATGAGCGTGGGCTGGGCAGGACTATCGAACAGGAAAACGGCATTCTCTCGATCGACTTGACCGGCAATCTCAAGAAGATACTTGGCGTTGAACCCGATCTCCAGCGGCTCGTCGGCATAGGCAACAGCCAATTCCTCGTCCGCGGCGCCACTATCTGGCGAATTGACTGAAAGAATAAGGCGATCCTCTTCCAGCGCCATCTTTACCGCCCGTGAGCGTTCGGATGAAACGGTCGCAACCCGGTCCACCGCTTGCGCAAAATCCGAGGCATCCACTTCAAGCCTCTTCGAATTGCCTGCCGGGATGACGCGGGCATAGTCGGGGAACGTCCCATCGATGACCTTCGAGGTCAGTGTCACGCTCGGAGTGGCAAACCGCACCTTTGTTTCGCTCACCGAAACTGAAATTGTCATCTCGTCATCGTCGAGAAGCTTGCGCAATTCACCAACCGTCTTTCGCGGCACAATAACGCCCGGCAAATCGGACGCATTGTCGGGCAACGGCGCATCAATTTGCGCCAACCGATGCCCATCGGTGGCCACACAGCGAAGGACTTGCCCACCGCCTCCATTGGGCGCGGCATGCATGTAGACACCGTTGAGGTAGTAGCGCGTCTCTTCAGTCGAGATGGCAAACTTGGCTTTGTCGAACAACCGGCGCAGCACCGGAGCGGAGCAGCCAAAATTGCAGCTATACTCGCTTGAGGCCATGATGGGAAAATCCTCTCGCGGCAGCGTCGCGAGCAGGAAATGCGAGCGCCCGGCGCGCACTTCAAGCCGCCCAGAGGCGCCATCATCTGACAATTCCACCATAGCCCCGTCGGGCAATTTGCGAACAATTTCGTGCAGAGTATGCGCCGAAACCGTGGTTGCACCGGCCACCGTCACGACGGCATTGGTGGTGTCGATCACCTCAATATCCAGATCTGTCGCGCGAAAACTGACAGTCTCGCCCTCTGCCTCGATCAGGACATTCCCGAGTATCGGTATCGTGTTGCGCCGCTCGACCACCGACTGTGCTCGGCTCATGGCTCTCAACAGAGCGCTGCGCTCCATACTCAGTTTCATGATGTCCACCGCTGCAGTGACTTGTCTCGCGGTCCCGTTTTGGTTGCGCGGACCGCGAAACTACCGATTTGGCCGGAAAGGGCAAGCAGTCTTCAAGCGTGAATTGGAAGCGTCCTCACGCCTTGAGATCAAACCGAGCGCTCTCAAAACAAAGAGCATCCAGACCTGCGAAACCGGGCGGACGGCTCTGCGTGCGAACACGTCTTTTCAAGCTTCCAGCATACGGCGCAGGATCTCCAGATCCTCGGCAATCTGGCTGTCTGTCAGCTTGAGCTCTTCAACCTTCTTGACGGCATGGATCACCGTCGTGTGATCCCGGCCACCAAATTTGCGTCCGATCTCAGGCAAACTGCGCGACGTGAGTGTCTTGGCCAAATACATCGCGATTTGCCGTGGTCGCGCCACTGAACGCGCACGACGCGCGGAAAGAAGATCGGACATCCGGAGATTGAAGTGGTCGGCAACCTTTCGAATGATCTCATCAACGGTCACTTTTCGCTCGGAATGCCGCAAAAGGTCGGCGAGGCACTCCTGGACCATGTCAAGGTTGATCTCGCGACCCACAAGGCTTGCATACGCAAACAGCCGGGTCAGAGCCCCTTCCAAAACCCGGACGTTAGAGCTGATCCGATGCGCTAAGAACTCTATGACACCCGATCCGATGGCAATTCCCGGATTTTGCGCAAGTTGCGTTTCCGCTTTGGCCTGAAGGATCCCCAACCGCAGCTCATAATCCGTCGGGTGCAAATCGACCACGAGGCCCCACTGCAGCCGCGACTTGATCCGGTCCTCAAGACCGTCAATCTCGCCCGGCGCTCTGTCCGCCGAGATCACGATCTGCTTCTGCTGATCGATCAGAGCGTTGAACGTATGGAAAAACTCATCCTGCGTTGAATCCTTCCCCGCGATGAACTGGACGTCGTCAACCATTAGGAGGTCGACGGATCGGAACATCTCCTTGAAGCCATGCATATCCTTAAAGCGCAAAGCAGAAATGAAACGATACATGAACTGCTCGGCAGACAGGTAAAGCACGCGCGCATTGGGCCGCGAATGGCGCACTTCCCACGCAATTGCATGCATCAAGTGGGTCTTACCGAGGCCCACCCCACCATAGAGGAACAGCGGATTGAACGTGACGGCGCCGCCTTCTGCGACCCTGCGCGCGGCCGCATGCGCAAGCTCGTTCGGCTTCCCAACGACGAAATTGTCGAAGGTAAACCTCCCATCCAACGGCGAAGCCGGGAGATCGACTTCACCATAGAGGTTCTCAGAGCCTCCCACCGCTGGACGCACCAACTGAGGCGACGCACTGCTCACTCCATTTCCGGGATCGACTACGAACTCGAGCCGGGTCACCTGGACGCCACCTTCGGAGAGAAGCGCGCTGATCTGTTCGGCGAAATGCCGTTCAACCCAAGTTCCGTCAAACGTGGTCGGTGTGGCGAATCGTCCAACCCCCTGGTCGCAACCCAAGAACGCCAGGGGCTCAATCCAGGTTCTGAAACTGTCTCGGCCAATCTCATCCCGCAGTTTGGCACGCACGCTGGACCAAATGTTCGCGTTCGCCTCGGGCTGCTGTGGGACATCCTGAAAATTCATCATCAACTCTGCTCAGAGACTGCCTTCGGTTATCACACAAAGCTGTCCACGGTATTTGACTGAACGCAAATCCCGGAAGTTCAAACTGTCAATCCAAGTTGACACTCCGCACGAAGCGAACGCTCTGGGAGATCTCGGGACATCACCAAAACCCGAAGAATACGAGTGTCTTGACCCCACTTTTTTTGATTTATGCCGCAACACCGAAACCCGCCCCATTTTTCCGTTCAGAGGAACGGAAGTGCCACCCTGTCATAGAAACGTTATAGGCCCGCTATGACGCTTTCTCTATTATAATCAACCACTTTAGAGCGGTTACTCACAAGTAAACCGCCCGAGACTTGGATCAACCTACCAGTAAGTTTGAAACATGACAGAAAAGATTCGCTCGGGACGAATCCAAGATACTGAACGAAGGCTTCTCCGACAACGGGACCGAAGACGGAACATTGCATTTTAAAAAAGTCTCGCGAAACGCAAAGAGAGGCCTGGCGCCGAAGGGCGCTGACCTCATAGATTTACAGTCTCAGGTGTAAACTTTTGTTAGCCTGCTATGGCGCTAACACGACCCGAAAGCCGCGAAATCTTCCGGCTGGCCGTGTTCTTGTGCAAAACGCCCTTGCTCACACCACGCATGATCTCCGGTTGCGCAGCGCGCAGGGCAGCGGAGGCCGCCGCCTGGTCGCCCGACGCGATCGCTTCTTCGACCTTGCGAATATATGTCCGGATGCGAGAACGGCGGGCCTTATTGACCTCGGTCTTGCGGATAATCTGCCGCGCGCGCTTCTTGGATGACGGCGAATTTGCCATGGATTACGGTCCGTGCTCGATGTATCGAAAAACTTGAACGCAGCCTGTTACGCGCGCCCTTCATGCCTGTCAACACATGCTCTGCGGCAGCGTCTATCTTCCGCGGAACTGTGCCTCCCGCTTCTCTCGAAACGCGGCCATACCCTCTGACTGGTCTTCGGTCGCAAAGAGCCCGAAAAACAGGCGCCGTTCAAAATGGATACCGTCTCTCAGCGAGGACTCATACGCTTGGTTAACCGACTCTTTCGTCGCCCGAACCGATAAAGGTGACTTCTCGGCAATCTTCTCGGCGGTCTCCAGGGCTTCTCGCATCAACTCTTTTGCAGGCACGACCCGGCTGACAAGACCGGCCCGCTCAGCTTCTTCCGCGTCCATGAACCGCCCTGAAAGACACATTTCCATGGCCTTCGATTTTCCAACGAGCCGCGTCAGACGCTGCGTTCCCCCCATCCCCGGCATGATACCGAGGTTTATCTCCGGCTGACCGAACTTCGCTGTGTCAGCCGCAATGATGAAATCGCACATCATCGCGAGTTCGCACCCACCACCGAGGCAATACCCAGAAACTGCGGCGATTATGGGTTTGCGGCACCGACCGATGGCCTCAGTTTGCGCCGTAAACATGTCTTCCAGATACATATCGACGAAGGACTTATCGGCCATTTCGCTGATATCCGCCCCTGCCGCAAAAGCCTTTTCCGAGCCTGAAAGAACCACAACACGGGTTTTTCGGCTGGCGTCGAGCTCACCCAAGGCAGTTGCCAACTCGCCAAGAAGCTGAGTGTTTAGGGCGTTCAGGGCATCTGGCCGGTTGAGCCGGATCTGCGCCACATGGTCGACGACCTCGACAACAATCGTTTCGTAGGCCATGGGTCTCTCCTCACGCGCACCGATCATCCCGTCGTCGCGCCACCTAATAGAAGGCTGCAACCGGGATCAAGCCTGGCTGGCGATGATTGGGAAGGCTGGGTGGGTCCCCAGCCCAGGATTACCCGTCTGGTTGACAGACAGGGCAGTAGAAACTCGACCGGCCCGATTGAACGATGCGGGTGATCTCGCCGTTACAGCCCATAGCTGCACAGGCTTCGCCTTCGCGTCCATAGACCTTGAATGCATGCTGAAAGTAACCGAGCTCACCGTCGGCCTTGCGATAATCCCGAAGAGAGGAGCCACCTGCGGTGATCGCCTCTTGCAGAACAGATCGGATGGCGCGGACAAGCGCGTCGATTTCAGGCGGGCTCACCTCTCCGGCAAGGCGCGTCGGAGCCAACTGCGCCCGCCAAAGCGCTTCGCAAACGTAGATGTTACCCAGGCCAGCAACGATCCTCTGATCCAGAAGAGCGGCCTTCAGTGGGGTTCGCCGCCCCGCGAAACGGGCGCCAAGCCAGTCGGCATGGAATGCGTTTCCCAGCGGCTCTGGGCCGATATGGGCCAACAACTTATGATCCGAAAGCCGATCCGATGGCCAGAGATCCATCGCCCCAAACCGGCGCGCATCGTTCATCGTTACCCGCGCGCCCCCTTCGATATCCAAAACGACATGGTCGTGCTTTTCTGCCGCGGGCCACGCGAAATGAAACGCGCCAAGCGGACGCTCAGAGATCAACAATCGACCCGACATGCCGAGATGCACGATTAGGGTCTCTGCTGTGTCGAGTTCGGCCAGAAGATATTTCGAGCGGCGATGAAGGCGATCCACCTTCGCGCCAGAGAGCCGCTCGGCCATCCGATCGGGAAAGGGCCACCGCAGATCAGGCCTGCGCACGTCCGCTGCGGTGATTCGGCGCCCCTCCATCACGGGGATCAAACCGCGTCGAACCGTCTCTACCTCCGGTAATTCTGGCAATTCAGGCTCCTTGCGGGGTCGCAACCGGCAGTGGTTGTCACCACCGGGCCGCGTCTTATAACGACACGAGAAACTGCGAGAAAGGCCTGGTCTCCAATGGCAGATCTGCAAGAGCAAACGACGCATTTCGGCTACGAGACCATCCCCGAAGCGGACAAGGCTGGCCGTGTGCAGCAGGTGTTCTCATCGGTTGCGGCCCGCTACGATCTCATGAACGACGCGATGAGCCTCGGGATTCACCGCATCTGGAAAGACGCCATGCTGGACTGGCTCGCACCGCGCCCAGGCATGCGCCTGCTTGATGTCGCTGGAGGAACGGGCGACATCGCGTTTCGGTTCTTGGAGCGTGTGCGCGGCGATGGATCGGTGAGTGTGTTGGACATGACCGAACCCATGCTCGACGAAGGACGCACCCGGAGCGAGACGCAGCGGATCGAAGGCAAACTCGATTGGGTTGTCGGGGATGCGATGGCCCTGCCCTTTAGCCCTTCGACCTATGACGCCTACACAATCTCCTTCGGGATCCGGAACGTCACGCGGATCGAAGATGCGCTGTCTGAGGCCTATCGGGTGCTGAAACCGGGCGGACGCCTGCTCATCCTGGAGTTCAGCCATGTGCCCAACACACTGCTCCGCCGTCTCTACGATACGTATTCCTTCAATGTCATCCCGCGTTTGGGGCAAACCCTTGCCAATGACCGGGAAAGCTACCAATACCTCGTCGAGTCAATCCGCCGGTTTCCCGATCAGGAGACACTGGTGGGAATGATCCGAGCGGCAGGATTTGAGCAGGTGGCATACCGGAACCTCTCCATGGGAATCGCAGCGTTGCATTCAGGCTGGAAGATCTGATGCGCTCGCAAATCCGCGGACCCGCCTGATGCGCGGCCCGCACAATATCTGGCGGCTGATCCGAACCGGCGCCACGTTCGAACGAACCGGAGCCATGGCCGTCGTTTTGGAGGCGCTGGACGTCCCGCCCGTTCTCCGTGGAACGGCTCGAGTGCTGGGGCGTCCCTTCAAGTTCCTCGGCTTCGAAGGAGATCCGAACCAAACGCCCGTCTTGCGCGCGATCAGCGCCTTGGGGCCGGCCTATATCAAATTTGGCCAAGTTCTCTCGACACGGCCAGATATTGTTGGCGACGACATGGCCAACGAGTTGCGTGTTCTGCAGGACAAACTTCCGCCCTTTCCGAGAGACGAGGCCGCAGCGGCGTTCAAAACCGCCACCGGTAAATCGGTAGATCAGATCTTCTCGGAGTTCAGCGAACCGATCGCGGCGGCCTCGCTGGCGCAGGTCCACCAAGCCGTGCTGCGCGCAACCGGACAAACCGTGGCGGTGAAGGTACTACGCCCCGGGATTGAGCGGGCGTTCCTTCGGGATGTCGACGCGTTTTATCTCGCGGCCTGGCTCATCGAGACGCTTGCGCCCTTCGCGCGACGGCTGCGACCGCGCGCCGTGATAAAACACTTCGAGGGCGTGGTCCTCGGCGAACTCGATCTGCGGATGGAAGCCGCGGCCGCGGCTGAATTTGCCGCCAATAATGAAAAGGACCCCGAATTCCGGGTTCCGGCAGTGATCTGGGAAGCAACGGACCGTCGGGTCCTGACGCTCGAATGGGTCTCAGGCAGCCCGATGGGCGATGTCGAAGCGTTGCGCGCCACCGGTGCTGACCTCACGCGGCTCTCCGAGCGCATCCTCCAGACCTTTCTCACCCACGCGCTGCGCGACGGGTTCTTTCATGGCGACATGCACCAGGGCAACTTAAAGCTTGGGCCGGATGGCGCCATTGTGGCCCTGGATTTCGGGATCATGGGCCGGATCGACGCCTATACCCGCCGTGTCTATGCGGAGATCCTGTTCGGCTTTCTGCGTAAGGATTACCAACGCGTCGCCGAGGTTCATTTCGAAGCCGGATACGTTCCGGCAGACCAGGACATGGAAGCCTTCGCGCAGGCCCTGCGCGCCATCGCCGAACCCATTTTCGGTCAAGATTCCACCCAGATTTCGATGGCGCGGCTGTTGGCCCACCTCTTCGATGTGACGGAGCGGTTCGGGATGGAAACGCGCACGGAGCTTATTCTTCTCCAACGGACCATGGTGGTCGTCGAAGGTGTCGCCCGGAGCCTCAACCCAGCGATGAACCTTTGGGAAGCGTCGCGGCCCATTGTCGCTCAGTATATCGCAGACAACCTTGGTCCACGCGCCTTCGCCCGCGATTTCACCTCAGCCCTGCGCATTCTCACGCGGATTGGACCGCGTCTTCCACAGCTGGCTGAAACCGCAATCATGCAGGCAAGCCAGCCGCAGAATAACTCTGCGTCTCGGAGCACCCCAGGCTGGGCCTGGGGGATCGGCGGTGCGCTGGTGGGAGCCGCGCTCGTCGGCCTTGGGACCCTGATCTAGCTTAGCGCGCCTTCGTATAGGTCGTTGCAATCTCAAGACGCTTGCGCGGACCCTCGACATTCCAAAGCGCTGACCAGACCGGAAATCGACGGAAATCATACGTAACGTCGTAAGCGTCCGGGGGGCAGTCATGGTGTGCGGCAGGTCGCTCCGCATTCGGATCAAAGCTGTGAAAGAGCCTTCTATCCTGAAAGCGCACGACGATCTCCGGTCCGGCCTTCTCCCAGAAATATGTCCTTGTCGCGCGCATCTCGGCCGCGCCGTGGAGTCGCAGGGTACCATCCTCGCAATAGCGCAGCCCACCGTTCTCATCGGGCAGAAAATCGGCCATCCCGCGAAAGCCCCCGTCCCGGCCATCGCGCCGATCCGATATTGTGCGTTCGATCCTCCAGCGTCCAATGAACGCCTCCAACTCCATGTCGGTGCCTCGCTTGTGCCCTGTCACGGCGCCGTCTATCAGACGGGGCAATCGCCGCCAAAACGAAAAGGCTCGTGCATGATCCCCCGCTATTCCCGCCCCGAAATGGTCAAGATCTGGTCGCCGGAAACGAAGTTCCGGATCTGGTATGACATCGAGGCCCATGCTTGCGATGCACAGGCCAAACTCGGCGTGATCCCGGAGGAAGCGGCGCGGGCCGTCTGGACGGCTAAGGATGCGGAGTTCGATGTGGCCCGGATCGACGAAATCGAGGCCGTGACCAAACACGACGTGATCGCCTTCCTCACTCATTTGGCGGAGATCATCGGTGGCGAAGACGCCCGGTTCGTGCATCAGGGCATGACGAGCTCGGATGTGCTCGACACGACGCTCAACGTACAGCTTACACGGGCCGCCGACATTCTGCTCGCCGATCTGGACGGACTGCTGGCCGCCCTCAAGCGCCGCGCCATCGAGCACAAACACACGATTCGGATCGGACGCTCCCACGGCATTCACGCCGAACCGACAACCATGGGTCTGACCTTCGCGCGGTTCTACGCCGAAATGGAGCGCAATCGGAACCGGCTGGAAAAGGCCCGCTGGGAAATCGCCACCGGCGCGATTTCTGGCGCTGTTGGGACCTTCGCCAACATCGATCCCGCCGTGGAGGAGCATGTTTGCGAGAAAATGGGGCTGCGGCCCGAGCCGATTTCAACACAGGTCATTCCGCGCGACCGGCACGCGATGTTCTTTGCGACGCTTGGGGTGATCGGCGCGTCCGTGGAGAACATCGCAACCGAAATCCGACATATGCAGCGCACCGAGGTGATGGAGGCCGAGGAATTCTTCTCGAAAGGCCAGAAGGGCTCATCGGCCATGCCGCACAAACGCAACCCGGTCTTGACCGAGAACCTGACGGGGCTTGCCCGGCTCGTGCGGATGTCCGTCACGCCCGCCTTGGAGAACGTGGCATTGTGGCACGAGCGTGATATCAGCCACTCTTCGGTGGAACGCATGATCGGTCCGGATACGACAGTCACGCTAGACTTTGCCTTGTCGCGATTGACCGGCGTCATCGAGAAGCTTGTCGTGTATCCCGAGGCCATGACGCGCAATCTCGATAGGTTCCGCGGGTTGGTGCATTCGCAGCGAATCCTACTGGCGTTGACCCAGAAGGGCGTGAGCCGCGAAAACGCCTACGCGCTTGTCCAGCGCAACGCCATGAAGGTGTGGGAACAAGGCGCTGACTTCCTTCAAGAGTTGAATGCCGATCAAGACGTCAAGACCGCAATGACCTCGGCAGAGATCGAAGAATGCTTCGATTTGGGCTATCATACCAAACACGTCGATACCGTCTTTTCCCGTGTATTCGGAGACACCTGATGGCCACGAGCGCCCCAAACCAACCCGCCCCGATCGCCCCCGCGACCAGCCCTGCAAGCCTTCTCACTCTTGGCCTGTTTCTGATCGTCGTCGTCGGGGGTGGGATCGCCATCGGGGCAATGACACCGCCGGGCGAATGGTATGCCAATCTGACGAAGCCGCCCTTCAACCCGCCCGCTTGGGTCTTCGCACCGGTTTGGACAACGCTCTACATCTTCATTGCCGTCGCGGGCTGGCGGATCCTCCGGCGCGAACCCTCTGGATGGGCCATGCGATTTTGGGGGCTTCAGCTTGTGTTTAACTTCCTTTGGTCGCCCGTCTTTTTTGCCGCCCACCGGATGGATGTCGGCCTCGTCGTCTCGGCACTGATGTTCGCCTCAATTCTGGGTTTCATCCAACAGGCAGGCAAAATCGACCCCGTCGCGCGCCTGCTTTTCTTGCCATATGCCGCCTGGATAAGCTTTGCGACGCTCCTCAATGCATCGCTCCTGATGCTGAATGGACCAACTGGCCAATAACGGCCAACGAGCTGGCTCTGGACCTTGTTTCACAAAGGGCTGACTGCTCTATGTAGCCTGCGGCCTTTGCGCTTCGCAGACCAGGCAGAACTGATCAGCAGCGGGGAATGGGGATGATCAGAGCGTTCACCTTTGGCAATGGACGACTGAAAGAGGTGGAGAACCCACTGGCGGCACTGGACACGCTTGTCTGGATCGACCTCGTGTCGCCGACCCCAGAAGAGGAAGCGCATCTCGCGCACCGGCTTGGCGTCACAATTCCAGCCAAAGACGAGCTGCATGAGATTGAGGAATCCAATCGGCTCTACACCGAAGACAATATGACCGTCATGACCGCTGTGCTCCCAAGCGGGGTCAGCAAGGGATCTCCGATGATGGCGCCGGTGGCCTTCATCCTGTCGAATGGACGGTTGATCACCGTCCGATACCACAAGCCGAAATCCATCGAGGGCTTCTCGGCTTGGGCAGAGAAGATCGGTCTGGATTGCGCCGCTGGAGAAACCGCACTTGTCGGAATGCTGGAAGTCATCATCAATCGGGAAGCCGACATCCTGGAGGAAT
Organism: Pseudomonadota bacterium; assembly: GCA_039177645.1. GTDB lineage: Bacteria > Pseudomonadota > Alphaproteobacteria > Rhodobacterales > Rhodobacteraceae > Amaricoccus. The sequence continues at coordinate 134,176 of JBCDFS010000009.1, read as the reverse complement.
GCAGTCGGCAGATCGACGGTGTTTATAATACGATCTTCGAAGACGACATGGCCTCGGATTCCGCGAGCCGCGATTTCAAATCGCTGCTGTTTCGGCTTGGGCGGGCGGGCGATCTCGCCTCAAAGGTCCGCGACAGCCTCGTCACGCTCGACCGAATGGTCACATTTTTGTATCAGATCGTCGTGGCGCGCAAAGGGGGATCGGAAAAGCGAGCGCGCCTCAAGACGATCCTGCGCGACATCGACTCGCTGTCAGCGCACTCAGACTCTCTTGCGCAGAAAGTGACGTTTCTGCTCGACGCGACGCTCGGTCTCGTCAACATTGAGCAAAACTCCATCATCAAAATCTTCTCTGTGGTGGCGGTCATCTTCATGCCGCCAACCCTCGTTGCGTCTATCTACGGAATGAACTTCGTCTCTATGCCCGAATTGCACTTCGCATTCGGCTATCCGATGGCCGTTGTGATGATGTTCATCTCCGCACTCATGCCGTACTTGCTGTTCAAGCGAAAAGGCTGGCTATGAGGCCCCTGAAACAATGCGGCGCGCAATCAGAATAGTCGCTGGAAGGGCAGCAACCGCACCAGCGGCAGCGGCATACATGATCGACAAAGCTGTATCATGACCTGTAACCAGAGCTGCGGCGACCAGAGTTCCCGCAAATGCTGTGGCGACAATCGCATATAGGATAGAGGCTAGTCTCAACATCTGTATCTCTCCCATCGGTTACTCCGAAACCATGAGAGCAGCCGTGAGGGCCCGCCTTGATCTGGCTCATTCGAGCCCTCGCAGAATGAAGAGAATTGGTCCGACCTAATCGATCGGGTTGCCGCAACGTTACGGCTCTTCCCGCATCACCTCCTCTTTGGCGGCTTCGAGGAACTCTGCCATCTTGACGCGAATGGTCGCCTCGTCCGCAACATTCGAAAGATCCGCTGAAATCATCTTATACACATCGCTGTCGTGATCGACTTCTGCCAGGTCCGCCAACACCACTTCTCTCGCGTAAGCATCGCGTTCGTCGCCGGACTTTCCAAGTAGATCTGCCGCCCAACGTCCAAGCAACTTGTTGCGCCGGGCGTAGAAGCGAAACAACAACTCCTCATCATGTACGAACTTATTTTCGAAGGCTTTCTCGCGTTCATCGAAAAGTGACATACCGCTCCTCCAAGCTCTATACTCTTTCTTAGAATGTAGGGATTCTGGCCTGTAATTGAAAGAACTACGAGAACGCTTGCTCCTGTATGGGACAGGAGGTAAGCACGAGCGGATGGCGGCGCTGCATAAGCGCACCTTCCTAATTCACTCTTCCGGAGACAAGGATGGCCCGTCGCAGGCTAATCTACGAGGGTAAGGCAAAAATCCTCTACGAAGGCCCAGAGCCGGATACGCTAATTCAGTATTTCAAAGACGAGGCCACGGCCTTCGATGCCACCAAGAAGGCGGTTATCGAAGGCAAGGGCGTTCTCAACAACCGCTTGTCCGAGCATTTCATGCTGGGGCTGAATGCTATTGGTGTTCCAACCCACTTCATCCGCCGGGTCAATATGCGCGAGCAGTTGATCCGGATGGTGGAGATGATCCCACTCGAAGTTGTCGTCCGGAACTATGCGGCAGGCTCCCTTTGCAAGCGCTTGGGACTGCCCGAAGGCCAGCAATTGCCGCGACCGATCATAGAGTTTTATTACAAGGATGACGCGCTCCATGATCCGCTCGTAACGGAGGAGCACGTGATTGCCTTCAATTGGGCAACGCAACAGGATCTGGACGACATGGTCGCGCTCGCCTTGAGGGTGAACGATTTTCTGTCGGGAATGTTTCTCGGCGTCGGAATCCGGCTCGTCGATTTCAAGATCGAAATCGGCCGAATTTTCGAAGGCGATTTCCAGCCTCTCGTGGTCGCCGATGAGATCAGCCCCGATAGCTGCCGTCTTTGGGATATTGAAACAAATCAAAAGCTCGACAAAGATGTGTTCAGGCACGACCTCGGCTCACTGTCCGATGCCTATACCGAGGTTGCAGTGCGGCTGGGCGTATTACCCCGCAACAACGGGCGCGCCGCGACCGGCCCCAAATTGGTGAATTGATGCGGGCACGGGTGCATGTGACACTGAAGAATGGGGTCTTGGACCCCCAAGGGGAAGCGGTCCGTCATGCTTTGGGCGCGCTCGGCTTCGGGGATGTTGAGAATGTGCGGATCGGCAAGGTCATCGAGCTCGATCTGGCTGACCTGGAGGCAGACGAGGCCGAGAACCGCGTGACCCAAATGTGCGAGAAGCTTCTCGCGAACACCGTTATTGAGGACTACAGGGTGGAATTCGAATGACCCTCTACGCTGGTGTCATTGTCTTTCCCGGATCCAATTGTGACCGTGACTTGGCCACCGCCCTGCGCGCCTTCGACGCCCATGTCGAAATGGTGTGGCACAAAGACACCACGCTCCCGACCGGCTTGGATCTTGTCGCCGTGCCAGGCGGCTTTTCATTCGGCGACTATCTCCGTTGCGGCGCGATCGCGGCCAAGTCGCCGATCATGCGGGCAGTGATTGAGTTTGCGAATGCGGGTGGCCACGTCCTCGGGATCTGCAACGGCTTTCAGATCCTACTGGAAACGGGCCTCTTGCCCGGCGCTCTAATGCGCAACGCCAATCTGCGGTTTATCTGCCGTCAAGAAGAGTTGGTCGTCTCGACAACCGCTTCGGCCTTTACCCGTCACTACAAGCCTGGGCAGCACATTCGCCTCCCGATCGCACACCACGATGGCAACTACATCGCGGAGCCAGAAGTCCTCAAAACGCTCAATTTGGAGGATCGCGTCGCCTTTCGCTATGCCAACGCGCCAAATGGCGCTATGGATAACATCGCTGGCATCCTATCGGCAAACCGCCGGGTGTTGGGCATGATGCCCCATCCTGAGCGTGCGGTGGATGAGTGGCATGGTGGGGTAGACGGCAGTGGCGTATTTACCGGGTTGGCCGCCGCAATGGGATCGGAACTGTTGCAACGGGCGTGATGTCTTCGGTCACACGCCCGAATGTCGTGTGTGATGAGTGTAGTAACGTCAGACTCGTTGAAGACGATGGCCTCGGCCATGCCGTTGCGTCGGGGCGCCCCGGTGCTGATCCTCGCCCTCATGATTGTAACGGTCTGGCTCAGTCACAGTTACTTCACGTATTCCTTTAGTGCTGAGGAAAGCAACAGAGCCAAGATCCGCGCGACACTGTTTGCCGGGAGCATCCAATCCAGTCTGCAACGCCACGCGGTTGTGCCCCTCCTCTTGTCGAGAGACCCCATCCTCTCCGTCGCGCTCCGGGCCAGCGTCTACGAAGACGCAGATGAAAGGCTCGCTGATTTTCAAAGAGACCTGGGCTCCGGCCCCATCTTTCTCCTCGATGCTGAAGGCAATGTCGTGGCATCGAGCGATCCCGAGAGCAAAGGCACATATGGCGGCGACAGGAACTTCTTCGTCGCGGCCATAACCGGTGAAGGCACCGAGTTCTCGATCTCCGATGAGGGAGACGGCGTCTTCGGCTTTCACTATTCCCGGAAACTCACGCTCCTGGAGAACTTTCTGGGCGTGATCGTCGTGACAGTCGATTTGGCGAGCCAGGAAAACGGCTGGCAGACCGCGCGGGCGCGCATCATCGTTTCCGACAGCGCGGGCAACATTCTTCTCGCCTCAGAACCCGAATGGCGCGGCGAAAACACCCGAGACGTCGTATCGCCTCTCGACGCCGCCGGGCCTCTGAGTTTCTTGCCTCAATCCATCCTCCCGACCCATTCACCCGTCACCTTCACAACATTCGGCGGCACGGCCTTTCTCATGTCAGAGGTCCCAATCGGCTTTCGATCTTGGCGCCTGACATTCTTCGACACGCTGGAGGACGTCCGCACCCAGGTCAATTCCATCCTTTCGCTCATCATCATGAGCATGGCGATCCTCCTCGCACTCAGCTTTTACGTTCTGTCCCGCCGCACGCGCGCCGAGAGCCACCGTATCCGGCAAGAATCGGAGGAGCTCCGCCTCCTAAACCGTCAACTTTCGCGCGAAATTGCGGCGCGGAAGAAGGTAGAAAAGAACTTGAAAGAGGCCGAGCAAAGCCTTGAACAGGCGTCGAAACTAGCGGCACTGGGTCAGATGTCGGCCGCTGTGAGCCATGAGTTGAACCAGCCGCTTGCAGCGATGAAAACCTATCTCGCAGGGGCGCGTCTGCTTCTCCGGCGAAACAGGCTCGAAGAAGCTGTGTCCTCGTTCCAGCGGATCGACGACCTGATCAACCGTATGGGCAGCATCACACGCCAGCTCAAATCGTATGCCCGCAGCAAGCGCGATCTGGAACTGGAGGTTTTTGATCTACGCGACAGCGTCCGGGAAGCGCTTTCGATGATGGCGCCGCAATTGGGCAAAATGAGCGTGAGCCTGACGCAAACCCTGCCCTCCGAACGCGTCGATATCCGGGCGGACCCGCTGCGGCTGGAGCAGATCGTCGTCAACCTGCTGCGGAACGCCCTCTACGCTGTCCGGAAGCATGAGAACCCAGCGGTCCATGTACTATTGGTCCAAGGTGACACAATCGTTTTGTCGATCCGCGACAATGGTCCTGGACTTGACGACCCGGAAAAACTGTTCGAACCGTTCTATACGACGAAAAAACCCGGCGAAGGGCTGGGTCTCGGCCTAGCTATCTCCGCGGGCTTCGCTGCCGAAATTGGCGGACGCCTCGTTGCCAGCAATGCGCCAGGGGGTGGCGCTCGCTTTGAGTTGATTCTTCCAAGGTATCAGGCTGAAACCCAGCTTGAGATGTGAATGTCCATGAAAACAATCCGTACTGTGGCGATCGTCGATGATGAGGAAGACCTGCGCGACTCGGTCTCACAATGGCTCCAACTGACCGAATTCACACCCGTTTCGTTTGAGTCCGCGGAACAGTCGCTAAATGTGATCTCGGCGGGATTTCCCGGTGTTGTCGTGAGTGACATTCGAATGCCGGGCATGGATGGGATGGGGTTGCTGAGACGCATACAATCCATCGATCCGGGATTGCCCGTGATCCTCATGACAGGGCATGGAGACGTGCCCATGGCCGTCGAGGCCATGCATATCGGTGCGTTCGATTTCATTGAGAAACCCTTCGAACCGGATCGCCTTCTCGATCTGTGCACCCGTGCCTGCGAGCAAAGGCAGCGGACACTCGAGTCGCGAGATCTCCGCCGAGAACTCGCCGACGCGGCGGTCTCTGTGCGGCGCCTGATGGGATCGCATGAGAGCATCGAAACCTTGCGCGCCAGCATCCCGGATATGGCGCAAGCCGATGGGCATGTCCTGATACTCGGGGAAACCGGCACCGGAAAAAGCCTCGTGGCCAATGCGCTTCATGCGTGCGGGCCGCGTTCCCAGACGCCGATGATTATTGTCAATTGCGCCGCCGTCCCTCCGGATCAACTGGAGCAGGTCCTCTTCGGTGGCGATGAACACCCGAGCAAACCGCTGGTCGACCAAGCCGAGGGCGGCACGATCTGCCTGGAAAACGTAGAGGCGATGAGCGAGACGGTCCAAGGCCGGTTTCTGGCGCATCTGAACGCGGCCGATCAAAGCCTCAACGCGTCGCGGCCGGTCAATCTGCGTGTCATGGCGGTGTCCAACCAGATCAAGAACGGCAATGGCCCCACCCAAGGCCTCCGCGACGATCTGTTCTTCCGTCTGGCCGGTCTTGTGCTGGAAATCCCGCCGCTACGGGCCAGAGGCGAAGACATTCTGACCCTCTTCACCCACTACACCCTGCAATTCGCAGAAGAGTATGGGTGCGAAGCCCCAGCACTGGACGCAGCGGATGCGGCCAATCTGATGCAAGCGCCTTGGCCCGGAAATGTCCGGCAACTCATCAACCTTGCGGAACGGCGCGTGCTTCAATCGCTGCGCGGCGAGCAAAATCTTTCGGCCCTCCTCATCGACGACGGGTTCCAAGCACCGATCATCTCGGTCGACTCCGAACGCCCTCTCAAGGAGCATGTGGAAGCCTTCGAGCGGATGCTCATCGACCACGCTCTTCGGCGCCACCAAGGCTCCGTCGCCTCGGTCATGGCCGAACTCGCCCTGCCCCGCCGCACACTGAACGAGAAAATGGCCAAATACGGCCTGTCCCGGCAAGACTATCTGTAGCAGTCTTCCCCCAGAGGTATTTGACCTCGCAGAACCCAGAGCGATTTCGGCGGCCGGACGCGCCGGGCAACCTCAAGCACTGCGTTTCGCCAAGCCGGCAAGAGCGGCCTGAAGATCGCCATACCCCGTAAACCTTCGCTCATAGCTCAAGCCCAGCCGGTCTGCACAGCGCTCCGCAGCCGCATCCAGCGCCGGATCTTCGGTCTGCGCCAGGTAGATCAGCTTCTCGTAGTTCCCGAAGATCATGTCCCGAAGCTGCGGATGCCGATCGAGACCCATCGGCTTCCAAACAAACGCATCGAACTGCCGGACAAGGAAGTCCGTGAGATAAAAAGCGCATTGCTCTGCATCGCCGCGTTCGTGAAATCGCTCATTGCCATCGAAAAAGCTGTAGCAATGCGGGCCTTTGATCATCTCAACGCCGAGTTCCGCGCATCGCTTCGCCAAAAGCCCTCCCGTGCCACAATCGGCATAGGCGACGAAAATGCGCGCGAAGCGGGGCCGCGCCCCCTCAACAGCCTGCGCCACAGCATCCGGAATCCGCTCTGGGCGCAGGTGCAAGTTGGCCGGGAGACAGGAGAGCTCCAGGTGCGACCAGCCATGCGTCTCCTTGATCGCGAGTATCTCGCGCGCAAGCGCCCCGCACGCGATGATCAAGACCTTACCCTGAGCTTCAGGAGCACAGAAAATCTCCGTCCCCGGAGAGTCATCGAAATCTGATTTCTGGCGATCTCTCTCCGACACGGACCAGCTGGGTCTCTCCATATCGAAGGTCGCGGCGGCGGGCATCATTAGAAATTAACCCAACGGTTCAAATCGGAGTCCGTCATCAAAACGGCTCCAGCCGGCGGATAAGCTCCCAATGCAACTGCCATTTGTGGACCAATACGAAACGCTATGGCATCGTCGCCGCGCGAGGCAGACAGAGCGAGACGGCTCTCCAAAAAATCCGGCGGCATGTCGGAAACGATTGAACTGAATGAGGGGGGCTTCAATGCCATCTACCACGATCACCGATTACCAAGTGCTGCGCGACGGCCGGTTCACGCTCGATTCTGGGCTCAATGACGTCGAGACGCTCACCTTCGCGGTCCCGGACGACCTGCACCTCAGCACATCGGGGGCTCGGAAGGCAGTTTTGATGTTCAAGCTTGAACCCCAACTCGATTCCCAGGTGACAGTTCGCCTCCACGGCGGTCTGATCCTGTCGAACATGTCGTTTCCTGAGAGTGTGAGACACGCGCATCATGAAACCTTCGACATCGCCGCCCTCTTGACGCCGCTCTCCAGTGTGCCGGCCCAGGGCGCGGAGGTTTTGTTCAACGTTCCATCGGGTCGTGTTCAGTTCTCCGACATCGTCATTTGGTACCAGATCAACCGCTAGGCTGTGATATTGTGACGGCGCGCGATGAGCTGCTTCGCCATTTCCACAGCAACGGCGGCATCGCGGCAATAGGCATCGGCACCAATCGCCTTGCCGAATTCCTCGTTCAAAGGCGCGCCGCCCACCATGACGATGTAGTCGTCGCGCAAACCCTTCTCTACCAGCGTGTCGATGACGACCTTCATATAGGGCATGGTCGTTGTCAGGAGCGCTGACATACCAAGGATATCCGCCCGCTCGCGCTCGAGCGCCGCGAGGTAATCCTCCACGGGATTATTGATCCCAATATCGACGATCTCAAAGCCCGCGCCCTCCATCATCATCGCAACAAGGTTCTTGCCGATATCGTGGATGTCACCCTTTACGGTGCCGATCACCATCTTGCCCAATCGCGGCGCGCCGGTTTCCACCAGAAGCGGTTTGAGGATCGCCATCCCGGATTTCATCGCGTTGGCCGCAAGCAAAACCTCCGGCACGAATAGAATACCGTCTCGAAAGTCGATGCCGACGATCCGCATTCCTTCAACGAGCGCCTTCGTCAGAATATCGTAAGGCGTCCAGCCGCGTTCCAAGAGGATATTGACCGCCTCAACGATCTCGTCGGCAAGACCGTCATACAGATCGTCATGCATCTGAGGCACGAGCTCATCATCGGGCAACTCGCTCAGAATGAGGTCGTCTTCTTCGGCCATGCGTTGTTCCCAAATTAGCGGAGTCCCGATGCACGTCTTCCCTCTCACTAGAGCCGCAGGATGAGGCCGCCGCGCTTGGAAACGACAAACGCGCGACGCGGACCGACTTCACGGAAAATCGAAACTAGAAATGAGCAAATGTTCTACTTTTGTTCTATACTCCATCTATGGATATCGGCGAATCAGCACGTAGGGGTCGCGGCGCCCTCAGAAACCCGGCAGGCCGGTTTGAGCCCTACCAGCGAGAACGGGTCGATGACGGTTGGGACGACGAAGGCGAGGACACTGTCCTGCGCACAGAAGTCGCCACGGAACGCCCGCGAACGATCCTGACCCGCAACACGTCACCAGACGTTCCGTTCGACCGCTCGATCAATCCCTATCGCGGGTGCGAACATGGCTGTGTGTATTGCTTTGCGCGCCCGAGCCACGCTTTTCTCGACCTCTCGCCTGGCCTCGACTTCGAAACGCGACTCACTGCAAAGCCCGATGCACCAAAACTCTTGGCGCGCGAACTCTCCGCCCCTTCTTACAAACCAGCCCCAATCGCGATCGGCACAAACACCGATCCTTATCAGCCGATCGAAGCGAGATTGCGCATCATGCGGGGCATTCTGGAAACCCTTCAAGCAGCACAGCATCCGGTTACAATCGTGACCAAAGGCAGCTTGATCGAAAGGGACATCGACATTCTCAGCCCCATGGCGCAGCGCGGCCTCGCACATGCGGGCATTTCGGTCACCACGCTCGACAGGCGCCTCTCTCGAAAGATGGAGCCGCGCGCACCTGCCCCGGAGCGGCGGCTTGAAACCATCCGGCGCCTGACGGAAGCGGGTATCCCCGTGCGCGTGCTCGTCGCACCGGTCATTCCCGGCCTCACGGACAGTGAACTCGACACCATCCTGGAGCGTGCGCGCGAAGCAGGTGCCGCAACCTGCGGCTACATCCTTCTCCGTCTGCCGGGCGAGGTCAGCGACATGTTCAACGACTGGCTCACCACGCTGAACCCTGCCCGCGCCCGAAAGATCATGTCGCAGATCCGCCAGATGCATAACGGCCGCGACTACAATTCGTCATGGGGAACGCGAAAGCGTGGCCAAGGCCAATTGGCGGAGCTTCTCGCGCGCCGTTTCACCCTCGCCGCCCGCAGGCTCGGCTATGCGCCAGCGCCCGAACCCCTCCGATGCGACCTCTTCCGCCCTGCGCAGCCGGAACAGCGACAGCTCGACCTTTTCGCCTAAGCGCGTCTACCAAGAGGCCTCCCTGCTGCTTCGGTCGTAAGATCAAGCCGCCCTGAAACCGTGGCTTCCGCAAAACGGTGGTTGGCAGGGCAGTGTTGGCCGCCCTAGACATGAATGAGCCCGGCCCGCGCGCCGGACAGCAAAATGGAGACGCGGATGCCGCCACCCGAAATCGCGACCCGTGTTGCCCGCGCCGGAACGTGGAACGAAGCGGTCGACACCGTCACCCTCGACTATGAGAGCCGGTTTTTGCGGCGCCGCCGTGTGGAAACGGACCGCGGAGCAACCGTCATCATTGACCTGCCAGAAACTCTCTCGCTGGCTGAGGGCGACGCGCTGATCCTCAAATCAGGCGCGCATATCGGTGTCCACGCCGCAGGTGAGCCGCTGCTGGAAGTGCGAGCAGAAGGAAGCGAGTTGGCCCGTCTCGCTTGGCATATCGGCAACCGCCACACACCCGCCGAAATCCTGCCGGGACGCATTCGTCTGCGGCGCGATCATGTGATGGCATCCATGCTGGCGCAGCTCGGGGCCCACGTGGCTGAGGTCGAGGCGCCCTTCTCGCCGGAAGGCGGCGCATACGGCTTGGGCCGAACCCACAGGCATCACCACGATCACTCCCATACCGACGGCAATGCCACTGGCCACAGCCATTCACACGATGAAGGCCATGCGCACGGCCATGACACTGCCGGAGCGGACTGACCAATGCGCCTCTTTCACCCCCAAAACAGAACGCAAAGCGAACGCCACGCGCGGCTTTTTGCAGCATACGAAATCGCTTTCACCTTGGTCGACTTTTCCGCTGCCATCCTGTTCATCATCGGAAGCATTCTGTTCTTCAACGAAGCGACCGTGGTCGCCGGGACCTGGATGTTCCTGATCGGGAGCGTCTTCTTTGCGTGCAAGCCAACAATCCGATTGGCGCGGGAAATCCACTACTGGCGCATGGGCAGTCTGGACAAGTTCGGTAGCCATGCCGGAGAGTGAGGTCGCCCTTCTCCCCGAGATGAAGGCCATGCAAATACTGACGGCCTGGCTCTCTCCCGCCTACCCAATCGGGGCCTACAGCTATTCTCACGGTTTGGAATGGGCCATCGAAGCGGGCTGGGTCGGAGACGGGCCGCAGCTCAAGACATGGACATCCCAGATCCTCGAATTTGGTGCCGGGCGCAGCGATGCGATCCTTCTCACCCATGCTCATGCCGCAGAAGATCCCTCGGAACTCGCGGAGCTTGCCGAGGCCCTCGCCCCGTCGCGGGAGCGGCATTTGGAAACCATGGCCCAAGGGACAGCCTTCGCCCGCACCACTGCCGCTGTCTGGGGCATCGACCTGCCACCGATGGCCTATCCGGTGGCGCTCGGCCATGCGGCCAGAAAACTCTCGCTTCCGCGTGCCCCGCTGGTGACGCTGTTCCTCCAGGCCTTCGCCGCCAACATCATTTCCGCCGGTGTCCGGCTCGTGCCGCTGGGACAGACCGAGGGACAGCGGATCACGGCCGACCTCCTGCCGCTCAGCGCCCGCATCGCCGAAGAAGTCCAGTCCCAGTCACTCGATGAAATCGGCGGCATCGCGGTCCATGCCGATATCGCATCGATGTTGCACGAAACGCAGTATTCCCGCCTCTACCGATCCTGACGACCCCTCGCGGAGCGGATCATCCGCTGCAATGAATTCACTGAAGCAAAGCCCACCGACATTCGAAACACGCTCAGTTTAGCCCCCCAGATTTAGCCCTTGAATCAATGCGCGGTTTCGGCCGAACTCAACCGAACGGTTCAGACAGCACCGCACGCAAAACCCAAGATCACCTGGAAGACGAAAGGCCCTGCCATGGATGACCGCATGCCCAAATCCCCAAATGGCCCGTTGCGTGTGGGAATTGGCGGACCGGTCGGAGCAGGCAAAACCGCCTTGATGGATAAGCTCTGCAAGAACATGCGCGAAACCTGGTCGATCGCTGCAATCACGAACGACATCTACACGCGGGAGGATGCGGAGTTTCTGATGCGAAGCCAGGCGCTCCCGCTGGAACGGATTATGGGTGTCGAAACCGGTGGCTGCCCGCATACGGCAATCCGCGAGGATGCGTCCATCAATCTGGTCGCGGTCGATGAAATGGTGAAGCGGTTTCCCGATCTTGATGTGGTCCTGATCGAGTCGGGCGGGGATAATCTCTCCGCCACCTTTTCACCGGAACTTGCCGATCTCACGCTCTATGTCATCGATGTTTGTGCGGGCGACAAGATCCCGCGCAAAGGTGGCCCAGGCGTCACCCGGTCCGATCTTCTGATCATCAACAAGATTGATCTCGCCCCACTTGTCGGCGCATCGCTGGAGGTAATGGACAGGGACTCGCGCAAGATGCGCGGGGAGCGGCCTTTTCAATTCTGCAATCTGCGCGATGGCGACGGCCTCCCCGAGATCGTGGATTTCATCGAAACCGCCGGGGGCTTACGCGCCTGATCTTGCTGCAATTCGCCGACAAGATCACAGTTGCGATCAATCGGCTTGCCGCATCTGCAGCGCGCGCCTAGCTACGACGTAGGTCCGGGATATCAATGTCCGATAGTTCCGGTAAATTAGGTTCCAGGACCGGAGATCGTGTCTCCGGCAAGAGGTTCTATAGGGATGAACCACGTCGTTGCGAGGCTAAAAGACTACTCTGGTCAGGTTGCTACCGGCCTGCGAATTTTGGCTGTTTGCTTTGCGGCGGCCACTGCGAGCGCCGGCACTGCCCAGGCAAGCGAGCTGTCGTTAATCATCCACCGCGGCGAGAAGAGCATCGAGATCTTCGCCGCGATGCCTATGCAAACGGCTGTAGGCGCTTTAGGCCTCGACACCGAACTGCTCGCAGGCCCGAATGGCGAGGTGGATTTCTGGGCATTGCGCGAGACCCATTGGTTGGTGGGTGACGAGCTTTTCAAGGATGTCGCCGTGTCCCAAGCGGGGGAGCCAATGCCCTTGGAGGCGATGGCTTTGATGGTCCATCCCGAAGACGACCCGATCCCCTTCTCAACACCGATCGATGGCTACCTTGCCGTATCAGTCTGCACAGCGCCACTCGATGCGGACAATCTACCCCTTGACCACCTGACCCTCTACACTGGCTTGATTGGCTTCCCCGACGAGCCGATGGATCCGCTGACATTGACGCTCCCGCTGTCTGACGAGACGCCTGATCAAGTATTCGTCTACGATTACTTCGACGGCGCCCTCAAACACAAAGGCATCTACGCCGTTCCCGAAGATGGCACGATTGCGCTTCCCGGCGTGCCCAAACCGCACACGATGACCGCCGGCGCGGTGGCGCTTCTGACCATTGGGCTTCTGGGCGGTGCCGCCGTCTGGCGCCTGCGCCCGAGTGCCAAAGACAAAGACGCATAGTCCAACAGATCTCGCCTTCGATGGGGCCTGAACGCCCTGCAGGACCCGCGTCAAACCGAAGGATACGACACATCCCTTCCGCCAAAGGCTGAGCCGCTCAAGGCGCGCGGAAACGTGACTTGATGCGCCGGGTCGCGGGTTTAGCACCAGGCTAGACAGGCACCGCCAGTCCCGTTTAGACCTTTCTTGCTGGCCGAGGGTGGTGCTGACACCGAGGCGCACGCAAGATGGTGTGTTTATATGAACGCCGATCGGGACCGACCTGCTCGCGAAGAGCTCTGGGGGCTCGCAACCCCACCGGGCGCGCACCGAGGCGTTTTGGCCAAATGTTTCGAAGCCTTTCGCAAGGTTGGCAATTCCAGTGACCGGAGAAAATCATGACCCGTCTCATCACACGACGCACCGCGCTCATAGCTGCCGGTGGAGCAATGGCCATGGCCTTTGCGGCGCCCCGTAGCGCGCTCGCAGCAACGACACACAACATCGACATGCTCAACAAGAGCCCCGACGATCCCCGTGCGCGCTACGTCTATTCGCCTCGCATTCTCGTGGTGCAGCCGGGCGACAGCGTGCACTTCGTCGCCACCGACAAGGGACACGACACAGTCAGCGAAGATGAAATGATCCCAGCTGGCGCGGAAGGCTGGAAGGGCAAAATCAACGAAGAGATCACCCTGACGCTAGATCAGCCCGGCTTCTACGGCTACCGATGCACGCCACACTACACGCTCGGCATGGTCGGTTTGATCATCGTCGAGGGCGAGGGCATGACCGCCAACCTGGAAGCAGCGAAAGCAGCCCGCCAGCGCGGACGCGCCAAAGCCACATGGGACGAAATCTGGGCCGAGGTCGACGGCATGAATTTCATCAGCTGATCCCAATCCCAAATGGCTTCGGGTCGCATGCAAGGTTCGTGCGGCCCGACTTTCACCAGAGATCGCGGAACCGGTAATAGGCCATCGCCATGGCCAAAAGCGGCGCCCGAAGCGCGCCACCGCCCGGGAATGCGGGCTGCGGCAACTCGGCAAAAAGATCGAACCGTTCAGGATCACCCGAAACCGCCTCAACCATCAACTTGCCCGCCAGATGGGCCAGAGCAACGCCATGGCCCGAATAGCCCCCTGCCGATAGGATGTTCGGGCCGAGCCGCTGAAACGCTGGCATGCGGTTCACCGTGATCCCAAGGGTTCCCCCCCAGGCATAGTCGATCGCCAGATCCGCGAGGTCGGGATAGAGCTTGAGCATCGCCCCGCGCACTCGTGGAGCAATATCCCTCGGGAACCGATAGCCATAGGTCTCGCCGCCGCCAAAGAGCATCCGGTTGTCCGCTGTCAATCGATAGTAATTGACCACAAACCGCGTATCCGCCACGGCTTCGCGCCCGGGGATCAGCGCAGAGCCACGCGCCGCGCCCAACGGTTCCGTTGCGATAACAAAGTTGTTGATCGGCATGATCCGAGCCGAAACCCGAGGCTGGAGATTGCCGATATAGCCATTGCAGGCGAGAAGCACTTTTGAGGCCCGTACCGCGCCCTTGCCCGTATGAACAACCGGCCGCACGCCAGTCTCGACCCGTGCAACCCGCGTCTCTTCAAAAAGCCGCACGCCCGCAGCGCGCGCGGCCCGGGCCAATCCGAGCGCCAGGCGCAGGGGATGGAGATGGCCCGCGCCCTTGTCTCGAACACCACCATGATAGGTATCGGTGCCAATAGCCGCCTTGAGGGCGTCCCGGTCGAGCGGCTCCAGCGCGTCGTATCCATAGTCCCGATGAAGCGCCGCCGCCTCGTCTTGGAGCGCCTGTGCCTCGCCCGGTGTATGCCCGGCATAGATGATGCCAGGCTGCAGGGCACAGTCGATCTTGTGTTGAGCGATCCGCTGCCGGACGAGTGACTTTGCCTCTTCAGCCAGGTTCCAAAACGTCTGCGCAGCAGCCTGCCCTGCTTGTGCCTCGATCCAACTTTGCGCGCGACGCTGCCCGGACCCAAGCTGCCCGCCATTGCGGCCCGAAGCCCCCCAGCCGATCCGATGCGCCTCCAGGAGCACCACATCGTAGCCTGCTTCGGCCAAATGCAGGGCAGCCGAGAGGCCCGTGAACCCCCCACCGATGACAGCAACATCCGCAGTCTGGGAACCCTGCAGCGCCGGGGCTGGCGGTGGGATATCTGCCGTCGCCGCATACCAGCTTGGCGCGTAGCGCCCACTGGGATCGTTAACGGTGAGTAGATCGAGACCCATCCGCAGAGAAATCAGCCGGTCTCAAACATTGAGCAACAGATGCGCTCTTTCCCATGGCGAGATCACCTTCAAGAATGTCTCGATCTCATCGTGCTTGATCGCGCGGTAGACATTGCAAAATTCCCGCCCAAGGATCTCGGCCAGCGGATCGCCCTCATTGTCGAAGATCTCAAGCGCGGCCACGAGATCGCGCGGTAGTGCGCGGGGTTTGTGATAGGCTTCACCACTGACCGGATCGCGCGGCACTTCCTCGGCTTTCATCCCGAGATACCCGCAAGCAAGCGATGCGGCGATGGCCAGATAGGGGTTGCAATCCATCCCCACGATCCGGTTCTCGATCCGGCGGGCCTCCGGCGGGCCAATCGGGATCCGCAGTCCGGTGGTCCGGTTGTCTGGGCCCCATTCCAAATTGATCGGCGCCGAGCCTTCCGGGATGTAACGGCGATAGCTGTTCACGTAGGGCGCGAAGATGCAAACGGCGGCGGGGAAGTGCCTCTGCTGCCCGCCAAGGAAGCCATAAAAAAGGGGGCTCCGCGCGCCGTCTTCCAGCGTGAAGATGTTCTTCCCAGTCTCCATATCGACCACCGATTGGTGGATATGCATCGCGCTGCCCGGTTCATGCTGCATGGGCTTGGCCATGAAGGTAGCGAAGCAATTGTTGCGCAGCGCCGCCTCGCGAATCGTGCGCTTGAAGAAGAAGACCTGATCGGCAAGCTTGATCGGGTCGCCATGGACGAAGTTAATCTCAACCTGCCCCGCACCGCCCTCTTGAATAATCGTGTCGATCTCAATGCCCTGGGCTTCCGCGAAATCGTAGATGTCGTCGATCACCTTGCCGTATTCGTCAACGGCAGACATCGAATAGGCCTGGCGGCTCGCCATTTGCCGTCCGGTGCGCCCTAGGGGCGGCTCAATCGGCTCATTGGGGTTGAGGTTCGGCTTGATGAGATAAAACTCCATCTCCGGTGCCACGACAGGCGCCCAGCCCTCCGCACTGTATAGCGCCAGCACCCGCCGAAGCACGTTACGCGGCGCAATCGGGATCGGGTTGCCACTGAGATCGTTCATGTCGTGGATCACCTGGAGCGTCACATCGTCTGCCCAGGGGGCCGCCGTTGCGCTTTCGGTGTCGGGCATCAGGACCATATCGGCTTCAGTCCACTGATGCACGATCTCCATATCCACGTAGTCGCCAGAAATCGTCTGGTAGAACAGCGACATCGGCAGGAACATGCGGTCGCCGCGCGAGAATTTCTGAAACGGCATCGCCTTGCCGCGTGAGATCCCGGCAATGTCGGAGATCACGCATTCGACCTCCTCGATCCGCCGGTCATCCACCCAGTCCCTGACACCGGCGGGAAGCTGTTGGAAAGCAAGCTGGCGGAGGTCCTGGCTCATCTTTCTATCGTCTCCTGTCTCCCCGCGCAGTCCCGAATTGCCCGTCGCGCCCGCCAAGGTCAATCGCGCAGTCGTCTTTGCCGGATTGGATTGCAGCCAAACCGCAACTGACCTTTCACAGGGAGCGCCCTATCGCTTCCCGGCCCGCCTCAATTGCAACGTGGCAATCAAAACACCGAGCGCCACGATGGCGATGATAATCGTTGCAAGCGCATTAACATCCGGACTCACCCCAAGCCGCACCTTCGAAAAGATCACCATCGGCAAAGTCGAGGCGCCGGGCCCGGTCACGAAACTTGCGATCACCAGGTCATCAAGCGAAAGCGTGAAGCCGAGCAACCACCCTGCGACGAGGGCAGGCGCGATGACCGGCAGCGTTATGTCGAAGAAAACCCGCACGGGCCGGGCGCCCAGATCCATCGCGGCTTCTTCCAGGCTCTCGTCAAACGTCGCCAGCCGCGATTGGACCACAACCGCCACATAAGCCATGCAAAACGTCACATGGGCAATGATGATTGTCATCATCCCGCGGCCTGCGGGCCAGCCGATGAGCTGATCCATCGACACAAACAAAAGCAGCAGGGAAAGCCCGGTGATCACGTCGGGCATGACCAAGGGCGCGGTGACCATCCCCGTCAGGAGCGCGCGGCTGCGGAACCGGCCGAACCGGACCAGCACATAGCCCGCGAGCGTGCCCAGAACCACCGCGATGCTCGCGGATAAGAATGCCACCCGAAAGCTGATCCAGGCGGCTTGTAGGATCTGCGGATCGCGGAACAATTCAGCATACCACCGCGTCGAAAACCCGCTCCAGACTGTCACCAGCTCGTTCTCGTTAAAGCTGAAGATGATCAGCGAAAGGATCGGCGCATAGAGAAACAGAAACCCAAACAGGCAAAAAATCAGCAGCAGGTTGACGCCTCGCTTCATCGCTGCTGCTCCGCGCCTTGGAGGTTGCGCAGGAACATGATCGGTGCCACCAGAACCACCAGCATCGCAATCGCGACAGCGCTCGCCACCGGCCAATCGCGATTGGCAAAGAACTCGCTCCAAAGAACCCGGCCGATCATCAGCGTGTCTGGCCCGCCCAGAAGCTCAGGGATCACGAACTCACCGATGGCCGGGACAAAAACCAGCATGAACCCTGCGATGATCCCAGGCACCGAGAGCGGCAAGGTGACGTGCAGAAAGGTTTCAAACGGGCGCGCGCCCAAGTCGGCGGAAGCTTCCAGAAGCGCCCCCTCCAGCCGCACGAGATTGGCATAGAGCGGCAGGATCATGAACGGCAGATAGGTGTAGACAATGCCGAGATAGACCGCGAAGTCGGTCTGCAGCATCACAATCGGCTGGTCGATCGCGCCCGTCCAAACCAGGAAATTGTTGATCACGCCATTCGTGCGCAGAAAACCCTGCCACGCATAGACCCTGAGAAGGAACGAGGTCCAAAACGGCAGGATGACCATCATGAGCAAAAAGGTCCGCCAAGGCTCGCGGCTGCGCGCGATGAAATAGGCCATCGGATACCCGATCAGGAGCGCGAGCACCGCCGAGACAAACGCAACCCGGATCGAAAACAGATAGGCGTTCACATACAGCGGATCGGAGAAGAGATATCCGTAATTCCCGAGATTGAGCGTGATCGTTGCGAACTCACCATCCCAGTTCAGGATCGGCAGAAAGGGTGGCCGAGCGATTGCGGGCTCGCTGACGCTGATCTTTGCCACCACAAGAAACGGGATCAGGAAAAAGACAATGAGCCAAACAAGCGGCACGGCAATCACAAGCCCCCGGCCCGTGATGCCAAGGCGCATGAGCACCCACCGGACCGGACCGCCCCGTCGGCTCTCCCCGCCTGTGCTCATCCGCCCCAGAGCCTTTGCGGCAGCCCTGCCCCATTCAGACAGGCCTTCGACACCGAACGCCGCAATGCAAGTCTGGACCGCTTCATTGCGTTAGGACCATCCCGGCGCTGTCATCCCAGGAGATCCAGACATCCTCGTCCCAGGTGATCGTATCCTCCTCATAGCGCAGGCGATTGGTCTGGCTGGCACTAACGACCTTCCCCGAGGGCAGCCTCAGCCTGTAGACGGACATATCGCCCATATACGCCACCTCCTCGACCATGGCCGGGAACGCATTGCGACGATCCTCGGGCCGTGCGCGGCTGATTGTGAGTTTCTCGGGCCGGATCGCGAAAAAAAGCTCCTGGTCCGGGCTGCAGGTCACGCCATGGCCAACATGGATTTCGCCGCCCAGTTCGGGAGACGCGATGTTGACGTAATCGATCTCGTCCTCAGTGACGCGGCCTTGGAACATGTTCACGGAACCCACGAAATCAGCGACAAACCGGGAGGCGGGATACTCGTAAATCTCCCGCGGTTCGCCCACCTGCACGATCCGACCCGCATCCATGACCCCGATCCGGGTTGAAAGCGTCATCGCCTCCTCCTGATCGTGGGTCACCACGATGAAGGTCACGCCCAAACTCTCCTGGATCTTGATCAGCTCGAACTGAGTTTCCTCGCGCAGTTTTTTATCGAGCGCCCCCAGCGGCTCATCGAGCAACAGAAGTTTCGGCTGTTTCACCAGGGCGCGGGCAAGGGCGACACGTTGGCGCTGTCCGCCTGAGAGTTGGTCTGGCTTGCGGCCTGCGAACGCTTCAAGTTGGACGAGCTTAAGGATCTCGGCCACGCGGTCTCGCACCTCCGGCAACGGCACGCCGTCCCGGCGCAGTCCGTAGGCCACGTTCTTCTCCACGCTCATATGCGGAAACAACGCATAGGACTGAAACATCATATTGGTGGGCCGACGATAGGCCGGAATGCCCGCCATATCCTGACCGTCAATCTCGATCCGGCCATCGGATGGCGTCTCGAAACCGGCGAGCATCCGCAAGAGCGTCGACTTGCCGCAGCCCGAACCACCCAGAAGGCAGAACAATTCGCCCTTATAGATGTCGAGGGAGACGCCGTTCACAGCGGTGAAGTCGGCAAACGACTTGCTGACGCCCTCGATACGAATGAACGGCGGCTCGGATCGCGTGACCCAAGGCTTTGCGGCACAAACCGAGACCGTTTTCTCCATCGTCGCTCCCGACCGGGATCAATCGGGCGCTGGCATGGCGAAGCTTGGCCATGCCGCAGAAGCGCCCAAAATCCCTACTGCCCGGTGCGGACCCGTGTCCACAGCCGGGTCACCAGCCGTTCGACACGAGGAGAATTGACGGCCGATGGGAAGAGGTTCGAGAGAACGTCATCGGGCGGGTAAATCTCTGGGTTCGCGACGATCTCGGGATCCATGAACTCCTTCGAAGCGGGCACGGCGTTGGGGTAATAGACGTAGTTGGTGATATCGGCCATGATCTCCGGCTGGAGAATGAAGTTGATAAAGGCGTGGGCCGCATCCGGGTTTGGCGCATCCACCGGGATCGCCATCATGTCGAACCATTGCAGCGTGCCTTCCTTCGGGATCGTATAGGCGATCTCCACACCCTGATCGGCATTGGCCGCCCGATCCGCCGCGATGAAGACATCGCCCGACCATCCCATGGAAACACAAACCTCGCCATTCGCGAGATCGGAGATGTATTGCGAAGAGTGGAAATAGCGGACATCCGGGCGGATCGCCTCAAACGCTGCGGCCGAAACTTCGAAGTCTTCGGGCGTGTCGGTCAACGGATCGAGCCCGAGATACCGCATCACCGGCTGGAGCACCTCCTCGCCAGAATCGAGCACCGTGATGCCGCAATCGGCCAGTTGTGCCGCGATCTCAGGATCCAGAAGCAGCGACCAACTGTCCGTTGGGGCATCGTCGCCCAAGCGTTCGGCAACCATCGCCGTATTGTAGCCGATCCCCGTGGTGCCCCACATGTAAATGATAGCGTGCTGGTTGCCCTCGTCATAGGCCGCGGCCTGCTCCATCAGCGCAGGATCGAGGTTGTCCCAGTTCGGGATCTTGGAACGGTCGAGCGGCATATAAACACCGCCTGCGATCTGGCGGCGCAGGAAGTCCGATGTCGGCACCACGAGATCGTAGCCAGACGAGCCCGCGAGCAATTTTGCCTCCAAGACTTCGTTGGAATCGTAAACGTCATAGGTGACGTTGATGCCCGTCTCGGCCTCGAACTTCGCGATCGTGTCATCCGCGATGTAGTCGGACCAATTGTAGATATTCAGCTCCTCTGCGGCGAGCGGCACGCCCGCGGTCAGCAGCAAAGCGGTGGGCAGAAAGAGCCGTGATGTCATCCATTTCCCCCAAGATTCGGATCTAGATCCCCAAGCGATCCCTCAAGCCATACCACCAAGATCCGAGCACGGAATAGGGAACGGCAAATCGGCGACCGCCTGGGAACGGAATCCACGGCACTTTCTCGAAAGAGTCAAACTTTGAGCAATCTCCGTTCACTGCCTGTGCAATGATCTGACCGAACAGATGGCTCCCCACGACCCCATGCCCGCTATAGCCCTGGGCGAAATAGGTCTGACGCCCGAGCCGCCCGATCTGCGGCAAGCGGCTGAACGAGATCGCGCAGTTTCCCGACCAAGCGTAGTCAATGCGCGCATTCGCCAGGGCAGGAAACAAGCGCCGCATATTGGGCCGCAGCTTCGCCTCGATATCCGCCGGGTCCCGCCCGCCATAGACCGTGCCGCCGCCAAACAGCAGCCGCCCGTCCGCCGACAGCCGGTAATAGTCCAGGATGTAGCGGACATCCTCAACGCACATATCGGACGGCAGCAAAGCCGCCCCCCGGGCTCCCAAAGATTCGGTGGCCATGATCTGCGTCGAGAAAGGCATGATCCGGTTCTCCAGCGCGGGCAGGAGCCCCACCAGATAGCCGTTGCCCGCAAGAATGAGGATGCGTGGGCGGACAACACCCCGCGCGGTGCGAACAACCGGTGCCCCCTCCGGATCTACAACGGCAATGACGGGGCTGTCCTCGCAGATGACACCCCCCAACTGCTCAAAGGCCGCCGCTTCCCCAAGTGCCAGGTTGAGCGGATGGAAATGCCCACCGGTCCGGTCGAGCATCCCGCCGACATAGCGATCCGTGCGCACATGATCCTTGAGCGCCGCCTGATCGAGCAATTCGAAATTGTCTTGCCCGTGGCGCCGCCAGAGTGCTTGCTTTGCGTCCAGCCCACGCATCTGCGCGCCGGTCAAGGCCGCGAAGATATTGCCCGGTTTGAGATCGCATTCAATGCCATAGGTCGCGACACGCGCCCGGATCAGCGCCCCGCCCGCCTGCACCAGCGAACCCACGAAACCGGCGGTCTCGTTGCCATAGCGCGCCTCAATGAGGTCGAGCCCGGCATTCAGGCCGTTGACGATCTGGCCGCCATTGCGCCCCGACGCACCCCAGCCGATCCGGCGCGCCTCCAAGAGCCGCACATCATAGCCCCGCTCCGCCAGCTCAATGCCAGCGGAAAGGCCCGTATAGCCTCCGCCGATGATGCAGACATCCGCGCTAGTGTCGCCATCAAGCGGCGGGCGCTCCGGCGCAGGATGGGCGCTCGCCGCATAGTAGCTGTCTGGATAGGCGCGCGCCGCCTCCCCCGGAGCCGCAGCCGCGCGCATCACACCCGCTCGCGATAGGTCTCGATCTCAAAGGCGCTCATCCGCTGTGAGAAGACACCGATCTCCTGGCGCTTCATACCGACAAAGGCATCGATCAAAGCCGGGGAAAAAAGGCGGCGTAGCGCAGCACTCAACGCAAACCGCTCAATAGCCGCAGCCCAGGTTGTCGGCAGCAGCGGGGCCTCCTGCGTTTCCGTGGGAGATGTCATCGCCGCAGGCGGCTCGATCGCACCCTCGATCCCGGCCAAGGCCGCCCCGAGCACAGCGCCGATCACCAGATACGGATTGGCATCCGAGCCCGACACGCGATGCTCGATCCGCCGCGCCGCGCCCGGGCCGCCGGGGATACGCACAGCAGCGTGCCGCGTGTCATATCCCCAACACACGCTATGGGGCGCATGCGATGCGGGCTGCCACCGACGAAAGGAATTGAGATGCGGCGCAAAGATTAGCGCGCAATCCTCCATCCCCGCCAAGACACCGCCCACCGCATGGCGCAATGTGGTCGAGCCTTCCCCGCCGCCATCGTCGAATACGTTCCGACCCTCGCGGTCCAGAAGACTGAAATGCACATGGAAGCCTGACCCCGACGCCTCCAGATAGGGCTTCGCAATAAAGCTCGCTTCCAAACCGTGGCCCCGCGCCACACCCTTGACGATATGCTTGAAGTACACCGTGTCATCGGCGGCCCTAAGCGCATCCGGGCTGTGCTTTAGATTGATCTCAAATTGCCCGGTCCCGTTTTCCGAAAGCACCGCGTCGGCCGGAATACCGCAGCGGGCACAGGCGCGGAAGATATCGGCCAGCACCGGCTCGAACGCGTCGAGATCGGCGAGGCTCATCATATCGCTGCCATCGAGTTTGCGCCCAGAGACCGGGTTTCGCGGCGGCGCAGGCCTGCCTGATTGCGGATCGAGGAAATAGAATTCAAGCTCGCTCGCCACGACTGGGCGCAACCCCAGCGCCGCGAAACGCGAAACGATGGCCGCGAGCGCCTGGCGCGGATCAGCCGCGTGGGGCGCGCCCGCCTCCGTCTGCATCCAGACCGGCAAAATCGCACCAGGGGCCTTCAGCCAATCGACGGGGAAAATACCGCGTCCCGTGGGAAGGCAGACTCCATCGGCATCACCTTCTTCGAAAACCATGGGGTTGTCCGCCACATCTGCCCCCCAGATATCCGGGCAGGTCGCGGAAAGCGGCATGCGCAATCCGCCGGAAACTACTTTCTCGATCTGGCCAGCGGGCAGGCGCTTGCCACGCAGCACCCCGTTCAGATCGCAGAGAACGGCGTGCACGGTTTCGACCTCGGGATGCGCCGCCAACCAGCGGGCGGGGTCCTGTCGAAGCAACCCGTCCGCCAGCGATTGGCCGCTTCCTGAGGCTTTCCCCGCGCCATCCTTCATCGCCACCCTCCGCGCTTTGCCGCCACGAACCCACATAGAAGCCGAACTGCGCAAACCAGATCAATCTGACGCTAGCCTAGGGCTGCGCCAAGCGTCCACCGCGATAACCGGAGCCTCCGACTGGCAGCGCCAGCAAGACAAGGTTGGGTTCCCCGCATAATCTGAGTAAAGCACTCTGGTATCCCCTTGCCGGCGTGCAGCGCCATCCCCAATTCCTGTGCGGCGCCCTTGCGGCGTCAATGTCCCAACCTTCGCCCTGAGGCACCAAACCCACTCTTGCTTTCCCCAAACACGACACTCACAAAAAAACATCGCCTCCAAGTCGCGGCTCTATGCTGGCGCCGCACCCGCAAAGGCCGCATCCGCGTTCTGCTCATCACCAGCCGTGACACCGGACGCTGGGTCATTCCCAAGGGATGGCTCATGCACAACCGCAGCAACCACGAAGCGGCCGCGCGCGAAGCGTTCGAGGAAGCCGGCGTTAGAGGCAAGGTCGCGCCCGAGGCTATCGGGCTCTACCCCTATCGCAAGGAGCTTGGCCGCGGCAGGAGCGTGCCAGTGGTCGTCCAGGTCTTCCCGCTCGAAGTCAGCGAGATGCTGAGGCAGTATCCCGAGAACGGTCAGCGCCGGGCCAAATGGTTTTCCCGCAAGGACGCATCGCGCAAAGTCCTGGAGCCGCAATTGCAGAAACTGATCCGGAAGTTCAGCTCGAAATGAATTGAAAACGAGCAATATATCAAAATCAATACTTTATCGGATAAGTCTCAGACTTTACATGAAAATGCAAAATCTTGGAAACCAAGTCATGGCTCGCCGAAAAACGGTGTCACCTCGGCCACCACGACCGCATCTTCGCAAAGCGCTTGTGCTATGAGCAGGCGCTCGTCTTCCGCAACGCCGTCGCCCGCCTCCCGTTCCGCTAGGGTGCCGTAGGCCGTCACATCGAGTGGCGCGAGCCCGGCAACCTCCAGGACACTCACCGTCTCCCGGACTGCCTCGGCCTCATCCGCTGCGGCGGCATAGCAAAGCAACCCCGCCCCGCTGGCGCCCTTGGGCAGTCCGTCGCCCGTCTTGCGCCCGACTTGCACCACGAGCGTGTAAACCGTTTGGTCCTTGTCACCTGCGCTCACCGCGCGCGCCCGCTCGGGGCTCAATCGCGCAGCAGATCGTTGATTGAGGTCTTCGACCGCGTCTTGGCGTCCACCCGCTTCACAATCACCGCGCAATAGAGGTGCACGCCGCCCTTTGAAGGCAGCGAGCCCGCCACAACAACCGACCCCGCCGGCACTTCGCCGTAGGTGACGTTGCCGGTTTCCCGGTCGAGGATCTTTGTGGATTGCCCGATAAAGACCCCCATGCCGAGCACGGAGCCTTCCCGCACAATCACACCCTCGACAACCTCTGAGCGGGCACCGATGAAGCAATCATCTTCGATAATCGTCGGTCCGGCCTGCATCGGTTCGAGGACCCCGCCGATCCCAACACCGCCAGAAAGGTGGACGTTCTTACCGATCTGCGCGCAGGAGCCGACCGTCGCCCAGGTGTCGACCATCGTTCCGCTGTCGACATAGGCACCGAGATTGACGAACGAGGGCATGAGCACGACGCCGGGCGCGATATAGGCCGAGCGGCGCACCACACAGCTTGGGACCGCGCGAAAGCCTGCATGTTTCCAATCATCTTCGGCCCAGCCATGAAACTTGCTGTCGACCTTGTCCCACCATCCGCCGCCTTGCGGGCCGCCGGACTGCGTTTCCATGTCCCGCAGACGAAACCCGAGCAAAACGGCTTTCTTGGCCCACTGATTCACATGCCAGGTGCCATCATCACCGCGCTCTGCGACGCGCAAGCTGCCACCATCGAGCGCCTCGAGGGTGGTTTCGATGGCCGCCCGGCGCGCTCCGCCGGTGGCAGGCGAGATCGCGGCCCGGTCCTCCCAAGCCTCCTCGATGGCGGTCTTCAAGCTTTCTCTGTCCATCTCGCGTCCCCGAATTCGCTCAGGCTGGCTCCATAGCCGCTCGCCGCAGGGGGCGCAACGCGATGCGAGACAACCACGCCTACCCGGCGCAGAAGGCTCAAGCGATGCCAATCGGTCACGGATGGGAAATTCTTCGGCGCACAAGCAAGACGTCTACAAATCGTTAACGCGCCCGTGGCATCCTGGACGGATAACTGACGCATGAAGGAGCGACATGACAGATTTCAGCCGGTACAAGAGCCGCTTTCCCGACGCCCGCGAGGATCTCGACCATATCCGGCATGTCCCGCGCACCAGCCAGACCGAAAGCCCCAGCTACCGGCTAGCCTTCAGCGATACGGATTTTCTCGCCCGCGACGAATTGCGCCCCGTCCGGCTCCAGCTTGAATTGCTCAAACCGGAATTGACGCTGGCGGAGCGCGGCATCCAGTCGACCATTGCGATGCTGGGCAGCGCCCGCATCCCCGATCCCGCCTCTAGCGAACCACCGCGCAACGATCGGATCGCGAACCTCGGCACATATTATGAGGAGGCGCGGGCGTTTGCCCGCCTGACGACCGAACGCGCCGTCGCGTCAGGAAACCGTGAGAATGTCGTCTGCACCGGAGGCGGCCCCGGCGTCATGGAGGCGGGCAACCGAGGCGCACGGGACGCGGGCGGCATCTCGATCAGCCTCAACATCGTCCTCCCGGCGGAGCAGGCGCCGAACCGCTATGCCACGCCGGATCTGAGCTTCAACTTCCACTACTTTGCCATCCGCAAGATGCATTTCCTCATGCGCGCCCGCGCAATTGCAGTCTTTCCCGGCGGCTTCGGAACATTTGACGAGTTGTTCGAGGTGCTCACGCTGATCCAGACCCGCCGCATGGCGCCTCTGCCGATCCTGATGTTCGGTCGCGCATTCTGGGAGAACGTGATCAACTGGGATGGCCTGGTCGCGGCAGGAACCGTCGAGGCGGAAGACATCGACCTCTTCCGCTACGTCGATAGCCCGGTAGAAGCCTGGGCCTGTATAGACGCCTTCGATCTCGCGGCCTGAAGGCGCCCAGCCTCCGCGAGAGCCCAACACCCGCGCCCGCCTTGACGCGCTGCAGCGGGCTCCATACGTAGACACCAACTTCGAGTTACCGAGGAGGCCGCAATGGCAACGGTGAAAGTAACGGACAACACATTCCAGGATGAAGTCCTGGGGTCCGAAGTGCCTGTCGTGGTGGATTTCTGGGCCGAGTGGTGCGCGCCTTGCCGCATGATCGGACCGGCTCTTGAGGAGCTGGCCGAGGAATATGGCGACAAGATCAAGATCGCGAAGGTGAATGTCGATGAGAACCCGGGCCTTCCCGCGCAGTTCGGCGTGCGCGGCATTCCGGCGCTCTTCATGTTCAAAGGCGGCGAGATGATCGCCAACAAGACCGGTGCAGCCCCCAAGGCAAGCCTCAAGAGCTGGATCGACGAAGCCGTCTGACCCGACCCGACCACGACCCAATGCAAGACGCGGCCGCGCCCCCTGCGCGGCCGTTCTGCTTTTGGGCGCCCCCACATACCAAGCGCCCCGGCCAAGGCCGTGCCCTGGGCGGTTTCGGATGGACACCGCCCCGGAAAAAGGCTTTGGGTCGCCCAAATTGCCCGCATGCGCTTCGGCAGCCCCAGCGAACCGGCTGTGAGGCATTTCGTGCGAGCGGAGCGTGCATTCTAAAGACCGGGAGGAGCCTGAAACCATGACCCAGAAAACCCCAGGGTTCGATACGCTGCAAATCCACGCGGGCGCGCAGCCCGATCCGGCCACCGGCGCGCGCCAGACACCGATCTATCAGACGACGGCCTATGTCTTCCGCGATGCCGAGCATGCAGCGAGCCTCTTCAACCTCCAAGAAGTCGGCTACATCTACTCGCGCCTGACCAACCCCACCGTCGCTGTCCTGCAAGAACGCCTCGCCGCTCTCGAAGGCGGCGCCGGAGCGGTCTGCACCTCGTCGGGCCACGCGGCGCAGATCATGGCGCTCTTTCCGCTGATGGGTCCAGGCGACAATATCGTTGTCTCGACCCGGCTCTATGGCGGCACGGTCACGCAGTTCACCCAAACCATCAAGCGCTTCGGCTGGAAAGCGACCTTCGTGGATTTCGACGATCTCGCCGCGATTGAGGCGGCGGCGGATGAAAACACCAAGGCGGTGTTCTGCGAAAGCATCGCCAATCCCGGCGGTTATGTCACCGACCTGCCCGCCGTGGCCAAGGTGGCGCAGACGCTCAACGTCCCGCTCATCGTCGACAACACCTCCGCGACGCCCTGGCTCTGCCGCCCCTTCGAGCATGGCGCAAACCTCGTGGTCCACTCCACCACCAAATACATCACAGGCAATGGCACAGCCACCGGCGGCGTGGTGATCGACGCGGGCACCTTCGACTGGACCGCGGCCGGCAAGTATCCCAGCCTCAGCGAACCCGAACCCGCCTATCACGGGCTGAAATTCCACGAGACCTTCGGGTCCCTGGCGTTCACGTTCCACGGCATCGCCATCGGGCTCCGCGATCTGGGCATGACCATGGCGCCGCAGACCGCGTTTCTGGGGCTGATCGGTGTGGAAACCCTAAGCCTGCGCATGAAGAAACACGTGGAGAACGCGGAGGTAGTCGCGGCCTGGCTCGAAAATGACCCCCGCGTCGAATACGTAACCTATGCGGGCCTGCCATCCTCGCCCTATTACGACCGCGCGAAAAAGCTCTATCCCAAAGGCGCGGGCGCGCTTTTCACCTTCGCGCTGAAGGGCGGCTACGACGCCTGCGTCAAACTGGTGGATTCCGTCGAGCTCTTCAGCCATGTGGCGAATTTGGGCGATACCCGCTCGCTCATCATCCACTCGGCCTCCACCACGCACCGCCAGCTCACGCCGGAGCAGCAGGAGGCCGCGGGCGCGAGCCCAAATGTGGTGCGGCTCTCCATCGGGATCGAAGACGCCGAGGACATTATCGCCGATCTCGATCAGGCGCTGGCCAAAGCCACAGCCTGACGACAACAGCCCTGCAAGCCATCGGTCGGCCCGACAAAGCTCTGGGCCGATCCAAGCACTCGTCCGGTCGGCGGAGGTCTAGTCGCACATGCGGGAGGCAAAGCAGCCTTGGAGATCAGAAAAGCGACTGCACCGAATGAAGTCGCCCGAGCCATCACAATAGATGAGGCTCTCTCCGGTTCGCGGGACAGGGCCAACTACATCACGTCAATGGCGGAAGGCGGCGGTTTGAGCGTGGCCGTGCTTCATGGCGAAGTCCAAGCCTTCTGCTGCCTCGATCACGGATACTTCTTCGGAAAGCCCTTCATCTCTCTGCTGATCGTCTCTCCCGACGCGAGAAGACTTGGCCTGGCAACGGGCTTGCTGTCGCAGTATTCAGGCACGTTCCCCGAAGTCTGGACGTCGACCAACCAATCGAACTCCCCTATGCGCAAGCTGCTCGAAAAGGCGGGATGGCGGTACTGCGGTGAACTGAGCGGCCTCGACGAGGGCGATCCTGAGCGCTTCTACCGGACGGCTTAAAGGGACATTAGCTCGATACTGCCCCTTCCGCACGGCAAACCACAAACAATACTAGCAAAAGATTTCGCCTTATCCGCGACACACCTCTTATAGCCCCATCCGAGCGCGCAACGTATCCGTATGTAGGCGCGTAAGCGTCGCTCCTTAGGCCGCCATTTGGGCCAAACCGACCACCAGGTTACTGCTTAAGGTGGTTGAGAAAATAACATTCCAGCACTTCGGGCGGATGCTGCCTTACGCTAGTGCGGTTCGCAACCGACTGGAGAGGATCACCCGGGCGTAGTTGACCCTGAAGGCAACGCCTAACGCGTGTATCGGCAATCGCTACGTGGTGGTGTCGTCACCACCCGCTTTCCTTCCCGGGCTGACCTTGTTTTTTCTAAGAAGACCGAGAAGCTTCGGCGCCGTAGCCCAAAGAGCCTTGCCGTCTAGCTCGCCAACGACTTCGGCAATCAGATTCTGGCTCGCCGTGCCGGTCTCGTCCCAATTCTCCGTGTCAGCGCGGCGTTCGGCGACCCGGCCAAGCGCTGCAGCGAGTTCACTAAGAATGGACAAAGCGCCGGACGCCTCGAGTTCTGCGAATATTTCTTCATAACGTCGACTTGACGCGCCGAGCTCCGCAGGAAGGGCGGGCGCGCTCTCAATCGAGACAACGAGCTGCTGTAGTTCGGCAGCGACGGCCTTCAGTCCGTCCGCATCGCCAGTCCTGATCGCATTCTCAAGTTTGTATGAAATGTCGCGCGCCAAAACGGCGTGTCGAGCGAGCTCCGATCCAAGGTTCTCGCTGCGGTCAATCCAGGAGACGACAACGGGGTAGTCTCCGACAAACGGCCGGGCCGCCTTGATGGCAGAGGCGAACTTGTCCTGTTTGACGATTACCTCCGAGCCAAGGGAGCGCATCGCCTTAGTCGCTCTTAGGCAGTTGTCTTGAACGCCGTCGATGAACGCCGCTTGCTCGTCAACTCTCTTCTTTAGGTCCTGGATGGGACGAACGCTACGCCACCAGGTTAGCGAGATAGGAACGATGAGCGCGGCAGCGCCAGCTACTAGGAGAAACCAGAGTGTCGGCCCAGTAGGTTGTGCAATCCCGGCGAAAAGCATCATAACGACGCCAACATAGACAAGAACCAAAACCATGTTTCCGGCTTTGTAGACATTCAATAACGACGTAGAGAGTTGGCTCGCCCACTGGAAATCCATAGCGTTCGTCGCGTCCGCAGGCGTCAGCTGAGCTGCGTCAAGATCATGGGGCGTGTTCATCTATTCAATCCTCCAGATGGCCAATTCGAACAATTAAAGAACGCTCATCGCATGACATATGAAACTGCATGCACGAGGGAGCCTTGTTGGCCCCAAAAATGTCGTTAGTAATTGTCGCCCAAACGATCGACAACTCAGCCAGGCTACTTGAAAAAACGAAATTTGAAAACGCTTTAACTCCTATCCGCGTGCACCACCTCGTAGGCCCATCCCAGCGCGGAATCCGTCCGCCTACTCGCCGTCCGTCTCATCCACGGAGATGGCAAACACCACCGTAACGCGCGCCTCAACCTCGACGCTGCCTTCCGCGACCGGGATCGACGCCGCAGCTTCCGCCATGGGCGCATCCATCCGAAGCATCCCCGGCATCGGGCGTGGCCCGGTTTCCGAAATGGACATCACCCCTCCGAGCTCAAGCCCGGCCGCCTTGGCGTAGGTTCGGGCACGCCGCTCGGCATCCGCCACGGCCAGCCTGCGTGCTTGGGCCTGCGCCGCGCGCGGATTGGAAAGCTCGAAGGAAATTGCGTCGATCCTGTTTGCCCCGGCAGTGGTCAGTTGATCGATCAGCGCACCGGCCGCGCTCACATCCGGAACACGGACCGTCAACAGGCTGCTGGCGCGGTAGCCGGAGAGAACGCGTGTGGGCCGGCCGTCTCGCTGCTCCTGCACATATTGCGGATTGAGATTGAGCCGTGTCGTCTGCCGATCTTCTGGCGCGATCCCAGCCGTGTCGAGTTGCTCAAAAACCCGGGTCAAAGCGGCGGCCATGCCGTCGAGCGCCATTCCCGCGGTTTCTTCTTCGATATCGACCCCAAGCGAGATCCGCGCCACATCCGGACGGGCCGAGACATGGCCCATGCCGATCACAACGATCTCCCCCGGCGCTTCCTGCGCGACGGACAACGACGCCGACCAAACAACAAGCGTGGCTGCCAGCAGCAACCGCCGGATCATCATGTTCATGACTCGCTCCTCTTCCAGGTCGATACGCGCATGTGTAACCCAATGAACCTTAGAATCGATGCAGCACATTTTCAGATTCTTGTCAGCGAGGCACGTCCGCCAGTTTCAGCCCAAACATCAAGTATATGTAACCCAAACCCAGCCTTCGGCGCGGTTTAGGTCCGCGTCGGCAGAGCGGACGGAGCGGGCTTTTGTCTGGTCTTAGCAGAGGGACAGCGGCCGTCCGAAGGCGTGCGCTGCCAAGGCTTGAGTTAGGCACTTTATGGTGTCGCCTCCACAAGATCACCGCGCATCCCTTAGGGTTTCTAAGCGCCCGCCTTTGGGGGCGGACGGGCGCTGGCCCGGCGGAGCTGCGCACCTTGCTCCCGGGCCAATTATGCCTCGCGTGAATGTCAAACTCTGGCTCTGCTAACACCTCCCCCGCAACCTGCGCGAAGGTCAGCTATCGTGATGGGGAACTGCCAAAAACGGTCTATTCAGCCGGTGACAGAAACGTACGAGTTTTGGCCATTATTGCTAAAAGATGAGAACCTGCGTGCCAAAAGCAACTATCCCTCCGATCCCTATCCCGAGAAAGGCCATCAAGAAACGGATTGGTGCCACTCGCTTGAGAGCTGAACGCACCTCCGGCTCTATCTCAGCAAAGCGCCAATACACGATGCTTTGAACACGTTGGATGGTGCCCATCGATGCGAGACCAACGGCCAAGAACATCCCCTGCATGATCAGGGCAAGCGGCGCAAACTGATTGCTTGTGAGCGCAAGCATCGATGAGTTTCCATACCACCAAGCGATGATGAGCAGGCCGTAGCCTTTTCCCGTCATCAACGCAGATATTCTCGATCGATCAAAGAACGCGAATGGATTTGCAAACAAAGGATGCAACGCGAGGTTAGTTGCCGCTTCCTTGAACCTTTGATCTTCGGTGTTTTTCAGAATTTCGCCATTCCGATAGAAGACGTCCAAGGCGTAAAAATTGACAAAAACGAAGAAGCCGCACGCAACGAACAATGCGTGTTCTCTCTTGATGGTTAGTCCCTGCGTTTCTATCACTGCTTCGCCTTGGATACCGGCCCACCAAAAAACCGTTGCCAGCACAATCGACCAGTTCACGACCTTTGCGACTGCGTCCATATGATCGCTTATCGCTGTGACCAGTTGATCCTGAGGAAATGGAAGCGGGGAGGGCATGCCGAACTCGATTATATGGTCTAATCTCTGAGACAGCTTAAGGCGGCCATGCACGTTCGCATAGCTCTAGCTGGCTGTTGTCAAAATCCCTATGCCATAACATAAAGGCCAAGAACGGTCGTTTTTGGCCCTGACGGTTGGTTCACCGAAATCTCTGCAAAATCTTGTGACACAAACCCTTGGCAAAACTCGCTTTGGTTCTGTCACGTTTTTGACCGGGTCTTGAGAACCGGATAGTCGTGCGCAGTGCCGCATTATTCGCTTTGGGCTCTTCGAACTCCTGCCGCGCAATCTACGCCGAGGCCCGCTTCGCCGGTTTTCTGAATCTGGGTCAATATCGTGACGCGAAGGTCAAAGTGATCTGACCTCTGACAGTGCGATAACACGTTTGGGTCGGCGGATTTTCCCAACCGCACGTCAAAGTGACCACTGGATAGACAGGCACTTATCGCATAGTGTTCACATTGAGAAGGCTCGGCGAAGATCGAGGAGCATGTGAGCAGTCCAGCCCAAACACACCCGCGTTTGCGGATCATCCTGTCTGTGCGCCATATCGGTTTGTGGGAACCCGGCGCCCCCGTTCCGATCCAAGATGTCGATCTGATGCTGCCGGAAGCCGAGCAGCATTTGGCGCAGCTCGCCGCCGATGCGCGACGAAGGAGCGAAGAGGTCGACGTCATTTTGCCCGAGGCGGTCATCGCGCGCGGGACGCTGGCTCCGGGACAGGACGTCGCGGAGGCGCGCGCATCCGCCGCTGCCGCGCTCTCGGCGCCGGAGGCAAATCTGCTTCTCACGCTTGGTGAGGCGAACGCCTCGGGCGCGCGCGATTGGGCTGCCGTCGATTGCGATGTCGTGGTTGAGACCCGAATTTTCATCACCGCTTGTGGTCTGACCGCCGCGAGCATCGCCGCTCCGGGGGCCTTGCCCGCTTTCCTCCCCGAGGGGCCGTTCGCCGCATTTGCCGAGGCGCCAAGGCCCGACACCCGCGAGGCGGGCCGAGATACGCGGCGGGTTAAGGCCGCTCTGGGCGCGGGTGGGCTCTGCCTCGTTTTGCTCCTGTCCTGGTTGGTCACAAGCCAGAATGCCGGGCAGGTCGAGATCGTGTCCCCCGTGACCCCGCCGCCGATGGAGCGGATCGCGGCGGCGCCTGCCGTCTTCGTCGCAGCGGGTGGCCCCGATGCGGAGGCGGCGCTCGGCGGAACAACGCCGCATGCCCGCCCCACCATCATCCGCGACCGAGCGCCAGATGCGCGCGCCATCGCACCGGAGCCTCTCCCCGCACCGGCGGTCACCGTGTCGAGCCGCGCGCTGCCGATCCGCGATGCCGCGTCCCTCGCCGAAATGACGCCAACTCCGCCACCACTGCCCCTGAACGAAATCCTGACCCTCGATCCCCGATTGGCCAGCTTCACCGCGCTCGCCGCTACGAGAGACAGGACAAGCGCGGTGCTGCCCATCAATGTGGCCCAAGATGCGCGGCCAGCCCGCCGCCCGGACGGATCGGAGATCGTCGGGACGCCAGAGGTCGCGACCGATGCGCCGCCGGGCCTCGTGATCGGACGCCCGAGGAGCCGGGCGGATGCGCCGCCGGAGCCGGACATCGCTACGCCTGCGACCACCGCGCGCGCCGAAGCCGATCCCGACGCAACCCGCCCAAAACCGCGCGACATCGCAGCGCTCGCCCTTGCGCGCACCCAGAGAGCTCAAGCCGCCGCGCGATCCGCGCCGACCGCCCCGCGCGCCTCCACGCCCGCCCCGGCACCCGCAGCCGCAGTTGCGACAGCAGCCGCAGCCAGCGCCACGGAAGCCGCCCCGCAACGCACAACCCGAGAGATCACCGGGTTCAGCGCGCGCGACCTCTCTCTGGTCGGGATCTTCGGCAAGAGCGAAAAGCGGCGCGCCCTCATCCGCCTGCCCAATGGCCAGGTCCGCCGCGTCCATGCCGGCGACCGCTTCGAGGGCGGCCGCATCCTCACGGTGGGCGCCGATTCGGTGCGGTTCCGCGCGCGCGGCCGCGAGACCGTCCTGCGGATGGAGGACTGAGGCCCCATCGGCGGCATACGCCTCTCCGGATCACACCTGGCGGCGCCTCTCCGAGAGCCGCAGGCCGCATGCCCGGAACAGGTTGAATTCCACCCAAGAGCCTGGGAAAGCTGCCGCCATGAAACCCGAGACAACGCACCTCGCCCTGGGTCCCGCCTTCTACGATCCAGTCGCCCCCGCCTCGTTCCCGATGGCAAAGATTCGGTTCCGCAACGACCGATGGGCGGCCAGGATCGGGCTCAACCATCTCGACGAGACCGCTTGGACACAGCATTTTGGCGAGTTCGAGCCGCTGCCGGGCAACCTGGAGGCGCCGCTGGCCCTCCGCTACCACGGCCATCAATTCCGATCCTATAATCCCGATCTCGGCGATGGCCGCGGGTTCCTCTTCGCCCAGTTCCGCGACCTGGAGGATGACCGGCTGCTCGATCTCGGCACAAAGGGCTCCGGCCGGACACCCTGGTCGCGCGGCGGCGACGGCAAGCTCACGCTGAAAGGCGGCGTCCGGGAAATCCTCGCCACCGAAATGCTCGAGGCGCTGGGCGTCTATACCTCGAAAACCTTCTCGCTGATCGAAACCGGCGAGGCGCTTTCCCGCGGCGACGAGCCCTCGCCCACCCGCTCCTCCGTTATGGTCCGCCTGAGCCACAGCCATCTGCGCATCGGCACGTTCCAGCGCCTCGCCGCGCAGGACGAGATCGAAGAGATGCGCCGCCTCGTGGCACACGCCATCACCCATTTCTGGCCGGAAGCGGAGGAGGCGCCAAATCTGGCCGCGGGCCTTTATGCGTCGATCTGCGACGCCGCCGCTCGCATGGGCGCTGAGTGGTATACTGCAGGCTTCGTGCATGGTGTCCTGAACTCGGACAACACCAACATCACCGGCGAGAGCTTCGACTACGGCCCCTGGCGCTTCCAGGACCGCTACGATCCCGCGCAGACCGCTGCCTATTTCGACCACACTGGCCTTTACAGCTTCGCGCGCCAACCCGAAGCCCTGAGCTGGAACTTGGCCCGCCTCGGCGAATGCCTGATCAAAGTCTCGCCGCGCGAAACAATCCAGAAGGTGTTCGACGGCTTCCCTGGCCGGTTCCATATCCACCTCGAGCGACAGACCTTCGCGCGGCTCGGCCTCCTGGCGCCCCATACGCCAGAAAGCCACGACCTGGTCCATCGGTTCTGGACCTCGATGGAAAACAGCGAGCCGCCATTCCAACAGGTCTTCTTCGACCTCCTCGGCGGAGGCCTCCCCGAGCGGATCGCAGAGAGCCCGATCGCCGCCACTTACGAAGCGGGCGACTGGCCAGAGGTGCTCGCAGGCCTGCGCGCCCTGCCCCATGCGCCGGGCCTGGAGGCCGCCCTGGCGCATCCTGCGGCGCAAGGAACACCCCAGACAATGGTGATCGACGAGGTCGAAGCGCTCTGGGCAGCCATCGATCAGAACGACAATTGGGAGCCGCTCGGCAAAAAGATAAACGATATCAGGCAGTTCGGTGAGTTAGGCCGCGCGCTCGGCCTGCTCGCGGGCCCGAATGCGCGCCCGCATCACATCGCGCTTTAAAGCGGAGCGGCCCGTCCCTGACGATCAAGCGCTGGCGCGGGCAAGAGCCGCATTCGCGCTTTGGGCCGCACTCTCCGCCAGGATCATCGCCTTCGCGCCCTCCCGGTCAAGCGGGCGGCCCAACAGAAAACCCTGAACGCTGTCGCATCCGAGCTCGGTCAAACGCTCAAGCTGTTCGGCGGTCTCGACACCCTCAGCCACTGTGGTGACATTCAGGTCGCGCGCGATATTGGTCACCGCCCGCACAACACAGGCCGCGCCGAAATCGTCGGCAGGACGGTTGATGAAACTCTGATCGATCTTGATCCGGTCCACCGCGAAATCGCGCAAATGCGAGAGCGATGAATAGCCCGTGCCAAAGTCATCCATGGCAATCCGAACACCCAGCGCACGCAAAGCGGTCAACACCTCTCTGACACCTTTAGAATCGCCAACCAAAGCCGTCTCGGTCAGCTCCACCTCCACCCGTTGAGGCGCAAGCCGATTTGCCATTAGGCATTTCGCCAACTCGGCGACGAGCCCAGGCGCCTGAAGCTGGACCGGCGAGACATTTACCGCGATATGAAGCTCTTCGGGCCATGTGGCGACCTCGCGGCACGCCTCTTCGAGAATCCACAGACCGAGATCTTTAATGAATCCAGTCTCTTCCGCCACAGGGATAAAGTATTGCGGCGCCAACAGCCCACGCTCGGGATGGCGCCAACGCACGAGGGCTTCAAAGCCAAGCAGACGGCGGCTCGCTGTTTCGCAGATCGGCTGATAGTGCAGAACGAATTCTCGCTCCGCCAGCGCCCGATTGAGATCGGCTTCGATGTTTCGGCGCTCAATGGCCTCTTCGATCATGCCATCCTGGTAGAACTCCAAGCGGCATCGCCCATGGCGCTTCGCCTGGTAGAGTGCGAGATCCGCCTTCTGAATCTGCACTTCCGCCTCATCCGCCCCGGTCTCATCGAGCATGGCAACCCCGATGCTGCAGCCGATGTGAATACGGTTTCCTTCGATGAAGAACTCTTTGGACAGCACCTCAATGATCCGCTGGCCGTAAGACTCGATTCCGCGCCGCCCTATGCGCCCAGGCAGGATGGCAAATTCATCTCCCCCGATCCGGAATATCATATCCGTCGGGCGGCAGCATTCCCGGAGCCGTTGCGCAACTTCCGTCAAGAGCGCGTCACCAATGGAGTGCCCGAGCGTATCGTTGACCGCCTTGTAGCGGTCGAGATCGAGCATCAGGACAGCCCGGCAGGATTGGCTGCCAAGCGCTGTTTGGAGTTCCTCTTGGAAGCTGCGCAAGTTTGGCAGACCCGTAAGGGCGTCGTGATACGCCATATGTGTGATCTCGGCATGGACACGGCGCTCAGATGTCACGTCATGATACGTGATCACAGCGCTGCCATCGGCCATCGGGCAACAGACGATACTCAACACTCGACCGCACTCGAAGTAGAATTCGGTTTGTGTCACTTCAGTTTTTTCAAGCCAAGTTGTGTGGCTCGCAATCGCCTTTTCGATGCGCGCCTCGGTCCAGTTGTGCTTCTCGCCGATAGCACGCACCATATCGGCGCAAGTGACCCCAGGGCGAACCGCATCTTCTTCGAGTTGCAGCAACTCTAGCGCGCGATCGTTATGCAGCCTTACCGTCCCGTCTGCCGCGATCATCACAAGACCGTTGCTCATATTATGGAGCGCTGCCGAAAGGGCATCCGCTTGCGGAACCCCACTCTCCGTTGCGGGACTGCGTGCCTCTAGTCGACGCATCTGTCTCAGCGCGAAAGAAACCGCGGCAAGCGCGACGACAATGAGAAACAGCCCCACCTCGGTTGGCATCTGACCTGACGCCGGTACTGGATCCGGGACGCTGAGGCCAGAAAGCTCCTGCGCGCGTGCGGCGGCGGCACAAATTCCAATCCAACCCAGCGCCACCGAGCAGGCAAAACGCAAAAGCCTCTTGGTCTGAGACTGCCTTGTTAAGAACAACTTATGCGATACCGATCCACGATGGATCGGCCGCCTGCCACGTCTTGCTGCAATGCCGCTCAGTGCTGCCTTTCGCCGCAGAGCGACCACACTGTAAGCCATCCCAATCACACCCGCTCAGATCCTCCAGGCCGCGCTTGAGGCGCCGACCTCTGATTGGACGGACGCTACGCTCAAAGAGGAAATATTCTCTAAGAAACCGAGGGATAGGTCGGACTTCTAACGGAGCATTCGCTTCAAATGTCGGTCGAATAAGGCGTCAAAGATCGATTTCATTCCGCCTTAACCAAGTTGGGCACCGGTCCGCAGCGCTCACAAACGACGCTGGTTTGGCGCCCCGTCGCAATACCAATGGCGCAACATTGCTCTCTGTCACCTAGATTATACGGTTCGGATTGCCCCAAACGACGAAGGGAAAAACCGCTCGATAGGGAAGAAAGCGAAAAAACGTCGTTACCGGAACACTACCGGTTCCCTACCGGAATACTACTGGGAAAACAGTGAAGAACGCGGGATAAATATCTGATCATACTTCACTAACTCGGGTGATAAATCTAGTTCAGTCCGAATTTTCTCAATATCGCCCAATTTTAGAATTTCGTTAACCGTTTCGGCGAGGTGTGACGTATCGAATTACTCCCGCCCTTCAGCGATTGTTAGGGCAGTTGCGACAGGCTCGCCAGAATTTCGATCCAAAACTGCAATTCCGGTCAAACACCGACCCAGCAGACCTGGAACGAAGGCGACTGTTCGGTGGGCGTCTTACAAAGACGGGCCCGTGCGCAAAGAAGGAGCGGTTCGATGCATCTCAGCGTGACCATCGACCGGAAGTCTTTCCTCCTGGGAAGTCTGATCGCTGTGCTCCTTGCCGGGATCTTTTTTCGGATCAGTTCGGGCTTCTCCCTCGTCGCCGCGCAGTTGCCGGGTATCTTATTCGCTTGGGCCGTTTTTTCGTGGATGTATCTCCGCCAAACGGAGCTCGCGAATGCAGGCGACGTCTTGCCGGTCTACTTCACGGCCTTGGCGGTTTATTGCATTCATTTCGCGGAACAATTCACCATGGGTTTCGCTGAGGAGATGCCTCGCCTCTACGGTGCGGCGGCCTACAGCGCGGATGAATTCGTGGTCTACGCGATGGTTTGCGCGGCTCTCTTTGTTCTCACAAGCCTCGCAGTTTTCTTGAGAGCCGCCACGTTCCTGCTCGTGCCTGTCTTGTTTTTCTCGGTGAATTCCGTCTTTGGCAGCGCCTTCGCCCAGACATGGTGGAGCATCGAGGTGGGCGGATACTTCCCAGGCCTTTTGACATCTCTTGCAAACTGGATTCTGGGGCCTGTTCTGATCGCGCTCTTGGTGGGTAACTTTCGAACAAGTGCCGCTGTGATTGTCGGCTTCGGCGTCGTCCTTGGCCTCAGTCTGGCATTCTTCGAAGCTTAACATCACTCGTCAAAAGGGCAGCGCCTTGCGCTTGCGAATGTCTGGATCGAGTGCTATCCAACGCAAGTCCGTTGGGGTGCCCGGAAGGGCTGAGAGATGCGCGCATCAACCCATCGAACCTGATCCGGGCAATTCCGGCGGAGGGAACGGATCGGTGGCTTCGCCAACCTTCCAATCTCCAAATCCGTGAGCTCAGGATCGGTAGGATTTGGGGAGGAATGTATGCAACCGATTGCGCTCACCATCGCAGGCTCGGACAGTGGCGGCGGCGCCGGGATCCAAGCTGACCTCAAGACATTTTCAGCCCTGGGTGTGTTCGGCACGTCAGCGATTACTGCGATCACGGCACAAAACACACTCGGCGTGAACGGTGTCGACGGCATCTCACCAGCGATGATCGCCGCTCAAATCGATGCGGTGTTCGATGATCTCTCGGTCGGCGCGGTGAAAATCGGCATGCTCGGCACCCCCGATGTGATCGACGCTGTAGTCGGCGCCTTGGCCCGCCACTCTGCACCCATCGTCCTCGATCCCGTGATGGTCGCGAAGTCAGGTGATCCGCTGCTACCGGACGATGCTGTCGATGCCCTGAAAGAAAGGCTCGTGCCGGTTGCAGATGTCGTCACACCGAATCTTCCAGAGGCCGCGCGTCTCCTCGGCACAAATCCGGCAGGGAGCGAGCAGGAGATGAAGGAACAAGGGGCTGGTATCCTGGCACTTGGCCCCAATTCGGTCTTGATGAAGGGCGGCCACGCGCATGGCGAGACATGCGTCGACTTGTTGATGACGCAAGATCGAGCGCCGCTGCGACTATCGGCCAACCGGTTTCAGACCCGAAACACTCACGGCACGGGCTGCACGTTGTCTGCCGCGATCGCCGCTGGTTTGGCTCGTGGCCTGCCGCTCGAAGCTGCGGTCACCGAGGCCCATGCCTACTTGCAAAAGGCGATACGTGCGGCGGATCAACTGAACGTTGGGCACGGACATGGCCCTGTGCATCATTTCCACGAATTGTGGCGCGAATATGCCTGAGTTTCACGTCATTGGAGCGGGTGTCGCAGGCCTGGCTGTTGCTTGCGAGCTTAAGGATCGCGGCGCAGACGTGCAGATCACCGACGGCGGCGGTGGACCTGGCGAGCATTCCTGTTCCTGGTGGGCAGGAGGCATGCTTGCCCCGCATTGCGAGCGCGAGAGCGCCGAAGCGCCTGTTGTCTCGCACGGGATGCACGCCGCCGATTGGTGGGAAGCCCACGGAGCAGACGTGACCCGCCATGGAACGATCGTGTTGGCCCAGGCGCGCGACCACGGGGAACTGCGCAGATTTGGGCGGAAAACCAGCCGCTTTGAGGAGATCGGCGGAAATGAAATCGGATCGCTCGAACCAGATCTTGCCGGGCGATTTCAAAGAGGCCTGTTCTTTTCGACCGAGGCCCATATTGACCCGAGGCAAGGTCTCTCCGCGCTCCGCGCACGGCTTGCAATGCAAGGGGTCACCATCGAAACAGGACGCGCTGAGCCTGCGCCGGGCACAATAGATTGCCGCGGCCTTGCCGCTCAGGAAAGCCTGCCGGACCTTCGCGGTGTAAAAGGTGAAATGCTGGTGCTCCATTGCCCGGATGTGGCACTCACGCGTCCAGTTAGGCTGCTCCATCCGCGCATCCCACTTTACATCGTCCCGCGCGGCGAAGGCATCTATATGCTGGGTGCGACCATGATCGAAACCAGCGAACGCACGCGGATCACGGCACGCTCAATGCTGGAGTTGCTGTCGGCAGCCTACGCGCTCCACCCAGCCTTTGCCGAAGCTGAGATCCTCGAAGTCGGTGTGGATGCGCGACCCGCCTTCCCAGACAATCTGCCCCGCATCCGCCGCAAGAACGGCATTATTCGAGCAAATGGCCTGTATCGCCATGGCTTCTTGCTCGCACCCGCGCTGGCCCAGCAAGTGGCCGACTTAGCCCTCGGGGAGAGCACACCGGAGTTTTGCGATGAAGATCATCCTTAACGGGGAACCTCGCGACGTCGCGGTTCAGACCCTTGCGGCCCTCGTCGATGATGCCGGGTTCTCAGAGCGCAAGATCGCAACAGCCGTTAACGGAGACTTCGTACCGGCCCCGGCACGACAGGACATCGAGCTCAGTGAGGGCGACAGGATCGAGATCGTTTCGCCAATGCAAGGCGGTTAGACATGAAGACTTTCTACGGCGTCTCACTGCCCAATCCGTTGATGCTCGGCACAGCGCAATACCCCTCGCCCGCTATCCTCGCGGAAGCCTTTCGGGCATCTAATGCTTCGGTGGCCACGGTTTCTCTGCGCCGCGAAAAAGGCGCAGGCCATGACTTTTGGCGCCTCATCCAAGACCTTGGTGTCCGGGTTCTGCCCAATACCGCCGGATGCCATACTGTGAAAGAGGCAGTCACCACCGCCCAGATGGCCCGAGAAGTCTTCGAAACCAATTGGATCAAACTTGAGGTCATCGGACATACCGACACGCTACAACCCGATCCGTTTGCACTTGTTGAAGCGGCACAGATACTCGCCGAAGACGGCTTTGAGGTCTTCCCCTACACGACCGACGATCTGGTTGTCGCCGAACGACTTGTCGAGGCAGGTTGCCAGGTTCTGATGCCTTGGGGCGCGCCGATTGGCTCCGGCCTCGGGCTCAGTAATGTGTATGCGCTCAGAACTTTACGGGCCCATTTCCCCGACATCCCGCTCGTCATTGATGCAGGCCTTGGGCTCCCATCGCAGGCCGCCGCCGCGATGGAGATGGGATATGACGGCATCTTGCTGAACACGGCCGTGGCAAAGGCCGGCGATCCGCCCGCCATGGCCCGCGCCTTCGCACTCGCCATTGAGGCTGGCGCGCTTGCCCATGGCGCTGATCCCATGGAGCCGCGCGATATGGCCGCACCCTCGACGCCGGTGGTCGGGAAGGCTTGGCTCGCATGAGGTTCGCAAGACCAATTATTGACCAGCATCGGGTCCTTGCGCCTGCATCATCCGATCCGGGAGCAGTTTAATGGACCGCTTTTACCCTATCTTCGATAGCGCCGCCTGGTTCACTCGGGCTCTGCCGCTCGGCGTGAGGTTCGCGCAGATCCGCATCAAGTCCCAACCCGAAGAGCAAACCCGCGTGGAAATCCGGGAGGCGTTGGAACTCTGCGCCGAATTCGATGCCATGCTGGTCGTAAACGACCATTGGGAGATCGCGATCGAGGAAGGTGCCTCATTCGTGCATCTCGGTCAGGAGGATCTCGACGATGCCGATGTCGGTGCCATCCGAAACGCCGGATTGAAACTCGGTGTCAGCACGCATGACGAGACCGAATTGGAACGCGCTCTCACGCTCGCGCCCGACTACATCGCGCTGGGTCCAGTTTATCCGACGAGACTGAAGAAGATGCGGTGGTATGAGCAGGGGCTCGCCCGTGTTCAAGAATGGAAAGAGGCCATCGACCCAATTCCGCTCTGCGCCATTGGGGGCCTGAGCGTGGAACGGGCGCCCGGCGTCATCGCAGCCGGCGCGGATATCCTGTCGGTTGTCACAGACATCACTCTCAACGCTGACCCAGAGGCGCGGATCCGCGCCTGGATCGCCGCTACCCAGACATCTCAATCGGAGGAAATTTTATGAACCGTCTGTTTGCAACACTGCTTGCCACAAGTGTCGCTCTGCCTGCCGCGGCCCAGGATCAAATGACGCTTGTGCTCGATTGGTTCATCAATCCCGACCATGGGCCGATCATCATTGCCGAAGAGAGCGGCTATTTCGCGGAAGCTGGGCTCGAAGTCGAGGTGATCCCACCAGCAGACCCTGCCGACCCACCGAAACTCGCAGCCGCCGGTCGTGCGGATCTCGCTGTCGCGTATCAACCGCAGCTTCACCTCCAGATCCATCAGGGTCTGCCGTTGAAGCGCGTCGGAACACTTGTCGCAACGCCGCTCAATTGCCTTTTGGTCCAGGCGGACGGGCCGATTGAAAACATTGCGGATCTCGATGGGCGCAAGATCGGGTTTTCCGTCGCAGGCGTTGAGGAAGCGATCCTCGGCGGCATCCTCCGCGAACACGGGCTTACAATAGACTCTGTCGAACTCATCAACGTCAACTGGGCCCTGTCGCCTGCGCTGATGTCAGGCCAAGTCGATGCGGTGATCGGCGCCTACCGGAATTTCGAGCTGAACCAGATGGAGATTGAAGGCCATCCAGGCCGCTGCTTCTTCGTCGAGGAAGAAGGCATTCCGCCCTACGACGAGTTGATCTACGTGGCCAATCCAGAGACAATGAATACGGAGATGATCGAGCGGTTCCTCAAAGCGACCGAACGTGCGACCCAATACATCCTCAATCATCCCGAAGATGCCTGGGAAATCTTCGCGAGCACTTCGCCGGAGCTGCAAACGGAGCTGAACGAGAAAGCTTGGGTAGATACTTTCCCACGGCTCGCGACACGACCGGCTGCGCTTGACGAAGGCCGTTATCGCGCTTTCGAGGCTTACTTGCATGAATTCGGACTGGTGCCCGCCATCAATCCGGTCTCGGACATCGCGATCGACGTCACAGCGCAATGAACTCTTCCCCCGATTACGGCCAGGCGTTTTCCCTTTGGAGAGGGGCCAACAGCAACGCGTGGGATGCCTACACCCGGCATAAGTTTGTAGAAGGGCTATCCGGCGGCAGTCTGCCGCGGGACACTTTCCTCCACTACCTCAGGCAGGATTATGTCTTTCTAATCCATTTCTCACGCGCCTGGGCCCTGGCGATCGTGAAATCCGAGACATTGGAAGAAATGCAGGCGGCAGCAGAGACTGTGCGCGTGTTGCTGCTGGAGGAAATGCAACTGCACGTTCAAACTTGTGCCGCTGCTGGGATCTCGGAGGAGAACCTGCGGGCGACGCCAGAACGTCCGGAAAACATGGCATATACACGCTTTGTGCTAGAAGCAGGTTATTCGGGCGATTTCTTGGACCTACTGGCTGCCCTAGCGCCCTGTGTGCTCGGATACGGGGAGATCGGAGCGCGCCTGAA
The DNA here is from genome assembly GCA_039177645.1 of Pseudomonadota bacterium. Lineage (GTDB taxonomy): Bacteria > Pseudomonadota > Alphaproteobacteria > Rhodobacterales > Rhodobacteraceae > Amaricoccus. The sequence goes on along the minus strand of JBCDFS010000009.1, from coordinate 89,739 downwards.
GGCAGGGGCAAGCGAGGATACGGCTTATCGCGACTGGATCGACACATATGGCGGACCGGATTATCAGGCCGCTTGCATCGCGACGGGTCAGCTGATCGATGGCGCACTGGTGCGCCGATTGGGAAGCGACTGGCAGAGCCTACCGCGTTGGACTTCGCTCAACGGACGCTTTGCAGCGGCGACGCAATTGGAAGTCGGTTTCTGGGATATGGGGTTGAAACCCTGATGCACGCGCCTCCCTCGGTCACGGTTGAAGGATATGCGGAGGCAGAGGGGCGCTCAATTTTCCCGTCCCTCCGGCTCGATCTTCGCGCCGGGGAATGGACGTGTCTTCTCGGTCCGTCCGGCGTGGGGAAATCTACCCTCCTTAGGCTCATCGCCGACCTGCCAACCGGGATCGAGTTTCATGGCAGCGTGAGGGCCGAAGACGGCTTGCCCCTTGAGGGCCGCATCGCACTGATGGCGCAGAGCGATCTTCTTTTTCCGTGGCGCGATGTGAGTGAGAATGTGCTCCTTGGCAGCTCTTTGCGTGGAGAGCGATCGGATCGTGAGCGTGCCGCGGATCTGATCAGACGCGTCGGTCTTTCGGACCACGCCAACAAACGTCCCTCGGAGCTCTCCGGCGGACAGAGGCAGCGCGCGGCTCTTGCCCGGACGCTCATGGAGGACCGGCCGCTTATCCTGCTCGACGAGCCTTTCTCTGCGCTAGATGCGCTGACAAGAGCACAAATGCAGGAGCTTTCCGCATCACTGCTCGCGGGTCGGACCGTCCTATTGGTCACCCACGATCCCGCGGAGGCTGCCCGGCTTGGCCACCGGATACTCATGCTGGACGAAACCGGGCTACACGAAATGAGACCGCCCGCAACCCTACCCTTACGCGAGGTCTCCGATCCTGAGACGATCCGCGCCCAAACCGCGCTTTTCGAAGCGCTTCGCGGCCAAGCGGCATGATCGCACTGCGCAATGGGGTCGCGTCGGCGCTCGTCGGGATTGGTGTTTGGTGGCTGGTGGTGATCGTCAGCGGGCTTCCGCCATTTATCCTTCCCACTCCCGATCGCGTTGCCCAGACCCTGTGGACTGCGCGCGTCACGATTGCAGACAATGCCTGGGTCACCATTGTCGAAGTGCTGGCGGGGTTGGTTCTGGGCTCCCTGCTTGGGGCTGCAATGGCGATACAACTTGCGATGTCCCCTGCAGCGCGCACGCTTGTGCGCCCAATACTGGTCTTCTTCCAAGCAGTGCCTGTCTTTGCTCTCGCACCGATCCTGACGCTCTGGTTCGGTTACGGGATTTGGTCCAAGCTCGTGATGGCGCTACTGATCATTTTCTTTCCCGTCACCTCAGCCTTCTATGACGGGCTGACCCGGACACCACAGGGCTATCTCGATCTCGCACGTGTCATGCAGGGGCGCTCATGGGCTGTCATGCTCCGGGTGCGGATCCCAAATGCCCTGCCCTCCCTCGCCTCAGGTCTACGGCTTGCGGCGGTCTACGCGCCAATCGGTGCTGTAATCGGAGAGTGGGTCGGCGCTTCGAGAGGCCTCGGCTTTCTGATGTTGCAGGCCAACGGCAGGGCTCAGACCGATCTGATGTTTGCCGCGCTCTTCGTCCTGGCGAGTTTTACGATCCTACTGCATTTTCTCGTCGACCGGCTCGCCCGGAAGATCACATCGCGGTATGCACCCGATCATGGGTGAACGCAGAGATCGTGTTCAATTGCCAGACCATTTCAGCCAATCATAGTAAGCGCCTGCGAACGCGTTGATATCTGTGTCGCCTGCAATCCCGGGCACCCGACCTGTGCCGGTATACTGCCAGAAGACCCAATTCTGGCCCTCATAGGTTTCTGTAGGATGGCCCGCAACAGAGCGCAGCCAGAACGGATACCCGCGGACACGCCAAAGCTCGTTGTCGTGGTAGAAATCAACCGTCGTGTAGATCACGGGCCGGCGACCATAGTGCCTTCCAATGAGCCCAAGATAGGAGTGCATTTGCGCCCGCACCTGCCGTGGCTCCGGCCTTAAACGGCATGTCGGCGACCGATGCGACCATTCCATGTCGAGCACAGGCGGCAATGCACGGTGATCCCGGGGCACATGAGAAATGAACCAGCGCGCCTGTTCCTCCGGCGTTCGGCAGAAATAGTAGTAATGGTACGCCCCTCGCGCTACCCCAGCGCGCGCCGCGCCAAACCAGTTTTCCCGAAAGCGTGGATCAATCAGATCGCCGCCTTCGGTCGCCTTGATGAAAGCGAATGCGATCCCGGAACCAGCGACCTCTTGCCAGTCGATGAGCCCCTGGTAGCGCGATACATCAATGCCATGGACCGGATAGTCCCAAGGCGCTCGGTTTTCCCATTCCCAAGGGTCGCTGTCCCCGAAACGGGGTGCCGAGGCCGTGGCCCGAGACGTAGTGACGACAGCCGCTGCTGTTTCGAATTCTTTATTCGACGGAGGGGTGCAGCCAGAGAGGATCAGAAGCACGAGGGCCGAAAAAAGAGCCTGCAACGGCAATGACTGAGCGGTCTTCCCTCGTTTCGCCATTCTGCTGGATTTCACGGTCTCTTCAATACGCTCACACTATGGTCTCCATCAATGCTATATCTTATAACGAGTATCCAGCGATCAAGTAAGGTAGCACCTGGCGAGAGTGCGCACTCGTTTGAGACTGGCCTTTCAATCGAGACCTGATCACTACGCCGTGATTTCCTACCGAACGTTGATGAATTCTGCGGCAACGACTCAATAGAGCAGCGTTCGCTTCAACCGAGCCTTTGACATTCATATGAAAACCGCTAACCCACCGAGTTGGCAGAGGCTTTTCCTATACGGGTCTCGATGCGACTCCGTCCTGACTCCGATCAAGGCTGAAGGCATCGAAACATAGTGAAGGGCTTCTGCGAACCTAATCGGAAGAGCAGGTTCTCCGGAGAGAAGAACAGTTGATGAGTATGAGCGCATGAAGACCTTTCCGATGTTTCTGAAGCTTGATGGTCGCCGCGTCGTGATTGCAGGCGGCGGCGAGCAGGCCGCTCAGAAGACACGCCTCATGCTCAAAACCGAGGCGGAAATTGTTCTTGCTGCCGACAAACTGGACCCCGAACTCGCAGCCCTCGCGGCCCGTGGCAGAATTCGCCACGTAAAGGGCCCGGTGACATGCGGCACGTTCAAGGGCGCCGCGTTAGTGTTTATTGCCACGGGGGATGCTCTCCTCGACACGGCTTTGGCGGGCTGCGCCAAAACAGCCGGTGTGGTGACAAACGTGGTCGATCGTCCTGATCTCTGCGATGCCCTAACACCGTCGCTCGTGGATCGAGATCCGGTCGTGGTGGCAATCGGCACCGAAGGGACAGCCCCCGTTTTGGCTCGCCAGATCAAGACACGCGTCGAAGAAATGCTGGAGCCGCGACTTGGGGATCTCGCGGCGCTTGCGGGTCGGCTGCGGGATCAGGTCGCGGAGCGCATACGCGCTGACCGCCGGCGGCCATTTTGGGCTTGGGTCTTCAATGGCGAACCGCGGTTGAAACATGTGCGAGGCGCGGAGCGCGAGGCGGCCAAGCTCATCAAGGACGCCATCGAACGCGGCGGGCTGCTGGATGAAGGTAATGACACAGGCTTTGTCAGCCTCGTCGGTGCTGGTCCGGGCAGCCGGGATCTCATTACACTGCGCGGCGTCCAGCGGCTCCAGGAAGCGGATATCATCTTCTATGACCGCCTTGTGGACCCTGATCTCTTGGAACTCGCGCGCCGCGATGCGGAGCGCGTCTATGTCGGCAAGGAGCCTGGTGTTCCGGCTTGGCCTCAAGACAGGATCAACGGGGTTATCGTTTCCGCGGCGCGCGAAGGAAAGCGGGTCGTCAGACTCAAGAGCGGCGATCCGGGAATTTTCGGTCGCGGCGCCGAAGAGTCTGCGGCGCTCGAAGCTGCGGGCATTGGCTGGGAGATCGTTCCGGGTGTGACAGCGGCTTCCGCGGCCACAGCTGCCCTCGGAGATTTCTTGACGGAGCGAGGGGTTAGCGACGCCGTTGTCCTGGCCACGGGGCGCACGAGAGAGGGTGTCGCGACCACGGACTGGTTCCAGCATCTGCGCCCAGGCACGACACTGGCGCTTTATATGGCCATGGCAAACCTTGGCGACATCCAGGCGGACATGCTCGCGCAGGGCGTGCCGGGAGATCTGGTGGTGGAAGTCGTGTCACGGGCGGCCTCGCCTTCGCAACAGATCCTCCGAACGCGCGTCGATCGCATGGCGAAAGATGCCGATGACCAGGATCTCGGCAACCCAGCCATCGTACTCATCCGGTATCCCAAGGTATCAGCGCTTTCCGCTTCAGCTGGGCAACTGGCCAGCTAGGCGCAAGCCAATCGTCGAAACAAGGTAAGAACCCGAGGCCGATCAAGCGGACTAAGGGTTCTCACTCCAGCGTTAAATGCCGTCGATGCTGGTGAACCCTTCGAATTTGGGGGGTCCTAGGTAAACGGTTTTGTGCGCCCCGGCATTCTTATGCGCTTCACGGAACTGTTCTGATTTCGTCCAAGCCACGAAATCCTCTTCGCTCTCCCAGATCGTATGAGAGGCGTATAACGTATGGGTTTCGTCGGATGGCCCTCGGAGCAGATTGAACGAAACGTAACCCTTCATTTCGCCGAGCCGATTGGCCCGGCCCCGCCATACATCCTCGAATGTTTCTTCAGATCCCGGAGCGACCTGAAACCGGTTCATCGCGATATACATGGCTTGATCCTCTCCAACCGTTTCAGTTGCGTATTTAGATGTTGCAGCTGTGTTCGCAAGACTAGCTGCGATTGACCGGAGCTTTGCCCAGCGGCTAGTAGAGCCATGTGGCCCCGTAGCTCAGAGGATAGAGCGACCGCCTCCTAAGCGGTAGGTCGATGGTTCGAATCCATCCGGGGTCGCCAGGATCGTCTGACCGGAGCGGCCAATGCCGAAGACCGCGCCTGACTTTGAACTCGAAACTCTAGCACGGGCAAATGGGGCACGGGCTGTCTGTGGCGTTGATGAGGCCGGTCGCGGACCGTGGGCCGGTCCTATAGTCGCGGCAGCGGTTATCCTGACCCCAGAAGAATTTCCTCGCGGGCTCAACGACAGCAAACAACTCAGCGCAAAGAAGCGAGACGCATTCTATGATCGGCTCATGGCTTGCGCAGCAGTTGGGATCGGCATGGCTGATGTGACCGAGATTACCCGCTTCAACATCGGGCAAGCTGGGTTTCTCGCGATGCACCGTGCAATCGCGAACCTGCCGAAAGGCGCGGATTTCGCGCTTGTCGATGGCCGCCATGTCCCGCCCGGCCTTGTATGCGATGCCCGCGCAGTCATCCGGGGCGACGGACGTAGCCTCTCAATTGCCGCAGCGTCCATTGTCGCCAAGGTCACGCGCGACAGGATAATGGTTGCACTGGCGCAACAGTTTCCCGGTTATGGTTGGGAGACGAACATGGGCTATGGCACGAAAGCCCATGCAACAGGGCTCCAAATGCACGGCGTGACCCCACATCATCGCAGAACATTCCGACCAATCCACGAAATGTTGTGTCACCAGGCAGAGACGGATTTCCACCAGCACACCTAAGCCTCTGATTCGATGCGGAATTGACGACGAATCACTTATGACTCATGCTGTCTCTGGAACTCAGATGCCCGGAGACTCCTGTGTCGCAAGTAATTTCTACCTGCAATTGGCTAACGCCAAAAACAGATACTATACACTCCGGCGATTGTATCGAGGTGATGAGAAACCTGCCCGATGCGAGCGTAGATCTTGTCTTCGCGGATCCACCCTACAATCTTCAGCTTAAGGGCACCCTCCACAGGCCGGACAACAGCCAGGTCGATGCGGTCAACGACGCATGGGATAGCTTCGCCTCTTTCGACGCCTATGATGCGTTTTCACGAACGTGGTTGGCAGAGGCTCACAGGCTCCTCAAACCCAATGGCGCAATCTGGGTGATCGGCTCGTATCACAATATCTTTCGGCTTGGCGCCTCACTTCAGGATGCTGGATTCTGGATCCTCAATGATGTTGTTTGGCGTAAGACCAACCCAATGCCTAACTTTCGCGGAAAACGTCTCACCAACGCACATGAGACACTCATTTGGGCCGCAAAATCAGAGCGTTCGAAGTATACATTCAACTATGACGCGATGAAGGCATTGAATGAAGGTCTGCAAATGCGCAGCGACTGGACAATCCCAATCTGCACCGGCGGGGAGCGGATCAAGAACGCCGATGGTGGAAAGGCGCATCCGACTCAAAAACCCGAAGCGCTGCTGCACAGGGTCCTGATCGCGTCCACCAACAAGGGTGATGTTGTGCTCGACCCATTCTTTGGAACGGGCACAACGGGCTCTGTTGCAAAACGCCTTGGACGGCGCTGGATCGGAATCGAACGAGAGGCTGATTACATCGAAACCGCCACGGCGCGAATTGCGGACGTGCGACCGTTGGACGCGGAAGCCGCGACAATTACAACCCCGAAACGCGCGGAGCCACGCGTGGCATTTGGGCAACTTGTCGAGCGCGGCCTGCTAGCAGCCGGAGAGGTCTTGCAGTCGCTGAATGGCCGGCACAGCGCGAAGATTAGGGCGGACGGGACGCTGATTTCTCGTGAAGCGAAAGGATCAATCCATCAGGTCGGAGCCGCGGTTCAAGGCGCGCCGTCTTGCAACGGCTGGACCTTTTGGCACTTCAAGAAAAACGGGAAAGGCGATCCGATCCCGATCGACTATTATCGCCAGAAGATCCGCGCCGAATTGGCAGACTAGGCCAGACGCCTGACAACGGGCATGGAAAGCTCTTGTCACCGAGAGAGCGCATCCAGGCCAAGTTTCAGCGCTTTCTTCATGACGGTCGGCAACGCCTTACCGGGATTTCCATCGTAGAATCTACCATACGCAGCAGGTTTATGGGCGAGAGGAACTCTCGCTACAAAAAGTTTCAGAACGAGGTGAAAGTGAGTGAAGGTATGCCGCACTTCACCTGCGACCGGCTGCCAATCAGCACTGAACGGAGGTGTATGATCAGGTTCGCCTTCGATCCAAGTCGAACCCGGCAAGCCAAGCATTCCGCCGAGAAGACCCTTTTCAGGACGGCGTTCTAGCCAGACGCTGCCGTCGGTTCGGACTGCGAGGTAAGCGATGCCGTGCCGAACGGGCTTTGCGACTTTTGGCATCTTACGGGGAAGTTCTGCGGCATTCCCATTGGAACGTGCCTCACACGCACTCGCCCATGGGCAAATACCACATGCCGGATTTCGGGGTGTGCAGATAGTTGCCCCAAGATCCATGACGGCTTGTGCGTAGTCACCAGCCCGCGACGATGGGGTGAGCGTGGCCGCGTGGTCGTAGAGGATCGGTTTTGCCGCAGGAAGAGGCGTCTCGACCGCAAACAACCGTGCCATGACGCGTTCAATATTGCCGTCAAGAACGACCGACGATCGACCGAATGCGATCGCGGCGATCGCAGCGGCGGTGTAGGGACCGATCCCTGGCAAACCGAGCAATTCTGTTTCTGTTTCTGGGAAGCGGCCGTCGTGATCCTTAGCGACAAATCTTGCACATTTCAAAAGGTTGCGTGCCCGCGCGTAATAGCCGAGCCCCGCCCAAGCTGCCATGACGTCTTCGTCCGCTGCTGCGGCGAGGTCATTCACTGTCGGCCACCGCGAGGTGAAGGCTTCAAAGTAGCCGCGAACGGCTGCAACGGTTGTCTGCTGGAGCATGACTTCGGACAGCCAGACGCGATACGGATCGGGCTTCGTTGTCTCTCCTGGAGGGATGCGCCAAGGGAGACGCCGCGCCATTCGATCATACCAGGCAAGGATTTCTTGAGAAAGAACGCGGGCCTCGCTTTGAGCTTTCTGCGATGACACAGACATGGCGGCGGGCTAGAGTCTCGTTCTTGTCTATCGGAGCATTGAGCCATGACTCAGCGGAGGATTTCCCGCAAGGTCTACCCGTCGTCCAAGCGCAAGGCCAAAGGCTTTCTTCCCGCGGGCGGTCTGATCGCCCAGCAAATGAGCACGGCCCATGCCCGGCGAGGATATGTTCAAGCGCGGCTCAAGGTCCTGTGGCACGATATCGTAGGTGCGGAACTTGCAACAATGTGCACTCCCGAAAAACTCACCCCCGCTCGGGGACCTTCGGGCGGTCTCCTGAAAGTGGCTGTCTTGGGATGTTTTGCGCCTCAGGTCCAAATGATGATCCCAACGATCCGAGACAGGGTGAATTCAGCACTAGGGCCAGGAACGGTTGGTCGGATCCAACTGGTTCAATCAACCCAGGTCTCTGCGCCTCAAGTGGCACCTCAAAGCCCAAGTAGACCCTCACGTCCGGTCGAGCTTCCATCACCGGTTCAGGACAGCCTCTCAAGCATAGGTGATCGCGAATTGCGGGATGCTTTGCAGACTCTTGCGCGGAATGTGATATCTCGCCGTCAGAGCGTCGACCTTAGGAAGAGAAATCCATGACCCCGTTCATCGATCGTCGTCGAACCCTGTTTCTTGGTTCCGCCTTCCTCGGAGCAGGCTTGGCTCTGGGCGCAGTGAAGGGTTTCGCTCAAGAAACCCGTGAAGTGGTTGAGATGTTCGAAGGTGACCCAGATGCACCCGTGACGATCATCGAATATGCATCTCTCACATGTCCTCATTGCGCGTCATTCCATGAACAGGTCATGCCCCGCCTGAAAGAGAATTATATCGAAACGGGCACGGCTAAGTTTGTTTTCCGCGAAGTCTACTTCGACAGAGGTGGGCTCTGGGCCAGCATGATCGCCCGCTGCGCGCCGAGCGATCGTTATTTTGGGATCATTGATATTCTGTTCAGGGAGCAACAAGATTGGGCTACCAGCCGGACAAATGATGAGTATGTGGAAAAGCTGTACGGGATCGGCAGACAGGCGGGTCTGACCCAGAGTGAGATGGACGCGTGTATGTCCGACCAAGGGTTCGCAGAAGCTCTGGTGCGCAGCTATCAGGAAAATGCTACGGCCGACAGCATCAATTCGACCCCTTCCTTCGTGATTAACGGCGAGAAATTCGGCAATATGGACTATGCGACCTTTGCAGAGCGGATCGAAGCCGCATTGCCAACCGACTGACGCCCTTAGCCTTCATTGAGATGCGGGGCGCGCGCGGCCCCGCCCTCTGACTCGGCTTGAACCTCCCTACCCGCGTCGGCCGTCCTGAATTGACAATGCGCCGTCACCATTTCTGTCCATTCGCTCCACGGCGTTTCCGAAGCGTCGGTCCATCTCTTCCGAGCCGATCACACCGTCGCCGTTTGCATCGAGACGTTGAAAGAGATCGACCATCTGCGAACGGGTGAATTCTCGATAGAGATCGTCAAACTCTTCGATCGAGAGGGCGCCATCTCCTGACGTATCGGCTTCTCCGACTTTTGCATCGCGGAACGCATCCACTTCTTCTTGGGTCACCATTCCATCTCCGTCCATGTCGACTTCCTCAAATAGGATGATGAAGTTTTCGCGCATGCCGCGATCACGGAAGCCACCTCTATCGAGACGGTCGCGCGCTTCGCGATCTCCCCGATAGTGAGCTCTGTGCTCCTGCGCTTCGGTCCGCATCTCTCTCTCGTCGGTCATCGGTGATCTGTCTTGGGCTGAGACCATGGCAACGCTGCCGGCAGAGAGAGCAACAACGAGAATGCTTGCGGGCAGGAGTTTCTTCATTTCCATCGGATTTTCCTTTCTGACTTTTCTTTCGGCGCCGTGCGGCGTTCCGATGCCAGTGATGTAGCAATGGCTTTCGAAAAAGGTTTGTCAGTGGCGGGGCTGATTTGTCGCCGTCTGTCGCGCAACGACCGGCTGCGACAGTTTGCGACAAACTTCTGATGACCGAAGTCCGCACGATATAGAAAAGCGACGGTATCTTGAGTATTTGCTCCGCCAGACCCAAGGAGTGAGAGAGCGCGCAAAGTGACTGCCGACGAACCTCAGATACTGATCGTTGATGATGCGCGGGACATCCGTGAGCCCCTCGGACAGTATCTGCGACGCCAAGGCTATCGGACGAAGCTTGCTGCAAATGCTGCTGAGGCACGCACCGCCATCGAGGAAGCCACCGTGCGCCTCATCGTGCTTGATGTGATGATGCCGGGAGAGGATGGGCTAAGCCTCTGCCGCTGGCTTGTTGCCCGAGGTGGCCCACCGGTCATCCTGCTCACGGCAATGGCTGACGAGACCGACCGCATCGTCGGTCTGGAGCTTGGAGCGGATGACTACATGGTAAAACCATTTAGTCCTCGTGAACTCTTGGCACGCATTCGCGCGGTACTCCGCCGAGCACCAGAACCGACACCGACGGTCCCGTCGGGTTGTCGAGGGTTTGCAGGCTGGACACACGATCCAGCGCGACAGCAGCTATCGCATGACGATATCGGAGAAGTTGAATTGACTTCCGGCGAGAGCCGCCTCCTCTCAGCTTTGCTTGACGCACCGAGGACGGTCCTGAGCCGCTCGCGACTGCTTGACCTGACTGCTGGCCGGGAAGCGAAAGCGTATGATCGCGCAATCGACAATACGATCAGCCGCTTGAGGCGGAAGATTGAATCTGACCCAACGTCTCCGCAGATCATCGTGACCGAATGGGGTGGTGGATACATGCTCGCCGCCGATGTTGAGGAAAGATGAGGCCGCTGTCTCGGCTTCTACCCGACCGGCTTGCGGGGCGCTTCGCACTTCTTCTCACCTGCGCGCTCGTGGTCGCAAACGTGATCGCTTTCGCTCTTCTTTCAGTGCAGCGTTCACGCTTCGACCAAGAGACACGCGCCATGCGTGCAATGCACCAGATCGTGACGCTCGTCCCAGCGCTCGAAGCTGTGGAACCGAGTGCCCAGCGAAACATAGCTCGGGACGCTTCAAGCCGTACGCTGCGGATTAGGTTGGCGGATATACCAAGTGTCCAGACAGTGACAGTGGATCGTCAGTCGAGAACTCTCCTCAGAGACCTTGAGAGGGCGCTGCCTGACCGCGATATTCGGCTTCGGATCGAGGAACACTCGCGAGGGTTCAATAACCTTCCGTTTCGACGCGATGAGCCTACACCCCGATGGGCAATCGAAATCGGCAGTATCGAGATTTCTATCCGGCTCAATTCTACGGGAACCACGACGACAGGCGCCGAATGGTTAAATGCGCGGACACGTTACTTTAGACCCGAAGCTGGAGACGGAGGACCCTGGCCAATCGGTCTTCTTGCCGTGCCTCTGCTTTCACTCATTGTCGTCTTGATCGTCGGACTTCTCTTCGTCAGGCGGCTTACCCGACCGCTCGCGCGCCTTGCTGATGCGACGCGCGCCGCTGGCGAAGGTGACCGAACCGTTCGCGTTCCAGAAGAAGGCGCTCACGAGTTGAAGGCCGCTGCAGCAGCTTTCAACGACATGCAGTCCCGGATTGAGATGTTTGAAGCAGAGCGGATGCGGACCCTTGCGGCGGTGGGACATGATCTGCGCACGCCAATTACGTCGCTGAGGATCCGTGCTGAAATGCTCGAACCGAAAGATGGTGAGCCAATGATCCAAACGCTCGATCAGATGACGGTCATGACAGAGGGATTTATGGCCTACGCGAAAGGAGCGCATTCTCCCGAAGTGGTCGAATCTATCAAGCTATCAAGCCTCTTGAAGCAGGTCTGCAGGGAGCTTGGAGCTGATCTCTCAACGAAGTCGGACCCGGTTGTAAGAGCTCGGCCTGTTGCGATCCAGCGTGCCCTCTCGAACCTTATTGAGAACGCCATCCGCTATGGTGAGCAAGCCCATGTCACCTTGGATATCCAAGACAATTCAGCGTTGATCGAGATTCTTGATTGTGGTCCGGGAATACCCGCGGATCAGGTGGTTGCTGTGTTTGAACCATTTGTGCGCGGAGAGTACAGTCGTAACAGTGAGACGGGAGGCCATGGTCTTGGCCTCTCAATCGCGCGAAACATCATCGCTGCTCATGGGGGCCAAGTCAGGCTCGAAAACGCTCCTAAACTCGGACTTCGGGTGGAAGTCACCCTCCCACTCGCTCGTTAGTCAGACTATCGCCGCAGGAACAACCGGTGCCTCGGCGCGTATCATCAGCCAACACCCAACAGGCGGTCTCTCCGACGCGGATCACGTGTCTCGTCGCCGAGCCAAATGCTAAAGAAGCGGTTTGCAAACCCCGCATCTTGATAGTCGCATGAGACCCTTCCGTTCACGAAGAACCGGATACCGTCAGAGGATAGACGCACGGCGGTGATGCGGTCACCCCGACCGACATCGGCAAAGCAAGCCTCGAGACTCGCCAGGGCTGCCAACGACCGTGTGTTGGACCCTTCGATCCGCGCCAGCTCGCGAATGGTCTGACGCGTCAATTGCTCCGCCGTAAAGCGCCTTGCATATGTCAAACTCAGAGCAAAGGGACGTGCATCAGAGTATCCGGTTCCGTCTGTCCAAAGGGATGCGTCAAACAAGTCGAATCCGAGAAACTCAAAGTCTGTCGCGCCCTGCAAAACAGGTTGGCCCAGTGAAGCCTCGACTTCAGGTGGTGCTGTGTCGGCTCTCGCTACACCCGAAGCAAACACAAGCGCGACAATGATAGCCCGGATCATTTGGTAGCCCCCAAGCAACTGCAACATAAACACTACGCGTGGTTAGGCCAAACGGATCACTCAAGTTCAGCCGAGTTCACGAACCGCTTACTTCTAACTCGTGAACCAAAACCTCGAAGCCTTCGAAAAATTTAAACGAATTTGTGGATACTCTGCCAAGTTCCTCGAACGATAGATACCAATGTAACTTTGGATTAAATTCTATTGTATTTCGGTAAATTTAAGAATGAAACTCCACGACTCTCTCAAGTTTACACTCATTGTCTTTCTGCTACTTGTCGGGATGGGCGGGTTCATCGGCCACCTTTTCTATCTCGCGATGTCTGGCGAAATTCGGAAGAGCGCGCTAGAGCGTTTTGGCTACCATGTTCAAGTCGGTGTTTCCCTACTTGAAGAAGAGCTTCGGCGGAAAAGATCGCGCACGGTTTTTCTGGCCCAGTCACCCGCCCTGAACGATCTTATTCGCGCTCGCACAACCCAACAGGAAGGCTCTCATCCAGCCATAAGAGAGGAGATAGCTCGCGACCGTCTCGCATCGATCTTCAAAAAGCTTATCGCGTCAAACCGTACAATCGACCAAATCCGATTGATCGGTGTCGAGGACGAGGGACGCGAAATTCTTCGAGTTGAACGTCAGTCCGAGCACATCGTTCGCGTCGCTGATGCCGAGCTACAACAAAAGGGAAGCAGCCCGTATTTCCTAGAAGCACTGGCGATTGGCGCCGGAGATGTCTACCAGAGCCCGATTGAGCTTCATGTTGAGTTAGGTCGAATCCAAGAGCCATACAAACCCGTCATCATGATGGCGACGCCGGTTTTCACCGACCAGGATGAGATTTACGGCATGGTTGTCGTAAATCTCTCGGCCTCTGCAGTTCTGACGCTTTCGCTCAGCGATATCCCAGACTCGGTTGGCCTCTATCTAACGAATCAAGTTGGAGACTTTCTGGTTCATCCCGATAGCGCGCAGACATTCGGATCCGTAACTGGAAGTGCCTATGGTCTGAGGGATGAGTTCCCTGATGCCTTCTCGCTGGATGGCTACGGGACATATGTCCAGTCGACTAAGGATCATTTAGACCGCAGCGTCGTCTTGGTTGGAAAATCTTTCCATGTGGGTCCCGAGGATTCGGGACAGGACGTACATGCCCTCGTTTCCGTACCAATCGACGAGACCCTTGCGACGACCCGTAGAGTTCGAGAAGGAACGCTGCTCCTTGCCGTTGTCCTGAGCGGAATTGCCGCCTTCGCAGTTTACTGCACGATCCATTGGCACAACCGCCCGATGATGAAGCTCACAGCCGCTGCGCGCGACCTAAGAGGGGGTCGAAGCTTATCTGAGGTGGAGTGGCCGCAAGATGGCCCCGAGCAAATGCGTAGGCTTCGTGACGCGTTTGAAGATCTCGTTGCGGCACTGCTCAAGCGCGAAGATCAGATCGAAAGGAACGCCGCGAGGCTCGCAACAATCGTGGATGGCACAACGGACGCAATCATAATGATCGACGCCCACGGCACCATTGAGGCGATCAATCAAAGCACCCAGACACTTTTTGGATATTCGGAATCCGATTTGCTTGGAGAGAACATCAAAGTGCTGATGCCATACTACCATGCGCGGAAGCACGACTCATACATTTCCTCCTACCTGAGCACCGGAAAGAAGAAGATCATCGGAAAAACGCGAAAGCTTACCGGCCTGAGAAAGAATGGTGAGACGTTTTCGATGGACCTCCGGGTGAGCGAAGCGGATGATCATGGCGAAACAAAGTTTCTCGGGATCATAAGCGATACATCCGAGCGTGATATTATCGCTCAGATGAAATCCGAATTCATCTCGACTGTCAGCCATGAACTGCGAACCCCACTCGCCTCAATGCAAGGCACGCTGGGTCTCCTAGAGGCTGGCGTCGTGGGTGAGATGACAAACGAAGTGCGCGACCTCGTTGAGACAGCGAACAACAATTGCCGTCGGCTCATCATGCTCATCAACGACATCCTGGATCTGGAGAAGATCGGCGCCGGTCGGATGAAGTTCTCATTCGACCACATTGACCTCTCGAAAGTCACAGACTTGGCTATCCGCGAGTCCCATGGGATGGCGGTCCAGCATAAAGTTACAATCCGGGCACAGTATCCATCGGAGAAACCGGTCGTCCTGGGCGATCCTGATCGATTGGTCCAGGTCGTGACGAACCTACTCTCCAACGCGATCAAATACTCCCAGGAACAAGACGTCGTTTTTGTTTCGATTCTCAAGATGGGCTCTGCCTGGCGTCTCTCGGTGAGCGACAACGGACCAGGGATTCCGAAAGAGTTTCGTTCGAAGATCTTTGAGAAATTCTCCCAAGCCGATTCGACCGCCTCGCGCCCTGTTGGCGGAACTGGCCTTGGTCTCAGCATATGCAAGTCAATCGTGAACGCGCATATGGGTCAGATCAACTTTCGCACGGGGTCAGACGGAACGACCTTCAATGTTGATCTGGGTATTGCTGAGCGCAGTTCCTCAGATGTCAGCCGACTGGGGTCTGTTGCACAGGGCCGCGTCCTGATCTTGGAGGACGATGCGACAACGGCCAACCTCCTGAAAGGTCTGATCAATAGCCTAGGCTATCAGACCGTGGTCACATCGACCGCGGAGGAGACCTTCGAGCGACTTTCTTCGGAGTGGTTTGATATTCTCACCATCGACTGGGAATGTGCGGATGAGGCCGCACTGCAAGTCGTCGACTTCATCCACAACAATCCCGTTCACAGCGATATTCCGGTGATTGCCATATCGCCTAGTCTGGCAGAAACCGAACGACAAGACTCCAAGGCCCAAGCCTCCATGATGTGCTGGATTACCAAGCCATTCGATCAGGAAAGGCTGAACGATGCACTGCAAAAGACGGCGATCCGGGTCGGGGAGTCCCCGCTGCGCGTTCTACATGTCGAAGATGACAATGACCAGCTCATGGTCCTTAAGAATCTGCTTTCTCCAATGGCAGAGGTGGACTTTGCGAAGGATCTCACCGAGGCAAAAACGAAACTGGCCTCGACCCGATTTGATGTCGTTATTCTTGACCAGTATCTGCCAGACGGAAATGGCCTTGACTTGATCAAGTTAATCCGTGCCCAGCCGGAGCCGCCACAGATGATGGTCTACTCTATTGACCTTCCACCTGCAGAGGCCGCCTCATCCGTCGCGGCGTCAGTCGTGAAAACGAATATTGATAACAGCGAATTGCTCGACAAGATCAAACTCCTTCTACGATCCTCGCGCCACGGACATAGATCCGGACCTACAACACCTGAAGAGTGACCATTTCGATGAAACAATTGAATAGAATCCTGATTGCCGATGATGAAGCCGATATCCGCAAGGTCGTCTGCCTGTCCCTTCAACATCTTAGCACCTATGACGTGAAAATGTGCGAGGACGGCCGCGACGCGGTCGAAAAGGCCGCAGATTATGCGCCTGACCTGATCATTCTCGATGTCATGATGCCGGACCTCGACGGAATTCGGACCTTCGAGAAGTTACGGGAGATACCGGAAACGTCAAACACGCCCATCGTGTTTCTGACCGCTCGGATCCAGGGAGACGAAGTCGAGACCTATCGAGCGCTTGGCGCCATCAACGTGATCGGCAAACCGTTTCATCCCGTCGAACTGCCGAAGATCATCGCTGAAATATGGGAAAGGCATGTCGAAAGCTCTGCTGAGGGTGACAGAGTCTAGAGGTTTCGTGCCCGAACACGGCTGTGCGCAGCGAAGCTGGCTATTCTGAGCCGACTGTCCTTGAGGCAGGGCTCATTCTGTTCAAAACCAGAATGCTGCCCAACACGTGCTCGCAATCGGTTAAGCGACAGTGCTCACTTTTTTTGGCGTCCCGACACTGCTATGCACCTAGGAGTGGGGCAAGGACAGGATTAAACCTGTCCGATCTGCAAGAACGGGCGAATGCCCGAAGAAAGCGACAGTGAGAGGAGCGCCCAAGCATGAACCGCAGTTTCTGGATTGTGCTCGCCTGTGGTGCGATCGTTGCAAGTCTTGTGGTGTTCTTGAACCCGTTCCGGGGTGACGTGATTGCGGAAGCAGACACCGTCGAAGCTGGATTAGAAGCGGCCGTTGTCGGCGTTGAAGAGTTTCTCGGATGGATTCTGCTGATCACTGGATCGGTGGCGGCCTTCCTGGGTTTCAAGATGCAACCCATGAATCATGTGGCTGTTGCGGCGGGGGTTTTTATCGCATTGGCGGGCGTGATCTTCCTTGCGGATCCCGCAGGTGGACGAGTGCTGTTAAAGATCGTGTTGCTGTTGTGCCTGCTTGGATCTGGCCTCGTCAAAATCCTTGCGGGGATCCGTGTGCCAACTGGTCAGCTCAAATGGGCTCTTTTTGCAGCTGGAGGGTTCACCGCACTTCTCGCTATGATTTTTCTGGCCCACTTGCTTGAGACG
The DNA here is from genome assembly GCA_039177645.1 of Pseudomonadota bacterium. Classification (GTDB taxonomy): domain Bacteria; phylum Pseudomonadota; class Alphaproteobacteria; order Rhodobacterales; family Rhodobacteraceae; genus Amaricoccus. Next base: position 72,686 of record JBCDFS010000009.1, on the reverse strand, counting down.
ACCCTGGTCGGCACGGCGACGATCTTCGCTCTAGATCTTCTCGGCAATGGTCTTCTCGCGGTGATCTGGGCCGTACGACATCACCCCAAAGCAAAGTCGGCGAAAGGATAGTCGGGCCAAGAACAGAATACCTTTGGTCCGGGAACCCCTAAATGAGAGACCTGGGCTATCCCGGCACAACAAAATCACGACAGAGCCTCATATGCCCGCTAAAGTATGACCTCTTGGAGAGTAGCCTTCGATGCAACGACTGCCCAAGAAGAATGCAGTTGTCGGAACCACGCTTAACTTGCGGGCGATCCATCTCAGTAGCCAAGTTTTGTAGATCCCGCGCATTCCAAGCTACAGTCTCATGCGCGAAATTCGCACGAAATACCAATCGGGAGAAAGAGAATGCTGAACCGAGTTTTTAGCGCAGTGTGCGCGGTCGTCCTCGTGGGCGGCACGGCATTTGCCCAGACCAGCATCCCTTTTGCGCTGGACTGGAAGTTCGAAGGGCCATCCGCACCCTATTTTGTTGCGATCGACAATGGGCACTTCGCGGATGCTGGACTAGACGTAGAAATCTCGGCAGGACAAGGCTCTCTGGATGCCATACCAAAGGTCGCAACCGGTGCGTTCCCTATCGGATTTGCCGATATCAACTCCCTGATTAAGTTCCTTGATCAAAATCCCGGCGCTCCCGTCAGATCCGTGATGATGATTTACGACAAGCCACCCTTTGCCGTTGTCGGTCGGAAATCACTTGGCGTCGAAACTCCGAAAGATCTCGAGGGGAAAATCCTGGGAGCCCCCCCACCCGATGGCGCTTGGGCTCAGTTTCCGGCATTTGCGAGCGCCAACGAATTGGACGTGAGCAAGATAAACGTCGAGCCCGTTGGTTTTCCGACCCGTGAGCCGATGCTTGCGGAAGGAAATGTTGATGCTGTAACCGGGTTCAGCTTCTCTTCCTTCCTCAATTTAATCCGGCTTGGTGTGCCCGAGGACGACATCGCGACGATCTTGATGGCCGATCACGGGCTGGAACTCTACGGCAATGCTATCATCGTGAACACGGACTTCGCAGGCGAGAACCCGGACGTCGTGAGGAACTTCCTCACCGCTGTTGCCGCCGGCTGGAAGGATGCGATTGGCGATCCAGAAACGGCTATCGCAAGTCTTATTGACCGGAACCCAGCAGCGGATGCGGCTCTGGAACAGCGTCGCTTGCAACTTGCAATCGAAGCCAACGTTCTAACCGAGTATACGATTACCAACGGTTTGGGCGATATTGACGCGGATCGCATGGCAACTGCTCTGGAACAACTGAAGGAAACCTATGAGTTTCAGAACAATGTCGATGCAAGTCTCTACTTCACGGGAGAGTATCTTCCAGACCCAGAGGCTCGGATGCTTCAGTAGGTAGCCTCGGTCTGAAGAACCGTTGATAGGACTGGGACCACCTGCATCGACTAGACTGGAGCTTCTCTGTGGGTCCAGCACCCAAAAATGACAACTCGCACCTGCCCCTGATAGAAATCAGGGGCGTTAAACACGCATACATGACCAAGGACGGGTCACTCCCCGTTCTTAATGGATTGGAGCTTTATGTCCCAGAGCACGGGTTTGTGGCCGTGGTTGGTCCGTCTGGCTGCGGCAAGTCAACGCTCACCCGACTGATTGCGGGCCTAATGAAACCGGACGAGGGCGAAGTCTGGCTCCACGGAGAACGGGTCACTGGCCCCAAATCAACCGTTGGAATGGCGTTCCAGAACCCCGTAATGCTTGAATGGCGGACGGTGCTTCGCAACGTCATGCTGCCGCTCGAAATTGTCGCCCCACGAATGTCGAAATCCGAGATGCAGGATCGCGCTCGCCATCTCTTGGCCTTGGTCGGCCTAGAAGGGTTCGAAGACAAGAGACCCAGTGAGCTTTCGGGCGGAATGAGACAGCGGGCCTCGCTTTGCCGGTCCATCGTGCACCGCCCCGAGGTCTTGATCCTCGACGAACCCTTCGGAGCGCTCGATGCGTTTACGCGCGAAGACCTTTGGCAGACCTTGCTGAAGGTGAAGGAGCAGGAACCCTTCACCGGTGTTCTAATCACCCATGATCTGCGAGAATCGATCTTCCTAGCAGATAGCGTCGTTGTATTGTCTGGCAGACCGGCACGCACCCAGTACGTCATGGATGTGCATCTCAAAGGCCCGCGTGAGATCGAACAGCTCTATACGCCGGAGAGTGCGGAAGCCCTCAACACCCTACGCCATCAGATTCGCATCGCACAGGGTCGCGCCAAGCCTGAGGATCATGTCGCATGACTTGGAACAAGGTCTTCGTGCCCATAGCGGCTTTGATCGTCTTCGCGCTTTTTTGGGAGTTCCTCGTTTGGGCCAATGGTTGGCCAAACTACAAAATGGCGTCACCAAGTGATCTCGGACCCGCCTTTTGGAAATTCCGCTGGCTGTTTCTGGAATACGGTTGGGACACACTCTGGCGCACAGTAATTGGGCTGCTCCTAGCCGTCGTGTTTGGTGTGTTTCTTGGCATGGTCATGGGACTCTCGCGGACCATGCGGGATGCGCTCTACCCTCTGCTGGTGGGGTTCAATGCCATACCCAAGGCAACGGTCGTCCCAATCATCGCACTGCTGTTCGTCGGCCAGCATGATATGAACACCATCCTGATTGCGTTCCTAATCAGCTTTTTCCCGATTGCGGTTTCCGTATCGATTGGCCTCTCAACGCTTGAACCCGAATACAACGATATCCTTGCGTCTCTCGGCGCGTCCAAGTTCACAATTTTCTGGAAAATCGCACTTCCTAAAACGATGCCTGAGTTTTTCGGGGCTCTTAAAGTTGCGGTGACCTTGGCATTTATCGGAACCAATCTGATGGAAATCGTCGAACCCCATGGTCGGGGCCTGGGTCATCTCTTTGACAGCGGGAAGATCAGTGCCGACTATCCGTTGATGTTTGCGGTTCTGATCGCCTTAGGGCTCATGGGAATTTTTCTCTACTACGTGGTGGTTGCCCTTGAAAAGGTCTTCGCGGGCTGGGCCGAACGAGCACCGACATAGACCGAAGCAAACGCCCCGGTCTGCAAACCGTCGACCAGATCGGCGTGACGACATGTTTAAATGTCGGCACGGAACTGATCTCAGACGCGCTCCGACCCGCTCGTTCTAAAGTCGAAGAGCAGACCCGCTTTTCACTTCACTCCTATTGATCGCGTCGCCCGAAGAAAGAGGACCGGGCAAACGCGACAAGAGGCTCTTGAAATCGGAGGTCAGAAATCAAGTGCCTTGGCCTGGCGGACCTGTGGAAGCGAGGAAATCTCCGCGATCGCCTCCGAACCCACTGCCGCATCGACACCCAAGAGCGCGATGGCCTCACCGCTCTTTTGCGCACGGCCAAGGGCGAAAGTAGCGATATTGATCCCGAGATCACCGAGCTTGGTGCCAAGTGAGCCAATGTAACCCGGCATATCCGTATTGGTGGTATAAAGCATATGCTCCATCGGCTCAGCCTCAAGGTTGATACCCTTGATCTGGATGAAACGCGGCTTGCCATCGGAATAGATCGTGCCTGCGACAGAACGCGTCTGTTTTTCTGTCGTGACGATCAAGCGCACATAGGAGCCGAATGCGCCCTGCGGGTCCTTCATCGTCTCGGTGATGTGTATGCCGCGGTCCCGTGCGACGACGGGAGCGGACACCATGTTGACGCCGCCTTCGCCGACGAGCGGCTTGAGAAGCCCAGCTGTGAGTGCTGCGGTTAGCGGGTTGAGATTAAGATCGCCGACGGAGCCAACATATTCAATTTCGATCTTTCGAATGGCATGCTCTGTGACCTGTCCAGCAAAACTGCCCAAGAGGTTCGACAGAGTGATCCAGGGCTTCAGGATCGGGGCCTCTTCAGCGGTGACGGAGGGTGCATTCAGTGCATTGGAGATCGCCCCGGTCACAAGGTAGTCTGCCATCTGCTCGGCGACCTGAAGCGCCACGTTTTCCTGCGCCTCAGACGTGGATGCACCGAGATGCGGTGTGCAGACCACATTCGGCAGTCCAAAAAGCACGCTTTCTTTGGCGGGTTCAGCAGCGAAGACGTCGAAAGCCGCTCCGGCCAGCGCGCCGGACTTCAGCGCCTCGGCGACTGCAGCCTCATCCACAAGCCCACCACGCGCACAGTTAATGAGCCGAGCGCCCGGCTTCATCTTTGCTATGCGTTCTGCCGAGAGGACGTTTGCCGTCTTTTCTGTCTTGGGAAGGTGGAGCGTCACGAAATCGGCGCGGGCGAGGAGTTCGTCCAGATCGGTGACGCGCTCAACGCCAATACTTTTTGCCTTTTGAGCCGACAAGAACGGGTCGAATGCAATCACCCGCATCTTGAGCCCGATGGCCCGATTGGCAACGACGGAACCGATATTGCCAGCCCCGATCAGACCAAGGACCTTGCCGGTAATCTCGACCCCCATGAACTTCGACTTTTCCCACTTCCCGGCTTGAGTGGATGCATCCGCGCTGGGAATCTGACGAGCACAAGCAAACATCATTGCAATCGCGTGTTCTGCCGTGGTGATCGAGTTACCGAAGGGCGTGTTCATGACCACGACGCCTTTGCTGGATGCAGCGGAAATGTCGACATTGTCGACACCGATCCCAGCCCGGCCCACAACTTTGAGATTGTCGGCTTTTGCGATCAGATCCGCCGTCACCTTGGTCGCCGATCGCACCGCCAACCCGTCATAATCTCCGATGATCCGCGCGAGTGCTTCGGGATCTTTGCCGAGCTTGGGTTGAAAGTCGACGTCCACGCCGCGATCCTTAAAAATCGCAACGGCAGCGTCGGAAAGGGCATCAGAAATAAGGACTTTCGCCATAGTCTTCATCCTTCGCGGATCGCTTTGACCCGCTCTATTTTGTGGGGAACGCGCGCCTCGTCGAAGGCGCGCAGAAATTCAGATTGATTTGGCCGTCGCAAAAGCCCAATCGAGCCAGGGCGTCAGCGCGATGACGTCATCGGTATCGATTGTTGTACCGCACCAAATGCGTAGACCTGGAGGTGCGTCGCGATATCCACCGATGTCGAACGCCGCCTCCTCGGCTTCAAGAAGCTTGACCATCTTCTTGGTAAACTCCCGCTGCGCTGCTTCATCCATCGCGGTCACTTCCGGATCGACGATCTTCAGGCAGACTGACGTATTGGAACGCGCTGCGGGCTCGGACACCAAATTTTCGACCCAAGGCGTGGCATCAACCCAAGCCTGCAACGCTGCCGCATTTGCATCGGCGCGCGCGATGGTTGCTTCGAGCCCACCCAGGCCCTCCATCCAGTCGAGCGCGTCAATGCAATCGGCGACGCAGAACATGGACGGCGTGTTGATTGTCTCACCGCGAAAGATGCCCTCGATGAGCTTGCCGCCCTTGGTAAGGCGAAAGATCTTTGGTAGGGGCCGAGGAGGAGCGTAAGTTTCAAGCCGCTCAACGGCCCGCGGCGACAGAATCAATACGCCATGCGCCGCTTCGCCACCCATGGCCTTTTGCCAGGAAAACGTAACAACGTCGAGCTTCGCCCAATCGAGCGGCTGCGCGAACGTTGCAGACGTAGCGTCGCAGAGCACGAGACCGGCCCGGTCTTCCGCGATCCAGTCTGTATTCGGCACCCGCGCACCGGACGTGGTACCGTTCCAGGTAAAACAGATATCGGCATCGTCGCGGACCTGTGAGAAATCGGGCAGTGCGCCATACTCAGCCTTCAAGACCCGACAATCGTCGAGCGCGAGTTGCTTGGTCGCGTCCGTTGCCCAGCCTTGGCCAAAGCTCTCCCAAACCAACATGTCGACCGGCCTCTGCCCAAGCATCGACCACATCGCCATCTCGAAGGCGCCTGTATCGGAGGCTGGAACAATGCCAACGCGATAGTCGTCCGGAACGCCAAGGAATCGCGCTGTACGCTCGATCGCCGCTTTAAGCTGCGCCTTCGGAGCAGCCGCACGGTGAGACCGCCCCAGATGGGCCTTAGCTTCCACAACCGCCGATGACCATCCAGGTCGCTTTGCGCAGGGACCGGATGAGAATTCAGGACGTTCTGGTTTTGTATGGGGTTTTGCTAAGGTCGATGTCTCGACCAATTCAGCCGGGGAATGGCTCATGGGCCAGCTCCGTATCAGGGTGAGATCGCTGAGCCCGCCCCGCTCACCCTTGTCCGGGAACGCGCCCGGCGTCCGCATAAGCTATGCCGCCACCGCGACGCAAGCTATTTTCGCAAGTTTGTCTGTGAGGAAGTGTTTGAGCGCTCGCCGGATCCTTTGTAGGCGGAGTGACCATGCAACTCCTGACACTTTGCAGGCACATGGCGACGCTATCAAAATTCTAATCGAAGCCGATCAGCAAATTGTATGTCGCTCTCTTGCTCGCGTTTTCTCTGACCCGCACGCGTCAGCTGTGCTCTAGTAAACGCGCCACTCCCGATCTAACGAACCCTCTCTTTCTGGATAGGTCGTGAAGTCTGCGTGCGCCACGTCGAAATCCCGTTCAAGTGCGGAGACCTTGCCGAAGGCATCAAGGCCCAGCGTCTTAGCAAACCCGGAACCGTCCAACACGCAGGCTGCGCCCAACTCGGCAGCGCAGGACGAACTCCCCTCTGTTGACCTGCTGAGAATTGAGTCTGGGAACACAATCGGGCCAGCGCCGCCGCTTCTACCAGATATGTCAACGCCTCGCGTCGCCTCTGACTGTGCCACACCTACGCGCGGAGCTGTAAGCGTCGCTGAGAGCGGCGACACGACCTGCACCGTAACGCCAAGCTGGTCCAGATTGTCGCTTGTCGTGACATCCGAGCCCGTATCCACATCCGGCGTAACAACGATTGTCTCGACGGTGGTCACCGAAAGGGTGTCGTCCCCAACAGTGATTGTCACTACGCCGGTATCGACATCGCCTGTGATGGAGACGGGAACCGGAGAATTGTCGATGCCATCATCTGCAGAGAGGCTGAGATTATCACTGTCAGGCCCACCGTCGATTGTATCGCTGCCGTGGCCGAAGACCCAGATTATGCTGTCATCTCCGCTATTGCCCTCAATGTCGTCGTCCCCATTTCCACCGTTGATGGTGTCAGCGCCAGGAGGCACGCGGGTGTTTTCCGTTCCTGCGTTCTCACCATAGATAACATCGTCACCAAATCCGCCCGACAACGAATCAGCGCCTCCAAGACCCGTGATGGTATCGTTGCCCTGCCCGCCACTGAGCGTCTGGCCGAGGCCACTTCCAGCAATTGTATCGTTGCCTTCACCGCCAAAGAAGTCTGCGCTGAACAGGGGACTGCTTCCGTTCCCGCCGTCACCAAGCATGTAGTCTGCGGCCGAAGTGCCCGTATAGGCTTCGACCGAGGCGTGATCGACCCTATCTAAGTCGTCGAAGGCATCCCGCCATTCGCCAGCCTCACCATTTGCAGCGAGGTCAACGTGAACTCCGCTCGATCCATTGCTGGTGAACGCCACAGTGTCATAGCCATCTCCACCGATGATCGTATCCGCGCCTGGGCCTCCAGTGAGCGTATCGTCATCATCCCCACCGTTCAAACTGTCATCGCCCGCGGCAGCATTGATCAAGTCGTTGCCGCCGTTGCCGTAGAGGCGCTCGCTCGCCTCCGTGCCGGTGATTGTATCGTCGCCGGACGTTGACAGAATAATCGGGACATCCGGCGCGGTGTAGTCGAGCGTTCCAGCGGCGCTGAGGATCAAAGTCTCGCCGACGATAAGGGGAGCGCCCAGCGTGATATTGTTGCCGTAAATCGCAACAGTTCCGTCGTTTGCACCGACCGTGCTTGTCGCGCTGGTCGTGATATCTTGGGGTCCGTCCGCGCCCACGCTGGCGTCGAGCACAAGGTTGCCTGCCCCCGCCAGAAGCAGACGGTCGACCTGGACCGCGGAAAAACTGTCGATGACCACATCCTGATCCGCGTAGACATCTTCGATATGGGCGACATCCGTGCTGCCAGGCCGCTCAAGCTGAAGATAGACGTTTCCGCCGCGTGCAATGAGGCCAGTCTCGCTGGTCAAAACGACAACAAGCGGTGTCTCAGCTGTACCAAGCGAGTTGGGACTATCTGGATCCAGGCTTCCTGCATCAAGGATGATTTCGTCAGCTTGAATGTAGCCTCCATCCGCATTCGTGATCGTCACATTCCCTTCGATCCGAACCTGGTTTCCAACGGATTGCGCCGAAATGGGGTCGACGGTGATCGTTGAAGTTGAGCCCAAAAAGATTTCGCCTGACAAAGACGTCGCACCTATCGTGCCGTCCTCTGCCAACTCAATATCGATATCGTCATGCACCTCGATCACGATCGACGCGGCTGGGGTATCGAGGTCGCCGGTGGCTGCGTCGATATAGAGTTGCGTGCCGTTCGCATCGAAGAAGGTGATGTCGCTCTCTTCGGCTTGGGCCAGAGCGAGCAGTTGATCGTCGGTCAGCGGGTCGGTGCTTGTCAGATCGATGGTGACCGGATCGTCGGTGGTGCCGATATCGCCATTTGACGTAAGGCTGATCGACGTGGCGGTGATATTGGGCTCTTCCTCAAGCGCGAAGACCTCAGTAGTGGTCTTGTTGAGCAGCGTCTGAGCGATCAGATTGGTGAGTTCGGCCTGGGTCCAGTTGACCCCTTCGACGATGATCGAGCCGTTTTCAGAGGCTGTCGCCACATCCTCCACGACGAAGGTGTAATCGGGCTGGAAAGTGTCCGCGAGCCCATCGGCCTCCAACTCCGAATTGATCGCGATGTAGTCGGCGGTCCGCTGCTGTTCGAGGGCTTCAAACTGATCCGACGTGAAGCCTTGGGCCTCAAGCTGCGCCTGTTCGTCAGCGGAGAACTCAAAAGAGTAGGTGTCCGGGTCGAAATCCACCCAACGGTATGGCAACAGATGTTCGACCGTCTGCACAGTTAATTCGGGCGTTCCCTCGCCGCTGCCGCCCCCTGCCCCAAGCGGAAGCGCGTTCATACCGCCAGCCGCATCGTCTGCCGTGGCGGCGAGCTGGATCGACGTGTCATCGACCACAATCGCGTAGTAGACGTTGCCTGTATCGAGGCCCAGATCCGTTCCATCCCCGGTAAAGATCAGCGCCGTGCCGTTCGTCAGGCCGTGCGCGTCGGGGAAGGTGATTTCGTCATTTGCGACCTCGGAGGTTTGGATCACATAGCGAAGCGCGGAGGTGTCGATCTGAAGAGTGTCGCCCTCCAGAGCGTCGAGGAATGTCTCGGCCAGAGCGATGGACGTCTCATTTACGACCGAAACGTAGAAGATATTCGTCTCGACCACTCCATCGTCGCCACCCGCGACAAACCCGCCCGTATCCGACGGCTTGTAGGCCACAGGCTGGCCATCGACGAACCCATGGTCAAACCCAAGATCGATGAAACCGGCACGAACGTCTGTCGGGGAGAGGTTAAAGCCACCGTAGCTCAACGAGGCCTTGGCCGAACGGCTGAGCACCATCGCGCCATCCCCGGTCGCACTGCCGTCATCGAGGGTGATGAGATCGGTCCCCGCCAGAGCCGAGGCCTGATCGGCAGCCAGAGCAATGGTCTTAGCGTCAATAAATGAGACGTAATAGGTCGCTCCGGTCTCTAGACCAAATCCCGCAGGCGGAGCGTTCGACGTGTAAACGACGCTCTCGCCCTCGCTAAACCCATGAGCCGCCGAAAAAGAAATCTGCGTGCCGGATACGTCATCGAGGGTAAAGTCCGCGCGCTCTCTGGGATGGGTGAGGGTGAGGCTTCCGCCGCCCGAAGCGTCGCCATTTGGATCCAGTGCAATCAAATCCGTTCCGGCCACGGCAGATGCTTCACTGGTCGCCAAGGCAATCGTCGTCGCGTTGATGACGTGAACGTAATAGGTATCGCCTTCCGTGAGGCCGAAGTCACTCAGCGTATCCTCATCGGCTGTGAAGATCACATCCTGACCGGTTCCGAAGTTATGGTCCCCGCTGAAGGTGATCTCGGTGCCACTGACATCGCCGACCGTGAACGAAGCGCGCAAAGGGTTTACGCGCAAAGCAAGCGCCTCGTTGCCTGCAAGAGCTGCTTCGCGCGAAGAGGCCAGCTGGATCGTGGTCTCGTCGACGACGATCACATAGTAGAGGCTGCCCGGATCGAGGTTCTCGACCGGATTGCTGGTATCGCCTCCACTGTAAGCGATCCCGTCGCCATCGCGGTAATTGTGCGCAACGCCAAAATCGATGGTCTGCGCCTCGGAGTCGATCGATGCGGGAGAGACGCCGAAAGTCAGCGACGCAAAAGGCGTATCCGCCTGCCGCGCATCCTGCCAATAGCCAAGATAGTTGGTTGTGTTCTTGCCCGCGAATGCCGCGACAGCCGCTTGCGCCACCGGGTTGCTCGCATCGTCATTGGGATCGCCGATCAGACCGAAATCCGACCAGATCGTCTGGAGCTGCGCCTCAGTGCGGGGATCGATCGGCTTGTCGGGGTTCGCATCGACGATCCGGGATCCGTTTTGAGAGATCGTTACATCTCCGCCAGCCGTGATAGAGCGGATCAGAAGGTCGGGATTTACGGAATCGCTCGACAAGTAGACATCGCCGGCGGCATCAACCGTGAGGCCATCGCTTCCATCTACCCCATCAGTAGAATCGCGATCGACGGTCTGCCCCGTCCGGACAACCAAATCATTATCTGCCGCGCCAACATCGCCCGTGAGCGAGGTGATATTGATCCGATCGCCGATGATCGGATTTGGCGCCGAAGAGCTTCGCAGAACATCCCCATGAACGATCAGATTGACATCGCCATCTTCGGCATAGGCATCGAGGATCTGGACAGCATCAAGAGATTCCTTGACAAAAATGTCGCCGCTGGCCGTCGCCTCCATTGCAAGTTCAGCGCCGTCCGAGAGCTCCGTGATCACGTAGGAGTCTTCTGCGCCGACACCGGTCGCGGAGGAGAGCGTCAGTTGGTCGCTATAGATGATCGCGTCCTGATCTTCCTGAAGGATCGCGCCTGCTGTCGACGTTATGTTCGTCGCGCCGCTTTGATTATTGATCACGCCCGAAAGGTTCACGTCCTGCGCCGACGTGACCGTAATCTGACCCTCTTCATAGCCGACGAACTCGATATTGATCGGGACAGACGCATTCAGTGAGTGATTGTAGATGATCTTCTCCGGCTTCTCGAAGATCCGGACCAAGTGGTAGGTCGCCGTCTCAAAAGGCCAGAACCCCGAATGCGTGGTGTAGTTGTATTGGTCGGTGAGCACACCATAAGTCGGGTCGATGTAAAAGCCGTTCGCGGCGGCTTCCTGCTCAGCCTCGGCATTGGTCGCAAGCGTCGAGGTCAGCGTGTAGTTGTCCGGCTGAACCGCCAGGTCCAACCCGCTTGTGTCATTCGCGATCACCTCGCTGAGGCTCGTGATAATGCCGGCCTCGGGCGAGATATCGGTCGCCTCGCCGGTATTTATCACCGTTGGATTGCCGGAACCGGGCGGATTGGTCGAGCCCGTTGGGATGCCCCAGAATGAAGACTGCGTCCATTCCAGCCGCGTGGTGACGGTTTGAGTGGTGCCCCGCAGCCAGCGATAAATCTGGTTCTCTTCCGGCTGATACGTCGTCGCGCTTTGATCGGTCAGGGAAACGCTGAACAAATCATCTGAGACTGCCGTAACCGTCCAGCTGCCGTGGAATTGCGAAAAGTGCGGATCGAACGATTCCAATGTGAGAGTATCGCCGACTGAAACGCCCGTGAACGTTGGGTTGGAAAACGGCGGCAGGGCAGCATTGTCGAGCGAAAGCGTATAGCCGCCATCCACCTTGGCCATCCGCGCACGATCTTGCGCGCCGAGCGTCATGACGACAGAGTCCCCCACGCCCGAGGGATTTTCGAACGTGAACTGCGTCGTCGCGCCACCAAAACTGATATTTGTTGGAAACGTTTCTTCCACAATGGCCACGTCGCCATCATTCTCGAACCCGTCGATGTTATAGATCGAGCTTAAGCCGACAGATGTTGGACCAGTCGTCGTGGTTGTGTCCAAAATTCCGAACGTGATCTGGAGTTGGTTCGTGCCGTTGGCCTCGGCTGCCCGCATGAATGACCAAGGGGTCGGGTCCCCGTTAAGATCGGGACGGTAGACGCGATTTCCATCAAGGCGGAGCGTCGGGATTAATGTGTTGTTGCCGAGCTGCCCGTCTGTAAGATGTGTGACGAGCACATAATGGTCTTGCTGTGTTCCGGTAAAGCCAGTGGCCTGCACCGGGCTCGCTCCCGGAACAACAACAACATTGACACTGCTGCCATTCGTTGAGGTCGCTGTGATCTGGAATGTCCCATCGACATCTGCACCCGCCCCGGCAATGGTGATCTCATCGCCGATATCGAGGCCGTCGAAAAAGCCGCTCGTCCCAATTTGGAGCAAACCGTACTGCTCAAATCGGAGGTTGCTGCCAACGACCTCGCTGAAACCGTTCGGCCCGGTAATGGTCACAGGGTTCTGAGTGACGATTTCATCGGCACGCAATCCCGTCAAAATGACAGCAGCTGCATCGCTTGAGTAGCCGTAGATATCGTGCTGACCGTTGTTTTCAGTCGTGCCAGAAATAAACATAAAGTTGAAATTGAAGAGCTGCATTGCGTCTTCTTGACCAACCGAGAACGCGCCTGTTCTCCGTGAACCATCCTCATTGAAATATGTCAGGATATAGACGTCTACCGTGTTGCCCTCGAAATCCTGGACAGTCGAAGCCTCGATCGTGGCATACTGCGCGCTCGGCCCGCCTATTCCGCCACCTGCATCGCCGTCGACGTAAGCGGTCGAGATCGTCCCGAACGACATATACGCTTCCGGCGTATCAGTGCTCGTCTGCTGTAGCTCGTCGCCGACGCGCGTATAGGTCGTGACAACGGGATCACCGAAGGCGTCGAGCTTACCGGTATCGGTAATGATGATCGTGCCCTCGATCCCCTCGACATTCCCGGTATCGATGCTGTCGAGCTTCAGCGCGGTGTTGGTTTGATTGTCGATGGTGACATGAGAGAAGCCGTCCAGCGCCTTTATGGTTGCGCGGTTGCCATCACCGTTCAAATCCCCGGTGCTGACGATATTGCCTTCAAGCTCTACGAGCCCGCCTTTCGTGCGGATATTCGCGACCTCGATCACCTGCTCTTCGGCGTCATAACGCCAATAAACACCGCCAGCCGAAGTCTCCCCGAGGAGCGCTTCCGAGCCGGTCAGGATCTCGTTGTCGTCGAGGCTTACACTGTCGAGATCGCGGTAGCGGAACTGGTCCTTGTCCGCTTCCGACGCGTTGTCATAATCCGATTGCCACCCGGCAATGGTATCATTGAGGCTCGCATCGAGCGTCAGCGCGAAGTCATCCACGCCGCTCTGGATCGTGCCATTCACATTGAGATAGGTCGCGCTGATGAAGACATTAGCGCCCGCGCTCACCGTGCCGCCTGCAGCCTCGCCAAGGTTTGCATTTTGCGGAGGTATGACTGTGAGCCCGGCATTGTATTCCAACGCACGGGCGTTCTCGTAACCGGGCCACCCGGTTGTGGGGTCGTCGAACTGATCCCGCGGATTGCCGCCCACATTGTAGATACCCAGGACATCGAGGAAGAAGCTGCCGCCAGACGTGACATTCACCGTCTCGCCGGACAGGCCGCCAGTGACGACGATATCCCCCTCGCGATTGATCACATCGATGGTCCCGGTCGGCGCCGTCACATCGCCGAGGATCTCGATGGAGGGCACGAGACCGGTATTGAAGATGTCCTGCGTCGGATCGAACGTCCCGAACGTATTCTCAATCGTGATGGTCGATTGATCCCCCTCAGCATTCGAGACGATGAGCGTGTCTTCGACGTCAGTGTCGACCGCGTTTAGGGCATCGACCGTAAACCCGTCATTGAGGCTGACCCCGTTGAACAACACCTCGCCGCCGACGCGCGGGATGGACAGGTTGCCGATCTGCAGGAAGTAAGGGCTGTTGTTGGTGATCGCGATGGAGGCGTCGCCCGGCGCGTTCAGGGTTCCCGCCCCTTCCAATTGCTGACCATAAATCTCGATACTGCCGAGCGCCACGGTCATGTCGTTGATGGAAATCACCGGATAGGGAAGCGCGTCTGCATAGCCGTCCTGCTCATTCCAAATGCCGAGATCGAAAGCCTGGCCCTCAAGCGCATTGATCTGAGCGTTGATATTGGCCTGGGCCACCGGGTCTTGGGCGTAAGTGTAGAGGTCGGTCCGCAGCTTCTCGAGCTGATCATTGATATTGCCGCCGATATCGACGGTGGTGACAACCGGCGTCTCGAAGAAGTCCGACTGCTCCGGCAGACCGGTCCCTTCATTGAGCGCAATCTGGATCGGGAACGGCGTCTCTTCGGTCAGCACCAGCGCGTTGAAGCTATGAGACGTGCCCGTGGAAATCCCCTTGCGCAGATCGATAATATCGCCATCAGCTGCCGCATCGGCGGTAAACGCGATCCCGATGCGGCTCGCATCGTTGGGATCGAGGACGACAAAATAAACCACGCCTTCGACGAGCGGTGCTGTCTCCAGAAGTTCGTCCCGGGCGATACCGCCCAAATCCGTGGTCTGCTGGATTTCCACATTGCCGCGCTCGATAGGCACGCCTCCACCGGCCGAATAGATCACCGCCGTTCCCGTGGTGAGGTTATGCTCCGCCGTGCCGAGATCGATGAAGTCTTCTTCCTCAGCGAGGGCGGTCTCGGGATCGAATGTGTAGACCCCGGTCAACGAATGCGCGATGCCGACAACCGATGAATCGGACGATGGCAGGCCGAGGGCGAGCGCTGCACCGCCGGGCGTCTCCGAAAGCTGGACGTATTGCGGCTCGGTTTCGTCGACGATGACGTAGTAGGTCCCGCCGCCGGTAAGCGATCCGGAAGATGTTGTGAGGCTAGGATAGATCTCGGTCGAGCCGGTTGCTTCGACCCCGGAGCCGTTGGCGTAGATCACCGCCTGACCGGTGGTGAGCCCATGATCCGCGGTGCCGAGATTGATGCGGTTGTTGGTCACATCGAGATCGGCAACCGGGCTGAAGACCTGGCTCGCCCCCTGTTGAACCCCGCCGAGCAGATCGGACGGGATCACCACATCCTCAGCGATGGTCAAAAATTGATTGCGGTCGGTCGAGACCTCGATGTCGCCGTCGACGGTGACGACCTCCGTCACCAGGTCGATCCCGTTGGCATCGAGATTGATCCAGCCGCCATTACCTCCGGAGATATCGAAGGACACATCGCCTTGGTCGAGGGCATTGCCGATCCCGTTGATCACGTCTTCAGACGCGCTCCGGTAGAGATCGGTCCCGGTGCCCGACCCGACCGCGGCCAAGTCTCCCTGCTCGGTCTTGATCTCGACGCTTCCGGTGGTGAAGAGGCTCGCACCATCGAGAACATCCGCCGTGTTGAACACCGTCACATAGCTGTTCGCATCGGGCTTGGTGGAAATCGGGAAGGCGGTCTTGTTCCAAAGATCGGTAAGAGCGGATACCGACACGTCATTCTCACTGCCGTCGAGCCTTTCGCCGGAATAGAGCCCGATATCTCCCCCGGAGATGAGTGTTGTGTTGTCCCCAATATCGACCGCGTTGTCCGCGATGAACTGCGCCACCGAAAGCCCCTCGGCAGCCCCCGAGGCCCCATAGGTGCGGGCCTTCGCACTGGCATCCACGCTGCCGGTCGTCATCGCCGATACATCGATATCGTCCAGGCTTCCCATCTCTGCATTAGTAATCGTTACGCTGGTCGAGAGCGGCGTGTCGCGCGTACCCGCCACGATCTCCGACTGCGCTTTGGCCACCGAGATCACCCCACCGCTATCGAGGTTCGCGGCATCCGTGGCGATGACATCGTTCAAAGCCGAAACCTGGAACAGACCGGTCGCATCGGCCTCGGCCAGGGGATCAACGAGTAGTTCGAGGAGCGTATCGGCATCTGTTCCCGATAGGGAGACGGTCGTGTCGTGTCCAATCGTTGTCGTGCTCAACGCGGCAGCCGCATCTGCAATCCCTCCGGCTGCGGCGTTGGCGTTCGTGCCATAAGCATCTTTCCGGGTGCGGTTGACCGCATTGATCACCATGCCGCCGGTCAGGATCTTGGCCGCACCGACTGTCACGGCAAGGCTCGCATCGACGGTATTGGTCGCCTTGGCCCCGCTTGCCCCCACCACCGCCGCGTTGGTGCTGTCGACCTGGCTGTCGACATCGTTGGTCTGATCCGCGGCGATCTGCAAATCATCCACATCGATGTCGGCTCCATCAGCAATGGCAAGCGTGAGCGCGGAAGAGATCACGGAAGTCGCCGTGGCCACATTCCCGGCCACGATGCCGCCACTGCCCCCGGTGGCCGTGCTGCGGACGGTCTGCGTATTGCTGGCCGAGAGGTTGAGGCTGGCGGCAACAATCGTTGCCGCGCCAAACGATGCCGAGACAGATCCGCTTGCCGTGGCCGTCGACGGCGCCGCACCCGCCGCGATCAGCCCACCCGCGACGGCACTTGTCGACGCAGACTGTGCCGCATCGTTGGTCGCGACTATGCTCACATCCCCGGTCATCAGGAGGACGGACGTATCGCCTACGCTGACCGCTACGGTCGGATTGATCTCCGCGGCAGACAAGGACGCCGTGACGCCGATGAGACTGCCCGACGCACCGGTGGCGCTTGCCGCTGCGTTCTGGCCCGACCCGGCCAGTTTCAGCCACGCGGTGGCCGATAAGCCACCTCCTGTTATCTGGACGCCCTCGCCGACGGTGGCCAACACGGTCGGGGTCAGGGTGGCATAGGCGAGCTGCGCCCCAACCGCTACAGCTCCTGCATCGATGCCGGACGCGCTCGCAGTGACCGTCGGCGTCGCCTCCGCATTCACGACAATATCGCCGGTCGTCGAGATGACCGCACCGTCGGCAATCGCGGCACTCGTCTCTGAGGTGATCGTCGCCTCTGCCCGCGCTCCGGTACCAGCCAGTACACCGCCTGCCACAGCGCTCGCCGAGGCACTGGCGGTCTCCTGGCTCACCGCGTTGATTGTGACATTAACATTGAGTGTCGGGACAGACATCGTCCCAGCAAAGCTTGCTTTTGTGGCGCCGTTTACGTTGGCCGTCGCGATGGTCGCGCCGACCGACAGAATGCCAACACTGAGGCCGGTCGCACTCGCCGTGGCATTGTTGTTCGAGAACGCAATGAGATCGAGAAGCGCTGGGTCCAGCGCCCCATTCTGATTTGGCGAGACACTCGCCCCTTCCCGAACCTCGGCGGTCACTGTCGCGTCAGATGTCGCATTGGCCACCGCACCGTCGCCCGACCCGATCAGCGATCCCGCCGAGGCAGACGCTGTCGCCGTCGCGCCGCCATCGAGCAGATTGCCGACCGCGTCGGCATTGTGCAGGGCATAGAGCTCGATATTCCCGCCCGCCGAGACCACTGCGCTCTCGCCGATATAGGTCTCGACCACCGAACTCACGCTGGCCTCAGCGAGGGAAACACTCACCGCAAAAGACGGCGCTCCGGCGATGCCGACCGATGTGGCCGTCGCCGTCGAGACTTGCTTACCGGTCAATGTCAGGTCGCCGCCGACAGCGAGGGTCGCGCCGTCCTCGACAAACACGGACATCTCCTGATCGACGACCGCCTGGGAGACAACCCCGTTTGCAGCGGCCGGTCCCACGGCCAGAGCAACACCTTTCGAAATGGCGGTGTTCGTGCTCTCCACATCGAGCGCTAAGCTGCTGCCACTCTCGAGCCCGTAGCTGATATCCCCCGAGAGCGAGACGGTAATGGAACCTGTGACATTGGCCTGGGCATTGATAACCGCAAGCGCCACGACCGGACTGCCCACCAGAACGTCGCCTTCGGCCCAGGCAAAGCGCGTCGCTTGCACGCCGATATTGAGTTCTTCCTGCGCATCTTCCGGAAAGCTCGACCCGTCCAGCGCCACGGTGACATCGCCACCTGCATTTGCCACGAGTTCGACCACTGAGAAGAGCGAGACCGGCAGGCTGCCATCACTGCCGATGAAGTGGGTGTTGATCGCGCCACGGTCGTATTCATCGGTGGAGATCACGCCGACCTGGGTTTCGGCCAGACCCTCTTCGGGCAGGTCTTCATACTCTCCATAAGTGAGGCGTCGTTCCCCGAGGCTCAGATCCGCCGTGCCGCCCCCATCGCCATTGTTCATGAGCACATGACTATGGACCGCAAGCAGCACCGAGACGAGGTCAATGCGCCGCTCTGCGCGGATCCCCTCAATGGCCTGCAAAGCTCCGTCTTCACCTACGAAGCGTCCATGGGTGCCTGGAGTTGCGTCTTTGAACCAGCCGAGCCCTGCCGCTGTGCGGTCGAGCGCGACGCGATTCCCGGCAATCGTTGCAAGGGTATCCGTGGGCAGATCCACAATCTCGAAGGTAAGCGTCTCGAGAAGGTCCTGTGCCCGCTTGCTCAGCTTGGCCGTCTTGACGTGGTGGCGCTGAACGGCAGTCGCGATGTAATCCAGCTCGCCTTGCCGCAGCACGTCCTTGTTCTTGGCATTCTTGTGTGCGTGTTTGTGCTTCTTCTTCTGCTCGGCCTCTTCGATCGTCACGCTCATCGCGTGGCGGGTCGCCGCGCCAATCGCCGTGCCCTCCGGTCCGACAAGCGCCTCGATCAGCACATCGACGTGGTAGACATTGTCACCATTCTCATCGGTGGGAGCACTGTGGTCCTTGGCCTCGATAAAGGTGAGCCGTCCGGTGCTGCGGTCGATGAAGAAGTGCTCGGCATCCTTACCGCCAACGATCTGGAACCGATGGCCTTTCGCATCCGAAGGGGCCAGACGCAGCTTGGTAACACCGACCCTGCCCTCAGTCGCGGAGAGCTCGGGCGATGTTATCGGGGCCGGTGCCTCGCTGAGCTGGGATGCCTCAGCCGCCGCGACCAACTGCGCCACCGTCCGCGTCGTCGTGTCGATATCGGTTGCCTCTTTGTTGAGCGCCGGAAGAACAACCGGCGTCACACCCTGAGGAAGAGTGAGCGTTCCGTTCGCCTGCGCTGTCGGCGACACGGTGTCGTTGACGTCACTGGGTCCCCCTGTCAGCCCGATATGCTTGGACGTGGCATTCGCGTCTGCCTCCGAGAACGCGACCACATTCAGGCTCGTAGTCGCTGTAACACTGGCAGTTGTGCTTGTCTGCGCCGTGATGGTCGGCTGGATCTTCGTCTCACCCTTGGCGTAGGTGTAGCCGATCCCAATATCGACACCCTTGGCATCCGCATCGCCCTTATGGGTGGTCAAGCCCATGACATAGACGTTGCTCGCCGCCGAAACCGTGCCATCGATCTGCGCGGTGAGTGAACCATTGAGATTAGTGAACGCCCCAGCACCGCCTGCGGTAAACAGACCATAGACACGGGAAGTTGCGGTCGCCGTCCCGACATATTGCGATGCCGCGATCACGTAGAGATCGCCCGTGGTCGAGACCGTTGCGGTGTCAAGGATCTGCGCCGTGACAGTCGGTGTAGCTGTGATTTCGGCATAGCCGCCGAAACCGTCCTCGGCGACGTTTGAGTCGACAAAGCCCAGGGTCGTCCCCGCGACAGATTCTGCTGTCGCGTCGAGTGTGTTGAGCATGCCGGTGAGGGAACCAGACGCGTAGCTGTAATTGACCAGGGCGACAACGGAGACATCCCCGACCGCATAGACGGCTGCAGACGCGGCATCGTAATCAATGGTCGCACGGACGGTCGTGTTCTGAATAAGAACCTTGCCTTTGGAACCGGAGAAGTTGACCCCAACAACAGTAATTGTCCCACCGCCGCCGGTGCTCGAAATTGACGCCGCCAATTGGGCGGCGACCGTAAGACCGCCGGTGATGGAATTGGTCGAGGTTCCGATCGTGCCGGACATATCGGCGGTGATCGTCGCATTGATATTGGACGTGGCGTCCGAGCCTTGGCCTGCTCCCCCGATACCGATCCCGCCCGCAAGCCCGAGAGTGTTATTCGTGATGGACGTGGTGTTCGAGGCACTCACCGTGACATCGAGCGTTTGGCCGGTGCCCGACTGGGTCACCGTGCCGTCAAGATCTGCTGTGGTCGATGTGCTGTCCGTAATGTGCGAAATCGAAACGCCCACGGCGACAACACCAGGTCCAAAAGCCGCACTTGCACTCTGAGCGATGCCGGTCAGCGTACTGGCATTGAGGGCAGCGACCGTCAGGCTCATGGCCGAACTGCCGGTCGTGAAGGCAACGGAACCAGCACTCGTGATATCCGCTGCGATTGTCGTCTTGAATTCGACGGTCGAGTAGCCGCCTGAAATTGCGACTGAGTTGAGTCCGATAGAAGCAGAGGCGGCGTCTGCGCGGGCGCTCCCTACAGCATTTGTTGTGGCGAGAATTGAGGCCGAGCCACCGTTGATTACTAGAGACCCGCTCACAGTGGATGATACCGAATTCTCAAACGTGCTGCTTGCCAATGACTCGCCTATGGCGGCCCCAAGAGTTCCTGTGGACGCGGAGACCGATATTGTCCCGATTTGCGCGTCGCTGGCCGTGTTGTCTGTCGCCGTGACATTTACCGAACCGGCGGTAACACTCCCGCCTTCAACACTAGAAGCAATCGAGCCACCAACTTGGTGGGTGGTGTTTCCACCGCCACCTGACAATGCGAAAGCAGCGGGCTCCGACCCAGCCGCAACCGAAATAGCCACCGCGACAACCCGGCCCGTCAGCTTCGAGCCGGACAAGGTCTGCGCATCCACCGTGACTGTGCCCGCGGCGACAAGAGTCGAACCTGTGATTGTCGCGGTCAGACCATAGCCGCTGTCGAGCGTGTTCGTTGCCGTCACGATGGTCATGCTCGCCGCGACACTCAACCCGCTGCCAGCAGAAAGCGTGACAGCGCCTCCCGTTGCGTTCCCGATGATGTTCACGAGGTCATGGGACAGAACACTGATATCGCCGCCGGCAGTGCCACTCGCGACGTTCGTGATTTCTGCGGAGCGAATACCCGTGATCGTGTTTGTGGTCGTGCCGCCTGCAATCGCGCCAGAAACGTCGAGCCCGGCCCCCAACGCCACTTCCCCCGTTCCACCAAATGCGTAAGCTTCAACCACACTTGTGCCCGTCGCGAGCACGTCAATATTCGCGGCTGCATTCAAGGCCGCACTATCGATCGATGCCATCGTCGTATGATTGATTGTGTTCTTTGCAACTCCCCAGGCCACGCCAATCGCAAACGAACCACCGTCCTTTGCGAAGGCTGCGCCAATCGCGACACCGCCGCTGTCGATATGGATCGTAGCGTTGTCGATCGCCTCGACATCGATGTCATCACTCGTCGTCGTCACAGATGTGTTCGAGCCGGAAATCGTCGCGGTCGTTGAGACATAGGTATCGTTCGTGCCACCGCTCCCGGCACCCGCAAGTGCAACGGACAGAATGCCCGAACCCGAAAGAACGCCCGCTCCGGCAATCACTCGAGACTGCAACTCGATCTCAGATCTGGCCTTCACGCTCACCGAGGCGGCCGTGACCGTGACGTCCGAAAGGGATGCACTGATCTTATGGAGATCATCGTCGGCTGTGCCCGTCCCAACCTTGTTCTCGCTGAGCGACGCACCGATTGATGCCGCCACGGAGGCGGAGTCACTTGCAAAGACCGCCGCGAAGGTCACCGCATAAGCGCCGCTATCAGACAGGATCTGGCTCATATCTGTTGCCGAAACGGTCACCGCCTGACCTGCCGAAACAACGCGAGAATTGGATGCCGCGGTATCCGAGATCGCCGCCGTAATGACCGACTGCACGGTATTGGTTGATTGTGTCCCCGCGCCGGACCCAGCCAACGCGAGCGCTTCGTTGCCCAGGCTCAATGTCCCGGCAATCGCGAGAGTATAGGCATTGATTTTGCTTTGACGTATGAGCTGCTGGTCGCCACTCGCACCGGTGGTGTTGAGGGAAATTTCGCCGGTATCGGAGAGCGCGCCTTCGCGAGTCGCTGTCAGTTGCAGCGTATTGTCGTCAACCACGATGACGTAATACGTCGACCCCACCGTAAGATCATCGATTGCGACCGCGCTACTCCCAAGGCCGTAGACAACCGCGTCGCCTGTGACGAGGCCATGATCGGAAACCGTAATGTTGGATCCCGAAACATTGGATGTGCTGAAACTGTTGACAACGTCATCTTGCCCTTGGGCCGTCGCAAGCACGGAGATATCGCCAGCCGTGGCAGTCGCATCCGAGGCGTCCAGAAGCGCCGTCACAGTATTGGTGATCGTATTGATCGCAATCGCCGCCCCGATGGAGAGCGCCCCGGAGGCCAGGTCATCGCTATTGGCGACAATGGCGAGACCGATGGCCACACCGCCCGAATCTGCATCGACGAACACAGCGTCCGTCGCTGTGATCTGAATATCCCCTGTCGTGGCAGACAGCGTGCTTGCGGCCGTCGCCTCGGCCGAGATCTCAATCTTGACCTTGTTCGTGGTTCCAGCCCGCGCGCCCGCAGCGTCACCGGTCAATATGCTGAATGCACTGCTGGTATTGGCGACTCCTGAAAGCGCGCCTCCCATACTGCGAGCGAAAATCTTCAACGTCGAAGACGCATCAATCGTGATCGCATTGGTCGCTGTCAGCGTCGACCCAGTAACGATGGCTTTGACCGCTGAGCCGAAGTCGTCCGCGCTCTCACCGATCCCCGGCGTCGACTGGCCGATATTATTGATTTGACGGCTCGCGCCGACACTCACGGCGCCAGTCTGCCAGTCTTCATTGCTGCGGGCCCAGGCAAGCGCGACGGCAAAACCACCAACATCGCCGCGAATGCGCCCAGACTCGGTGGCGGTGACAGAGACCGATCCGAGCGAGACAGGCGTGGCTCCATCGCCCGCAACCCCCGCCGTGAGCGTTGCATCGGTCACGGTCGCCCGGGTCCGGGTATCGACATTGTTGACGCTGCCCGATCCAGCTCCGGCAAGGGACTCGGTCAAGAGCCCCTGCCCGGCATTCGCAGCGAAGGATAGCGCGCCCGCGATCGCGACCGTGCTGATCAGCAGATCCGTATCGGATTGCCCAGAGGGACTTGTGACCGCATCCACCGTGATATCGCCCGCCGCGGTGATCGTGGCCAAGTTTTGCGACGTGCCGATCACCGAGGCGTCGACCGAGGAATTAACCGTAACGACAACCACGGATGCACCAACACTGATCCCCAATGTCCCCGTCGTGCTATTTTGCGCGCCCCAGGCGATTGCGATCGCGCCTCCCCCAGCATCGTTGTCGATTTGCCGCGCATCGGTCGCGCGCACCGTGACCGCGCCCGGCGGCGTGTTCGGTGTGGTGAGATTGCCCGCCGTCACCGTGGAGGACCCGTCAATCGACGCGGTCATCCGCCCCGTCATATTGACAGTGATGCCCGCACCCGCACCCGCCAAGGCTCCATCCAGGAACCCTTGTCCATTAGAGTAAGAAGCCGAAAGAGCGCCTGCGCCGGACCAGTTGCGCAACGTGTAATCGAGGTCCGTCTCCGTGAGGGAGAGCCCGGCATAGGCCGTGACGCTGACATCCGTGCCCGCCGTCACCGTGGAAGAGGTGATTTTAGCATTCGTCGTCATTTCCAGGTTGCTGAAGACCGAGGAGGCACCAATCGTTGCGGAAATCGGCGTGCCGCCGCTTTGAGCCACCGCGAAGGCCAGCGCGAACCCGCCGCCATCGCTCCGCGCCGTTGTCGTGTCCGTCGAAGAGACTGTGACACCGCCCGCCGCTGTTACGGTCGAACTGTCGATCTTGGCATCGAGGGAAATGGTCAGCCGTGTTAGCACGCCGCTGCCAGCCCCGGCAAAAGAGCCCTGGAGGAAACGTGTCTCGCCCGAATTCGTCGATACGCTCAACGCGCCGGTAAATGCGTTGGCATCGAAGCGGTAGCCGCCATCGCTGCTGCGACCCGACACTACAGTCACATTGACGTCTCCATTCGCCCAAACCGTCGACGATGCCTCGATCGCGGCAGTGTTCGTGAGCGTGATGCGGTTGTCAGCTTGCGAGGCGCCGACGGAAATCGAACCCGCGACCGCGGAATTGTTGTTCTGCCCTTGAGCAGCGATTGAGACCGCAAGGCCGCCCGCATCCGCCTGGGTTTCGACATTGTCCGTGGCTGAAACGGTGACCGTGCCACCGGACTGAACGCCGCTGCCAGAGATCGTGGACGAAAGGGTGATCGAAAGCAGATTATCCACCCCCGCGCCAGCGCCCGCCAATGCGCCGGTCAGAAAGCTCTGACCAGCCGCTGCGTTAGCGCCTGCAGTCCAATCGACCGACACGGCGAAGCCGAGCGCCAGCCCGACGGCCTTGGCGCTGGTCGACGATGTGACCGAAACATTACCGGTCGCACTGACATCCGTGCCGCCATCGATACTGGCCGTGACTTGATGGGGGATCGTCGTAGTGCCGTCGTCTTCTGTGGTTTGTCCAAACTGGTTCGACGCATAGGCAGCACCGATTGATCCTGCGAAGGAATTCGCGCCCGCCTGAGCCGTCGCAACCGCAATCGCAACCCCACCCGCATCCGCGCGCGCGAACAGATCTTCCGCCGCGTTCACAGTTACCGTGGTGCCGGCCACGATCCCGGCGGAATAGCCGTCAACACCCGGCGTGCCCGTGCCCGCGACGCCAGTGATTTGAGCATTAACTGTATTGCTGACCGTATTGCGCACAGCACTTCCCGCACCGGCCAACGCCCCAGACAAACCTGTTCCCTTGCGACCAACCGCGACACCGACACCAGCGGCGTAGCCGCCCACGCGATAATCGGCCGACCGGCCATCCACGTCGTTGTTGGAGAGAGCCTCGACCGTGAGAGCAAATCCCGCGGAAATTGGTGTGCCGGTGACCTGCGCCTCAGCCGTATTCACCATCCGGTTGTCGAGTTCGGCAACGCCCGCGGACAGCGCGAAAGCCGCACCGTTATTGCCAGCAGCATAGGCCGCGGCAATGGAAACGCCGCCCGCATCCCCGATCGCCCGCGTCTGGTCGGTGGCACGCAATGTGACATTGCCCGTCGCCGATACACTTCCACCGGAAAAGAAGGCCTGGATCGATTGGGAGAGACGGTTGACGGCTCCTGCGCCCGCTCCCGAGAGAGCAATGGCGGAAGCCTGCGCGCTCCGAGACCCGACGCCGCCAAAACCAATCGCCAAAGCAAAGGCGGAAACCGTGGAAACTGCGGTGACGTTTACATCCCCAATGCCGTCGCTGCCGGAGGACGTTCCGGTCGTCGTAATCGCGACATCCGTGATGCTCGCCTCGACCGTGTCTGTCCGGAGGTCTCCACTCGCATCAATCCCAAACAGGTTCTCGGCCGCCGTTGCGCCAACAGCGAGCCCGAACGCAATACCGGAGCTGCCGTTCACATCGTTTGAATTTGCCACGGCCAACGCAAATGCCCCGCCATCCGCCCGCAAACGGCGGTGATCGCTGGCCGACACGCTCACGCCGTTCACGCCAGCAACTGTGAGGTTCGCTATCGCGCCGGGATTGTCGATTAGCGCTTTCGTCCAGCCATCCTTCATGATGTTTTGGACGAAGGATCCCGCTCCATCGAAGGACCCGGTGCCCGCAGTGCCACTGGCTCGACTGAGCGCAACGCCAATCGCAATCGAGGTGATTGTGCCGGCCGTCGTCGCCGTCACGGAGACATCGCCCGCGCTCGAAACACTGGTGTCGCGAATGAGCGCAAGCACCTTGTTGCTGTGGGTGTTCACCGCCGCCGCAAAGCCAATGCCCAGCGTTTCCGCCGTCTGCCCTGCGCTGACACCCGATGTCGAGGCCCAAGCCGCAGCCACGCCAAAGGCGCTGGTAAAGGCGAAATCGGGCTTCTGCCCCGCGCTCACCGTGACGCCGCCCGCAGAGGTTGTGACCGACCCCGCGGTCTTGATCGAGGCCTCAATATAGGAGGTGTTGTAAAGCCCCGCGAAAGCCCCGGCGACCGCCCCGCCAAACGAGTTGCCAGACTGTTGCGCCTCCGCGTTCGTCGCAATACCGAACATGCCAGTCACTGCGAGCGTCTCATAGCTCGACGTCGAGCTCGCATCGACATTGATCCCACCGGCGGCCGAAACCGGCACGCTCCGGATCGTCGCTTGGGTTAGGAGCCCGCTGACGCTCGTCCCATCGATCGTCGCCGAAGTGCGCTGTCCAATGAGATTGAGGGCAATCGACGCCCCGATCGAAAAGGCCGCCCGCGAGTTGCCGGTCTTTACCGTGTTTGTGTTGGCCCAAGTCACGCCGAGCGAGCCAGCATCGGCAAAATAGTCAGAATTATCCCAAGCCTTGACCGTTACGCTGGTATTGGTCGGGTTTCCGTCTCCGTCAGTGCCGATCATCGTGCTCGTCGTCGTCACGGAGCGGGTGTCCGAGCCATCGATAATCAGTGCTCGCACCGCACCATCGACACGATTGAGCGCCGTCGAGCCCACAACGGCAACAGCCCTCTCACCGCTCGAGGCATAAGACCCACCAACCGCCAGCGAAAGCGTGTCGAGCCGGTTCTTGGCGTTTACCGAGAGTGTTCCGGCCGTCAGGCTCGCATTGCGCAGATAGGCGGCCACGGTTGTGTCTTCACTGATGTCGTTGAGAGCGAACCCAACCGCGATGGCCAGATTTCCGAGCTTTTCGGCAAGGCCGTCTATGGACGCACCAAGCTCTCCTTCGAGGTCCCCGGCATCATTGTCTCCTGCGACAGCAACGTCATTGTTGACATTCGCATTGCCGCCACCATTCGGCGCATTTGGATCCTTTGTGGTCACGACCGCGCCGGCGATCCCCATGGCAAAGGCAAGGCCTCGCTGTGTCGCCGAGACGCTGACATTCCCCGCAGCCGACACAGACCCCGCCGAAGAGAATGTGCTCGAAGCCTCGCTCTGGAAGGCGCCGATTACGGCCTCTACCGTCCGGTCGAAAAAGTTCAGGGCGAGGGATGCGCCGAAGCCGATCTTCTTCGACGCAGCAAATCCGCCAAAGGCATTGCCAACGCGCGTGCTGTCCTCCGCGGCAACGGTGACCGCGCCGTCCAGGTTTCCTGTCGTCACAGTGACGGTTGCGCCATCGGCGATGCTAGCCTGAGTGGTAACCGACTGATTGTAGAAACCGAAATTGGTCTGAAACGCGAGTGTATCCGCCCGCACTCCAGACGCCCCGATCAGGATGTTGAAACCGTTGGAGCCCTCGGTGAGATTGTTGGCCTCCACGTTGAGTTGGTTTGCCGTTATCGCAGCGCCGTCCTCTACGGCTGCTTTGACCGTCACAGTCGGCTCGACGATGATTCCGGTAAAGCCAAATGCGCTTGCGGTCTCTTCCCCACCCACGCCTGTCTGCGAGACGAATTTGTTGAACCCGTTCTTGGCCGTGCTCCACGTTGCAGTGCCGCGGCTCGGGGAATCGGTGAACTCAAGATACCAGCGCGAAGGCGAGCCGATCAGATCGAAGAGTTTGATCGTGACGAATTGCCCCCCCATCGTCACAACATCGTTGCTGGCCTTGGACGTCACAGAAACACTCTGGCTGCCGGTCCGGAAACTGGAGATGGGCGTTGTCCCGAGGGTGCCAATTGTCTTGCCATTGACGGTTGCGCTGTCGCCAATGGAGGCATTTGCGGTCGGGTCGAGCGCAAGGTAAATGCCGTTGATGCCGATTGCGGAGCGACTGGCCGATGTCGCATTCGACTGTGACCAGACATCGACGAGAGATGCCGCACCGAAATTTGCATCCAGAAACTTTAAGAATTGCGCAATGCCCAGCAGCGTTGCCGACTGGTTGAGGTTCACCTCGTTCCAGCGCGAGGTATCGGTATAGTCTTCCGTCGAAAGATCAACCGGAACCTCGCTAGCGCCTTGCCATGCATAGGTCTTGCCGACAACGCCGTTGTCCGTGCCGCCATAGGCCCCTTCCTGAACCCGGACGGAGTCGCCATTGGTCAGCGTTTGCTCCCCCTGAGCACTCGTGAAATCTGGCTGTCTGGCGGAGATGAAATCCTTCAGCTCCTTCCAATCGCTCGTTGTATAATCCGCAGTCGCAAGATCGATGGTAGAATTACTCGCGCCTTGCCATTTGTAGACCGACCCCGCGTTGCCTGAGCCGACAAAGTTCTTCTGAACAAAGACTGTATCGTGCTTGTTGAGACTTTGTGTGCCGTCGCTGCTGGCATAGTCTGTGGCAGGGCTGAAATAGTATTTGAGCGCCCGACCCCAGAGCTTGTCGGGATTGATCTGGTTCTTTGCGTCGGCATTAACGCTGATCGCTCCACCCGCATCGACAAGAGCGTTCTCGATCCGAGCGGTCGGCTGGTTCTTATAATCGCCAATCGAAAGAGACACAGCACCCGCGACATTGGCAGGATGAGACTCTGTCTTCGCCAGACCCGTGTCATTGTCGAAGATAACAGCGCCATTCCCGTCTTTCTTGTAGCTCGTCGGTTCCCCGTTCGCCGAAGCGGTGACCTTGAGCGCGGGCCGCGCCGCAACGACGGAACTGACCGTTACATCATTGCCGGCCTCGACCACCGCCTGCGTACTACTTGCGTCGCCGATCTGCGCCGTGGCGGTGTTCCGGTCGAATACATATCCCAGGGCCGCGCCAATCTGGGTTTTGCTGAAACTGTTGTTTCCGCCACCTCCGGAATTGACCCGCTTCTTCAGTGCGCCAATCAATTGATCGTAGAGGAAATTGCCGCCGCTAAAGGCGAAGTTGGCAAGACCGCCGACAATTTTCCGGGACTTGCTCAATTTGTCGGTTGGATAACTCTCGCTTTTCCCCGCGCTGGAAGAAACCGAGACACCCTTGGTTGTCGTTGGGAACCAGACGGACCGGTTGACCGGGAGTTTGCCCTGGGTCACGTCCGCGGCCACCACCACATCGTCCTGCGCAACGACCTGACCCAGCAACTTCGCGGTCGCTTCCGTGCGCTCATCCGCGACCCCGAGTGCCAGGGCGGCAAATGAATGCCTGTCGGTCGAAACGGCGGTGGTGACCTTGTGCGCATCCTGGGCCGTGGCCGCGAGGGTCAGATCGTTGCCAACGTCGAGCGAGGCCAATTCCCCGATATTGGCAGTCACGGTGTGATCGCCGTAATGCCACGCGATCCCCAACGCGCCGTATTGGATGCCGCTCACATCGGTTTCAATTGCCGTCTGCACATCCGTTGTGGCGGAGAACGTCGCATCGCCCGTTGTCGTTATATCAGCCTGCCCAACGTTCAGCGTCGATGTTGCGAAACCTCGGGAAACGACGACACCCAACGAAGGGCCCCGAGTCAGCAGGATCGGGATTCCGCGTGGTTGAGCGGAATTGCGATAGGCCGCATCAGAGTCTACCGAGAGCGTCGTTGCGTTTATGGTTGATTGCGTAGAGGGGTCCGTTCCATCGGCCGATCCGATGGTCACTGTCGATGTGCTTCGGGCGAAGAGGTAGCTGATCCCCAATGCAAGTGAATCGATCGTCTGGTTGACGAAGTTCTCGCCGAACTGGCTCGATGTATCGCTCGTACCCAACGTGTGAAGCGACGTGGCAAGCGCGGAGATCTGGACATCCGCACCGGTAATCGCGCTGTCCTCGATCGTGATCTTCGCGTTCTTTACATTGGAGCGGAAGAAAGCCTGGATGAACAGCGGGTTGAACGCGCTGTCGGTGGCGGAAAGAGTGACGTCAGCCCGCGTCGACCCATCATCCGACACAGCACTGACGCTCACTCCGTTCTGGATCGTGATATAGCGATCTTCGGTGATCGTGCCGGCCTTTGCCGAGGCGACCGCAAAAGTAATCGATCCGACCGCCGTGCCTGTGCCCCCAGAACTGATACTATATCCGTCCAGGACGATCCCCTTTCGGGACTTGTAACTGATATCGACACCGTTTGAGTCGATGTCGCTGGTGAACGTCAGTTCTTCGCCCTTCGCGTCCTTCACAAACTCGTCTGGCTGGACCGTCTCACCTCCGACAAGCCCGTCGCTCGGGTCCTCTCCGACATAGGTAACCGCGTCGAAATCAGCCTGACCGAAAGACCCTGCATCATCCCCCACCAGGGTCACGATATCGTAGCCACCCGCGGACAGATCCACCGTCGCGTCGGAAAGCACCCCGCCGGTCACGTCAAGCTCATAGGTGTTGGTCGCTGTTCCACCCACGAGGGTGGCACCCCCTTGACCTGCGGCAAGCAAGACATTGCCCGAGTATCCAGAGGCATCCAGCGTAAACGCTCCCGCCTCTGCGGTCAGCGCGACCGTCTCTGCCCCCTCGACAATGTCCTGCTCGCTCGCGCCCGAGCCTTGCGGCGTGATGGTGAGCTGCGAAATCGTTGGCTCTCCGATCAGCAAGAAGTCGGCCGCCCGCGTCTCTTCAATCACATCGCCATCACCCGGCCCCGCATTGAGGATATCGCTGCCCTCACCGCCAGTGATCGTGTCATCCCCGCTTGACCCGGTGAGGACATCGTTCCCAGCAAGGCCGTCCAGGATCACCCAACCCAAACCGATCACGTCACCTGTCAGGACCGACGCGCCACCTGTCGTTTCGCCCGTGCCCTCGATGCCTAGGATACTCGCGGCCGCGCTGCCATTCCGCGCAGAAACCGTCAGCTGGCCGCTTCCGCCAGACGTATCGGTGATGATGATCTGCCCACTGTCGAGCACAGCACTCAGCCGCTCATCCGCCGCCGCGATGATGTCCATCACGTCCTGGATGTTCTGCGCAAGATCGAGATCCAGCACCAGCCGGGTAAAATCCGACAGGAGGAGCCCGATCTCCGAAGTCTCGTCGCCAATGGGAAAGCCCTGCAAAGTAGCGCCAGAACCAGAACCCAGAATCCCCAGATCCGACGCAGCATCAGAGTTCCCAGCCGCCACGGTGAGCGTGTCGCCATCATCTTCTGTGTCCGTGAGAACGAGCGATCTTCCGTCATCGCTCAGGGCGGCCAAAAGCCGACCGTTGGGGTCCGAGGCATTTATAATGTCGATGAGTTGCGCAAGCGTCTGCGCGTTGCTGATATCCACGTCGATGGTCGTGGTACCGTCAGTCAGCAAAACCGAGAAATCGGTGCCTGCGGCGGTCGAGACTCCCGTGCCGCCGTTCAGCCACTCAAGCTGAATATCCTCGGTAATATCGGTAAAGGAGTAGACCGCGTTCTCGTCTTCGGTAATCCGGTCGATCCCCTGCCAACTGTTGAGCGTCCAAAGCTCGGACAACGCGTTTACCCCAGTAAAGGCGCTGGCATTGATCGTGTTGGCGGACGCTCCGCCCGTCAGATCGGCGAACTCAATAGAGACTAGAATATCCGTCTCAGTCGTGCCCTGGGCGGTGGTGATGAGGCTCCCGTCATTGAGTGTCATGTCCGCGTCGCGTGTCTCCTGCAGGAGATCGCGCTCAACGCCGCCATCAATAGAATCTTCCCCAAGACCACCGGTCAGGACGTCATAGCCCACCTGGCCCAGCAACGTGTCATCCCCCGCTGCACCAATCAGCGTATCGTCGCCCGCAGACCCGGTCAGGCTCACCGCGCCGGAAAACGCCGAGGCATCCATCGTGTTGGCCGATCCGCCACCGGTGAGCCACGCCACTTCGATAGACGCGAGCGTGTTGAACGCAGCCGCGCCCTGCTGCACGACACTGACCGCGCCGGATCCCCCAGTCAGATCCGAGGTGCCGAGCGCCATGTCGGGCACGGAAAGCCCCGCCTTGTCGCCGCGGAACGTAATCAGCCATTCAGTTGCGGACGGGCGGTCAACCCGGATCTCGTCATCTCCGATCGCGGTCAGGGCGATCAACTCTGCCTTCACCTCCGCAGCATCGACGCCGAACTCGATCTCAGAGGTCTCCTCCCCATCAAAAGTGAGCGTCACCGTACCTTCGGTTACACCTTCGTCGAAAACGACCGAGACGATCTCCGACGGCCCCTCTCCCATATCGAGCGTGCTGTCGGTAAGGAGGAATCGTGAATCCGTTTCCTCTATCAGAGTGTCCGTCCCCGGCCCGCCCGTGACATCGTCGATCCCTTCGCCGCCCGTCAGCGCGTCGTCCTGGGTGCCGCCGGTAAGGGTGTCATCACCCGCCCCACCGATCAGTGTCACCGAACCAGCCGTGAAGCTCGAGGCATCGATCTGGTTGCTAGAGTCGCCACCTGTCAGCTCGGCCGCTTCGATACTTTGAAGGTCAGTCTCCGCGCCAATACCGCTCAGCGCGCCGGTCGTCGACAATTCTCCGTTGCTGAGCGCGAAATCGGAATCCGAGCGGGCGAAAATCGTATCGCTGCCGCCGCCCCCGGTGACCGAGTTCGTGCCTGCCGTTACGTAGAAAGCGTTGTCCTGATCGTTGCCTGTGAGCACGTCTGTGTCCGTCCGGCCATCGAGGAAGATCCCGACAGGCGTAATCGGTGTGCCAACGATCCCCGATGCCGTCCCAAAGCCAGCAATGCCAAGATCGCTCGCCGCACTCGAGCCGTTGCGCTCCAGAATACGGGTGGCCAAAGTGCCCTGCGCAGTGTCGATGAGCTCTAGGCTGCGGCCATCCTGAGCGATCCGCCCGGTGAGGAGCCCACCGGTTTCCGAGGCCAAGAAATCAAAGAAATCGTCGAGCGTGTCGACGAGCGAGAGATCGAATTCATAGAGGCTGCCATCGCGGAGCCGTACTTGCATGTCCGAAGACACATCCGAGAAGTCGGTCCCGTAGAGCTCATTGCCAGCGCTCCCTGCATCCAACCCTAGATCCGCCGCAGCCGTTGAGCCGTTCTGCGCCGTAACGACCAAAACGCCGTCGTCGATGACCGTATCGGTCAAGACCAGCGATCCGCCATCGAAGGAGAGCGACACCGTCAGTCGACCATCCGTCTGACTGGTCGAAGCCGCCGTCAGAATGTCGAGGATATCCTGCAGCGTGGTGGCACCCGAAATATCAACATCGATGACCGTGCTGCCATCGGTCAAGGTGACCGAAAAGTCGGTCCCGTCCACGGATCCGATACCGTCGCCATTGTTCAGTTCCGCAAGCGGCACTGTGGAAGGATCGATATTCCCCGCCAATGTCGTGCGGTCATTGGTAGAATACCCCAAGGGCAGTGTCGCAAGGACGATGGTCGAGCCGCCGTCGAGCGTCACAGGCCCGGAAAAGCCCGAGGCATCGAGAGCGTTGGGCGACAGGCCACCGGAGATATCGGCAAGTTCGAACCCGTCGATACTGCTCGTTGTGGTCACGCCGTCGACCGTCACGATCAGGTCGCTATCCGTCAGAGTAACGTCACCATCAACCTGTAACTGCAGTCGGTCGCTATCGTCCGCATCCGGCACCCCTTCTGCCGACGCCGAGATGGTGTCGGTTCCGCCGGAGCCTCCAGACATCACGTCGTCTCCCGCCCCACCGGTAAGGAGATTGTCTGCGCTCGACCCGAAGAGCGTGTTGGGGGCTGTCGCCGAGCCAATGGCGTTCTCGAAATTGAGCGCACCGCTGAAGCCCGTCGCAAAGGCGTTGTCGAGATCCACCACCACCGAACTGGTCACGGCACTGTAGTCGAGCGTATCGTTGCCGCTTCCCGCAAGCACATACTCTGCATTCGAAACGGTGACCGAATTGCCACCGCTCGAAATCGATGCGGTCCCGTCATCCGCGACAACCACCGAAAGATCGCTGGTCAGGGTCGAGAAATCGAGGATATCCGACCCGCCGTCCTCCTCGACATAGCTGTCCTCGACGATCGTATCTGTGCCCCAGCCATTGCCGAAGACGTAGCGGTCGTTGCCGACGGCGCCGGTGAGGGAGTCGTCGCCACCGCCGCCTTCCAAGACGTTGTCTTGATTGTCCCCGGTCAGGGTGTCGTTCTGATCCGTTCCGATGACCCCGATAAACCCGGAGATCGTCAGCGTATCGCCGCCCTGGCCCAGTTCCGCCGTGTTCTGATCGAGGTCCACGGTCACAGCGGAACTCAGCGCCGACAGATCCAGCGTATTCTCGCCAGCACCGCCATAGAGCGTGCCCACGTTCTGAAAGGTCAGAACGCTGCCGACAGACCCCGTACCGCTTCCCGTCATTGACCAGGTCAGGTCCCCGTCGGGGCCTTGGACCAAGTCGTTCCCGTCGCCACCGTCGAAAAGACCGACAAGACTTGCGCCATCGGCCAAAGTCAGACTGTCATCGGCGGACCCGGTCGTAAGGTTCTCGGCATTTGTTACGGCATATGTCAGGAAGCTGTCATCGCCCGACAACAGCCCGGTCTCATCCAATGTCCAATCGACGCTAAAATCGCCATCATAGACAACCGTGTCAGAGCCGACCCCAAGATCGAAGGTCATCACGATCCCGGTCTGGTTCTCAAAAGAGGTCGCGTCGATCGTAATCGTATCGGTGCCCGCACCCGTCATCAGGGTGACCGAGACCGTGTCATCGGCAACGGTCTGCGCCAGCACGTCATTGTTGTTGGCATTGACCACCTGCACTTCATCGTCGGAGCGCCGGACGATGAGATCGCGGTCGGCATCTGGGTTTGCCCAGGTCGTGAAATCTATCGCGAGATCGGCATTGAGCAGGAGCCGCGGCTCCATCGGCTCAAGTGCGAGCTTCGCCGCCT
This sequence comes from Pseudomonadota bacterium, assembly GCA_039177645.1. GTDB lineage: Bacteria > Pseudomonadota > Alphaproteobacteria > Rhodobacterales > Rhodobacteraceae > Amaricoccus. Next base: position 38,094 of record JBCDFS010000009.1, on the reverse strand, counting down.
CTGCCTGTCTCTTCTGCCTAGAAAAACGTTTGGGGAATAACTGCCGAAAGGATCTCTCGGACTTCGGATGCGGCCGGAACGGGTAAGACATCGGTCCTCGCAGTCGCTACATCTCGGGCGAAAAGCGAACCGCGCTCGGACATCAAATCAGCGTTGTAGTCAGCCAATCTAGACTGTTCAGATGCACCCGCTCCACCCAATAAAAAGCTACGGAGAACACATGACTTTGTCCATACTGGTTAATGCAAACACAGAAGTAAGAGCATGAATAAGTCCGTAATCGGATCATGCGTTCCCGTGTTGAGCCAGATTTCCGACGTAACCTCTATATTCTATCTGCCTTTCAGTTGGCACAACCGATCAAACAGGTTTCGTCGGGAATCACTTTAACCAAATTCTTGGGTTAGATTGCAGACTTCGGCGGCACTGCATTGACATTCAAACGCCACTGAATCCCCTCCGACATCGAGCCGCCGCACGCGAATAACCTTTCCGCACGGAACGGGCGAGCCGACCTTACGCGCCGATCATTCGTATGGAAGGTTCAACCACGCAGAGGCAAGGCTGCTAGAGATAAGGTTGAGCACGATGACGCTTGTTGAGGCGGCGGACAATCAGTCTGAGCCAGGGGCCAAGGGCCGCGAGGAGAAGGGCGAGGATTAGGTAGGCAAAACCGATCCCAACGGCCCGATCGATCACAGGCAAGATCGACGTTTGTGGCCCGCTGTCAGCGACCATGCAGATGATATAGGCCATCCCCGCCTGCGTCCCCACATAGGTATATTTTCCTTCGCTATGATGGAGAAAAGACGTGGCAAAGATGCCTGCAAAGAGCAGCGCCATCCATATCCAAAGGATTTCGACGCCAAGGCTCGTCACGAGCAAGCCCGCGGCTCCTCCAACAAGACATCCTGCCAACCTCTGTGTGATCTGGTCCTCCATCTTCCTCAATGACGGAGCGACAGCGGTGAAGACGCTGACGACAACCTGGATCTGACTAGGCAGCGCAAAAAACTGCCACATGATAACCGTCAGGGTCGCGACAAGGCCGCCGAAAACGGCAGCAACAGCGACATCGTCGCGATATCCAGGCGCACTCGCATTTTGCTCAGGATGCGCTGCATGGGCGCCTGACCGCCATGGTTGAGCAAGAATGGAAAGGACAGCGATCGCCGTCACGCCCGTGCAGATTTCGAGAGACCGAAAGTATACGAATTCTGTCGTGCTGGACGGGGCCTGCATCGAAACAAAAACCGTAAGCGCGCCCACAAGCCAAAACATGACCCAAGCGTAAGCGTGCTCCGCCGTGAAACGCGCATAGGTAGCGGCGGTGAACCCGAAACCAATTACGGTCACCTGAAGGAGCGTGATCCCCTCCGTCATGCTCGCAACCAGGTATCCGCCGAGGCATCCGGCCAAAGTGCCAATGATGCGATAGGCCCCTTTTTCGATAACCTTTTGCGTTTCGGGATGTGCGACGATCCAAGCCGAAATAGCGGCCCACCAGGGCGATTCAAAGTGCATGGCCAGCGCAATACCGGTCGCCAGGACCACCCCGCCAGCCGTCACAAAGGGCTGAACGCGGTCAAAACTCACTGAGCAGCCTCTAGGCTGGGCCCATCCTCTCCGGCATGCCAGATGAACACAGTCGCATTGGCTCCCATGAACAAGGGAATTGTCTCGACATCATCGATCGCGATCTCAACTGGAAATCTTTGGGCAAGGCGGATCCAGGATGTTGTCTGGGCAACATACGGAACCGCCTGAGGCGGATCTTCACTGCGTGCGACACCCCGCGGGATGCTCAGAACACGTCCCCTAAGAAGGGTCCAGGGCATAGAGGAGACCATCAACAGGACGCGCTGCCCCGGTCGGACATAGGCCAGGTGCGATTCCGGCAGATTGGCCACAATCCGCCAGGTCTTGTCATCGACAACCGCCATAGCAGGGTCACCCTCGGCAAGATAGGACCCTTGCCGCAGCGTGAAGGGCAGCACAAACCCGTCGAAGGGTGCTGCAACTTGTGTCTGCTCCAACTGATAGGTGGCAGTCGCGAGAGCGGCGCTCGCTTGCGACATACGCGCCTCGGCAGACTTGACCCCATCTTGCGCCAAGATCACGCCGTCTTTCGCCGCGTTGAGATCGGCGGACGCGTTTTGCAAATTCTGCGTCAAGTCGTCCAAACGCTGCTCTGTCGACACGCCATCGTCGACCAATGCCGAAACACGATCGAACGTCTGTTGTGAATCAGTGAGTGTGGCCTCCGCTGCATCAACCTGATCCTGTGCAACGGCCAGAGAGGCTTTGGCAGCTTCGAAATCGGATTGTGCTGCGGCAAGTGCCGCCCGCGCCGCCTGCTCCGCGTATTGATAAGGGCGCGGATCGATTTCGAACAGAACGTCGCCTGCGTCAACTACATCATTGTCGTCGACATGCAGCTCTGAGATCGGCCCGGCGACTGTCGGCGCGACTGTCACGACATCTGTGAGGACATAGGCATCCGTCGTGAAGGAGAAGTAGAACCGACTGATCTGGACGGAAGCCCAAATCGCGACGGCAAGGACAAGGAAAACCAAGATGAGAAATCGTCCAAACATCCCGTCCACCACAATGCGGTTGGTCTTGATTCAAGCTCCTTGCGGCAGGAATGCACCAGACCCACGGCTCGGAACAGACATGCCCAAGCTCATTTACGAGCGCTAGGTCCCGAAAGTCGAGACGAAGGATCAGGAGGCTTCCGAGATCAGGGTCCAGACGTTCTGGGCTAAGACCCGATCGGCGGTCCCGTCGTCTCTCTTATGATGAGCGCGGCAGAGGTTTCAGATCTCGCTACCGGCATTTCAGGGTCGCGGATGCGTTCAAGCAGGGTCCGCGCAAGCTTCTTACCGAGCTTCTTGGGCGAAACAGCCATCGTCGTCAGCGGCGGCGTGGCGACAGCCGCATCCTGGATGTCATCGAAGCCGATCACTGAGACCTCACGACCTGGGACCAGGTCCAGCCGGCTCAGTGCGAGGCACGCACCAAGAGCAACCATATCCCCGTTGCAGACAACCGCAGTCACCTCGGGATGCTTTTCGCGGAGCGCCAGCATGGCCTCTAGCCCCGACAGCTTGGTGTCCGGCGATGGCCAAACCACAGATGGCCCAAGACCGCGCTCCGACATCATGCGCTCGTAGCCAGCGATCCGGTCGATCCGAACCTGTGTCGCGTGGTCCCCTCCCAGATACGCGATGTTTCTATGCCCGAGCTCATTGAGGTAGGAAGTTGCCGCCGCCATCGCATCTGCGTTCTGGATGCCCACATAGTCGAGCTGCGCGGCGACGGGTCTGAGAAAGGTCACCGTCGGGATTCCATGCGTGGCAAGAAGACTAACAGTGCCATGAGGCGTTGATGCAGCAGGCACCCAAAGCAGGCCGCCGCGGCCGTTGCGGATAAAGGCCTCCAGATGCCGGATCTGGCGGGCAGGATCGTCCTGCGCGTCAAGGATGGAAACCAGATACCCCTCGGCCTCAAGAAGATCCACAACCCCGCTCACAACCTCCGCATTGAACGGGTTGGCAAGCTGATTGAGAAGAAACCCAACCTCTCTGTTGTCACCGGACCGCATCGACGCAGCACGCGAGTCGCGCACATAGTTGAGCCGTTTGGCCGCCTCCATGACCTTCTGCCGCGTGGTCTCAGAGATCCGCCCGGTTCCCCGCAAGACTTGGCTTACGGTCGGCACAGAAACATTCGCCTCTTTGGCAACCGTCTCAAGGGTGGGTTTTGCAGGCATTTCGCTCAGGCCCAGGAGAAATAACGTTATATCTGAGCCTGCGGGATGTTCACTCGGCAATCAAGTTCAAAGACTTTACTTTGCCACTCAAAGAAAAAATCGCCCGCTTTACGCCCGAAAAAGAGTTTGACGTGAGATATATCGTTATATCATCATAGCCCACGTGTCGCGGTGAGTCGCTGAGAAAGGGCTGAGGAATCCCTTTTGGCGGTTTCATCAACCGGCCTCTGGGCAAAGCCCGATTGGAGGCCACTTAGAACGTCGTGAACGGTCATCCGCACGGAAAGCAGGGACCGACATGAGAATTGGGAGGATTACATGACGCTCAACACCAACCTCGCCGGTGCACTCTCCGGTGTTGCAATACTGTGTTCCGCATGGACGGCGCAGGCCGAGGTTCTGTTCTGGTCAACACAAGCGCGGCCGGTGGAAGAAGCTCAAGCGATGCGCGAGAATGTTCTTTCCGGCTTCCAGCCCGGGGTTGACTACCAGCCCAACGAGGACGGCCCGTGGCTCACGCGTTTCCAAGCGGAAGTGCAGGCAGGCTCTGGCTCGATCGGCGTGCTCGGTGCGCTTCACGGCAACTTTTCGGCGATCGATCCGGACACTCTGATCGATCTTGATGATCTCGGCGTCACGTCCTCAAGCGAGACATTCAACGAGTTGGCCAAGATCGGCACCGACAGCATGAAATACATGCCTTGGATGCAGGCAAGCTACATCATGGCAGCCAACAGGGAAGCGCTCCCCTATCTCCCCGAAGGCGCAGATATCGATGCTTTGACCTACGACCAACTTATCGAATGGGCCGCCAATGTCCATGAAGCCACTGGGCAACCTAGATTTGGCTTCCCGGCTGGGCCCAAGGGTCTAAAGCACCGCTTCTTCCAAGGCTATCTCTACCCATCCTATACCAACGGTGTGGTTCGGACTTTCGCTTCTCCAGAAGCGGTAACCGCCTGGGAGAAATTCGGTGAGCTTTGGGCCCACACCAACCCAGCCTCAACGAACTTCTCGTTCATGCAAGAACAACTCCTGTCCGGCGATGCTTGGATCGCGTTCGATCATACGTCGCGGCTCGCCCAGGCCTTCAACGAGCGGCCGGAAGACTTTGTGGCCTTCCCAGCGCCTGCCGGGCCGACGGGGCGTGGCTTCATGCCGGTCCTCGCAGGCATCGCCATTCCCGCGACCAGCCCGGACATCGAGAATTCAAAAGCGCTGGTCAGCTATCTGCTCGATCCCGAGACACAAATCGAGACGCTTAAGGCTACGAGTTTCTTCCCAGTGGTCGCGACAGAATTGCCAGAAGATCTTCCGCCATCCGTAAAGGCAGCGGGCGATGCCGTTGCAAAGATGAGCGGCTCAGCCGATGCGAATCCCGGCCTCTTACCGTCGGGCCTTGGTGACAAGGGCGGCGATTTCAACCGGGTCTATGTCGATACGTTTGAGCGGATCATCCTGGCGGGCCAGCCCATCGACCGTGTCCTGGAGGACCAGAAACGGCGTCTCAGCGCCATCATGGAAGAGACCGGCGCTCCGTGCTGGGCGCCTGACGCCCCTTCCGAAGGTGCTTGCCCGGTCGAGTAACCGGCGCACCGCACCTCATTACTGGGCCGCGGCGCTTGCGCGGTCCGGACCTTCTTTCGATCCGAGAGGCACGCTCGCGTGTCAGAAATGGAGCTTTTCCATGAACGCCCGGATTCTGCCTTACGTACTGATCCTGCCGGTCACGCTCTTCCTGCTAGTCTTCTTCATCTATCCGTTTGTGCTTGTGTCCCAGCAAGCATTCTCCACTGGAGACGGCTTCACGTTGGACAACTTCCGCGAGGTCGTAACCTACTGGAAATTCCCTATCTCGCTGCAGAATACGATGCTGTTGGCACTCGCTGTCGTGCCCATTCAGCTCGCGCTCTCACTGCTCATGGCGACTATGGTCAACCGAATGAAGACCGGTCGCGACGTGGTCCTCTACATTTGGACCATTCCGCTTGGTATCTCCGACCTGGCTGCCGGGATCATTTGGCTGGCCATCTTCGAACAGTCGGGCTTCCTTAATTCGATGCTGACCGGGCTTGGATTTACCAGCGGACCGATCAACTTCCTGTCCTTCCAGAACCCTGGCATGGTCTTCCTTGCAATCGCCCTCGCGGAGATCTGGCGCGCAACGGCAATCATGCTCGTCATTCTTGTCGCAGGAATCGGACTGATCCCGAAAGAATACTACGAAGCGGCAGAGGTCTTCGGCGCTTCACCTTGGCAGCGCTTTATCAAGGTTACACTCCCGCTCTTGCGCCCGTCCCTCCAGACCGCGCTCATCCTGCGTGTTGTGCTGGCGTTTGAGGTCTTTGCGGTTGTCGCAGCGCTTGGCGGAACGCTGTTTCCAGTGCTCATGGGTGAGATCTACGCCTATCAGTTCGATCTCCAAAACAGCGGTGCGGCAGCTGCCCTCGCTCTGATCGTTCTAGCGATTTCCATCGCCTTCACGCTCGTCATCCTGCGTGCCCTGCGCGTACCGAAAGGAGCCACGATATGACCGATGCTGCCGCTGTCGCCGCGGATCTCAACAAGACCAAAAGCTCCGCGCGCTTCCTCTATGGTGCATCCGTGATCTTGCTTTGCGCCTGGGTGATCGTTCCACTCTACTTGTTGCTCATCAACACGCTGTCTTCGCCAGAAACGGTCAACAGCTTCCCCAAATCCTTCATCCCAGAATTCGACATGGGCTCTATTGGGTTCTTCGCTGGGTTCGAAGGTATGCTGGTGGCTCTGAAGAACTCCGTGATCGTGGCAACCCTGACGATGATCATGTCGATCGTCATTGGTGCTCCAGCCGGCTACGCCTTGTCGCGGTTCGACTTCAGGGGGAAGGAGCTCTTCAGGCTCCTCATCTTGCTCACGCGGGCCTTCCCGCTGCCGCTTCTAGCGCTGCCGCTTGCGGTGCTCTTCATCCGCACCGGGCTCGACGACACTGCCTTCGGTCTCGCGCTTGTCCACACGACGCTCGCGATCCCCTTCGCCGTTCTCATCACCTTCTCGCTCTTCTCGGGCATTCCGATCGAACTCGAGGAGGCCGCCTGGACGCTCGGCTGCACGCGGTTCACAGCCTTCACCAAGGTTGTGCTGCCGCTCATCCTGCCAGGGATTACAGCTTCGGCGATCTTTGCCTTCGTGATCTCCTGGAACGAGGTCTTCGCGGCGGCCGTGCTGACCATCGAGAACCGCACTCTCACAGCGTTCCTCCTCCAAACCCTCGGCGAAGCGCCGCTGCACCTGAAATTTGCAGGCGGTTTCATCCTCGTTGTTCCGGCGCTGATCTTCCTCTTCGCCGTGCGCAAATACCTCTTCGCCATGTGGGGCATCGCCAACCGCTAAGCGGCTTGGTCAAACAGGGAAACACAGAAAATGGCTGAAATTCAGATCAAGAACGTCGCCAAAGACTTCGGCGCCTACAAAGCGCTGCACGACATCAACCTGACCATCGCTGACCAGGAATTCATGGTGCTCCTCGGCGCCTCAGGCTGCGGAAAATCAACCCTCCTGCGCATCATCTGCGGTCTTGAGACGGCCACCGAGGGCGAAGTCTGGATCCAGGGCCGCAGGGTCGATCACCTGCCACCCAAGGATCGTGGCATCTCCATGGTGTTTCAAAACTACGCCGTGTTCCCGCACCTGACCGTGTTTGAAAACATTGGCTTCGGCCTCCGAATGCAGAAACTGCCTGAAGACGAGGTGACGCGACGCGTCGAACGGACGGCGACCCTCATGCATATCGAGCAACTCTTGAAGCGCTACTCCGGAGAGCTTTCGGGCGGACAACGCCAAAGGGTCGCGGTGGCGCGGGCTCTGGCAATGGAACCGGACGTGATCTTGATGGACGAGCCCCTTTCGAACCTCGATGCGCTCCTGCGGATGGAGATGCGGGCCGAATTGAAAGGCGTTCTGGCCGAGAGCAAGACAACCGCGATCTACGTCACCCACGACCAGGTCGAAGCAATGAGCATGGCCGACAGGATCAGTGTGATGCACCAAGGCGAGATCGTTCAGGCGGCCACACCGATCCAGGTCTATCGCAATCCGGCCGCAGAATTCGTGGCGGGCTTCATTGGCAACCCGCCGATGAACTTTCTACCCGCGACGCCCGCCGGGAGCGGACAATGGGATGTGGCGGGTCAGCGGATGGAAGGTCCGGCTGCGCAGGCAAAGGCCTTGAATTTCGCGGTCCGCCCAGAAGACATGCAACTGGCCGACAGCGGCCTCCCAGCGGTCGCGAAGGTCGTCGAACCGCTCGGCGCGCACTTGCTGGCCACATGCGAAGTGGACGGGCGGATGTTCCGCGCTGTGCTCGACAGCGACCTCACCATCCATCCGGGTGACAAGCTTCATTTTGCGCCACAAGCCGATCGGATCCGATGGTTCGACCCCGAAACGACACTAGCCGTCGCCTGAGGCAAGATCATGACAAGAGCTGAGATGATCGAACAGGCGAAGCAAGTTTTCCGCCGGAATGACAAGGGCACCTACACGGTGCCCACTCATGGCCTGTATCCGTTTCAGTGGAATTGGGACAGTGTCTTGAGCGCGCTTGGTTTTGCCCATTTCGACGAGGAACGGGCTTGGGTTGAGATCGAAACGCTCTTCGAGCACCAGTGGGAAGACGGGATGGTGCCCCACATCATCTTTCATGAGCATGACGAAGGCTACTTCCCTGGGCCGGACGTGTATCGCACGCACCGTCCGATCCCCACGTCCGGTTTCACTCAGCCAGCAGTGCCCGGGTTTGCCGTCCGCCGGATGGTCGCCATGGCCCGCGACAAAGCCCTCGCCGAGAAGCGCGCTCGGTATTTGTTGCCAAAAATCCATGCGTGGCACGAATGGTTCTTCCGCACTCGCGACCCTGAAGGCACCGGGCTTGTCGCGATCATCCATCCATGGGAATCGGGGCGCGACAATTCAATCGACTGGGACGCCGCACTGGACCGCGTAAATCCCGAGGGGGTCGGGGCCTTCCAACGCCGCGACATTACCCACGCCAATCCGGCACACAGGCCGACCCACGCGCAATACGAGCGCTACATCAAGCTGGTTCAGACGTTCCGCGACCTCAACTGGGATACGAGCCAGTTGCATGACGCCTCCCCCTTCCAAGTGGTTGACCCGGGCTTCAACGCAATTCTGTTCCGGTCCTGTGGCGATTTAGCCGAGCTCGCCGAACGCTTCGGCGAAACCGAAATGGCGCGCCAGTCCCGCGCCTTCGCAACCAAAGGTATCGCCGCTCTGGAGAGCCTGTGGAGCGAAAGTCATAACCAATACCTCTGTTATGATCGAAAGGCTGGCAAACTGGTCCAGAGCCTTTCGGTTGGCGGGCTTATTCCCGCCTTTGCGGCAATCCCCGCGCAACGCATGGCGGGTATATCTGCGCGTATCGAAGAATTGGGCCGCTCATGCGAATACCTGATCCCGAGCCACGATCCGACCGACCCGCAATACGATGGTCTGCGCTATTGGCGCGGTCCGTCCTGGCTCATCATCAATTACATGATCGTCGATGGCCTGACGCGCGCTGGACAGACACGCATGGTCGATCGGATTATGCGAGACAGCTTGCGCCTTATCGAGACAAGCGGTTTTGCAGAATACTACGATCCGATTACGGCTGAGCCCTGCGGCGGCGGTCACTTCACATGGACCGCAGCAATGGTGCTCGAAATCCTCTCCCAAGAGGAAGCTCTGGCCTGAGCGATGCGAAGGCAAAGCGATGCGCACAGGCTCCTCGCCCCGAATTCAGGGTGTGGTGCCCCAGGGACTATCTGACCCATCTAAAGGCGAACGCACAGCCGTTAGAAAAGCAAACAAGATCAATGACCTGAAAGAGCGAGCTGCAGACAGAATTTGGGCGAAGCATGCTGGCCTCCCGCTACAGCACATATGATGGAGCTAAAGAACAAACGCTCTTGAATCCCGTGCGATCCAATCGGGCGTAAAAATGCGCTGGCTGCATTGGGGATACGATACACCCCGCCGAAGCCAGCGCCCAAAGGTATTCCCTGCCATCTGTGCACGCGAAGCCGTCACTATGATCAGGTCATTTATGATGACTTTAGGCCATTCAAGCCGCCGAGCGGCGGATGGCCCCTTGGCGCTGGCAGCGACGCGGGTTTGGGACAACACGGGGCGCGTTTCGGACCTCGCAAACCGGCGAAATGAGGTGGCATGTGCAAAGCGTCTACAAAACGTTACATTTTCGCGTTAAAAGCGCCGAAATTTGAGTTGGGAAGAGGTAAGGCCGATGAAGATCGCGGTCCTGGGTGGTGATGGTTTCGTAGGCTGGCCGACAGCCCTGCATTTGTCGGAAGCGGATCACGAGATCCATATCCTGGATAATCTGAGCCGGCGCTGGATCGACACCGAACTAGGCGTCCAGTCGCTGACGCCGATGGATTCCATCCAGGAGCGGTGCCGGATCTGGCGGCAGGAAACCGGGCGCCGGATCCAGTTTCATCTCATCGACCTCGCCAAAGACTACGAGATCCTCAAGCAATGGCTCAGCGATAAGCGGCCCGACGCGATCATCCATTTCGCCGAGCAGCGGGCCGCGCCGTATTCGATGAAGTCGGACCGCCACAAGAATTACACGGTCTCCAACAACGTCAACGCAACCCACAATCTGCTCAATGCCATGGTCGAGACCGAGTTGGATGCTCATCTCGTCCATCTCGGCACTATGGGGGTTTACGGCTATTCCACGATTGGCGCGGCCATCCCCGAGGGGTATCTGAATGTCGGCGTCGAGACGCTTGATGGATCGGTCAAGGATCTCGACATTCTCTATCCGACACGTCCCGGCTCGGTCTATCACATGACCAAGAGCCTCGATCAGATCCTGTTTCAGTTCTATGCCCAGAATGATGGGCTTCGCATCACGGACCTCCACCAGGGGATCGTCTGGGGCACCCATACCGAACAGACCAAGCGCCACGCCCAGCTCATCAACCGCTTCGACTATGACGGCGATTACGGCACGGTGCTCAACCGTTTCTTGATCCAGGCCGCCATCGGCTATCCGATCACCGTGCACGGCACAGGCGGCCAGACGCGGGCCTTTATCCATATCCAAGACAGCGTGCGCTGCATCGACCTTGCCCTGCAAGACGCGCCAAAGCGGGGCGACAGGGTGAAGATCTTCAACCAGATGACCGAGACGCACCGGGTGCGCGACCTTGCGCAGATGGTAGCGACCCTCACGGGCGCCAAAATCGCCTGGCTGCCGAACCCCCGCAAGGAAGCCGCCGAGAACGACCTGATCGTGCGCAACGAGCAGTTCCTCGATCTCGGGCTCAACCCGATCACCCTCGAAGAAGGCCTGCTCGACGAGGTGGTCGAGGTGGCGAAGAAATTCTCCTACCGCGTTGATCGCAGCCGTGTCGCGGCCGTGTCTGCCTGGACGAAGGAGATCGCCAAAGTGGTCGAGCACGACCCCGAGCAGCGCTCGCTCAAATCGGTCTCTTAGTCGGACGCCCCACCGCTCGGGCTCCGGGCCGGACGGTGCGCGGCCTGGAGAAGCCTGTTTATGTCCTCCCACGCCTATGTCACCTTGGTGACGAACGATGCCTATTTGCCGGGCGCAATTGCCCTCGTGCGGTCGATCCGCCTGACCGGCACAAGCGCCGACATTGTCGTGATGCACACCGCAGCCGTTGCGCCCGCGACCCTCGCGCCGCTGGTAGCCCTTGGCGCCAAGCTGACCTGCCAAGACCTTCTGCCCACGTCAGATGCGTTCAACACAGCCCACGCGAAGCGCGAAATCCACGGGCGCAACCCCTTTACCAAGGGCGAGAAGCCGAGCTTTCACACACCGCTCGACAATTTCGTCAAGCTCCGGCTCTGGCAGCTGACGGAGTACGAGAAGATCGTTTTCATCGATGCCGACGCGCTTGTCCTGCACAACATCGACCGCTTGTTCGACTACCCCGAGTTTTCCGCTGCGCCGAACGTCTATGAGAGCCTCGTCGATTTTCGGCGTCTCAATTCCGGCGTGTTCACGGCCCGGCCCGATCCCCAGACCTTCGATGCCATGCTCGCGGCCCTCGACGCGCCCGATGCGTTCTGGAAGCGCACCGATCAGACTTTCTTGCAGTCCTTCTTTCCAGAGTGGAACGGCCTGCCGGTCTACGACAACATGCTGCAATATGTTTGGTTCAATATGCCCGAGCTCTGGGATTGGTCGATGATCCGCGTGCTCCACTTCCAGTATGAAAAGCCGTGGCAAGAGGACAATCCGAAGGCCGAAAGGCTCGCGCCGCTCATTGCGCTTTGGCGCGCCTTTTACACCGGTGAGGGGCTCCCGGAGGATATCGCCGCCCTGCCCGGCCCGGCGGGAGCTGACCCCGCCTGATGCATGTGCTGGTGACGGGCGGCACGGGCTATGTCGGGCGCTTCATTGTCGCGCATCTCCACGCCCAGGGGCACACGATCGCCCTCCTCGGCCGGACGCCCTGCCCGCCCCATCAACTCCATCCCTGGACGCTGACCGATCTGCGCCCGAACTTTCCGCAAGCAGATGCCTTGGTGCATTGCGCCTATGACCACATCCCCGGCGCCTATCGCGGCGGCGAAGGCAACGATCCCGAGGGCTTTTGGGCGCGCAATCACGACGGCTCGGTCGCGCTCTTCGATGCCGCAATCCGCGCTGGCGTCTCAAGTATCGTGCTGCTCTCCAGCCGCGCAGTCTACGCCGATGCGCGCAGGGGGGAGACGCTGCGAGAGACCGACGTGGCGGAGCCAGACTCGCTCTACGGTCAGCTCAAATTGGCCCTGGAATACGATCTCGCGGGCCGCCCCGGTATCGCCGCTGCCGCATTGCGCGCCACCGGCATCTACGGCGCCGCGCCGGGCAACGGCCAACACAAATGGGAAGACCTGTTCCGAGAGTACCTCGCAGGCACGCCCATCGCCCCCCGCATCGGCACCGAACTCCATGGGCAAGACCTGGCGTCCGCCGTCGACCTCCTGCTCGCGACGTCCGCGACAGGTGCTTTCAACGCCTCGGACATCCTGCTCGACCGCCATGATCTACTCGCCCGGGTTCAACGCCTCACCGCGTGCGCGCACCCGTTGCCCTCGCGCTTTGACGGAACGCCTCCCGGCGTCATGGCCACCGACAAGCTCCGCGCGCTTGGCTGGACGCCCGGCGGGATCAAGCGGCTCGATCAGTTTCTGGGCGAGCTCGGCCCAATGCGCGCCTAATCCGTCGCCTGCCACCAGACATCCGGCGCCCAGCCGATCCAGTCGCCATAGACCGGCAGCGCGTCGGGGTAATGCAGATCGGCGGCATGGGCGATGTAGCTTTCGTTGTTGAACCAAAACGGCACCACATAACGGCCCGTGGTGAGCGCCCGGTCTAGCGCGCGGACCGCCGCGCGAAACGCCGTCTCGTCTGGGGCGGTCAGGAGCGCGCCGATCATCGCATCCACCGCCGCGCTGTCGATCCCGGCATAGTTCCGCGTCCCGGGCGTCTCGACCCCCGCACTGCCCCAATAAAGGTATTGCTCGTTGCCTGGGCTCAACGAGAGGTTCCAGGCGGCGACGATCATGTCGTAATCGTAGCTCGAGATCCGCTCGTTATACTGTGCGCTGTCCACCCGCTGGATTGTCACCTCGATCCCGAGTTGACGGAGCGCATCTGCATAGAGGTTGGCCACGCCCTCGGCATTTCCCGCCCACCGGTCGCTGATCCCTGAAATCAGGATCTCGAAACGAAACGGCTCCCCATCCGCGTTCCGCAGAACACCATCCTCCACCTGCCAGCCCGCCTCCTGCAAGAGCCCGGTCGCGGCACGCATATTGCGGCGGTTGCGCGGCGAGCCATCCGAGGCCGGGAGCGCATAGGCATCCAGCGCACCGGGCAGCAGATCCGCGGCATAGGGTTCCAGCAAGGCTTGCACCATCGGCCCTGCCGCCTCGTGAGACATGGCCAGATCGGAATTTGAGAAATAGCTGGTGATCCGAGGTAGAACACCACCGTTCAAAGTCTGATTGATGAATTGAAAGTTGAAGGCCTGGATCAGGGCCTCGCGGACCTGCCAGTCCGAAAACGGCACCCGCCGCGTGTTGAACACGAAGCCCCGCATCCCTGAAGGACGGCGATGCGGGATGGCATCGCGAATTGTCCGCCCGTCAAGCACAGCGGGGTAATTGTATTCGGTCTCCCATGTCAGGGGCGAGTCTTCGCGGTAAAACGAGACGTCCCCGGCCCTAACTGCCTGAAAGCGAACGCCCGCATCGACGAAATATTCGTATCGGATGACGTCGAAATTATACAATCCTTGATTGTATGGCAGGGATGCGCCCCAATAGTCAGGATTGCGTTCGAACTCGATGAAGCGCCCCGGTTCGAACCTTCCGACCGTGTAGGCGCCAGACCCCGTCGGGACCCGTAGCGAACTCGCCGAAAAGTCGACACCTTCCCAATCCGCTTTCTTAAGAATGGGCCGCAGCCCCATGAGAAGCGGCAATTCCCGGTCCGCTTCGGCAAATTCGAACCGGACCGATCTCTCCCCGGTCTGCTCGACTTTTGCGACCTTCGCCCATGCAACAGCGTAGCGCGGCTGCCCTTGAGCTGCGAGCGTCTCCATCGACCAGATGACATCCTCGACCGTGACCGGGCTTCCATCGGAGAATCGCGCTTCTTCGCGAAGGGTGAATTCGACCCAATCGCGCTCCGGTCCGGTCTCGATTGATTCGGCCAAAAGGCCATAGAGCGAGAACGGCTCGTCCCAATTCTGGGCCATGAGCGTCTCAAAGACATGCGATCCCACTCCCCAGGGTGTGCGCCCCTTAAGGATGAAAGGATGGAGCGAGTCGAAGCTTCCAACCTCGCCAAAGACGATGCGCCCGCCCTGCGGTGCGTTGGGGTTCGCATAGGGCAACGACACAAAATCAGGTGGCAAAGCTGGCTCACCATACATAGCGATACCGTGATTGGGCTCCGCGAGCGTCGCTTGCGGCAGGGTTAGCGCGAGGCAAAAGGCAAGCCATTTCAAGCCCTGTCGGTGTGGCGATCCGATCACTCTTTCTGTCCTCCGTTAACCGTTATCGATCTTATCAGGGCCGAGCAGCGCGCGGATCACGATTTTTGGCTTGGCGATAGATTATTGATTTTGTATAAGGGTTTCACTGCTCGATAGGTTTCTTGCCTGTATGAAACCTGCCTCAATGACTTGGCGCCCTCCTCGTGAGGGCGTCTTTTTTTGTGGGACGCACTCCCGCACCTTGCTTGTTCGCAGTTGCGGTCGATATGATCCGCGCATTCTAGACAAGAATGCGAGGGATCCATGTCCATCACGGGCAAATGCGCCATCATCACCGGCTCCAATTCAGGGATAGGTCTCGGCGTTGCCGAAGAGCTTGCCAAGCTTGGTGCGAATGTCGTCCTTAACTCGTTTTCCGACAATCCGGAAGACCACGCCCTCGCGGCAAAGATCGCCGAAGAGCACGGCGTCAAGGCGGTCTACATCAAGGCCGATATGTCCCATGGCGGGGAATGCCGCGAACTCGTCTCTAAGGCGAAAGACGCTCTGGGCCAGGTCGATATCCTGGTGAACAATGCCGGCATCCAGCATGTCGAGCCCATCGACAAATTCCCGCCTGAAACTTGGGATCGGATCATCGCGATCAACCTCACATCTGCGTTCCATACCACCGCTGCGGCACTGCCCATTATGCGCGAACAAGGTTGGGGCCGCGTGGTCAACATTGCGTCCGCTCACGGGCTGACCGCGTCGCCTTTCAAATCGGCCTATGTCTCCGCCAAGCATGGTGTCGTGGGCATGACGAAGGTGGTGGCCCTGGAAACGGCGGAGGAGCCGATCACCGCCAACGCGATCTGCCCGGGCTATGTGCTCACCCCGCTGGTGGAAAAGCAGATCCCTGACACGATGAAGCAATACAATATGGATCGCGAGACCGTCATCCGCGAAGTGCTTCTGGAACGGCAGCCCTCGAAACAGTTCGCCACCGTCGAACAGATGGGGGGCACCGTCGCGTTCCTCTGCTCGCCCGCCGCCGAGCAGATCACCGGCACCACGATCTCTGTTGACGGCGGATGGACGGCCCTGTGAGCCGCAAAACGGTTTCCGTCAATCTTGCCCTCCAAGGTGGAGGCGCCCACGGCGCCTTCACATGGGGCACGTTGGACCGTCTCCTCGAGGAAGAAGACATCGAAATCGAAGGCATCAGCGGCACGTCCGCCGGTGCCATGAATGCCGCGGCCCTCAAGCATGGATGGGTCAATGGCGGCCGCGAGGGTGCCCGCGAATCGCTGTCCGAGTTCTGGTTGAGCCTCGCCGGGCTCGACGGCGTGATGGCCGACGCCATCCTGGAATGGCTCCACGCGCTGTCGCCCAATCCAAGCTTTATCGCGCGGGCTTTGGAGAACAGTCCGGCCGTGATCGCCGCAGACACGGTCAGCCGTGCCTTCTCGCCCTATCAGCTTAACCCGCTGAACTACCATCCGCTGCGCCGAACCGTTGAAAACCTGCTCGATTATGATCGGGTTTGCGCGGATCAGGACCCGAAACTCTTCATCACCGCCACGCATGTGCGCTCCGGCAAGACCCGCATTTTCGAGGGCCAGGACATTTCGCCCGATGCGATTCTTGCCTCGGCCTGCCTGCCGACGCTCTACCAGGCGATTGAGATCTACGACCGCAAGACCGACCGGATGGAGGCATATTGGGACGGCGGATATATGGGGAACCCCGCGCTCTTCCCGCTCTTTGCGAGCACGGAGACGCAAGACATCATCATCGTCCATATCAACCCGCTCGAACGCGACGAAGTGCCGACCACGGCGCAGGGAATTCTGAACCGCATCAATGAGATAAGCTTCAACTCTTCACTCTTGCGCGAACTTCGTGCCATCAACTTCGTCAATCGCCTAATCGACGAGGGCAAGATGGAACGCGGTGTGATGAAGGAGAACTTCGTCCATTCGGTGCGTGACGACGATTTTATGTCGAAGCTCGGCGTGGCGACGAAATTGGCGCTCAACCGCGCGCTCCTGGTCCAGCTGAAAGACGCCGGGCGCCAGGCCATGGACAATTTCCTGACCAATCACCGTGACGATCTCGGCAAGCGGTCGTCGGCGGATCTGCAGATGTTGTTCAGCTGAACGAGGCGCGCTCTGGGGCGCCGCCCCAGGGGGGGACCACGCTTAGGAAACAGGATCGGGCAGTCCTGCGAGGCTTCGCAGCCAAGCTTCGCCGGGCATCCTTTCCCAACGAAAAATGCCCTATTTTCGATCTGTCTCAGCAGTTCGGCTGAGCGCCCACTTTCTGAAGGCCACCATCGACCAGACGCCTTCTGCAAGCATGAACGGATAGGAGCCGATCAGGAACGCATAGATCGCTGCGCTCAGGCAGGCTCCAGCGAAAGCGAGGGTGAAAAACGGCGCTCTGTCCTCCAGAGCGTAGAACGTCACCATGCAGCAAACGGTCAGGAATCCAAAGGTTTCAATCATCGCCATTCGCCAATTCGCAATCGTGCACGCCATGGCACTTGCATGTTTCAAGCCGGGATAGCGCATCATCCATCCGCCTGAGCGCCTCGATCTGCGCCTGAATGGTCTGACGATGTTCGGAAACCTTCCCGGCCATCTCACCCTCGGCCCATGGCCGGTGCAGAATGCCTGCGATGTCTCGGAGCGGCATGCCAAGCGCCCGAGCCCTGCGCACGAAATGAAGCGCGCGGAGATCCTCATCGGAATAATCGCGGTTCCGTCCTTCACGTCTCGGACGCCGGACAATCGAACGCCTCTCATAGAAGCGGATCGCGGAAACGCTCAAACCGGTCTTCTTGGCAGCTTCTGAAATTTGCATCCTGGCCCCTCGCATCGCTGCCCCCTTGTAGAGAAGGCATCAGCCAGAGGCCAAGCCGTCCGCAAGCATGGGCTTATGTTTGCGCACCATCGGCGTGCCAGAAACAGGTCTCTTGCTAACTTCCGTCCGAAGCTCCGCAAGATACGGTTGGCTCGCACGCAAAGAGGTCACGCACCAGCTCTTCGCTTCCCGCCGGGCCAGAAACCGTGAGCACGATCTCTTTTTCCGTCTCGCGGAGTTCGAAGCGAAGGAACGGACAGCAGGCCGCTTCAAGCGCGATCAGATCCTCAAGCTTCGCGCGCGACACTGCGGGTCTGGCAAAGACCAAATGCGTTGCGCCGTCATCTTGAACCGAGCGGACGAGGTGAGGCATCAGGGTTTGGCGGATGTCCGCCTTTCTGCGCCGGAATTCGGGCTGGGTCAGACTGCAAGCAATCTCCGGTGCGTTCTCGGCCACACGAACCTCCTCTTCGACCACTACCGCGCTACGCTATGAACCGCGGTTCACAGCAAGCATCAAATTGGCTTTCCGGAACCGAGATTTGACGAACCGCCGCGCGAAGTCTGATCAAAGCCGGACTTCTCCGCATCGCAGGGTCGGGTCAGAGCTGCGCGTTCCGACACTTAGGGCCTTGGCAGAAGGGCAAGCTTGTTACGACTGTGTCTCACAGGGCGGCAATTCCAAATGAACCGCCGCCCCTCTTTGGCCGAAAGCTGGGCCCTATTCAGCGGCCAGTGCTCCCGCTTGCAAGGTCTTAGCGCGCCGCACAAACCTTGCATTGATCGGACTATGCGGCTTCGTGGCCACCCTTTCGTTCGCCAGAGCTTCCGCCACACCACTGCGCCCTGAGCGCACCGCAGCCTCGGTCAGTGTCCAGTCAATGATGTCGCGTTGCGCATGGCTGCCGCCGAATGAATTGGCGATGAACCTTGCGCGGTGAAGACAACCGGTCGCGTCTTCGTACCGACCTTCCCAGAAGGCCTTGAAGCCCTCGATCAAGGGGAGCCCGGTCGCTCTTGCCCATCGGGATGTTTCGCCGCCATCGGCGGACGCAGACCGGTAAAGCGCAAGCAATCGGTCGACCTCGTCATGGCGCCCGGCACCGAGATAGGCCATTGCCGCGTGCCAGTCGTTGAACGGGTAGAGCCGGCCATCGGCATGGTTGTCCCAGCCCTTCGCCACGTCTGCCCAGCGATCGCTGATATCGTGGTCTTCCATATGCAGCCGCCAGAGCAGAGCGGATGCGTCGACCAGATCAAGCGCCACGTCGCTTTCCACGTCCCGAATTCGGGTGTCGTAGAGGCGGATCACCTCATCGGACTGGCCAAGATCGAAATGGTAGAGAGACTTGTGCCACCAATTGTGGACCTTGAAGAAATTGTCGTCCCCGGACCAGTGCGGTTCGCGTGTTGCCATCCAGTCGATGCCGTCTTCGGCACGACCCTGCATCTCAAGCACATGCGCAACCGCGTGGTGCGCCCAACAATCCAGCGGTTCACGCTCCACAGCCTCGCGCCCCACTGCCTCGGCGCGGGCATATTCGCCGGCTTCCTCCAGCCCGAAAGCATACATCCCCAAGACGATGGGATAGCCGGGTTGCTCCTCGGACCATTTCGGCAGAATACGCGCAATCCGGTCCCGCAGGCTCCGTGCATTCGCCCGATAGAAATCCATCAGGTGCCCGGCCTGCAGACCGAGAATGTCGTGCGGGAACGCCATGTTATGATGGTCGAGCTTTACCGCGGCCTCTGTCCAATTGTTGGCGAGCAAGGAATCCAGTGCCGCGATGTGCGACCTTTCGAGATCGCTCTTTGCAAATCCGCGTGCGGTGTCCACGATCGACCGCGCTTCGGCTGCGGCGTCTGGCTCCGTCGCCAACCCATAAAGATATGCCTTCAGAATATGCGCCAACGCATAGTCCGGCGCAGTCTCCAGGGCTTGATCAACCAAAGCGACCGGATCACCGCGATAAATGTTCAGCGCGCGTATCGCCGCCTGAAAAGGTTCAATAGCATCAGGACTTGCTCCGCTTGCGGCGGGGGAAAAAATGTCCTCTCCCATGCTGGTCTCCTTACTCAATTTTTGTTTTCCGTTTCGATATGGCATGCAGGCAAGACGCCAAAACCCCCGTCTTGCAGCACGTCCAAATATCGACCACTCGTCTACAGGGGTTTTTGGCCGTGCCGCAGTGAACTCGCGGGACAGTCAGACTGGAAAAAGTTTTTACAACGAGATCAGGCGCGTAACCGGGATTTGCCCCTGCCCGTGTGACGCGGGCCGATTCGCAAGCTGTAACGACTGCACCAAAGGTACAGCACCTATGGTACAGTTTCCATGGAATGCGCGGCCGACAAGGAAACGAGAATGGCGAATCTGGCAACACCGACCAGGCAGCAAATCCTTGAAGCCGCTCAGGCAGCCGTCTTGGCAAAAGGGTTCTCCGGAACGTCCATCGACGAGTTGATCGCCGAGGTTGGAATCTCCAAGAGCGGTTTTTTCTATCACTTCCGGGACAAGACAAATTTGGCCCGGGCTCTGCTTGAGCGCTACATCGAGGAGGATGATCTGGTCTTCGATCGCGTCTTCGAGGAAGCAGACGAACTCAGTGAAGATCCACTGCACAGTTTCCTGATCGCGCTCAAGCTGCTGGCAAAGGTCTTCGAAGACCTGCCCAATGGTCATCCCGGATGCATTGTTGCTTCGGTCTGCTATCATGAGCAGCTATTTGATCAGGAAGTCCGCAGCCTCAACGCGAAAGCCGTGCTTTCATGGCGCGCCCGTTTCCGAGAACGGATCGAGCAAATTGCCGGGCGCTATGAGCCTCGCATCGCCGTCAATCTTGATGACCTGGCGGATATGTTTTCCGTGGTCACCGACGGGGGTATCATCTTGTCTCGCGTGGTGGTCGACAAGACACTGCTGCCGAGACAATTGCTGCTCTACCGAGATTTCATCCGTATCGTGTTCGAACCGCGTGTGGATACGAAATAGACCTAGCCCGTGATCGAAGGGGCTTATGGCCCGCAACACATGTTCGGATGGGTGGATCGAGCCCTGATGGCGCCGCGACGGTATGAAAAAATCGACACTCCCAAAACACTACCGGAACCATACCAAACCACTACCAAAGCGGACTGGTTGATTCCGTGCGTTTTGGTGCGCCTCGAAAGAGAAAGTTCGAACGCGCTATTTGATACACTTCAGGACTGGAACACTGATCTAAAGCAGAATGGATATAGGGCCCCTGGGCCCAGACCGTGATGGGCGGAAAGCGTCCAGAGCGGCGCACACCGCCGTTCTCGCTGCGTTTAAGCTTCGAGGAACGGGTCAAGCTGGAACGGCAAGCCGGTGGCATGCCGCTTGGGGCTTATATCAAGTCTCAGGTCTTTTCAGAACAAGCTGATACCTATCGCAAACGCCGTAAACCGGCAGAGGCAGACCAGAAGCTGCTGGCCGAGGTTTTGGCCTGTTTGGGCTCGTCCCGACTGGCCAACAATCTCAACCAACTCGCCAAAGCCGCCAATACAGGCGCGCTGTTCTGCGATGCACAAACCAAATCCGAGCTGACTCGCGCCTGTGATGATGTGCGGGCCATGCGGCTGCTGTTGATGCAGGCCTTGGGCCTGAAGGTCGAAGACCATCACCACAAGCCTGAGACCACATCACAGAGCTTTGCGCGTGCTGCAACGCAGCCAAAGAGGTTCACGCCATGATCCTCAAAGGCTCGCAAAGATCGGGTGCCAAACAGCTTGCAGCGCATCTGCTCAATGATCGCGACAACGATCACGTCACGGTACTGGAGCTTAAGGGCTTTGCGGCTGATCACCTGCATGGATGCCTGCGCGAAGCGCAGGCCATTGCTCAAGCCACCAAGTGCAAGCAGTTCCTGTTTTCTTTGAGCTTGAACCCGCCCCAAGACGCGGTGGCAAGCGAAGCAGATTTTCTGAGCGCGGCGGATGCGGCTGAGCAAACCCTCGGTCTTGAGGGCCAGCCTCGGGCGATTGTTGTTCATGAGAAAGCCGGCCGGCGGCATGCCCATGTGGTGTGGTCGCGGATTGATGCGGGTAGCCTGACGGCAATCAACCTGCCCCATTTTAAGAACAGGCTGACGGGCCTCTCCAAAGACCTGTTTTTGGAGCATGGTTGGAGCCTGCCTAATGGGTTGCGTACCCATGGCGGCAAAAGCTTCCTCAATTTCTCACTAGGGGAATGGCAACAGGCCAAGCGTCTGAAGCTTGATCCCCGCGAGATTAAATCCGCGATGCGGGATGCCTGGGATCGCTCGGATAGTCTCCAGGGTTTTGCCAATGCGCTCGAAGAGCGTGGGTTTTTTATCGCCAAGGGCGACCGGCGCGGCTTTGTCGCCTTGGATGTCCAGGGCACTGTCTTTGCTCTTCCCAAATGGTTGGGCCTGAAGACCAGAGAGGTTCGCGAGCGGCTGGGGTCCTCCGATGATCTGCCGTCGGTCGCCATCCGCAAATCGGAGCTGAAGAGCAAAGTCACCGTCAAGCTCAAAGACTTCATTGCGCAATTCAAAGACCGGCATGCAAGGGATTTGGAGCCCCTGGATGAGCAACGGCGGGTCCTCATTGATCAGCATCGCAAAGAACGGAAGCGACTTCTCGCCAAACAAGAGGCCCGCGCCAAAGCCGAAGCCAAAGCGCGATCAGAGCGGCTGCGCAAAGGTCTTGGCGGGCTGATTGATCGCTTAACCGGGAAGGCCCGTGCCATCCGTGAGACCAATGCAGCGGATGCTTTTGCCTGTGCCAAGCGGGATCAGAGGCAGCGCGATGATCTGGTGATCGAGCAGATGGATGATCGGCGCGCGCTGCAACATCAGATCGTTTCCTTATCCACCAAACACAAACACGATCGCAGGCTGCTGGCCCGCGACGTGATGCAATTTCTGCGCGGTTCTTCACGTGGATTCGAAGCGAATGACCGGGAGCGTGAACGCGCCCGGTCCAACACGCCGTCACGGCTTCGCAAAGGGAGCCGTGATCGCGGCTCTCGATTTGACCTCTAGGACATCAAAGGAGAGCACTCATGTCCAAACACCAACAACCTTCAATGATCACCATGGGGTTGATCGGCTTAGGCGCAACAGCGCTTGGCACCACACTGTTGCCCGATCCAGCCTTTGGGCAAAGCTTGTTCGGCCAAACCTACAATTACGGGTATGACGGACCATCGGAGACCATGCTGGGGTTTTTACGTCTGGCTGTCATTGCAGGCTGGACGGGGGTCGGGTTTGCCATTGGCTGGTTTATCTCGCCGCAAGCCAAAGAGCTGCGCAAAATGGCCCTTGGAATTGCCGTGGCTGTGGCCGGGCTCGTTGTGTTTTTCAACAACGGGTTTCTGGGATGGAGCCTGTCTGGCTTTCTTGGTCTTGCAGGGTTTTGCATTGGCCTCGGCTATTGGCTGGGTCAAACCCTCCAAGCTCTTGGCCAAGTACCAACGACATTTGGTTCCGCTGAATGGGCTAAGCCTGAAGAGCTTGAAGAGCATGGCGTTTTTGGCTCTGAGGGTATTCGCCTGGGCGAGGCCAACGATGGCGAGGCTATGCGCCCGATTGCCTATGGTGGGGACCGGCATCTCTTAACGGTCGCACCGGCACGTACCGGCAAGGGCACGTCGCAGATTGTTCCCAACCTGCTGACCTATGAAGGCTCATGTGTGGTGATCGATCCCAAGGGAGAGAACGCCATGATGACCGCCCAAGCGCGGCGGGACATGGGTCAGCAAGTGCATCTGCTTGATCCTTGGGGCATTGCTGAGATTGAGGGATTTGAACCATCGCGCTTCAATCCGATGGACTGGCTTGATCCTGGCGATGTCGAGATGACCGAAAACGCCATGATCCTCGGCGATGCGCAAATCATCCCAAGTGGGTCTGCCGAGACCTTCTGGGATGAAGAAGCCAAGGCGCTCAATCTTGGGATCGATCTCTATGTCGCCACCGATGAGCGCGAAGCCGGACAACGGCATCTTGGCCGCGCGCGTGATCTGATGCTTTTGGATGGAGAAGACCTCAAAGCGCTGTTTGAGCGAATGTTGGAATCGCCCCATCACATCGTCGCTTCAACTGGAGCCCGCGCCCTTCAAAAGGAGGAGAAGCTGCTCTCCAACGTCTTGGCCTCGCTTCAGGCCCAAACGCATTTTCTGGATAGTGCGGCAATCCGAGACAGCTTGTCAGTCTCCGACTTCAAGTTCGAAGACCTCAAGACACAACCGATGACGGTCTATCTGATCCTGCCTGCCGATCGGCTGAATGCGTTTAGCCGGTGGCTGCGTCTGATGATTCAGCAAGCGATCACGGTCAATGCCCGCAACATTACGGATAAGCCGGACAAGCCGGTGCTCTTCATCCTAGATGAGATGGCCGCTCTCGGACGGTTGACCATGGTCGAGCAAGCCTATGGGCTGATGGCAGGCTTTGGCATGCAACTCCACGGGGTTGTCCAAGACCTGAGCCAGCTCAAGCGCATCTATGGGGATGGTTGGGAGACCTTTGTCGGCAATTCCGGTGTGATCCAATATTTTGGCAGTCGCGATCGGATGTCGGCGGAGTATTTCTCGGCCCTATGCGGGGAGACCACCGTTTGGAACTTGAGCAGTGCACTCTCCCGGACGTTTAGCTCCAGCTCTGGCAATGGTGGAGGGTCCAACAGTGTTGGCAATACCGATACGACCGCAGCGGCTCAACGTAAGCTGGCTTATCCTGATGAGCTGATGCGTCTGCCTAAAGTTCAGCAGATCATCTTTATCGAAAACATGAACCCGATCGTGGCCACCAAAGTGCCGTGGTTCGAGGATGATCACCTCAAACAGTTGGGTGTCAATCTTCAATGATCGCCTTTTCACCCGGCGCAGTTCTTGCGCCGGGTGAATGCCACCAGAGCCAGGGAGCCCATCATGGATGCAGCCAAGACAACAACCCATCGCGTGACGTTGGTCCTCACAGAGCATGAGTTCAACGCGGCGGTTGCAATTGGAGAACAAACCCTCGGCCTTCTGATGGAGGGCGAGGTTATCCCGCATGGCTGTACCCAAGCCGATGATCCTGACACGAAACGCGATGTCGCAGTGCTGGGCTTACAAGAGCTTTTTGCAGGATGGCTAGCAAGACACACCGACCGCTCTTGTGACGATCCTAATGACCCCAACACACCTTTCTAAATCAAAGGACATGTTCCCCATGAGTGAATCAAGAGAGAAAATCCGCTTTGTGCGCGCCAATGACAATGGCGATGAAATGCTGCGCGATAAGGACAATGCCAAACCCAAAGCGCCTGCGCCAAGTTGGTCGAACCAGCCGCAACGCAATCTCGCCCCGCCTGGAATGGGCGGGATCAAACGCAACCTGCCATCGCAAGCAAAAACCGAAAAACCAGCCCGTATACGCTTTACCCTGGGTGAGACCAGCAAACTCAAAAGCAACTTCAAACCCATCGCTCAACCAAGCAAAGATCGGGGCCGCGACCGCTAGGTCAATATCGCCGCTGTAATCAAGAGCACCGCTGCTGGGCGTCCCGGCGGCGGTGTTTTTGTTTAAACATTTGTCTCCCTGCCGTGGCCTGTACGTCCTGGCCCAAGGCCAAAGAACCTCTAGCGCATGCCATTCTCTGCCAATCGGATCGGAGGTGCGCCTCTGTTTTCATGGTCCGTCATCCCGATTACATTCCGGGCCTCCATCACATGCCATGGCCGCATATGCGCCAGTGATCAGGAACCAAGGGCAAGCCTGCTCCACATACGTTGTGCCCCAAGGGTGTTTCCGTCACCGGCGATAATGCGTCGGACCTGTTCAACGAAGGCCCGGATGGTCCGGGCTTCAGAAAAACATGAAGAACAGGAGAAACCACCATGATCCGACTATGGACGATTTATGAGCTTGAGCCGCTCACCTTGGCCCAATTGAACGAGCTGGACGCACAACTGCGCGAGCTTCTAGCTGCAATACACACCAACGCAACAGAGCGGGATGTGATCTTGGCCTCGCTTGCTAATATCAGACGCGTGCGTCAGCGGCACTCTTTGCCAAAATCGTTGCAGCGATAGTGCTGCAACGGTTTTTTGACCAGCACTACTTATAAATAACCGAAGCGCTGAAAAAAATTACATAAAACTTGCAATTATTTACAATAATTGATACCTTCATTTCTTTTTTATTTGAAACTGCAGAAAATTATGAGCAAGGGAGTATCGCAATTAGATATAAATCTAAATGCAAACGGAATATTAACTGGATTCGACAGAAACGGAAAGTCAGTTGAGGTCGCATTAGACCCAACAACTGAGACCAATTTCCGCGTCATTGGAAGCTTTTCAAAGGCCGCAAGACCTGGGCAAGTGATGCCGGATGGAACCATCTATGCAGGGGTATCGCCGATAAACCTAGTCCCTGCATTCTTTGCAGCAAAGGACGCCACAGAGCTGATGGATAGGGACGAAGCCGAAGCGTTTGCAGACAATTGTAAAGACCACGGGTACAGTGATTGGGGGCTTCCAAGAGCAAAAGATTTGTCGCATGCAATAACATCTAACAGGGATACGGCGAGACTGTTTGAAAGATCTCCTTATTGGACTTGGGACACAAGATCACTCGGAGGCGCAAAAATTGTATGGGGCGAAACTGGAGCAGATCGCACAATTGGCCGCATCAACAAACACAAAGTTCGATTGATTAGATATCTACGCGGCATGAATTAAAAGCCAAAAGCGCCAAACAACAACACCAAGGCTTACAAAATATTCCGCCAAGGACGGGCGCAAATTTATTCTTCAGCAGACTTTAGCCACTCACACGGCAACCTCCAATTTGTCCGATACAGGCTGACGCCCATGCAGGTAATCCGCCGCCCGCTGCGCATGAGCGGCAGCCGCAAAGATCGCGCGCTTGTCTTGTTTCAGGACCTTCAGCCAGCTTTGAATATAGGCAGCATGATCGGTGCCCGGCTCCGGTGTTAGAGCCAGATCAGCACAGAGAAACGCCGCTCCTAACTCCGCCACAAGTTCTTCGCGGGCATAGCCTTCATCACCCCAGCGTTTGCGGCCAAAATTACGGGCAAGCCGTTTGTCGTGCTTGGTCCAGTGGGTCAGCTCATGCGCCAGGGTGGCATAATAAGCCTCGGGACTGCGAAAAGACTCAAAGACAGGCATCTGCACATGATCGCTGCCCCCAGCATAGTGGGCACTGTTTCCCCCATGCCGAATATCGGCCCTTGTATTGCTAAAGAAAGCGTCCGCATGCTCTATCCGTGACGCTGGATCAATCACCGGTTCGGGTGTGGTGTAGTAATGATCCGGCAAGCCTTTGATCTGCTCCACATTGAACACGCTGTATCCTTTCACGAAGGGTATTTGCCGTGTCTCTTCTGAGCCTTCGTCCTGCTCTTCGGTTTTGGTGATGGTGTTGGCGTAGACCACGAGATTGCCGCGCTCACCTTTTTTGACATGCGCGCCAAGCTCTTTAGCCTGCTTGAAGGTCATCCAGTAGGGCGAGAGATACCCGCCTTTCATCGTCGCACCCCAGAGCATTAGAATATTGATCCCGTTATAGGGCATGCCGTTATGGCGGAGCGGTTTGACAATCCGGCCTTCCATGTTGCCCGCACTCCAAGGCTTGAGCCATGTCAGCTCGCCTTTCTCCAGATCGACAATAATCTTGTCGGTCACTTTTTGATAAATGGCTGTTTGCATTGGCCTTTCCTAAGATACCGGTTGCGCATGCAACCGGGACTAGGCCCGCGCCAATGAGCGGGGGGATGGCGGTCAAGACCGTGCCCGGTGGAGGGAGATCACCCGGCCTGCACGAGCGCAGCGAGGAAGGTTGGGGAAACCGCCGGGCACGCCCGGGAGCGTCAAGCGACGGGCTTGGTCTTGATGGCCTGGGGGCTGCAAGCCCCACTCAACGAAAAGCCTCTATCAGCCCCAAAAGGCTGGCACTGCTTGATCAACTGAAATGGGATTGATGCCGTGTCTGTCAGTCGGGTTCAGAGGCCAATGCCTATACCTTGAGGATAAGCCACGAAGATCATTCGCTTTTGACGGGCAGGTCTTTATACTACCTACAGATGATGCCCGGCCTAGACACCGTATCGATGATATGCGTGAGCTCAGCTGCCGAGACGAATTTTATTTAACACATACAATAGGTTAAATACTTGGCCGAAGAGAACACTGACAAAAGCAAGCCTCTGATCGTCCGACGATTAGAAATCGAGAATTTCCGAGGCGTTCAAAAAGGCCGCGTCGATTTCACCGGCCATACTCTGCTTGTAGGCGGCAACAACGCTGGCAAGTCCACGATCTGCGAAGCGCTTGAACTTGTTCTTGGACCAGAACGCGCCTACCGGCGGCCCATTGTGAACGAGCATGATTTTCATGCTGGACGCTATTTGAATGACGATGACAGCCCCACACTCATCAAGATCGATGTCGTTCTGCTGCATTTGCCAGAAGAGATGGAAAAGAAGCTGTTTTCTAAGACCCGTCCATGGAGTGATGCCAAAGACGGGTTCGTCGATGTTGACGGGGCAAGCCCAGAGGATACCGACTGTCCTGATATTTGCCGGGCTCTCCCACTGACCTTCATTGGGTACTATGATCGAGGCGAAGACGATTTTGTCGGTGGGACGTATTTTGCTCATCCCGTTGAAGAGGTCGGCGAAGACGACGACAACTATGGCAAGCTCTATGCTGGTCTGAGCTTCTTCCCACGCGAATGGAAAATCCAATGCGGATTCATCTACTTGCGAACCTTGCGCACTGGTCGGCGAGCTTTGAGTTTGGAGCGAGGCTCTCTTCTCGATACGATCCTACGGCTTGGCGATACCGGCAAAGAGTCGATGTGGGAAAGCACAGTCAAGCAGCTTCGGTCGTTGGACCCGCCCATTGGCGATATCCCCCAGCTCGAAAACATCCAAACGCAAATCAAGGATCGCATGGCGCGGTTTGTCGGCTTGTCGGCGGACAAAGACGCCACCGGCTTTTACGCATCTGACTTGACGCGAGACCATTTGAGAGAGGTGGTTCAGCTGTTCTTGAAGTCGCAGGATAGCAATCACGCGGTGCCCTTCAACAGACTTGGGACCGGTGCTGTCAACGCGCTTGTTTTTGCGCTTTTGACCCACATCGCGGATTTGCGAGGCAATCGCGCCATCATCTTTGCGATGGAAGAGCCGGAGATCGCCCTGCCTCCCCATGCGCAACGGCGGATTGCCAAATACCTCCTTGGGAACATGGGACAAGCCGTTATCACGTCGCACTCCCCTTATGTGATAGAAGAGTTTGACCTTAAGAGCGTGAAAGCTGTCTCACGCAATGACGGAATACTGTCATCGGATAGCATTCCCACGGAAGCGATAAAGCATCGCACATTGCGGAGCCATCGCAGGCAGCTGGCCGAGGCCGTGCTCGCACGCGGCGTAATCGTTGCCGAAGGCGATACGGAAGCCAAGATGTTGATGGCAGCGACTTACATGTACGAATTTCTATACAAATCAGATATTTACGCACCGCTCGACTTGATTGGCGTGAGTGTCTTTGATGCGGGTACACAATCGAGTGTTCCGAAATGGGGGCCGTTTTTCAACGCGCTTAAGAAGACGACGTTTGCCTTCCATGACCACCCCAATACCGCCTGGACCGAAGAGCAATCGGCTGACCTTGCCGCTTACAGTCTCAATTGCGAAACGGCCTATGCCGGTACTGAGGACCTGCTCATTGCAGAGGTTCCTCCAGCGGTTCATCGTCGGTTCCTGGCGGAGGCAGCGCAACATCCAGACTATCCCACCGACAAAGGATATCTGCCTGATCCCGGGAGCGATGACGATGTGTTGGCATTGTCCAAAACTGTCTTGGCGGCCAAGAAAGGGTCAGGCTTCGCAGCGCTCCTGATTGAGCAATGTCAGTCGCTCGAAGAGCTGCCCGCGACCGTGAAGACCTTCCTTAATGCTGTTGCGACGGAGATGGCGCTTCCTAACCTCGACGAAACGAAGGACGAGAGTGACGGCGACGATTCAGACACAAGCGCGGGTGACTCCGGTCCTCCCGATGTTGATGCTGCGGACACAGTGTAAGCCATGGGATTTGCGATCTGTGACAAGCGTCAGTCGGTCATAGATGAGCCCGGTCATGCTCTAGTGATTGGCGGGCCGGGTTCGGGCAAAACCACTCTGGCACTTTTGAAAGCCAAGGGCATTCTCGACACGCTGCACCCTGGTCAGAGCATTCTGTTTTTGAGTTTTTCGCGTGCAGCCGTGCAGCAAATCCTCAAACGCTGCCGCGAAATTCTGACAAAGGACGAGATGAAACGCATCGACGTCCGCACGTATCACTCCTTTTGTTGGGACATGCTGCGATGCCACGGGCGCTTGCTCGGGGGGAGGCCCCTTCGAATGATGGCCCCATCGGAAGAAGGCGCGCGGCGCACGCAATTTGATGGCGATTGGGTGTTAGAAAGCAAACGGCTCAAAGTCGACCAGGGTATCGTTTGCTTTGATCTTTTCGCCTCGGCAACCGGAGAGCTCTTGGAAGGCAGCGCGCATCTGCGCGCATGGATGGGGCGACTATTTCCCCTGATTATCCTTGATGAGTTTCAGGACTCTGATGATGAGCAGTGGCGGTTTGTCCAACAGCTATGCGCCGTCACCCAAACGCTTTTCCTCGCTGATACTGAGCAACGTATATTCGAAGGGTCGTTTCGGCCGGGGGTTCGTGCTGATCGGTTGGACATCCTCAAGACAAACATTCCGCTCTGCGAAGTCGATCTTGCCGGGGACAATTATCGAAGCACCGACAGCGATATTCTGGCGTATGCCGATTGTGTGTTGAGCGGGACAGGACCACTTCCCAAAAGCAACGACGTCAAACGCCTACTCTACGATTATCAGAGCCAATTTGCAGCATCGGTCCACTTCGCCGTTGTGGCCACGCTCTCGACACTGCGCAAACGTGGCGTGGACGATCCAACGGTGGCAGTGCTTGCGCGCAGTAACGACCTGGTTGCAGAAATCGCGGATATTCTTGAGGCCGAGCACAGCTTCAACGGGCATGCCCTCAAACCCGTTTCTCACGACATCGTTTGGGACCAGGAACTATCAGCATCGGCTGGTGTGGCGATGGCCTCTGCGCTCGAATTTGTCTCGCTTGGCAGCCAGACAGCCAGACACGCCATGCACGACAAGATCGAAGAGTATTTTCTGGTGAAGAAGGATTACTGCGAGCGATATGGAGGACGCGGCGCTGCAACAGCGGGCACCCGCGCAGCTCGCTTTCGCAGAGCCAAGACACGGATAGCTGAAGGGAAATCCCTTACAAATGGCTCCCCCAAAACCCTCGAAGGGGCCATTGATCAGATTGCAGCGCTTTCTGGTGATCCGGTTGTCGATTGGAAAGCCGTAAGAACCGCATTTCTTGTCCATGACGACCTTAAGGCGATTTTTCAGGATGCGAGGATGGTCAGGCTGTTTCGCGCCTCTGACACCCTTGCCACCACGCTCGCTGGACGATGGATGGAGCGCGGAACCTATGAAGGCGCAGCGCGCATGATCCGCAGTGTTTTGGATCAGGAGAAACTGATTGGGCTGGAGCGCGATCCAAAGGGCGTTTCGCTCATGACCATACACAAATCAAAAGGCAAGGAGTTCGACGGGGTTGTCATGGTCGAAGGCTTGCATGCTAGCCATTTCTTTCCCGATCACGAAGCGCCTGAGTTCGCTGCATCACGCCGCCTGCTTCGGGTTGGCATCACACGCGCACGGCACTTCGTTGCGTTGGTCCGTCCGCGCAAAGCAAGACCACTTGTGCATGCTGCGTAAACGATGCAGGCAGATCGCGATGATTGGTTGGTGAATGCTGGCCGCTTGCTGGCTCATTGCCAACATCAATGATATTGATTTTATAGTGCTTTTCTATCGTTCTTAAAAAAGGGTACGCGATTTGGCTGGGCAGAAGACAGCAACAAAGGCAAACGAGTTGAAACAACTTGGGCTTTGGTCAATCGATGATCTGAGCCATTTGCCGGATGACGAATTGTTGCAACTGCGTGGGGCGCTTGAAGTCGAAATGCGAGAACGCGGGTTGGCGCTGACCGTGGGAGCCGTGGGTGAGAAACTGGCGATTGATCTGTTTAATGTGACACCGGGCTACCCAAATCTTTTGGCGGCCCCAACTGGCACCGCCAACATTGATGCGATCTCGCGCAAGGGCGAGCGATACTCGATCAAGACGGTGTGCAAGGGCAAGAAGACAGGAACGGTCTATCCCGATACGGACGCACCCGACAAACAGCTATTCGAGTTCATATTGGTTGTGAAACTGAACGAGGACTGGACGCTGGATCGGGTCTTTGAGTTTGATTGGGATGGATTTGTAACCAATCGATCTTGGGATAAGCGAATGAATGCATGGTATCTGCCCGCATCGGCTCGCGTCCTGTCCAAGGCGAAGGAATGTCTGCCACTCCCAGCATAGCGACCCTGTTTGTTGAACCAAGCCCGCTGTTGCCGTCATGAAGTTATGGGACCGGCAGCCCTCTGATCTCATCGCTGGTCTTCGTCCCAAGCAAAAACTCAGTGCATTGATCCAACACGATATGCAGCGGGCGCTTGCTTCGTCCGCGCAAGGCGCACTCCCAGACGACCAAAACACGCCACCCTAGATCACCAAGCGCGATGACGTTACGGGCATCGCGTGCAGTGTTGGTGTCAATTTTCGTAAGCCAGAAGTCTTTCCGGGTCGCAGGCACTTTGAACAGGTGGCAGTCGTGGCCATGCCAAAAGCAACCATGGGCAAAGATGACCGCGTGGTGTTTGGCGAAAACGAGATCGGGTGATCCGGGCAAACGCTTCAAGTTCAACCGATACCGGAAACCCCGGGCATGAAGCCCATGGCCAAGAAGACGCTCAATCTTGGTCCCACGGCCTCGAATGCTGCGCATATTTTTGCGGCGTTGGTCTTGGGTGAGGACATCCATTGGTGTCACGCTTTATGGCGTTGCCGGTTTGCCTTGTGCGTCTTTGATAATGGCACGAAGACAAGCGCAGATATCGGCTAATGGCATGCCCGGCTTCAAGGTTGCCGCACCAAAGCGGAAGGTTGAGCGGTATTCCGGGTGAAAGAGTCGCCCCGGCATGGCCGTCTTCTGATAGGTGGAACTACCGGCATCAGGGATGTAAGGCGTTAGCAGATAGGCCGCTTCAACGATGCGAGGGAAATCCGTCCCGCCAACGTCTTCGACCAGAGCATCGCGATAGGTATGGGTCGAGCTGATCGCGTCATTGAGCGCGGTGTCTATCCGGTATTTTGCGTCAAGGACTATGAGTTTGGATGGGCCCGTCGCTTTGGGTGATGGTCCAGCCAGAACAATATCGGGCGTCATGGTTCGGCTGAAGGAGCCGCGCTTGTCATCGGCTTTCCAAAACTCGTCAAAGCGTTTTTGGAACATAAGCTCCCAATCCGAGGATACTGTCACGGTGACAGCGCTTGCCGCGATAGTGAGCCCGCCCACTCCGTCGCGTATGAAGAGGTTGTTGAAATCCACCGCCGCTGGGCCGAACTCCTTCACACCGGCATGAACAAGCCGCAAGAAGCACCAGAGCTCGTAGAGATCGAAGGTGCGAGCCAATGGCAGGTTGAGAAAATCCCCAAAAACAGAGGCTAAGCCCAAGTTAAACTGCTGATACAGCTTGTAAAACTTGCGATAGTTGGGATCGCTTCGAAACAACGATGTGAGCTGGAGCTGAGGTGCTGCAGCAGGCAAATCTTTGAGCGGATCAGCGTTGCGCATTGCAAGCAATCGCCGTGAGAAGCGTCGGCAGCGATTGGCCCAAAGGCCAGCGGAGCGGCTCGTCTCTTCATCGCGAGTGGTGGCTAATCTTTCAAGTTGATCAGCGGAAGCGTTAAGCCATGCGGCCCACGAGGATAGCACCGCAGCCATTTGCCGATGCTCCGGCAGATCGAACGAGCTGAAACGTTGTCGGACGCGAAAATCCAGTGGCAAGAAGCCCTGAAGCGTAGACGGCAAACGCGTGTTGGCCGGTATGCGCGCCGCGCGTCCACGGGCGAAAGAGCGTATCACTTCGTCGCCAGTGGCTTTGCGCACTTGGTGATACGGCATGACTCGCTCTTCAGAGCGCAGATGACGGCGTGGACGCCGCTCGATGTCTTTGAGGACGCGTTCAATTTCGTCCATGCGCGATCGCAGATATTCTAGTCGTGCAATGGCGGGCGGCTTGGCGCTGACGCCCTGGGCTATGCCTTTGCGGAACGCTGTAAGGGCAAAGAGCGCGAAGGAATCTGTGAGAATATCGCCCAGCATGGTGTCGAAATCATCGCGCGTGATTTTTTTGCGGTCGGGGTCGGTGATCAGGTCAAACCGGATCGGATTGCGTCCCGGTGTCTTGAGCTCCGCAGCGACTTCCCCCGCATGGAAACCGGTCTGCCATCGCCACCGTGCAGCGCTTGGAACGCGTGATCTTAGCGCTTCAAGCGGAACTTCATCAATGAGTAGGTCCGTTTCACTGGCGCGATCACTATCGCGAAGTTCAAAGATGTAGCTGGCTGTTTCGCGCACTTCGCCTGGAGGGATAACATCGGCAGCGGGCCAGATTTGCCAGGATGCTCCGGTGTTCTCAGAAATGATATGCAGTGAGGACACGCCTTTACACCTTATCGATTGGCTTGGAACGCGCCGTACTCATCCAAATCAGCAGCAAGATTATCAAGAAGGGCTTTGGAGCGCGGAAGGGATGACAGTTGCGCGGTGAGCTCTTCAAGCAAAGAGCGCTGTGCTTCTGAGCCACGCAGTTTGACCAGAAGCTTTTGAACCATCAATTGATCCAGCACGTCATCGGAGCTCTGGCCGAGTTTTTGGACGGCAAAGTCGTGATAGGTGATGACTTCACTGACCAATCGATAGCCAAAGCCCAAGCGATGCCCTGTCATGATGGTTTGCAAAACAACGAGATTTGGTCGGCAAGCAGCGCAGGCAGTGGCAAGTGCTGGTTGGTCGGTTTCGATTTTGGTGATGTAGCCATCGACATCAACATCATTCATCTCGATGAGAATGGCCCGATCGAGCACCTTGTCGCTGACGGGGTTTGTGGTTTCATCGACATTGATCGTGCCGGTGATGAATAGATTTGGCGGCAGCGGGATCGATGCGGGGATGCTGCTTCCCGTCGATCCTTCAAGCGGAACACCGTTTGAATGCAGAGGCAGTGCTTCACCCGTCTCGATGGCAGAGAGAACGTCAGAGAAATAATACTCCACGCGGGCCAGGTTCATCTCATCGAGAATGACGAAGACGGGCGAGTCTTTGAAGGCCGTGGCGACAAGCACCGCCTCCAAGAAAGGCGGCACCACATAGCGATCAGTCAGCACGTCATAGTAGCCAGTCAGACCTGCCGGGTCGGTCCATTCGGGCCTGACGGGGCAAACAAAGAGGAACGGATCATCGGCATCACGAGTGGTTTTGCCGTGAATGGCTCGCGCGTAGAGCAACGCAAGCTGGGTTTTGCCGGTGCCAGAGAGACCGGAGAGAATGACAAAATGCTTGTGCGTTAAGAAATTGAGCCCGGCGTGATAGCGCACGATCTCGCCATTGGGATAATGCCCGCCAAGGCTGCTTACGGCGGTTTCGATGTCTGGCAGGTCGATCGTATCCGGCATGCGGGCCATTTCAGGGCTAACCGCATTGGTTTCGGGCCAGACAGAGCGTGCCTCATGAATGTTTTCCCGCCCAATGAGCGAGCCCAGATAGCCGACGAATTCGCGCGCCAGGAGCGAGCGTCTGGCCGCTGCGGCTGGTGGATAGATCGCAAACACGATTTTCTCAATGGCGACCGGACGGCTGATCGTGCTTAAGTCTTCGGGCAACTCATCAAAAAAGCCCTTGTTGCGAAGGTAGAGCCGCCCATCCTGTGCTAGATATCCTTTGACGTTGTTGTTCTTGGCGGCGTAGTCGAGGCCATCAGGCGATTGCGGCGCGGCCTTTGGAGCACTGTCATCTGTTGCAGCGGTAGTGTCCCCATCCACGCCTTCGGCTTGAGCACTGGCTGCACCGCTTTGATCTTGATCGCTATCGTCCTCAACTTCGTCGGTGTCACCAGGGCGCTTCCACGGCTTTGAAGTCCCGACCGCTTTCATTTCAGCCAATCGGGCGCGCAGCTGCGGCATGTCTTTTTTGATAATGATCGAAAAATAAATTTCGTCTTCTGGTGGAAACCGCAAAAGACAATGAACGACAAGCTGATCAACGCTTGGCCCAAGGCTCTCAAGATTGAGATTAAAACAAAAGAACCCACGACCAATTATTTTGGCGCTATTGGAGACGCCAAATGCATCTCGAAAGCTTGTATTGGGCGTGGCGCTTTTGTCGTTCTTTAGCGCCTGCCTATAGAGCTCCTGCCGCTTTGAGATGTCCATAATCACTCTCTTGAGAAACTTGCATGAGGGTAGCGGCCATCTGTGTTGCTATGGCTTTTGCCATGAGCGGCGGGACAGCGTTGCCAATTTGGCGGAAGGCCGGGTTCATCGTGCCTGAAAACACAAACCCGTCTGGGAAAGATTGCAGCCGTGCAGCTTCACGCACCGAGATGGTCCGCGCCTGGGCATGGTCATAATGGATGTGGCTATAACTATCCTTGCCAAGATGAGCCATGAGCGTTCTAGCCGGAGCATCGGCCCACATCTTGCGCCATTTGTTCGGGAATTTCCCCGGGTCATACGGCGGGACGATAGATTTTTTTAGCTCGTCATAGGCAGCCGAGCCTTCTTTGAGAGGCTTGCCCTGGGCTGCGAGCACTTCCAGGGCTTCTGCGAACATGACCTTTGCCTGTTCGAAGGCTTGTGGATACTGATCGCCCGGCTTGAGGCGCGCGAACAGCGGATAGTCGCGTGGCAAGTAGCGGATCACATGATCATAAAGGGCATTCCCCGCTTCGAAGCCCGGCCAAGACCGCATGATCTTGGCATAGTCCGAAAGCTTTGATGCATGCCCGTAAGGGATCAGCTGGTCAAAGCGTCGTGCCCCTCGTTTGAGTCGGCCTTCAGCCAGTTCTTTGCGCGCGTCGATTTGTGGTAAATCGCCAAGCGCTTGGCGCGCCGTCACAGCAGGCGTCAGGTCCGGTTTGACCTCTGGAGGAGCGATATAGTCAAAGGCGTCTTCTAACAGCCCGTCTTTCTTCAGGAATTTGAGAGCAACCGCTCTAGAGCCTTCATAACCGGGGGGCAGTTGAACCCAATGCGATGGCTTTGGGAACACGATCTGATCGGCGGCTTCCCGGCGATAAGCCATGAGGAACATGCGCTCTCGCATTTGCGGAACACCGTAAAAAGCCGCGTTGAGAAGCGTGTATCCAGCGATATAGCCCTTATCTTCGAGGACTTCGCAGATTTCTTCTGCGATGTTCTGCCCGCCGTGATTGAGGACATCCGGCACGTTCTCCATGAGAACAGCAATCGGTTTAAACGCCTCAACATAGTGGAGATATTCCTGATAGAGCCTAGCGCGCGGATCGAGCCGGAAGGCTTCAGGATGGGCATCGACCTCGCGCAGCTTGGGGCGTCCGACACGCGCAAAGGCCTGACACGGTGGGCCACCGATGACGATATCGACAGCTTGGGAGGTCTCGCCAAGATCAAGGGATTTGGCGAGTTCGTCCGGTCCGATTTCGGTGACATCGATCGCCTTGGCATGCGCGTCTTGGCCGGGGTGGAAATTCAGCCCATGCGAACGCGCAGCGTCAGGGTCGTACTCAACAGCCCCAGCGATCTCGAAGCCTGCCGCCTGGAAGCCAAGAGATAGACCACCACAGCCAGCAAACAGGTCAAGAACGCGGGGAGCTTTGCCGGAACGGAGTCGTGCAACTTTGCTCACGAATACGTCCGACGACACTGGCTCATCCCCCGTTGCAGGTGCTTTTTTGGCTGCTTGCAACGCGCGTTATCGGAAATGACCGAGTCGGCACGGCTGAAGCTGTTTGGCACAACATATGGGTCAGAACCCAGCAAGTCACGACCATATTTACATATGGCAAAACTGGTGTTCACGTTCTGATCTGTGTTCGCGGCAGACCCAAATGCCATTGCGCGCAAGCCACTAATGGGCGTCGGCGTATCTTGAGGCAAGAGTGAGACTAACCACAATCGGGTCCAGCGTCGTTACGTTGGCGCCTATCCAAGCGGCGTAAGCTTGGTCGATGGGAGGTCCATGGAGGGAGAACGATGTCCTCCTCCTGGTCGGGGTTCCAAGGGGCATGACATGCCCCATGGTCGATGGGATGGGTCCATGGGAAGGGTAGCTATGAAATGCTCTCTTCCCTGGTCTCGATGAAGTCGTCTCCATGAAATGGTCAGGGGTCTTGGGGGCAGGAACGCCGCCCAAGTCGATGGGTGCAGGGAGAGTGAAATCTCCTTGCGAGTGGTGAAACGGCGAT